>NZ_JAHKQA010000004.1 GCF_018860705.1 Citreicella sp. C3M06
GATATGTGCAACAACGTCCATGAGCCTTGAAGATGCCGCCGAAAAGCTGGAGTCTTGGCCCCTCTCGGCAGATTGCTTCGCAATCGCCTGCCGGGCAGTGGTAGAGACGACAACGAAGAAAGACCGCACGGGGCCATCGGGAACAAGGTCCCGGCAGACCTGATCAAATCAGCTCACGACACCAGTCCGTGAGCCTGATGCAAGCGCGGACACTCTAAGGACGGGCCGAGGGCGCGTCGGGTAGCTCATCAAGGTTGAACAGAGCGAATTAAAGAACGCGGACTCTATGGGGAGCAGGTGACAAAAATCCGCAATCTTTGGGACGTAGTCGCTTCCAACTCGGTGACAAGCGTAGCGGTATGCTCAGAATATTCGTCAGATAACTGCTCAAGGGCGATCGAAATCGCGGTGTTTTGAAGCTTTACGGCTTCGGCAACCTGATCTGCTACATCGTCGATCAAGGTGCGACCTTCGTTCATAATCTCCGCGATTTCGCCGGCATTTGCTTCAATCTCTGCAAGCGTCATCGAGACATCGGCGTCTTCCCGAGTTCCATTTCTAAAGAGAAAACACAATGCGAGCAGCAACATAACCGTTGCGAACCCTGTGAGAGAAATAACGAGAAGTGCTGGTCACGTTGGCGCATCTTTTGAAATTTCAATGCTATAATTGCTTGCTATGGCTCCCATTCCGAAAGCAGCAAAAGACAGTACAGCAACGGGAACCGCCATTGAATTGCGCACGCTCTCGCGTCGGGTACCCACCGCCTCGCAAAAGCGTTCGCATCATCTCCACTTGACGTAGAGATAGCCAGTGCTCTTGCGAGGCTCCCTACATTTGTGTCAACCTTGCAACGACTTCACCACAATCTCGCCTTCTTCGCGGGATTTCATCGCCATCACCGCGGCATGGGCGCCGGCGGCGGTGGTGAAGTAGGGGATCTTGTCGTAAAGCGCGACGGAGCGGATTTCGCGTGAGTCCTCGACCGAGGCCGCGCCTTCGGTGGTGTTCAGCACCAGCTGGATGCCGCCGTCCTTCATCAGGTCGACCACGTTGGGGCGGCCTTCATAGACCTTCTTCACCCGCTCGATGTTGACGCCGCCCGCTTCGAAGAACGCCGCCGTGCCGCCGGTTGCGATGATGGTAAAGCCCATGGCCGAAAGCACCTGCGCCGCTTCCAGCATCTGGTCGGTCTTGTCGGCATCCTTGACCGAGAAGAACACCGCGCCTTCGGTGGGCAGATCGGTGCCCGCGCCCATCTGCGCCTTGAGGAAGGCGCGCGGGAAGGAGCGGTCCCAGCCCATGACTTCGCCGGTCGAGCGCATTTCCGGGCCAAGGATGGTGTCGACGCCGGGGAACCGGGCGAAGGGCAGCACCGCCTCTTTTACCGAATACCAAGGCATGTTCGGATCGGCGAGGGTCATCGGGTCGGCCATCGGCACATCGGTGTCGTAGTCGGTATCGGTCGCGTAGCCCTCGCGCAGCGGGAAGGCCGAGAGCTTTTCGCCCGCCATGATCCGCGCCGCGATGGAGGCGATGGCGCTGTCGGTGGCCTTGGCGACAAAGGGCACGGTGCGCGAGGCGCGGGGGTTCACCTCGATCAGGTAGATGTCGGTGCCCTTGACGGCGAATTGCACGTTCATCAACCCGACCACGTGCAGCGCGATGGCCAGCGCCTCGGTCTGCCGCTCGATCTCTTTGATGATGTCGCGGCTCAGCGAGTAGGGCGGCAGCGAACAGGCCGAGTCGCCGGAATGCACGCCGGCCTCTTCGATGTGCTGCATAATGCCGGTGACATGCACCGACTCGCCGTCGCAGAGCGCATCGACGTCAAGCTCGGTTGCGCCAGACAGGTAGTGATCAAGCAGAACCGGGCTGTCGCCAGACACCACCACCGCCTCGCGGATGTAGCGTTCCAGATGCGCCATGTCGCGCACGATCTCCATCGCGCGCCCACCCAGCACATAGGACGGGCGGATCACCAGCGGGAAGCCGATGTCCTCGGCAATCGCCAGCGCCTGCGCGTCGGTGGAAGCAATGCCGTTCTTGGGCTGCTTCAGGCCAAGCTGGTTGACCAGCGCCTGAAACCGCTCGCGGTCTTCGGCAAGGTCGATGGCGTCGGGGGTGGTGCCAAGGATCGGGATGCCCTCGGCCTCGAGCGCGTCGGCCAGCTTCAGCGGGGTCTGGCCGCCGAACTGCACGATGACGCCATGCAGCGTGCCGTTTTCCAGCTCAACCCGCAGGATCTCCATCACGTGTTCAAAGGTCAGCGGTTCGAAATACAGCCGGTCCGAGGTGTCGTAATCGGTCGACACGGTTTCGGGGTTGCAGTTGATCATGATGGTTTCGTAGCCGACATCCGACAGCGCGAAGCAGGCGTGACAGCAGCAATAGTCGAATTCGATACCTTGCCCGATGCGGTTCGGGCCACCGCCAAGGATCACCACCTTTTTGCGATCCGAGGGGCGGGATTCGCATTCTACCTCGCCCATCATCGGCTCTTCGTAGGTGGAATACATGTAGGGGGTCTGCGCTTCGAATTCGGCGGCGCAGGTGTCGATGCGCTTGAAAACGGCGGTAACGCCAAGCGCGATGCGGCGCTTGCGCACGTCCTTTTCGCTGAACCCGGTCAGCTTGGCGAGGCGGGCATCGGTGAAGCCCATCATCTTGAGCATGCGCAGCCCGTCTTCGTCCTGCGGCAGGCCGTTTTCGCGCACCTCGGCCTCGGCATCGACGATTTCGCGGATGCGGGCAAGGAACCACGGGTCGAACATGGTGACGGCGTGGATCTCATCATTGGACAGGCCGTGGCGCATGGCCTGCGCGATGGTGCGCATGCGGTCGGGGGTCTGTTTGGAGATCGCCTTGATCACGGCGCTTTTCTCGGGGGCGCCGTCGATTTCGATCTCATCGAACCCGGTGAGGCCGGATTCCATCGAGGCCAGCGCCTTTTGCAGCGACTCGTGGATGGTGCGGCCAATGGCCATCGCCTCGCCCACGGATTTCATCGCGGTGGTGAGGTGCGGCTCGGAGCCGGGGAATTTCTCGAAGGCGAACTTGGGGATCTTGGTGACCACGTAGTCGATGGTCGGCTCGAAGCTCGCGGGCGTCACCTTGGTGATGTCATTGTCGAGCTCGTCGAGCGTGTAGCCGACGGCCAGCTTGGCGGCGATTTTCGCAATCGGAAAGCCGGTCGCCTTGGACGCCAGCGCCGAGGAGCGCGACACCCGCGGGTTCATCTCGATCACCACCATGCGGCCGTTTTCCGGGTTGATCGCCCATTGCACGTTGGAGCCGCCGGTTTCCACGCCGATCTCGCGCAGAACGGCGATGCTGCCGTTGCGCATGATCTGGTATTCCTTGTCGGTCAGGGTCAGCGCCGGGGCGACGGTGATCGAATCACCGGTGTGCACGCCCATGGGGTCGACGTTTTCGATGGCGCAGACGATGATGGCGTTGTCGGCTTTGTCGCGCACCACCTCCATCTCGAATTCCTTCCAGCCCAGAAGCGATTCGTCGACAAGGATCTGGTTCACCGGCGAGGCATCCATGCCAGTGCGGCAATAGTGGATGTAATCTTCGCGGTTGTAGGCGACGCCGCCGCCAGTGCCGCCAAGGGTAAAGGCGGGGCGGATGATCGCGGGCAGGCCGATGGTCTCCAGCGCTTCAAGCGCAATCGCGACCCCGGCATCCAGATCGGCCTTGCCACTCGGCTTTTTCGGCGCGGTGACGATGGTGGCGGCGGGGTTTTCCAGCCCGATGCGGTCCATCGCCTCGCGGAACAGGGCGCGGTCTTCGGCCATCTCGATGGCCTCGCGCTTGGCACCGATCATCTCGACGCCGTATTTGGCAAGCACGCCCATTTCCTCGAGCTTCAGCGAGGTGTTGAGCCCGGTCTGCCCGCCCATGGTCGGCAGCAGCGCGTCGGGGCGTTCCTTTTCGATGATCTTGGCGACCACCTCGGGGGTGATGGGCTCGATATAGGTGGCATCGGCAAGGCCCGGATCGGTCATGATCGTCGCGGGATTCGAGTTCACCAGAATGACGCGGTAGCCTTCTTCGCGCAGCGCCTTGCAGGCCTGTGCGCCAGAGTAATCGAATTCGCAGGCCTGGCCGATGATGATGGGCCCGGCGCCGATGATCATAATGGACTTGATATCGGTTCTTTTGGGCATCGTTCGACCTCTGGCTTTGGGTGTTCTGGCGCGTATGCGACGGGCATGGGGAAGCAGCGGGGGAGACGCTGCAACCCGCAAATTGTCGTGCGTTATAGAGAAGCGCCGGGGCCACGCAACCCTAATCCGCCGCCGATTGCTACCGCTCGCAGGGCCGGGAAACCTCTTGCGAAAGATCCTGATGGGCGCCGCGCCGGGCGCGCAGAATTCACCGGCGAAAATTCTTCGGTGGGGGCGGGGCTTACTGGGCGGCGTGGCCCAGCCGTGCGGGCGCATCATCGTGGTAGAGATAATCGCGGGTCGTCGGTACGGCATATTGCCGGTGCGACAGTTGCAGGTGGAACACCCCCTGAAACATCTCTTCAAAACTGGCTTCGCAGGCCACGAGGTAAAACCGCCACATCCGCACGAAGGTCTCGTCATACATCGCGCGCACCTGCGGCAGCGCGGCTTCGAAGCGTTGCCGCCAGTGATGCAGCGTCGGGCCGTAATGGCCGCGCAGCACCTCGACATCTGCCGCCCAAAGGCCGCTTTTCTCGATCGAGGCCGAGACCTCGGACAGCGACGGCACATAGCCGCCGGGAAAGATGTACTTATCGAGCCATTTCGACGTTGGCCGCGGCTCCGAGACATGGCCGATGGTGTGGATCAGCGCGATCCCGTCGGGGGCCAGAATATCGTGCAGCTTGGCGAAATACACATCCAGCTGCGGGTAGCCGACATGTTCGAGCATCCCGACCGAGACGATCCGGTCATAGGTCCGTTCGACCTTGCGGTAATCGCGCAGCACGAAGTTCACCGAGTCCTCCAGCCCTGCCGCCTTGGCCCGCGCCCGCGCCGTGGCAAGCTGGTTCTCGGACAGGGTCACGCCGGTTACCTTCGCCCCGTAATCGCGCGCCAGCGTCAGTGCCATGCCGCCCCAGCCGCAGCCGATATCCAGCACCGACATGCCGGGCGTGATCCGCAGCTTGCGGGCGATGTGCTGCTTTTTCGCCGCCTGCGCCTGTTCCAGCGTCATCTCCGGGTGGGCCCAGTAGGCGCAGGAATACTGCATGTCGGCGTCAAGGAAGAGCCGGTAGAGGTCATCGGAAATGTCGTAATGGTGATGCACGTTGCGCTGGCTTCGCTTCGGAGAGTTGCGCTGTTCGATACTGCGCGTCCAGCTGCGCAGCGCCTGCACCGCATCGAACCATCCGGGCATGTCGCCCTGTTGCTGATTGCGGATCAGCAGCGCCAGAAAATCATAGAGCGCCTCGGGCGCCACCACCAGCCGCCCGTCCATGTAGCCCTCTCCCAGCGCCATCACCGGCCGCTTTGCGAGATCTTTCACGATGCTGTCGTCCGCCAGCCGGACTTCGGCTTCAAGCGAGCCTCCCGGCCCATAGCTGCGCAGCTCGCCATCCGGCCATGTTACCCTGATCCGACCGACCACGATCAGCTTTCTCAACATCTTGTCGAGCACGGTCTTCCACATCTCGAGCACCCCCATGCGTAGGATTTGCAAGGAACACCCCGGCGTGATGCCACGCGCAGGGCATCCCCAAACGTTAAAACGCTTGGTCTTTTCGGCAAGTTCCGACGCGCATCCCTTGACTTCCGGGGCGGCACAAGGTGTATCGGCGCCTGACTTTCCGGCAGTTTCCAAGGGGCATCCGATATGCACGCCTACCGCACGCACAGCTGTGCCGCGCTCAGCAAGGACAACGTGGGCGAAACCGTCCGCCTGTCGGGCTGGGTCAACCGCGTCCGCGACCACGGCGGCATTCTCTTCATCGACCTGCGCGACCATTATGGCATCACGCAGGTGCTTTGCGATCCCGACAGCCCGGCCTTTGCCGATGTCGAGAAGGTGCGCAGCGAATGGTGCATCCGCATCGACGGCGAGGTCAAGGCCCGCGCCCCCGAGCTGGTGAACCCCAAGATCCCCACCGGCGAAGTCGAAGTCTTCGTGCGCGGGATTGAGGTGCTGGGCCAGTCGGCCGAGCTGCCGCTGATGGTCTTCGGCGATCAGGAATACCCCGAGGAAACCCGCCTGCGCTATCGCTACCTCGACCTGCGCCGCGAGGCGATGCAGCGCAACATGACGCTGCGCTCGGATGTGGTGCGTTCGATCCGCCAGCGCATGTGGGACAAGGCGTTCCGCGAATACCAGACCCCGATCATCACCGCATCCAGCCCCGAAGGCGCGCGCGACTTCCTCGTGCCGAGCCGTCTGCATCCGGGCAAGTTCTACGCCCTGCCGCAGGCGCCGCAGCAGTTCAAGCAGCTGATCATGATGTCGGGCTACGACAAGTATTTCCAGATCGCGCCCTGTTTCCGCGATGAAGACCCCCGCGCCGACCGCTCGCCCACCGATTTCTACCAGCTTGACCTTGAGATGAGCTTTGTCACCCAGCAGGACGTGTTCGACACGGTCTCGCCGGTGATCGCAGGCGTGTTCGAGGAATTCGGCGAGGGCGCCAAGGTCGACGCGCCCGAAACATGGCCGCAGATTCCCTACAAGGAAGCGGCGCTGAAATACGGCACCGACAAGCCCGACCTGCGCAACCCGATCGAAATGCAGGACGTGTCCGAGCATTTCCGCGGCTCCGGCTTTGCGATCTTCGCCAAGCTGCTGGAACAGGACGGCACGGAAATTCGCGCCATTCCTGCCCCCACTGGCGGCTCGCGCAAGTTCTGCGACCGGATGAACGCCTTTGCCCAGAAAGAGGGTCTGCCCGGCATGGGCTATATCTTCTGGCGCGATCAGGGGCAGGGCATGGAAGCCGCTGGCCCGCTGGCCAAGAACATCGGCCCCGAGCGCACCGAAGCCATTCGCGCGCAGCTGGGCCTTGGCGTCGGCGATGCGGCATTCTTCCTTGGCGGCAAGCCGCAGGCATTCCAGCGCGTTGCCGGCAAGGCGCGCGATGTCATCGGCGAAGATCTGGGCCTGACCGACAAGAACCGCTTTGCCTTTGCATGGATCGTGGATTTCCCGATCTACGAAAAGGACGAGGAAACCGGCAAGATCGACTTCGAGCACAACCCGTTCTCGATGCCGCAAGGCGGGATGGAGGCGCTGCAGGGCGATCCGCTCGCGGTCAAGGGCTACCAGTACGATCTGGCCTGCAACGGCTATGAACTGGTGTCCGGCGCGATCCGCAACCACAAGCCTGACCTGATGCTCAAGGCGTTCGAAATCGCCGGTTACGGCGAAGACGAGGTCAAGAAGCGCTTTCAGGGCCTGTACAACGCATTCCAGTACGGCGCCCCGCCGCACGGGGGCTGCGCCGCCGGGATCGACCGCATCGTCATGCTGCTGGCCGGTACGTCCAACATCCGCGAGGTCATCATGTTCCCGATGAACCAGCGCGCCGAAGACCTGATGATGGCCGCGCCCTCCGAAGCTTCCTCGGATCAGCTGATGGAATTGTCGCTGCGGCTGATCCCGCAGGAATAATTCCACCACATGGTATGACAGCGGCGCGCCCCTCGGGGCGCGCCGTTTGCGTTACTGAAGGTCTGCAAAGGCGGCCTGAAGCCGTTCGCCTGCCTCGATCACCCGCGCGCGCGGGGTCGCGATGTTGAAGCGCAGCCATGTCTCGCCGCCCTTGCCGAAGGGCGCGCCGTGGTTGGGGGCAATCCGCGCCTCTTGCTGAACGCGGCGGGCGATCTCGGCGTCGTCCATGCCAAGCGCGCCAAAATCCACCCAGGACAGGTAGGTCGCTTCCAGCGGCATCGTCGTCAGCCCCGGAATCGCACTCACCGCCGCGTCGAAAAGCTTGCGGTTGCTATCCAGATACAGGTTCAGGGCATCCACCCACTCGGCGCCCTCGGGCGAATAGGCCGCCGTCGCCATGATCAGGCCAAAGCTGTTGGGCGACAGGCCAAGCCCTGCCATCTTTGCCGCGAACTGCGTGCGCAGCTTTTCATCCGGGATGATGACGTTGCCGGTATGCGATCCGGCGATGTTGAAGGTCTTGGTGGTCGCAGTCATCATGACCAGCCGGTCTTTGATGTCGTCGATCAGCGCCATCGGCGTGTGGCTGTGGCCGGGCATGATCAGGTCGTGGTGAATCTCGTCCGAGACCAGCACCAGATCGTGCTTGCGGGCAAATTCCGCCACCTGCTCCAGCTCGGCGCGGGTCCAGACGCGCCCGCCCGGATTGTGCGGCGAGCACAGCACCAGCAGCTTTTCGCTGCCGGTCATCAGCGCGTCATAGGCGCTGAAATCCATCTCGTAACGGCCATCGACCTGCGCCAGCGGCAGCTCTCGTACCTCGCGGCCCGCGGCTTTGATGATGCGGTGAAAGGCGTGGTAGACCGGCGTGAACAGCACCACCGCGTCGCCCGGCTGGGTCCATGTCTCGACGCAGAGGCCGGTGCCGTTGACCAGCCCGTGGGTGGTAAAGATCCAGTCAGGCGACACCTCCCAGCCGTGGCGATGCGACATCCACCACTGAATCGCGTTCAGATAGGCCGAATCGTCGCCGAAATAGCCGTAGAGGCCGTGATCGAGCATGCCCCGAAGCGCCGCCTGCACACAATCTGGCGGGCGGAAATCCATATCCGCCACCCACATGGCAAGGCCGTCATCGGGCGACACGCCATACAGGCTTTCCATCTTGTCCCACTTGGCACTATGCGTGCCCTTGCGGTCGATCACTTCATCGAAGCGGCTGGTCATCGGGGGGAGATCCTTTGAGTTGTTCGCGTGCGAACGGTACCCCCTGCCGTGCCGAGCGCAAGCCCCGGCGCTTGCGAAAACGGGCGCTTTTTCCTAGATCAGAAGCATGAAAGCGCCTAGAGGAGCCGCATGAAACGCAACATCCTCATCCACCCCGACCCGCGGCTGAAAAAGCTGTGCGAACCTGTGCCCGATCTGTCGGACGATCTGCGCGTTCTGGCCGATGACATGCTGGAAACCATGTATGACGCGCCCGGTATCGGGCTGGCGGCGCCGCAGATCGGCATCCTGTCGCGGCTGATCGTGCTGGATTGCGCCAAATCCGACAACGGCGAAGAGGCGCGGCCCCTCGTCATGTTCAACCCGCGCGTGCTGGCAAGCTCGGACGAGCGCAATGTCTACGAAGAGGGCTGCCTGTCGATCCCCGACCAATACGCCGATGTCGAGCGGCCGAAGCTGGTCGATGTCGAATGGATGGACGCGAACGGCAATGTACAGCGCGAGGAATTCGACGGGCTTTGGGCCACCTGCGTGCAGCACGAGATCGACCACCTCGATGGCAAGCTGTTCATCGACTACCTCAAGCCGCTGAAGCGACAGCTGATCACCCGCAAGATGGTCAAGTTCAAGCGCGATCGGGCGCGGGGATGAGCGTGCGTCCGGTTCTGCTCTGGCCCGATCCGCGGCTGACGCAGCCCTGCGCCGCCGCCGATCCGGCGACGATCAAGGCGCTGGTGGGCGATCTGTTCGAAACCATGTACGACGCGCCGGGGCGGGGGCTGGCCGCGCCGCAGATCGGTGTGCTGCAACGGGTCTTCGTGATGGATGCGGGCTGGAAAGACGGTGAGATGACCCCCATCGCCTGCATCGACCCCGAGATCACCGAGGTTTCGAAGGAAACCGCGACGGGCCCAGAGGGCTGCCTGTCGATCCCCGGCGTGACGGCGCAGGTGCGCCGCTCGGTCTGGGTGCAGATGCGCTTTACCGACCTTGCAGGCGTGCGGCAAGAGCGCCGCTTTGAGGGGGCCGAGGCCATCGTGGCGCAGCACGAATACGACCATCTCGACGGGCTGGTGCATTTCGACCGGCTTTCGCCCGAAGACGCCAAGGCGCTGCAATGCAGCTATGAGGCGGCGCAATGACCGCGCGCCCCTGCATCCCATGGCCTGACAAGCGGCTGCGCACGCCCGCGGCCCCGGTCGAGGCGATCACCGACGAGATCCGCGCCATCTGGCGCGACATGATCGACACGATGGAAGCGATGCCCGGCGTTGGCCTGGGCGCCCCGCAGATCGGCGTGATGCTGCGACTGGCGGTGGTCGATGCCTCCGAAGAGCGTGGCCAGCCGGTGCGCATGGCCAACCCCGAGGTTCTGCACGCAAGCGTCAAGCTGCGCAGCCATGACGAGGCCAGCCCGAACCTTCCCGGCGTCTGGGCCGCGATCGAGCGGCCGCGCGCGGTGACGGTGCGGTTTCTGAACGAGACGGGCGAGATCGAAGAGCGGGATTTCATCGGCCTCTGGGCGACCAGCGTCCAGCACCAGATCGACCATCTGAATGGCAAGATGTTCTTTGACCATCTGTCGAAGACAAAGCGCGACATTCTGATCCGCCGGGCGAAAAAGCAGCGCTGAAACGGTCTGGATCTTTGTTCTGAAAGATCCAGACCCGGCCCCCGGTCAGCCGCGGCGCAGCCTTTCCAGCAGCGCGCGCGACGGCTGTCCGGTCACGGCAAGCCCTTCGCGCGCCTGATAGGCCGACACCGCCGCCTCGGTCTTGCTGCCAAACACCCCGTCCGGCGTTCCCAGATCGAAGCCGCGCCGCGACAGCAGGGTTTGCAATTCGACCCGGTCATCCTTGGTAAAGCCGTATTGGTCCGGCGGGAAAGTGCCGCGCAGCGGGCCGGCCCCGGCGATTCGATCCGACAGATGGCCCACACCCAGCCCATATTTCTCGGCATTGTTGTAGCGCAAGATCGCCCCAAAGTTGCGAAACACCAGAAAGGCCGGTCCACCGATGCCAGCGGGCGCAAGGATCGACCCGCTGAGCGACGGCAGGCGCCCGCCCGAGGCCGCTGTCACGCCCATCGTGCCCCAGTCTGACCGTGTCGTGCCACGCCCGGTCTGCGCCGCCGAAAATCCGGCGGGCAGGCGCACCTCAAGGCCCCACGGCTCGCCCATCCGCCAGCCGCTTTTCGACAGGTAATGCGCCGTCGAGGCCAGCCCGTCGGTTGGATCGTCCGACCAGATGTCGCGGTGCCCGTCGCCGCGGAAATCCACCGCATAGGCCTGAAACGTGGTCGGGATGAACTGGGTGTGGCCCATCGCCCCGGCCCAGCTGCCGGTCAGGCGCGATGCGGGCACGTCGCCGCGCTGGATGATCCCCAATGCCGCGATCAGCTGCTTTTCAAAGAACGCGCCGCGCCGCCCGTCAAAGGCCAGCGTCGAGGTCGAGGACACCACCGGGATATCCCCCCGCCGGGCGCCGTAATTGCTTTCCATGCCCCAGATCGCCGTGACCACCTGCGCGGGCACGCCATAGCGCATCTCGATCTCGCGCAGCAGCGCGCCATGGCGCGACAGCATCGCGCGCCCGGTCGCGACCTTGGTCTCCGACGCTGCGATGGCGAAGTAATCCTCAAGCGAGCGGGTGAATTCGGTCTGGCTGCGGTCGCGGGTGACGACGCCGGGCAGGTAGCCCGCGCCGCGGAACGCCGCATCCAGCGTCGCGCCCGAGATCCCCTCTGCCATGGCGCGGCTACGGAAATTCGCCACCCATGCGTTCCAGCCGGGGTTGGGTTGCGGCAGCAGGTCGGGGTCGATCGTGCCGCCGCCCATGGGCGCGATGTTTGCGCCGCCTCCGCATCCTGCCAGCAGCGCCATTGCGCCGCCGCTGAGTAGTGCCATTCGTCTCGTGACCTGCATTCTGCCTCGTCCCCTCGTTTCGTGGGTGGTTCTTGGCGGGCACTGTGCCTTGGCGCCAAGGTCGCGGCAAGCCGGGCGGGCGGGTTTTCGCCCAGCCCTTCACCCAGCCCATCGCCCAACCCACCGACCAGCCTGCTGCGCGGCACGCACGCCCGAACCGCAACGGCACCCGGATGCCATTCGGCCCGGCGTTTGCATGGTTTGGGCGCAGGACATGACGACCGGGCGCTTGGGGCACCGCATCCTCTCCACATCTCTGTGCAACCCTGCTAAGCCTGCCCGGAGCGCATCAGGAGGGCCCGAACATGACCACCCCGAAACCCGTTGTTCTGACCATTCTCGACGGATGGGGCCTGCGTGAGGATGCGGCGTTCAACGCCCCCAAGCTCGCCCGCACCCCCAATATGGACAGGCTCTATGCCAGCTGCCCCAACGCCACGCTGGTGACCTTTGGCCCCGAAGTGGGCCTGCCGAGCGGGCAGATGGGCAATTCCGAGGTCGGGCACACCAATATCGGCGCCGGGCGCGTTGTGGCGATGGATCTGGGACAGATCGACCTTGCCATCGAGGATGGCACGTTTTTCGACAATGCCGAGATCAAGGATTTCGCGGCAAAGGTCAAAGCCGCGGCAGGCACCGCGCATATCATGGGCGTGGTGTCCGACGGCGGCGTGCATGGGCATATCGAACATATCAAGGCGGCGGTGACCATGCTCACCGATCTTGGCTGCAAGGTCGTCCTGCACGCCATCACCGACGGGCGCGACGTTGCGCCGAAATCGGGCGAGGCGTTCGTGAAGCAACTGAGCGACGCGCTCCCCGAGACCGCCAGCATCGGCACTGTCATTGGCCGCTACTACGCGATGGACCGTGACAACCGCTGGGAGCGGGTCGAGCAGGCCTACAACGCAATGATCCTTGGCAAGGGTGACAGTGCGCCCGACGCCGTGACCGCCGTGTCGCAGAGCTACGCCAAGGACAAGACCGACGAATTCATCCCCGCCACGGTCATCGACGGCTACGCGGGGGTGCAGGCGGGCGACGGGCTGTTCTGCCTCAACTTCCGCGCCGACCGCGCGCGAGAGATCCTTCAGGCCATCGGCGATCCGGCGTTCGACGGGTTTGATCGCAGCCAGCCCCAGCTTTGCGCGCTGCTCGGCATGGTCGAATATTCCGATGCGCATAACGCCTACATGAGCGCGGCCTATCCCAAGCGGAAGATCGTCAACACCCTTGGCGCATGGGTCGCCAAACATGGGCTGAAGCAGTACCGGCTTGCCGAGACCGAGAAATATCCGCATGTCACATTCTTCCTGAACGGCGGCAAGGAAGAGCCCGAGGTGGGCGAGGACCGGTTCATGCCGCTGTCCCCCAAGGTCGCGACTTATGATCTTCAGCCCGAAATGTCGGAACCCGAGGTGGCCGAGAAATTCGTCGCCGCCATCGACAGCGGCAAATACGACCTGATCGTCACCAATTTCGCCAACCCCGACATGGTCGGCCATACCGGCGTTCTCGAAGCCGCCATCGCGGCCTGCGAAGCGGTCGATGACGGGCTGGGCAAGGTGCTGGCGGCGCTGGAAAAAGCCGGCGGCGCGATGATCATCATCGCCGATCACGGCAATTGCGAAACCATGTGGGACGAGGCCACCAACGGCCCGCATACCGCGCATACCACCAACCTTGTGCCGGTGATCGTCTGGGGCGGGCCCGAGGGCGCCACCCTGCGCGACGGCAAGCTGGCCGATGTCGCGCCGACGATCCTGCAATTGATGGGGCTGGAGCAGCCCGAGGAAATGACCGGCAAGAGCCTTCTTCAGTGACACGTCTGCGGCGCGCCGGGGGGCTTGCGGCGCTGGTGCTTGCGCTGGCAGGCCCCGCACAGGCCCAAGATCAGGCCGAGGCCGCGCGTCAGGCGGCGCGGGCGCTCGAAGACGCGTCGCTGCAGCTTGACCGGGCCGACAGTGCCCGCGACCGGGTCAGCGCGCTGACCCAGACGGTCAAGGCCTATGAGGCCGGGCTTGGCGCCATGCGCGACGGTCTGCGCGAGGCCGCGATCCGCGAAACCGAGCTGTCTCGCAAGCTGCAAAGTCAGGAAACCGAGATCGCCCAGCTGCTGGGCGTCTTGTCCAGCATGGGCGGCAGGGCCGCGCCCTCGGCGATGCTGCACCCGCAGGGGCCGGTGGGCGCGGCGCGTGCCGGGATGATGCTGGCCTCGGTGACGCCGGGGCTGAGCGACGAGGCGCAGCGCATCCGCGCCGATCTGACCGAGGTCACGAACCTGCGCCTGTTGCAGCAAAACGCCGCCGAAACCCTGAAGGACGGGCTGGCAGGCGTGCAGCAGGCCCGAACCGAGCTGTCTCAGGCGATTGCCGACCGCACCGACCTGCCGCTGCGCTTCACCGAAGATCCGGTGAAGACCGCCATTCTAATCTCGGCCACTGAAACGCTCGAAGGCTTTGCCTCTGGCCTGTCCGAGATCGCCGGGAATGAAAAGCTCAACACCCTGCCGCCGATCAATGATCGCAAGGGCGCGCTGGATCTTCCGGTGCAAGGGCAGATCCTGCGCCGCGCCGGCGAGGCCGATGCCGCCGGGGTCACCCGCCCCGGCATTGTCATCGCCACCCAGCCCGAGGCGCTGGTGACCACGCCCACCGCCGCCACCGTGCGCTATGCCGGGCCGCTGCTCGATTATGGGCTGGTGACGATCCTCGAGCCGCAGCCCGACCTGCTGTTCGTGCTGGCCGGGTTGCAGGTGACCTATGGCGCCGCCGGGCAGGTGCTGCCCGAGGGAAGCCCTGTCGGCTTGATGGGCGGCAGCTACGCCGCGCCGGGCGCGTCACCATCTGTTGAAGCGACTGGCGCTGGACGCACCGAAACGCTCTATGTAGAGGTTAGGCAAGGCGACGGACCGGTCGATCCGCTGATCTGGTTCGCAGGTCGGTAGGATTCCGGCGATGTATTGAAGACTTGGGATAGGATGCGCATGAACAAATTCGTGATGGCCGCGCTTGGCGGGACGATCGCAGGCGTCGTGGCGACGACGCAATTCGTCGGACCGCTGTTGGCGCAGGAGCAGGCCTCCAAGGCCAGCGTCTATGAGCAGCTCGATCTCTTTGGCGATATCTTCGAACGTATCCGCGCCCAGTATGTCGAAGATGTCGAACCGTCGGATCTGATCGAGGCCGCCATCAACGGCATGCTGACCTCGCTCGATCCGCATTCCAGCTACCTGCCTCCCGAGGATGCCGAAGACATGCGCGTGCAGACGCGCGGCGAATTCGGCGGTCTGGGGATCGAGGTCACGCAAGAGGACGGCTTCGTCAAGGTGGTCTCGCCGATCGACGATACCCCCGCCGCCGAGGCTGGCATCATGTCGGGCGATTTCATCACCCATGTCGACGGCGAGTCGGTTCTGGGCCTGACGCTGGACGAGGCGGTCGACCTGATGCGCGGGCCGGTGGGGTCGGAAATCGTCATCACCATCGCGCGCGAAGGCGCCGATGAACCCTTCGACGTGTCGATCACCCGCGACACCATCAAGCTGACCGCGGTGCGCACGCGTCTGGAAGGCGATACCGTGGTGCTGCGCGTGACCACGTTCAACGATCAGACCTATCCCAACCTTGCCGAGGGGCTGCAGGCCCGCATCGAAGAGGCCGGCGGCTTGGACGCGGTCAACGGGATCGTGCTGGACCTGCGCAACAACCCCGGCGGTTTGCTGACGCAGGCGATCAAAGTGTCGGATGCCTTCCTCGACGCCGGTGAAATCGTCTCGACCCGTGGCCGCGATCCGCAGGACGGCGAGCGTTACAACGCCACCGAGGGCGATCTGACCAACGGCAAGCCGATGGTGGTTCTGGTCAACGGCGGCTCGGCGTCTGCGTCGGAAATCGTCGCCGGGGCGCTCAAGGATCATCACCGCGCGGTGGTGGTCGGCACCAAGACCTTTGGCAAGGGCTCTGTCCAGACGGTGATGCCGGTGCGCGGCGATGGCGCGATGCGCCTGACCACGGCGCGCTATTACACCCCGTCGGGCCGCTCGATCCAGGCGCTTGGCGTGTCGCCCGATATCATCGTCGAGCAGCCGCTGCCCAAGGAAAACCCGACCGACGCCGAAGAGGGCAACAACCCGTTCAGCCGCTCCGAGGCCGATCTGCGCGGCGCGCTGAACAACGACAGCCTGACCGAAGACGAGATCCAGCAGATCGAGGAAGACCGCGCCAAGGCCGAAGCCGCCGCTGCGCTGCGCATCGAGGATTACCAGCTGGCCTATGCCATCGACATCCTCAAGGGCCTCAACGTGCTTGAAATCGACAAGTCAGAGTGATCAGACGGGGCGGGATACTTTCCCGCCCCTATCCATGCAAGGCCCCGACATGACTCCTGAAGACATCGCCAAACTTCCCTATCGCCCCTGCGTCGGCGTGATGCTCGTCAATGAGCGCGGCGAGGTCTTTGTCGGCCAGCGTCTCGACAGCGAGGTGCCAGCCTGGCAGATGCCGCAGGGCGGTGTCGATCCGGGCGAGGCGCCGCGCGATGCCGCGCTGCGCGAACTCTGGGAAGAAACCGGGGTGAATGCCGATCTGGTGACGGTGGAGGCCGAAACCGACGACTGGCTGCCGTATGATCTGCCGCATCACATCGTGCCGAAGATCTGGAAGGGCCGCTATCGCGGTCAGGAACAGAAATGGTTCCTGCTGCGCTTTCACGGCAGCGACGATCAGGTGAACATCGCCACCGAGCACCCGGAATTTTCCATCTGGCGCTGGCTAAGCGCCGATGAACTGGTCGGCCAGATCGTGCCGTTCAAGCGCGAAGTCTATGCAAAGGTGCTGGCCGAATTCGGCGGGCGTCTCTGACAGCTTTTTCATGAGCGGGGCATATCCTCGCCCACGGCGTTGAGCGGGGGCAGCGCCTGCGGCACGGCGCTGCCCCCCTATTTCAGCCTCGGGTCTTTCGCTGACGCGTGACCTTGCGCGCGGTCTTGGCATCCTTGCGTTTCGCGACGGATTCCTGACGTCTCTCTGGTCCGGGAGGCGTTCCCGGCCCTTTGCCCGGCCCGCGTTTGGGCGCCTTGCCCCAGTTGCGTTTGCCCTTGAACCCGCCGCGCGAGGGGCGTCCGCGCCCCTGCGGCATCTTGGTGTCTTCGAGTTCGAGCAGTTCCAGCCCGATACCGCCGGTCACGGGGGCAGCGTCGACAAGGCGCACCTTCACCCGCTGACCCAGCGCGATGATGATGCCACTGTCGGCCCCCATCAGCGTGCCTGCGTCGCGGTCGAAATGGAAATACTCATTGCCGAGGTTGCGCATCGGGATCAGCCCGTCGGCGCCGGTCTCGTCAAGCTTCACGAACACGCCGAACTTGGCGATGCCGCTGATGCGCCCGCCGAATTCCGCCCCGATCCGGTCAGACAGGTAGGCCGCGAGATAGCGGTCGGTGGTGTCGCGCTCGGCCATCATGCTGCGCCGCTCGGTGTCGCTGATCTGCTGGCCGGTCTGTTCCAGCCGCTCGATCTCGTCATCGGTCAGCCCGTCATCGCCCCAGCCATGGGCGCGGATCAGGCCGCGATGCACGATCAGGTCGGCGTAACGCCGGATCGGCGAGGTGAAATGGCCGTAATTGCGCAGCGCCAGCCCGAAATGCCCGAAATTGGTTGGGGCATAATAGGCCTGCGTCATGCTGCGCAGGGTGGCAAGGTTGATCAGCTCGGCCTCTTCGCGCCCGGCGGCGTCGTGCAGCAGCTTGTTGAGATGCGCGGTCTTGAGAACCTGCCCCTTGGCCAGCGTCAGGCCCGACGCCTCGGCGGTCTCGCGCAGGCTGTCGAGCTTGTCGGCGGGGGGCTCTTCGTGGACGCGGAACAGCAGCGGCGTGCGGCGCGCGATCAGCTCTTCAGCGGCAGAGACATTGGCGAGGATCATGAATTCCTCGATCAGCCTGTGCGCGTCGAGCCGGGTGACGAAATTGACCGAGGTCACCTCGCCGTCCTCGCTCAGCACCACGCGCCGTTCGGGCAGGTCGAGATCCAGCGGTTGCCGCCGCTCGCGCGCCTCGCGCAGCGCCTCGTAGGCGGCGTATAGCGGTTGGATCACCGGTTCCAGCAGCGGGCCGCAGGCATCGTCGGGCGTGCCATCCTGCGCCGCCTGCACCTGCTGATAGCTCAGCGCGGCGGCCGAGCGCATCAGGCCCCGCACGAATTTATGCGAGATCTTGTCGCCCTGCGCATTGATCACCATGCGCACGGCGATACAGGCGCGCGGCACGCCTTCGTGCAGCGAACACAGATCGCCCGACAGCCGGTCGGGCAGCATCGGCACCACCCGGTCGGGGAAATAGCTGGAATTGCCGCGCAGCTTGGCCTCGCGGTCAAGCTTGCTGCCGGGGCGCACGTAATGCGCCACGTCGGCGATGGCGACCCAGATCACATGCCCGCCGGGGTTCTTCGGGTTGTCATCGGCCTGCGCAAACACAGCGTCGTCGCGGTCGCGCGCATCGGAGGGGTCGATGGTGATCAGCGGCAGCTCGCGCAGGTCCGTGCGGCCCTTCAGTTCTGCCGGTTCCTTGGCATCGGCCTCTGCCAGCACCGATTCGGGGAAATCGTCGGGGATGCCGTGCTGGTGGATGGCGATCAGCGACACAGCGCGCGGCGCGGTCGGATCGCCAAGCCGCAGGGTGATGCGCGCGCGCGGCAGGCCCATGCGGGTGCTGCGCGGGCCAGCCTGTTCGCCTTCGACCAGCTCGCCGTCTTGCGCGCCGCCGGTAGCGTCCGGCGCCACGGTCCATTCCTTGTCGGAGCCCTTGTCGATGGGCAGAATGCGCCCGCCCTCGGCAGTCTTGCGAAAGATGCCGATAACCTTCTGCGCGGTGTTGCCGATGCGGCGGATCAGCCGCGCCTCGTAATTGTGATCGCCCTCATGCACCACCTGAACGCGGGCGAGGATGCGGTCTCCTTCGCCAAGCGCCGGATCGCTGGCGCGAGGCACGAACAGCACGATCGGCTCGACGCCCTCGCCATGCCATTCCAGCGGCTGCGCGAACAGATCGCCGTTGTCATCCGGTGCCTTGATCTGAAGCACGGTGACCGGGGGCAGGCGATCGGGATCGCGGTAGGTCTTGCTGCGTCTGGACAGATGCCCTTCGGTTTCAAGCTCCTTCAGGATACGCTTGAGATCGATGCGGGCAGCCCCCTTGATCGCGAACGCCTTGGCGATGTCGCGTTTGGAGGTGAGGGTCGGGTTCGCGGAGATCCAGTCAAGGATGTCCGTCTTGGTGGGCAGTTTGCTCATGATCTTCGCGTAGCATGGCGGCGCGCGCGCGTCATCGGCATTCTTTGCGCGGCGGCGTCAGGCACCGGGGGGCGAGCCGGTATCGCGATCGCCGGGGATTTGCAGCGGCACGGCGGCGCAGATCTCGCGCAGGGCCGGTTTCAACCCTTCTTCCAGCGTCGGATGATAGAACGGCTGGTCCAGCAGGTCGCGGGCGGTCAACCCCTGCGCGATGGCCAGCGCCAGCAGATGGCCCATGTGATCGGCGCCGGGGCAAAACAGATCGGCCCCGATCAGTCGGCCATCGGGGGCCGAGGCATGGATGCGGGCAAGGCCGGTGTTGCGATTGTCGACCCGGGCGCGGCCCTGATTGGTGTAATCGGCGCTGCCGGTCTTGGCACCATCGCCGGGCGCGGCCCCGACGCTGACCAGCGGAGGATCGGTAAAGGTGATGGCCAGCGGGGTTTTGCGCGAGCTTGGCACGCGAGCCGGAAAGGCAAGGGCGCCGCGTCCGGCGATGGCGCCTTCGTCGGACGCCTCGTGCAGCAGGGGGCGGGCGGCGTTGGCATCACCGACAAGGAAGATCGGCGCATCGGCGCATTGCAGGGTTTCGGGATCGACCTCTGGCAGCCCCTTGTCGTTGAGCGACAGGCCGGTTTTCTCGAGGTCCAGCCCCGCCAGGTTCGGCGCGCGGCCGGTGGCGACAAGCACCTTGTCGAATTTATCAGAGCCGCCGTCCCAGTCGATGCGGGTCTGGCCGTTGTCGTCCTGCGGTTCCGGGTTGGTGCCCAGATGCAGAGTCAACTCGCGGGACAGCGCATCTTGCAAGACCTGCTGCACGACCTTGCAGCGGGTGCCACCAAGCTGATCGCCCTGATCAAAGATCGCAACGCGGGTGCCAAGGCGGGCCATGGCCTGCGCCAGTTCCAACCCGATGACGCCGCCGCCGATGACAGCAAGACTTTGCGGCAGGTCTTCAAGCTCGAAAATCGTGTCATTTGTCAGCAGGCCCGCAAGGTCGCGGTACGGTGGCGGGATCATCGGAGACGATCCGGTGGCGATGATGATTGCTCCGGCCTGCACCGTATCCCCGGTGCTGAGCGCCAACCTGTCCGGCCCGGTAAAGCGGGCGCGGGCGGTGATACGGCTGTCTTCGGGCAGTTTGGCGATGCCAGCGCGGGTGGCATCGACGAAATCGTCGCGCAGCTTGCGCAGCCGTTGCAGGACGGCGGGGCCATCGACACCAACGCTGGTGCGGATGCCGAAGGCCCCGGCGCCGCGTGCGTCCTGCGCGGCGCGGGCGGCACCGATCAGCAGCTTGGAGGGCATGCAGCCCACCGTGGCGCATGTGGTGCCATTGAAGGCCGGGTCGATCAGCAGGGTGCGCGCGCCATTCTTGCGGGCGCTGCGTTCGGCGGCCAGCCCGGCGGTGCCCGCACCGATGATGGCAACGTCGCAGGTGAGGTCTGTCATGGTGCGGTCCCTTTCCGTATGCCCAAGTCAACGGAAAGGGGGCCGCCATGGTTCCGGCAATTGCCGTTCAGGCAGTCAGATGCCTCAGATTGCGAAGTAATCCGACAGGATGCGGGTATAGATCGCCTTGAGCTGGGTGATCTGCTCGATGGGCACGCATTCATCGACCTGATGCATGGTCTTGCCGACAAGGCCGAATTCCACCACCGGGCAATGCGATTTGACAAAGCGCGCGTCAGACGTGCCGCCGGTGGTCGACAGCACCGGCAGCAGGCCGGTCTGCGCCTGCACGGCGGTCTGCACCAGCGTCGAAAGCTCGCCCGGCGGGGTCAGAAAGCTTTCGCCCGAAATCTTGATGCGCAGATCGGTGGTGGTGCCGAAGGCGGCGTCGATGCTGGCGGCCTCGGCGGCCAGCCAATCCGACAGCGACGCGCCGCTGTGGCAGTCGTTGAAGCGGATGTTGACGGTGGCGCTGGCCTGCGCCGGGATGACGTTGGTTGCCGGGTTGCCGGTGTCGATGGTGACCACCGCCAGCGTCGAGGCGTCGAAATGCTCGGTGCCCTCGTCCAGCGGGTGCGAGGCAAGCCGGTCCATCAGCCGCGCCATGGCGGACAGCGGGTTGATGGCGCGATGCGGATAGGCGGAATGGCCTTGCTTGCCGGTCACGGTAAACCATGCCGACATCGACCCGCGGCGGCCGATCTTGATCATTTCGCCCATGGTGTCGGGGCAGGTGGGCTCCCCGACAAGGCAGACCGACATCCGCTCATCCTGATCGGCCATCCAGTCGAGCAGGGCGACGGTGCCATCGGTGGCATCGCCTTCCTCATCCCCGGTGATCGCCAGAACGATCGCGCCATCGGGCGGGGTTTGTGTCACATAGTCGATGGCCGCAGCGGCAAAGGCGGCGACACCGGATTTCATGTCGGTCGCGCCGCGCCCATAAAGGATGCCGTCGCGGATCTCGGCTCCGAAGGGATCGGTTGTCCAGTCTGCCGGGTTGCCCACCGGCACCACATCGGTATGGCCGTTGAAGCCAAAGCTCCGGGCGTGGCCCTTGGCCCCCCAGCGGGCATAGAGGTTCGAGGTCTCGCCCCGGTCGACGCGGGTGCACTCAAAGCCGGCGTTTTCAAGCAGGCCCTGAAGCAGCACCAGCGCGCCGCCTTCTTCGGGGGTGACCGTTGGGCAACGGATAAGGTCTGCGGTCAGGGCGACGGGATCGGTGGTCATGTGGCGGCTCCGGCTGAGTTTTCCCATTCGCTACAGGCTTGCGCGGCAAAGGGCAAACCGGGGGATTGCGGCGCGCGGGCATGGAATCGTCTGGCGGGGCGGCGCCGCTTGCGTCAGGCTACCCCAAAGCCCGAAGGAGACATCATGCTGACGGATCCCGAACCCGACCTGACCCTGACACGCCACGTCGATGCCTCGCCCGAGGCGCTGTTCGCCTGCTGGACCACGCCGCAACATATGAAGCAGTTCTTTGTGCCACGGCCGCATCAGGTCACCCATGCCGAGGTTGATCTGCGCGTGGGCGGCCGTTTCAACACGGTGATGCTGGTCGACGGGCAGGAGATCCCGAATTTTGGCGTTGTTCTCGAGATCGTGGCAGGGCGCAAGCTGGTCTTCACCGATGCCTATACCGAAGGCTGGAAACCCGCGCCCGATCCGTTCATGACCGCGATCCTGACGTTTGAACCGGATGGCGACGGGGCGATCTTTACCGCCGTCGCCCGGCATCGCAGCGCCGAGGCACGCGCGCAGCACGAAAAGATGGGCTTTCACGAGGGGTGGGGCGTCGTGGTGCAGCAGCTCGAAGACTACGCGAAGTCGCTTTAGCCTTCGTTGAAGAAGGGCGTCACCTGCGCCACGATCACCGAATTTTCCAGCAGCGCACGGGTCATCAGCGCGCGCTCGTCGTCGTCGATTTCGTGGCCCAGTTCCAGCCGCTCGTCCAGCGTGCCGTAGCCGGTCACGTCAAGCGGTGCCAGTTCGGCCTGCTTGAGAATGGCGACGGTTTCGCGCACGGCTTCGGCTTCGTCCACGCCGGAGGCGTAACACATCAGCCCCGCGCCGGTGCTTTCCTCGGGCAGCCCATCACCGGCCTTGCGGCCGACCTCGACCACGAGCGTGTAGACTTGCTGTTTCGACGGTTTCTTTGTCATGCGCGGGCCATTGCCCCAGCCTGTGGCGGCTGTCAAGCGATGGCGCAGCGCTGGCGCAGAGAGAGTGTGCAGGCCGCCACGCAGTGTCAGGCGGCAAGCTCGACCGCGACCGCGCAGGCATAGACGGCGATCAGCAGCACGGATTCGATGCCGATGCGTGCCGGGCCTTGCCGCTGGCGCAGGATCAACCCGCCCAGCAGAATCGCGGTCATCAGCATCCCGGTCGCCAGCCAGTACAGGTCGGTGTCCCCCGCCGCCTGAAAGATCGACCCGTCGCGATAGGCCACATCGGAAAACACAAGGAACAGCGTGTCGAACGTATTGCCGCCGATGATACCGCCCACGGCCAGCTGCAAGGCGCCGCGGCGCACGGCGACGATGGTCGTCACCAGTTCGGGGAGCGATGTGATGACTGCCGTGACCAGCGCGCCGACGAGGCTGGAGGACATCCCGTAGCGCGTGATGAATTCGCCAGCGATCTGACTGATGACCCAGCCCGACAGGCCCATCACCGCGACCAGCGCGGCAAAGATCAGCAGCGGTTTCGTGACCGGCGCATCCGGTTCGTTGTCGTCATCGGGCTCATCCAGCCGCGTGTCAGAGGTTTCGACCGGGCGCCACATCGGGCTTTCCCCGACACTGGCCGACAATTTGACGCCCCACAGATACCCGAGGAACATGACCAGCGACACGGGAGAGACGCCGAAATAGGCGATATCCGGCCCGGCCATCGCCGCGACGGGCATCGACAGCAGGATCAACAGCATCACCGCCTGAAACAGGTTCGCCGGTTCGGCGGCGGCGTGTTCCAGGTTCACCCGCTTGTACAGCAGATCGGCCACCGCCAGAAACAGCGTCTGCGCCGCGATTCCGCCCACGGCATTCGACACGGCAAAGCTGGCATCGCCGCCATGGGCCGCCGTCACCGACACCACGACGCCGGACAAGGATGTCGCGCCGCCAAGCAGGAGGCCGCCGGCCATTGCCTCGCCCAGTTTCGTGCGGTCGGCGATGATATCGGCAAGGCGGGTCGCCTTGATCGAGGCGGCGACCACGAGGGCTGCGGCAATGGCGAAGCCGGTCAGCAGCAGGGGCAGGGAGAAATCGGCGAACATGAGGCTCCGGACGTTTTCAGGGCATTGCATCAACGAAAAAGCCGCGCGCCCGGTGGACGCGCGGCTTTCGTCGCATGGAGATGTCGGGCGATCACGCCGAGCGGCGGAAGGCCCGGGCGATGGCAATCAGGATGCAGGCACCGATGAAGCCGATGATCAGCTGGCCGATCCAGCCGCCCAGAGTCGAGCCGACGATGAACATCAAGATGGCGTTCAGCAGGATCGCCCCCACGATGCCAAGGATGATGTTCATGATGATGCCCATGTTCGATTTCATGAACTGTTCTGCAAGCCAACCGGCGATGCCGCCGACGATGATGGCCGCAAGCCAACCAAGTCCGGTCATTGTCTAACCCCTTTTGAAACTATTGTGCCGGGCTGCCCCCGGCGTCTGATTGGGTAACGGCGCGGGGCGGCGAATAGTTCCCGTATCGGGGGGCAGATTGTTCTTTGTGCTGGCGAAGCTCCCGGCCCGGATCAAGCCGTTTCAACGCAAAAGGCCGGGGACAAGCCCCGGCCTTTCCTGTCCGATGCGCCTTGCGATCAGTCGCGCAGCAGCTCGTTGACGCCGGTCTTGGAGCGGGTCTTTTCATCGACGCGCTTGACGATGACGGCGCAATACAGGTTCACGCCGTTCTTCGACGGCATGGTGCCGGACACCACCACCGAATAGGGCGGCACTTCGCCATACATGACTTCGCCGGTCTCGCGGTCGACGATCTTGGTCGACTGGCCGATGTAAACGCCCATGCCCAGAACCGAACCTTCGCGGATGATGCAACCCTCGACCACCTCGGAGCGGGCGCCGATGAAGCAGTTGTCCTCGATGATGGTCGGGCCGGCCTGCATCGGTTCCAGCACGCCACCGATGCCGACGCCGCCCGACAGGTGCACGTTCTTGCCGATCTGCGCGCAGCTGCCGACGGTCGCCCAAGTGTCGACCATGGTGCCGCTGTCGACATAGGCGCCAAGGTTGACGAAGGACGGCATCAGCACAACGCCCGGCGCGATATAGGCCGATTTGCGCACGATGCAGTTGGGAACCGCGCGAAAGCCCGCCGCGCCCCATTCGTTGTCGCCCCAGCCCTTGAACTTGCTGTCGACCTTGTCCCACCAGCCGCCGCCCTGCGGGCCGCCATCGTGCTGTTCCATGTTCTTGATGCGAAAGCCCAGCAGCACGGCCTTTTTCGCCCACTGGTTCACATGCCACGAGCCGTCAGCCTGCTTTTCCGCCACGCGCAGCTTGCCGGAATCCAGCGCATTCAGCGTGTCTTCGATGGCCTCGCGGGTTTCGCCGCCGGTGGCGGGCGTGATGGCGTCGCGGCCTTCCCAGGCGGCTTCGATGGCGGTTTCAAGCTGGGCGTTGGACATGGGGGTCTCCTCGTGCGATCCGGGGTTTTGCAACGCCTATAACGGGCGCGACCGCACAAGAAAAGGAGCCAGAGCCATGGCAAAGATGATCCACAGCATGATCCGGGTGCAGGACGAGGCGCGCTCTGTCGCCTTTTACGAGACGGCCTTTGGCCTGACCGTCGCCGACCGGCTGGATTTTCCCGATTTCACGCTGGTCTACCTGTCGAACGCCGAAACCGGGTTCGAGCTTGAGCTGACGGTGAACAAGGGCCACGACGAGCCGTACAATCTGGGCGACGGCTACGGCCATCTTGCGGTGTCGGTTGCCGATCTCGAAGCCGAACATGCGCGCTTCACCGCCGCCGGGCTTGCCCCGCGCAAGATGATCGAATTCGCCCCGGCGGGCGAGGTGATCGCGAAATTCTTCTTTGTCGCCGATCCCGACGGATACCAGATCGAGGTGCTGGCCCGCACCGGGCGTTTCGCCTGAGACGGGCGCGGGCCGCGTTCCCCCCTTGCGGAATCGGCGCGGCCCGCGTATATGGCCCTCAACAGCGGCGCGTCGGGCCTCTCCGAAGCACCACCGGGAAACACCAACGGGCCGCGCGCCCGTTTTTTTGTGCTCAATCGGACCCGGGGAAATATGACCGACCTGATCGCCAGATCCGCCATCGACCAGCGTCTCGCCGAGATCATCACCCCTGTCATCGAGGACATGGGGTTTGAACTGGTGCGCCTGCGCCTGATGAGCGGCAAGACTTCCACCCTGCAAATCATGGCCGAACGCCCCGAGGGCGGCATCGAGGTCGATCAATGCGCCGAGATCTCGACCGCCGTTTCGGCGGTGCTCGATGTCGAGGATCCGCTGATCGACGCCTATACGCTTGAAGTGTCGAGCCCCGGCATCGACCGCCCGCTGACCCGGCTCAAGGATTTCGAGACCTTCGAGGGCTACGAGGTTCGGCTTGAAACGCAAGAACTGGTCGATGGCCGCAAGCGCTGGCAAGGCGTGCTGGCCGGGGTCGAGGATGACGAGGTGCTGCTCAACATCACCGAGAACGGCGAAGAGCACACCATCGGCCTGCAATTCGACTGGCTGGCCAATGCCAAGCTGGTCCTCACCGACGATCTGATCCGCGAGATGCTGCGCGCCCGCAAGGCGCAGGGTGTCGATGAAACCCAATTCGACGAAATTCAGGCCGACGACGCGGCCACCGACGAGGAGTAAGACCCAATGGCAATCACCTCTGCCAACCAGCTCGAGCTGCTTCAGACCGCCGAGGCCGTCGCGCGCGAAAAGATGATCGACCCCGGTCTGGTCATCGAGGCGATGGAAGAGTCGCTCGCCCGCGCCGCCAAGTCGCGCTACGGCTCCGAGATGGACATCCGGGTTACCATCGACCGCAAGACCGGCCGCGCCAAGTTCACCCGCGTGCGCACCGTGGTCGAAGACGAAGAGCTTGAAAACTATCAGGCCGAGCTGACCGTCAAGCAGGCCAAGCAATACATGGCCGATCCGCAGGTCGGCGACCAGTACATCGAAGAAGTGCCGCCCGTCGACATGGGCCGGATCGCCGCGCAATCGGCCAAGCAGGTCATCCTGCAAAAGGTTCGCGAAGCCGAGCGGGACCGCCAGTACGAAGAATTCAAGGACCGCGCTGGGACCATCATCAACGGCACCGTCAAGCGCGAGGAATACGGCAACATCATCGTCGATGTGGGCCGCGGCGAAGGCATCCTGCGCCGTAACGAAAAGATCGGCCGCGAGGCGTATCGCCCCGGCGATCGCATCCGCTGCTACGTCAAGGACGTGCGCCGCGAAGTGCGTGGCCCGCAGATCTTCCTGTCGCGGACCTCGCCGGAGTTCATGTCCGAGCTGTTCAAGATGGAAGTGCCGGAAATCTACGACGGCATCATCGAGATCAAGGCGGTTGCCCGTGATCCCGGCTCGCGCGCCAAGATCGGCGTCATTTCCTATGACAGCTCGATCGACCCGGTCGGCGCCTGCGTCGGTATGCGTGGCAGCCGCGTTCAGGCCGTGGTGAACGAGCTTCAGGGCGAAAAGATCGACATCATCCCGTGGAACGAGGACATGCCGACCTTCCTCGTCAACGCGCTTCAGCCTGCCGAGGTCAGCAAGGTGGTTCTCGACGAGGACGCCGAGCGCATCGAGGTCGTGGTGCCCGACGAGCAGCTGTCGCTGGCCATTGGCCGTCGCGGTCAGAACGTGCGGCTTGCCTCGCAGCTGACCGGTCTTGATATCGACATCATGACCGAGGAAGAAGAATCGAAGCGTCGCCAGAAGGAATTCGAAGAGCGCACGCGCCTGTTCATGGACACGCTCGACCTTGACGAATTCTTCGCGCAGCTGCTGGTGGCCGAAGGCTTCACCAACCTCGAAGAAGTCGCCTACGTCGAACAGGACGAACTGCTGGTCATCGACGGTGTCGATGAAAGCACCGCGGCAGAGCTTCAGACCCGCGCCCGCGAGTTCCTTGAAGAACAGGCCCGCAAGGCGCTGGAACACGCCCGCGAGCTGGGTGCAGAGGACAGCCTCATTGACTTCGACGGCCTGACGCCCCAGATGGTAGAGGCACTGGCGAAAGACGGCATCAAGACGCTTGAGGATTTCGCCACCTGCGCCGACTGGGAGCTGGCCGGAGGCTGGACGACCGACGGCGGCGAGCGCGTCAAGGACGATGGCCTGCTCGAAAAGTACGATGTCGATCTTGCCGAGGCCCAGACCCTCATCATGACCGCGCGTGTCTTGCTTGGCTGGGTCGATCCCACCGAGCTTGCGCCCGATGTCGATGAGGCGGCCGAGGAAGACGGCGAGGAAGAAGAAGAGGTCTGAGAATGAGCCGTGGCGGCCAGCAAAAACACCGTGAAGACGGGCCGGAACGGCGCTGCATCGCCACGGGCGAGTCGCAGCCGGCGTCGGGGCTGATCCGCTTCGTGGTCGGGCCGGACAATCAGATCTT
This sequence comes from Citreicella sp. C3M06, assembly GCF_018860705.1. GTDB lineage: Bacteria > Pseudomonadota > Alphaproteobacteria > Rhodobacterales > Rhodobacteraceae > Salipiger. Next base: position 28,115 of record NZ_JAHKQA010000004.1, read on the forward strand.
CCCGGATCTGGCAGAAAAGCTGCCAGGGCGGGGGATCTGGGTGGCCTCGACCCGCGAGGCGCTTGAAAAGGCGTCGGGCAAAGGGCTGTTCGCCCGCGCGGCAAAGACACAGGTGACGGTCCCAGATGGGCTGCCCGACCTTGTGGAATCCATGTTGGCGCGGCGGGTGGTGGACTACATCAGCCTCGCGCGCAAATCCGGCGACGCTGTTGCCGGATATGAAAAGGTCAAGGCGATGCTCGACCGCGAAGACGCGGATGTGCTGATCCAGGCCGATGACGGATCGACCCGAGGAAAGTCAAAACTGTCGACTCCGGGGTGGGGTAGCTATATCGGCTGGCTGACCGCAGATGAGCTGGGAATGGCCTTTAGTCGGGAAAAGGTGATCCATGCGGCGCTTGGCGCTGGCGGACTCACCAAACGTGTTGTAGAGGAGGCCCAACGTTTGAAGGGCCTGCGCACTGGATGGGCCGGTGTGTCATCGGCGGCAGGGGCCGCCGGGGCGGCAGGGGCCGCCGGAAAGGACAAGAGAGCTGAATGAGCGATAACGACGGCAAAAAGACCCTGGGAGTAGGTGGCGGCGGACCCCGTTCGGGCTCCGTGAAGCAGAGCTTCAGCCATGGACGTACCAAGAATGTCGTGGTCGAGACCAAGCGCAAGCGCGTCGTGAAGCCTGCCGCTGGTGCCGGTTCCGGCAAGCCCGGCGGCAGCCTTCCCGGCGGGTCCGGTGGCAAGCGCCCCGCAGGCATCTCCGATGCCGAGATGGAGCGTCGTCTCCGCGCGTTGCAGGCCGCAAAGGCCCGCGAGGTCGAGGAAACCGCGCAGCGCGCGGCCGAGGAAAAGGCACGCACCGAAGAGCGTGACCGCCTGCGCGCTGAAAAGGAACAGAAAGAGCGCGAGCAGCGCGAGGCCGAGGAGCGCATGCGCGCCAAGGTCGAAGAGGAAGCGCGCAAGAAAGCCGACGCTGCGGCCGCCAAGAAGGCCGAAGCGGTGGCTGCCGCTGCCCCGACGCCAAAGGAAGAAGCGGGCGCCGCCCGGTCTTCCGGTGCAAAGCCGGCCGGTGCGGGCGGTCCTGCTGCGACTCCGGGCGCACCGCAGATGCGCAAGGCAGAACGCGAGCGCGAAGAGCGTGGCCGCTCGGCCCGCGGTCGCGACGACAATGCACGCCGCTCGGGCAAGCTGACGCTGAATCAGGCGCTTGGCGGCGAGGGCGGCCGGCAGAAATCCATGGCGGCGATGAAGCGCAAGCAAGAGCGTGCGCGTCAGAAGGCCATGGGCACGCAGTCCCGTGAAAAGGTTGTGCGCGACGTCCAGCTGCCCGAGGCGATCACCGTCGCGGAACTGGCGAACCGGATGGCCGAGCGCGTGGCGGACGTGGTCAAGTCCTTGATGCAAAGCGGCATCATGGTCACACAGAACCAGTCGATCGATGCCGATACTGCAGAAGTCATCATCGAGGAATTCGGCCACCGGGTGACCCGCGTGTCCGCTGGCGATGTCGAGGACGTGATTCGCACGGCAGAGGACAAGCCCGAGGATCTCAAGTCGCGTCCCCCGGTCATCACGATCATGGGCCACGTCGACCACGGCAAGACCTCGCTGCTCGACCGTATCCGCCAGACCAGCGTGACCTCCGGCGAAGCTGGTGGCATCACGCAGCACATCGGCGCCTATCAGGTGACGACGAAGGACGGCGCCGTGCTGACCTTCCTTGATACGCCCGGCCACGCGGCCTTCACCTCGATGCGCTCGCGTGGCGCACATGTGACGGATATCGTGGTGCTGGTGGTTGCGGCGGATGATGCGGTGATGCCGCAGACCGTCGAAGCGATCAGCCACGCCAAGGCGGCGGGTGTTCCGATGATCGTGGCGATCAACAAGGTCGACAAGCATTCGGCCAACCCGACCAAGGTGCGGACCGATCTGCTGCAGCACGAAGTCGTGGTGGAACAGATGTCCGGCGAAGTGCAGGACGTCGAGGTTTCGGCCCACACCGGGCAGGGTCTTGACGAGCTGCTCGAAGCCATCGCGCTTCAGGCCGAACTGCTCGAGCTGCATGCAAACCCCGATCGCAACGCCGAAGGCGCGGTGATCGAGGCGCAGCTTGACGTTGGCCGCGGCCCGGTTGCGACGGTTCTGGTTCAGAACGGCACGCTCAAGCAGGGTGACATCTTTGTTGTCGGCGAGCAGTACGGTAAGGTCCGTGCGCTGCAGAACGACAAGGGTGAGCGCGTCAAGGAAGCCGGTCCTTCGGTTCCGGTCGAGGTGCTTGGTCTTAACGGCACGCCCGAGGCTGGCGACGTTCTCAACGTCGTCGAGACCGAAGCGCAGGCCCGCGAGATCGCCGAGTACCGCGCCCATATCGCCAAAGAGAAGCGCGCAGCCGTTGGTGCCGCGACGACTCTCGAGCAGCTGATGAAGAAGGCCAAGGACGACAAGAACGTCTCGGAGCTGCCGGTGGTCGTCAAGGCAGACGTGCAGGGGTCTGCCGAGGCCATCGTTCAGGCGCTGGAAAAGGTCGGCAACGACGAGGTCCGCGTGCGGGTCATCCATTACGGCGTCGGTGCCATCACCGAGACCGATATCGGCCTTGCCGAAGCGTCGGGCTGCCCGGTGATCGGCTTCAACGTGCGTGCCAATGCTCCGGCGCGCAACGCTGCGAACCAAAAGGGCGTCGAGATCCGCTACTATTCGGTGATCTACGACCTGGTCGATGACGTGAAAGCGGCGGCCTCGGGCCTGCTGTCCAACGAAATCCGCGAGAACTTCATCGGCTACGCGTCGATCAAGGAGGTCTTCAAGGTTTCCAACGTCGGCAAGGTGGCAGGTTGCCTCGTGACCGAGGGTGTGGCGCGGCGTTCCGCCGGTGTTCGCCTGCTGCGCGACAACGTCGTGGTGCACGAAGGCACGCTGAAGACGCTCAAGCGCTTCAAGGACGAAGTGCCCGAAGTGCAGTCGGGTCAGGAATGCGGCATGGCCTTCGAGAATTACGAAGATATTCGCCCGGGCGATGTCATCGAGATCTTCGAGCGGGAGGAGATCGAGCGTTCGCTCTGATCTTTTCCAACGGACACGGGAATAGGCGATGCCATTTCCCGGATATCAGGACGCGGGCGGCGATTTTATCGTCGCCCGTTTTCCGTTTGGGGGCGGCGCAACCGGCGTTCTGTCCGACCTATCGCTCCGCTTCCTGATCCAAAACGGCCTCCGTAGGCGATGATCAGGAAGGAGTTTCTCCGTGGCTGCTACATAGGAGATTCTCACTGAGGATGAGGGCCGCGGCGCGATCGCAAATGGCCTGACGCATGAAGGCGCGGACCGTGGCAGAGGCGTTGCACCCCGGTGCGGCAGTTGCTGGCGTCGTGCGGCGGCACGGAGGGCAGGCGATCCCTTTATCGGTGTTACGGGCCCAGGCACGTAAGGGCACAGTGGTTCTGCTTGCTCCGGCAGACGAGGCCGAATTCGCGGCAACGTTGGTCGTGGCCTCACCGCCGGATGCCGAGCCAGTCGCTGAAAAGCCCGTAAAGATTACCGTGGGCGTGGCAATGATCCGGCTGGGTGCAAACACATCGGCGTTGCCGATCGCGGCGATCGCACATGCGTTGGCACAGAGGGCATGATCCTCCCGTCGAACCGGGAGCGGATCGTGGTTGCAACCAAGCCCGTGGTCTCCCCCGATGGGTACGAGGGTTTTTTTAGCAAGCCCGGCCTCGTTCACCATCGGGGAGTTGCCGACGGCGGTGGGGATTACGCTGGTTCCAAGCAACTGGCACATCCATTCCGCAAGGTCCGACTGCGTGCTGATCGCCGTGTCTAAGCGGGGCAGCAGATTGGCGAAAGTGTCGTAGGATCCGTTGCCGCCGTTGGAACGCAGCGCCTCAAGCCCCCAGACGTCATGGTTCGGAACTGGCTTGCTGAGGCAAGATCGACCCGTTCGAGGATCACCGACATCAGCAGCGACGTTGACGCACAAGACCGCCGACATGGTGAAATTGCCATCAGTGGCCGGCAAACGATCATGACGATGTCGTAGTCATCTTCGATCTTGCGCAATGCTTCGCGAATAAGGATGTCGGAAAGTTTCCTCTCGCCCCCGCCGGCGCGCCGAGGCAGGCTCTGGGAGCCTTGAAGCCGCCAAGACCATTGGATGTGCGCCTTTATTGATTTCAGGTTCCTCATCGGTTTGTTTATCGGGTATAAACCTCGGCTCAGGTTGATGGTTTCAACCCGAGCCTACCGAGAAACCCGATGGCCACCGCAAGCTACACCACGTTCGGGGGCGTCACCCGTGATGATTTCATAAAATACAGAATATTAGCCATCTCACTTCTGATGGCGCCACCCGCTACGCCCGAATTTGTCACATCTCCAAGAGCGCGCGAGAGCGATCCTGTGATTTGAAACCTCGGGCCGACCAAAGGGGCGACTTGACCGGAGGCGCCCCTTTTCGTGTGCTCGGCGCGAATTGGCGGCGAGTGGATGCTAAGCTGTTAGAACTGAGCCTTCTGAGCAGCATGCAGCCCTGACATGTCAAAAGATCTTCATCGCCGGATCGAGGTGCAGCTATCAGCGCGAAAGCGCGAAGGTCTCAAAGATCGGGCCTCGGGCTGCGACGCGTTCGCTGTCAAACATCGTTTGCGATTCCGTCATCTCCTTTTTTCGCGAGCTCCGCAATCTGCGTAAGACCGTATGTCTTTCTCCATCGCAAACGGATGGCACCCGCCGACCCGCGATCAGCATACAAACCGATCCGGCATAGCTAGGCCGGTGAAAAAGACATGCGGTCTCGCGGTGCAGCGGCCTTGGAAATTCTCCCATATTGGCGGTCGGTGGAATGGCCAGAGCGGATGTGGGCCGTGTAAGGGGGGAAGGGAGACTGAACATGCGGGCGCAACGCACGGGATCGTCGGTCAAGTGATCGGTGCAAAGCGTTCAGTAGACGGCGCGATCGGGCGAGAATGGCGGCGGGCATCCGACAGCTTGGTCGAACTGGTTCAGTATCTGGTCACCACTCCCACAGGCGGTACAAGCCGCCCATTGCGGGTTTGACCGGGCGTGAGGCTGGCAGGTGGTGGAGAAACGAAAACGCCCAGGCAAAGGCCCGGGCGCTGGTCGAAATCTGGTGACGCGTGAAAGCGCGCGAATCTTCAGGCGGCGGGACGGCCGGTAAAGATCTGGCCGCCGACGCGGACCGAAATACGACCGTCCGGCAGCACCTTTTCAACGATGCCCTGAACGGAGTGACAAGTTCCAACAATGATCGTACGCAGCATTTTCAAGTTCCCCGTGTTCGCTTTGGAGTTTCCCCGGATGGTTGAGTGTTCGACCCGGAAGCCAGTGTTACGGAAATATGAATACGCAAGAATCGTTAACAAAACTAGAAGAAACCGTGTCAATGGCGCCTAAGTGTTAACCAAATGTAGGTTTTTCTTTAGGCAAACCATGCTGCAGTGCAGAAAAAGCTTTACAAATTTGCGAGTGCATTCGAATTAAGCGCAGATTTTCCGAATCAAAGCCAGTCGCGAAGAATCGGAATCAGCGGAATATCGGCCGGGGGCATTGGATAAGACGCCAGTTCGTGCGCCTTGACCCATTTGAGCGCCTGGCCTTCCTGTGACCGGGGCGTGCCCTGCCATTTTCGGCAGGCGAAAAGCGGCATCAGCAGGTGAAAATCCTTGTAAGCGTGCGAGGCGAAGGTCAGCGGCGCGAGGCAGCTTTGCCATGTGTCGATGCCGAGCTCTTCCTGCAATTCGCGGATCAGCGCCTGTTCAGGAGATTCGCCCGGCTCGACCTTACCGCCTGGAAATTCCCAGAGACCGGCAAGGGATTTGCCCTCGGGGCGTTGGGCCAGCAGGATGCGGCCGTCCGGATCGATCAGGGCGACGGCTGAGACGAGGACGATCTTGGTCATGTGCCTGTCCATGTTGTGACGGCAGACGTGGGGGCCAGCCCCCACACCCCCGGAGTTTAAGGGCAAGATGAAGGGGCGGGCCGCGCTCAGGAGCGGTAGTCGGCGTTGATGCTGATGTAACCGTGGGTGAGATCGCAGGTCCAGACGGTGGCGGCGCCAGTGCCAAGGCCGATGTCGACGGAAATCGTGATCTCGGGCTGTTTCATGATCGCGGCGCCGTCGGCTTCCTTGTAATCGGGCGACACCCAGCCTTTTTCGGCGACAAGCACGTCGCCAAAGCGAATGGTGAGCGCGTCGCGCTCGGCGGCGGCGCCGGATTTGCCGATGGCCATGACGATGCGGCCCCAGTTGGGATCTTCGCCAGCGATGGCGGTTTTGACCAGCGGCGAATTGGCGATGGCCATGGCGTGGGTGCGAGCGTCGGCGTCGGTTTCTGCGCCGGTGACGCGGACGGTGACGAATTTCGTCGCGCCTTCGCCGTCCTTGACGACCTGATGGGCAAGGTCGAGGAAGACCGTTTCCAGCGCGTCGGAAAAGGCGGTGTCGGCGGGGGTGACGGTGACGCCAGAAGCGCCGGTCGCGCCCATCAGCAGGGTGTCGGAGGTCGAGGTGTCGCTGTCGACGGTGATGCAGTTGAAGCTGCGCTCGTTGATGGCGCTGACCATGGCCTGCAGGTCTGCCTGCGCGATCCTAGCGTCGGTGAACAGGTAAACCAGCATGGTTGCCATGTCGGGGGCGATCATACCCGAGCCCTTGGCAAAGCCGGCGATCCTGACCGTGCCGCCGGGCAGCGCGACCGTGGCCGCCGCGCCCTTGGGAAAGGTGTCGGTGGTCATGATGGCGCGGGCGGCTTCTTCGCCTTTGGCTGCGTCGAGTGCGCCGTGCAGCTCCGGGAGCGTGGCGACGATGCGCTCATGCGGCAGGCGTTCGCCGATCACACCGGTCGAGCTGGTGAAAACGCGCGCGGCGGGCAGGCCGGTAGCCTCTGCCACTGCCGTGCAGATCGCCGCCACGGACGCATCGCCCGCCGCGCCGGTGAAGGCGTTGGAATTGCCCGAATTCACGAGGATCGCGGCACCGTCGGCGCTGGCCTGACCGATCTTGGCCTGACAATCGCGCACGCAGGCCGAACGGGTTTTCGAGCGGGTGAACACCCCGGCGATGGCGCTGCCGGGGGCGAGCAGGGTGAGCATCACGTCCGTCCGGCCCGCGTAGCGGACGCCAGCCGCAACAGAGGCGAAGCGGACGCCCTCGATCACCGGCAGGGCCGGAAAAGAGGCGGGGGCGAGCGGCGAGACGGACGTGATCTTGGCCATTACTGTTCCAGAAGCTGCAGGTTGGAGATTGCCTCGATGGGGGCCTCGGCCTTGTCCATGCGGGTGACGCTGGCGGTGGTCAGTTTCTCGTCGATGTATTCCTGCACCGCGGTCTGTTGCAGCGTCATGACGATCTCGTCGCGGACCTCGTCGAGGGCCGGGGCGGCCTTGTCGCGCAGATCGTTGAGCTTGATCACATGCCAGCCGAACTGGGTCTGCACCGGGCCCGAGATGTCACCGACGGACATGGTTTCGACGGCTTTCTGGAAGGGCTCGACCATCATGCCTGCGCCGAACCAGCCAAGCTCGCCGCCATTGGGGCCGGAGGGGCCGGTGGATTTGGTCTTTGCCAGCTCGGCGAAATCGGCGCCGCCGTTCAGCTCGGTGACGAGCTCTTCGGCCTCGGCCTCGGTTTCCACCAGAATATGCGAGGCGTTGAATTCCTTGCCAAGGCCGTCTGCGGTGTATTGCGCATCATAGGCGCTGCGCACGGCATCGTCGCTGACGGCGGCCTCGGCCACAGCCTTGACGGTTTCGGCGGCGAGCAGGGCGCGGCGCTCGTTTTCGATCGCCAGCTTGACCTGTGTGGACTCCTTGGCCTTGTCATCGGTCGAGAGCACGGCCTGCTGCACGAGCTGGTCGAGGATGCCATCCCACAGCACGTCGTCGGGCAGTTGCTGGTATTGCTCGGGCAGGCCGGAGCGGACCACCAGCATGTGACCAAGCGTGATGTCGGTGCCATCGACCGTCGCCACGACGGTGTCGAGGCTCTGGGCATGGGCGGGAAGCGCCACGGACAGCGCAAGCACAGCTGCCGCGCCAAGTTTAAAGAGCGAATTCGCCATTGGGCTCGGATCCTTTCCCGGATTGTTCCGGTATCGTGTCGTTTCGGTTGTCTGCCATGTGTCGAGCGGGCAGGCAACGTTGACAGTATGGTAGCCGGTGCTTACATGGCTTGAGGCTCTGCAAGGCCGGTCGTTCCCCTGTTTCATATGGGCTGTGTGCGAGGCGGGCAAGCGGATGCCATCGCACGAACACGGTTTTGTCAGACAGGAAACGGGCACGAATGCTGGGCATCGGAACGATTGCACGAAAGGTCTTTGGTACGCCGAACGACCGCAAGGTCAAGGCAACGCGCCCGCTGGTCGAAAAGATCAACGCCCTCGAGCCCGAGTTCGAAGCGCTCGATGACGCCGGGCTGGTCGCGAAGACCAAGGAGTTTCAGAAACGCATCGCTGACGGTGAAAGCCTTGATCACCTGCTGCCGGAGGCCTTTGCAAACTGCCGTGAGGCCGCCAAGCGGGCGCTTGGCCTGCGGGCGTTTGACACGCAGCTGATGGGCGGGATCTTCCTGCATCAGGGCAATATCTCGGAAATGAAGACGGGCGAGGGCAAGACCCTTGTTGCGACCTTCCCGAGCTATCTGCGGGCGCTGACCGGCAAGGGCGTGCATATCGTCACGGTCAACGATTACCTCGCCCGCCGCGACGCCGAATGGATGAGCAAGGTCTACGGCGCGCTTGGCCTCACCACCGGCGTGGTCTACCCGCAGCAGCCCGAGGATGAAAAGCGCAGCGCCTACGCCGCCGACGTGACCTATGCCACCAACAACGAGCTGGGCTTCGACTATCTGCGCGACAACATGAAATCTGAGCTGAGCCAGATGATGCAGCGCGGCCATTACTTTGCCGTGGTTGACGAGGTCGACAGCATTCTGGTCGACGAGGCGCGCACGCCGCTGATCATCTCTGGCCCGTCGCAGGACCGCTCTGATCTTTACATGTCGATCGACAAGATCATCCCGGCCCTGCCGGAAGAGGCCTATACGATCGACGAAAAGACCCGCAACGTTACCTTCACCGAAGAAGGCAACGATGCGCTCGAAGAGGTGCTGCACCAGCGCGGCATCCTTCCCGAAGGCCAGACGCTCTACGACCCGGAAAGCACCACCGTGGTGCACCACGTCAATCAGGGTCTGCGGGCGCACAAGCTTTACACTCGCGACAAGGATTACATTGTTCGCGATGGGCAGGTGGTGCTGATCGACGAATTCACCGGCCGCATGATGAGCGGGCGGCGGCTGTCGGACGGTCTGCATCAGGCCATCGAGGCCAAGGAGGGCTGCCAGATCCAGCCCGAGAATGTCACCCTCGCGCAGGTGACCTTTCAGAATTACTTCCGCCTGTATGACGGGCTGTCGGGCATGACCGGCACCGCCGTCACCGAGGCCGAGGAATTCATGGAGATCTATGGCCTTGGCGTGGTCGAGGTGCCGACCAACCGCCCCATCGCGCGCATCGACGACGATGACAGGGTGTTCCGCACCGGGCGCGAGAAATACGACGCCATCGTCGAAGAGATCAAGGTTGCGCATGGCAAGGGCCAGCCGGTTCTGGTGGGCACCACGTCGATCGAGAAATCCGAGATGCTCTCGCAGCTTCTGGGCAGCGCCGGGCTGCCGCACAACGTTCTGAACGCGCGCCAGCACGAGAAAGAGGCGCAGATCGTCGCCGACGCGGGTAAGCTGGGCGCGATCACCATTGCGACCAACATGGCCGGGCGCGGCACCGACATCAAACTGGGCGGCAACGTCGAGTTCAAGGTGATGGAGGCGCTTGCCGCTGAGCCCGATGCCGACCCCGAAGCGATCCGTGCCCGTATCGAAGCCGCGCATGCCGGCGATGAAGAGGCGGTCAAGGCCGCCGGGGGCCTGTATGTTCTGGCCACCGAGCGCCACGAAAGCCGCCGCATCGACAACCAGCTGCGCGGCCGGTCGGGCCGTCAGGGCGATCCGGGACGCAGCTCGTTCTACCTGTCGCTCGAAGACGATCTGATGCGCATCTTCGGCTCGGAACGGCTGGACAAGATGCTTTCGAAACTGGGCATGAAAGAGGGCGAGGCGATCATCCACCCTTGGGTGAACAAGTCGCTGGAACGCGCTCAGGCCAAGGTCGAGGGCCGCAACTTCGACATCCGCAAGCAATTGCTGAAATTCGACGACGTGATGAACGATCAGCGCAAGGTGATCTTTTCGCAGCGGCTCGAGATCATGGAAGCCGAAGATGTCTCGGAAATCACCGAAGACATGCGTCACGAGGTGATCGAGGAATTGGTCGACCTGTATATCCCGGCGCGCAGCTACGCCGATCAGTGGGATACGCAGGGGCTCTATGCTGCCTGCATTGAGAAACTCTCCATTGATGTGCCGGTGATCAAGTGGGGCGAGGAAGAAGGCGTCGACGCCGAGGTCATCCGCGAGCGTCTCGTAGAGGCGGCCGACAAGGCGATGGCGGAAAAGGCCGAGGCCTTCGGCCCGGACACCATGCGCCAGATCGAAAAGCAGGTGCTGCTGCAGACCATCGACCAGAAATGGCGCGACCACTTGCTGACGCTCGAACATCTGCGCTCGGTGGTGGGGTTCCGCGGCTATGCGCAGCGCGATCCGCTGAACGAGTACAAGACCGAGGCGTTCCAGCTGTTTGAAACGATGCTGGAATCGCTGCGTGAGCGGGTGACGGAACAGCTTGGCCGCATTCGCCCGATGACCGCCGATGAGCAACAGGCGATGATGGGGCAGCTGGCCCAGCAGCAGGCGGCGCTTCGCCAGCAGACAGATCAGGCCGCCCCGGTGGCCGCTGGCAACGCTTCGGCAGCCACTGGCGAGGCTCCGGCGCCGACGCAGGTCGCCAACGCGTCTGCACTCCCCGGCTTCGACGAAACCAACCCCGCGACCTGGGGCAATCCAAGCCGGAACGATCCCTGCCCCTGCGGGTCGGGAGAAAAGTTCAAGCATTGCCACGGCAGGCTCGCCTGATCTGATTGTCGAAGAAAACGGCGAAGTTCGTCCCAAATCGGACCAAGTTTGTCCAGAGGACAGTATATAGGGGTGCCAAGCGGCGCCCCTATTTCATTTGTCAGCAGTCCCGCGTCATTCACATGAAACCGACCGGCCGCCGCGGCGCGCTTGGGGGCGCGTAGGGGCCACCATCCCGCCGAGGGTGACGTCGCAGCGGTGAAAAGCCAAGGCGCTTTACCTGATCCGCTGACGCCGTAGCGGAGACCCTGCGGCAGTGTGACCAAGGCGCTGGAACAGCTCTTGCCTTGACCCGGCGGTGAACCGGTCCTCATAACATGGGGATGGATCGGATTTTCACGGAACGTCTGGGGTTGCCCTGCAAGGGAAATCTACGGGGTCCGAAACCGGATAGTAGAATGTCATGATCAGTCAGGCGCCATATTCAGTTCATGCAGCCGATGCACAGGGCGTGGTGTCGGGGGGCCGGAACGCTGCGGGCTGTCCGCAGGCTTTGGCTGTCGGCGTGGTCCGGTGGGCGTGGGTCGGCCAGCCCGCGAACGGTCGATGAATCTGCAGCTGACTGGCCGTCTCGTGGTCGCAAGGCTGGATGAGGTGCGCGCGCAATTCTCGACGGTGGCGGATACGCGGGAGCTGTGTGTGGATCTGTCGGGCATCGAGGCTCTGGATACGGCCGGGGCTTGGCTGATCATCGACACGCAGAGCGCCATTCAGGCCCGTGGCGGGCGCTGCGATATTGTCGGCGCGTCGCCGCTTCAGGGCGAATTGCTGGACGTGGTGCGGCAGAGCCTCCCCGAAAAGGCCGCGCCCACGGCATCGCGGCACGATTTTGTCTACTGGGTCGAGGCGATCGGCAAAAACACATGGCGCGGCATTCTCAAGCTGATCGAGATCCTCAGCTTCTTTGGCGCGGTGCTGGCGTGCTTCGCTGGGGTGGTCCGGCATCCCTCGCGGTTGCGGCTGACGGCGCTTGTGCATCACATGCAGCAGATCGGGGTCAATGCCACGCCCATCGTGTCGCTGATGGCCTTCCTGATCGGTGTGGTCATGGCGTTTCAGGGGGCCGTGCAATTGCGCCAGTTCGGGGCAGAGGTGTTTGTCGTCGATCTGATCGCGATCTCGGTGCTGCGCGAACTGGGCATCCTGCTGACCGCGATCATCGTTGCCGGGCGCTCTGGCGCGGCCTTTACCGCCGCGATCGGGTCGATGAAGATGCGCGAAGAGATCGACGCGATGCGCACGCTTGGGCTTGATCCGATCGAGGTGCTGGTCCTGCCACGGGTTCTGGCGCTGGTCCTTGTGCTGCCCTTGCTGGGGTTCGTGGCGGATATCATGGGGCTGCTCGGCGGGGGACTGATGTCGTGGATCGAACTGGGCGTCTCGCCGGGCATGTTCCAGACCCGACTCTATGAATCCGTCGATGTCTGGCACTACGCCGTGGGTCTGATCAAGGCGCCGTTCTTTGCCGTCATCATCGGGATCATCGGCAGCTACGAAGGCATGAAGGTTGGTGGCGACGCCGAGTCTCTGGGCAGCTTGACCTCGACCTCGGTCGTGCTGTCGATCTTCCTCGTCATCCTTGCCGATGCGCTGTTTTCCATCTTCTTCGCCGTGGTGGGGGTGTGATGGGGGATAGCAACGATGCCGTTATCCGGGTACGCGGCCTGCGCACGCAGTTCGGCACGCATGTGGTGCATGACGGGCTGGACCTAGATGTGCGTCGCGGCGAGGTGCTGGGCATCGTCGGCGGGTCGGGAACGGGGAAATCGGTGCTGTTGCGGGCCATCGTTGGTCTGCTCGAGCCGGCGGCGGGCAGCGTCGAGGTGTTTGGCACCAGTCTGCTGAACGCCTCGGCGGATACGCGGCAAGCCGTCGGCCGACGCTGGGGCGTGATGTTTCAGGACGGGGCGCTGTTCTCATCGCTGACGGTGCGCGAGAATGTCGAAGTGCCGATGCGAGAACAGACCGATCTGGATGCGCCGACCCGGCGCGCCCTTGCCGAGCTCAAGATCTCCATGGTTGGCCTGCCGCCGCTGGCCTGTGACAAATATCCCTCGGAACTGTCGGGCGGCATGCGCAAACGCGCCGGGCTTGCGCGCGCGCTTGCGCTGGACCCCGAAATTGTTTTTCTGGATGAACCCACGGCGGGGCTGGATCCGATCAGCGCCTCTGCCTTCGATGCGCTGATCAAGAAGCTACAGACCACGATGGGGCTGACCGTTTTCATGGTGACCCATGATCTGGACAGCCTGCATGCAATCTGTGACCGCATCGCCGCGCTTGCCGAAAAGAAGATGCTTGCCACCGGCACGATGGCGGACATGCTGAAGATGGATCACCCTTGGATGCACCAGTATTTTCACGGACCGCGCGCGCGTGCGGCGGGGCTGGACCATGATGCCTCCGCCGCCACGACGCCGGTAATCGAAGGGCCGACTGCCGATGGAAACTAAAGCCAACTTCGTTCTGATCGGAGCCGTGACCCTCGCCGGATTGCTGGGGATGATGGGTCTGCTGGTCTGGTTCGCCAAGATCGAGATCGACCGCCAATACGCTGTCTACGAGGTTCTGTTCGACGATGCCTCGGGGCTGGGGATGGCGGCGGACGTGCGTTACAACGGGCTGGCGGTCGGCAAGGTCATCGGGCTCGATCTCGACCAGACCGATCCCAGCAAGGTTCGGGTGCAGATCGAAGTCGCCGCAACCACCCCCATCAAGACCGACACAACGGCGCAGCTGAACTCGCTGGGGGTTACCGGCGTCGGCTACGTCGCGCTGACCGGGGGCAGCGCCGAGGCGCCGCTGTTGCGCGACACTGGAGACCCGAACGCGGTGAAACTGATCGAGTCGGAACGCTCGGTCGTTCAGGCGCTGTCCGAAGACGCCCCGGATCTGGTGTCCGAGGCCGTCGCGGCGATCCGGGACGTCCGCAACTTTCTCGGGGCTGAGAACCAGCAATCTGTGGCCAATGTGCTGAGCAATCTCGAAAGCGCATCGGGGCAGCTTGAAACGGCGCTGAGCGATTTTTCGGATATCTCCCGGACGGTCTCGGATGGCGTGGGCGAAATCACCAAGTTCACCGGGCGGCTGGATGTCATCGGCACATCGGTAGAGACGGCGCTGGTCTCGATCACCGAAACGCTGGACGTCGCCAAACTGGCCATTGCCAGTGTCGAGCCGACATTCCGCTCGGCGAGCGAAGCGTTCACCACCGCCGAGGCAACCATCGATGACGTGGATACCTTCGTGCAGACCCGTGTGCCGCAGATTGCCGATGATCTGACGGCAGCCATTCGCTCCGTCGAGACCGCCACGACAGAGCTGCGCCCGCAGCTCGAAGAGGTGCTGGCGCAATTCGGTGGCACCGCCATGGCCGCAACGCAGCGCTTTGACGAGCTTGAAGCCACCATCGCCGGTCTGGATGCGACGCTTGCAGAGGCGCAGGCCTCCTTCGGGGCCATCGAAACCGCCTCTGGTGCGTTTCAGCTTCTGGTAAGCGGCGAGGGGACGGCACTGGTTACCGATGCCCGCGCCACCCTGACCACGGTGAACGAGGCCGTCGCCAGTGTGGACAGGATGCTGAAGGACGACATTCCCCCCATCGTTGCCGACATCCGCAGCGCTGTCAGCTCTGCCAGCAGTGTGATCGACACGGTGTCTGCCGATGTGAGCGCCTTTACCAACAGCCTCGACCCGCTGGCGGCCAGCGGCGAGGAAACCCTGAAGGCGGCGACACAGACCTTGCAGAACGCCGACCGCACGCTGGCCAACCTCGACCGGGCCCTGACAACGACCGAGACGACACTGGACACTGCAAAGGGCGCGTTCGCAAAGGCCGACACGGTGTTGTCCACCGATCTGGGGCCTGCGGTGGCCGATATCCGGACCGCCGCCGGGCAGGTCGAGACAACGATGTCCTCGCTGGCCGCCGATATTCCCGCCATCACCACCGACCTGCGCGCAGCGGCCGCGCGCACGCTGAGCCTGGTCGAGAACATCGAAGCGACGGTGGCAACCAGCGCGCCGCCCGTGCAGGCGTTTGCCCGTGACGGGCTGCCGGAGTTCACGAGATTCGCCCTTGAGGCACAGCAACTGGTGACGCGACTGGAACAGGTGGCCAAGAAACTGGAACGTGACCCGGCCCGGTTCTTCTTTGGCAACAGCCTCCCGGAATTCAGGAGATAGGCAGACATGAGAATTCGTAGTGCAATGCGACGGGCGGTGCTGACGCTTGGGCTGGCCACCTTGGCCGGATGTTCGGCGCTTTCCAGCATCGACTCCGCCTCAAAGCCGCTGAACACCTACGAGCTGAGCCCGCTGCCCGCGGTGTCGGGCACAGTGCGGCGCGGGCGCGCATCGATCGAGGTGGCGATGCCCACGACCACAGGGGCGCTGAGCAGCGATCGCATCGTGATCAAGCCCACCCCGCGCGAGATTCAGACCCTGCCGGATGCCCGCTGGGTCGATGACGCGGCGGCGCATGTCCAGCTGCTTCTGGTGCGTTCGCTGGCGAATTCGGGGCGGTTCTCACTGGTCACCAGCGCCGGGGTGGGGCCAACGCCCGATTATGTGCTGATGAGCGATCTGCAGGCGTTTCAGGCCGAAGTTTCCGGTGACGAGGTCAAGGTGGTCATCCAGTCGACCCTGACCCTGCTGCGCGACAGCGATGGCGCGATCCTCGCCTCGCGCAGCTTCAGCAGCGCCGTGCCGGTGGCGGATACCTCGGCGGCGCGCATCGTCGAAGCCTTCGACATGGCCATGACCGCGCAATTGACCGAGATGGTCGACTGGCTGGCCAGCACGCGCGGGCTGTAGAAACGGCCCAAACGCAGGTTCGAGACTCGCCCGATGATCGCTCATGCGGGCGGCTTGGGCGAAAGCGGTGGGGATCTGGCCTGATGCAACCGGCGGGCGGTGCAAAAGATGCATATCGAAGCGGCATTTTCATGTGGCTTGCATCACATGCTGCAGGACGACTCATAACCAGAAGTTCAGAAGCGCCCCCGCCTGCAAACTGCGGCGATGCGAGCCCAAGGTTCAGTCGTTGCGGCGCGCTGCGGTCACATCCAGCAAATGTTCGACGAATTTGCGCGCGATCAGGGTTTGCGGCTTGATCGGATTCTGCAGCAGATAGATCGGAACCGACAGCGGCTCTGCGAGCGGGCGCACCACCACATCCGCGCGGTCGAACAGTTTGGCGGATTCCTCGTCGACGACGCCGATGCCGTGGCCGTCAGCGACCATCCGGCACAGCATCGCGCCGATTGCCACCTCGATCTGGCTGCGCAGCGGCAGTCCTGCCATCAGCATCGAAGCCTCGAATTTACGGCGTATTTCATCGCCAGCGCTGAGAGACAGCAGCCTTTCGCTGCTGAGCTGGTCCAGCCGGATCTGTTTCTCGCGGCAAAGGCGGTGGCGCGTTGGCAGCACGCAGACGGCGTGCAGATCGAACAGCACGGTCTTGTCGACCGACAGGTCTTCGCTTCGGGCTTGCGAGATACCGATGTCGAGCTCTCCGCGCGCCACGCGCTGCACCGTTTCGGGCGAGCTGACCGACCGGAACGACAGTGACAGGTCGCTGTATTCATACAGAAAATCGCGGATTGCGCCGGGCAGCCACCCGGTTGACAGCGCCGGAATGCAGCTGATTTCAAGGCGCGCATGTTCAAGCCGTGCCAGCCCTTGCGCAAAGCTTTCCAGATGGCCGAAGCTTTCGGTCATCCGCGCCGCTTCCAGATAGAAAGACCGGCCCTCATCGGTTGGGTTCAGCCCCTTGGCGCCACGTTTGAAAAGCCGGACGCCCAGCTCTGCTTCAAGCATTTTCAAAGACTTGCTGACGGCGGGTTGCGACAGAGACAGACGCTGTGCGGCGGCTGTGACCGATCCGGCCTCAAGCGTGGTGACAAAGATCTCGCATTGCCTGTAATTCATCTGCTTCCATAACCTGAGGTAATAAAACCCTAGCATACATGATTTGACAGCAAAGTTGGCTGTTGCGCAAGCTGGGCTCACTTACACGGGAAAGCCGCCGCAGAGCAGGATACCCCGGATCAGCGATTTGCAGATTTTCCTCCAGATCTCCCGCAGCCTTGCGCTTTGCGGGCCCAGAAACTTGTTGCCAACGGGACATGACATGAACCAGATCCTCCCTACGCGTCGGCCGGCCCTGTCCGTCCGCTCGTTTGCCGCCTCAGTCTTGCTTGCCACCGCGCTTCCGCTTGCCGCCATCGCCGCGCCCGAGGGCGAGCTGCGCATCGCCGTGGGGGCGGATGCGACCACCTTTCACCCGCATGTGAATTCGCTGCCCGTGGGCAACGCCGTTGACGGGCTGGTGTTTCAGCAGCTGTTCCGGATCGACGGTGAAAATCAGGTCGTGCCGTCGCTCGCCACCGACTGGAGCTGGTCCGAAGACGGCATGACCTTTTCGGTGATCTTTGAAACCGGCCATAAGTTCAGCAACGGCAGGCCGGTCGATGCAGCCGCCGTTGCGGCATCGTTCAACCAGCTTCTCGACCCTGACAGCGGGTCGATCTACGCCGGGCTCTACGGCTCGCTGGGCGAGGCGGTTGCGCAGGGCGAAGACACCGTCGTGTTCAACATGGCCGAAAAGAATGGCCACGTTCTGATGCTGCTGGCCAACAGTGCCGCCGGAATCATCGACACACAGGCCAACGCCGAGATGGGCGCGGAATACGGCCGCAAGCCGGTGGGCAGCGGCCCCTACATGGTCGATGAATTCATCGGTGGCGAGCGGTTCAGCCTTGTGCCGAACCCCGGTTACACCGGATCGCGCCCGGCGACGCTGGAAAAGATCACCTTCATGGCGGTGCCCGAAGACGGATCGCGGATGGCGCTGCTGGAAACCGGCGATGTCGACATCGTCGATCGGGTTCCGGCGGAATCCATCCCCACCATCAACGCGCTTGACGGGGCTACGGTGATCCTGCCCGACAGCATGTTCTCGATCTCGATGGAGATGGTGCTGCGTGGCCCGCTGACCGACAAGCGGGTGCGCGAGGCGCTGAATATCTCGCTCGACCGCGCCGGCATGGTGCAGGGCATTCTCGGGGGGCTTGGTACGCCGTCGCAAGGGCAGGTCGGCCCCGGTACCGAAGACGCGCTGCGTGTGACCTTCGACGAAAAACCCTATGATCCAGAGCGCGCCAAGGCGCTGCTGGCCGAGGCCGGCTATGGTCCGGGCAACAAGCTGGAACTGCGGGTCAACTGCCCCAATGGGCGTTACATCAAGGATGCGCAGGTGTGTCAGGCGCTGACCGGGGAGTGGCAGGCTATCGGCATTGATGCCAAGGCCAATATTCTGGATCTGCCCAGCTGGTCTGCCGCGCACCGGGTGCCGCTGGACGAGCGCACATACGATATGTCGATGATCGGACGCGCCACGGCGGGCATCGACTTCACCCTGTACCGGTTGTTCCACACCGGGGTCAGCGCCAACACCTCTGGCTTCAGCGACGAGCGGGTCGACCGCCTGCTGGCCGAGGGCCGCGCCAGCACCGATATCGACGCGCAAAAGGCCGATTACGCCGAGATCCAGAAGATCATCTGGGATGAGATGCCGTTTGTCTTCCTGTGGTACCAGAAGCAGGCCATCGGCATCGCGGATAACGTGACCGGTTTCACCATTCGCCCGGATGAAACCATGCTGTTCGACGACGTTCACGTCTCGGCCGGCGGCTGAGGAGGCGGGCCATGTTCATCCTCAAGCGTCTTCTTGCCGCCATCCCGACCTTGTTCGTGGTCAGTCTGCTGGCCTTCTGGTTTGTCGATCTGATCCCGGGCGATCCGGCGGCGCAGCTTGCGGGGAACATGGCCACCGATGCCGAAATCGCCGATATCCGACATCATCTCGGGCTCGATCGGCCACCGTATGAACGGTATCTGCTGTTCCTGCGCGGCGTGGTTGATCCCGAGATTGCCACATCCTTTCGCACCTCGCGCCCGGTGGTGCTGGAAATCTCCGAACGGATGCCCAAAACGCTGATCATCGCCATCGGCGGTCTGCTCATCGGGCTGGGCTTTGGCGTGGTCACCGGGGTGATCTGCGCGCTGCGGCAGGGCGGGTGGTTTGATGCCATCGTCACGGTGCTGACGCTGGCGGGAATTTCCATGCCGATCTATTGGCTGGGCCTGCTGTGCATCTGGCTGTTTGCGGTCAATCTTGGCTGGCTTCCCGCCGCCGGGGCGGCGACGCCCGCCCATTACGTGCTGCCGGTGCTGGTGGTCGCGACCCGCCCGGCGGCGCTGTTCAGCCGGCTTGTCACCGCCAATCTGCTTGAGGTGATGGGCAAGGATTACCTTGATACCGCTCGCTCCAAAGGGTTGCCGGAACGGGTGGTGATCCTGCGCCATGCGCTGCGCAATTCGCTGGTCGCCGCCATCAGCGTGGCGGGGGTGCAGTTCGGTGGCATGCTTGGCGGTTCGGTGGTCACCGAGACCGTGTTCGGCGTGCCGGGGCTGGGGCGCCTGTTGGTCAGCGCCGTCGGCAGCGGAGATTACCCGGTGATCCAGTACAGCGTGTTGATGTTTGCGGTGTTCTTCGTGGTGATCAACCTTGCGACTGATCTGCTGGGCCAGTGGCTGGACCCGCGCACCCGCGATTACGCGGCTGCCTGACAGGATGACTTCATGACCATGACCTCTGCCACCAGTGACATCGCCGCCCGCCCCGGGCCGCGTCTGATCCAGCACCCGCGCCTTGCAACGCTGCGCCGCATCGCCAGCGCGCCCAAGGGGCTGATCGGTCTGGCGATCGTGTCGCTGATGATGATCCTTGCGCTGCTGGGGCCGTGGCTGGCGCCGCTTGACCCTTATGCGCAGGATTTCATGGCGACGCTTCAGCCGCCCTCTGCCGCGCACTGGTTCGGAACCGATCAGCTGGGTCGCGACGTGTTCAGCCGCATTCTTGTGGGGGCGCGCTCGTCCTTGGGGATCGGGGTTGGCGGGGTGGCCGTGGCCTTTGTCATCGGGGTGCCGCTGGGGCTGGCCGCGGCCTACCTGCGCGGCACCTTCGATCAGTTGCTGATGCGCGGCGTCGATATCCTGCTGTCATTCCCGGATATCGTCTTTGCGCTGGCGATCGTCGCGATCATGGGGCCGAGCACCTTCAACGTGATCCTCGCGGTGGGCATCGTGTCGATCCCGGTGTTTATCCGCACCACCCGCGCGGTTGCCATGAGCACCCTGAGCGAGCCCTTCGTCGAAGGCAGCGTATCGCTTGGCTGTTCGCCGCTGAGGGTGATGGCGCGGCATGTACTGCCGAACATGGGCGGCATTCTCGTGACACTGTGCAGCCTGCTGTTCGCCTCGACCCTGCTGACGGCATCTGGCCTTAGCTTTCTGGGGCTGGGCACGCAGCCGCCGGAACCGGAATGGGGCACGATGCTGGGCGAGAGCCGGTCCTACATTCGCACCCATCCATATATGGCGAGCTTTCCGGGGCTGTTTCTGGCGCTGTCGGCGCTGGGCTTCAACCTGCTGGGCGAAGAGCTGCGCCACATCTATGATCCGACCGCCGCAAAACGGCGCAAGGGGCAGGGGCTACTGGCGCGACTGAGGAAAACCGCCCCGCGCGAAACCACGGCGCAGGCGCGGGCGCGTGCCAGTACCGTCAGCGATGCCGCCGCGCTGGGCCGCGATCTCGAGATTTCCTATCTGACCGACAAGGGCCAGCTGCCTGCGGTGCGCGGCGTCGATTTCGTTTTGCGCCGTGGCCGCACGCTGGCGGTCGTCGGGGAAAGCGGGTCGGGCAAGTCGACGCTGCTGCGAGCCGTCGGCACGCTGCTGCCGCGTGGGCAGGCCATCGTGTCGGGCGGATCGCTGCGGATCGCGGGCGAAGACGCGTCCGGGTTGACCGGCCCGCAGATCCAGACCCTGCGCCGCAAGCATATCGGCATGGTGTTTCAGGATGCCGCCAGCGCGCTCAACCCGGTGATGACCATCGGGGCGCAACTGGCCGAAGCGATCAGTGCGGGCCAACCCCTGAGCGCAAGCGCGCTGCGCGCCCGCTCCGTCGCCCTGCTCGACGCGGTGCAGATTGCCGATCCCGAAAGCCGCCTTTCGGCCTATCCTCACCAGTTTTCCGGGGGCATGAAGCAGCGCATCGTGATCGCCATCGCGCTGGCGCAAGAGCCGCAGATCCTGCTGGCGGACGAGCCGACCTCGGCGCTGGATGTGACCATCCAGCAGCAGATCCTTGCGCTGTTGCGCAAGATGCAGAAGGACCGCGACATGGCGATGATGCTGGTGACCCATGATCTGGGGCTGGTGGCGCGCTATGCCGATGACGTGGCGGTGATCTATGCCGGGCGCATCGTCGAAACCGGGCCGGTGGACGAGGTGTTCTGCAACCCGCGCCATCCCTACACCCGCGCGCTTGCCGCATCGACGCCCAAGCTGCGCCATGACGGATCGACCCGGCGTCTGCCCGCGATTACCGGCGAGCCGCCGATGCTTGGCCAGTTGCCCGCAGGCTGTGCCTTTGCGCCGCGCTGCGGGCGGGCCGCAGGCCGGGCGATCTGCGCCACACAGCAGCCAGAGCTGGCCGCGCGCGGCAGCAGCGCCGCCGCCTGCCATTTCCCTGATGAAACGGAGAGTGCCGATGCCCCGTGACATGCGCCATATGCGCCCGGCGATCTCGCCAGAAGGCAGGGGTGAAAATGATGTTCAGGCACCCGGCGACATATTGCAGGTGCGCGATCTTTGCGTGTCCTTTCCGGTCGGCAAATCGCTGTTTCGCAGCAGCGCGCGGCGCTATGTGCGCGCGGTGCAGAACGTCAGCTTTTCGGTGCCGCGCGGCGGCTGCTATGCCATCGTCGGGGAAAGCGGGTCTGGCAAAAGCACGCTGGCCCGTGCCATCGTCGGGCTTGTCGGCATGACCTCAGGCGAGGTGATCATCACCGGGCACAAGCTGTCGGGTCTTGGCGCGCGCGAGCGGCGCAAGCTGCGCCGCCGGGTGCAGCTGGTGTTGCAGGATCCGCGCGCCTCGATCGACCCTCGGATGCGGGTGCGCGAGGTGCTGCGCGAGGCGCTGCTCGTGCATGACATCGCCCGCGACAAGGCCGATCAGGCCGAGCGCATCGACCGGGTGATCCGTCAGGTCGGGCTGAGCACCGCCCATCTGGACCGCTTTGCCAACGAGCTGTCGGGCGGGCAGCGCCAGCGCGTCGCCATCGCCCGCGCGGTTATTCTGGAGCCGGAGATCCTTGTGCTGGACGAGCCGGTCAGCGCGCTCGATGTGTCTATTCAGGCGCAGATCATCAACCTTCTGGTCGATCTTCAGGATCGGCTGGGCCTGACCTATGTGATGATCACCCATGATCTGGCGCTGGTCAGCCATTTCGCCGGCAGCACCGGCGTGATGTATCTGGGGCGGTTTGTCGAACAGGGCAGCGCCCGGCAGGTCTGCAACGCGCCGCGCCATCCCTATAGCGAAAGCCTGCTGTCGGTGGTCGCCAGCGATGACCCCGAGGTCGAGCGGACCCGCGATGTGACCCTGCTTCAAGGCTCCATCCCAAGCCCGCTTGCTCTGCCGTCGGGATGCGCCTTTCACACCCGCTGCCCGCATGCCGTTCGGGTGGCCGCCACGCTGCCACCCGAGTCCCGCATGGCGCGCGGTACGTCCGAGATCCCCCGGCGCTGCGCCGAAGTGGCCCTGCCCAACGCCGGCGGTGCGCCCGCAAGCGGCTGCCATTGCCATTATCCGCTTGCGCCGGCCGCAAGCGATCACTGACCTCCGGCGCCGCCGGAAAAAGGAGAAGACGATGCCCAAGTCCCCTCGCCGCATGAAGATCGGCATCAATATGGTGCAGAACGGCGCGCATAATTCCGGCTGGCGTCACCCGGACGCAAACGCCGGGATCGCCAATGATTTCAAGGGCTATGCCCGGATCATCCAGAAGGCCGAAGCGCAAAAGCTGGATTTCATGTTTCTGGCGGATGGCGCTGCGGTGCGCATTCCGCACAAGGATGCCGAAGAGCTGAGCCGCCACGGCCATATCGACCGGTTCGAGCCGCTGACCCTGCTCGCGGCGATGTCGGCGGTGACCGAACACATCGGCCTGATCTGCACGGCCTCGACCACCTACAATGAACCCTACGCCCTGGCGCGCAAATTCGCCTCGCTGGATCATATCAGCGGCGGGCGCGCCGGGTGGAACGTGGTGACGGGCTGGTCTGAAGAAGAGGCGCTGAATTTCAGCCGTGACGCGCTGATGGAGCATTCCGAACGCTACGAGCGGGCCAATGAATTCTTTGACGTGGTGACCGGGCTCTGGAACAGCTGGGATGACGATGCCTTTGTGCGCGACAAGGAGGAAGGGCGCTATTTCCGCCCCGAGGGCATGCATCTGCTCAACCACAAGGGTCCGCATTATCAGGTGCGCGGGCCGCTCAACCTCGAACGCTCGCCGCAGGGCCATCCGGTCATCGCGCAGGCCGGGGGCTCGGGACCGGGGCGCGATCTGGGCGCGCGGATCGCGGATATCATCTACACCGGGCAGAAGGACAAAGCCATCGCGCAGGAGTTCTATGCCGACATGAAGGCGCGGGTTGCTGCCGCCGGGCGCGACCCGGACGCGGTGATGATCATGCCGGGCATGATGCCGATCATCGGCGCCACCGAAGCCGAGGCGCAGGCCAAGCTCGACGAGTTGAAGGCGCTGGTGCACCCGGCGGTCGGGCTTCAGCTGATTTCCAAGATGTTCGGCGATCTCAGCGGCTATGACCCTGACGCGCTGATGCCGCTGCCGCTGCCGGATTCGAACGGGGTCAAAAGCGCCATCGAGCAATGGGAGCGGCGGCTTGCAAAGACCCCGATGACCATCCGGCAGGTCTACGAGGAAATCTCGATCTCGTCGGGGCACAATGTCTGCTGCGGAACGGTCGAACAGATCGCCGATGTCATGCAGGACTGGTTCGAAACCGGGGCCTGCGACGGCTGGAACCTGATGGCGCCCTACATGCCGGGCGGGGCAGAGGAGTATCTGGATCTGCTGGTGCCCGAGCTGCGCCGCCGCGGGCTGGCCCAGAGCGAGTATTCTGGCGACACGCTGCGGGCGCGGCTGGGGCTGGAATCGCGGCCCAACCCGCTGTCCGGCAAGGATGGTGCCGGATCGGTGTCGGATGAGCCCATCGCGATGAGCCATTAGAGAGTCCCCGCCGGGGGGTGCTCCCTCCTTCCGGTTCGACTGGGCGGGTCTTCGGGCCCGCCCTTTTTCATCGCGGGTGCAGGGCAACCCTCCGCGCCGGGGCGCGGGGGCGTTCAGGTCAAAAGGTCAGGCGGGCGAGGTTTCGCGCGCCCGCATTGCGCTGTAGCGGTTGCGATGCGCCGGCAGGCCGAGGTTTTCGCGCAGGGTACGCCCTTCGTATTCGGTGCGAAACAATCCGCGCCGCTGCAATTCGGGCACCAGAAGATCGGCCACATCCGCCGCGCCGCCGGGCAGGTGCGGCACCGTCAGGTTGAACCCGTCGCAGGCGTGCTTGTGGAACCAGTCTTCCATGATGTCGGTAATATCGGCAGCAGTGCCGACATAATTGCTCGACGCCTGACCCGCCTGTTCCAGATAGAGTTCGCGGATCGTCTTGCCATCCTGACGGGCGCGCGCGATCAGCCGGTCGGCGCCGCCGCTCAGCCCTTCACGCTCGCCCGAGAGGGTGTAATCTTTGGGGATCGGTTCATCCAGCGGCAGGCCGGACAGATCACCAAAGGTGTCGGCAAGGAACGACAGCCCCACCACCGGGTCGATCAGGCCTTGCAGCATCTCGAATTTTTCCTGCGCCTCGTCGCGCGAGCGCCCGATGTAGGTGCGAAAGCCCGGCATCACCCGCAGCGCATCGGTGGGCCTGCCGAATGCCTCCAGCCGCTCGCGCATGTCGGCGTAATATTCCAGCGCCTCCTCCACGGTGCGCGAGGCGGTATAGATCACCTCGGCATGTTTGGCGCCGATGTCGCGCCCGGCGGGTGAATTGCCCGCCTGTACCACGATCGGACGGCCCTGCTGCGACGGGCGCGCGTTCAGCGGGCCGCGCACCTTGAAATGCTTGCCCTCATGGTTCAGCCGGTGCATCCGCGTGTCGTCGAAGAACACGCCCGAGTCCTTGTCGAGCGTGAAGGCATCGTCTTCCCAGCTGTCCCATAGCCCGGTGACCACATCGGCGCATTCTGCGGCGCGCTCATACCGCTCGTTGTAATCGCGCACCTGTTCGAGGCCGAAGTTCTTTGCCTCTTCGTTGGACCACGAGGCGACGATGTTCCACCCGGCGCGGCCATGGCTCATCAGGTCCAGCCCGGCAAAGCGCCGGGCGAGGTTGTAAGGTTCGTTATAGGCGGTCGAGGCGGTGGTCACGAGACCAAGATGCGTGGTGATCGCCGAGATCGACGCCAGCAGCACGGTGGGTTCGATGTCGGTGATATACTGGCCAAGGCGCGCAAGAGAGCCGCGCGGCGTGTCCTTGGCCCGCACCCCCGCACCATCGGCAAAGAAGATCATGTCGATTTTGCCGCGCTCGGCATGGCGGGCGACCGTATGGTAATGTTCGATCTGGCTGGCGCCGTTTGCAGGCACATCCGGGTGGCGCCAAGCGGCAGGGTGATATCCAAGCCCGCGCATCGACAGGCCGAGCCTCATCATTCGTTTTGTCATCGTCGTAGTCCGTTTTCCGAGCTGGAGGGCGGGCAAATGGCCCTTGGGCGCGGCGCTGCGCCCAAGGGCATAGCATCAGTAGACGTAGCCGGCCTTGGTCATGAAGTCGCGCGCGATTTCAAGGCTGTACTCGATGGGCTTCAGCGTCTCGGCATCGTATTCCGGCGCGGTGAAAGGCATCGGCACGGTGCCCGGCGCGCCAAAGCCGCTGGCGATTTCCGACACGATCTGTTCGCGCGGCATGGCGTGGCTGAAAGCCTGCCGGACATAGGCGGCGGCTTCGGCGGCGCGGCTTGGGTCCTTGCGCCCCAGCGGCGTATCGACACCGGTGCCGAAGACCGGATGCTTGAGATTGTAGCAGACATGCTGCCACTTGTAGCTGTCGTAGGTGTTCACCTTGCCCCAGGACGGATCGATGGTGCCGACCAGCGATCCGATGTCATACATCGGGTCATGGGCGTCGATCTCGCCGGATTTGAGCGCCGAGAGAACCGCATCCGAGCCTTGAATGTTCACAAGGTAATAGGTCTGAACGTTGCCCGGCGTGTCCTTCCAGTAATTGGGGTTCTTGGTATAGACGAAAGCCTTGCGCATCTGGTCCTGACCTTCGCAGACCCACGGGCCAGTGCCGACGCCGCCCTTGGCGGTGTAGGTCGATCCATCCGACAGGGCGACCTCGTACGCGCCGTTCCACGTGTTGAACGGATGGGCACGCAGCTCGCCCGGCGCGATGCCTTGCAGCACGTGTTTGGGCATCACCTGCATCGCATTCATCACCCAATGTTCGAACTGGATGGTGAATTTCGGCAGCTCCACGGTGACCTCAAGCGGGCCGGTGGCCTTGAAGGCATCGGGCGAGCCGAAAATCTCGGTGAAGGCGGCGTTGAAGGGCGAGGCATAGGCCGGGTCCATGATCATCGACCATGTGAACACCACGTCTTCGGCGGTGAAAGGCTCGCTGCTGTGCCACGTCACGCCCTCGCGCAGGGAGATCACCCATTTGGTGCCATCGTCCGACACGGTGTGGCCGGTGGCGAGCGCCGGCATGATCTGCTTGGACTCCCAATCCTTGTATTCATACAGGCGGTTGTAGAGCGGGCCAAAGACGTTGGCGTCGGAATAGCCGCCGGTATACATCGGCGTCAGGTTCTGCGGAGGCTGCCACGACGCAAAGGCGGCGCTGGCATCGTCGCCGCCGTCTTCGATGATCCAATTTTCCGGATCGGGGAAGAACACCGGGTTGAAGGTGGTGCCGGAAAAGCCCGACAGCTTGGGGTTCGTGGCGATGACGTCTTCGGGATAGAACAGGATGGTCATCGGCTGGATATCGTACCAGCGTTTTTCAAAGCGCTTGATCGCGTCCATCCGCGAGGCTTCGTCGCGGGTTGCGGCAGCAGCTGATGAACCCGCAGCGGTTCGGTCAGGGTCTGCGCGATGGTCCAGCGCGGGTTGAGCGACAGATACGGATCCTGAAACACATATTGCGCGCGCCGCCGCATCGCCAGTTCGGCCTTGCGGTCCGCCCCGCCGAGCGGCCCGAGAAGATCCTTCCCGCCCAATCGGACCTGCCCGCCGCTGGCGCTGATCAAGGCAAGGATCGAGCGCGCGGTGGTGGATTTTCCGCAGCCGGATTCCCCCACAAGGCCCAGTGTCTGGCCGCGCGCCACGCTGAAGGAAACGTCATCGACGGCGCGGATCACCCCGATTTGCCGCCGCCGGAACAGTCCGCGCCTGCTGACCGGATAGTGCTTTTGCAGACCACTCACTTCAAGCAGATCAGGGGTGGTCATGCGGCATCCTCTTCGATCTGTGAGCCGCGCCGCAGGCAGCTGACCGCATGGCCCGGCCCGCTGGCACTCATCCTTGGCAGCCTCGCGGCGCAATCGGGCATGGCCTCGGCGCAGCGGGGATGAAACTGGCAGCCGCCGGGGCGCTGGGCGGGGTTGGGCGGGCGGCCACCGATGGCGGGCAGGTCGCGCGAACCGGGCGCATAGCGGGTGTCGATGCGCGGCGTGCTGTCTAGCAGGGCGCGGGTATAGGGGTGCTGGGGGTCGCGAAACACCGCCCGCACCGTGCCGCTTTCGCAGATGCGCCCGGCATACATCACCGAAATCCGGTCGGCCATGCGCGCCACCACGCCCATGTCATGGGTCACCAGCAGGATCGAGGTGCGGAAGGTCTCTTTGATCTCGTCCAGCAGATCGAGGATCTGCGCCTGAATCGTCACATCGAGGTTGGTGGTCGGCTCATCAGCAAGGATCAGCGCCGGATCGCAGAGCAGCGCGCGTGCGATGCAGACCCGTTGTTTCATGCCGCCCGACAGCTCGTGCGGGAACTGCCGCAGCCGGCTGCTGGCGTCGGTGATGCCGACCTGTCGCAGCAGGTGGCCGACCCGGTCGCGGGTTTCGCCCCGGCCCGCGCCGCTGTGCCATGCATAGATCTCGCCCAGTTGCTTGCCGATGGTCAGGATCGGGTTGAGCGAATGCGCCGGGTTCTGGAACACCATCGCCATGCGCCGCCCGCGCAACTTGCCAAGCTGGGCGGTGGACATCGCGGTCAGCTCGGCACCTTCGAACATCACCCGCCCGCCGGTGATCTGTGCGCCCGAGGGGGCAAGCCCCATCAGCGACAGCGATGTCACCGATTTGCCCGAGCCGGATTCGCCGACAAGGCACAGGGTTTCCTGCGCTCCGACGGTCGGATCGACGCCCATCACCACCGGCACGTGGCCGAAAGCGACCGACAGGCCGCGCACATCCAGCAGGGCCTCGGGATCATTTGACACGGGGGTTGAAAGCATCGGACAGCCCATCTGCAAGAAGGTTGAAACCCAGCACGGTGACAAAGATCGCGGTGCTCGGGATGATCGAGGCCCAGGGCGACACCTTGAGCTGCTCGTAGTTGAAGTACAGAAGCTGGCCCCAGCTGATCGCTTCGGGGTCGCCAAAGCCAAGGAAGCTGACCATCACCCCGAAGCAGGTTGCCCGCCCAGATCAGGTAGCGGGTCGTCGCCGGCTGATCGAGGCCGTAATAGGCGGTCATCTGGTCGATGGCCTGCTGGCTGATGCCGGGACGTTCGGCCAGCAGGATTTCGATCGGGTTGCCCACCGCATTGACTAGCGCAAACACGATGACGCTGACGCCAAACAACAAAATCGCGGAAAAGATCAGGCGGCGGATGATGAATTGGGTGAGCAGCAAGCCAAGGCTCTCCTGTGTTCGCAGGGCGGGTTCAGCGCGCCTTAGGATCAATGTTTTCAGGGGTTATGTTGCGATCAGGTTGCGCCGCGCCGGCCGACAGGGTCAAATTCCAAATTCTGCGTGTCCACCTGCCTCAGGTTATGGGGCGGGCGCGGCAACGCAAAAAAGGCCCCCGCCAAATGGGGGCCTTGGTGATGTGCTGCGGTGCGAGGGGTCAGGAATGGGCGGGCATGGCCGTGCTGTCATGGGTTGGCAGCCCCAGCGCAGGCCCGAGGCTTTCGGCATGGGCGCGAGCCTGTTCGATGAAGCGGCGAACCTGCGAGCTGCGCGGCCGGTGGCGCGGCAACAGCAGCCGCACTTCGGAACTGACGGTGGGCGAAAACGGTCGGCAGGTCAGCAATTCGGTAAACGCGCCAAGATACAATGGATTGAGCAGCGCAACCCCGGTGCCCCGCACCACCATGGCACAGATGCTGGGGGCCATCGACGCTTCGGTGACGATATCGCGCTGCACACCGGCATGGGCAAAGATATCGTCCATCTGGGCCCGCAGATCCGAGGTCGGGGTGAAGTTGATGAATCGCTCGCCTTGCAGATCCCGGGGCGTCAGCGCCGCTAGCTTAGCAAGGCGATGCCCATGCGGCATGACGCAGACATAGGGGCGGCGATCCAGCGCGATATGCTCGATCTCGGGGTTGTCGAGCGGGTGTGAGGACACCCCGATATCAAGCCCGCCCGAAATCAGCATATCCGCGATCTTGAGCGTGCTGCGGGCGTGCAACGCCACCCGTGCGGCGCGGTTGCTGGCTTGGTATTCGACGATCAGATCCTGAATGAACCCGGTCGACAGCGCTGGCATGACCCCGACCGACAGCAGCATGCCTTTCATGTTGCGGATGTCAGAGGCCGCGGTTTCCAGCCGGTCAAGCCCGCGGTACAGGCGGGTGAGCTCTTCGAACAGCAAGTGCGCGTCGCCGGTGGGGCGGATGCGGCCCGGGCTGCGCTCGAACAGCGATAGCCCGGTATCCTGTTCCAGATGCTGAAGCAGCTTGCTGATGGCAGGTTGCGAAACGCACAGGCGCGACGCGGCGCGGCTGACGGTGCCGGTTTCGATAACCGCCTTGAAAGCCTCGATTTGTCGAACGTTGAGCATGGGCATCCCCTTCAGGTCGCGCCGGTGATTTTTGGGTCTGCGATAGATCTTTGCTTCTGCAATCGCCGCAGAAAGTCCGGGTGTCCGGGCCGCTAGACAACAACGCATGTGCTGCTCTTTGTTCGGGCACCGGGCCGGGAAATTGTTGCGGAATGGGCAGACTGGAAAGGCGCGCTCCGGGGGGCGGTGCCGCACCCCGCGTTCTGCCCCCGGACGTTGCCGCCTGCGGGGCGGTGCTGCCGTAGCGCGGATCTGGCTTGCGGCGCTGGCAGGCCGAGTCGGCTGGCGGGGCCTCTGCGTCGCATCCCGGGCGATGTGCTGGGCGAAGGCGCGGGCGATGACAACCTGCTCGGCGCGCAGGGCAACGACTGGATGCGCGGCTCTTATGACCACGATGCGCTCTATGGCGGGGCGGGAGGCGATTAGCTCTGGGGCAGGTTCAGCGATGACGCCGTCCACATCGAGAACGGCTTGGCAACGATACAGTGGATGCCGAAGGCGTGGCGCAAACCAGTGGCGATCTGCTGAGGGCCTTGGCCGATTCCCAACCTGACACTGCTGATCGGGGAGATCAGCGGCGTGAGCATCGCCCAGTATGGATCGTTCTGGAGCAACGAAAGCGCCAGTGTCGACAACGCCGCATCATTGACGGCCTTGGGCGGGGCGGATCTGATGAAGGCGCTGATGTCAGCCTGCCGTGTCGGTGGCAGAAACAGGCGCCTGTGCAAGGCCCTGCCAGCCGGCGGATGAACCGAAACGCCGCGGTGTCAGGTCGAGCCTGCCGCAGCTTTGACACGGTGACTCCCTGTTGCTGCCCGATCTCTGCCGCTTTGTTTTGACACATTATTAATTAATGTATTGAAGTGGGTAGTGAGTGAGGAGCCAGAATGGCAGATCTCAAAACAGTTCTTCTTGGCGCTGCAACGGTGGGCGCCGCATTGAGTATCGGCCACGTGATGCAATATGGCACCGTCAAAGCCGCGCCCGAAATTTCAACCGCGGATATTGATGCACGCAGCATCGTCGACACCTCTTCTGCCATGCGGCGGCACTTGTCGACGCAGGCCGCCAACCTTGAGCGCCTGCCCGAAGCGGTGACTCTTGCAGCGATCCGCGAGGAGGTCATCTCTTCGCTACCGCTTGCTGCAAAAGCCGAGATCGCTGATTGCGCCGTGTCGCTCAGCGCCGCGCCCCGCGCCGGGGCTGTGGTTGCGCTCAGCCTTACGGCACCCTGCTACGGATCCGAGCGGGTGACCTTTGATCACCACGGCCTGACCTTCACCGAGATCACCGCCCCGGATGGCACGCTGCAGGTCAACGTGCCCGCGCTGTCGGAAGACGCGCTGTTCGTGGCCACCTTTGACGGAGGGGCCGAGGCGAGCGTGCGCACCGATGTGCCGGCCCTGCCGTTCTACGACCGCGTCGTGCTGCAATGGACCGGCGACAGCGGCCTTTCGCTGCACGCACACGAATTCGGCGCGACGTATTTCAGCGAAGGGCACATCTCGGCGGCCAAGGACGGAGAGATGAGCCGCACGGCAAGGGGCGAGGGCGGGTTTCTGAACCTGCTCGGCAATTCCGCCGCGCCCGGGGCCCATGTTGCACAGATCTACAGCTTTCCGGTCGGCACTGTTCGCAAGGAGGGGACGGTCGAACTGAGCATCGAGGCCGAGGTGACGCCAGCCAATTGCGGTCGAGAAGTCGTGGCGCAGACGCTGGAACACCATAACCTGCTGCCGCTCAAGCGGCGTGAGCTGAGGCTCGACATGCCGGACTGCGACGATGCAAGCGGATTTCTGCTGTTGAAAAACGCCGTCGAAGACCTGAAGATCGCAGCCAGGTAACAGGTGGCGCGCCAAGCGCCGCCCAAGGGGCAAGAGACGATCCGATGACAGGTTTGCGTGCGGCGGTCCTCGCCGCACTCTGCGTTTTGGCAGGGGGCGCTTCGGCGCAGGACATCATGCTGCGGTCCCGCGACGGCGGCATCGAGATCACCGGCGACCTGCTGGGGTTCGACGGCGAATTCTACCGGATGATGACACGTTTCGGAGAGCTGACTGTCGATGCCTCGGGCGTGCTGTGCGACGGCGTCGGCTGCCCGTCGCTGACCGATTTCGTGGCGGAAATGCGGGTGTCCGGCTCTTCTTCGATCGGCAGCGTGCTGATGCCCGCGCTGCTTGAAGCCTTTGCCCAACGCGATGGGTTGACCGCCACGCGCGAGACGAGCGGCGCAGATCGGTTCACCTATGTGCTGAGAGATCCCGAAAAAGACAGGATTGTCGGGCGCTTTGACTTTCGCGTCGGCAGCACCGACGCCGGGTTTGCCGAACTGCTTGCCGACGAGGCCGATGTGGTGATGGCCCTGCGCGAGATCCGCCCAGAAGAACGGCGGGCTGCGCAGGCGGGCGGGCTGGGCGATCTGACCGATCACAACCGCAGCCGCGTGCTGGCGCTGGATGCGCTGATCCCGGTGGTGTCACCGGGCAATCCGGTGAATTCGCTGTCGCTGTCCGATCTGGCGGCGATGCTGTCGGGCAAGCTGACCAACTGGCAGGCGCTTGGCGGGCCCGACGCGCCCGTGGTGCTGCATCTGCGCGGCGAAGACAGCGGGCTGACCCAAAGCATCGAAGACCGCTTGCTGCGGCCCTCGCAGCTGACTCTTGGCGGCGAGATTGTCCGGCATGACAGCAACGCGGCGCTGGCGGCGGCGGTGACGAATGACCCTTTTGGCCTTGGGCTGGCCAGTGCTTCGGAGCCGGGCAACAGCAAGGCGCTGTACCTGTCGGGCAGCTGCGGTTTTCACCTGCGCGGGCAGCGCGCCGCCATCAAGACCGAAGATTACCCGCTGACCGCGCCGATGTTCCTGTACATGCCGGCGCGGCGGCTGCCGGCGCTGGCGCGCGAATTCCTGACCTTCACCCGCAGCGCCCCGGCGCAGATCGTCATTCGCCGCGCCGGATTTGTCGATCAATCGCCCGAAGAGCTGCCGCTGTCGCAACAGGGCGACCGGCTGGCCAACGCGGTGAGCGTGGCCGATGGGCCAGAGGGGCTGGCGGGGTTGAAGCGAATGGTCGAGGTGTTGTCTCCGATGCGGCGTCTGACCACGTCGTTCCGGTTCGAACCGGGCTCGGTGCGGCTAGATGCGCAGTCGCGCTCGAATGTGCAGCAACTGGCGCGTTCGCTCGAGCTTGGGGAATACGATGGGCGACGACTGATGTTCGTGGGGTTTTCAGACGGGCAGGGGCCGGCGTCCAGCAATCTGGACATTGCGTCGAAGCGGGCACAGGCGGTGCGCCTTGCGGTCGAAGCCGCCGCCGAGGCCGCCGATCTGTCGCGCATCGACATTGCCACCGAGGCGTTTGGCGAGGCCATGCCGATGGCCTGCGACGACACCGTTTGGGGGCGGCAGGTGAACCGGCGGGTCGAGGTCTGGTTGCGTTAAAGCAGCCCTTCGGAGCGAAAGCTGAGCTCGCGCGATTTTCCGATGACAAGATGGTCGTGCAGCGTGATCCCCAGTGCATCGGCGGCAAGCTGGATTTGCGCGGTCATTTCGATATCGGCCTGACTTGGGGTCGGATCGCCCGACGGGTGATTGTGCACCAGAATGATGGCGCTGGCGTTCAGCTCTAGCGCGCGTTTCACCACCTCGCGCGGGTAGACCGGAACGTGGTCAATGGTGCCGCGGGCCTGCCGTTCGTCGGCGATCAGCACATTCTTGCGGTCAAGGAACAGGATGCGGAACTGTTCGATATCGCCATGCGCCATGGTGGTCTGGCAATAATCGATCAGCGCGTCCCACGAGCTGACGATCTGGCGCTGAAGCACCTTCGAGCGCGCCAGCCGGTGCGCCGCCGCCTCGACGATCTTCAGCTCGGTCGCCACGGCCTCGCCCACGCCATTGACCTGTCGCAACCGCGCCGTTGGGGCCGAGACCACCCCGTTGAAATCGCCAAAGGTTACTAGAAGATGTCGCGCCAGCGGCTTGACATCGCGGCGCGGAATGGCGCGGAACAGCACCAGTTCGAGCAATTCGTAATCGGGCAATGCATCGGCGCCGCCGATCATGAAACGCTCGCGCAATCGGGCGCGGTGGTCCTTGATATACGAGGGCAGCGCGCCGCCCCGCGGGATGGATGTCGCCTGCGCCTCGTCATGGTCGAACAGGGCGGCTTGGGAATCGGAGAAATGCGGTCCTCTGGTCATGCTGCCAGAGTGCCTGCCCTTGGTTAGCGAAGGGTTAACCGTCCTGCGTCTCTTCGCGCTTTTCAACGCGCCGATTGTAGGTTGCAACGCGCCACAGGTAGGTGCCGATCAGCCCGGCGACGACTAGCGTCGAAATCGGATCAAGCCATTGCGACACCGCGTCATAGCCGCCTTCCAGCCAATAGCCTGCAAGGGTCAGAACCGTGGTCCAGGCCACGGTGCCCACGGTGCTCAGCCCGATGAACCAGCCGCGATGCATCCGCCGCACCCCGGCCGGCACCGAGATGAAGGTTCGCACCGTGGGGATCAACCGCCCGATCAACACCGCGCTGCCGCCATGGCGGGAAAACCAGTGGTTCGCCTGATCGAATTCCTTCGGCGAGACCGACAGCCAGCGGCCATGCGCCTCGGACAGGCGGCACAGCCGTTCGTAGCCGATCCGCCGCCCGATCCAGTACCACAGATAGGCCCCGGCCAAGGATCCCGCGCTGCCCGCAGCGATCACCAGCGGCAGCGACATGGTGCCTCGCGCGGCGTTGAACCCCGCAAGCGGCATGATCAGCTCGGATGGAATCGGCGGAAAGACGTTCTCGAGGAACATCAGCAGGGCGACGCCAAGCGCGCCCATGGACTCGATGAGGGTGGTGATCCAGTCGAACATGAAAGGTCTCTCGAAAAGCAAAGGGCTCGGGGGATGAACCCCGAGCCCTCGCATTGTGTTCCATGTGAATGGGTCACTCTGTCCCAACGCAGCCGCTTATCGGCGTGCCGGTCGGAGGCGTGCGTGCGATCAGCCCTTCATCGATTCCCAGAAGCTTTTCACCGAAGAGAAAAAGCTGTGGGATTCCGGGTTATTGTCTTCGGACAAGTCTTCGAACTCGCGCAGCAGCTCTTTTTGCCGCGAGGTCAGGTTGACCGGCGTTTCCACCGCAAGCTCGATGAACATATCCCCGGCCGCGCCGCCACGCAGCGCGGGCATGCCCTTGCCGCGAAGGCGCATCTGACGGCCCGACTGGCTGCCCGCCGGGATCTTGACGCGCGAGCGCCCGCCGTCGATGGTCGGCACCTCGATGTCGCCGCCAAGCGCCGCCGCCGCCATGCTGACCGGCACGCGACAATGCAGCTCAAGGCCTTCCCGTTCGAAGATCTCATGCTGTTTCACCTCGATGAAGATGTACAGATCGCCCGGAGGGCCACCGCGCAGCCCCGCTTCACCCTCACCGGCAAGGCGGATGCGGGTGCCGGTCTCGACCCCGGCGGGAATGTTCACCGACAGCGCGCGTTCCCGGCGCTGGGTGCCGGCGCCGCCGCATTTCTTGCAGGGATTCTTGACGATCTGGCCAAGGCCCGAACAGGTCGGACAGGTGCGCTCGACGGTGAAGAAACCTTGCGTTGCCCGCACCTTGCCCATGCCCGAACAGGTCGGGCAGGTGGTCGGCTCGGCGCCGCCTTCCGCGCCGGATCCGTGGCATTCGCCGCATTGAACCGAGGTCGGAACGTTGATCGTCTTTTGCAGCCCCGTGAAGGCGTCTTCCAGCGTCACGCGCAGGTTGTAGCGCAGATCGGCCCCGCGCGAGGCGCGTTGACGCCCACCGCCGCCGCCGCGCCCGCCCATCATGTCGCCGAACAGATCGTCGAACACATCCGAAAAGGCCGAGGCGAAATCGCCCTGTCCGTGGAAGCCGCCACCCGGACGCCCGCCGCCGCCGCCCATACCGCCTTCGAACGCGGCATGGCCATAGCGATCATAGGCCGCCTTCTTGTCGGCGTCCTTCAGCACATCATAGGCTTCGTTGATTTCCTTGAACTGGGCTTCCGCGTCGGGATTGTCGGCGTTCCGGTCCGGGTGAAGTTCCTTCGCCTTCTTGCGATAGCCCTTCTTGATTTCGTCCGCAGAGGCCCCTTTGGCGAGGCCGAGCAGGTCGTAATAATCACGCTTGGACATTCATGTCCTCCTTTTGCTCCGAAACGGAAGAGGGCCGGCCCGGTATCCGGACCGGCCCCCGATCTGTTCCGGGAGCTGGCTCAGCTCCGCTTGTCGTCGCCGAGATCTTCGAAATCGGCATCGACGATGGTGTCGTCATCCTCGCCACCGGATTTCGCCGCTCGCGGCTCTTCCTGCTCACCCTCTTCGGCCTGCGCCTTGTAGATCGCCTCGCCAAGGCGCATCGCAACCTCGGTGACGTTCTGGATGCCGGACTTGAGCTTGTCGGCCTTGACGTCCTCTTTCTCGAGATCGTCCTTGAGGGCCGCAATCGCCAGCTCGATCGCCTCGACGGTGGTCGGGTCGACCTTGTCGCCATGCTCTTCGACCGATTTCTCAGTCGAATGGATCAGGCTTTCGGCCTGGTTCCGGGCTTCGACCAGCTCGCGACGTTCCTTGTCCTTCTCGGCGTTGGCCTCGGCGTCCTTGACCATCTTGTCGATGTCAGCGTCCGACAGACCGCCCGATGCCTGGATGGTGATCTGCTGCTCTTTGCCGGTGCCCTTGTCCTTGGCGCCGACCGACACGATGCCGTTGGCGTCGATGTCGAAGGTCACCTCGATCTGCGGCATGCCGCGCGGAGCGGGCGGAATGTTCTCAAGGTTGAACTGGCCCAGCATCTTGTTGTCGGACGCCATCTCGCGTTCGCCCTGGAAGACACGGATCGTCACGGCGCCTTGGTTGTCCTCGGCGGTCGAGAAGATCTGGCTCTTCTTGGTCGGGATCGTGGTGTTGCGGTCGATCAGGCGGGTGAACACGCCACCCAGCGTTTCGATGCCAAGGCTCAGCGGGGTCACGTCCAGCAGAACCACGTCCTTGACGTCGCCCTGAAGCACGCCAGCCTGAATCGCGGCGCCCATGGCGACCACTTCATCCGGGTTCACACCCTTGTGCGGCTCCTTGCCGAAGAACTTGGTCACCTCGTCGACCACCTTCGGCATCCGGGTCATACCACCGACCAGAACCACCTCGTCGATCTCTTCCTTGCCAAGACCGGCATCCTTGAGGGCGGCGGCGCAGGGCTTCAGAGAGTTCTTGATCAGATCACCGACAAGCTGTTCCAGCTTCGAGCGGGTCAGCTTCATCACCATGTGCAGCGGCTGGCCGCCTGCGCCCATCGAAATGAAGGGCTGGTTGATTTCGGTCTGGCTGGAGGAGGACAGTTCGATCTTGGCCTTTTCCGCCGCCTCTTTCAGGCGCTGGAGGGCCATCTTGTCCTTGGTCAGGTCGACTTGGTGCTCTTTCTTGAACTCGTCGGCGAGGTAGTTGACGATGCGCATGTCGAAATCTTCACCGCCAAGGAACGTGTCCCCGTTGGTCGATTTCACTTCGAACAGGCCGTCGTCGATTTCAAGAATCGTCACGTCGAAAGTACCGCCGCCAAGGTCATAAACCGCGATGGTCTTCGATTCTTTCTTGTCGAGACCATAGGCCAGCGCGGCGGCGGTCGGCTCGTTGATGATGCGCAGCACCTCAAGACCGGCGATCTTGCCGGCGTCCTTGGTGGCCTGACGCTGGGCGTCGTTGAAATACGCCGGAACGGTGATGACCGCCTGCGTGACTTCCTCGCCAAGATAGGACTCGGCGGTTTCCTTCATCTTGCCAAGGATGAACGCAGAAATCTGGCTGGGCGAATACTTGGTGCCCTTGGCCTCAACCCAGGCGTCGCCATTGCCGCCATCGACGATGGCATAGGGAACGATGCCCTGATCCTTCGTCACTTCGGCGTCGGTTGTGCGGCGCCCGATCAGGCGCTTGACCGCAAAGATGGTGGCTTCGGGGTTGGTGACCGCCTGGCGCTTGGCCGGCTGGCCGACAAGCCGCTCGTCGTCGGTGAAGGCGACGATCGACGGCGTGGTACGGGCACCTTCCGCGTTCTCGATGACTCGGGCCTGACTGCCATCCATGATGGCGACGCAGGAGTTGGTGGTGCCAAGGTCGATACCTATGACTTTACCCATGTTCGATCCCTTTCCAATTCAAGGCGATGACGCGAGGAGCATGACCCGATTACGGCATCAGAGCCCCGCTAGATGATGAACCGTTTGGCCGGGGCCTCGCGGCTTCCGCGTGTATATAAGGAGGGGGTTTGGAGCCTGCAAGCGTCGCGTCCCGCCGGATTTCGGCAAATGTGGGGATTTTCTTTGCTCCGGCGCAACGATTGCGAAAGGAATGGGCGCATGAGTGATCCACTGACCATCCGCGGCTTTCGCATCTATCCGGGCCATCTGGGCCGCCCCACACAAGAGGCACTGGCAGAGGACCTGCGCGCCTGCCTGCGCGCCGCGCCGCTGTACCAGCCGGTGACACCGCGCGGACAGGCGATGTCGGTGCGCATGTCCTCGGCAGGGCGCTTCGGTTGGGTCACCGACCGCCGCGGTTACCGCTACGAGCCGCGCCACCCCGACGGTATGGACTGGCCGCCGATCCCGGACAGCATCCTGCACATCTGGCAAGAGCTTGCGGATTTCCCGCGCCCGCCCGATTGCTGCCTGATCAACTGGTACGGCGAAGGCGCCCGCATGGGCCTGCACCAGGACAAGGACGAAGCCGATTTCTCTGCCCCCGTCCTGTCGATCTCGCTGGGCGACGACGGCCTGTTCCGCATGGGCAACACCGAGCGCGGAGGCACGACACAATCGCTGTGGCTGCACTCGGGCGATGTCGTTGTCATGGGCGGCGAGGCACGGCTGAAACACCACGGCGTCGACCGCATCCGCTTCGGCTCCTCGACGCTGCTGCCCAAAGGTGGGCGCATCAACCTCACCCTTCGCGTCGTCACCTGAAACGAAAGAGGGGCGCAGAAACCCGCGCCCCTCCTTCATCTTGCCCCTAAACTCCGGGGAGCGCGAGGGGCTGGCCCCTCGCTGTCGCAACCGCTCAGGCAGGCGGCGCGCTTGTCTTTACTCCGCCGCCTCGGCATAGGCGCTCATCGGCGGGCAGGTGCAGACAAGGTTACGATCACCATAGGCATTGTCCACCCGGTTCACCGGCGGCCAGTACTTGTCGACCCGGAACGCCCCCGGCGGGAAACACCCCTGTTCGCGCGAATAGGGGCGATCCCAATCGCGCACCAGATCCTCCATCGTATGCGGCGCATGACGCAGCGCGCTCTGCTCCACTGCCATGTCGCCGCTTTCGATGGCCCGGATCTCCTCGCGGATCGCCAGCATCGCATCGCAGAACCGGTCCAGTTCGGCCTTGGTCTCGCTTTCCGTCGGCTCCACCATCAGCGTTCCCGCCACCGGCCAGCTCATCGTCGGCGCATGGAACCCGCAGTCGATCAACCGCTTGGCAATATCCTCGACCGTGACCCCGGCGCTTTTTTCAAAGGGCCGCACATCCAGAATGCATTCATGCGCCACCCGGACCGATTCAGCGGTATACAGGATCTCATAGGCCCCGCTCAGCCGCGCCGCGATGTAGTTGGCACTGAGGATCGCGGCCCGCGTCGATTGCGTCAGCCCCTCGCCGCCGCTCATCAGGATATAGCCCCACGAGATCGGCAGCAGCGACGGCGAGCCAAAGGCGGCCGCCGACACGGCGCCCTCTCCGGTCACCGGATCGCCGGGCAGATGCGGCACCAGATGCGATTTCACCCCGATCGGCCCCATGCCGGGGCCGCCGCCACCATGCGGAATGCAGAAGGTCTTGTGCAGGTTGAGGTGAGACACATCCCCGCCAAGATCGCCGGGCCGCGACAGCCCGACCATGGCGTTCATGTTGGCCCCGTCGATATAGACCTGCCCGCCATGCCGGTGGGTGATCTCGCAGACCTCGCGCACCGTCTCCTCGAACACGCCATGCGTCGATGGATAGGTGATCATGCAGGCCGCCAGCGCGTCCGAATGCTTTTCCGCCTTGGCCCGGAAATCTTCAAGATCGATGGATCCCTTGGCGTCGCAGGCCACCGGCACAACCTTCCAGCCGACCATCTGCGCCGACGCGGGGTTGGTGCCATGCGCGTTCACCGGGATCAGGCAGACATTGCGCTGCCCCTCGCCGCGCGCCGCCTGCCATGCCGCGATGGTCAACAGCCCGGCATATTCCCCCTGCGCCCCGGAATTGGGCTGCATGGAAAACGCATCGTAACCGGTGATCGTGCACAGCTTCGCCGACAGATCCGCGATCATCTCGCTATAGCCCGCCGCCTGATCGACCGGCGCATAAGGGTGCAGCCCGGCGAACTCCTTCCAACTGACCGGCATCATCTCGGCCGCCGCGTTCAGCTTCATGGTGCAGGACCCAAGCGGGATCATCGCTCGATCCAGCGCCAGATCGCGGTCCGCCAGACGGCGCATGTAGCGCATCATCTCGGTCTCGGCCCGGTTCATCTGAAACACCTCATGGGTGAGGTAATCGCTGGTCCGGATCAGCGCCTCGGGCAATCGGTAGGCGCTTGGCTCCTCGCCATAATCGCGCACAAGCCCAAAGGCGCGCCACACCGCTTCGATCTGCTTGGGGCGCACCGTTTCGTCGATGGTAATGCCGATCTTCGTCTTGCCGACGCGCCGCAGGTTGATGCCCTCGCGCACCGCCGCCGCCAGAATGCCGCGCTGAAGCAGCCCGACCTCGACCACCACCGTGTCGAAAAACGCCTCCGGGCCAACCTCATAGCCCGCCGCCGTCAGCCCTTCGGCCAGCCGCACCGTCTTGAGATGGATGCGCTGCGCGATGGCTTTGAGCCCCTTGGGCCCATGGAAAACCGCATAAAACCCCGCCATCACCGCCAGCAAGGCCTGCGCGGTGCACACGTTCGATGTCGCTTTTTCGCGGCGGATATGCTGCTCGCGGGTCTGCAGTGCCAGTCGGTACGCCCGGTTCCCCAAGGCATCCACCGACACCCCGACGATCCGCCCGGGCATCGCCCGCTTGTACGCATCGCGGCAGGCCATATAGGCCGCGTGCGGCCCGCCATAGCCCAAAGGCACGCCAAAGCGCTGGGTCGAGCCAACGGCGATATCCGCCCCCATCGCGCCCGGCTCGGTCACAAGACACAGCGCCATGATATCCGCCGCGACGATGCCGATGGCCTTGGCCTCGTGCAGGGCATCCATGGCAGGCGTCAGATCGCGCAGCCCGCCAAGCGTGCCCGGATATTGAAACACCGCCCCGAACACCGCCGACGCGTCAAGATCTTCCGGCGCGCCAACGATCACTTCAATCCCCAACGGTGCCGCCCGCGTCTTCATCACCGCGATGTTCTGCGGATGGCAGCCCTCGTCGACAAAGAACGCCTTGGCCTTCGACTTGGCCACGCGTTTCGCCATGGTCATCGCCTCGGCGCAGGCGGTCGCCTCGTCCAGAAGCGACGCATTCGCCACCTCAAGGCCGGTCAGATCGCTCACCATCGTCTGATAGTTCAGCAGCGCCTCAAGCCGCCCTTGCGAAATCTCGGGCTGATAGGGCGTATAGGCGGTGTACCACGCGGGGTTTTCAAAGATATTGCGCTGGATCGCGGGCGGGGTGATGGTGCCATGATAGCCCATGCCGATCAGCGAGGTCAGCACCCGGTTCTTCTCGGCCACCTCCTGCATGCGCCACAGCATCTCGCGCTCCGACAGCGCCGGGCCGAAATCCAGCGCCTCGGCTTGCCGGATGCCCGCCGGCACCGCCTCGTCGATCAGCGCATCAAGGCTGGCCACCCCCAGCACCTCGCACATCGCGTCCATCTCGGCCAGAGACGGGCCGATGTGCCGCCGGTTGGCAAAATCATAGGGCTGGTAGTCGGTCGGCTCAAAGCTCATGTCACACCTCTCCGGGGCACCGCCCGCGCGGCCCCCATATTTCTTCTGGCCTCAAATATCCCGGGGGGAGCGCACCGCGCGGGGGGCAGCGCCCCCCTCGGCCTCCGGGTCGGGGGTCAGCCGACGAACTTCTTGTACGCCGCCTCGTCCATCAGATCGTCCATCTGCGACATGTCCTCGACGCGCAGCTTAAAGAACCACGCCTCGCCCTCGGGGTCTTCGTTGACCTTGCCGGGGTCCGCGACGATGGCCTCGTTGACCTCGACCACCTCGCCGTCGATCGGGGCCAGAATGTCGGATGCGGCCTTCACCGATTCGATCACCACGACCTCGTCATCCTTGCTGACCGTGACCCCGACATCCGGCACCTCGACGAACACGACGTCGCCCAGTTGCTCTGCCGCATGGGCGGTGATGCCGACCACCACAAGATCGTCCTCGACCCGCAGCCACTCGTGTTCCTCGGTAAACTTCATCATCGCGCTGGCTCCTTCTTCGTCAGCGTTTGTAGCCTTGTTCGACAAAGGGCAGCGCCACGACCTCTGCGGCCATGCGCTTGCCCCGAACCTCTCCGTAAATCCGCGTGCCGGGCGTGGCCAGCGCCGCGGGGACATATCCCATCGCCACCGGTCCGCCCACCGTCGGGCCAAACCCGCCCGAGGTAACACGGCCAATCGCCTCGCCGCCGGCTTCGCCCTCGAAAAGCACAACTCCTTCGCGCATCGGCGCGCGCCCCTCGGGGCGCAGGCCGACGCGGGCGGTTTGCGCGCCGTCGGCCAGTTCCGCCAGCACCACAGAGGCGCCGGGAAACCCGCCCTCGCGCGCACCGCCGGCGCGGCGCGCCTTCTGGATCGCCCATTTCAATCCGCCGGCAACCGGCGTCGTGCCGGTGTCGATGTCATGCCCGTAAAGGCACAGCCCCGCCTCAAGCCGCAGCGAATCGCGCGCGCCAAGGCCAATCGGCTCGACCGCTTCGATCTCGAGCAGCCGCCGCGCAAAGCCTTCGGCGGTGTCTGCGGGCAGCGAAATTTCGTAGCCATCCTCGCCGGTATAGCCCGACCGCGAGATCCACAGATCGCCAAAGGCGCGGCTGTCCATGAAACGCATGTCCTCGACGCCGGGCACCAGATGCGACAGAGCCTGCGCCGCGCCGGGCCCTTGCAGCGCGATCAGGGCGCGATCCTGAACTTCGATCTCGCAGGTGTCGGACAGATGCGCGCGCAGATGCGCAATGTCGGCCTCTTTGCAGGCGGCGTTGACCACGAGGAACAGCGCCTCGTCCCAGCGCGCGACCATCAGGTCGTCAAGGATGCCGCCGGTTTC
This sequence comes from Citreicella sp. C3M06, assembly GCF_018860705.1. GTDB lineage: Bacteria > Pseudomonadota > Alphaproteobacteria > Rhodobacterales > Rhodobacteraceae > Salipiger. The sequence goes on from NZ_JAHKQA010000004.1 coordinate 71,427, forward strand.
ATTGGTGAACAGCGCATAGCGCTGCCGCCCCGGCTTCAGCCCCAGCACATCCACCGGCACCAGCGCTTCCAGCGCCAGCGCCGCGTCATCGACATCGCCAGACAGCGGGCGCAGCAGAACCTGCCCCATGTGGCTGACATCGAACAGCCCGCAGGTGGCGCGGCAATGCAGATGCTCTTTCATCACGCCAAGGGGGTATTGCACCGGCATGTCGTAGCCGGCGAACGGCACCATCTTTGCGCCAAGCGCAAGGTGCAGATCAAACAGAGGCGTCCGGTTCAGATCATCCATAGGCGTCTCACATCCCGTTTGGCCGGAAGGTGAGGCAAGACCCGCGAAGATCCGATAAAGCCCCGTCCCGGACATCTCCCGCACGAAAGCCCCATGCCCACGCGCACAAAATGCCCCCTCTGTCCGTCAGCCTGAGATCGTTATCCCTTCGGCGGGCGCGAACGCCACTCTCCAGAGTCTTGATACCCGCGACGGTCCTGAAGCCTGAGAGTTTCCGGGGCGGTTGCTCCTTCGGCACCGGCAAAGCCGGTTCTCCCATCGCGAATGCCAATCAGGCTATTATGATTTTCACTGGGCCGCAAGCACATGTTGCGTGGGGCCTGTCGCCGAGGCCCCGCGGCAGCCGGTTCCGGGCGCAAGAATATCGATCAGCGGGGCGTTGTCGCAGACCAGCGCATCCAGCGTGATCGGATCGAGCGTCGCGTAAAACGCGTTGGCCGCGTCGGTCAGCGCGACCCGCAGGCGGCAGGCGTCGGTCAGCGGGCAGGTGTTGTCGACATCGGCAAAGCATTCGGCCAACGGCACCGGCGCTTCCAGCGCGCGGAACACGTCTCCGACGCGGATCTGGTCGGCCGGGCGGCCAAGTTCCAGCCCGCCGTTGCGGCCACGCCGGGTGTGCAGGTAGCCAAGCTGCGCCAGTTGGTTGATCACCTGCGCCAGATGGTTCTCCGACGCATTGCAGCGCTGCGCAATTTCGGATTTGGTGACAAGGCGGCCATGGTTGGCCGCGCAATGCATCAGCACACGAATGGCAATATTCGTTCTCTTGGTTACTCGCACCTTACCGATCCTCGATGGCCCTCTGCCAGAGGGTAGATACAGCATCGCCAAAATAGCGTTTTGACATACATCAAAACTGCGTCCCTCCGGCACAAGGAATACAGGCATGTCTGGCGCGTTCTTTTTCGGCTACGGCTCTCTGGTCAACCGGGGGACTCATCACTTCACCCCTCTGCACCCGGCTACCGCCCATGGCTGGCGCCGGGCCTGGCGCTGCACCGACGCGCGCGAGGCGGCCTTTCTGACCGCCGTGCCCGATCCCGATGGCACCCTGCTCGGGATGATCGCCCATGTCCCGGCCGACGACTGGGCGGCGCTGGACGAGCGCGAGGCCGCCTATGACCGGCTGGGGGCGGGGCTCAAGATCACCCACGAGGCACCCGGCGTCGCCGAGCTGGCGCTTTACGCCATTGCGCCCGAGCGGATGCGCGGCCCAAGCGATGCGCACCCGCTGCTGCTGAGCTATCTCGACGTGGTGGTGCAGGGCTACCTGCTGGAATACGGCGTTGAGGGCGCCGAGCATTTCTTTGCCACCACCGATGGCTGGGACTGCCCGATCCTCGACGATCGCGCCGCGCCGCGCTATCCGCGCGCGCAGCGGCTGGGCGATCCGGAACGCGCCGTGGTCGACAGGCATCTGGCGCGGCTCGGCTCGCGGAGGATCGCGGCATGACCCTCAGCAAGCTGCTCATGCTGTTGCGACGGCTGGCGCGCAACCTTGTGGCGCGGGTGCTGTTCGGCGCGGTGCTGGCGCTGGCAATGGCAGGGCTGGCCCCCGAGATCCTGCCGCTGGTTCCTAAGAACTGGCAGGGCCGCATCAAGCCGGACGCGGTGATCCCGATTCTGAACGTTCTGGCTGGCACCATGCTGACCGTCACCACGTTTTCGCTGTCTGTCATGGTCTCGGCCTTTCAGGCGGCGTCCAGTCAGGCGACACCGCGCGCTTACCGGCTGCACCTGTCCGACACCACCACCCACACCGTGCTGGCGGTGTTCACCGGGGCGTTTCTGTATTCGCTGACGGGCCTCGTGATGTACCGCGCCGGATTCTACGCCCCGGAAACCTCGGTGGTGATCCTTGGGGTGACGATCCTTGTCATCGCGGCCATTGTGGTGGCGATGCTGCGCTGGATCGCGCATCTGAGCACGCTTGGCAGTCTTGATGAAACGCTGGGCAAGGTCGAGGCTGCCGCCAGCGGGCCACTGATGCGTGCCATGCAGAGCCCGGCGCTTGGCGGGCTGCCGCTGGCGCCGGACGCGGTGATCCCGGACAGCGCGACGCCGGTGCGCGCGGCGCAGGGCGGCTATGTGCAGTTTATCGACATGGTCAGGCTAAACGGTATCTTGGCCAAAACCGGCGCGACGCTGACCCTTGCCGTGCTGCCGGGTGAAAATGTTCTCAAGGGGGTTCCCATCGGCTGGACAATGGGAGACGTGGCCGACCCGGACGCGCTATGCGCCTGTTTCACCATCGGCGCGATCCGCACCGCCGAACAGGACGCCCGCTATGGCATCGTCGTGCTGGCCGAGGTGGCGCTGCGCGCGCTGTCTCCCGGCATCAACGATCCCGGCACGGCCATCGACGCCATTCACCGCATCACCCGCCTGATCTGGGATTGCGGCGCGCCAGCGCGGGTGCCGCCAGAGTATCCCAGCATCGAGGTGCCGCAGCTGCGCGCCGCCGACCTGATCGAGGATGGCTTCATGGCGGTGATCCGGGCCGGGGCCGACCAGCCACAGGTGGTTGGCATCGCAATCGATGCGCTGGTGCAGCTGGAACGGTCGGACTGGCATGAAATGGGCGCTGCGGCAAAACGGGCGCAAGGCTATGCCCTGCGCCACGCCCAGCAGCACCTTGCCGTGCGCGAGGATCGAGACACCCTCGCGCAGCGGCTTTAGCTCTTTGCCAGCGCCCGCGCCGGAACCTGTTCCAGCAGCGGCATGACGTCGGCCATTTCGGGGCCGCGTTCAAGGCCGGTCAGCGCCTTGCGCAGCGGCATGAACAAGCCCTTGCCCTTGCGCCCGGTCGCCGCTTTGACCGCGGCGGTAAAGGTGCCCCATGTCTCATGGGTGAACGGACCTTCGGGCAGCAGCGTCATCGCCTCGGCGATGAAATCGCGATCTTCCTCGGCGATCAGCGGCTCTGCCCCGTCGCGGAACAGCGCCCACCACCCCGGAAGATCCTTGCGGGTGGCGATGTTGTCACGGGTGACCGACCAGAACAGCGCCGCCTTGGCCTCGGGTACGCCAAGCGCCGCGATCTCGTCTTTCACCGCCTCGAACGGCAGCTCGTGCAGCTTGCGCGCGGTCAGCGGGTACAGGTCCTGTTCGTCGAATTTCGTCGGGGCCGAGCCGAATTGCGACAGCTCGAAGCCCTCGGCGATCTCGTCCAGCGACAGCTTCAGCTCGACCGGCTGGCTCGAGCCCAGCCGCGCCATCAGCGACAGCAGCGCCTCGGGCTCAACCCCGGCCTCGCGCAGATCGCGGATCGACAGCACGCCAAGCCGCTTGGACAGCGATTCCCCCTGCGGGCCGGTCAGCAGCGAATGGTGGGCAAAGCCCGGCGCGGTGCCGCCAAGCGCCTCGATGATCTGGATCTGCGTCGCGGTGTTTGTAACATGGTCAGAGCCGCGCACGATATTGGTCACGCCCATATCCATGTCATCGACCACCGAGGCCAGCGTGTACAGGATCTGCCCGTCGCCGCGGATCAGCACCGGGTCGGAAACGCTGGCCGCGTCGATGGAAATGTCGCCAAGGATGCCGTCGGTCCAGTCGATCCGTTCCTGGATCAGCTTGAAGCGCCACACGCCATTGCCACGCTCGGCGCGCAGCGACTCTTTGTCGGCATCGCTTAGCGCCAGCGCCGCGCGGTCATAGACTGGCGGTTTGCCCATGTTGAGCTGCTTCTTGCGCTTGAGATCCAGCTCTGTCGGGGTTTCGAACGCCTCGTAGAACCGTTCCATGCCGCGCAGCTTGTCGGCAGCGTCGAGATAGCGGTCCAGCCGGGCGCTCTGCCGTTCGGTCTTGTCCCAGGTCAGGCCCAGCCATTCCAGATCGCGCTTGATGCCATCGACATATTCTTCCTTGCTGCGCTCGGCGTCGGTGTCGTCGATGCGCAAGATGAATGTGCCGCCGGATTTGCGGGCGATCAGGTAGTTGAACAGCGCCGTGCGAAGGTTGCCGACATGGATGTGGCCAGTGGGCGACGGGGCGAAACGGGTGACGGTCATGCTGAGCTCCTGCTTACGGGTGTGGCAATTCCACAGGCGGGGCGATTTGTCCAGTTCGCCTCGCTTGGCGTTGGGGGCATAGGGTGCCATGCTGCCAGCATTCCGGGAGAAATTGATCGCCATGAACGACATCCTTACCGTCACGCTGAACCCCGCACTTGATCTGTCGACCTCGACCGACCGTGTGGTGGCGGGGCCCAAGCTGCGCTGCGACGCGATGAACGTCGATCCGGGCGGCGGGGGAATCAACGTCGCCCGCGTGGTGGCCGAGCTGGGCGGGCGCGCCCGCGCCTTTGTCGCGCTGGCCGGGCCGTCGGGCATGCGGCTCGAGGAATCGCTGGCGCAGCTGGGCCTGCCGCTGGTGCGGATGAAAGCGCCGGGCGAGACCCGCGAGAGCTTTGCCGTGCATGACCGCAGCACCGGCGAGCAGTTCCGCTTCGTGCTGCCCGGCCCGGTCTGGTCCGAGGCCGACGTGGCAGAGTCGCTTCACGCCATCGCAACCGCCGTTCCGCAGGGCGGCATCGTGGTGCTGAGCGGCAGCCAGCCGCCGGGGGTGCCGCTGGAATTTCCCACGCAGTTGTGCCGGGCGCTCAAGGCGCGGGGGGCCTATGTGATCGCCGATACCTCGGGCGAGGCGCTGACCTATCTTGCCGCAGGGACCGACCCCGCGCCCGCCGTGCTGCGCATGGACAGCGCCGAGGCCGAAGAACTCGCCGGTCGCCCGCTGGTGAGCCGGCGAGAGTCGGCAGAGTTCGCCGCCGAGCTGGTGGCGCGCGGGGCGGCCGAGCGGGTGATCCTTGCGCGCGGCGCGGACGGGTCGGTCATGGCAGGGCCCGAAGGCTTGACACAGGTCAGCGCCGCCAAGGTGTCGGTCCTGTCGGCGGTGGGCGCCGGAGACAGCTTTGTCGGCGCTTTCGCCTATGGGCTTGCCAGCGGCATGAGCGCGCCGGATGCGCTGGCACTGGGCGCGGCGGCGGCCAGTTCCACGGTGACAACCCCCGGAACGCAGCTGTGCACCGGCGATCATGTGCGCGAACTGCTGGCGCAATGCGGGGCAAGTTTCATCGTGTAAGGGCCAAGGCCGAGCCGCATCGAAACTTGCAGACGCGCGAGCGCGCGTGGTGACAGGCCCCTTGGTGACAGGAGATTGCCAATCTTCGTCTTGGGCGAGCATCGCAGGGGCCGGCTGACAAGAAGTTTAGTTGCCAGACCGGCGCCGCCAAGGTCTTATTCGATGGACAGCGCGCGTTGCCAGTAAGGATTGTACATTTCGGGAAAGATTACGGGCCCTTGACCTGCGGCTGCTTGCTTGGTCACGGGGGGCATTCATTTCGAATGAATTGTGGTTTCTGGATGTGTCGCGTGGGCTGCCTACATCATGGAACGTCGCAGCAAGAGGAACGGCACAATGAACACAGGTTTCAAGATCTCTCGGCGCGCAGCGCTGACGGGCGCGGCGGCGTTGCCGCTGGCCGCAGGGCTTGGGTCCGGCGCAGCGGCGCAGGTCGCTCAGAAGGGCGGACAGATGCCGCGGGTCAACCGCGTCATGCTTGGCGATTTCGAGGTCACCGCGCTGATGGCGGGCACGGCCACCCGCGAAGCGCCGCACGAGATCTTTGGTCTCAATGTCGACGACGCGACCTTCGAAGAGGTCTCGGCCGAGGCGAACATCCCGACCGATAAGGCGCAGTTCTTCTTTACCCCGACGCTGGTGAACACCGGCGCCGAGCTGATCCTGTTCGACACCGGGCTGAACCCCGAAGGCATCGTCGCGGCGGTCGAGGCCGCGGGCTATAGCGCCGATGAGGTGACGCATATGGTCATCACCCATATGCACGGCGATCACGTCGGCGGGCTGACCGACGGCAACGGGCCGACCTTTGCCAATGCGCAGCACGTGACCGGGCAGGCGGAATTCGACTATTGGAAGGGCACCGACAACGCGACCTTCGCCGGCAAGGTCGCACCGCTGGCGGATCGGTTCTCGTTCGTCGGGGATGGCGCTGCGGTGGCGTCCGGGGTGACGGCCATGCTGACGCCGGGACACACGCCGGGGCATATGGGCTACATGCTGGAAAGCGGTGGCAAGCAGCTGATGCTGTTCGCGGATGTGGCGAACCATTATGTCTGGTCTCTGGCCTATCCCGACTGGGAGGTCAGCTTTGACACCGACAAGGCAGAGGCGGCGGCAACCCGGCGCAAGGTGCTGGACATGCTGGCGACCGACAAGGTGCCGTTCATCGGCTACCACATGCCGTTCCCGGCGCTGGGCTATGCCGAAACCCGCGGCGAGGGCTTCCACTATGTGCCGCACAGCTACCAGCTGATGCTGTAAGATTCTGCCGGGCGCCGTCAGTCGGTGCCCGGCATCCGTTTTGCAACGTTCTAGCGGAAGGACGGGCCGTGCGCCCAGATCGTCAGCGAGTGCCGCTCGCCGCTGTCCACCGGCGTGACCCGGTGCAACATGTAAGACGGAAACAGCGTTGCGGTGCCCCGATCTGTCGGGGCCTGATGGGTCTGCGCCGAGGGCATCACCTCGAGCCGCCCGCCGGTATAATCGCTTGCCGCAGACAGCTGGATCACCAGCGTCAGCTTGCGCCGCGCCGCAAGATGGCCGTCTCCGATATCGGAATGCCAGTCGAAATGCCCCTGCCGTTCGGAGCCATAGCGCGCAAGCTGGGCGCTTTCGTCGAACCCGTCGAGATCGAAGCTATAAGCGTCGCGATTGGCCTCGCGCACGATGTCGATGATACGATCCATGATCCACGCGGCTTCGGGCTGTTCGTCGATCCAGACCAGATCGGCGCGGCGCAGGTTGTGGTCGCGGTTGCGCCCGACAAGCCGGGCGTCGCTGCTCGGGGCGGCGCGGGCAAGATCGATGGCGCGATCGCAATCGGCGTTGGAAAAGGCGGCGGGGATGTGGTGGACGGTCAGCATATGAGGGGAATCCGTTGACGGGTCGCAAGCCTTTAGCGCGATCGCCAGGACATGCTGTCCGGTTTGCGACCTGATGTGCCTAAAACGACCTTTTCCTTGCGGAGCACTGCCATCATATCTGGCGGCATGAGCAGACACGGCCCCGAACAGATCGAAACCATCGCCCGCAACACCGTCGAGGGCTTTCCCGAACCGTTCCGGTCCGGCGCGCAGGACGTGCTGATCGAGGTGGTGGAATGGCCACCCGCCGATGTTCTGGCCGAGCTGGGTATCCGCGATCCGCGCGATCTGACCGGGCTTTACGAGGGCGTGCCGGTCACCGAACGTTCGGTCTCGGACCCGGTCACATGGCCCGACCGGGTGACGCTGTATCGCCAGCCGATCCTGACCGAGCTGCGCGAGCGCGGCAATGTCACGCTTGAAGAGCTGGTGAGCCACATCACCGTGCACGAATTCGCCCATCATTTCGGTTGGTCGGACGACGATATCGCCTCGGTCGATGAATGGTGGCTTTAGCCCTCGGCGATCAGCGCCGCCATGCGTTGCACAAAGCGCTGCGGGCCAAGCTCGCTCAACGCGGTGTCGCGGGCACCGGCGCCAAGACGGGCGCGCAGGGCCGGATCGTCGATCAGGCGTGACAGCGCGTCGGCGATGGTCCGGGGCTGGTGCGGGTCGATGACGATGCCGTTGTCGTCGCTCAGATAGCCCGCCGATCCCGCTTCGGACGAGATCACCGGCACGCAGCCATAGGCCATCGATTCCGCCGGGGCAAAGCCCAGCGGTTCATCAAAGCTCGGCAGGATGCAGATGTCAGAGCGGGCATAAAGCGCGGGCATCTCGGGGAAGGGCACGCGGCCCGCCATTTCGATCCACGGCTCGGCCTTGGCGGCGGCGTAAAGCGCGGCAAGGTGGGCGCGGTCTTCGGGGGCGTCGAACACGCTGTCGGAGCCAGCAAGGATCAGCCGCGCCTTGCCAGCCTGCCCATGCGGGCGCAGGGCGTCGATCACCAGATCCTGCATCTTGCGCCGCTTGCCCAGCTTGGCGGCGCATAGCACCGTCACCGGGCCAGTGTTGTCGCGCAGAGGCATCGGCGGCGGCGGGTCCGCAACCACGGGCCAGGGCAGGTAGCGGGCGCCGCGATCTGGTGTCACATCCGACAACCCGCGCGTTGCCGTCACCCGGCGGATCGGCAAGCCCTTGCGCCACAGGTAGAATTTGCGCGACAGCGGCTCGCGCCGGTGAAACGGGTGCAGATCGTAAGACCACAGCGCCGTGCCCTCGCGCCGCCCGATCTTTGCGGCGGCAACGCGCAATTCGGCGCTGTTGCGCAGGAAGGCGATGTCGGGGGCGGCGTCGCGCCAAGATGCGCGCATCGCCTCCTGTTCATCGGGCCTGAACACTTGCGGAGACACCAGCGAGTGATCTTCGGGCCCGTCGGATTTGCTGGCCCAGACCGTGACCTTTGCCCCCGCGGCCACCAGCGCCCGCACCGCGAACGACAGATTGGTGTGAAACCGCGCGACGACAAACAGGACCGACTTGCCCGCAAGTTCAGCCATTGTCGCGCCAGCGATTGGCGATGGGATAGCGCCGATCCAGCCAGAAGGCGCGGGGCGACAGCCGCACGCCGGGCGCCGACTGGAACCGCTTGTATTCCGAGATATACAGCAGGTGCTCGATCTTCTTGGCATCCTCGCGGCTGTACCCCGCCGCGAGGCAATCGGCGATCGAACCATCATCATCGACGAGGATCTTCAGGATACCATCCAGCACCGGGTAATCGGGCAGCGAATCGCTGTCCTTCTGATCGTCGCGCAGTTCGGCCGAGGGCGGCTTGGTGATGATCCGCTCGGGGATGACCTCGCCTTCGGGGCCCATCATCCACGGGCGCTGATGCGCGTTGCGCCAGCGGCAGATGTCGAAGACGCGCGTCTTGTAGAGATCCTTGATCGGGTTGTAGCCGCCCGCCATGTCGCCGTAGATCGTGGCATAGCCCACCGCGACCTCGGATTTGTTGCCGGTGGTCAGCAGCATCTCGCCGAACTTGTTGGACAGCGCCATCAGCAGCAGGCCGCGCAGGCGCGACTGGATGTTTTCCTCGGTCAGATCGGCGCTCCGGCCTTCGAACAAGGGGGCCAGCGTCGCGGTGATGGCGGCGCGCCCCTCGGCGATGGGCACGAAATCGTAATGCGCGCCGATGGCGCCCGCGCAGGCCTTGGCATCCTCCAGGGAATGCTCTGAGGTGTATTCGGACGGCAACATCACGCAGCGGACATTTTCCGCCCCCAGCGCATCGACGGCAATAGTCGCCACCAGCGCCGAATCGATGCCGCCCGACATGCCCAGCAGCACCTTGCCGAACCCGGTCTTGCGGCAATAATCGCGCAGACCCAACACCATGGCGTTGTAATCCTGTTCCAGCGTATCGGGCTGCGGCGCGAAGGTGCCGTCGAGCGCGCGCCAGCCGTCATCGCCGCGTTGCAGATCGACATGGGCGATGGCTTCGGCAAAGGCGGGAAGCTGCAGCGCCAGCTTGCCATGCGGATTAAGCACAAAAGACGCGCCGTCGAAGACCTGATCGTCCTGTCCGCCCACCATGTTGAGATAGATCAGCGGCAGCCCGGTTTCGACCACGCGCCCGACCATGTGGTTCAGCCGCGTCTCGTGCTTGCCGCGATGATAGGGCGACCCGTTCGGCACTAGCAGGAATTCCGCGCCGGTTTCGGCATGGGTTTCGGCCACGTCCTCGTACCAGGCATCCTCGCAGATCGGGCTGCCGATACGGATGTTGCCGATGGCGTAGGGGCCGTCGATGGGGCCGCTGTCGAAAACGCGCACCTCGTCGAAAACCTCGTTGTTGGGCAGGTGATGCTTGAACACATGGCTGGTGATCTTGCCGCCCCGGCAGATCAGGTAGGCGTTGAACAGCTCGGCGCCCTCGACCCAGGGGCAACCGATCGCCAGTGCCGGGCCATCGGCGCAATCGGCGGCCAGCTGGCGGGCAGCCTCCATGCAATCCAGCGTAAAGGCGTTTTTCAGTGGCAGATCCTGCGCGCTGTAGCCAGCGATGAACATCTCGGGCAACGCGACAAGATCGGCGCCTGCGGCCTTGCCCTGCTCCCATGCCTCGCGGGCCTTTGCGGCATTGCCGGCAAGGTCGCCCACGGTGGGGTTCAACTGCGCGATGGTCAGGCGGAAACGGTCGGCCATGCCCTTGTCCTTTCGGTCAGCTTGCTGTGCCGACATAGCAGAACCACGCCCGAGGGAAAGCCGGGCAGCGTCAAAAGACATTGTCAGGGGCGGGGGGCTTCTTTACCATTTCCAGCAAGGGAATGCGAAACTCCGGCAGGGCAGAACACATGAAACGCGCAGGCATCACGCTCGTCGCAGCCATCGCGGTCTTTGCTGCGGCGGCGATGGCGCAGGACGATGGGACGCTCACCAAGCAATTCGACGATGGCGGGGTGTATCAGGGCAGCTTTGTCGACGGGCTGCGCGATGGCACCGGAACCTACAGCCTGCCGAACGGATTCGAATATACCGGCGACTGGCGCGCGGGCGAGATCGAGGGCAAGGGCGTGGCCCGCTACCCCTCGGGCGCGGTCTACGAGGGGCAGTTTTCCAAGGGCAAACCCGAGGGCATGGGCAAGATCGTGCTTGGCGACGGCTCGGTCTACGAAGGCTCGTGGCAGGATGGCAAGATCACCGGCAAGGGGGTGATCCAATACGCCAGCGGTGCCCGCTATGAAGGCACTTTTCGCAATGCGCTGCACCATGGGCGCGGCGTGATGACCATGCCCGATGGCTATCGCTACGAGGGCGACTGGGTGAACGGGGTCGAGGAAGGCAACGCCACGATCACCTATCCCGACGGATCGGTCTATGTCGGGCGCATCGCCAATGGCAAGCGCTCGGGCGAGGGCACGCTGACCATGACCGACGGTCTGACCTATGTCGGCATGTGGCGCGACGGCCAGCAGGACGGGCAGGGCAAGCTGACGCTGCCCAATGGCGATGTCTACGAAGGCGCGCTGCTTGACGGCCGCCGCGACGGGCAGGGGCGCGAGACCTATGCCGCCTCGGGGGATGTCTACGAGGGCAGTTTCGACAACGATCAGCGGCAGGGGCAGGGCGTGTATATCGGCGCCGATGGCTACCGGCTGGAAGGCAACTGGGTGGCGGGGCAGATCGACGGGCAGGGCAAGGTCACCTATCCCGACGGTTCGGTCTACGAAGGCGAGATCAAGGGCGATCTGGCCAACGGGCAGGGCCGCACGGTCTATCCGGACGGCTCGACCTACGAAGGGGACTGGGTCGACGGCGTGATCGAAGGCAAAGGCACGGCGCGCTATCCCAACGGCACGGTCTACAGCGGTGATTTCGTCAATGCGCGCTATGATGGGCAGGGCACCATCACCTACGCCGATGGCTACAGCTACACCGGGGACTGGAAGAACAATCGCCGCAACGGCACCGGCACGGCGCGCTACGCCGACGGCGCGGTCTATACCGGCGATTTCCGCGACGATCAGCGCCACGGGCACGGGCGGATCGAGATGGCCGACGGGTTCACCTATGAGGGCGCCTGGGTGTCTGGCCGCTTTGAAGGCGAGGGCATCGCCACCTATAGCAACGGCGATATCTACGAAGGCCAGTTCGAGGATGGCAAACGCGCCGGGCAGGGCACGCTGCGCTATGCCACGGGCGAAGTGGTGTCGGGCGACTGGGTCAGCGGCGTGCTGACCACGGCAACCCCGGTGCCAGAACTCGAAGACCCGGCGAGCGATGCCCCTGCCGGGAACTGAGCGTCACCGACAGCGCGGAATGCCAAGCCCGATCAACGCCTCGCCGTACAGCGCCACATAGCCGCTGGCGACGTGGCGGGCGGTGGTCATGAACCAGCCCGCCACCGGCGGCGGGTAATGCGCGGCCATCGCCCGCGACCAGTGGTCGAACTGTTCGCGCGCCATCGGGCGATCAGGGTAGACCGGGCCGTGGAAGCCGAATTCCGTCTGCGGCAGGATGCACAGATTGCGCACTCCCAGATACAGCGTGCAGGCCGAATGGCAGTGGGCGCCTCTGATCTCGACCCGCGCGCCGCGCGCGTTGAGTCGCTGCACCTCGGCGAGCCGTTGCCGCAGCGGGCCGCCATCATCATTGCCGATGACATGCACGGTTGCGGTGATCGGTGTCTGCGCCAGCGCGGCCCCCGCGCAAAGCGCTAGCAGCAGGGCGAGGGTCGAGACGATGCCTGTCATGCGCGAGGCCCTTGTTCTGCCGGGGCTGGCGTGCCCCTGACCCAGTGGGCCGGATACGCCCTGATTTTTCGTTAAGGTGTGCCGATTTGTCCCAGAGACCAGCCAATCCGCGTGCCGGGCGCGCGCTGCCATTGACCCGGCCCGCGCGGCACGATCAACTTTGCGGCATGGAAGAGATTGCTGGCAACCCGCCTCCCGCCGCGCCAGAGCGCCCCGACCCGACCCGCCCGGTTCTTACCGTGGGGGACTGGCTGCGCGCGATCTGGGGGACCTGGATGAGGATGGACGAGCGCAATCTCGGGCTGATCTCGGCGGGGGTGGCGTTTTATGCGTTTCTGTCGCTGTTCCCGGCGATCTCGGCGGTGATTGCCATCTGGGGCTACTGGGCCGATCCGGTGGTGATCTCGGAGCAGATGGAACTGGTGCGCGAGATGATGCCCGAACAGGCCTATGTGCTGTTGTCGGATCAGGTGACGGCGCTGATCTCGACCAATCGCTCGACACTGCAATGGGCCTCGGTGATTTCGATCATCGTGGCGATCTGGTCGACGCGCGCCTCGGTCGCGGCGCTGATCCGCGGGCTGAACGCGGTGAATGATGCCCCGCACCGCGAAAACGCAATCCGACGGCTGCTGGTCGCGGTCGGGCTGACATTGTTGCTGGTGCTGGTGGCGCTGGTGGCGTTTGCGGCGGTGGTGATCCTGCCCGCCGCCTTTATGCTGCTCGGCTTGCCGCTGCATCTCGAACTGATCGCGGCGGCGGTGAAATGGCTGATCCTGCTGGGCGTGGTGTTCTTTGCCATCGCGCTTGTGTACCGCTACGGGCCGAACCGGCGGGCGCGGCGAATGCGCTGGCTGACGCCGGGGGCGGTGCTGGCGCTGCTGGGCTGGGCAGCGGGGTCTTTTGCGCTGACAACCTATGTGCGCAATTTCGACCGGCTCAACGAGGTCTACGGATCGCTCGGGGCGGTGGTTGCCTTGCTCATGTGGTTCTACGTCAGCGCCCTTGTGACACTGCTGGGCGCCCAGCTGAACGGCGAGCTTGACCGGCTGCGCCGCGAGCGCCTCGAAAATCATTAGAAAATTTTCGATACCAACGGAACCTGATCGCGCCTCACGGGTTGTCTTCTCAAGAGCGCTTGCAGCGTTCTGTCCCTCTGCGGATCGTTTCCCTATCCTGACTTCCCTCGACGATCCGCGTCTTTTAGCCCGCTCTTCGGTTTCGAAGAGCGGGTCTTTTTTCATGCCTGTCCAGTGCAACACAAACGGCGCGCCCCGCAAGGCGCGCCATGATCCTCAGGCGGCGCGCACCGCGGGCTTGGCGGGAGGCGACGAGCTGTCGCCAAGGATGTCGAACAGGCGCAGGAAGATCAATGTCACCGGGATCGCCACGATGCCGCCGATCGGCCCCCAGAGCCAGAGCCAGAAGACCAGCGCGACAAACAGCAGGAACGGGTTGAGCTGGACGTGTTTGCCAACCAGCGCCGGCGTGACGAACTGCGCCTCGGTCATATTGCAGGCCAGATAGATCGCCATCGGGCCAAAGCTTGCAAGCCCGTCGAAATTGACGATCCCCGCCAGCAAGAGCGCCGCCGCTATCGCCGCTGGCCCAAGATACAGCACAAAGTTCAAAAGCCCGGCGGCAACGCCCCAGACAACAGCGCCCGGCAAGCCATAGGCCATCAGCGCCCCTCCCACCGCAAGGCCCAACCCGGCGTTGACGGTAGACACAGCCGCAAAGTAACGCGACACGGTCGCTTCGGCGGCGAAGAAACGTTCAAGAAACAGATGCGTCTCTGCCCCGGACCCAAGACGCGCCGACAGCCAGCTGTAGATCGATTTTCGCGTCAGTAGGAAAAAGAACAGCGCGCCGAGAAACACCAGAAGCTGTGCAAACAGCGCCGGGGCAAGCCACATGGCATCGGTCAGGCTGGGAAGCGACTCGATCTGCTCTGCGGTGGCTTCGGCATCGGCGCCAAGCGCGGCTTTCATCTCTTCGTTCATCTCGCCGATGCCTTGGATCAGGCCGCGATATTCGAACATCAGCTTTTGAAGTTCGTAGCGGATCGACGGCAACTCGTCGATCGCGGCGGTGATGTAAGGTTCGATCAGAAATACCAGCGCGGCCCCGATCATGAAGAACGAGATCAGCACCGACAGTGCGCTTATTCCGGCGGGAACGCCCAGACGTTTGAGACGGTCAGAGAGGGGGGCGACGATGACGCCCACCACGATTGCAAGCACCAAGGGTGCAAAAATGTCCTGCGTTTCCTTCAGCCCAACGATGACAACTCCGGTTGCCACGATCACAGAAGAGACACGCAGCACCTGGTCAGAGGCGATCATGGGCTGTTTCATGTGTGCTCAACCTCGGGCCAAGGCGGAAGTTCCGCCTTTGTGCGGCAATATTTTGCAAGGCCTGTGTTCGGTGGCCCCCCTGCGCCAACCGGTCGCTGCGTTTGGTTGTGCAATCGCCCGACCTTGGCCCACCGGTTTCACGGGTCGTGCATCCGCTTGCCAAGGCTGGCGCCCGCCACGGGCGGGGTTGCGCATCAGGATGTTTCTTCGGAGGGGGGCGCGCGCCCTTCAGCGGTGAATGTGCCGCTCTTGCTGGCGGCGCCAGCGGCCTCTGTGTCGCCTGTCTCGTGCCAGCCATCCGCGCCGAAGGAAAATTCCCGCACGCCGGCGGGTTCGAAATTTCTGCCTCGGGCGACCATCCGGGTCACCCGCGCCGTCGTGGCGCTGACATCCAGCAGGGCAAAATCGTTTTCCTGCCCGCGCAACCGCGTCGACAGGCCGGTGCCGACATGCACCTGAAGGATTTGTCGCCCATGCTTTGCCGACAGGAACGGCTCTGTGCGCCAGCGATGCAGATGCCCCGACAGCACCAGCTGCACGCCGCATTCCGCCAATTTCTCGATCCCTAGATGGGCGTGCTTCATCAGGCTTTTCTTGATATCCTCGTCCTGCTCGAACGGGTGATGTGCCAGCACCACCCGAATACCGTCTGTTTGCGACAGCAACTCGCAGGCGCGGTGCAACTGTGCGCGGCGCGCCTTGCCACGCTGCACCCGGAAGCGATCAACCGTGTTGAGCCCGATCGCCATAAAGCCTTCGGCCTCGTGCACGGTCAGCAGATCACTGGCGATATGCTTGCGATAGCGCGCATAGGGCCGCATGAACCGCAGCCACAGATTGTCGAGCGACACATCATGGTTGCCCGGAACTGATAGCCACGGCGCCTCCAGCCGGTCCAGAAAGGCGCGGGCGTCGCGATACTGGCTGCGCCGGGCGCGCTGGGTGAAATCTCCGGTGGCGGCCACGAGATCGGGCTTTGCCGCGTTCAGGGCGCGGATCAGCGGATCCAGAAGCTCGGGGTCGCTGCGGCCGAAATGCAGGTCTGAGATATGGGCAATGCGGTTCATGAGCTGGCGGCAATGTCCCTTTCGGTGGTGGTGTCGGTCGAGGCGTCGGGTGTGGGCACGATCACCTGCAACGGGCGCTCGCGCATCTTGATACGGATCGGCGTGTGCATCAGGCTCTTTTCGCCATCGCGCGCAACCAGCGCCCGCTTGCGTCCGGTTTGCAGCGTGATGTCGCGCCCGGTCACAAGGTCGAAATCCTCGCCCTTCTGCGCCGCCCCGCCGGCAAGCCTGAATGCCGTGCGCGCCAGATCCAGGGTGCTTCCGTTGCGGGCGGTGAACAGGGCGAATTCGCCGCGCTTCAGCGCCGCGACCCCATCGAGGTTGAAGCGATCCAGCTGAAAGACGCTGTTGGCGACAAAGACCAGCGGGGTGCGCAGGTGAATGTCGCGCCCATCGACGGTGATGGTCATCCTGAGCGGGCGGCGCATGCCGCTCAGTGTCAGCAGCACCGACCAGTAGGCGGCGATGCGTGAACGCCCCCAGCGGGCATAGATGCTCTCACGCTTTTGCAGGATCAGCGGATAGATCCCAAGGCTGGTGTTGTTCAAAAAGACCGCGCCGTTGGCTTCGGCAAGGGCCACCTGTTCAAGCTCGCCCTCGGCCAGCACCTCGATGGCGGCCTCGGCGTCTTCGGGTATTCCCAGACCGCGCGCGAAATAGTTGAAGGTGCCCTGCGGGATCACCCCCATCGGAACGTCAGCGTCATGCGCGGCGCTCGCCACGGCCGCGATGGTCCCATCGCCGCCCGCTGCGACAATCACATCCGCCTGACTGCGCCGGATCGCCTCGCGCGCGGCGTCTTCCAGCGGTTGCTTGCCATTGGGCGTAACAATCGTTGCACTCACCCCCGCAGCATCGCACAGCGCCGTCAGCCGGGCGCGGCGTTCATCCTCGCCTTGGTCGCCGGAGCGCCCGTTCAGGAAGATGCAGAATTTGCGGTTGGGTGACACTTTGGGCGCTCCTGTTTGAACCTGTCGTCAACGCGTCGGAGCGTGTCACGGTTCCGCACCCGGCAGCGCAGGTCTCTTGCCGGATGCGCATTTTTTGCCCCGTGCCTGTGGGCATGTTGGAATGTCTTGGTTGACGCATTGAAACGAAGGGGGCAGTGCATCACCTTCACAAGACGCGCATGACATCAGAACCAGGATCACCAAAGCTCTAATGACCAGCATTTCCGGGTCCCAGCGGACCGCAATTCTCGTCGCCCATGGCAGCCCCTCCGACCCCGGCTCGCAAGAGGCCGCGCTGCGCGCCCTTGCCTCGCAGGTTCAAACGCGCATGTCGGGCTGGCGGATCGGCAGTGCGACGTTGGCGGCCAAGGGACGGTTCGAGGACGAGATCGAAAGCCTCGGTGCCCCGCTGATCTATCCGTATTTCATGGCGAAAGGCTGGTTCACCGGGCAGGTTCTGGCGAAAAAGGCGCGCGGGCTCGGGCTGACGATGCTTGAACCTTTCGGGGTCGAGCCGGGACTGATCGATTGCGCCGCCACCGAGTTGCGGGCGCTGCTGGCACAGCAGGGCTGGCAGCCCGAGGACACCGCGCTGATCGTTGCCGCCCATGGCAGCGCCATGTCCAAGACCAGCGCCGACAGCGCCTATGCCTTTGCGCGCGCGTTGCAGTCTGGGCTGGGCCTGCGCGTCACGCGCACCGGGTTCATCGAACAGCCGCCGTTTCTCAAGGATGTTGCGCAGACCGTCGGGCAGGCGGTCTGCCTGCCCTATTTCGCGCAGAACTCGGGCCATATGGAAGACGACGTGCCAGCGGCGCTGTCGGCGGCGGGCTTTGACGGGCCGATGTTGCCGCCTTTCATCGAATGGGCGGATACGGCGCAGCTGATCGCCACCAGCATCGCGCGTCAGGCGATGGACTTAGCAGAATGATCCGCCCCGCGCGCAACGCGGACGAAGCGGCGATCCGCGATTGCGCCCGGCAAGCCTATGGCGGTTATGTGCCGCTGATCGGGCGCGAGCCCGCCCCGATGAGCGCCGATTACGCGGCGCAGA
The DNA here is from genome assembly GCF_018860705.1 of Citreicella sp. C3M06. Classification (GTDB taxonomy): domain Bacteria; phylum Pseudomonadota; class Alphaproteobacteria; order Rhodobacterales; family Rhodobacteraceae; genus Salipiger. The sequence goes on from NZ_JAHKQA010000004.1 coordinate 89,354, forward strand.
TCGCGGCGGGCGAGGTGTTCGTGGCCGAGGATGGCGGCTTTCTGGGCTTCATCGTCTATCGGATGGCGCCGGATCACCTGCTGCTGGAAAACGTCGCGGTGCTGCCTCGGGCAAGCGGGCGGGGCATTGGCAAGGCGCTGATCGCGGCCTGCGAAGACGCGGCCCGCACCGCTGGCCTGCCGGTGAGGCTTTATACCAACGCGAAGATGACCGCGAACCTGTCGCTGTACCCAAGGCTTGGCTACACCGAGACCGGCCGCGTCAGCGAAGACGGGTTCGATCGGGTGTATTTCGAAAAGCAGCCCTAGCTCAGTGGGCTTCGGCCCAGTTGCGGCCCATCCCGGCATCGACCACCAGCGGCACGTCAAGCTTGACCACCGGCTCCGCCGCGCCTTCCATGACGCGCTTTGCGGTGGCGATGAGCTCGTCCTCGGCGCCCTTGTCCACCTCGAAGATCAGTTCGTCATGAACCTGAAGCAGCATCGTCGCAGGCAGCTTGGCAATGGCCTCGGGCATGCGGATCATCGCGCGGCGGATGATGTCGGCGGCGGTGCCCTGAATCGGCGCGTTGATCGCGGCGCGCTTGGCAAACCCGGCGCGCGGCCCGCCAGCGGCGATCTCGGGGGTGTGGATCACCCGCCCGAACAGGGTTTCGACCCGCTTGTGTTCCTTGGCAAAGGCGGTGGTGTCTTCCATGTAGGTCTTGATGCCGGGGAAGCGCTCGAAATAGCGGTCGATGAATCCCTGCGCCTCGGAGCGGGGAATCCGCAGGTTGCGGGCAAGGCCAAAGCCCGAAATGCCATAGATGACACCGAAGTTGATCGCCTTGGCCTGGCGGCGCACCTCCGGGGTCATCTCTTCCATCGGCACGTTGAACATCTCTGAGGCGGTCATCGCGTGAATGTCCTGCCCATCGCGGAACGCCTGTTTCAGCGCTTCGATATCGGCCATGTGGGCAAGGATGCGCAGCTCGATCTGCGAATAGTCGAGCGAGACCAGCGTGCGCCCTTCGGCGGCGACAAAGGCTTCGCGGATGCGCCGTCCTTCTTCGCTGCGCACGGGGATGTTCTGCAGGTTCGGATCGGTCGATGCCAACCGCCCGGTGCTGGCCCCGGCGATGCTGTAGGAGGTATGAACACGCCCCGTGTCGGGGTTGATATGGCCCTGCAGCGCATCGGTATAGGTCGATTTCAGCTTGGAAATCTGCCGCCAGTCCAGCACCCGCCCGGGCAGTTCATGTTCGGTGGCAAGGTCTTCGAGAACATCGGCCCCGGTGGCATAGGCCCCGGTCTTGCCCTTCTTGCCGCCGGGCAGGGACATCTTGTCGAACAGGATCTCGCCCAGCTGCTTGGGAGAGCCGACGTTGAACTTTTCGCCCGCAAGCTCGTGAATTTCATCCTCGAGCTGCGCCATCTTCTGGGAAAACGCATTGGACATGCGCGACAGCGTCTCGCGGTCGACCTTGACGCCGGATTTCTCCATCTCGGCCAAGACCGGCACCAGCGGGCGTTCCAGCCCTTCGTAGACACGGGTGACACGGGCGCGGTGCAGCTGCGGTTTGAACAGCATCCACAGGCGCAGGGTGATGTCGGCATCCTCGGCGGCATATTTCACCGCGTCCTCGATCGGCACCTTGTCGAAGGTAATCATGCTCTTGCCGCTGCCAAGGAGCGACTTGATCGGGATCGGCTCATGCGACAGGTAGCGTTCGGACAGCGTGTCCATGCCATGCCCATGCAGGCCCGCGTGCATGGCGTAGGACATCAGCATGGTGTCATCGATGGGCGCAACGCCGATGCCATAGCGCGACAGCACCTTGGCATCGTATTTCATGTTCTGCCCGATCTTGAGCACGCTCGGGTCTTCGAGAAGCGGCTTGAGCAGGGCCAGCGCGTCGTCCAACGGCATCTGCCCCTCGGCCAGCGCGTCGCTGCCGAACAGATCGTCGGTGCTGGCGGCGCGGTGAATGAGCGGGATGTAACAGGCCTGCCCCGGCTCGATGGCCAGCGACACGCCAACCAGATCGCAGGTCATCTCATTGAGGCCGGTGGTCTCGGTATCGACCGCGACCCAGCCGCGCTGATGCGCCTGCGCAATGAAGGGCGCGAGGTCTTCGGCGGTCTTGACCCAAGTATAGCCGGCCGGGTCGATGGGCGGAATTTCGGGCGCATCCTGCGGGGCAGAGGCCTCGGGCGCGGATTCGGGGATCACGGGGGCCTCGGCCTGAAGCGCATTGGCAACGCGCTTGGTCAGGGTGCGGAACTCCATCTCGGTCAAGAATTTCAGCAGGATGTCGGCGTCGGGTTCGCGCACTTCCAGCCCGTCGAGCGTGACATCCTCCATCACCATCTGGTCATCGAGCTGCACCAGCTTTTGCGAAAGCTCGATCTGTTCGCGCTTTTCCACAAGGGTCTGGCGGCGCTTGGGCTGCTTGATGGTCCCGGCCTGATCCAGCAGGGACTGTAGATCGCCGTATTCGTTGATCAGCAATGCGGCGGTCTTGATGCCGATGCCGGGCGCGCCGGGGACGTTGTCGACGGAATCGCCCGCGAGCGCCTGCACGTCGACCACGCGCTCAGGGTAGACGCCGAATTTCTCGTGCACCCCGTCGCGGTCGATCAGCTTGTTCTTCATCGCGTCGTACATCACGACTCCGTCGCCGACCAGCTGCATCAGATCCTTGTCCGACGAAACGATGGTCACCGCGCCGCCTGCTTCGCGCGCCTGCCGGGCGAGGGTGGCGATGATGTCGTCGGCCTCGAAGCCTTCTTTCTCGATACAGGCGATGTTGAAAGCGCGGGTAGCGTCGCGGGTCAGCGGGATCTGCGGACGCAGGTCCTCGGGCATTGCTTCGCGGTTGGCCTTGTAAAGGTCGTAAAGATCGTTGCGGAAGGTGTGGCTGCCCTTGTCGAAGATGACCGCCACATGGGTTGGTGCATCGGGGCCAGCGTTATCTTCGACATACTTCTGCAACATGTTGCAAAAGCCCGAAACCGCCCCGATGGGCAGCCCGTCGGATTTGCGGGTCAGCGGTGGCAGCGCATGGTAGGCGCGGAAGATAAAGGCCGATCCGTCGATCAGGTGCAGGTGGCAGCCCTTGCCGAACTGGGTCATGGTCGCGTCTCCCGGTGCTATGCGCTGGGGCCCGGTTTGCCACGCCGCGCGCCCGCCTTCCAGAGGGAATGGCGTGTTGGTGGGGGCAGAGGGGGGCCAGCCCCCCGCCTTCGGCTCCCCCCGGAGTTTATCTTGCAAGATGAAATGCAGAGCGCGGCGCCTGTTCTTCATCTTGCCAAATAAACTCCCGCCGGAGGCAGGCCGGATATCGCAAGCCGGTGCGCCGAATGGGCAGGGGTTAACCGCTGCCGATCAGGACCCCTGCCGCAAGCACCAGAGCGCCGCCCAGAACAACTTGCATGGATGCCCGCCAGAAGGGCGTTTCCATGAAGCGATTCTGAATCCAGGCGATGGCCCAGAGTTCGAAGAATACGATGATCCACGCGATGGTCGTTGCGGTCCAGAAATGTGGGATCAGGTAGGGCAGGGCATGTCCCAGCCCGCCGACCGTGGTCATCACGCCCGAGGCGATGCCGCGTTTCAGCGGGGAGCCCCGCCCCGACAGTTCGCCGTCGTCCGAAGCGGCCTCGGTGAAGCCCATCGAGATGCCTGCGCCGACCGATGCCGCAAGGCCGACGAGAAACGTCGTCCAGGGGTCCTGCGTTGCAAACGCCGTGGCGAAGATCGGGGCGAGCGTCGAGACCGAGCCGTCCATCAGCCCTGCAAGCCCCGGCTGCACCCATGTCAGAACGAATTTGCGGTGGGCCATGCGGTCTTCGTCTTCGCGGGTGTCGTCGTCGAGGTGGGTTCGTTCAAGCTCGAGCGAGCTTTTCCCATGGCGGGCTTCGGCAGCCGCAAGATCGCCCAGCAGCCGGCGAGTCGAGGCGTCGGTGCTGTGCCGGGCGGCGTCTCGGTAAAAGCGTTCGGCGTCGTGTTCCATGTTCTCCGCCTCGGCGCGGATACGCTCCAGCGACAGGTTTGCGGTCAGCCAGACAGGACGGCGGGCGTAGAACCCGGCGACATGTTCGCGCCGGATCAACGGGATCACATCGCCGAACCGCACCCGGTGCGCCGCGATCAGCGCTTTGCGATGGGCGTCTTCTTCAACCGCCATACCGTCGAACACCTTGGCGCTGTCGGGATAGTCCGCGCGCAGCATTTCTGCGTAGCTGCGGTAGATGCGCGCGTCGTCCTCTTCGGAGGAGATCGCGAGGGCGAGCACCTCTTGTTCGGAGAGGTCGCGGAACCGGCGGCGCAGATTGAAGAATCGCATGTTGGGGCCTATGATTTAGAATGATTCTAAGGTACTGCCTTGCTCAGAGGATGCAAGTCGGAAACGCCAGCACGAACGCGGCGGATGCGCCCATTGCCTTGACCTTGCTCAAGCTGAGCGGGGGTTGCCCGGATTGCGACCGCCGCGCTATGGTCCTGTGCACTATGGGGAGGCAGTCGATGGAGGACGGCGCGGGGCCCGTGCGGCGTGGTCGCAAATACACACAGGTGCTGCAAGGCGCCGGCGAGGTGTTCCTGCGCGATGGGTTTGAAGGTGCCAGCGTCGATGATATCGCCCGCGCGGCGGGCGTGTCGAAGGCAACGCTTTACAGCTATTTCCCCGACAAGCGCTTGTTGTTCATGGAGATGGCCCGCGCGCAGTGCAGCGCTCAGGCTGATGACGCGATGACAGCGATCAATCGCTCACTGCCGCCAGCTCAGGTGCTGCGCGAGGCGGGGATGCGGTTTCTGCACTATATTCTGTCTGAGGAGGCGCTGCGGGTGTTCCGCATCTGCGTCGCGGAGGCCGACAGGTTCCCCGAGCTTGGTACCGAATTCTATGCCTCTGGCCCGCGTCTGATGCATGGACAGCTCAGCGCCTACCTTGCCGAAGCCGCCGCGCGCGGCGAGTTGTCGATTGACGATTTGTCCATCGCCACCGACCAGTTCATCGAGCTTTGCAAGGCGGATTTGTGGCTCAAGCGGGTTTTCGGCATCCGCGACAGCTTTTCCGCGGAAGAGCAAAGCCACATTGTCAGTGCCGCGGTGGCCACCTTTCTTGCCCGCTACGGGGCGGGGTGATCGCTGCGAGGGGCCCTTTGCGAGCAGAAGGGGGCAAGCAGCGATCGTGTCCTTGCGAGCCGGCCGTTAGTCGAGCCGGCGCACCAGCAGCTGGTTGCCGGGGCCGCGCTTGGTCTCGAACACCTTCAGGTCTGACACCAGATCCGACAGCTTGCGCTTGCCATAGGTGCGGGTGTCGAAATCGGGGTTTGCCGCGGTGATGAACTGGCCGAGTTGGCCAAGCGTGTACCAGTCGTCTTCCTGCTCGATGGCGTCCATGGCGGTGAAGATCAGGTTGCGGGCCTCATCCAGTTTGCCGGTCGGTTTGGGGGCCTGATTGCCGGGTTTCTGTTCCGGTGCACCGTCAAGGTTTTCCAGAAAGATGAACCGTTTGCAGGCCTTGCGGAAGGCATCCGGCGTTTTCTGCATCCCCATGCCGAACACGTCGAGCCCCTGTTCGCGGATGCGGCTGGCGAGCCGGGTGAAATCGCTGTCGGAACTGACCAGCACGAACACGTCGAATCGCCCGGTGTGCATCAGGTCCATCGCGTCGATGACAAGGCTGATGTCCGAGGCGTTCTTTCCGACGGTGTTGGCGGGCGAGTGCAGCGGCACGAGGCCGAATTCGGCGGTGATCTTCGACCAGCCCGCCATCTGCTGACTGGAGAAATCGCCGTAAAGACGCCGCACCGACGCCTCTCCAAGCGAGGCCAGCTCGTCGAAAATTGCCTTGCAATACTTAGGCGAGGTGTTGTCGGCGTCGATCAGGACGGCAAGCAGTCTTGGCGCATCGGCCATTCAGGTATCCTTCCCGGCGGACGGGTCCGCCTTGAGTGTCTTGTACATCACCAGAGCATCGACGTAGCCCTTTGTCGGGTGATGGAAAGCGTTGGGCAAGCGCCCGACGATGTCAAAGCCGCCCCGTTCCCACAGGCCCACGGCCCGGGTGTTGGTCGAGACGACAAAATTGAATTGCATGGCGTGAAACCCCATGTCGCGCGCGGTTTGCAGCGCGTGTTCCAGCATGCCCCGCGCCACGCCACGCCCCTTCTGGGCGGGATCGGTGACAAAGCCGCAGTTGCACACATGGCTGCCGCCGCCGGCCTGATTGCGCAGGATGTAATACGAGCCAGAAAAACTGCCGCCCAGCGTTGCGCTGAACACGCTGCGCCCCGGTCCGGTCCAGTAGGCAATGGCGTCCTCGCGCGGGATGTCGGGGTCGATGGCATAGGTGTCGCCCGCACGGAACACCGGCTCGAGCACGCGCCAGAGCTGCTCGCTGTCGCGGGGGTCATAGGGGCGGATGGCGAGGTCGGTCATGTTTCTCCCTCGGTCTGGATATGGACATGGGCACCGCAATGCTTGCAATGGATCGCGTCGCGGTCGTGCAGCGACAATCCGCAGCGGTGGCAGGCCTGACGCACCTTAGCCGGGCGGAACAGCACCTGCGCCAACCGCAGGAACAGCGTGACGCCAAAGATCATCACCAGCACCGAGATCAGCCGCCCGAGCGAGCCTTGCAGCGTGATGTCGCCGAAACCGGTCGTGGTCAGGGCGGTGACGGTGAAGTACAGCGCATCGGCGTAATTGGCAATCTGCGGGTTTTGCAGGTGCTGGGTGGCATAGACGAGGCCGGTCATCACGAAGACAAAGACAATCAGGTTCAGCGCTGCGGTGAACTCGTCCTGATAGCGGCGAAAGAACGGCACGTCGGCGCGCAGCCGGGCCAGCAAATGGTAGGTGCGCAGAAACCGCAGCGTGCGCACCACGCGCAGAAAGCCCAGCCCTTCGCCCGCCAGCGGGGCCAGAAACGACACGATCGAGGCCAGATCGGCCCATGTGTGGGGGTTGATGAAAAACCGCAGCCGGTTGCGTTCGATGATCAGGCGGGCGGCAAAATCCGCAAGGATGACGACGCCGAACATCATGTCCATAATCGCGACCGCCCGGCCATGTTCGGTGAACGAGGTCGCGATGACGAAAAGGATCGTCACCACGTCGAACAGCAATATCCCGTAGCGGAAGCGATGCGCGGTATCGCTGCCGCCCTCGTAAAGCTCCCGAACTGTATCGAGCGCCTTGCCCGCCATGCCCAACCTGTCGCTAATGCCTTGGTCTTCAACCTATAGGGCGGGGCAGGCGGGGCGGGCAAGGCGCTATTGCCAGCGAGGGCCGGGCCCGACGGGTCGGCCATGTTCTGACCCTGGGGCGGGGCGGTCGGCCATGGTGGCTTTTGGGGCGGGATCTTGAAATGAAAATACCGCCGCGCTGGGCGCGCGGCGGTGTGTCTGTTCTGTGCTGGCGATCAATCAGCCGTCAGAAGCGGGGGCTTTTTCGAGGCAAGGCGCAGCTTGTCCGGCCCTTCGACCTTCAGGTCGAGTTCGCCGTTCTTGACGCCAACCTTGACCACGCCGCCCTTCATGAGCTTGCCGAACAGCAGCTCTTCGGCGAGCGGCTTCTTGAGGCTTTCCTGAATGACGCGGCCCAGCGGGCGCGCCCCCATGCGGTCGTCATAGCCCTTGTCGGCAAGCCATTCCGCCGCCGGGCGGGTCAGCTCGATCGACACGTTGCGATCCATCAGCTGCGCTTCGAGTTGCAGCACGAACTTCTCGACCACCGAGAGGATGACCTCCTTGGGCAGCGGCTGGAAGCTGATCACCGCGTCGAGACGGTTGCGGAATTCCGGCGTGAAGGTCCGCTCGATGGCGGCGGTATCCTCGCCGGTGCGCCGGTCGCGGCCAAAGCCGATCGCCGCCTTGGCCTGTTCCGCGGCCCCGGCGTTCGAGGTCATGATCAGGATCACGTTACGGAAATCGACCGAGCGCCCGTTGTGATCGGTCAGCGAGCCATGATCCATGACCTGAAGCAGGATGTTGTAGACATCCGGATGCGCCTTTTCGATCTCGTCGAGCAGCAGCACGCAATGCGGATGCTGGTCGACGCCGTCGGTCAGCTGGCCGCCCTGATCAAAGCCGACATAGCCCGGAGGCGCGCCGATCAGACGGGAAACCGCGTGCTTTTCCATGTATTCCGACATGTCGAAACGCAGCAGCTCGACCCCGAGCGAGCTTGCAAGCTGCTTGGCTACTTCGGTTTTGCCGACGCCGGTAGGCCCCGCAAACAGGTAGTTGCCGATGGGCTTTTCCGGCTCGCGCAGCCCTGCACGCGCCAGCTTGATCGCAGCCGAGAGCGCCTCGATCGCGGGGTCCTGTCCGAACACCACGCGCTTGAGGGTCTTTTCGAGATCCTTGAGCACCTCGGTGTCGTTCTTCGACACGTTTTTCGGCGGGATGCGGGCAATCTTGGCCACGACATCCTCGATCTCCTTGGCACCGATGGTCTTGCGACGCTTTGATTCGGCCACGAGATGTTGCGCCGCGCCCGCCTCGTCGATCACGTCGATCGCCTTGTCAGGCAGCTTGCGGTCGTTGATGTACCGCGCCGACAGTTCCACCGCCGACTTGATCGCATCGGCCGTGTATTTGACGCTGTGATGCTCTTCGAAATAGGGCTTGAGGCCCTTGAGGATCTTGACGGTATCGGGCACCGACGGCTCGTTCACGTCGATCTTCTGGAACCGGCGCGACAGCGCGCGATCCTTTTCGAAATGCTGGCGGAATTCCTTGTAGGTGGTCGATCCCATGGTGCGCAGCTTGCCGCCCTGAAGCGCCGGCTTGAGCAGGTTCGATGCATCCATCGCCCCGCCCGATGTCGCACCGGCACCGATCACTGTGTGGATCTCGTCGATGAACAGCACCGCGTCGGGGTGTTCCTCAAGCTCGTTGACCACGGCTTTCAGGCGTTCTTCGAAATCGCCGCGATAGCGGGTGCCCGCCAGCAGCGCGCCCATGTCGAGCGAGAAGATCGTGGTCTTGGACAGCACCGCCGGGGTGTCGCCCGAGACAATCTTGCGCGCCAGACCTTCGGCGATGGCGGTCTTGCCGACGCCCGGATCGCCCACCAGCAGCGGGTTGTTCTTGCGACGGCGGCACAGCACCTGAATGCAGCGTTCCACCTCGTGTTCGCGCCCGATCAGCGGATCGACATCGCCCTTGCGCGATTTCGCGTTCAGATCGACGCAATATTTGCCAAGCGCCGATTCCTTGTTGTCGGCGGGGGCTTCGGACTGGGCGGCTTTCACCGGCTCTTCCTCTTCCTGCGCACCGGAAACCGGGCGTGCCTCGCCGTAGGCGGGGTTCTTGGCCACGCCATGGGCAATGAAGTTGACCGCGTCATAGCGCGTCATGTCCTGCTCTTGCAGGAAATAGGCCGCGTTCGATTCACGTTCGGCAAAGATCGCAACGAGCACATTGGCACCCGTCACCTCGGTGCGCCCCGAAGACTGCACATGGATCGCGGCGCGCTGGATGACGCGCTGGAAAGCGGCGGTCGGCACCGCTTCGGAGCCTTCTATATCGGTGACGAGGTTCGACAGATCCTCGTCGATGAATTCCACCAGCGTCGTGCGAAGCTCTTCCGTATCCACGGAGCAGGCCTTCATCACGCGGGCGGCATCGGGTTCGTCGATCAGGGCGAGCAGGAGATGTTCCAGCGTCGCAAATTCATGGCTGCGCGAGTTCGCGAGAGCCAGTGCAGCGTGAATGGCCTGTTCCAGGGTATTCGAGAAAGACGGCACGGCGGGCTCTCCTCATTGTCTGTGTCGGGCGTTCGGTCTCACCCAACATCGCCTTGTATGGTTAAAGTTTGGTCGATACCGACGATCCATCAAGAAGTTTCTGTGACTGATCCGCTCACATTTGTTGTCAATGTGTGAACTTGGCGTCAAAAGCGGCGGCTTAGAAACGATCCTTGCGGGCGCGGATCTCGGCAAAGACCTCTGCGTCGCTTGCGGCTTTCATACCCAGTAAATCGCGAATTGCCGGGGAATCGGGTCGCAGGAACGGGTTGGTGGCCAGTTCTTCGGACAGCGTACAGGCGGCGGTCGGGCGTCCCTCTGTCCGAGCTTTGGCGATGGCGTCTGCTCTTAAGATAAGCGCTTCGTTGCGGGGATCAACGGTCAATGCGAACTTGGCATTGGAGGCGGTGTACTCGTGCCCGGAATACACCGTTGTCTGCGGGGGCAGCGCGGCGAGCTTGCTCAGGCTGTCCCACATCATCGGCGCGGTGCCTTCAAAGATCCGCCCGCAGCCTAGCGCCATCAGGCTGTCGGCGGTGAATACCGCGCCGGCGGAGGGCAGGTAAAATGCCACATGGCCAAGGGTGTGGCCGGGCACATAGATCACCTGCACGTCGAGGCCGCCCGCTTCGAACGTATCGCCGCCCTGTACGGCGCGATCGAGGTTGGGCAGTTTTTCCGCTTCGGCACGCGGGCCAGTGACGGTGCAGCCGTATCTTTCGCGCAGCGCGTCAACGCCGCCGACGTGGTCGTGGTGATGATGGGTGATCAGCAGATCGCTGAGCTGCCAGCCCCGCGCGTCAAGCGCCGCGACGATGGGCGCGGCCTCGGGCGCATCGATCAGCGTCACGCCTGTCGGACCCTTCACAAGGTAGGCGTAATTGTCGCTGAGGCAGGGAACGGTGATGATCTCCATGGTCTTTCCTTCGTGGCTTTGCCAGACTGCCGTGAAGACTGGCGGATCGGAGGCCCCACCGCAATGCACCTCGATGTGCACTCACTGCGCGATTTCTACTATCGCAGCGCGCTCGGGCGCGCGGCGCAGCGTGCCGTGCGTGATCAGGTGTTGCGCTACTGGCCCGATTGCAAGGGGCAGACGGTGGTGGGCTACGGATTTGCCGTGCCGCTGCTGCGCCCGTACCTGCGCGAAGCGCGCCGGGTCGTCGGACTGATGCCTGCGCCGCAGGGGGTCATGCCGTGGCCGCAGGCGATGCCCAACGTCACCGCCCTGTGCGAGGAAACGATGTGGCCGCTGGAAACCGGCCATGTCGACCGGCTGGTGCTGATGCACGGGCTGGAAACCTCGGAGCGCCCCTCCGAGGTGCTCGAGGAATGTTACCGCGTGCTTGGTCCCGGCGGCGAGGTGCTGTTCATCGTGCCCAACCGGTCGGGGCTCTGGGCGCGGTCGGACAACACGCCCTTTGGCTTCGGGCGACCCTATTCGCTGAGCCAGCTCGACAGCCAGCTGCGCCAGTATGACTTTGTCCGCCAGAGCCATGTCAGTGTGCTGTACCAGCCGCCCTCGCCCCGGCGGTTCTGGATGCGCACCGGGCCGATGTGGGAAAACATCGGGCGGGCGATCCCGGCGGTGGTGGCGGGCGGCGTACTGATCGTGCGGGCGGCAAAGCGCTATCCGCCGCAGCGCAAGGGGCTGGGCGACCGGGTGCGGGTGCCAAGCCCGCTCGAGGTGCTGGCACCGGTTCCGAAAAAGGAACCCAAGGCGATCTGACTTCGGCTGGAATCACGGATCGCTCAGCACTTTGTGAGCGGCGTGGGCCGCGCGCGGCGGGGAATCGGCTTGCCTTCAGCGACATGAAGCATAGCTTGCGTCCTCTGCGTGACCGCTAACATGCTGCCGTCGAGAGGCTGAAGCCTGCGACAAATGGGCAGCTTGAAGAGGGCGCGCAGCGGGGGCGCGCCGCGACCTCCCGTACGTTTGCGCTATCGACAGGAGGCCTTTCTGCAACGCCACGGCAAACGCTGAAAAGTTTAACAAATCCTGAAAAACCGCCATTTTTCATAGCCCTGTTCCCCGGTCAGCCGCCTCCACCCCGGCGCTACCGGAAAAAACCCGCGTGCCAACGCCACTTAAAACGCTGCAAGCTTGTTGCGAGGGCGGGGAGGCTCTGCTACATCCGCGCTGATTTCGACGTCCTGAGACAGATCAGGGCAGGGACACGCCTCCGGATATCGGGACCATCCCGATGTCGCGGGGGCCTTATATCGGAAGGGTGGACGTGTCAGAACCAGCTTCGATCTCCAGCGGCATCGCGGCACGCTATGCGACAGCGATCTTCGAGATCGCGAACGAGTCCAATGCTCTCGACCAGCTTGCAGACAACGTGAACGACCTTTCGCAGGCCTTGGCGGACAGCCCGGACCTGCGCGATCTTGTGTCGTCGCCCGTCTACCCGCGCGCGTCGATGAGAAAGGGCATCATGGCAGTCGCGGCGCAGATGCAACTGCAGCCGTCGTTTCAGAACGCGCTTGGCCTGATGGCCGAAAAGCGCCGCCTGTTCGCGCTGCCGCAGCTCATCGCGCATCTGCGCGCCAAGATTGCCGAAGCAAAGGGTGAGGTCACGGCCGATGTGACCTCTGCCACGGCGCTGACCGAGGACCAGGCGAGCCGCCTGGCGAAGACCCTTGCCGACAACATCGGCAAGCAGGTGACCCTGAAAACCACCGTCGATGAAAGCCTCATCGGTGGTCTCGTCGTCAAGGTTGGCTCCAAGATGATCGACACGTCGGTCCGCTCGAAGCTCAACGCTCTCCAGAATGCAATGAAAGAGGTCGGATAAATGGGTATCCAAGCTGCCGAGATCTCGGCGATCCTGAAGGAGCAGATCCAGAACTTCGGGAAAGAAGCCGAAGTCGCCGAAGTCGGCCGCGTGCTGTCCGTCGGTGACGGTATCGCCCGCGTGCACGGCCTCGACGCGGTGAAAGCCGGTGAAATGGTCGAGTTCCCCGGCGGCATCATGGGGATGGCGCTGAACCTCGAAACCGACAACGTCGGTGTCGTGATCTTCGGCTCTGACCGCGACATCAAGGAAGGTGACATCGTCAAGCGCACCGACTCGATCGTGGACGTGCCCGCCGGTGAGGGCCTGCTGGGCCGCGTCGTCGATGGTCTCGGCAACCCGCTGGATGGCAAAGGTCCGATCCAGTACACCGAACGCCGCATCGCCGACGTGAAAGCGCCGGGCATCATCCCGCGCAAGTCGGTGCACCAGCCGATGGCGACCGGCCTCAAGGCCGTCGACGCCATGATCCCGATCGGCCGTGGCCAGCGCGAGCTGATCATTGGCGACCGTCAGACCGGCAAGACCGCGATCGCGCTCGATTCGATCCTGAACCAGAAGTCGTACAACGACGCGGCTGGCGATGACGACAGCAAGAAGCTGTACTGCATCTATGTCGCCATCGGCCAGAAGCGCTCGACCGTTGCGCAGCTGGTGAAGCGTCTCGAAGCCACCGGCGCCATCGATTATTCGATCGTCGTGGCCGCAACCGCATCCGACCCCGCACCGATGCAGTTCCTTGCCCCCTACGCCGCGACCGCCATGGCGGAATATTTCCGCGACAACGGCAAGCACGCGCTGATCATCTATGATGACCTGTCCAAGCAGGCCGTGTCTTACCGCCAGATGTCGCTGCTTCTGCGCCGCCCGCCCGGCCGCGAAGCCTATCCGGGCGACGTGTTCTACCTTCACTCGCGCCTGCTGGAACGCTCGGCCAAGCTGAACGAAGATCATGGCGCTGGCTCGCTGACGGCTCTGCCGATCATCGAAACCCAGGGCGGTGACGTGTCGGCGTTCATCCCGACCAACGTGATCTCGATCACCGACGGCCAGATCTTCCTCGAGACCGAACTGTTCTTCCAGGGTATCCGCCCCGCCGTGAACACCGGTCTGTCGGTGTCGCGCGTCGGCTCCTCGGCCCAGACCAAGGCGATGTCCTCGGTGGCTGGCCCGGTGAAGCTGTCGCTGGCACAGTACCGCGAGATGGCTGCATTTGCGCAGTTCGGCTCTGACCTCGACGCCGCGACCCAGCGCCTGCTGGCCCGTGGTGCGCGTCTGACCGAGCTGATGAAGCAGCCGCAGTACTCGCCGCTGTCGAACGCCGAAATCGTCTGCGTCATCTTCGCAGGCACCAACGGCTACCTCGACAACGTTCCGGTTCGCGAAGTCGGCAAGTACGAGGCCGCTCTGCTGGCGTTCCTGCGCGGTCAGCGCAAGGATATCCTCGACTGGATCGAAGCCGAGGATCCGAAGATCAAGGGTGAACCCGCGGACAAGCTCAAGGCGGCTCTGGACGAATTCGCCAAGACCTACGCCTGAGCGCTCTGAAAGGACAGGATCATGCCTAGCCTAAAGGACCTCAAGACGCGGATCTCGTCGGTCAAATCGACCCGTAAGATCACCAAGGCCATGCAAATGGTGGCCGCCGCAAAACTGCGGCGGGCACAGGATGCCGCCGAACAGTCCCGCCCCTATACCGAGCGCTTCAATGCGGTGCTCGGTGCCATGGCGGCGTCGGTCGGTGGCAGCGCGTCTGCCCCCAAGCTGCTGTCGGGAACCGGCAAGGACGATGTGCATCTGCTTATCGTCATGACCGCCGAACGCGGCCTTTGCGGTGGCTTCAACTCGTCCATCGTCAAGAAGGCGCGGATCGAGATCGAGAAGCTGAAAGCCGCTGGCAAGACGGTCAAGATTCTGACCGTCGGCAAGAAGGGCCGCGAGCAGCTCAAGCGTGACTACGCTTCGCTGTCCGTTGGGCATGTCGATCTGAGCGACGTCAAGAAGCTTGGCTATGTCGACGCGCAGAAGATCGCGCGCGACGTGCTCGGCCGCTTCGACAAAGAAGAGTTCGACGTGGCGACGCTTTTCTACTCGAAGTTCGTGAACGTGGTGAGCCAGGTGCCGACGGCACAGCAGATCATCCCGGCGGCCTATGATGCGCCGGAATCGCCCGAGGAGTCGGTTTCGACCCTCTACGATTATGAGCCCGGAGAGGAACAGATCCTCGCCGACCTGCTTCCCCGTGGTGTCGCAACCCAGATCTTCTCGGCTCTGCTGGAGAACGCGGCCTCGGAACAGGGGGCTCGGATGAGCGCGATGGACAACGCCACGCGCAACGCCGGCGACATGATCGACAAGCTGACGATCGAATACAACCGGTCGCGTCAGGCTGTCATCACCAACGAACTGATCGAAATCATCTCGGGCGCCGAGGCGCTCTAAGAACCGGAGACGATAAATGGCAAACGCAAAAGGCAAAGTGACTCAGGTCATCGGCGCCGTGGTCGACGTTCAGTTCGCCGACCACCTGCCCGAAATCCTGAACTCGCTGACCACCTACAACGACGGCAAGAAACTGGTTCTTGAAGTTGCACAGCACCTCGGCGAATCGACCGTCCGCACCATCGCGATGGACTCGACCGAAGGTCTGGTTCGCGGTCAGGAAGTGATCGACAGCGGCGGCCCGATTTCGGTGCCCGTCGGCAACGCGACCCTCGGGCGCATCCTCAACGTCGTGGGCGAGCCCGTCGACGAGAAGGGCCCGATCGAGGCGACCGAGACCCGCGCCATCCACCAGCCCGCCCCCGAGTTCGTCGAGCAGTCGACGGAATCGGAAATCCTTGTCACCGGCATCAAGGTCATCGACCTGCTGGCCCCCTATTCTAAGGGCGGCAAGATCGGCCTGTTCGGCGGCGCCGGCGTGGGCAAGACGGTTCTGATCATGGAACTGATCAACAACATCGCCAAGGTGCACTCGGGCTACTCCGTGTTCGCCGGTGTGGGCGAGCGGACCCGTGAGGGCAACGATCTCTACCACGAGATGATCGAATCCAACGTCATCAAGCCCGACAACCTGTCGGAATCGCAGGTGGCTCTGGTCTACGGTCAGATGAACGAGCCGCCGGGTGCCCGTGCCCGCGTCGCGCTGACCGGCCTGACCCTGGCCGAGCAATTCCGCGACCAGTCCGGCACCGACGTTCTGTTCTTCGTGGATAACATCTTCCGCTTCACGCAGGCAGGCTCCGAAGTGTCGGCTCTGCTGGGCCGTATCCCCTCGGCCGTGGGCTACCAGCCGACGCTCGCGACGGACATGGGCCAGATGCAGGAACGCATCACCTCGACCAAGAACGGCTCGATCACCTCGATCCAGGCCGTTTACGTTCCCGCGGACGACCTTACCGACCCGGCCCCGGCCACGACCTTCGCGCACCTCGACGCGACGACGGTTCTCAACCGCGCCATCTCGGAACTCGGCATCTACCCTGCCGTGGACCCGCTGGACTCGAACAGCCGTATCCTCGACCCGCAGATCGTCGGCGAAGAGCACTATCAGGTTGCACGCGACGTTCAGGGCATCCTTCAGCGTTACAAGTCGCTTCAGGACATCATCGCCATCCTCGGGATGGACGAACTGTCCGAAGAGGACAAGCTGACCGTGACCCGTGCGCGCAAGATCCAGCGCTTCCTGTCGCAGCCCTTCGACGTTGCCAAGGTGTTCACCGGCTCTGACGGTGTGCAGGTTCCGCTCGAAGACACGATCTCGTCCTTCAAGGCCGTGGTTGCAGGCGAATACGATCACCTTCCCGAAGCTGCCTTCTACATGGTCGGCGGCATCGACGAAGTGCTCGCCAAGGCCGAGAAGCTGGCTGCGGAAGCTGCCTGATGACTGCCGGGGGACTGCATTGCGGTCCCCCTTCACCAACCGGAGGCCCTGATGGCTGATACGATGCAATTCGACCTGGTGAGCCCCGAGCGCAGGCTTCTTTCGACCAAGGCCACCGCGGTGTCGATCCCCGGGTCCGAGGGCGACATGACGGCGATGCCGAACCACGCAGCCACGATCACCACGCTGCGCCCCGGCATCCTCAAGGTCACCACCGAGAGCGGCGCGGCGGAGTTCGTCGTCACCGGCGGCTTTGTCGAGATCGGCGAAGGCGTCACGGTGTTGGCCGAAAAGGCCGTCCCGCACGAGGATATGGATCAGGCGACCTATGAAGCGCTCGTCGCGGAAGCCGAGGCCGTTTACCGCGAGGTCAAGGAGACCTCGGCCAACGAGCCGGGCCTTGTCGACGATGCGGCCAAACTGCTGCAGGACATGGTCGCGATTGGCACCCATATCGGGCTTGACCCGAAACAGCCGAACTTCTGATCCTGCCGAAAGGCTGATCGAAAGCCCCGCCTTGGCGGGGCTTTTGCGTTGTCCGGGGCGCTTTTGCGCCGAGTTGACGCTAACTGCTTGCGCAAATCCGTTGGGGGTGGCAACCGCAAGCAAACCCTTTTCATACGGAGTACGCCCCGCCGATGCCGAGCCTCGACATCACCTCGCTGTTGCGCGAATTCATCACGCTGTTCGTGGTGATAGATCCGATCGGATCGCTGCCGGTGTTCTATTTCGCGGTGGCTGGGGTGCCCGCCGCGCTGCACTGGAAGATCGCGGTGCGTGCGGTGCTGGTGGCCGCTGGGGTGCTTCTGGCCTTCCTTGCGGTGGGGCAGGTGTTGATGGATACGCTGGGGCTGCGGCTGGGCTCGTTCCAGATCGCGGGCGGCATCATCCTGTTCCTCTTTGCCCTGACGATGATCTTTGGCGATAGCAAACCCGCCCGCGAGATCGAAGAGGCCGAACGCGATCACATGGCGGGCGCGGTGTTCCCGCTTGCCATGCCGTCGATCGCATCGCCCGGTGCCATGCTGGCCATCGTCATCCTGACCGACAACAACCGCAACTCGATCCCCGACCAAATGGTGACGGCGGTGATGCTGCTGGCGGTGCTGGCCTCGACGCTGGTGCTGCTCTTGCTCGCAGGGCGGCTGCGCCGACTCATCGGCCTCACCGGAACCAGCATCATCAGCCGCGTCATGGGCATCATTCTGGCCACTGTGGCGGTGGATAACGTGCTTGGCGGTTTCGAGGCGGTCGGGCTGATTTCGTTGGCCCAGCCCGAAGGCGTGGTGCTCGAGATCGAGGGCTGATCTTTTCATCCGGCGCAGGATCGTCAATGATGATGCCCTGCGGGACGGAGAGAACACATGCGCAAGATGGAGGGGAGCCGGGTCGGCGTCGATCAGGGCAATACAGAGATCTTCTCTGAGTTTGCCACGGGCGGCGACATGTGGACCGGCTCTGGCACGCGCGAGCGGCGCAAGACGATCCGCTTCGCAGAACCCTTCCGCACGCCGCCGGTGGTGCAGGTGTCGCTGTCGCTGTGGGATATGGATCAGGGCGCCAATCTGCGGGCTGACATTTCCGCCGACAAGGTCACCGAAAATGGTTTCGACCTTGTGTTCCGTACGTGGTCGGACACGCGCGTGGCGCGGGTCCGCATGTCATGGCTGGCCATCGGCGAGCTGCCAAACGAGGACGACTGGCAGCTTTTCTAGGCGCTCAGATGATGCCTTCGTAGATCGGCCCCAAGGTGTCGGTCTCGAACAGCGACGACACCGAGGTGCCGTTCCAGATGTTCAGGATCGCCTGTGCGAACATCGGCGCGGTGGGCACGATGCGGATGTTCTCGGCCCCGGCAACCTCTTCTGTCGCGGCGATGGAATCGGTGATCACCAGCGATTTCATCACCGAGGCTTTGACCCGTTCGACCGCCGGGCCGGACAGCACGCCGTGGGTGATATAAGCATGCACCTCGGTTGCGCCGTGGTTCATCAGGATTTCGGCAGCCTTGCACAGCGTTCCGGCCGTGTCGCAGATGTCATCGACGATGATGCATTTCTTGCCCGTCACATCGCCGATCACCGTCATTTCGGCGATCTCGCCGGCCTTCTCGCGGCGCTTGTCGACGATGGCCAGCGGCGCATTGATCCGCTTGGCCAGCTCACGCGCCCGCGCCACGCCGCCGACGTCGGGCGAGACAACCATCACGTCTTCCAGCTCGCCTTCGAACTGTTTCAGGATATCCAGCGCGAACACCGGCGAGGCATAGAGGTTGTCGACCGGGATGTCGAAAAAGCCCTGAATCTGTGTGGCGTGCAGATCCATGGTCAGCACCCGCTCGATTCCGGCCTCGTGGATCATGTTTGCGACCAGCTTGGCGGTGATCGGGGTGCGCGCCTTGGTGCGGCGATCTTGACGGGCATAGCCGAAATACGGGATCACGGCGGTGATACGCGCCGCCGACGAGCGGCGCAGCGCGTCGGCCATGATCAGCAGTTCCATCAGGTTGTCGTTCGCCGGGCGCGAGGTTGACTGGATGATGAACATGTCTTCGCCGCGGACGTTCTCGTAGACCTCGACAAAGATCTCCTGATCATTGAACCGCTCGACGCGGGCGTCGACCAGCCCCACGGACATGCCGCGATAGAGCGACATGCGCCGCGCGATGGCATTGGCAAGCGGGCGGTTGGAATTTCCAGCGATAAGCTTGGGTTCGATGACGGTTGGCATGGGGGAGAGGCCTCGGCAGCGATGACAGATTGATGACGTTGCGGGGGCCTTAGCACGCGGTTACCGTGACGCAAAGCCATCTGCCACCAAAGGGGTGAACATGAGCCATATCGACTACTATTTTACGGTGCTTTCGCCGTATGCCTATCTTGCCGGGCTGCAACTCGAAGAGATCGCCGCAAAGCACGGCGCCAGTATCACTTACAAACCGCTCGACATCATGGCGCTGTTTCCGCGGACCGGCGGCGCCAAGCCCTCGGAGCGCCATCCGATCCGCATGGAATATCGCGCCATGGAACTCCCGCGTCAGGCGAGAAAGCGGAAGATGCCGCTGAACTTCAAACCGGCGCATTGGCCAACCAATGCCGCGCCTGCGTCCTACGCGATCATCGCGGCGCAAAATGCCGGCGGTGGCGATCTTGGCGCGCTGACCCATGCCATCCTGCGGGCGTCCTGGGTCGAGGAAAAGGACATCGCCGAAGACGAGGTGGTGCAAGCCTGCCTGAAGGAGGCCGGGTTCGATCCGTCCCTGACCTTTTCCGGTTTGCTGACCGGCGCCGAAACCTATGCGAGGAACCTCGAAGAGGCGGTGAACGCAGGTGTCTTCGGCTCGCCCTTCTACGTGCTGGATGACGGGGCCAAATTCTGGGGTCAGGATCGGCTAGACGATCTGGACGCGCACCTGTCAGGTACGCTTTAGCATCAGGCCTTGGGCTGAATCTGCCCGGTCAGGGCTGCCTTCTCGGATGCGACGGGAAGGCGGCCTGCCCACCAGATCGCTGCCCCTGACAGACCAAAGAAGCCAAGGACGCAGGCAATCATCAGGGAAAGGACGAGAAGGGCGCTCATATTTTTGATTCCGTGTTATTTGCTTTTGTCTGCCCATCAACGGGTCCGATCGTAAATTTGTTCCTAACGGTCGGGGGAGTCTCGCTCAAGATTGACGTCTGCGACAGTTGTGCAACAGGGTGTAGGCGTGGCGCGGATGCCACTTTTCTGCCACGGGTCGTCACAGGGCGAGGCGGCGACATTTTGGCAGGGCTTGCATGCAACGCTCTGAAAATGTGGCGTGACGGCGGCTGACCTGACCAAGCTGGGCAGGGGCGCGATCTGTCTCAAGGGCTGGCCCGCAGTGTCGAGCTACCGCTGGCACGCTGTGCCGTAAGGCGCTTTATGACCTGCGTGATGGCGCAAGGATGCATCGCGAACAGCTGCGCTTTTCCGCTCGCCAGCCATTCAGAAAGGGCCCACGCAAGCGTGATCAAGCAGCTCAGGTTTCATCGTGCCAAGGCCGGGAGGGCGCTGTCCGGGAACGGCTGGTCTAGTTCTTGCCGATCTTCGGTTCGATGCCCTTGCGCAGGCGGGAGATGTTCTCGCGGTGGCGCCAGAGGATCAGGGCCGTCAAGGCGATGGTCAGTGCCGTCATGTCATATTCACGCAGCAGGATCATCCACGCGGTCGACAGCACCGCCGCGACCAGTGCGCTCAGCGACGAAATCCGCCCCATCACCGCCGCCGCCAGCCAGGTGGCGCAGCTCATCAGGCCGACCGGCCAGCTCAGCGCGAGGATCAGCCCGAGGAAGGTCGCAACCCCCTTACCGCCCTTGAACTTCAGCCATGCGGGGTAGCAATGGCCCAGAAAGGCGGCGAACCCGGCCAGCTGCGCCGCGTCTTCCGCCGCCAGCCAGCGCGCCAGCAGCACCGCCACCGCGCCCTTGCCGCCATCGAGGAGCAGCGTTCCCGCCGCCGCCGCCTTGTTGCCGGTGCGCAGTACGTTGGTCGCACCGATGTTGCCCGAGCCGATCTTGCGCAGATCGCCAAGCCCCATGGCGCTGCTCAGCAGGATGCCGAAGGGGATCGACCCCAGCAGATAGCCCAGCACGGCCCAAAGGGCGAGCACGGCGGGCGTCGAGGTGATCTCGGGCAGCATGGGTCAGCTCCGGTAGACGGGTTTGCCGGCGACGAAGGTCGCCAGCACCTTGCCCTGAAGTCGGGCACTGTCGAAAGGGGTATTCTTTGATTTCGACTGAAGCTTGAAGCGATCCAGCACAAAAGGTTTGTCGGGGTCGAACAGCACCAGATCTGCGGGCGCGCTCCTTGCCATGCGCCCCGAGTCCAGCCCCAGCCGTTTCGCCGGGTTCAGCGACAGCGCGCGGAACAGGGTCGGCAGGTCAAGCTCGCCCGAATGGTAGAGCCGCAGCAGCACCGGCAGCATGGTCTCAAGCCCCACTGCGCCGCTGGCGGCTTCTTCAAAGGGCAGGCGCTTGGATTCCTCGTCTTGCGGGGTGTGAAAGCTGCCGATGATGTCGATCAGGCCGCTGCGCAGCGCCTCGACCGTGGCCTGCCGGTCGTCTTCGCAGCGCAGCGGCGGCTTGACCTTGAAGAAGGTGCGGTAGTCGGCCACGTCCATGTCGTTGAGCGTCAGGTGATGCATCGAGGTGCCCGCCGTGACATCCAGCCCGTTGGCGCGGGCACGTTCCAGCGGGGGCAGGGCGCGCGCGGTGGTGATCTGGTCGGCGTGATAGCGCACGCCGGTCATCTCGACGAGCGCGAGATCACGATCAAGACCCATGCGTTCGGCCATCGGCGACACGGTGGGCAGGCCGCGCAGGGTGGCGAACTTGCCGCTGGTGGCCGCGGCACCTTGCGACAGGCCCGGCTCTTGCGGGTGGCAGAGCACCAGCGCGCCAAGGCTGCGGGCATAGCTCATGGCGCGGCTGAGCACCTTGGTATCGGTGCAGACATGGTCGCAATCGGTAAATGCGACGGCCCCGGCATCCAGCAGAAAGCCGATTTCGGTCATTTCGCGGCCCAGACGGCCCTTGGTCAGCGCGGCCATCGGCAGCACGTTGACCAGCGCGTCGTCCTTGGCGCGGTCCTTGATGAATTCCAGCACCTCGGGGGTGTCGATGGGTTGGGCGGTGTCGGGGCGGGTGACCATGGTGGTCACGCCTCCGGCGGCGGCGGCCAGCCCGGCGGACTTGTAGCTTTCCTTGTGGCGCTCGCCCGGCTCGCCGACCTTGACGCCGATGTCGATGATGCCAGGGGCAAGAAACGCCTCATCCGCGTCGATGCGGGTGGCGTCGATGGCTTCGGGGAAGGGCGTCTCGAACAGCTCGGCGATAAGGCCATCCTTGAGCAGGACGGCGCCGGGGCGGATGCTGCCCGCCTCGGGATCGACGAGGCGCGCGTTGGTGATAAGCGTGGCGGTCATGGGGCAGTGTCCATCGTCGGGTCTGGCACGGGGCGGCGTTTTGGCTTGATCCGTGAGTATGCGAGCAAGGAGGGAAGGAAAAGGGTCATGCGCCGCTGCCTCGGGCTATCCGGTCGGCAGCGCGGCTGGGCAAATGGCGGATCATGAGATCTGCGCCAGCGTGCCCGCGATCAGCACCACCAGCAGGGCGATGGCGATCAGCGTGATATACATGGCCCGGCGGCTGCCTGGACGGGCGTCGTCGCTTGCCGGATCGGCGCTGCGCCATGCCGCCTTGCTGCGCAGGGCGGGGCCGCGCGGACGCGGGGCGGCCTCGGCAAAGGTGGCGACCCAGCGCAGCGGCGCCGCGATGGTCAGCTCTTGGCTGGCATGATCGAACGCCTGACTCGGCAGCACCACGACATGGCCCCGGAGCGCATCGATGCGCGGCTTCATGTCGCCAAGTTCCGCCTCGGGGATGGCGTAGGCGCTGCGCAGATACTCCGACAGGGCCATGTCGCCAAGATCTTCGATATTGACCACATCGACAAAGGCCGGGCGCAGCTGCGCCGCGCCAAGCCCGTATTTCAGCGGGTATTCCCCGGTGCCTGCCTGCGTGGTGAAGCGTTCCACCGCCTGCGGCGGCAGGTCGAGGTGAAACAGCCGGACAACCCCTGTTTCCGAGCCGTTCACCTGCATCTTGGTCATGCCGACAGCTCCGTCGGACGGGCGCGCAGGTTGCGGGCGAGCAGATCCATGCAGGCCATGCGCACCGCGACGCCCATTTCCACCTGTTCCTGAATGACCGAGCGGTTGATGTCGTCGGCCAGCGTGCCGTCGATCTCGACCCCGCGGTTCATCGGGCCGGGGTGCATGACGATGGCGTCGGGCTTGGCGACGCTCAGCTTTTCGGCGTCGAGGCCGAAGCGGTGATAATACTCGCGCTCGGACGGGATGAAGCCGCCGTCCATGCGCTCTTTTTGCAGGCGCAGCATCATCACCACGTCGGCGTCGGCAAGGCCTTCGCGCATGTCCTCGTAGATCTCGACGCCGAAGTCCTTCAGCACCGGCGGCACCAGCGTGGTGGGGCCGACTAGGCGGATGCGGTTTTCCATCTTGTGCAGCAGCAGGATGTTGCTGCGGGCCACGCGCGAATGGGCAATATCGCCGCAGATCGCGATGTTGAGCCGGTGCAGACGCCCCTTGGCACGGCGGATGGTCAGCGCATCCAAAAGCGCCTGCGTGGGGTGTTCGTGCCGCCCGTCACCGGCATTCAGCACGGCGCAGTTGACCTTTTGCGCCAGCAGGTCCACCGCGCCTGAATGCGGGTGGCGCACCACCAGAAGATCGGGGTGCATGGCGTTCAGCGTCAGCGCCGTGTCGATCAGCGTCTCGCCTTTCTTGATGGAGCTGGCCTGCATCGACATGTTCATCACATCCGCGCCCAGCCGCTTACCCGCGATCTCGAAGCTGGCCTGCGTGCGGGTGGAGTTTTCAAAGAACATGTTGATCTGGGTCAGGCCCGCCAGCGCGCTCGAATGCTTTTCGCGGCGGCGTGACAGCGTCACGTATTGCTCGGCAAGATCGAGGATGGTGGTGATCTCGTCGGGGCGCAGGGGCTCGATGCCCAGAAGGTGACGCTGGTCGAAACGCATGTGGGGGCTCCTGTCGGTCTTGCAGCGGTTATAGAAAGACGGCGGCGGCGCGACAAGGGTCGGCCGAGACTGGCCGCATTTGAATGAACTTGGCAAGGCACAAGCGATCTTGGCCATTTCCGGCGGCGCGGCAGGCGGATAGGATGGGCGCATGGATTCGGCATCGGACATGGATTGGCACGCGGCGCGGGCGGCGCTGGAATGGCAGCTAGAGCTGGGCGCCGATGAATGCATCGCCGACGCGCCCGTCGACCGCTTTGCCGCCGAGATCGAGGCGCGCGAAGCCAAGGCCGCGCCCGTGGTTGCCGCGCCGATGGCCGGACAGGTCGCGCCCGCCGTCGAGCAGGACCCGGTGCAGGAGGCAGAGCGCGCCGCCGCCGGGGCCGCCACGCTCGAGCAGCTGCGCGAGGCGATGGCGGCGTTCGATCTGTGCGATCTGCGCCATGGCGCCCGTAATCTGGTGTTCTGCGACGGGGTGCCGGGCGCAAAGGTGATGATCGTCGGCGAAGCGCCGGGGCGCGACGAGGACCGGCAGGGCAAGCCCTTTGTCGGGCGCGCGGGGCAATTGCTGGACAAGATGCTTGCCGCGATCGGGCTGTCGCGCAGCGAAAATGTCTATATCACCAATGTGCTGCCGTGGCGGCCTCCGCAAAACCGCGATCCGCGCCCCGCAGAAATCGCCATGATGAAGCCGTTTCTGGCGCGTCACATTGCGCTCGCCGATCCCGATCTGCTGCTGATCGTGGGCAATATCTCGTGCAACGCGCTGCTGGGCAAGACCGGCATCACCCGTCTGCGCGGCCATTGGGCCGAGGCCGAGGGCCGCCCCGCGATCCCGACCTTTCACCCCGCCTATCTGCTGCGCCAGCCGCAGGCCAAGCGCGAGGCATGGGCCGACATGCTGGCGCTGTCCGCCCGGCTGAGGGCACTGAAATGAGCGCGCTTCTGGCATTGGTGCTGCTGGCGGCTGAAAGCTTTGCCATCGATTACGGGCAGGTATTTCGCGACCATGCTGATGATATCATGGTGGCCGAACCGGGGGTGCTGCATCTGGAATTGCCGGGGCCGGTGATCCTTGAACGGCGCGGCAAGCGCTTCCACGCCGAGGATCAATCGGGCTGGGGGCCTGCGGGCTGCGCCATCGATCGCTTGTTTGTCGCCGGAGCGGCGGTGACCGCCTGCCCGGATATGTTCTCGCCCGAGCAGCGCGACCGCGTCGCCAGCCAGCTGATCCGGGGCGTGCAGTTCTTTGCGCTCAACACCGTGCCACAGATGAGCGAGACCGCCGCAACCGAGGCGATGCTGGGCGAACTGGCCCGCCGGCGCGATCGTCTGTCGTTGCTCTGCGTTCCGGGCGAGCCGGAACTGGCCTTTGCCGCCCATATCGCCGAGGATCAGTCCATCGCGCGCTTCGGCAAGATCTTTGCCGCGCCGCGACTGCCCGTTCTCGAACCATGCAGGTAATATCATGTCGCGCATCGACGACTCTAGGGATTTCATCGCGGTCCGTATCGCCGTTCTGACGGTCAGTGACACCCGCTCGCTGGCCGAGGATCGCTCTGGCGATACGCTGGTGCAGCGGCTGACCGACGCCGGGCATATCCTTGCCGCCCGTGACATCTGTACCGACGACCGCGCCCTGATCGCGGAGCGGCTGCGCGCCTGGGTGGCAGACCCGCAGATCGACGTGATCCTGTCGACCGGAGGCACCGGTCTGACCGGGCGCGATGTCACCGTCGAGGCGCATCGCGATGTCTATGAAAAGGAAATCGACGCTTTCGGCACGGTTTTCACCATCGTGTCGATGCAAAAGATCGGTACCAGCGCGGTGCAAAGCCGCGCCACCGGCGGCGTTGCCGGGGGCACCTATCTGTTTGCGCTGCCCGGCAGCACCGGCGCCTGCAAGGATGCATGGGACGAAATTCTGAGCCTTCAGCTCGATTACCGGCACCGTCCCTGCAATTTTGTCGAAATTTTTCCACGTCTGGACGAGCACAAGCGGCGGAAGTGACGCAATCGTGCGTATCAGTCAGGATGCACGACGCATCCTGAACAGATAGACTTTCGTGAATAGACACGCCGCCCCTTGCCGCAGGACGACGCCCCATGCGATTTCTTCGCCAGAGCCTTATCGGTTTGTTCCTTGTTTCCCTGACGCTTGGCCTGCTGGTCTGGGCGGGGGTGCTGGTGCAGGGGGCGGTGCAATCGCGGCTGAACGACACGCCGCGCATGCCGCAATCGCGCGAACGGGTGTTTGCGGTGAACGTGGTGCCGGTACAGTTCGAAACCGCAACCCCGGTGCTGACCGCCTTTGGCGAGGTGCAAAGCCGCCGCACGCTGGAATTGCGCACCGCCGTGGATGGCGTGCTGACCGATTTCGCGCCGCAATTCGTCGATGGCGGGCGGGTGGCGGCGGGCGCGCTGCTGGCCCGGATCGACCCTGCCGACATGCAGGCGGCGCTTGACAGCGCAGACAGCGATCTGGCCGACGCCGAGGCCGAACTGCACGAGGCACGCCGCGCCGTAGAGCTGGCCGCCGAGGCGCTGGCGGGAACCGAGGAACAGGCGCGGCTGCGCCAACAGGCGTTCGAGCGGCAACAGGATCTGGAACAGCGCAGCGTCGCCACTGCCGCGCAGGTCGAAGAGGCAGAGCTTGCCGCGTCGAGCGCGCGCCAGTCGGTGACCACGGCGCGCCAGTCTCTGGCCAGCGCCGAGGCGCGCGTCGATCAGGCGCAAACCGCGCTGGCCCGCGCCCGTATCGCCCGCGACGAGGCCCGGCGCCGCCTTGACGAAACCCGGATCTGGGCGCCCTTCGACGCCCAGCTGTCGGATGTGACCGTGGTCGCGGGTCGCCGGGTTTCGGCGAATGAGATGCTGGCCATGCTGGTCGATCCTGATGCGCTTGAAGTGGCATTTCGGGTCTCGGTGCAGCAATACGCACGGCTTCTGGGCGAGACGGGGAGCTTGGGCGACGCGCCGGTGCGCGTGGTGCAGGATCTGCAGGACGGGCAACTGGAAACCACCGGTCATCTCACCCGCGAAGGCGCGGCGGTGGGCGAGGGGCAGACCGGGCGGCAACTTTACGCGACGCTGGACCGGGCGGCGGGCTTTAAGCCCGGTGATTTCGTAACCGTGCAGGTGAGCGAGCCGCCGCTGCGCCGGGTGGCGCGCCTGCCCGCCACCGCGCTGGACGCGGCGGGCGAGGTGCTGGTGATCGGCGCCGGGGATCGGCTCGAGGCGCTGCCAGTGACGTTGCTGCGCCGACAGGGCGACGAGGTGCTGGTGCGCGGCGCGGCCATCGAGGGCCGCAGCGTTGTGGCGCAGCGCACCCCGCTGCTGGGCGCGGGCATCAAGGTGCGCCCGCTCAACGCCGAACCCGAACCCGAAGCGATGCTGGAGCTGGACGCCGAGCGCCGCGCGCGACTTGTCGCCTTTGTCGAGGCGAGTACCCGGATGCCCGCCGAAGCGCGCCAACGCATCCTTGGGCAGCTGGCGCAGGACAAGGTGCCTGCCTCGGTGGTGGCCCGGCTTGAAGAGCGGATGGGAAGCTGACGATGCGGCAGGTTTCTCCACGGATCTCGGGTCAGGCCTCTGGCATCCTGTCGTATTTCACCCGGCACCCAACGGTCGCCAACCTGCTGCTGGTGATCCTTGTCGCCGCGGGGCTGCTGGCGGTTCCCAACATGCGGGCGCAGTATTTCCCCGATGTGATCGACGATGACGTCACCGTCTCGGTGTCATGGGACGGGGCCGGGGCGAATGATGTCGACACCGGCATCGTGCAGGTGCTGGAACCGACGCTGCTGGCGGTCGAGGGGGTGGTGAATTCCGAAAGCCGCTCGACCGAGGGCAGCGCCCGCATCGAGCTGGAATTCGAACCGGGCTATGACATGATGAAGGCCGTCGACGATGTCGAAACCGCGGTCGATGCCATTACCACCCTGCCCGAGGATGCCGACGATCCGACCATCCGCACCGGCGGCTGGGCCGACCGGGTGACCGATGTGGTGATCTCGGGGCCGGTGGCGACCGACCAGCTGGCGCGGTTTGCCGATGAATTCGTGCTGCGCCTGTTCGCCGAGGGCGTGACGCGCACCACCACGCGAGGCCTTGCCGCACCGCGCATCGTCGCCGAGGTGCCGACGGTGAACCTTGTCGGCTACGACGTCAGCATGGACGAGATCGCCACCGCCATCGCCGGCGAGGTCGATGCCACGCCCGCCGGCGACGTGACCGGCGCCAATGCCCGCGTGCGCGCCGGGGTCGAAACCCGCACCGCCCGCGACATCGCCGCCATCGTGCTGCGCTCGCAACCCGATGGCACCAACCTGACCGTTGGCGATGTCGCCCATGTGCGCACCGAGGGCATCGACCGCGAGCGCAGCTATTTCGTCGGCGGCAACCCGGCGATCTCGATCCGGGTCGACCGCTCGGCAGAGGGCGATGCGATCAAGATCCAGCGCAGCGTCGAAGAGGTTGCCCGCGACTTTCAGGCGCAATTGCCCGAAGGCACCACCATCGAGCTGATCCGCACCCGGGCCGAGCAGATCACCGGGCGGCTTGATCTGCTGCTCGACAATGGCGCGATGGGGTTGCTGCTGGTGGTGCTGCTGCTGTTCCTGTTCCTTAACGCGCGCACCGCGATCTGGGTGGCGATGGGCATTCCAACCGCGATGCTGGCGGCGCTGGCGCTGATGTATGCCTCGGGGCTGACGATCAACATGATCTCGCTGTTTGCGCTGATCCTGACGCTGGGCATCGTGGTTGATGACGCCATCGTGGTGGGCGAGCACGCCGATCACATGTCGCGTCACGGGCTGGGGCCGATCGAGGCATCGGAAACCGCCGCGCGGCGCATGGCGCTGCCGGTGATCTCGTCGACGCTGACCACGGTGATCGCCTTTTTCGGGCTTGTCGTCATCGGCGGGCGCTTTGGCGATCTGATCAAGGACATTCCCTTCACGGTGATCGTGGTGCTGCTGGCCAGTCTGGTGGAATGCTTCCTGATCCTGCCGCATCACATGTCCCATGCCATCCGCGCCGCAGAGCGCCAGCATTGGTACGACTGGCCGTCGCGGCAGGTGAACCGGGGCTTCCGCTGGCTGCGAGAGACGCTGTTCCGGCCCTTCATGTGGGGCGTGGTGCGGGCGCGCTACGTGGTGCTGGCGGGGGCGCTGCTGGCGCTGGCGTCGCAGGCGGCGCTGTTCATCCAGGGCGATGTGCAATGGCGCTTTTTCAACGGGCCAGAGCAATCGTCGATCACCGGCAACTTTGCCATGGTGTCCAGCGCCACGCGTAGCGACACGCTGGCGCAGCTTCAGCTTCTGCAACAAAGCGTTGACGAAGTTGGGCGCGAGTACGAAGACCGGTACGGTCTTAATCCCATCACCTATGTTCTGGCCGAGATCGGCGGCACTGCCGGGCCGGGGCTGGCCGGGGCCGACAGCAAGGATGACGACCAGCTTGGCGCCATTTCGATCGAGATCATCGATGCCGACGACCGCCCTTATTCCAGCTTTGCGCTGGTCGAGGATTTGCAGCAGCGCATGTCGGCGCATCCCATGGTCGAGACCATCAGCTTTCGCGGCTGGCGCTCTGGCCCCGGCGGCGATGCGCTGGACGTGCAGTTCTACGGCGCAGATTCTGAAACGCTGAAAGCCGCCGCCGAGGATCTGAAAACCGCGCTTTTGCCGTTTCCCGAAGTGTCAGCTGTTGAGGACAACCTGTCCTACGACAAGGAAGAGCTGATCTTGCAACTGACCCCGCAAGGCGACGCGCTGGGCTTTACCATCGACGATCTCGGCACGGTGCTGCGCCAGCGCCTTGCCGGGATCGAAGCCGCGACCTTCCCCGATGGGCCACGCTCGGCCGAGGTGCGGGTCGAACTGCCCGACAGCGAGCAGACGGCGGATTTCCTTGAACGGATGCAGATGCGCACCCCCGATGGCGCCTATGTGCCGCTAGCCGATATCGTCAGCGTGTCGCGCCAGACCGGGTTCAGCACCATCCGGCGCGAAAACGGCATCCGGCTGATTTCCGTGACCGGCGATATTTCCGAAGACGATCCGCAGCGCGCCGCCGACATCATGCAGGCTCTGCGACAGCAGATCCTGCCGACCATCGCCTCCGAACGGCAGGTGGAATACCGCCTGTCGGGTCTTTCGGAACAAGAGGCGGAATTCCTTGGCGATGCGCGCACCGGGTTGATCCTTGTGCTGCTGGGCATCTACCTGACGCTGGCTTGGGTCTTTGCCAGCTGGACGCGGCCGCTGGTGGTGATGTCGGTGATCCCCTTCGGGCTGGTTGGGGCGGTCTACGGGCATTACCAGTGGGGCGTGCCGCTGAGCATGTTCACCGTGGTGGGCCTGCTGGGCATGACCGGGATCATCATCAACGATTCCATCGTGCTGGTGACGCAGATCGACGAATATGCCCCGGATCGCGGCATCTTTCAGGCTATCGTCGATGGTGCGGCAGACCGGCTGAGGCCGGTGTTCCTGACCACCGCAACCACGGTGATGGGCCTTGCGCCGCTGCTCTATGAACGTTCAAGCGATGCGCAGTTCCTCAAGCCGACGGTGATCACCCTGTGCTACGGGCTGGGCTTCGGCATGCTGCTGGTGCTGATGGTGGTGCCGGCGCTGATCGCGGTGCAACACGACATATCGTTGCGGGTCGGCGCGTTTCGCCACGGGCTGCGCTTTCGCCGCGCGGGCCTGCGCTGGGGCATCACGGCGGTGTTCGGCGTGGTGCTGGCATGGCTTGGCGCGACCATGGGCGCGGTGGCCATCGGCGCGCCGGGGGTGGTGCTGCCGATGCTGTCAGGGGCCGCGCCGTTGGCGGGCGCTTTCCTGAGCTTTGTCGCGGGGGTGGCCGCGCTGGTGGCGGTGCTTTGGCTGGGCAGCTTTGCGATACCGCGCAAGCCGCGAACCTAGCTGTCGCAGCCCTGAATATCGACGGCGTGATCTTTGCCCAGAACGGTGATCCGCACCCGCGAGCGATCCAGCATGATGGGCTTGCCCTCCATGTGCCGCAGCCGGGTTTCCGTCACCAGCGTGTTGCCAACGCGGCTGGTGGCGGGCTCTGACGCCCAGACCTCGGGCAGGCCCGGCTCGATGACCGCGTTTTCGGCGCCGCCGGAGGTGGGCATTTCGATTTCGGTGCGCAGGGTCAGACCGCCGCTGTCTGGGCGGATGGCGCAGTGCACCTTGCCCACTTGCGCCTCGCCCTTGGTAAAGGGCACTGAGGCCATCGCTGAGGCGATCATCGGGTCGGGCTTGGTTTGCGGTGGCAGCACCGCCGAAATATGCAGCGTGTGCGGCAGGCAGATATCTTTGCACAGGCCCAGTTGCATTTCGGTGGTCAGCCGGATGTCGCCATCGCTGCGCGGTCGGATGCGGATCGGCAGCACCAGCTCTTCCTCGTAGCCGATCGAGCGCATCCCCGATTGCCAGAACACTCGCGGCGTTGGCCAGATCACGCCAAGGTCTTTGACATTCTCGGACCCGGCCCAGTCGAACAGCGGCGGAATGCCCGCATCGCCGGGGGCGCGCCAATAGGTGTGCCAGCCCGGCGCAAGCGTCAGGTGCAGCGCCGCGACATGGTCACCATTGGGAAGACGCCAGCCCGGCCGCAGCTCTGCGGTGATCGGCTCTTCGGCGGCGAGGGGCGAGGCCAGCACGAGGCAGGCAGCAAGGGTCCGGGTAAATCTCATGCGCCACACATGCGGGGCGGCGAATGCTCCGTGCAAGTCACATCGCGGCGAGCGCGGGTGAGGCGATGCGAAGTGTTGCGCCTCGTCCCTTGTCAGCCTGCCCCTGCAGCGCCATGTTGAAGGGGCAGCCAAGGCCTACGGAAAGGACCCCATGGACATCACTTCGGACGCATCGGACCTGACGGGCAAAATGCTTATCGCCATGCCAGCCATGGGAGATTCGCGTTTCGACCACGCGGTGATCTACGTATGCGCCCATTCCGACGAGGGCGCGATGGGGCTGATCGTCAACAAGCCATCCGAAGACGTGACCATGGCGGCGCTGCTTGAACAGCTGTCGATGGAGCCCGCGCCGGGGCTTGAGTTACGGCAAGTGCATTTTGGCGGCCCGGTCGAGATGGGCCGCGGCTTTGTTCTGCATTCGCCCGATTACAAGTCGGGGCTGACCACGCTGGAGGTCGATGATTCGTTTTACATGACCGGCACGCTCGACGTGCTGGAAGGCATCGCCAAAGAGGACGGGCCACGCCACTGGATGGCGATGCTGGGCTATGCGGGCTGGGGGCCGGGGCAGCTGGAATCGGAACTGGCGCAGAACGCCTGGCTGGTCTGCGATGCCTCGCCCGAACTGGTTTTTGGCACCGCCGATCCGTCAAAATGGGAGGCGGCGCTGAACTCTATGGGTATTCCGGCGCATCTGTTGTCCGCCGAGGGCGGCACGGCCTGATACCGCTGCTCGCCAACGGCGCCGCCTAGTCCCTTGGGGCGGCGGCGCGGCTCAGCCGGTCGTTGATCGCCACGCCAAGGCCGACGTGGGGCACCGGCATCACCGCGATGCGGCTCGCGCCGGTGGCGTCCAGCCGGTAGAGATATTCGAACAGGTTCGCCGCCGCCTCGATCAGATCGCCGCCGGGCGAGAGGTTGAGATCGCAGCTTTCCGCCGGGCCAAAGGCCAGCCGCGCCTCGCCCGGCTGCCAATCCATCGCGTTCAGCCGTACGTGGGCGTTTGGCGCGTAATGCGAGCTCATCTGGCCGGGGGCCGAGATCTGGTCTGTGTCCTTGCGTTCCACCACCGGGCGGCCAAGCAGCTCGGTCAGGGCCTCGGCGGTGATGCGACCGGGGCGCAGCAGGCGCGGTCTTGGCGCAAGCCCGAGGATGGTCGATTCCAGCCCGACGTCGCAGGCCCCGCCATCCAGTACCGCGTCGATGCGCCCGTCCAGCGTTTCCAGAACATGCGCCGCCCGCGTCGGGCTGATCCGACCCGAGCGGTTCGCCGACGGGGCCGCCACCGGCACCTCTGCCAGTTCCAGCAAGGCGCGCGCCACCGGGTTTGCGGGCATGCGTACCGCCAGCGTGTCCAGCCCCGCCGTCACCAGCTTTGACAGCTTGGCGCCCGCGCGCAGCGGCAGCACCAGCGTCAGCGGCCCCGGCCACAGCGCATCGGCCACGCGCTGCGCCATGTCCGGCCATTCGACATATTCGCGCACCGCCTCCAGCGAGGCGAAATGCACGATCAGCGGGTTGAAGCTGGGCCGGCCCTTTGCGGCAAAGATCCCCGCCACCGCGCGATCGTCCAGCGCGTTGCCGCCAAGGCCGTAAACTGTCTCGGTCGGGAAGGCGACAAGCTTGCCGTTGCGCAGCAGCGTGGCGGCGGTGGCAAGCCCGTCGGGCGATGCGTCAAGGCGAAGAGTATCGGTCATGGGGTATGACGCCGCGTTCTTGTTGCCGATGGGGGCAGGATGGCTAGGCTCCGGCCCCGAAGGATGCCGCCCTGACTAGCCGAGCGCCGCCGCCTTGCCAACCGCGATTGGAGCCCATGATGCCGTACCGTGCCCCCGTTACCGAATTCTCGTTCCTGATGGACGAGATCGTGGATTTTTCAGCGGTGCAGGAGACGGAGCGCTTCGCCGAGGCCAGCACCGACATGGTTCACGCGGTGCTGACCGAAGCCGCCAAGCTGAGCGACGAGGTGATGGCCCCGCTGCAACGTGCTGGCGATCTGACCCCGGCGCGGCTGGAAAACGGCGTGGTGCGCGCCTCTCCGGGGTTTGCCGAGGGCTATCGCGCCATTGCCGAGGGTGGCTGGGTGGCGATCACCGCCGATCCCGAGCACGGCGGCATGGGCCTGCCACTGACCGTGGCGACGGCGGTGAACGAGATGATGGCCGGGGCCTGCCTGTCGCTGCAGCTCAACCCGCTGCTGACCCAAGGGCAGATCGAGGCGCTGGAACATCACGCCGACGATGCGATGAAGGCGCTGTACCTGCCAAAGCTGATTTCGGGCGAGTGGACCGGCACCATGAACCTGACCGAACCGCAGGCGGGGTCCGATGTGGGCGCGCTGTCGTCCAAGGCCGAAGAGAGAGGCGATGGTACCTATACCATCACCGGGCAAAAGATCTACATTTCATGGGGCGATACGGATTTCGCCGACAATGTCTGCCATCTGGTGCTGGCGCGGCTGCCCGGTGCGCCGGCGGGCACGCGGGGCATCAGCCTGTTCATGGTGCCCAAATACATCCCCGATGCCGATGGCAATCCGGGGGTGGCCAACAGCCTCAAGGTTGTCAGCCTTGAACACAAGATGGGTCTGCATGGCTCTCCGACCTGCGTGATGAGCTATGAGGGCGCGACCGGCTGGATCGTCGGCGCGCCGGGGGGCGGGATGAAGGCGATGTTCACCATGATGAACAACGCCCGGCTGGGCGTCGGCGGGCAGGGCGTGGGCGCGGCGGAAGGCGCCTATCAGCACGCGCTGGCCTTTGCGAATGAGCGCAAGCAGGGCAAGTCCCCCGAGGGCACCATCATCGGCCACGCCGATGTGCGCCGGATGCTGGCCACGATGAAGGCCGAGATCTTTGCCGCCCGCGCCATTGAACTCGATTGTGCGCTGTCCATCGACATGGGGTGCGCGACACCCGCGCCCGAATGGCAGGCCCGCGCCGCCTTTCTGACCCCCATTGCCAAGGCATTTGGCACCGATATCGGCTGCGCCGTGGCAGACATGGGCGTGCAGGTGCATGGCGGCATGGGCTATGTCGAGGAATCCGGCGCGGCGCAATATTACCGCGACGTGCGGGTGACGGCGATCTACGAGGGCACCAACGGCATTCAGGCGATGGACATGGTGGGGCGCAAGCTGATGGATGGCGGCGATGCGGCGTATGGGTTGATCGACGAGATCGAAGCCGGGGTCGAAGCGGCCAAGGCCAGCCAGCCCGAGCTTGCCAATGCAATCTGGGAGGCAGCGGCGTCGTTGCGCGAAGCCACGGAATGGCTGGTCTCGCAGGAGATGACGGGGCGCTTCGCCACCGCCGTGCCCTATCTGCGGGCCTTTGCGCGGGTGCTGGGCGGACATTACCACCTGCGCGCGGCACTGGCAGACCCGGACGGGGCGCGCGCCCGTCTGGCGCGCTTCTACATCACGCGGCTGCTGCCCGAACATGCCAGCCTGTTGGCGCATGTGCGGGCTGGCGATACGACGCTGATGGCGATCACCCCCGACGACCTTGCCGCCTGAGCGCACCGGGCGTAGGCAGGCGGCATGATACGCAACGCCTTTGATGCCCCGCCAGAGCCCGGCACTGCCACCGAAATCGCCGAGGGCGTGCTGTGGATGCGCCTGCCGCTGCCGATGGTGCTCGATCACGTCAATGTCTACGCGCTTGACGATGGCGATGGCTGGACCATCGTCGACACCGGGCTGAATTCGAACCGCACCCGCGCGGCATGGGAGGCGCTGCTGGCCGGGCCGTTGCAGGGCAAGCCGGTGCACCGAGTGCTGCTGACCCATCACCACCCCGATCATGTCGGCCTTGTTGGGTGGTTCATGCAGCGCGGCGCCGAACTGGTCACCACCCGCACCGCGTGGCTGATGGCGCGGATGCTGCAACTGGACGCGCAAGACCGCCCCGGCCCCGAACAGCTGAGCTTTTGGCAACGCTGCGGTATGGCTCCCGCGATCCTGCACAAGCGCGCGCAGGAGCGGCCGTTCAACTTTGCCGATTGCACATGGCCGCTGCCGCTGGGCTTTACCCGTATCTCCGAAGGCGACGTGTTTCAGGCCGGCGGGCGCACATGGGACATTCGCATCGGCAATGGCCACGCGCCCGAACACGCCACGCTGTGGTCGCGCGATGACCATCTGGTGCTCAGCGGCGATCAGGTGATCTCGACCATCAGCTCCAACATCGGCGTCTATGCCACCGAGCCCGAGGCCGACCCCATCGCCGACTGGCTGGAAAGCTGCGAGCGGCTCAGCCTGTTTGCCCGGCCCGATCATCTTGCCCTGCCGGGGCACAAGCTGCCCTTTACCGGGATGCCGTTTCGCCTGCGCCAGCTGATCGACAACCATCATTCCGCGCTGGATCGTCTGCATGGCCACCTGTCCGAGCCGAAAGCCGCGACCGAGTGTTTTCCCGTGCTGTTCAAGCGCAGCATCGACGATGGGGCCTATGGTCTGGCCATGGTCGAGGCGATGGCGCATTGCCAGCACCTGTGGCTTACGGGGCGCGCATCGCGGCATTTGCGCGACGATGGGGCCTTTGTCTGGCAGGCGACCTAGCCGGGGGAAACAGCGCGGACAGATGCTTTTGCACAGGTGACAGGCGGCTGGATTCGCGCTACCTCTGTTCCCCGGGGGAGACCCGCCAAAGGAGGATCACACATGGCAGAACACCAACACGGCAGCATGGATATCACCGTGCAGGAAAAAACCTTTGCCGGGTTCATCAATTTCGTGATCAAGACGGTCGGCGTGATCTTCGTGATCGTGGTTCTGCTGGCGCTCTGGGGCGCCTGACGGGCCATTACCGCTTGTCCTGATCTGCTCGATGTGGAACCCCTGATCGCAAGGATCCTAAGGACGGAGCAGTGACGGATGATCTTTCGAGCCGTGGGCCTTTCGGTCCTCGTGGCGCTTGCACTTGCCGGGTGTACGACCCCCGGCAACCAGCGCCCCAATGCCACACCCGAGCAGATAGCGGCTGTCGCCTATCGCCATGATGGGCCGGCTGCGATCACGCTTTATACCATGATCAACAACAATACAGACGAGGGGGCGCATTCCTCGATCATGATCAACGCGCCCTCGCAGCGGGTCATCTTTGACCCGGCGGGTTCGGTGCGGGCCGACTACATCACCGAAGCCGACGATGTGCTGTACGGCATCACCCCCACCTTCGAGAGCTTCTATGAGCGTGCCCATGCCCGCACCACCTATCGCGTGCGGATTCAACGCGTAGAGGTGCCCCCCGAGGTCGCCGAACAGGCCCTGCGGCTGGCGATATCCAACGGCTCGGTAATGCAGTCGTACTGCGCAAAATCGACCTCTTCGATCCTTGCGCAATTGCCGGGTTTCGAAAGCATCAGCACGACGTGGTTCCCCAAGAAACTGGCAAGGCAATTCGGGCAACTTCCGGGCGTGAGCACCCGCGAGCTGCGCGAAGATGATGTCGATGACAAGTCGCTGGCCATCGCGCTGTTTCGCGAGCACCTGCAAAAGACTGGCCAGCCAGAGCCGGACGTCATCCAGTGATTACAGCCAGGCGCCGAGGATAAGAACCGCGGCGCCGGCCAGCATCGCCGCCAGCACGTTGCGCAGCAGCGTGGCGATGGCCAGCGTGACGGCAGCAGCGGCAAGGCGCAGCGGGTCGGTCTCGCCATCGGTGGCCACCGGCCAGACCACCAGCGGCATCACCAGCGCCGGCAACACCGACACGGCGGTATAGCGCAGGTGGCGCATGACGGCGGGGGGCAGGGCACGGTCGCCGATCAGGCCAAGAAACACGAAGCGCAGGGCAAAGCTGCCGATGCCCAGCCCGGCGATGATGATCCAGATCTGTGCGTGGTCGATCATGCCCTTGCCCCCGCGCGGCGTTCCACTTCGGCCCCGGCGGCCATGCCGAGCCCGGCGGCGACCAGCAGCCCGAGGTTCCACGGCAGGAAGGCAAAGATCAGCGATCCGATCGTGGCCGCCAGCGCCGCGGTGCGATGCGCGCCGGTGTTCAGCGCCGGGCCGATCATCGCGATAAAGGCGATGGGCATGGCGAAATCCAGCCCGGTATCGGTGGGGATCGCGGTGCCCAGCAGCGCCCCAACCAGCGTGAACACATACCACAGCGGCGCAAGCGGCGTGATCGCCCCAAGGAAAAAGGCGAACTTCTCGGCGGTGGTCATCGCCTTGTTGCGCTCGTATTCGATGATCGAGATGGCGTAATTCTGGTCGATGGTCAGATAGGCGGCCACCGCGCGTTTCCACAGCGGCATCTTGCCCAGATGCGGCGTCAGCGAGGCCGAATACATCGCCATCCGCAGGTTGACCGCCAGCGCCGAGGCCAGCACCACCAGCGTTGGCGCGTCATCGCGCAGCAGCTGTATCGCGGTGAACTGTGCCGCACCGGCGATCACCGCCACCGAAAAGCTGAGCGCCTCGATCACGCTCAGCCCCGCATCGACCGAGATCACCCCGAACAGCGTTGAAAACGGCACGATCACAAGGATAAAGGGCAGCCCGCCGCGCACGCCTCTCCAGTAGCTTGACTTGACGTCGCCGGGGGTCATCCTTGGTCTCCGAAACTCGTGCTCTGCGTGCAGCCCTAGCCAAGCGCGCGGCAAGATGCAAACCCTGCCTGCCTTGGATGCTGGCCGCGTCTTGAGGGGCGATTGGTCGGGCGGAACGACAGCGGCTCGTGGATTTCGGGCGTCTGCCTTCAGGCAGCCGGGTGTTGGCAGAGGTCGCCTTGAACGCGGCGCTTCAGCTTAGAACATGTCGGCCGGAAGCACCGGCACCGAGCGGGCGAATTTGCGTCCGCTCGCCATTGGATAGGGCAGGGCAAAACCCTCGCGGTCCTGCGGATCCTTGGCGGCATTGCTCAGCGCCGCCTGACGCCATGTGCGCGCCTGCGTGGTGCTGGCCCCGGCAATCGTCGGGCCAAGCCATTTTTTCGCCAGCCGCTCGCGGATCTCTTTGGCGGCATCCGGGCGGCGGAACATCACCGAGGCCTCGGTGTCCCAGCGCATCGAGCGCCCGTTGAGATTGGCCGAACCGACCATCCCGACCCGGTCATCGACCACGCAGACCTTGGAGTGAATGTAGATCGGCCCCGATTTCAGCACCTCCGCCTCGCCGTCCTTTGCGGGCACCGGCTGCGCGGGCGAGATCATCGCCAGCCGGTCGCCAAAGGCATGCGCCAGCCGGTTCGCCGCCTCGGTCTGAAGCGCGTGGGCGGCGCGGGCATCCCAGCCGACATCGCTGTCAAACAGCACCCGGTCCGCAGCGGGGGGCAGCACGATGATCAGCTGAAGCTCGGGCGCGCGTTTTGCGGCGCGCACCATGGCATCGACCAGCGGTCGATGACGCAGGAATTGCGTTTCGATATAGACGAAGTGCCGCGCCTCGCCCATCAGCTGGATCATCGCCCGTTCGTGTTCGGTGGCGATGGGCTTGGGGGCCAGTTGCACCGGGCCGCGGCGCGGCTCGGAGACGGTGCGCAGCAGGCGCAGATCGGCGGGCGGCTGGGGGCGGTGCGTGACATCCATGCGGTCGGCCTCGCCCAGCATGGCGGGGGTGCCGCAGTCCAGCGCGCGGTTCCATGTTTCGCAGAAATGCAGCCGCAGGGCGGCGGCATAATCGGCATCGTCGACCTGCATCGACACATCGTGCCATGTCTCGTCCGGGGGCTGATCGTGGCTGAAATCGTCCCAGCGTCGGTCATTCACGTCGAGTCCGCCGATGATGCAGCGCGTGCCATCGGCGACGGCGAATTTCTGATGCAGCGTCACCGGGCGCAGCAGGACCGGCCCCTTGATCAGCGTGCGCTGGATCGGGGTCAGCTCGGCCGGATCCCTGCTGTTCAGATCCTTTAGCTTTTCCCCGATCCGGGTGCGCATGATCCAGCGCCAGACCGGCCCGGCAAGCTGGCCATGCGGCGCGCAGAGGATCTGCACATCGCCCTTGACCGACTGCGCAAACCCGGTGGCCGATCGCCATGCCAGACGGTGCAGCGGTTCGGCAAAGACCGGGTCGAAATCCGCAAGGATCAGCCGGATCCTGACCCCTTTGCGTGCCACCTCGGTCAGCAGGTCGGCCCATGTGGTCATGCCCTGATCAAGGTGTTCGGGGCAATGCAGCTTGGTCCTTGGGTCGAGAATGCGGAACGACATCACTAGCTCCTGCGTCGCGCTCATGGCGAGGCGTTCGAGCGCGGGAAAGCCTTCGGAGGCGGTGATGAGGGAGGTCAGGGTCATGCGGGCTCTCAGCTTCTTTTGCGGCGCAAGGCAGACCGGAAATCGGACAGCCTGAAGGCGCCGATCACATGACCGGCGAGGGCGTAGGCGGCCATGCCTGTGACAACAAGAAGGATCAGAGCAATGTAACGCCAGTAGTTCATGGATAGCATACTGCCGAGACCGAGATAGGTTCCCCAAAGAACGCCCGTCATGATCAGGGAGGCGATCAGGATACGCGGCCAGCGCTTGCGGAAACGGGCGTCAAAGCGGGCGGTGTCGCCAAGGCGGCGACCACCGACGAACAGCATCACCAGCATGACCCATGCCGCCGCGGTGGTTGCGATGGCGGGCGACAGCCAGCCCGCCACCGGTACGAGGCCCACGGCCAGAATCGCGTTCACCGCCATCGACCACAGCGCGTAATAGAACGGCGTGCGGGTGTTCTCACGGGCAAAGAATTGCGGTTGCAGCACCTTTTGCAAGACAAAGGCGGGCAGGCCCAACCCGTAGATCGCCACCGCCAGCGCAATGGCCTCGGCGTCTGCATGGGTGGTGCGCCCGCGTTCGAACAGCACCGAGACGATGGGCAGCGGCACGATGACCAGCGCCGCTGCGGCAGGCAGGGTCAGCGCCAGCGCCATTTCCCCGGCGCGGGAAAATGCATGCTGCGCGCCGTCGTTGTCCTGCGCCTTGAGCCGGCGCGACAGGTCCGGCAGCAGCACGATGCCCACGGCGATGCCCACCACGCCCAGCGGCAGCTGGTACAGCCGGTCGGCGGCGTAAAGCCAGCTGACAGCCTGCCCGAATTGCGAGGCAACCTGCTGCCCGACCAGCAGGTTGATCTGCATGACCCCCCCGGCCAGCGCGGCGGGAATGGCAACGCGCAGCAGCCGCTTCATGTCGGGGGTCCAGCGCGGCCGACCGGGGCGCACCTTGACCCCGGAGCGCTCTGCCGCCACCCAGACCAGCGCCAGCTGCGCCACGCCCGCCAGCGGGATGGTCCAGATCAGCCACCAGATGACCTCGTCGCCCAGCAGGTAGCCCGCGAGCATCGCGGAGATCACCAGCACGTTCAGCAGCGTCGGCGCGGCGGCGGCGGCGGCGAAATGCCCGGTGGCGTTCAGCGCCCCGGAAAACAGCGCCGCGAGCGAGATGAACAGGATATACGGAAACACCACCCGCCCGAAACCAACCGTCAGATCGAACCGCGCATCCTGCGCAAAACCGCCCGCCGTGGCCCAGACCAGTGCCGGCATGAACACCAGCGCCAGCGCGGTGATCACCAAAAGCACCGTCGCCAGCCCGTTCAGCGCGTCGCGGGCAAAGACCAGTGGGTTTTCCTCGCCTTCGTATTTCTTGGAAAAGATCGGCACGAACGCGGCGTTGAACGCGCCTTCGGCAAAGAAGCGGCGGAACATGTTGGGCAGGCGGAAGGCGGCGACAAAGGCGTCCATCACCGGCCCCGGCCCGATCAGCGCGAGGATCACCGTGTCGCGCACCAGCCCGAGCACGCGGCTGGCCAGCGTCCAGAACCCGACGGTCAGGACGCCCGAGATCAGGCGAATTGGTTTCATGGATGTGTTGCCCCTCTTGGCTGGTTTCGGCAGTGCTAGCCGAAGCTGGGGGCGGATGGGAAGCGGCATCCACAACAAATGCCGCCGCCGTGAGCGCCGCCGGGTCGTGCCCCGGCGACAAACGCGTCACAGATCCAGCACGACCTTGCCGCGCGGGTTGGAACAGCAGGCGAGGATGTAGCCTTCCTCGATCTCGTCTTCGGTGATGCCGCCGTTGTGAACCATGTGCACCTCGCCCGACAGTTTCATCGTC
The DNA here is from genome assembly GCF_018860705.1 of Citreicella sp. C3M06. Classification (GTDB taxonomy): domain Bacteria; phylum Pseudomonadota; class Alphaproteobacteria; order Rhodobacterales; family Rhodobacteraceae; genus Salipiger. The sequence goes on from NZ_JAHKQA010000004.1 coordinate 131,125, forward strand.
TTGCAGGTGCCGCAGACGCCGAAGGTGCAGCCCGAGGGGATGGCGATTCCCGCGCTGCGGGCAGCGGCGAGAACGGTCTCGGTCTCGGGCACCGAGATCGTTTTCTCGGACATGTCGAAGACGATCTCGGCCTGCACGTTTTCCTCGGGCAGATCGTCTTCGGGAATCGGCGCTTCGACCAGTTCCGGCCCCGGAGTGCCCGGTGCCTGAAAGCTTTCCTGATGATAGCGGTCCATGTCATAGCCAAGCCCGGCCAGCGCCTCGCGCACTGAGGTCATGAACCCCTCGGGCCCGCAGCAGAACACTTCGCGTTCAAGGTAGTCAGGCGCCATCAGGCCCAGCATCAGCTGGTTAAACTGGCCCTGAAAGCCGGTCCACGGGCGGAACTTGTCCTTTTCCTGCACCACCCATTTCAGCTCGATCCCCTCGGAGCGCGAGGCGATATGTTCCAGCCGCTCGCGGAAGATGATCTCGGAGGGTTTGCGGGCGCAGTTGACGAAGACAATGTCGCAGCTGCGGCCCTTGTCGTAGATCTCGGTGGTCATCGACATCATCGGGGTGATGCCGCTGCCCGCCGAGATAAACAGGTACTTTTCCGCCGGGTGCTCGTGGGCGGTGAACCGGCCCGCCGGGCCAAGCGCCTTGAGCGTCATGCCCGGCTTGAGGTTGTCCATCACCCAGCGCGTGCCGATGCTGTCGGGCTGCGCCTTCATGGTCAGGGTCAGCGACAGCGGGCGCGAGGGCGACGAGCTGATCGTCCATGTCCGGTACAGCGGCCCGCCGGGCACGGGCAGTTCCAGCGTCAGGAACTGCCCGGCCTTGAAGTCGAATGGCCGACCCGAGGGCGCCTGAAAGCACACGGTGATGACGTTCGGCGTTTCGGGAAGGATCGAGACACATTCAAGTGGCTCGTCGTCGGTCCACGGATCGGTCTTGTTCAGCATGTCTTACTCCGCAGCCAGCGCGCCGGGCACGTGGGCTTTGCGCATCCGGTCAAGATACCAGCCAACGAATTGCAGCACCCCGTCTTCGTGGGTGGGCGAATAGGGGCCCGGCACGAAGGCGGGCGAGTTGATGCCCTGCTGGTTGTCCTCGACGACGCGGCGGTCTTCGTCGTTGGTGTGCTCCCACACCACCGTCAGGTCTTCGAGATTGTAATCCACGCCCTCGACCGCATCCTTGTGGACCAGCCATGTGGTCTGCACTTCGGTTTCCTGCGGGCCGATGGGGGTGACGCGGAAGGTGATCGAATGATCCGACAGGAAATGGTTCCACGTGGTCGGATAATGGAACATCAGCAGCGTGCCCGCATCCTTGAACGGGATCTTGCCAAGCGGCTTCTGCACGGCGATCTTGCCGGTCAGCGTGTAGCTTTCGGCGCCGTCGAGCAGCGGCATGCGCGCCACCCGGAACTGGCCGTCTTCATCCATCTTGAATCGCGACGGGGCGCCTGCGGCTTCGAGGCGGTTGAAGTGGGTCTCGACCTTTTCGGGGAAGGTGCCATCGGCGGACACGCCGGTGATCGACGGGTCCTCGGGGTAGGTGCGGCACAGGTCGGGGTGGTTGCCAGCGCAGTGATAGCACTCGCGGTTGTTTTCCCAGACCAGCTTCCAGTTGCCCTTTTCGATGATGGTCGATTGGTGGGCGACCTTGGCATCGCTCAGGTCGTGCACGCCAAGATAGGGCGACACGGTGGCGGAAAAGGCGTCGAAATCCGGTGCGTCCTCGGCAAGGCAGATAAAGACGAGGCCCGAGGCGATCTCGCAATGCACCGGCTTCAGCCCGTGCTGCGTGGCGTCGAAATCCGGGCCCATGTCGCGCGCCCAGATCAGCTTGCCGTCAAGATCGTAGGTCCATTGGTGATACGGGCAGGTCAGTTTCGCCACGCGCCCCTTGCTCGCCGAACAGATGATCGAGCCGCGATGGCGACAGCTGTTGTGAAAGGCGCTGATCTTGCCCTTGGCATCGCGCACGACGATCACGTCGTAAACGCCGATCTTCAGCCGCTGATAGGCGCCGGTCTTTTCCAGCATGCAGGCCGGAAAGGCATAAAGCCATTCGCGGTACCAGATGGTTTCCAGATCGGTCTCGTAAATCGCGGGGTCGGTGTAGAACGGCTGCTCAAGCGCATGGCCGGGCCGGTGAGCGAGCAGAAGCTCGGGAAGCGAAGCGGTGGGACGTGCCATGGCGGATGCTCCGGGCAGGGGGACGATATCTTTCGCTTTAGCCCATTGTACGCGCTGCTTGGCAATTGGCAAAATATTCATCTCGGGTTAGCCTGGCTAATGTCTAAAAAGCGGATGATCCGTTTTCGACATGGCCGAGACAAAAGCGACATTTCCATGCGTAAGCCCTATGATCTCCCGTCGCTTGGCGACCTCGCCTGCTTTGAATCGGCTGCCCGGAATTTAAGCTTCAAGCAGGCGGCGGGCGAACTTAACGTGACTCCGGCTGCGGTCAGTCACCGGATCAAGGCGCTGGAACACGACCTTGGGCAGGCGCTGTTCAATCGCCAGTATCGCGGAGTCGAACTGACCGAGGCGGGCGCCCTGCTGTTCGTCGCATTGCAACGTGGTTTCGAGACGATTTCCGACACGGTGGTGCGCATCCGTGGGCGGCACACGCGGGCCGGGGTGTCGATTGCGGCGACCACCGCGATGAGCGGGCTGTGGCTGACGCCGCGGCTTGCGACCTTCTGGAAGGCGCATCCGCAGGTCGCGATATCGCAGGTCATTCAGGACGAAGGCATGGCGCAGGGCGTCGATCTGTCGATCCATTACGGCGATCCTGCACGCGAAACCGACGAGACGCGCGTGCTGCTGCGCGACCGTATCATTGCGCTTGGCTCTCCGGAATTTGCCCACACGCAGGGAATCGCCTCGCTTGATGATCTGCGGGCGGCACCGCTGATCCACACCCAGTCGGGCACGAACCCCTATACGGAATGGCCAGAGTGGTTCGCCGCGATGGGCGCCGAGCCTCCGGTTGGGCCGGGCTTTTTCCTCAACAACTATCTGATTTCGTTGAATGCGGCCGAGGACCACATCGGCGCGGTGCTGGGCTGGGAAGGGCTGCTGGGCAGCTATCTGGACCGGGGGCGGCTGGTGCAGCTACTGCCCGAAGCGATGGAGTCGCCGCTGCCGTTTTACCTGCGCATCCATGGCGGCGCCTCGGCCAATGCGCGGCTGTTTGCGGACTGGCTTGCAGAATCTGAATGAGTGTCCCCGCAGGCTGTCAGGTTTTGTCACCCATGGCGGTTAGAACAGGCTTGCGTCCTGTCGAATCGTCTTTGTGAATGTATTTTAGAACGAGTGCCGCGGCTCGGCAGGGCGCACTTTTTGAAGGCATGAAAAAACCGGCGAGGGGGTCTCGCCGGTTTTTTGTCTGTTGGTGGTGGCCTCAGCTGCGCGGCTTGAGGTTCTCAGGGTCATAGAGCGGCGCATAGCCGATGCCCGCGACCTCGACCGGGAAGGGCTCGTCGAAATAGGTCACCTGAAGCATGCGGCCGATTTCGCAATATTCCTGCGGCAAATAGGCGAGCATGATGTTCTTGCCGACGCTGGGGCCATAGGCCTGGCTTGAGGTGAAAGACCGGCGGCCTTCGCTATCGACCAGCACCTTACCTGTATCGGGGTCCATCACCGGCATGGTGTTGACCGGATAACGCGCAACGCCGTTGGAATCGGTATTGTCGGTCATCACCAGCGTGCACAGCATCGCGGGCTGCTTGTCGCGGGCGCGATATTCGAGGTGCTTTGCCTTGCCGCGGAAGTCGGCCTCCTTGACCTTGGGGCGGGCCAGATCGGCTTCGTAGAGGTTGTACTGGGTGTGCAGGTCGGCGTTCTGAAGCCGCAGCGATTTTTCCAGACGGCGCGAGTTGGCATAGGTTTCCACGCCCATCGCCATGACGCCGGTTTCGCGCAGCGCATCCCAGACGGCGAGGCCGTCGTCGTAGGGCATGTGCAGCTCCCAGCCCTGCTCGCCGACATAGGAAATCCGGAAGGCGGTGACGGTCTTGCCGGCGATCTCGATCGGCTTGATGGCGGCAAAGGGGAAGTTCTCGATATCCAGCCCGGCGGGATCGGCCACCACCTTTTTCAGCATGTCGCGGGCGTTGGGCCCCCAGATGCCGATGGTGGTGAACTTTTCGGTCACGTCGGTGATGGTCACGTCAAGGCCGCGATCCTGCGCGGTGCGCTTCATGTACATCAGATCGCGCGGGCCGGCATCGGCGCCGTTCACCATGCGGATACGATCTCCCATGCGGAACACGGTGAAATCCGCCCGCACCATGCCGTCATCGTCGAGCATGTGGGTATAGATGCCCTTGCCGATCATGTTGTCGCCGCCAATTTTCGCGGCGCAGAGCCATTCCATCAGGGCGACGTGATCGGGGCCTTCGATGTCGGTCATGTGGAAATGCGACAGGTTGATGATGGCGCAGTCGTTGCTCATCTCAAGCTGTTCGGCGTTGGAGACGCGCCAGAAATGGCGGTTGTCCCATTCGTTTTCGCGCACTGGTACCTGATCGGCGTATTTCTCCAGCAGGTGATCGTTGGCCGCATAGCCATGCGCCCGCTCCCAGCCGCCCAGCTCCATGAAATGGCCGCCTAGTTCGACTTCGCGCTCGTAGAACGGCGAGCGGCGGATGCCACGGGCATTACCGAAGGGCTCGCGCGGGTGGACCGGCGGGTTGTAGATTTTCTTTGCGGTCTCTTCGCAGCGGCCCCAGATGAATTCTTCGGTCAGCTGGAAATCCTGAAAGCGGGCGTAATCGATGCCGTGGTGGTCGATATGGGTGCGCCCGTCGGTCATCCAGTCGACCAGCAGCTTGGCCATGCCGGGCGCGTCCTTGACCCAGATCGCCACGGCGTACCACAGGCCGCGCAGCTTGCGGCTTTCGCCCATCGACGGGCCGCCATCGGTGGTGGTCTGCAGCAGGCCGTTGAACGAATGGCTTTCGTTGAAGCCCAGCTCGGCAAGGATCGGCGTCAGTTCCATCGCCTTTTCAAGCGGTTCGATCACGTCTTCCAGAACGAGATCGCGCATCGACGGCCCAAGCCGCGCCTGGCCCTTTTCGAGAATGTCGCGCGGGTGCACCAGACGCGGCTCTTTCTCGTAGTAATAGCCCCATTCCATCTGGCCACCCTCGGTGGTGGCAGGATCGCCGGTGTCGCGCATATAGGCCGAATTGCCCTGATCGCGCAGCAGCGGGCGACCGATTTCCAGACCGGTTCCGGCGAATTCATCATAGGGGCCGAAGAAGGTCAGCGGGTGATCGACGGGCATCACCGGAAGATCTTCGCCCACCATGTCGGCGATCAGGCGGCCCCAGAGACCGGCGCAGACGATGACATGATCGGCCATGATGGTGCCGCGATGGGTCTTTACGCCGACCACGCGACCGTTTTCCTGCAGCAGCTCCAGCGCCGGGGTGTTGGCAAAGGCGCGCAGCTTGCCGGCCTTTTCGCCGGCATCCACCAGCTTGCCCGCAACGGTCTGCGAGCGCGGCACCACGAGGCCGGCGTCCGGGTCCCACATGGCGCCCTGGATCTGGTCTTCTTCCAGCAGCGGGAATTTCTCTTTGGCCTCGGCGGCAGAGATCATCTTGACGCGGGTGCCGAAGGCGCGCCCGGAATCGCAGCGGCGACGCAGTTCCTGCATGCGCTCGTCATCGCCGGTGCGGGCGACTTCAAGCCCGCCGATGCGGCTGTAATGGCCCAGTTTCTCGTAGAAATCGACGGAATACATCGAGGTCCACGTGCTCAGCTGATCATGGGCGGTGACGTAGCAGAAATCCGACGCGTGGCCGGTCGAGCCGATGTCGGTCGGGATGGCCGACTTGTCGATGCCGACGATGTCGTCCCAGCCGCGTTCGATGAGATGATGCGCAACCGAGGCGCCGACGATGCCGCCAAGGCCGACAATAACGACGCGGGCGCGGTCCGGGAATGCTGACATGGGCGTGGTCCGTTCAAGCAAAAGATCTGGGAGTCCGCCGTGTTCCCCGCCGCATCGCGCCCTGCAATGCCTGCTCTGGCATCGGTTGCATCGAAAACGACAGGCACCCGGCTGTTCTGATCTTGATGTTTGCCCCAAACCCTGTGCTGAAAAGAGGACAATTGCGGCAGGGCTGCAATAGGGTTACGACAGGCCCTCAGGTTTCTCCGACAAAGGCTACAGGCATGGAGACGCGGCACGCTTCGCCCCGCACCGGAAGGATGAATGCGCCCGATATGGCACGGCTTCGGGTGGGCTTCATTCTGGCGCGCCGCTTCACGCTTTGCGCCTTTGCCAATTTTGTCGATGTGCTGCGGCTAGCGGCGGATGAGGGCGACCGCTCGCGCCCGATCCTGTGCAACTGGTCGGTGCTGTCCGATACCATGGACCCGGTGACATCGTCCTGCGGCGTGCCGGTGCAACCCAAGGAAAGGCTCGGCGATCCGTCGCGCTTCGATTACATCGTGGTGGTCGGCGGGCTGATGGACGAGATGCCCAGCCTCGGCCCGGTGATGACGAAATTCCTGCATGATGCCGATGCCCGGGGCGTGGCGCTGATCGGGGTCTGTTCGGGGGCGTTCCTGCTGCAACAGGCCGGGCTGATGGAGGGCTACCGCTGCTGCGTCAGCTGGTTCCACAATGCTGATTTTCTTGCGCAATTTGATGGGCTAGAGCCGGTGACCGACCAGATATTCGTGGTCGATCGCGACCGGCTGACCTGTTCGGGCGGGGCGTCTTCGGCGCATCTGGCGGCGTGGCTGGTCGACAAGCATGTTGGCCGGGCGGCAGCATCCAAAAGCCTGCGCATCATGATCATCGACGATGCCTATGCCGCCGAAAAGCCCCAGCCGGGGGTGACGCTGGATTTCCGCACCCGCGATCCCATCGTGTTGCGCGCGCTGCTGGTGATGCAGCAACATCTCGACACGCCGCCCACCGTGGCCGAGATTGCCCGCCGCGCCGGTCTGTCCAAGCGTCGGCTCGAACGGCATTTCCGCGCCGAACTGGATCTGTCGCCGCAGGCCGCCTTTCTGGAAATCCGGCTCAGTCAGGCGCATCACCTTGTGACCCATACCGACAAGTCGGTGCTTCAGGTGGCGATGGATTGCGGATTTTGCGATTCGTCGCACCTGTCCCGCGCCTTCCGCAAACGCTTTGGCCTGACGCCGCTTGCGCTGCGCCGCGGCGAGGCTTTGGACGCCTGACGCAATTATCCCATAGAACTGACGCGGATCTTCACGCCGCGGCGGGGGCCTGTCGTTACGCAACTGACATCTTCTCCCAGCCGGGGTGCTGTCATGACGCGCTTTTCCGCCTTCTCCCTTTTCAAGAACGCCCTGTCGGGCCACAAGCACTGGCCCGCGCAATGGCCTGAAAGCCAGCCGAAGGCCGAATACGATGTGATCATCGTCGGCGCCGGTGGGCATGGGCTTGGCGCGGCCTATTACCTTGCAACCCAGCATGGCATCACCAATATCGCGGTGATCGACAAGGGCTGGCTGGGCGGCGGCAACACCGGGCGCAACACCACGATCATCCGCTCGAACTACCTCTATGATGAAAGCGCGCGGCTGTTCGATCATTCGGTCGATCTGTGGCAGGGGCTCAGCCAAGAGCTGAACTACAACGTCATGTATTCCAACCGGGGCTGCCTGATGCTGGCCCACACGGTGCATGACGTGCAAAGCTTCAAGCGGCACATCCACGCCAACCGGCTGAACGGCGTCGACAACCGCTGGCTTTCCCCCGAGGAATGCAAGGAATACTGCCCGCCGATCAACATCGCCAAGGATGCGCGCTATCCGGTGATGGGCGGCGCGCTGCAGGAACGCGCGGGCACGGCGCGCCACGATGCGGTGGCCTGGGGCTATGCGCGGGGCGCGGCGGCGCGGGGCGTCGATATCATCCAGAACTGCGCGGTTCAGGCGATCCGGCGCGGGCCAGACGGCGCGGTGATCGGGGTCGACACCGACAAGGGCTTCATCAAGGCCAAGAAGATCGGCGTCTCGGCATCGGGGCACAACAGCATGGTCATGGCGACGGCGGGCGTGCGCCTGCCGCTGGAATCCATGCCGCTTCAGGCGCTGGTATCCGAGCCAGTCAAGCCGATCTTTCCCTGCGTGGTGATGTCGAACGCGGTTCATGCCTATTGCAGCCAGTCCGACAAGGGCGAACTGGTGATCGGCTCTGGCACCGACCAGTATGTCAGCTATTCGCAGCGCGGCGGCCTGCCGCTGATCGAGCACACCATCGCGGCAATTTCCGAGGTATTCCCGATCTTCAACCGGATGCGGATGCTGCGCAAATGGGGCGGGATCACCGACAACACACCGGACCGCTCGCCGATCATCGGCAAGACTCCGGTGCCCAACCTCTATGTCAACTGCGGCTGGGGCACCGGCGGGTTCAAGGCCACGCCAGGCTCGGCGCATGTCTTTGCGCACACCATCGCCAAGGACGAGCCGCACCCGATCAACGCCCCCTTCACGCTCGACCGGTTCCGCACCGGGCGTCTCATCGACGAAGCCGCCGCGGCAGCGGTCGCGCACTGAGGTCTCAAACATGCTTCTGATCCATTGCCCTTACTGCAACGAAACCCTGCCCGAACTGGAATTCGCCTACGCTGGCGAGGCGCATATTGCCCGCCCGCAGAACCCTTCGGAGGTCAGCGACGAAGACTGGGCGGAATTCCTGTTCATGCGCGCCAACGTCAAGGGCCTGCATTATGAACGCTGGCGGCACCTGCACGGCTGCGGGCGGTTCTTCAACGCGGTGCGCGACACCGTGTCCGACAAGTTCGTGACAACCTATCCGGCAGGCGCCCCGCGCCCGGCGCTGGACAGCCTTCTTGAAACCTCGGCGGAGGGCGGCAAATGAGCCACTATCGCGTTCCCGGCAAGGGCCGGGTCGATCTTTCGCGCCCGGTCAGCTTCACCTTCGAAGGCCGGGCCTATACCGGCGGGCGCGGCGATACCGTTGCCTCGGCGCTGCTGGCGCATGGCGTGCACCTGATGGGGCGCTCGTTCAAATATCACCGCCCGCGCGGCGCCGTGGCCGCTGGCAGCGAAGAGCCCAACGCGCTGATCGGCACCCGCCGCGGGCCGGGCCGGTTCGAGCCGAACACCCGTGCCACGGTGCAGGAGATCTATGAAGGCCTTCAGACCAACGCGCAGAACAAGTACCCAAGCCTGAAATTCGACATCGGCGCGGTGAATGATGCCGCCTACATGCTGTTTTCGGCGGGCTTCTATTACAAGACCTTCATGTGGCCGCGCAGCTTCTGGGACAAGGTGTACGAGCCGTTCATCCGCGCCGCCGCTGGCCTTGGCGTCAGCCCGACCGAGGAAGACCCCGATCTTTACGCTTCGCGCAACCTGCATGTCGATGTGCTGGTGGTGGGGGCGGGCCCGTCTGGCATCGCAGCGGCCAAGGCGGCCTGCGCCGAGGGGCTCAGCGTTGTGCTGGTCGACGAGAACGCCGAAATCGGCGGCACGCTGCTGTCCGAACCGCAGGCGGTGATCGACGGCGCGCCCGCATGGGACTGGATCGCCACCGAACTGGCGGCGCTGAAGGCGGCTGGCGTCAAGGTCATGACCCGCACCACGGCGATTGCCTATTACCATCAGAACATGATCGGCCTGTGTGAAAAGCTGACCGACCATCTGGCGCAACTGCCCGATGACACCCCGCGCGAGCGGCTGTGGCGGGTGCGCGCCGGGCAGGTGGTTCTGGCGCAGGGCGCGCTGGAAAAGCCGCTGGTGTTCCATGGCAACGATCGCCCCGGCGTGATGCTGGCCGGGGCGGCGCAGACCTATCTCAACCGCTACGGGGTGCTTGTCGGCAAGCGCCCCGTGGTGATCACCAGCCATGACAGCGCGTGGTTTGCGGCCTTCGATCTGGCCGATGCCGGGGCCAAGGTGCAAGCCATCGTCGATCTGCGCGAAGGCGTCCCGGAAACCCTGCTGGCGCAGGCGCGGGCGCGTGGTATCCCGGTCAAGCTGTCGCATACCGCGACGGCGACCAAGGGCCGCCTGCGGGTGAAATCGCTGCGGGTGAACCCGGTTTCCGGCGGCAGTGTCGAAGCCGGAGAGGAGATCTCCTGCGATGCGGTGCTGATGTCGGGCGGCTGGACACCGTCGCTGCACCTGTTCTCGCACACCAAGGGCAAGCTGGCATGGGACGAAGACCGCACCACCTTCCTGCCCGACGAAACGCCCGAAGACTGCGTCATCGCGGGCGCAAGCCGCGGGCTTTGGGGCATCGAGGCGGCGCTGAACGACGGCGCTGAAAAGGGCCGCGCGGCGGCGGCGGCGCTGGGCAAGGCCGGGGCGGCAAACGTCTATGGCGTTGCGCAGGACCGCACCGGCACCGGCATCTCGATGAAGGAACTGCCGACCGATCTGTCTGCCGGCAAGGCCAAGGCCTTTGTCGATTTCCAGAACGACGTGACCGCCAAGGATCTGCGGCTTGCGGTGCGCGAAGGTATGCGCTCGATCGAGCACGTCAAGCGCTACACCACCAACGGCATGGCGACCGATCAGGGCAAGATGTCCAACATCAACGGGCTGAACATCGCGTCCGACGCGCTGGGCCGCAAGCAGCCGCAGGTCGGCCTGACCACCTTCCGCCCGCCCTACACGCCAACCACCTTCGGCGCATTTGCGGGCTATCATCGTGGCCATCATTTCGAGGTCACCCGCAAGACCCAGATCGACGCTTGGGCGCAAGAGCACGGCGCGGCGTTCGAACCGGTCGCGCAGTGGCGCCGGGCGTGGTATTTCCCGCAATCCGGCGAAAGCATGGATGATGCGGTGCGCCGCGAATGCGCCGCCACCCGCGCCTCGGTCGGCATCTTCGATGCCTCGACGCTGGGCAAGATCGAGGTCGTCGGCCCCGATGCGGTGGAATTCATGAACCGCATGTACACCAACCCATGGACCAAGCTGGGCGTCGGGCGTTGCCGCTATGGCCTGCTGTGCGGCGACGATGGCTTCATCCGCGACGATGGTGTCATCGGGCGTATGGGGCAGGACAAATTCCACGTCACCACCACCACCGGCGGTGCGGCGCGGGTGCTGAACATGATGGAGGATTACCTTCAGACCGAATGGCCCGACCTCAATGTCTGGTTGACCTCGACCACCGAGGAATGGTCGACCATCGCGCTCAACGGTCCGATGGCGGCAAAGCTGCTGCAACCGCTGACCGATGTGACCCTGACCGAAGAGGCGTTCCCGCATATGTCCTGCGTGGAATGCACCGTTGCGGGGATGCCGGCGCGGCTGTTCCGCGTCAGCTTTACCGGCGAGATCGGGTTCGAGGTCAACGTGCCCGCGCCGATGGGCCGCAAGCTGTGGGAAACGCTGTGGGAGGCCGGGCAACCCTATGGCATCACCCCCTATGGCACGGAAACCATGCACGTACTTCGGGCCGAAAAGGGCTATATCATCGTCGGTCAGGACACCGACGGCACGGTTACGCCCTATGATGCGGGCATGGGTTGGGCCGTGGGCAAATCCAAGCCCGATTTTGTCGGCAAGCGCGGCCTTGCGCGGCCCGATCTGGTGGCAGAGGGGCGCAAGCAACTGGTTGGCCTGCTGACCGAGGATGGCTCCAAGCTCGAAGAGGGGGCGCAGATCGTCTTTGACGCGGCCCAGCCGGTTCCGATGACCATGGTGGGGCATGTGACCTCGTCTTACGACGTGGGCACCACCGGCCATCCCATCGCGCTGGCGCTGGTTGCGGGCGGGCACGGGCGCATGGGCCAAACCGTCTATATCCCGATGCCGGACCGCACCATCGCCGCCAAAATCACCTCGACCGTCTTTGCCGACCCGGAAAACAGCCGCCTGAAGATCCCCGCCGATCAAGGAGTTGCCGCATGAATGCCCTGACGTCCCAATCCGACTTTCTGGCCGAGACCGCCGCTGTGCGGATCGCGATGGCTGCGCCGCGCAGCCGCTTTTCGCTGCGTCTGCGGGAAAATCTTGCGCCGTTCGAGGCGGCGCTGGGGCTGTCCCTGGGCGGCCCGCTGGGCAGTCGCGCCAGCGCCGGGGAGCGCGAGACGCTGCGCCTTGGCCCTGATGAGTGGATGCTGCACACGTCGTTGGCGGATGCCGGGGCGGTCGAGGCCGCGCTGTCTGCGCTTTATGCCACGCAGCCGCACAGTCTGGTGAATGTCTCGGCGCGCGAGGTCAGCTTCGTGATCGACGGGCCGCGCGCTGCCGAGTTGCTGACCCTTGGCTGCCCGCGCGATATTGCCAAGATCGCGCCCGGATCGGGCCGACGCACGGTGTTCGACGGGGTGACGGTGATCCTGTGGCGCGATGCCCCGGACGCGTTCCGCATCGATTGCTGGAACAGCTTTGCACCGCATATCCTCGACCTGCTCAAGACCGGCGCGCGAGAACTCGCCGCCGAAGCGCCCTGAAAGGCACGCGTATGTCCCGTATCCTTCTGACCGTCTCCTGCCCGGTGCGACCGGGCATCGTGGCCGCGATCTCGGCGTTCCTCACCGAGCAGGGCTGCAACATTCACGACAGCTCGCAGTTCTCGGATATCGAGAACGACCGTTTCTTCATGCGGCTCAGCTTTGCCTCTGAGCAGGGCGCAACGCGCGAGGGGCTTGCGAGCAGTTTTGCGCCACTGGCCGAGCGGCTGGAGGCAGAGTTTGCTTTCCACGATCCGTCGCAAAAGATGAAGGTGGTGATCATGGTGTCGCGGTTCGGGCATTGCCTGAACGATCTGCTGTACCGCTGGCGCATCGGGGCGCTGCCCATCGACATCGTGGCGGTGGTGAGCAATCACATGGATTATCAGAAGGTCGTGGTGAACCATGACATTCCGTTCCATTGCATCAAGGTGACGCCACAGAACAAGCCCGAGGCCGAGGCCGAGATCATGCGGGTCGTGCGCGATGCCGGGGCCGAGCTGATCGTGCTGGCGCGCTATATGCAGATCCTGTCGGATGAGATGTGCCGCGAGATGTCGGGGCGGATCATCAACATTCACCACTCGTTTCTGCCGTCTTTCAAAGGGGCCAACCCTTACAAGCAGGCGTTCGAGCGGGGGGTGAAGCTGATCGGGGCGACGTCGCATTATGTGACCGCGGATCTGGATGAAGGGCCGATCATCGAGCAGGACACGGTGCGGGTGACCCACGCGCAATCTCCGGGGGATTATGTCTCGCTTGGGCGCGATGTGGAATCGGCGGTGCTGAGCCGGGCGATCCACGCGCATATCCATCGGCGGGTGTTCCTGAACGGTGACAAAACGGTGGTGTTCCCGGCGTCTCCGGGGGAATACGCATCGGAACGGATGGGCTGACACCGCGCCTCGGGGGAGAGGGCAGAGGGGGGGCCAGCCCCCCGCGCGGCGCGCTCCCCCCGGAGTTTATCGGGCAAGATGAAGATGGGGCGCGGCACCTTGCGGGCAGGTGTCGGGATTCTGGACCCGCAGATCGGCCCATGTTCGGGCGGGCCGAGGTCTCTGGTGCGCGCGCTGAGGCTGCGACGCAGAGAGTTGATATTGAGGGCGCTGGTCGGACAGCCGTCTTGCAGCGAGCCTAGCCGGGCAGCGTAACCGTGGTGCTGCGCGGGGGGGGGGCGTGATTGGGCGATAGGTATGGGTTCCTCCGCTTCGGCAGCTTCGGGCAGGGCGATGGTCTTGATGCCGGTTATCCGGGAGGACGACTTGCGCAGGTCGGTCGCCGTCAGCTGGCGGCGTTACATGGTAAATCCCGCCATAGCTGTTCGGCCTTGCCGAGTTATGCGTATTCGCCTTTGGCAGCGCGTTCATCGGCGGCACCGGCAACGACATCTTCCTCGTTAGCCTCGATGCGGTGTCGGCTGTCGCGCTGTCCGACGAAAATGCGGGGTCCGCGCCGGGCATTTTCTCCCGCGATCTGCTCGAAAGCCAGCAGGTGCTTGATTTCACCGACAGGCTTGAAGGCAGAGACACGTCAGAATGCCATGATGCGGCTGGCGCGGATGTGGCAGAACTGCGCAGCTTTGAGACTGCGGCGTGCGGTCTGGGCTTTTCCCCGGCGACAGCGTGACCGAGAGCGGCCTCGCCTCAGCCCTCGGTGCAGGGATGTTCGAGCTGACCTTCGACGACGGGCTGCTGCTAGCCTATGAGGCGACTCTGTTTGCGCCCGCAATCATGCCCGATCTGGCCGAAGACCAGCAGGCGCTGATCGACGCCAGCGGCTGTCGCAATGCGACACGCCCGAGGAGATCGAGCGGACAGCCAGTCCGGTGAGCTTGCCCAGGTCCGCAGCATCAGCGCCGATGTTGCGCGCTTGATACGGATCCGCACGCTGGCGCTGTCGATCGGCATGGGGCGGGTGGTCTAAGGCATTGAAAAGCAATACGAGGCAGGCAGTATCCGCGACCATTTTTTGGTCTTGGCGGGCGCAGCAGTTGATGGCGGTATTCTCTTTCTGACCTCGGGCGGAGACCTGCTGAAACACGGTGAGGTAGCATTGCCGGGCGGGCCAGGTGCGTTTTGCGGGTGCTGGCGATTAGCGTTTTCGTCACCGGGCAAGGTGATCTTTGCGCGCTGGCTGCGGCGCGATCAGCTTAATCGCGCAAGGTGGCGAAGTGCTGACCACAGTCCGGGCAATCGACCTTGGTTTCGCCGGAACCGACGCGCGGCCCGACAGGGCGTGTCTGGATATAGAGTGCGGCGGTGCGGGCGACGAACTGCTGGAGGCGCACAGGCTGGAGGGCAGCAATGCTGTGGTCAGCGTCAACAGCAGCACGATGACTTTGCAAGGCATGCTGGCCAATGCACTGGGCGCAGACGTATTCGCCTATCTGGGTAACCCTCTCGGCGAACGCGGCGCCCTGTCGGTGCCCATCGATCCGGTGACGGTTGCTCCGCTGCGAGAGTATCGCAATCCGGTGCTGCTCACCCACGTCAAGACGATGAACGGTGCGGTATGGAGGCCTGCCGGGCACCGAGTGTGAGCATCAGGGGAGCTTCCACGGCGATCTGCGAGGCGGCAACACGCTGGTCTGTGCGATGCTCAACATACAGAACGGCAGGTATTTCGTGACCGCGCACTTACGACAGCGTAAGTGAAGCGGGATTTGATATCTCGCTGTCAGAAACAGAGGCCGATACCGGCGGGCAAAAAGCTCGGGGCCGTGGGAGTCATCGCGTCCAAGAATGGCGACTTCGGCGATGACGCTATTGTCTCAAGGACGATTGAGGGCATTTGGGTCAGCACGGTCGATGAACTCGATTTTGCGCAGATCAACGACATAAACTGACGTCCCTGCCGTGATCCGGCAGGGGCTAGCTGCCGCTGAGGTGTTCGCGCAGGAGGGCAGGTCTACGACGGGGAAGCCATTCGCTATCCGGAGGAGCCTGCCTTCATCGGTTCCTTTCAGGATGATGGACGCTTCATCGTGTGACGGTCACCATCAAGCTGCGCAAGGCTGCGCTTGAGCCATGATCCGGCGTGGGTCCGGATAAAAAGGGTAGAGGGGGGCGCTGCCCCCGCCTCCTTGCGGAGCCTCCCCCGGAATATTTTCTGCCAGAAGAAGACAAGGCGCTGCGCCCGGTTTCTTCTGACCCTAAATATCCCCGCCGGAGGCATCCGGCGATCAGGCCGGGCGCGGCGCCCGGATCAAGGCGCCGCTCCGGTGTCAGTGCAGGTCTTTGTAGCTGATTTCCTTGACGTCCGAGCCGGTCTTGCTGCGGCGGACATGCAGGCGGTTCAGCGCGTTCACGTAGGCGCGGGCGGAAGCGACCACCGTGTCGGTATCGGCGGACTGGCCGGTCGCGATCTTTCCGTCCTCTTCGAGACGCACGGATACCGTCGCCTGCGCATCGGTGCCTTCGGTGACGGCATTCACCTGATAGAGCTGAAGCCGCGCCTTGTTCGGGTAGAGCTTGCGCACCGCCTTGAAGGTCGCATCCACCGGACCGTCGCCGAATTCATCCGCGCTCGTCTCTTGGCCGCCGACTTCCATCTCG
Organism: Citreicella sp. C3M06; assembly: GCF_018860705.1. Lineage (GTDB taxonomy): Bacteria > Pseudomonadota > Alphaproteobacteria > Rhodobacterales > Rhodobacteraceae > Salipiger. The sequence continues at coordinate 147,109 of NZ_JAHKQA010000004.1, forward strand.
AGCACCGCTTCGGCCTGTCCCGCCGTGCCGCAGATCACCTTCAGCGACACGATCTCAAGGTGATTGCCCTGATCCTCGGCGAGATGGGCGGTGACAAGCGCGAGGATGTCATCGTCGTAGACCTCTTTCTTGCGGTCGGCGAGATCCTTGAACCGAACGAAGATGTCCTTGAGCTGGTTGTCGCCAACTTCGACGCCAAGATCCTTGAGCTTGGCACGCAGCGCAGCGCGGCCCGAATGCTTGCCGAGCGGCAGCGAGGTGCCTGCAAGGCCGACATCCTCAGGGCGCATGATCTCGAAGGTTTCCTTGTTCTTGAGCATGCCGTCTTGGTGGATACCGGATTCATGCGCAAAGGCGTTCTTGCCGACGATGGCCTTGTTGAACTGCACGGGAAAGCCCGAGACCGCCGACACCCGGCGCGAGATGTGCATGATCTTCTTCGTTTCCACATTGGTGTAGAACGGCATGATGTCGCCGCGGGTGCGCAGCGCCATGACCACTTCTTCAAGCGCAGTGTTGCCAGCCCGTTCACCCAGCCCGTTGATGGTGCATTCGATCTGCCGTGCGCCGCCCTCGACCGCGGCGAGCGCATTGGCGGTCGCAAGGCCAAGGTCGTTGTGGCAATGGGTGGCAAAGATGATCTCGTCGGCGCCGGGCACGGTGGCGATCAGCTTGCGGATCAGCTCGGCGCTTTCATTGGGGGCGGTGTATCCCACGGTATCGGGGATGTTGATGGTGGTGGCGCCCGCCTTGATGGCGATCTCGACCACGCGGCAGAGGTAATCCCATTCGGTGCGGGTTGCGTCCATTGGCGACCATTGCACGTTGTCGCACAGGTTGCGCGCGTGGGTGACGGTCTGGTGGATGCGGTCGGCCATCTCGTCCATCGTGAGGTTCGGAATGGCACGATGCAGCGGCGATGTGCCGATGAAGGTGTGGATGCGCGGGCGCGGAGCGTTGCGCACCGCCTCCCAGCAGCGGTCGATGTCGCCGGTCTGGGCACGGGCGAGGCCGCAGATCACCGAGTCTTTCGAGCGCTTCGAAATCTCGGAGACGGCGGCGAAATCGCCTTCGGAGGCAATGGGAAAGCCCGCTTCGATGATGTCGACGCCCATGTCTTCGAGCAGCTCGGCGATTTCGAGCTTTTCGTCATGGGTCATGGTCGCGCCGGGCGACTGTTCGCCATCGCGAAGCGTGGTGTCGAAAATATAGACGCGGTCCTTGCCCGCTGCCTGAGCCTGGTCAGTCATGTCTGGATTCCTTGAGGTGTCTTCGTCCGCTAGTTGTTTCGCCGGCGCGAAACGGGTCTCCTCTGAGCGTCCGCGCCGGGAATTGCGCGCTCAGAGGCGAATTAGCAGAAGACGCAGGCCAAGCGCCATGCCTGCGCGGGGCGCAGTGGCGGGCAGAGAGATATGGCCATTCTTCGTCATATCGCGGACTATACGCGCGGCGCGGCAAATGAAAACCCGCAAAATGACCAGCTTGGCGCGGAATGTCGCGCCGCACCGCAGCATCCATTGGAGAGGGGTTGAGCGGAACGTATCCTGCCTCCTATGCTTCGAGTGGGCCGTGGAAAGGGTATCTTGTGCTGAACAATGTCTGCCGTGCCGCCGTGATGGCGGTTCTTCCGGTTTGTGCGGAGGCCGAGGGGCGCAGCGAGGCCGATGTCTATGTTTTCGGCAATTCACTGGTGCACTACCTTGGTGAACAGGACCATACCAACGTGCCCTATTGGCTGGCGCAGATGGCGGCAGTCGATGATCGGCGGCTGACGCTTAGCGGGCAATGGGGGTTCCTGCGCAATTTCGCCGAGTCGTTGCCGCCGCGACCGGGCTGGAGCATCGCCGGGGTGCGCGGGGCGTGGGATCCGGGGCGAGGGGCGTTCGGCGATGCCGGGCTTGAGGCCGTGCTGATCACGCCGGCGAATTTCATCCAGTATCAGGCCCCCGATGCGCCCTATGATGGCGACAATCCTCGCGACGAGTCGCCCTTGGGCGCGACGTTGAAAGTGCTGGACTGGACGGTCGGGCATGCGCCGGGAACGCCAGTCTGGATCTACGAGGGCTGGGCCGAGATGTCCTCGGTCACGGGCCGCTTTCCGCCGCCGGATCGTGCGCTTTTGCGGTATCAGGCCTTCAATGCAGCCGATTATCACGACTGGTACCTTCGGCTTGTCGCAGATCTGCGTGCAGCGCGGCCCGAGGCGGATGTGCGGCTGATGCCCATTGCCTCGGTTCTGGCCGGGCTGCTGGGCGACGGCGGGGCGCTGGCGAAACTGCCTGTTGAGGCGCTGTATGTCGATGCCGATCCGCATGGCACGCCGACGCTGTATTTCCTTGCCGCGATGATCGCCTATGCCGCGCTTTACGAGGCTCCGCCCCCGGCAGGCTACATCCCGACTGGCGTCGCGCCCGAGGTGATCGCGGCCTATCCGGCGCTGGCCGAGTCTGTCTGGCAGGCGGTGCGCGCCGCCGATCCGTTCCCCGAGGCGAGCTTGGCCCCCGCTTCGCCCCCTCTGCGCGCGACCGCCGAGGAGGGCGCAATCGACGCCGACATCCCCTTGCCGCAGCGCGGGCAGGTGGCGTTGCCTGCGCCGGGGGCGCGGCCCGAGGGGCTTCCGGCGCTGGGCATGGGGCTGAACGGCCTTGCCGACTGGTCGACGCAGGCGCCCTTTGTCGATCTGATGAAATCCGCCCGCGAATGGGTGGGGCATCTGCCCGGCCAGTGGGGCGGGGTGACCATCGACGAACTGCGCGCGATGGGCGTGCTGGATGACAACGGCTGGCCGCTGCGCATCCCCGACGGGGTCGAGCGGCTTGAGGCGCTGCTGCTAACCGACATGCCCGAGGATGCCGACTACCTGCGCGGCAGCTACGTGGTGATGTGGGATGGCAAGGGCGATCTGGAACTGACCGGCCGGGCGCGGCGGGTCGGCTACGAACAGGGCGTAGCGCGGTTTCACTACACGCCGGGCGAGGGGTCGGTGGGGATCTCGATTTCGGCCACCGATCCGGATGATCCGATCCGCAACATCCATGTGGTGCGCGAAGACCAGTTGCCGCTGTTCGAAGCGGGGGTGATATTTGACCCGCTGTGGATCGCGCGGATCAAAGACCTGCGGTTGGTGCGGTTCATGGACTGGATGATGACCAACGGCTCTGTGGTGCAGAGCTGGTCTGACCGCCCGCGCCTGTCGGATTACACCTGGACCTCGTGGGGCGTGCCGCTGGAAGCGATGATCGCGCTGGCCAACCAGATCGGCGCCGACCCGTGGTTCAACATGCCGCATATGGCCAATGACGACTATGTGCGGCGCTTTGCTGAAACGGTGAAGGCCGGGCTGGACCCGCGGCTGAAGGCGCATGTGGAATATTCCAACGAGGTCTGGAACCATATTTTTCCGCAAGCGGGCTGGGCGGAAATGCAGGCGGATGCGCTGTGGGGGCGCTCCGAGACCGGCTGGGTTCAGTATTACGGGCTGCGCGCGGCGCAGATGATGCGGCTGTGGTCGAAGGTCTACGGCGAGGAGGCCGAGGCACGGCTTGAACGGGTCGTGGCGACCCACACCGGCTGGCCGGGGCTGGAGGAGAACATTCTTGTCGCGCCGCTGGCCTACCTGCAACTGGGCCATTCCCCGCAAGAGGATTTCGATGCCTACGCCGTGGCGGGCTATTTCGGCTACGAGATGGGCGGCGCAGAGATGGCGCCGCGCATCGACGCATGGCTCGAACGGTCCGAAGCCGAGGCGGTGGCGGCGGGCGAAGCCGAGGGGCTGCGCCGCGTGGCTCTGCGCGAATACGTCAGTGCGCACCGTTTCGAGGCCGCCGTTGCGCCGGTGGCGCTGGCCTTGCAGGAAGGCTCGCTCAAGGAACTGGTCGAAGAGATCCTGCCCTATCACGCGGCGGTGGCCGACACCGCCGGGCTGCGGCTGGTGATGTACGAGGGCGGCACCCATGTCGCGGCGCAGGCCGGGCGGGTCGAGGATGAGCGGCTGACGGGGTTCTTTGAATACCTCAACTATGCGCCGGAAATGGCCAAGCTCTACAAAGGGCTGCTGAGCGGCTGGATCTCGGCGGGCGGCACGCTGTTCAACGCCTTTGTCGACGTTGCGCCACCGTCGAAATGGGGCAGCTGGGGGGCGCTGCGGCATCTGGATGACGAAAATCCGCGCTGGGACATGCTGATGAGCTACAACGCCACCGGCCCGTCGGGGTGGGAGCAACGCGATGCGCTGGCCTTTGCCGATGGCGTGGTCCGGGCAGCCCCGGCGGGCGGCGCGCGGCTGGAGGGCACGGTGGAAGAAGACGTGCTGATCGGCGGCGGCGGCAATGATACGCTGGTCTCTGGCGGTGGCGACGACAGCCTGCATGGGGGCGCGGGTGAGGATGTGGTGCTGCTGCCCGGGGCGCAGGGGGAATATGATTTCACCCGCGACGGGGCGCGGCTTGTCACGACGGGGCCTGCGGGGCGGGTGGTGCTGGTGTCGATCGAAGGGCTCGGATTTGCCGACGCGCCGGGAGCCATCGTGCCGGCCTCTGGCCTGTGAGCCAGAGTTTTAGCGCACAGTCTCTGGTGCTTGCCACCGGCTCCGCCGGAGGAGCCGCGCATGCAGGGCGCGCGAAAAAAATCTTTTCTTTGCAACCCAATTCCGGCTTTGGATCATGGCCGCCGGCCCAGCCGACCCGAGGCAGAAGGCCATAGGCGGACCGCGCCATGGCACCGATGCCGACCCGAAGCCACGCTGCTGATGCAGACCGCCTAGTTGCGGATCTCGTCCGGCCCGACGCCCCAGATCGCGGTTTTTGGGGCCCAGCCCTCATAGCCACCCGCCGACAGCTCGCACCAGCTTTCGGTGCAATCGCCCAGCTCCGCGATAACGCCAAGCGCCAGCTTGACGGTGACCGGCGTGTCTTCGGCGGCGCGGCTGTGCAGTTCCAGCATGTCTTTCTGAACCAGCGCGGTGCGCACACCTGAGAGCAGCGAATAATGGATCCAGCCGCCCGCGCCATCGACATCGCGCACCTGTCGCCAGTGCCCGTATTCGGCGGTGATTTCCAGCGGCATGTCGCGGCGCAGGAACACCCAGTCGATGCGATGGGTCAGCGAAGGGCCGCGCCGGGCATTCGCCTCGGACGCCTTGAGCGAGACGAACCGCGGCAGCGGAAGATTGGTGACCGCGCCACGTTCTTCGGTGGCCCCGGCTGTCGCACCGGACACCAGAAGCAGGAAAGCCCCCGCAACCATGGCGAATTGTCTCATTCCAGTCGTCCCGCTCGATTTTTGCAGGCGGGGTTCTTGTGCCCCGCAGCAGACCGGGGCAGTGTGCCAGCAAGCCTGCGTGATGGATAGGGAGGGGAGCCGGACCATGCCGACAAAACGCCTGAGTGTTGTCGTGACGCGACGCTTGCCCGAAGCGGTCGAGACACGTCTGAGCGAGCTGTTCAACGTCACCTTGCGCGAAGACGATGCGCCGATGACTCGCGCCCAGCTTGCCGCCGCCATGGCCGATTGCGACGTGCTGGTGCCGACCATCACCGACAATATCGATGCGGGGCTGATCGCTCAGGCCGGCGAAGGGCTCAAGCTGATCGCCAATTACGGCGCGGGGGTCGATCACATCGACGTCGAAACTGCCCGGCGTCGCGGCATTCTGGTGTCCAACACCCCCGGTGTGATGACCGACGATACCGCCGACATGGTCATGGGCCTGATGCTGGCGGTGATGCGTCGGATGCAGGAAGGCTTGCGGGTCATGCAGGCCGGCGAATGGGACGGCTGGGCCCCGACGGCGTTTCTGGGCACCCGTCTGGGCGGCAAACGGCTGGGCATCCTTGGCATGGGCCGCATCGGTCAGGCGGTGGCGAAACGCGCCAATGCCTTTGGTATGCAGATCCATTACCACAACCGTCGCCGCCTGCGCCCGGAAACCGAAGACGCGCTGGAAGCCACCTATTGGGAAAGCATCGACCAGATGGTCGCGCGGATGGATGTGATCTCGGTGAATTGCCCGCACACGCCGTCGACCTTCCATCTGCTGAACGCGCGGCGGCTGAAGCTGATGAAACCCTCGGCGGTCATCGTCAACACCTCGCGCGGCGAGGTCATCGACGAAAGCGCCCTGACGCGGATGATCAAGGCCAAGGAGCTGGCCGGAGCGGGCCTTGACGTCTACCAGCATGGCATCCGGGGCAACCCCGAGCTGGTGAACCTGCCGAATGTGGCGATGACCCCGCATATGGGATCGAGCACGCTCGAAGGGCGGCTGGAGATGGGTGAAAAGGTCCTGCTGAATATCAAGACCTTTGCCGACGGCCACCGCCCGCCCGATCAGGTGCTGCCAAGCATGCTCTAGGCATTCGCCCCGGATTGTAGCTAAATCCGGGGCAATCACCGCGCTTTTGCCCGGTTTGGGCACAACTTGCGCCAACCGCGACTCCGATCCTTGGGGCATCACGTCCCTTGGGCTGGAGTATCGGTGTCATGCTGTCCTCATTGTTTTCCGCATCCCGCAACGACGCAATCGTCGCGGATCAAACCGTCTGGTCGCCGGAGCGCGACGCGCCCGCTGACGCACCGTTCGGCTCGTTCTGGGCCGAGGCGACATCGGAAGAGGCGGCGATTTTCTGGCAGACCGAAGCGGCATGGGCCGAATTGCACGAAGAGCGCGAATCCTTTGGCTGGTCCTCGCTGGAAAACCAGCGGCTGGCCGAGACACAGGCGTTTGCCAGCCACGAAGATCTGCTCTTCAACGGGCGTAGCGCCGGCGGTATTTCCGTGCTGCGCTGGGATGTCGGCGGCGCGATGCACAACATCGCTAATCTCGGAGAAGATCTGGGGCGGATGCTGACGCTGGACATCGTGCAGACCGGCGGTGTGCCCTACCTGTTGGGCGTCAGCCGCGAGAAGGACATGCTGGTCGCATGGCGCATTCTCGACGATGACAGGCTGATCGAAACCAGCCGGGTCGATTTTGGCGAGAGGCTGGGCCTGCACGCCCCGCGCGAGATGACGGTGCGCCAGCTGGGCGATGTGCCTTACATGCTGATCGTCGGCGAGAACGAGCGTGCACCGGGGGTTCTGGCGATGGACCCGGAGGGCAGGCTGCACCTTGCCGAAGCGCTGCTGGATCTCGGGGTGCTGCCTAGCGGCCCGGCGCGCGGCGCCGACACCCCGCAGGCCAGCCTTGCGGAGGACAGCGATTTTGGCCTGAGCTATTGCGTCGCGACAGAGTCGACCGCGCTGGTGCCGTCATCGGGGCCGCCGATGCAGGTTCTGGGGCTGGGCGCACCGGGCTACGCCCCGCCGTTCTGATCGCCCGACAGGATGCCTTCGATCAGGGTTTGTGCCCCGAGATCGGATCGGAAATGCGCCTCGACATGGGCGCGGCCCGCGGCCGAAAAACGCGCGGCGCTTTCAGGGTTCTGCGCCAGTTCCTTGATGGCGCGGGCCAGTTGCGTCGGCTCCTTAGGGGCGACCAGCTTGCCGTTGCGCCCGTCGTCGATCAGCTCGCGCACGCCGCCCGCGTCGGTGCCGATGGTCGGCACGCCGCAGGCCATCGCCTCCATATATGCCACGCCCAGCGGTTCGTGCCACGAGGCCAGCACAAAGACATGCGCTTCGAGCAGCTTGGCCTTGACCGCTCCGGCGTCGATCGCGCCCAGCAGCTTGACGTGATCCTGTAGCCGCAGCTTGCGCAGATGGGCTTCTAGCTCCTTGCGGAAGCCATCGCCGCCCGCGTCGTCCTCGCCGGCGATTTCCAGCCGGACGTCGACCCCCTGATCGAGCAGCTGACGCACCGCGGACATCAGATCCTGATGCCCTTTGACCACGTTCAGCCGCCCGCAGGAAAACAGCCGCACCGGGCGGCCCTTTACCGGGGGCTGGTAGGGAGTCTCGCGCTTCAGGGTCTCGGTGTCGACCCCCATCGGGCGCACATAGAGCCGCGCCGGAAGCGCCTGAGGCATCTCTTCGCGCATCTCGTTCAGCAGCTTGTGGGTGATGATGGTGGCGAATTTCGCCCCCGACCATTTGAACCGCTGCCCCGGCCCGTAATCCGACAGCGGCCCGTGCAGGGTCAGCGAATAGCCGGGGCCGCCGAGCTTGTGCGCCAGCGCCGCGATCAGCGCGGCGCGCCCGCAGGACTGCACGTGAACGTGGTCAAGCTGCTGGCTGTCGGCCAATGTCCGAAGCGCCTGCGCGGCGGAGAGGGTCATCGCCACATCCCGCGCGAAACCCGGACCTTCGCGCAGGGTCCAGCGTAGCAGCCCCTGTGGCAGCAGCGCCGCTGCGGCCTTTGCCGCAAGATGCGGTTTCATCTGGCCAAGATAGATGGTTCGCGCGATGGCCTCTTGCGACCAGTCATGCGCGATCAGCCCCGGCGGGGGCATACGAGTCGACAACAGCTGGACCCTGTGGCCCATCTGTTCCAGCGCACGCAGCTCGCGCCAGAAAAAGATATGCGTCTGCCCCGGAAATTGGGGCACGAGATACCCGATTCGCAATCGCTGCGACACCGATCCCCCTGCTTACAGGCCGTTCCCGCGCGTGGCATCGCGGATGTTTGGCCAAGCTTTCCCGGTTATTCATTCTTTGGCCACAGTTTGATGGCACCTCTTTGCCCGGAGGGCGATGAAAACGCCCGAGTGTGGCGGGTTTAATACGCAAATGAGCGATCAGAGCGAGAATCCCGGAAGCCCGGCGATTTCGGTGATCCTTCCGGCCAGCAACGAGGCGGCGCTGATCGGCGCCTGCCTTCGGTCGCTGTGCGCGTCGATATTTGAGGGCACGGTGCAGGTGATCGTGATCGCCAATGGCTGCCGCGACGACACTGCCGCGCGTGCACGCGCCTGCGCGCCAGAGTTCGCCGCGCGGCGCTGGACGCTTGAGGTGATCGAGCAGGCGACGGGCGGCAAGCTTGGCGCGCTTGGTGCCGGAGACGCGGCAGCGCGCGGGGCGGTGCGGGTTTATCTTGATGCGGATGTGACGGTGAGCCACGATCTGCTGGCCCAGCTTGGCGCGGCGCTGAAGGAGCCCGGCCCGCGCTATGCCAGCGGGCGGGTCAGGATCACCGCGCGCGGCGCGGTGTCGCGCGCCTATGCGCGGTTTTGGGCGCGGGTTCCGTTCATGACGCAGGGCGTGCCCGGCTGCGGGGTGTTCGCGGTGAATGCCGAGGGGCGCGCCCGCTGGGGCGACTGGCCTGCGATCATCTCGGACGACACGTTCGTGCGGCTGTGTTTTGCTCCGCGCGAACGCATCGGCGTCAGCGCGCCTTACGACTGGCCAATTGCCGAAGGGTTTGCCAATCTGGTCAGGGTGCGGCGTCGTCAGGATGCGGGGGTCGCGGAGATCGAACAGAGGTATCCCGACCTGCTTTGCAACGATGACAAGCCGGGCTTTGCGGTGGCGGACAAGCTGCGGCTGGCGCTGCGCGATCCACTGGGCTTTGCCGTCTATACGAGCGTGGCGCTGGCCGTGCGGCTGCGTCCCGCCTCTGGCGAGTGGAGCCGCGGGAGATGATCGCGGTGATGCGCCAGCGCTTTCAGGGCAGTTCCATTGCCGCGCGGGCGGTGCGCTCGTCGCTGCTGACGGTGGGGGGCTTTGGCTTCAATCAGGGCATGCGGCTGCTGTCGAACCTCGTGCTGACGCGGCTGCTGTTTCCCGAAGCCTTTGGCCTGATGGCGCTGGTGTCGGTGTTCATGATGGGGCTTCAGCAGTTTTCCGATGTGGGCACCACTACGGCGATCCTGCAAAGCAAGCGCGGCGATGACGAGGATTTCCTCAACACCGCGTGGTCGATACAGGTGTTGCGCGGGGCGGGGCTGGCGCTGGCTGGCGCGGTGCTGGCTTGGCCGATGGCGCAATTCTATGACGAGCCGCAGCTGTTGCACATGCTGCCCGTGGCGGCGCTGTCGATGCTGATCATGGGGTTTCGACCGACCCGGATGGACACGGCGAACCGGCATCTGCTGCTGGGGCGGGTGACGCTGCTGGACATGGTCACGCAGGTGTCGGGGCTGGTGGTGGCCATCGGGCTGGCGTGGCTGACTGGATCGGTCTGGGCGCTGGTGATCAGCGGCCTTGTCTCCTGCGTCGTCGAGGTTGCGATCAACTGGGCCTTCCTTCCGGGTGCGCCCAACCGCTTTCGCTGGGAGCGCGCGGCCCGCCTTGAACTGGTGCATTTCGGCAAGTGGATCTTTCTGTCGACGGTCTGCGGATTCTTCTTCAGCCAGTCCGACAAGATTCTGATGGGCAAATGGCTGACGCTGGATCTGCTGGGCCTCTACAACATCGGCTATTTCCTTGCGGCCTTTCCGATGCTGCTGGGCGGCATGGTGACGCGCCGCATTCTCATACCGATCTATCGCGAGACCCCGCCGCGAGAGAGCCAGCAGAATTTCCTGCGTCTGCGCCGGATGCGACTGATCGTCACCGCGCTGCTGATGGTCATGGTCGGCGTGCTAGCCTGCGCTGGCAACTGGCTGGTCGATGTGATGTATGATGAGCGCTACCTTGCAGCGGGGGCGGTCACCGTGATCATCGCCTGCATGCAGATGCCGCAGATCATCGTGCAGACCTATGATCAGGCGGCGCTGGCGGCGGGCGACAGCAAGACCTTCTTCGTGCTGGCCTTTGCGCGGGCACTGCTGATGATCGGCTGCGTGTTGACCGGGCTGGAAACCGCAGGTCTGCTGGGGGCGCTTCTGGGCATCGGCGCGGCCTACGTGCTGGCCTATCCGGTGGTGGTGTGGCTGGCGCGGCGCATGGGTGCGTGGGATCCGCTGCATGATGCAATCTTTGCCGGGGTGGGGCTGGGGCTCGGCGCGCTGGCGGGCTGGCTCAACTGGTCGGTGATCGTGGCGCTGGCGGGGCTTGGGGGCTGAACCTTGTCGCTCAAATGGAAGCGATTCCATGACTGCGCCGGATTGGTCTTCGTGCCATAACGGTCCCCATCCAATGGCATGGTGAATTATGGCGCGGGTGCTTTGAATAACTAGAAGGTGCCGCAATTCGCCCCTATTCCTCTGTTAGCAGGGCTCAGGATTTTTAGCAGCCCATGTGGCGGGGTTATCGGATGAACGCATTGCAGGATCAGCATGTTGGCGAAAACGACATCGCCATCGTCGGCATGGCGGCGCATCTTCCCGGCGCGGGCGATATCCTGCGCTATTGGGACAATCTGCGCGCCGGGCGATCCTCGATCCGCAAGCTGACCGAGGAAGAGCTGCGCGCGGCGGGCGAAGATCCCGGCCTGATGCGCCACAAGGATTACGTGCCCTTCGCCGCGCCGCTGGATGATTTCGAGATGTTCGACGCGGAGTTCTTCGGTTTTTCCCCGAAGGAAGCCGCGATCATGGACCCCCAGCACCGGCAGTTCCTTGAGTGCGCCTGGGAGGCGCTGGAAAACGCCGGCCATGTGCCCGACAGTTTCGATGGGCAGGTCGGTGTGTTTGCCGGCTGCGGCATGGGATCGTATTTCTATTTCAACATCTGCTCGAACCCGGATCTGGTCGAGAACACCGGCATGTTCCTGCTGCGCCACACCGGCAATGACAAGGATTTCCTGACCACGCGGGCCAGCCATGTGCTGGATCTGCACGGCCCGTCGATCAACCTGCAAACCGCGTGCAGCACCTCGCTTGTGGCGACGCATTACGCGGTTCAGGCGCTGCTGAACGGCGAATGCGACATGGCGCTGGCGGGCGGCGTGACCATCGAACTGCCGCAGGGGCGCGGCTATCTCTACAAGGAAAACGAGATCCTGTCGCCCGATGGCGCCTGCCATGCCTTCGATCATCGCGCACAGGGCACGGTGTTCGGCTCTGGCGCGGGGGTGGTGGTGCTGCGGCGGCTGGCGGATGCGCGGGCCGATGGCGATCACATCTGGGCGGTGATCAAGGGGTCGGCGGTCAACAACGACGGCGCGCAAAAGGCGGGCTATCTTGCACCCTCGGTCGATGGGCAGGCGGCGGCGATTGCCGAGGCGCAGGCGGTGGCTGGGGTCAGCTCGGACACGGTGGATTACGTCGAATGCCACGGCACTGGCACCTATCTGGGCGATCCGATCGAGGTTGCCGCGCTGACGCAGGCGTTTCGCGAAACATCCGACGCGCAGGCGCATTGCCGCATCGGGTCGGTCAAGACCAACATCGGCCATCTGGATACGGCGGCGGGCGTGGCGAGCCTGATCAAGGTGTCACTGGCGCTGCACCACGCGGAAATCCCGCCCTCTCTGGGCTATAAGGCGCCGAACCCGGCCATCGGTTTTGATGGCTCGCCCTTCCTCGTCAACGATACGCTGACGCCGTGGCCGCGCGTAGCGCATCCGCGCCGGGCTGGGGTCAACTCGCTGGGCGTGGGCGGCACCAACGCCCATGTGGTGCTGCAAGAGGCTCCGGCACAGGCCCCGTCGCAGGTCAGCGACTGGCCGTTCCAGATTCTGACCCTGTCGGCCCGGAGCAACGGCGCACTGGACGCTGGTGCCAAGCGTCTGGCGGCGCATCTGCGCGCGCATCCCGAACAGCCGCTGGCCGATGTCGCATGGACGTTGAAGCAAGGCCGCCGCGCATTTGATAAGCGCCGTATCGTGGTGGCACAGACCCACGAAGAGGCCGCCCGCCTGCTGGATCAGGGCGATGCGCGCCGCGTACATTCGCACAGCGCGCTGGATCGCCCCGAGGTGGTGTTCACCTTCCCCGGCGGCGGCGCGCAATATGCCGGCATGGCGCGCGATCTTTACGAGACAGAGCCGGAGTTTGCCGACTGGATGGATCGCGGGCTAAAGACGCTGGCCGAGATGTCGGATGCGGATATCAAGGCGCTCTGGCTCGATACCGATCCGGCGCAGGCGGATGCGGCGCTCAAGCGCCCGTCGCTGCAACTGCCTCTGATCATGATCTGCGAATACGCGCTGGCGCAGCTGTGGATCAGCTGGGGCATCACCCCCGTCGCGCTGGCCGGGCATTCCATGGGCGAGAACACTGCCGCCTGCCTTGCCGGAGTCATGAGCTTCGAGGATTGCATCGGCCTTGTGCATCTGCGCGGGCGGCTGTTTGATTCCGTGCCTGCCGGGGGGATGCTGTCGGTGAACCTGCCCGCCGATCAGCTGCGGCCTATGCTGGGCGATGACCTCGACCTTGGCGTGGTGAATGGGCCCGAGCTGTCGGTGGCCTCGGGGCCGCTCGCGGCGCTTGAAGCGTTGCAGGCGCGGCTGACGGCGGAAGACATCGACTGCCAGCGCATCGCCATCGACATCGCCGCGCACAGCCGGATGCTGGACCCGATCCTGAAACAGTTCCGCAGCTATCTTCTGTCGATCGACCTGCACGCGCCGCAGATCCCGCTGACCTCGAACCGCACCGGCAAGCTGATGACGCCCGAGCAGGCGACATCGCCCGATTACTGGGTCGATCACCTGCGCGGCACGGTGCTGTTCGCCGATTGCATCGGCGCGGTGGCGGCGAAACACCGCATCCTGCTTGAGGTCGGTCCGGGCAAGGCGCTGTCGGCGCTGGCCCGCCAGCACCCCGATGTCAGCGCCAATCAGGTGCTGTCCTCGCTGCGCCACCGCGACGACAGGATCGCCGACGACAAGCACATGTTCGAGGTGCTTGGGCGTCTCTGGGCGCTGGGGGCGAATATCGACTGGGCGCAGGTCTGGGGTGATGCCCGCCGCGCCCGCGTGGTTCTGCCGGGCTATGCCTTCCAGCGCGCACCCTATTTCATCGCGCCGGGCAAGGCGCAGGCCAGCGCGCCGCAATACCTTATGCGCAAAGGCGAGGTGGCCGATTGGGGCTACAAGCCGGTCTGGCGGCCCCGCACCGCGCAGCCGCCTGTCGATGTCGATCACGGGCTGGGCGATGCTGACCCGCAGGTCTGGCTGATGTTCATGGACGAGGCCGGGCTCGCGGCCCGCGTGGCAAGCCGCCTTGTCGCCGCCGGGCATACGGTGGTCGAGGTGCGCCCCGGAGACAGGTTCACGCGGCTGGCGGATACATCCTATCTGCTGGCCCCGGAACGCGGCCGCGAAGGTTATGATCTGCTGATCCGGGATCTGGCGCAGCGCGGCCATGTGCCGACGCGCATCGCCCATCTGTGGATGGTGACGGAGGGGGAAAGCCACCGCCCCGGTTCAAGCTTCCTGCACCGTCTGCAAGAACAGGGGTTCTATTCGCTGCTGTTCCTCGCGCAGGCCATAGCCGAGGAAAACCTGCCCCGCCCGCTGCACCTGTCGGTGCTGACCAGCGGCGCGGCGCGGGTGCGTGACGAGGCGCTGCCCTATCCGGTCAAGGCGACCATCGCCGGGCCCGCCCGCGTCCTGCCGCGCGAATTGCCGGGGGTGAGCGTGTCGACCTGCGATCTGACGCTGCCGGTCGCGGCGCAGGCGGGGATTTTTGGCCATCGCAAGGCGCAGGCGGTGCGGGATGCGGCACTGGAGTCGCTCACCTCGCAACTGCTTGAGGAGCTGCTGTCGGAACCCTCGGGCGCCATCGCCGCGCTGCGCGGCGCGAAACGCTATGAATGTGCGATGCTGCCAGTGGCGTTGCCCGCGCCCGAAGTGCCGCAAGGCGGCACCGTGCTGATCACCGGTGGCTTTGGCGGCATTGGCCTGACGCTGGCGCAATCGCTCGCGGCGCAGGGGGCAAACATCGCGCTGGTGGCGCGCGGCGCGCTGCCGGATCGGCTGCATTGGTCGGACTACCTGTCGCGCCACGCACCGCAAGACGCCACGGCACGGCGCATCCGCGCGGTGCGCAGCCTCGAAGCGGCGGGTGCGACGGTGGCCAGTTTTGCCGCCGATGTCTGCAACGAAGGCCAGATGCGCGCCGTGCGTGACGAGATCGAGGCGCAGCTGGGTAAGATCACCGGCGTCATCCATGGCGCGGGCGTGATCGATGACGGCCCACTGCTGGCCAAATCCCCGGCCAGCGTCGAAGACGTGTTCACGCCCAAGATCCACGGCACGCAGGTGCTTGCCACCCTGTTCCCCGATGGTGCGCTGGACTGGATGGCGCTGTTCGCCTCGTCCTCGACGGTGACCGCGCCGGCGGGGCAGGTCGATTACGTTGCCGCGAATGAATACCTCAACGCCTTTGCCGCGTCGCGGGCGGGCGGCAAGACGCGGGTTGTCGCGATCAACTGGGGCATCTGGAACGAGGTCGGCATGGCCGCAGAAGCCGTCGCCGCCCGGCGTGGCGAGGCCCCGCAAGCGCCTGTCGAACCGGCAAAGGTGCCGTTGCTGCAGGGCAAGACCTTTGACGCCCGTGGCAACCGGCTGTTCACCGCGCAATATTCCTCCAGCGACTGGATCATCGACGAGCATCGCACCAAGGCAGGCGATGCGCTGCTGCCCGGCACCGGCTATTTGGCACTTGCCGCCGAAGCGCTGCGCGCGCAAGGCGAACCGGCGGGGTTCGAGATCCGCGATCTGGCGTTTCTGCGCCCGCTGCGCGTCGCCGACACCGGAAGCCGCGATATCCGCGTCCGCCTGACCCGGCGGGGCGAAGGCTACGGGTTCGATGTGCTCGCCGATGCGACGATTGGCGGCAAACGCGGCCATGCGATCTGTGCGCAGGGGCGGCTGGCGCTGATGCCGATGGCGCGGCCCGAGCCGCTGGATCTTGCCGCGATCCGCGACCGCTGCGGCGCACCGGCACGCGGCGGCAAGCTGACCACCGCGCAAGAGGTGCTTCTTGCCTTTGGCCCGCGCTGGAAGGTGCTCGACAGCCGTGCGCTAGGCGCTGGCGAGGGCATCGCCGATCTGTCGCTGGCCGAGGCCGCAAAGGACGATGGCTGCCTGCTGCACCCGGCGCTGATGGACATCGCCACCGGCTGGGCGATGGAGCTGATCGAGGGCTACCAGCCGACGCACCTCTGGGTGCCGGTCAGCTATGCCCGCGTGCGCGTCCATGCGCCGCTGACCGATCGTATCGTTAGCTGGGTGCGCAGCGCCGCCGACAATCGCGCCGCGTCTGAAACCGCCAGTTTCGACATCACGCTTTGCACCCCCGAGGGCGCGGTGTTGGTGGAAATCAGCGGCTTTACCATCCACAAGCTGGCGCAGGCCGACGTGTTGCACAGCGCCCCGCGCCTCTCCGCCGCCGAGCTGGAAACCGACGAGACCGAGGCGCAGCCGCTGTCTGCCGCCGAAGAACGCCTTGCCCATAATCTCAGCCAGGGCATCCTGCCGCAGGAAGGCGCCGAGGCGTTCGCCCGTGCGCTGGCGCTGGGCGCGCCGCAGGTGGTGGTCTCGTCGATGGATCTGGGGCAGTTGGTGGCGCAGAATGCCGCCAGCACCGCCGAACGGGCCGAGGCGCAAAGCTTTGAGCGTCCGCAGCTCGACGGCGATTTCGTCGCGCCCGAAAACGATGTGGAACGCACGCTTGCGGGGTTCTGGCAGGATCTGCTGGGGGTGCGGCAGGTCGGCATCGACGACAGCTTCTTTGACCTTGGCGGGCACAGCCTGATCGCGGTGCGGCTGTTCAGCATGGTGCGCAAGACCTTCCGGGTGGAGTTCCCGATCTCGGTGCTGTTCGAGGCCCCGACCATCCGCAAATGCGCCGCGCTGATCATCGCGCAGACTGGCCTTGTCGACAGCGATGATGCGCCAACCGCCCCTGAACGGCGGTTCACCCATCTGGTGCCGATGCATGATGGCGAGGGCGGGCCGCGCCGTCCGTTCTTTCTTGTGGCGGGGATGTTCGGCAATGTGCTGAACCTGCGCCACCTTGCGCATCTGCTCGGGGCCGACCGGCCGTTCTATGGCCTTCAGGCCAAGGGCTTGTATGGCGGCGAAGCCCCGCATGACGATATCGAGGCAATAGCTCGCGATTACATCGCTGAAATGCGTCAGGTGCAGCCCGAAGGGCCGTATATGATCGGGGGCTTCTCGGGGGGTGGCATCACCGCCTATGAGATCGCGCGCCAGCTTGAAATTGCGGGCGAAGAGGTGGCGCTGTGCGTGCTGCTCGATACGCCGCTGCCGGTGCGCCGTCCGCTAGAGCTACGCGACCGGCTGATCATTCAGCTGGCCGAGGCGCGGGCAAAGGGCGTGTTCTATCCGCTGATCTGGGCACGCAACCGCATCCGCTGGGAAATCGCCAAGCGCCGCGCCAGCGTGGAAACCCACGACCACGGCTTTCACAACGCCGAGATCGAGGCGGCCTTCCTTGCCGCCGTCGGGCGCTACAGGCTGCGCCCATGGGACGGGCGGCTGGTGCTGTACCGCCCGCCGCTTAGCGGCAAGTGGCGAGTGTCGGGTGGGCGCATGGTCAATTCCGAACGGGCCTATGTGCTGGAGGACAACGACTGGGGCAGCGTGGTGCCCGGTGTGGAGGTTCATGAGGTGCCGGGGACCCATGATTCCATGGTGCTGGAACCCAATGTCCGGGTGCTTGCGGCGCTGATGCGCGAGGCGATCACCGGGGCCGAGGCCAAGGGCGGCGAGGTGGTCGATTTCCCCGGCCACCGCGCGGCGGAGTAACGCAGCATGCCGAGGCTTCTGGTGATTTCGCTGAACTACCGAACGCCGGAGATGACGCTGCGCTCGGCCCGCGCCGCGCTGCGCGAGATGGCGGGGCTGGAAGCCGAGCTGATCATCGTCGACAATGACAGCGCTGACGGCTCTTTCGAGACGATGCAGGCAGGGCTGGCCGAGCCATGGGCGCAAGGCGCGCCGATCCGGCTGATCCGGTCGGACCGCAACGGCGGGTTTGGCGCGGGCAACAATGTCGGAATTCGCGCGGGCTGGTCCGACGGCTCGCGCCCCGATTACATCTACCTGCTCAACTCCGACGCCTTTCCCGGGCCGGGCAGCCTCAGGCGGCTTCTGGATCATCTGGAGACCCACCCCGAGGCGGGCTTTGCCGGCAGTCATATCCACGGCGAGGATGGCACGCCGCATATCAGTGCCTTTCGCTTCCCCTCGATCCTGTCGGAATTCGAAGGCGCGGCGCGATTCGGGCCGATCAGCCGCGCGCTTGGCGCGTATAAGGTGCCGCTGGATCTGCCGGAAACGACGCGCCGGGTCGATTGGCTGGCAGGGGCCTCGCTGATGATGCGGCAGGATGTGCTCGACCGGATCGGCCTGTTCGACGAGACGTTCTTTTTGTATTTCGAGGAAACCGAGCTGTGCCTGCGCGCTGCCCGCGCCGGGTATCAGACGCATTATGTCAGGGACAGCGCGGTGGCGCATATCGGGTCGGTCTCGACCGGGATGAAGCGGTGGCAGCGCATTCCGGGCTTCTGGCTTGACAGCCGCTGGCATTATTTCAGCAAATCGCACGGGCGGGGTTATGCGGCGCTGGCAACGCTGGCGCATGTGGCGGGCGGGGTGCTGTGGCGGGCGCGCCGGGTGATCCAGCGCAAGCCCGCGGCGGACCCGGCGCATTTCCTGCGCGACATGGTTATTCACGATCTTCGGGCGCTGATGCCGGGGGCCGCGCGCCCCACGGCCAGCCGCAGCGAGATCAAGGCGGAGTAAGATGAGATGAGCCAGTTTTCCAGCGTCGTCATGGGCAATGAAAGCCTGCTGGTGCAATGCGGCGAACGGCTGCTCGGTGCCGGGCACACGATCCGCGCCGTGGTCACCCGCAACGCCGATGTCGCAAGCTGGGCCGAGGGGCGCGGCCTTGCGGTCGTTGCGCCGGGGAAGGGGCTGGCGGATCGGCTTGGCGGCACGCAATTCGACTGGCTGCTGTCGATCGCCAATCTCGACATGATCCCGGCGGCGGTGCTGGCTATGCCACGCAAGGGGGCGGTGAATTTCCACGACGGCCCACTGCCACGCCACGCCGGGCTGAACGCGCCGGTCTGGGCTTTGCTGCAAGGCGAAAGCTGCCACGGCATCAGTTGGCACATGATCGAAGGCGGCGTGGACGAGGGCGATATCCTTGTCACCCGCGCGTTCGACATTGCGGACAGCGACACCGCGCTGACGCTGAACACCAAAGCTTACGAAGCCGCCATCAACAGCTTTCCCGAGCTGATTGCGCAACTGGAACAGGGGCTGCGGCGGGTGCCTCAGGATCTGGGCCAGCGCAGCTACCACGCGCTGGCGGATCGCCCGTCGGCGCATGGTCTGCTGGATTTCGCCCAGCCCGCCGAGGCGCTGGAACGGCTGGTGCGGGCGCTCGATCATGGCGGCTATGCCAACCCGCTGAGCGCGCCAAAGCTGCTGGCCCATGACGCGCTGTGGCTTGTTCACAAGGCGCAGGTGGTGCCGGGGCAGGGCGTACCGGGCGAGATCCTCGAGGCAACCGACGATCACCTGACCGTCGCTTGTGGCAGCGGGGCGCTGCGGCTGGCGCATTTTACCCATGTCTGCGGCGCGCTGGCGCTGGTGGCGCAGGTCGGCAAGCCGGGCGAGCGGCTGACGGTGCTCTCGGCCGCCGAGCGGGCGCAGATCGACGCCCGCATTGTGCAGGTGGCCAAGCATGACCAGCACTGGCGGCGCCGGTTCACCAGCTTTGCCCCGGCGGAATTGCAGGGGTTGGGCAAGCGCGCCGGTGACATCTACCAGCGCGGGCTGGCCCTTGGCGCGCAGCCCGAAGCGCAGGTGGCGGCATGGGCCGCGCGCCTTGCGGGGCTTGAAAGCTGCGACATCGCCTTTGCCGATGCCCGGCTCAAGGATCTGGCGCAGGGCGGGTTCATCGCGCCATGGCTGCCGCTGCGGGTCGATGGCTCGGGCCATGTCGACGTGGCGGCGGCGCAAGCGCGCGTCGGTTTCCTGACCGATCTTCCGGCCCGCGCCCCCGAGATCGGGGCTGCGCCGCAGGTGCCGCATGTCGGGCTCAGCCTTGGCGCGGGGCATATCCCCGGCACCGCCGTCACGGTCGAACTGACCGGCGACACTGCCACGCTGCTGACCGACAGTGGCCGGATGGCATTGGCGCAATCGGATCTGCTTGCCGCGCGGCTGGAACTGGGCGGTCTGCCCGCTGCCGAGCGCGATCTGGTGCTGAACGCGTGGAACGCGACCGAAACGTCGCAGAAGGACAGCCTGACCATGCAGGCGGCGTTCGAAGCGCAGGTGGCCCGGACTCCGGATGCCATTGCGCTGGTGTTCGAGGGCCAGAGCCTTAGCTACGCGCAGCTGGATCAGCGCGCCAATCAGGCGGCGCAGGTGCTGCGCGCCATGGGGGTGGGGGCGGATACGGTTGTCGGGCTTTACACGCGACGCTCGGTCGATCTGATGGTCGGGGCGCTGGGCACCCTCAAGGCGGGCGGGGCCTATCTGCCGCTTGATCCGGCCTACCCGGCGGACCGGTTGCAGCATTACCTCAACGACAGCGGCGCGCCGGTGATCGTCACGCAAAGCGACCTGCAAAGCAGCTTGCCGCGGCACAACGCCCAGCTGCTGGTGATCGACGCCGATCCGCGCCTGTCTCAGGCCCCCGCCGTGGCGCCCGCGCCGGTTTGCGGCCCCGAACATCTGGCCTATGTCATCTATACCTCTGGCTCGACCGGGGTGCCCAAGGGCGTGATGATCGAACATCGCAACGTGGTGAATTTCTACACCGGCATGGACGCGGTGATCCCGCACGATCCTGCCGGGACATGGCTGGCGGTGACCTCGCTCAGCTTCGACATTTCCGTGCTGGAACTGTTCTGGACCACGGCGCGCGGTTTCAAGGTGGTGCTGACCTCGGACGAGGATCGCGCGCTGATCTCGAACGGGGCGATGCCGCTGTCCGAGGCGGGGATGGAATTCTCACTGTATTACTGGGGCAATGACGATGGCGTCGGGCGTGACAAATACGCCATGCTGCTCGAAGGCGCGACATTCGCCGATCAGAACGGCTTTTGCGCCGTCTGGACGCCCGAGCGGCATTTCCACGCCTTTGGCGGCCCCTATCCGAACCCGTCGGTGACCGGCGCCGCCGTTGCCGCCGTGACCCGCAATATCGCCGTGCGGGCTGGCTCGGTGGTGGCACCGCTGCATCACCCGGCGCGCATCGCCGAGGAATGGGCGGTGATCGACAATCTGACCAACGGGCGCGCCGGGCTGGCCATTGCCAGCGGCTGGCAGCCCGATGATTTCGTGCTGCGCCCCGAGAACACGCCGCCCCAGAACAAAGCCGCGATGATCGAGACCATCGCCCAGCTGCGCGATCTGTGGCGCGGCACGCCGGTGCCCTTCCCGCGCAAGGATGGCACGATGTTCGATGTGGTGACGCAGCCACGCCCGGTGTCCGATGACCTGCCGATCTGGATCACCACCGCTGGCAACCCCGAGACATGGCGCGAGGCGGGGCGGCTGGGCTGCAATGTGCTCACCCATCTGCTGGGGCAAAGCATCGACGAGGTGGCCGACAAGATCCGCCTCTATCATGGCGCGCTGCGCGAGGCGGGGCATGATCCTGCGGATTTCAAGGTCTCGCTCATGCTGCACAGCTACGTGGCCGAAACCCGCGAGCAGGCGCGCGAAACCGCCCGCGGCCCGATGCGCGAATACTTGCGCTCGGCAGCGGGGCTAATCAAGCAATACGCCTGGGCGTTTCCGGCGTTCAAGCGGCCTCAGGGGCTGAACAACGCCTTCGATCTGGATCTGGAGATCCTCGAGCCGGAAGACCTCGAAGCCATTCTCGATTTCGCCTTCGAGCGCTATTTCAACGAAAGCGGCCTTTTTGGCACGGTGCAAGACGCGCTGGAGCGCACAGAGCAGCTCAAGCGCATCGGTGTCACGGAAATCGCCTGCCTGATCGATTATGGCATCCCGCGCCAGCAGGTTCTGGAGGGGCTGGTGCCGCTGGCCCGCGTGGTTCGGGCTGCGAATGTTGCGCCGGAACTCGCGGCGGATGATTTCTCGATCGCCGCGCAGATCCTGCGCCATGGCGTCACGCATCTGCAATGCACGCCGTCGATGGCGCGGATGATCGCGATGAATGACGAGGCGCGGTTTGCCCTGTCGAAGGTGCAGCACCTGTTCCTTGGCGGAGAGCCGCTGCCCGGCGCGCTGGTGGAAGAGTTCGGCAAGATCACCACTGCCAGCGTCACCAATATGTATGGCCCGACGGAAACCACCATCTGGTCTTCGACCGAAGTGGCGCGGGCGTCCGATGGCGTGGTCAATATCGGCCTGCCACTGGCCAACCAGCAGCTTTACGTGCTGGACGATGCGCAGCAGCCGGTGGGCATCGGGATGCCGGGCGAGCTGTGGATCGGCGGCAAGGGCGTCACGCGCGGCTATTGGGGCCGGCCCGAGCTGACCGCAGAGCGCTTTGCGCCCAACCCGTTCCACGCCGGGCGGATGTATCGCACCGGCGATCTGGTGCGCCGCCGCATCGACGGGCGCATCGATTTCATCGGCCGCGTCGATCATCAGGTCAAGCTGCGCGGCTTCCGTATTGAGCTGGGCGAGATCGAAGCCGTGCTGGAAACCTTGCCCGGCGTCACGCAGGCCGTGGTCGTCGCGCGCGAGGATACGCCGGGCGATCTGCGGCTGGTGGGCTATTACACCTCTGAAACGCCGCTGGCCGAGCCGGGCCTGCGCAGTCAGATGGCGCAGCACCTGCCGGGCTTCATGGTGCCTCAGCATTTCATGCGGCTGGACAGCTTCCCGCTGACCCCGAACAAGAAGGTGGATCGCAAGGCCTTGCCGAAACCTGTGGTCAAGGCTGCGCGCCCCGCGCCCCGGCCCGAAACACCGGTGGTGCAATCGCAGGTGCAAGGCAGCGGCAAGCTGCAAGCGCAGATCGCCGGGATCTGGTCGACAGTGCTGGGCCTGTCGGAGATCTCGGGCCGTGACAGCTTTTTCGACCTTGGCGGTCATTCGCTGCTGGCGGTGCAGGCGCATCGGGCGATCCGCGACGAGCTTGGCGTGGCGGGGCTGTCGATCACTGACATCTTCCGCTTTCCGGTGCTGGCCGACCTGACGGCGCGGGTGGCCGCGCTGGCGGACCCGTCGGCACAGGCTGTCATCAAGGCGCCCGTGGCCAAAGCCCCCGTGATCACCGCCGCCGCGCCCGCGCCAGTCCCGCAGCCCGCAGCGCCGGTCAACGACCGGGCGCAGGCCCGCAGCGATGCCATGTCGCGCCGCCGCGAAATGCGGGCAAAACGCAGCGCCTGAGGTGACCCCGGAGGTGTTGAAACAGGCGCTCGACGCGTCCGGCCTGCCGGATGGGCTGGGCTGGGCGGTTGCAAGCGCCAGCGACATCCCCGGCGCGCTTTTTGAGCAAGAGCGCGCTGCCATGCGCCGGGCCGTGCCGTCGCGCATCGCGGAATTCACCGGGGGGCGCGTTGCCGCCCGCGCCGCCATGGCGCAGCTTGGCCTGCCGCCGCGCGCGATTCCGATGCAAGGCGATCGCGCCCCGCACTGGCCCTCCGGGGTTGTCGGCAGTATCAGCCATGGCGGCGGGCTTTGCGTTGCGGTGGTCGCGCGCGCCGGGCTCTGGCGCGGCATCGGAGTCGATATCGAGCCTGATGTCGATATGCACCCCGATCTGATCCCCGAAATCGCCAGTCCCAGCGAGCTGGAAACGCTGTCGTTGCCACCAGAGCGCGCGGCGCTGCGGATTTTTTCCGCCAAGGAATCGGCCTTTAAGGCGCAGTATCCGATCACCGGCGCCACATTCGGATTCGATGCCTTACGGGCAGATCTGCCCAACTCGCGCATGGTGATGCATCATGACATCGGGCTCGGACAAGGGGCCGAGATCCCGGTTTGGCAACAACGGATCGACGGCCTTGTCGTCTCGCTGTCACTGCTGAGCTGTCTCTTCGACACTTGGTAAAGAGGTGACCGTAGGTAGCGGTTTCCTTAACGGATTGTTTCCGTTTTGCATGGTATTTTTCGTGGAAATGGCCGGACAATGGGGCTAATTCATGACGCGATGACGGCGCCTTGCCTATTGTTCTAATCAAATTGGGGCAATCGCTTGCAGGGTGCAACCCGAAGGGGCCGTTTCGCATTCGCAGGGTGGGGGCAACACGTTGCGGGAGTGATGAGTATGAACCAGTTTCAGTCGGTCGGTGAAGTGCTGGCAGCTCTGCGGCGCAGGGCTTTGCTGATTTTTGCCATCATCCTGCTGGGATCTGCCATTTCATTCTACATCGCGACCAAGCAAACCAAGATCTACGAGGCCACCGCTGTCGTCCAGATCGAGGAAAGTCAGGTTCCCGATACGCTGGCCGGGTCTGCCGCGCAATCGCAGGACGCCGCCCGCCGGGTGCAGCTGATCGAACAGCGCCTGATGTCGCGCGACAATCTGGTGCAGGTGATGAACGTGCACCAGCTGTTCGACGCCGATCCCGAAATGAGCCTGAACGAGCGGGTCTTCCTGATGCGCGAATCCATCCGCATCGACGAAATTCGCACCAATCCCAATGCTTATGCCGCGCAGCAAGAGGCGCCCTCGGGGCTGATGATCACCGTCACGCTGGACGATCCGCAAAAGGCTGCGGAGCTTGCGAACGAGCTTATGACAACGGTGATCGACCAGTCGCGCGATCGCAGCGTCACCAGTGCCCGCGACACGTTGAGCTTCTTCGCGGACGAGGAAGCGCGGGTCGAAGCTGAAATTTCCGCCAAGGAAACCGAGATCGCAACCTTCAAGGAACAGAATGGCGATGCGCTGCCCGCCGGCATGAACGCGCTGCGCGACCAGTTGACGACCTTGCAGGACAACGCGCTGACGCTCGAACGCGAGATCGTAGCGCTTCAGGCGAATTCCTCGCGGCAGCGGCAGGAAGTGCTCGACCGTCAGGTTGGCCTGTTGCGCGACCAGAAGGCGCTGGTCGAGGGGCGCATCGGCGCGATCAACGCCGCGATCGCCCGCGCCCCCGAGGTGGAACGCGCCCTGTCTGGGATCGAGCGCGATCTCACCCGGCTTCAGGAACAGTACAGCGTGATCACCCGTCGCAAGGCCGAGGCCGAGATGGGGCAGATGCTCGAAGATCGCCAGCAGATGGCGCGGTTTGAGGTGCTGGAAACGGCGCTGGTGCCCGAAGTCTCGGCCTCGGGCAGCCGCAAGAAGCTGCTGGCGATGGGGGTGGCGGCAAGCGCTCTGGGCGGGTTCGCGATAGCGTTCATCGCCGAGCTGATGAACCCCGCGATCCGCAGCGCGACGCAGATGGAACGGGCGCTGGGTATACAGCCAGTGGTGGCGATCCCCACGATCCGCACGCGGAGCGAACGCCGGGTGACCGGGCTGCGGATCTTTTCGCTGGTCGGGTTGCTGCTGGCGGCGATCTGGGCGGCGCTTGCCACGGTGAGCGATTGGTCGGCGCTGCTGGGGCGGCTGCTGCCGCGCGCCGCGCGGCCCTGATCGCGCTATGACAAAGGGCCCTTCGGGGCCCTTTCAGTAGGTGTACTTGTCGAGCTTGGTGCCTTCGGCCCGATTCAGCACCGTGCCAAGCAGCGGGGTGTCTTTGCCTAGCCGCCGTTCGACCTCGCGGATTTCCTTGTCGGTGGTCAGGCCTCCGCCGACCACCAGCAGCACCCCATCAAACAGCGGCCGGAACGCGATGACATCATCGAAGTACAGAGCTGGCGGCAGGTCGAACAGCACGACATCGGGCGCAAAGGCGTTGTCGATCCGGGCCAAGGCCTCGGCGGTCTGCGGCGATTGCAGCAGTTCCGAAGCGTAGGGTTCCGGGGTGCCGTTGAAGCCGAAGGCGATGTTATGCCCGGCGTCGAAGCTGTTTTCGCCCATGCGCAGGAAATGGTCTTCGGGGGCGATCTTGCCCCGCAACACATCACCCATCGAGCCGGGGTCGCGCAGGCCTATGACCTTGTGCAGAGTCGGCCTGCGAAGATCGCAATCGATCAGCAGGGTGCGGCAGTTTTCCTGACGCGACAGTGAGATGGCAAGGTTGGCGGCGGTGAAGGTCTTGCCGCAATCCTTGGTCGGCGAGGTGATGGCGACGCGCCGCCAACCATGATCCGCCAGCGCCTGAAGCAGCCGCGTGCGCAGCACGTCGAACGCGGCATGAGCGGGGTCGTCACGCCCGGCGGTGACGATGCGGTTGTTTTCGAGATGACGCGCATCGACCGCGACGCTGGCAAGCTGCGCCCATCGGTCTTTGGGCCGGGCCGCTTCGACCCTGTGCGCTTGCTCGGCTTCCTGCGCCTCTTCGGCGGCATGGCGTTCCTTGGCCTCGCGCGCCTCTTCTGCCTCGCGCGCGGCCTCTGCCATGCGCGCCTCTTCAGCCATGCGCCCCGTATCGGCCTTGCGGGTGTCTTCGGCACGGCGCGCGTCTTCGGCCCTGACCGCCTCGAGCGCCAATTGCGCGTTTGCGGCCTGACGCTCCGCCTCTCCTGCCTGAAGGGCGGCGCGTTGGCGCTCTGCGTCCTGCGCGGCGGCAGCGGCCTCGTCGGATGTTGCCCGTGCGTCCGCCTGATCTGCGACGGCGGTCTGCGCAGAGAGCGGATTACGGCGGCGAAACTTGCGGCGTTCGGTCATGCTCTTGCCCTCCAGGCGCAGCGCATCAGGGCCCTGTCGGCCCGCACCCACCGCGTCACATCGGAAAAATCACCCAGCGTCATGCCTGTCTGCCTGTTCGATACGGGCCGCATCCTGTGATGCGCCGAACCCTCTTGTTCCGTTTCATCATGGGAATCTGTCAGGAATGAGGAGGTTTCGAGAGGATTGTTCACCGATCGCACTATAAACCCAGTGTCTCAGATCCCGATCAGGTTCGCCTGCGTGATGGCCTTTTCAACAAAGATCCTGCGGTCGGGTTCGGGCCGCCAGTCCAGCATCGCCTTTGGCTTGTCGATGGCAAAAGGTGAGAAATGCGCGCGGCTTTGCCAATCGGCCAGCGACGGGCGCTCGAGCCCGGTCTTGCGCAGCGCGTATTTCTTCAGCCCGTATTTCACCGCGTCAGACAGGTAAAACGCTGTCAGATTGCCGCTGTCGACCCGGATGCGCGCGCCAAGCGCCTCGTGAATGGCGTTGAAATAGCCGCGTGCGGTCAGCATCGGTTCGCCCACCAGATTGAAGCTTTCCCCGACAGCCGAGGGCCGCGACGCCATGCGCACCAGCCCGTCGGCCACGTCGTCGATCAGCACGAAGGGCAGGATGTTGTCGCCCGGCCCCCAGATCCGCACCGCGCCCGCGCCATGCCAGCGCCCGATGCCCCAATGCTGCAACGGGCCTCCGGGGCCGACCACGATGCCGGGGCGGGCGATGGTCAGCGGCAGGCCGCGCTCTCGGTGCAGCTTCATCAGCTGGCGTTCGCATTCCGCCTTGGAACGGGCGTACATGTTGCGATCGCTCATGTCGGCGGCAAAGCCGGTGTCTTCGGTGATGGTCCTGTCGCGTTTCGACATGTCGTAAGACGCAATCGTGCCGGTGTAGACAAGACGTTTCACCCCGGCCTTTTCGCAGGCCATGCCGATCCGGGTGGCGACGCCGACATCGTTGATCAGTGCCTCGCCCCATGTCTTGTCCATGGATTTTGCAAGGTTGAACACCACGTCGATGCCCTGCATCGCCTCGGTCAGCGCTTCGAGATCATACAGCGAGACCCCCTTGGTTTCGACCTGATCGGGCAGGTCGGGAAAGGGCCCGTGGCGCCCGCGCGAGAGCACCCGCACGTCATGGCCATCGGCCACCAGTCGCCGCGTCAGGGCGCGCCCGATGAACCCGGTGCCGCCGATCACCATGGCGGTGGGTTTGGGGGCGCGGGTCTGCACGGCAGGGGCCTTTATGGCCAGCACCTCGGGCGGCAGCAGCGCCAGCGCGTCGTCGATGACCTGCATCACCGCCACCGCGCTGGCCCCGCTGAACCGGGCATCCTGCGGCAGGCTGCGATCCTGCCAGATCGCCGCGTCCATGCCCCGGAAGCTGAGCGCGTAAGGGCCGCCCTGATTGAGCGAGCTGCCCTGAACAAAGGCGTTGCGCGTGCCTTCGCGGAACCGTTGCCACGCGAGATTGAGTTGCTTGTGCAGCGGGTTGAGCACCAGATCCGAGCTGTTCTCGCGTTCGACCACCAGCACATCCGAAGCGTAATCCAGCCGGGCCCGCCCCGAGGAGCCGCGCAGCATCACCGCGCGGTCGTCCTGCGTTTCGACCATCGAGATGGTGAAGGTGATATCGACAGCGCCAGCCCGGGCCAGAATGCGGAAGCCCTGCGGGCGCAGATCTCCGCCGGGCAGGGCGACCGGCTTGGTGGCTTCGGCAAAGACCACCTCGGGCGTGCCGAACAGATCGACGGCAAAGGCGACAAGGTGCGGCCCCAGCTCCAGCAGCAGGTTTTTGGGCTCGCGCAGCAGCCACAGGTTGTAGGGGCCGGCTCGCAGCGGTGACAGCGGCAGGGCCCATGTGATCTCGGCGCTGGAAATGCGGCCCAGCGTGCCGTCCTGCACCAGTGCCTTTAGCCGTTCATAAGACGGCAGGCCAAGGAAATTATGCCCGGCGTGAAAGTGCTTGCCCGCGGCCTCGGCGGCGGCGAGGATCTCGCGCGTTTCGATGGCGCTTTGCGCGACAGGCTTTTCGACCAGCACCTCAAGCCCGGCGGCAAGGCATTGCAGCGCCAGAGGCCGGTGCAGATCGGGCGGGGTCAGGATGTGCACCGCATCGCAGCAGCGGCTTTCGATCAGCGCATCAAGCGAGGTAAAGGCCTGCGCGCCGCAGTCCTCGGCCAGCGCCTGCGCGGCGGATTCGGACAGGTCGCAGACGGCGGCGATGGTCACGCCCGGGGTGGTCTTGAGCGCGTCCGCGTGCCAGCTGGCGATGTAGCCGGCGCCGATCAGGCCGATACGTGTCATGTCTTCCCTCATTTATACTCAATAATTTTCATCTGATCGTGGCGCAGGCGGCGCAGGTGATAGGTCGCCATGCCGATCAGGTTTGGAATCTTGGACAGGGTGATCAGGGCGCTGTGCCGCCGGGACTCGCGTGCCGAAAGCCCCATGCGTTTCAGACCGCGCGCCGTGCGGATATAGTTCAGGGCGTAAAGCAGCAGCGCCATCCCCGCGAGCGGCCACCAGAAAAGCCCGGCGAGCAGCAGCAGGGGCAGACCCAGCCCATAGACAAGGATGCGGCGCTGCTCGGTGCGGAAATAGGGCGGGTGCATGTGGCCAACCTGCGCATAGCCGTGGCCGCCGCGCACCGCCCGTTTCCACCATGCGCCAAAGCGGTGCATGTCCATGTCGTGGCGGGTCATCTCGTTGGGGATGCGGTCCAGCCGCCAACCCGCCTTGCGCAGGCGCACGCAGAATTCGTCGTCTTCGGCGGCGATCACCTTCGGATCGAAGCCGCCCACAGTGCGGAACACCTCGGCGCGCACCATCATGTCACCGCCGCAGGCCTGTATCTCGCCCGCGGGGCGCCGCCATTCGAAATCCGCCAGCTGGTTGTAGACCGACGCATCGCGGTGGATCTCGGACCGCCAGCCGGTGACCATGCCCAGATGGTCATGCGCCAGCAGATGCGCCCGGGCGGCATCGAGAAAGCCGTCGACCAATGTGCAATCGCCGTCGATGAACTGCACCAGCTGCGGATCGGCGAGTGCGTCAAAGCCTTCGTTGCGGGCGCGGGCGGCGGTGAAGGGGATCGACATGTCAAGCTCGACCACCTTTGCGCCCGCCTTGCGCGCCTCGGCCACGCTGGTGTCGGTCGATCCGGAATCGACGTAGACCACCTGCCGCGCCTGCCCCATCACAGAGCCAAGCGCCGCGACCAGCCGCGCCCCCTCGTTGCGCCCGATCAGCACCACGTCGACAGGGATCATTCCAGCAGCTCCCGTTTGGGCGGCGTCTCGCCCGATGCATAGGCGGTGAACAGGGTCGAAAGCCGCTGCGCCTCGATGTGAATGTTGAACTCCGCCTCGACGGTGGCTTGCCCCACAGCGCCCATCACCCGGCGCTGATCGGCGCTGGACAGCAGCTGTTCGATCGCCTCGACCAGTGCAGCCACGTCGCCCGGCGGCACGAGGATGCCGCTTTCCCAATGCGAGACCAGCTCGGGGATGCCGGCGATCTGGGTGGCAACCACCGGAACGCCCGCCGCCATCGCCTCCATCAGCACCACGGGCACGCCTTCGGCAAAGCTGGGCAGCACGAAGACATCGGTTTGCGACAGCGCCTCAGCCACCGTTTCCTGGCTTTGATAGCCAAGAAACACCACCGTGTCGCCCAGCGGCTTTGCGCGCTCTTGCAGCGCGGCGCGTTCCGGCCCGTCGCCGATCAGCGCAAGCCGCAGATCGGGGTGGCGCGGCGCCAGCTCGGCCACCGCATCCAGCAGGATCGGCACGCCCTTGACCCCGGCAAGCCTGCCGGTGAACAGCAGAACCTGCCCCTTGTGCGGGGCGGTCTGGTAGCGTTCGGGGTCGATGCCGCAATGGATGATATGCAGCTTGTCCCAGTGCTGCGCATCGGCAAAGCACATCAGCTGCGCGCGGCAATATTCCGAGATGCAGGCGACAAAACGCGCCCGCGCGGTTTTCTCGTCGATGCGCCAATGCTTCGGTTCGAAAAAGATGTCGGGCCCGTGGATGGTAAAGCTGTAGGGGATACCCGACAGTTCCGAGGCCAGCATCGCCACCGTGCAGGAAGCCTTGGCGATGTGGTTGTGCAGGTGATCGATCTTTTCGCGTTTCATCCGGTCGGCCAGCACCGCCGCCTCGAGGAAATAGGCCAGATTGTAGGCGCGGCCCCTGACGCCCTTGGGCGCGGTGCCCCACGCCAGCCGCAGCGCCCGCAGGTAGCGCACCGGGTTCAGGGCAAAGCGCAGATTCGCCCCGATCAGGCGCAGCGGGTTCCGGGCGGCGCGCAGGATCTTGAAGGTGCGCGCATGTTCCTCGCGCTGCTCGGGGCCGACGAGATGTTCGGCGCCGGTGGTGCGGATCGAGCAGGTCAGCACCTCGTGACCGATCTCGCGCAGGGCGGCGACCTCGCGCTGGATGAAGGTGTCGGAGGCACGAGGATATTCCCCCGTCAGATAGGCGAGTCTGGGAAGGCTCATGGCGCGGCTTTCATGCTGGTGTCGAGCATGGTTTCTAACGGGGCCGTGTCGCCGCCGCCAAGGGTTTCACGCAAGGCGGTATTGGGCCAGCGCAGCGGCATGATCCGGGCGCGCAGGATCGGAACGCGCAGCAGGCCGGGCAGGTTCGGCGCCAGCGGCGTCAGCGCGCGGGCCAGCGCCAGCCATGCGCCCCATGGCAGGGGGAGCACCACGCGCGGCCAGCCAGCAACGCTTTGATGCGCGCGGGCAAAGCGCCAGCGCGTCGGGCGGTCATCATCGATGACATTCAGCGCGCGGATGCCCTGCGGATCGCTTTGCGCCGCCGACACCAGCGCGCCCGCAACGCTGGTGACATGCGCCAGCGGCAGCTCTCCGTCCGAGGTCAGCGCAAGGTGCAGCGGCCCGGCGCTGATGCCGTTGAGCGCGTGCCATGTGCGGCCCGGCCCCCAGACCGCGCCGGGCCGCATCAGCCAGAGTGGGCCCTTGCGGGCACGGCACAGCGCTTCTTGCGCCAGCTTCGATCCGGCATAGGCGTCGGGGGCGGTATCCTCGGGGAACAGCGGTGTGGTTTCGCTGACCGTATCGCCCGGCGACAGGCGGCCCGTGTCATAAACGGCGATCGAGCTGACCAGCACCAGACGCAATCCGCCGGGCAGCGCATGCAGCAGATGGCTGGTGGCCTTCAGCGTGTCCAGCGCCACCGCCTCGGCGTTGTCGCCCAGATGCGCCGCCGCGTGGATCACCGCCGAGCAGCCGCGCAGCGCGCCGGACAGGGCGGGGACGCAGGCCGGGTCTGACAGGTCTGCCTGCACCACCTCGACGCCCTCACCGAAATCCGGACCGCTGCGCCGCACCACGGCCACCACCTCGAGCCCGCGCGCCCGCGCCTCGGCCACCGTGGCGCGGCCGATGAAGCCGCCCGCGCCAGTGATCAGGATGCGGGTTATTTCGCCCACGGCATCGGTTCCAGCGGCGCGCAGCGGGTGGTCATGACCTGCGCGCCCGACGTCTCTCCGGCGTTCTGGATCGCCAGCGACACCTCTGTCAGGTGCAGCGCGAAATCGTCGGTCAGCCGGCAAGGGCGGTTCTGGTCGAGCGCGTCCAGCATCTCGGCCGGGCCAAGCATGAAATTCATCGCCGCCGCGCCCCAGCGTTTGACCTTGGGGTGGGTCGGCCCATCCAGCCGATAGCGGCGGGGGAAGGGGTGTTCGATCAACCGCCGCCGGATGGTCAGGCGGCGGGCGTAGCGCACCTTGGCAGCGTTGTCCCATGCCGCCTTGCAGCTGAGCACGCCGTCATCGCCGACGATGCGGATGGAATGATCGTGCGGCGCGACGATGGAACAGGTCAGCCGCGTCACCGGGCCGTTTTCAAAGAACAGCGTGGCGACGGACAGGTCGGGGGCCATCGGGCCCTTGCCCATCTTGTCCGGCACGGTTTCGGCGCTGGCGGCAACCACGGTGCGGACTGATCCGAACCAGCCGATCAGCCAGCCAAGGTAATAGCCGGCGTGTTCCAGCGTGCAGCCGACGCGGAATTCATCTTCGGCGGGCCAGAGGGCGCCGCTTTCGGTCTGCCACTTGTCATAGGCGGCACGGGGGATGAAGCCATCGTCAAGCTCGGCATAGATGGCGCGCGGCGTGCCGGCGATGCCGCGGCGCAGCGCGTGGCCCATGGTCTGCGCCGCCTCGCCCAGCACCGAGCAGGGGGCAGACACCAGCATCAGCCCGCGCGCCCGCGCAAGCGCGTGCAGTTCCACCGCATCGGCCAGATCCATCGCCAGCGGCTTTTCGGAATAGACATGGTGCCCAGCCTCGAGACAGGCGCGGTTCAGGGCAAAATGCGCCTGCGGGTTGGTGAGGTTGAGGATCAGCCCGCCGTCTGGCGCGAGGTCGAGGAATTCGGCCAGCGATCCGGCGGCGCGCAGACCCCAATGGGCGCAGAATCGTTCCAGCCGCGGCGCGTCGTGATCATAGACCACCGCGACCTCGATGCCCGGCATTGCCCGCAGCGAGCGCATGTAAAGATCCGCGACGAAGCCGCATCCAAGCAGAGAGATCCGCCGCATAGTTTTCCCCATCGGAGATCGCCCCCGCTTCCGCGCACATGATGTTCGACGCCCGAATCAGCCCGAGATGAGCGTCTCATCGTGCCGCCCTTTCGATCTGACCAGAGGAGTATGGCGATAATTCGACAAGCATTTCGGACAATGTCAGAGTGTATGGTGTCTTGTCACCAGATCGGGAAACAATCAGACATTTGTGATACATTAAATGGGCCTTGGTAACGCAATATTCTTTTCTTGCCGCAAATATGCGGTAGAAATGTGGCGGGGGCCCTTAAGGGGTAGACGGTTTATGTACTTCGGGATTGTCGGCGAAAAAATTGCAGTGAATATGCCTACCAAGGCAGCGCTTCTGACCTGTGTGGCGGAACGGCTGGCCCGAAAAGAAGGCTTTGCACTAGCGACTGTAAATCTGGACCATCTGGTCAAGCTGCGCACATCACAGCAGTTTCGTGCGGCCTATTGCGCGCAGGATTTCGTGGTGGCTGACGGTCATCCGATCGTCTGGATCTCGCGCCTTGCCGGGCAGCCGGTCGAACTGATGCCGGGGTCCGACCTGATCCTGCCGCTGGCGCAGGTGGCCGCGACACAAGGTGTCAGCATCGCGCTGATCGGCAGTCGGCCCGATGCGCTCGCCGGCGCCAAAAGCTATCTTGAAGGCGAGGTTCCGGGGCTTGACGTGGTGTTGTCCATCGCGCCGCCGATGGGCTTCGTGCCGGACTCGCCCGAGGCAGACGCGCTGCTGGCCGAGGTTGCGGCGTCCGGGGCCGGGCTGTGCTTTGTCGCGATGGGCGCGCCCAAGCAGGAAATCCTCTCTGCCGCAGGCCGACGCGTTGCGCCGAATGTGGGCTTTGCCAGCATCGGGGCCGGGCTGGATTTCTTTGCCGGAACGCAACATCGCGCCCCGGAATGGGTGCGTGATTTCGCGCTGGAATGGCTGTGGCGGGCGGTCGGCAATCCGCGTCGGCTCGGGATGCGCTACCTGCGCTGCATCGGCATCCTGCCGGGGCAGTTGCTCAATGCGGTGCAACAACGTCTGCGGTCGGGCGATCATACGCGCCACGTGCATCACTAGTCGGGGCGATCAAGACGCCGTGGCCGTCTGCGCCGCAGCAGCGCCGCGTCCTTGATGCGCCCCTTGAGGCCGCGCGGCGGAAGCACTTCGCTATCCATTTCAAAGACGGACCCGGTCAGCGCCGGGTCGAGGTCAAGCGCCAGTTGCACGCCCCACGCGGCGGCGGTGTCTGGCGGGGTTCCATCGGGGATGCCCATGTCGGTGCGCAACATGCCCGGCAGCCAGTCGTTGATGACGATGTCGGGAAAGCGGTCGGCGAGGTCCGCCACCAACGCCCGCGTCAGGATGCGCGCCGCGCCCTTGGAGACCGAATAGGCAGCAGAGGCGGGCAGCGGCGCGATATCCGCAAAGCTCGCCACGTTGAGAATGCGCCCGCGCCCGGTCAGGCACATCTGGTCCAGCGCCGCGCGCGAGCAGTTCATCACCCCGCCAAGGTTGATCGCCACGGTCTGCATGAAGCTCTCGCCGCTTTCGTCGAGGATATCCCGACGCGGATAGACGGCAGCGTTGTTGATCAGCAAGGCGACCGGCCCCAATGCCGCAAAGGCCTCGCGCACCGCTGCGGCGTCGGCGACATTCAGCGGCAGCGGCTGGAACAGCGGCCCGGCCTGTGCCTGCGTCTGGTCCAGCGCGCCGCGGCGCCGCCCGGTGCCCGCCACGCTGAAACCTTGCGCGCAAAGCTGCACTGCCAATGCCCGGCCAAGACCGGAACCGGCGCCTGTCACCACGGCGATGCCGTCTTGCGGGGTCAATCTGGGCATGGCGTCCTCTGGATGGCGTCGGCTACGCGTAGGGCGTTGGCGGCGATGGTCAGCGACGGGTTCACCCCCATCGAGCTCGGCATGAACGAGGCATCCGCCACCCATAGGTTGGCTACCCCGTGCGCGCGGCAATCGGCGTTCAGCACAGAACTTGCCGGATCAAGGCCAAACCGCAAGGTGCCGCAGGGGTGGCCGTAGTTCAGCTCTGGCCCCATGCCAAGCAACACCCGCCGCTGTCCGCGCAGCGCTTGCGATATGGCGCGGCGAAAGGTGCGGCGGCGGGTCAGCAGCTCGGGGTGCAGGCGATAGTCGACCGCCAGCGCCGAGCCGGGCAGGACGCGGTTCTCCGCATAGGGCAGGTCTTCGAGCAGGCCGACGAATATCTGCGCGTGGCCGAAAAGCCGCGCGGCAATCGCGGCGGGCAGGCGGGTCAGCTGTTTCAGCCCCGGCACCCCGCGCAGCGCCGAGCGCGCCAGCATCAGGTTCAGGAAATGCACGATTTCGCCATAAGAGGCGCGGATGCCCATGGCCTGAATCATCCCCAGCCGGTCGCCGTCGTGGTGATACAGGTCGCGCAGCGCGATGGCCTTGCTCGCCCCGCTGTCGGGGGAGCCGTGCGGTGGCCAGAGCGCGAACATCTCGTTGAGGTGAAACATCAGGTTGCGCCCGACAAGGCCGGAGCGATTGGCCATGCCGTCCGGCCACGCCTCGGAGGTCGAGCGCAGCAGCAGGCGCGGCGAATTCAGCGCGCCGCCGGCGAGCACCACGTTGCGGGCGCGGAACTGGCGGGTTTCGCCGTCGATGCGCGCTTCGACGGTGTCGATGCGGGCGTGCCCGTGCAGCCGGGTAACCTCGGCCCGGTCGATCAGAACGGCATTGCCGGTGGCCAGCGCCGGTTCCACCCCGGCAGAGCGCCCATCCTGTTTGCAGTTGCGCGGGCATTTGCTGCCAAGGCACTGGAGGCAACTCGGCGTATGCGCGATGGCGGTATGGGCGTGATAGGGATGCAGGCCCGCGTTGCGAAGGCTCTTGAACAGCGCCGCTTCGGTGGGGCTGAGCGGCGGCGGCGGACCCAGTGGCAGCGGGGTATCGGCGCTGAGCGGATCGGGCGTGCCGTGCAGGTGATACAGCCGCGCCGCGCGGTCGAACCATTGCGCCATGGCATCGAATCCGGTGGGCCAGCCCTGCGTCGGGTGCGGGCGCAGGAGGGAGTTGTCGAGATCGTGCCGCTCCGGCCGTTCGAGCGTTGCGGCGTAAAACACAGAACTGCCGCCGACTCCGGCGCCAAGCGGGGCGTAGAACTTGGTGGTCTGCCCGTCGATAGTGGCGGTCATCGGCTCGGGCCAGAGCCCGCGTGCCAGCCTGCCCTCGGGAACAAAGACATCCGACAGCCCGTTGCGCTCGGCACGGTGCCCGGCCGGGCCGCGTTCCAGGAACAGCACCCGCTGCCCGGCCTCGGCAAGGGCGCGCCCGGCGGTGCCGCCGCCGACGCCGGTGCCGATGACGATGGCGTCCCAGACCGTGTCGGTAAGGGTCACGATTTCGGCTCCTCGGCCGCAGGGCGGGTGAACACCGGCGCAAACAGATTGCGGAGCGCGATCGCCGCAGTATTGGTCACGTGGTTGTTGTCGAAGTAATAGCCTTTGCCGTCGATCAGCGCGTGGCAGCTGGTGTCATCGCACAGTTGCGGCCACGGGTCGATCAGGGTGATCACCCCGAGGGCGGCAAGCCGCCGCCACGGCGCTTCGGCGGGGGCGATGCGCCGGGCAAGCGCGGCGCGGGGCATGTCAGGGCTGGTGATGGGCGGGGGCGCCAGCGGCCAGCCCGCATGCGCCGCCTCGCGCGCGGCGATGCGGCTGTCGTATTGCGCGATCTCGGGGGGCTGGCGCAGCACGAGGATCTCGTCGAAGCGGTCGAGCAGGGTGTTGATCGTGGCCGTGGCTGCGTGATCTATGATGTCGGACTGCGGCGCGTCGATCAGGGCAGGGCCTTCCAGCGGATAAATGGCGATGGTGTTGTGCTGGTCCAGCCCGATGCCGGTGCCGTTGGCGTAATAGGTCCAGCGTCCGATCAGCAACGCCTTGCGCAGGCTTGGCAGCGCCGGCAGCGCCTGGCGGATCTGCAGGTTGCCGTTGCTGCAACCGGTGTCCTGCGCCAGCGTCGCCGCGCTTTCAACCTTGCGCAGGTCGAACAGCGGCGGGCAGCCCGCGCGCCACAGGATGATGCCGGGCATGTCCGCCTCGTGTGCGGCAAGGTCCAGCCCTTCGCGAAAGGCGCGCAGGTGGCTGTCGCCCCAGACCAGAACCTGTGGCGGTCCGTCCGGCCCGATGGGGCAGACCTCGAGCCCTGCAAGCGGGCCGCTGGCGGGGGTGGTGCAGCGCGACCAGTCTTGCAGGAAATCCGCCGAGGCGGCGATATGCTGCTGCGCCGCCTGGCCGAAGCGGGTCGGCATCCCGTCTTTCACATACAGCCAGCCGCCAAGCGCCAGCGTAGCGGCGGAGGCGACGGCAGTGGCGGCAAAGACCCAGCCCGGCGGCGGCTTGGCCCGCCGCGCCGGCGTTTCGATATAGCGCCATGACAGGTAGGCCAGCCCCACCGACAGCCCCATCCAGAGCAGCGTCTCGAGCGGGCCGGAATAGGCACCGCGCAGGTACAGCGACAGCGTCAGCACCGGCCAGTGCCACAGGTATAGCGAATAGGAAATCTGCCCGGCGAACACCATCTCGCGCGTCGACAGCATCCGGTTGACCGGATTGCGCCCTGTGCCGTTCGCCAGCAGCAGCACGGTGCCAAGCACTGGCACAATCGCCAGAAACCCCGGAAACCACGGCCCCGCCGGGATGAGCAGCACCGAGGCCAGCACCAGCCCCAGCCCCAGCCAGCTGAGCGCCATATGGCCGCGCCAGCGCCGTCCGCTCTCGCAGCCCCAGATCGCCAGAAGCACGCCGGATAGCAGCTCCCATGCGCGAAAGGGGAAGAGATAGAAGGTGGCGGTCTGCATCTTGGGCGTCAGTAGGACCGAGCCGGCGAGCGACAGCGCCCACGCGCCGATCAGCGCCGCAAGGATCGCCCCGCGCCGCCGCGACAGCAGCAGGATCAGCAGCGGCAGGAAGATGTAGAACTGTTCCTCGACCGCCAGCGACCAAGTGTGCAGCAGGGGCTTTTCGTCAGAGGCGCTGTCGAAATAGCCCGCCTGTCGAAAGAACATCACGTTGGACAGGTACAGCGTCGCCGAGATCAGTTGCTTGCCGAATTCTCGGAATTCGAAGGGCAGCAGCAGCGCCGCGGCAAACACCGTGGTGAGCGCCGCCATGGTGAAATAGGCCGGAGCAAGCCGCTTGAACCGGCGCAGGTAGAATTGCCTCAGGCTGATGGTGCCGGTGGCGTCATGCTCGCGCCACAGGATGCCGCCGATCAGAAAGCCCGAGATCACGAAGAAGATGTCGACACCGGTAAATCCGCCAGAAAAACCGGGCACCCCGAAATGATACAGCACCACGGCGATCACCGCGATGGCACGCAGACCGTCGATATCGCTGCGATAGGCAAGCGGCGCGGGCCCCATCGGCGCGGGCTCGTGGAAGGCCGAATGATCGGCGAGACGATCGCTGGGATCGTCGTGAAACGGCGTGGCGTCAGCCTGACTCATCTGCGCAATCCGGGTTCTCCGGGTCCTCGATCGCGCGCCCTTGCTCTATGGGCGCGCCTTGCTCGATCCTGTCGGGGCAATGCGGCATTTCAAAGGCGTGCGCCCCTCCTGTGCCCATGGGTCTAGCGGCCCTTCCTTACGAATGCGTCAATTTTCGATCAGAAGAACCGCGGTTTCGGCACGGGGGCCGCCTGCCGAATCCAGTCATGTATCTGGCAGATCTGTTCGGCCTTGCGCTCCCAAGTGAAATGACTGCGCACGCGGGCGCGGGCTGCGGCGGCCATCGAGGCAAGCTGCGCCGGATCCTCCGCCAGCCGCGTCAACTCGCGGCGAAAGCCCGCGACGATTTCGGACCGCGTGCCGCAACCGACCTTGAGCCCGGTGCCGTGGCTTACCAGCTCGCCGGGGCCAGCATAATCGACCACCAGCGGCACCACCCCCAGCGCCATCGCCTCGAGCACCACGCCGCCGCCGAATTCGCGAATCGAGGGGAAGGACAGCAGGTGGCAACCCGCCATGATGTCCTGCACCTCGCGGTGATCCTTCCAGCCGTGAAAGGTGATGGCGTCGGAAATGCCCAGCCGTTTCGCCTGCGCTTCAAGA
The DNA here is from genome assembly GCF_018860705.1 of Citreicella sp. C3M06. Taxonomy (GTDB): domain Bacteria; phylum Pseudomonadota; class Alphaproteobacteria; order Rhodobacterales; family Rhodobacteraceae; genus Salipiger. Next base: position 186,167 of record NZ_JAHKQA010000004.1, read on the forward strand.
TCGGCGCGCATCGGCCCGTCGCCGATCAGGTCCAGCGTCATGCGCCCGTCCCGCAGCAGATCCGCCGCTGCCGCAAGCAGCATGTCGGCCCCCTTGTAGGGCACCAGCCGCCCGACGAAACAGGCGCGCAGCGCCCCCGGCTCGGGCGCGGCAACGCGGTTGAATCGGGTTGGGTCGATGCCGTTTTCGGGGATGTAGAAGGTCTTGTCGCGGTATTTTCGGGGGATTTCGCTTTCGGTGTGATGCGAGCCGACAAGGATCGCCGCCGCGTGATCCAGCGTCGCGCCGCGACCGGGCAGCAGCCTGTAGGCCCCGCGCAGATAGCTCAGCCATTCCCGTTCGGCGCGGCGCTCGGCCTCGAACCCGGCGGGCCAGGGTACGCCACCGTTGAGAGGGCCGAGCACGAAAGGCACGCGCGCGTCAAAGCAATGCCCGGCCAGCGATGAGGGCAGCGTCGGCGTCAGCGGCGTGATGCGGTGCACCACGTGCCACGCGCCGCGCTGGATTTCCTCGCCGAAGCGTTGCCAGACGAGGCGCTCGAACCACGGGTAGCTCAGCGCGTTGATCGCCTGCACCATGGTCCAGCCCTTGCCCTCGCCCATGCGCAGCCGTTCTGCCAGCTTCCACGCCGGGCGGGCCAGCGCTTCGGAATCGATGGCGGTGAAATCCTCGCCTTCGATCAGCCCGGCGCGCAGCATGGCGTCGCGGTTGCGGATCTGCGTGACGATGTGCACATCGGCGACCTCGCGCAGGGCCGATGCCAGCGACCAGGCGACCAGCGGCACGCTGACCCATTCGGGGTTGGCCGCTTCGGCGATGGCAAGCACCCTGTGCCGCGACTTGTCGAACATGTTTTCTCCCGGGTTTATGCCGTCTGCGTCACATGACGGAGCGCCAGCTCAGCGCCTTGTCCGCGTCCAGCCCGCGCCTGAGCCGGGCGGTCTTGAGCTGTTCGGCATAACCGGTCAGCGCCCCGGCCAGAAGCCATGTCAGCGGGGTCAGGGTTGCGTTGGGGATCATGTCGAAGACATTGATCGCCAGCATCAGCGACAGCGGCGCGATGAAGGGCGATATCTCGTCTTCCTTCGCCAGTACCGCCTCGCGCCAGAGCAATACGAGCGGCAGCACCAGCAGGCCAAATTCCGCAAGGAAGCCGACCCAGCCATAGATGCCGATGAGAATGATCCAGCGCCCGTCGGTGACCGTCAGGATGAAGCCTGAAATCGGGTCAAGGATGTGGTTGCGCCCCCAGCTGCCCCAGCCGAACACCGGCTTTTCATAGGCGCGCTCCAGCAGCGTGTTTTCATTGTCAAAGCGGAATTCCAGCGAATAGGCGCGTTCCTGACTGACACTGGCGGCGGCAGCAAGGATGCGCTCTTCGGGCACCAGATGCGCGCCCTTCAGGATCGGATAGCCGATCGCCAGCAGGCCGATCAGGATCGCCACCTTGATCTGCATCTGCCGGGTGAACAGCAGCACCATCGGAATGAGCGCCACGGCAAAGATCAGCGCCCCTAGCGATCTCGACAGCACGAGGATCGCTGTCAGGTACAGCGCCGCGCCGATGATCCAGGCGTTGTGCATCCGCGCATCCAGCCGCCACAGCGCAAACGCCGCCACCGCCGAGGTGAAGACAAAGAACGCCACCCATAGCCCGTGGTACAGGAACACCACGGGGCGATAGCCGCCGTCGCGGATCGACTGGCCGAACAGGTGCTGATAATAGCCGTAAATCCAGTTGTTGAGCTGCGGCGACAGGCGCATCTCGATCAGCATCGGCAGGCTGTAAACAAGGCCACCGATCATCAGTGCCAGCAGGAAATAGCGCTGCGCCCCGCCGCTGGTCAGGTATTGCCGCGCCAGCAGAAACGGCAGGATCAGCAGGAATTGCTGCACGATCAGTGCCAGCGCGTCCTTGATCCCCAGCGCAGGCAGTCCGATGCTGCCCCAGACCACCGGCTCGGTGTTGCCAAGCGCGGTAAAGATCGGGCTAAAGATGAACGCCGCCAGAAGCAGTTTGCCCAGCAGCGATCCGGGCAGCATGGTGCTGCCGCCGGGGCCTTTCGGGCCGTATTTCCACAGGCAGAACGCAAAGGCGCTCAGCGCCGGGATGTTGTGCTTGTTGAGCGGCGGCATCAGCGGCAGATCGAAGGCTGCGGGCGGTTCGGGCAGGAACAGGTAGCCGACCATCAGCGCCGCGATTAGCGCCCGCTCTGCCGGCAGGCGCCGGAACAGCGCGATGGTCACCACCGGCCAGATGGCAAGCATGATATAGGCAAGAGGGTTCGGCATACCGAGCTTCAGCTTTCACAGACCGTGCGCCGCGAACCCCCCTTTGTCCCGGCACATGCGACATACCCTAGCAGGCGCAGGCGTGGCTGTCGCCCCGCACGGGCACAAAGCTGCGGGCCCTTGCACAAAGGGCACATTGCAGACATCTGGCGCTGCAATGCCAGATGCAGGCCATGTTTTCGCCAAGGAATGGCGCTAGATAAACGGTGGGGCAAGAATGAATTCGGGGGAATTTTGGGTGTGTCTGACCAGCGGCTGAACATCGCATATCTGTGCGATTATTCACCGCTCGATCCTTATATGTATTCGGGCGGAAACCGGCGCATCCATGATGCGCTGAGCAGACATGTGGGCGATGTCACCATCCTGTCGCAGGGCTGGGGGCTGGCGGAACCTGTCCGCCGGGCCATCCGGCGCTTGCCCGACAGCGCCGCGCGGCGGTTGCGCTGGCGGGCGCATCTGGCGCTGGCGCCGCTGATCTCGCGCAGGGTCGAGGCCGAGCTGGCAGAGGGGCGCTTTGACGTGCTGTTCTGCGCCTATTCCTTTCACTCGCTGCTGAATGTGAGCGTGCCGCCCGGATGCGTCACTGCCTTTGCGTCGGATGCGACGCACACCATCTATCGCACCTCTGACATCGGCGCGGCCTACCCATCGAAATTTCCCGGTGGGCGCGCCTTTGACGGCTGGGTCGAACGCTGCGAGGCGCGGGTCTACAGGTCTGTCGACCGGCTGTTCTGGCCGTCGCGCTGGCTTAAGGCCGAAGCAGATGCGCTATACGGTCTGGCCGAGGAGAAATCCCTGATGGTGCCATGGGGGGCGGGGCTGGGACCGATGCCGCGCCCGGCCGTCCGGCCGCTGTGCAGGGGCCAGCCGCTGCGGCTCTTGCTGATCGGGCGCGACTGGTTTGGCAAGGGCGGCCCCATCGCCTTTGACACGATGAAGGCGCTGCGGGCACGCGGCATCGATGCGCGCCTGACGGTGATCGGCTGCATCCCGCCCGAGTCTCACCGCAACGAATGGGTGACGATACACCCCTCGCTCGACAAGACCCGCGCGGACGAGGCGCGGATCTTCGAAGATGCTTTCGACGAGGCGCATTTCCTCGTGCAGCCGTCGATGGAAAGCTACGGTTTTGCGTTTTGCGAAGCCTCGGCCTACGGGCTGCCGGCGCTGTGCCTCGATGTCGGCGGGGTGCCGGTGTTCGATGGCGAAAACGGCCATGCCCTGCCCAAGGGCAGCACGCCCGACCAGTTCGCCGATGTGATCGAGGGCTATCTCAACGATCCGGGCGCCCATGCCGCGCTGTCGAAATCCGCGCGCGAGATTTTCGAGGCACGGCTCAACTGGGATGCATGGGGGCAGAGCGTTGGCGCCGAGCTGCGCGCCGCCCTGAACGAGCAGCGCAGCCACAGCGTGGCGCTTGGCGGTCCGGCCCTGCTGCGCCCGTTGCAAGGCTGACGCCACCGCAATTTGTTTCGTGACACATCGTTTACTATGGGCGCAATCGGGCCATTGTTTCCTGTTCGATGCCCAATTCCTGCCGAAATGCGGGCGCAGCGTCGACAAAGCCTTCAGCAAGGGAGACGGACGATGACAAGACCCGAGAAAATACGGCTCGACATCTCACGCAAGCCCAGCCCCTCGGCGGGCAGCTACGCCGGGACCGGCATCTGGTCATATTCCGCCGCCAGCCACGAGACGCGCGAGTTGGCGCAGCCGGCGCGGCTGCGCGACATGCTTGAAACGGTGGCTTCCGATTTCCAAGGCAGCCTGCCGGATCTCTACCGCGCCTGGGCGCTCGACGATCCGCGCGGGCAATGGGAGGTCTGGCCCGACGAGGGCCTGTTCAAGGTCACCACGGTGTCGGGTCGGATCTGGTACGCGCGTTATGGGCTTGTGTCGTCGTGGAACCATGACAGCCACAGCTGGCTCTGGTCATGGGCGTTTCCGCGCGAATGGGAGACCCCGCAAGGCATCTTGGAACCGGCATGGGCGTTGCACCGCGAAGCCGCGCTCAAGGGCTGGGCGCCGGGGGTCGAGCCATCGCTGCTGGTCAACGATCGCGAAGCGATGCGGCTGGCCTGTCTGGCCGCGCATGTCGCGAACCGGCCGATGGTGTATCGGGCAAAGGTCAACGAGGTGAACACACATTTCTTTATGCTGGAACAGCCGGTCTGGGCGAACTGAGACGTCTGGGCGGCGCAGGGCCGCGTGCGCTGCGTCTGGTCCCGCCTGCCATTGTGCTGCCGCAACGCCCCACGCCGGATGTTTTCGAAGCAGGTGCTCTTGTCTCTGGTGCATTGGCCGTGTTTGTGTCGCGATGGTTGTAGCTTGCCGGGCCCGGTCGCGCCTCGCACCCAGACCACAGGAGACGCTGATTGCCTTTTCTGGCCGAGTTTGATGCTCGTTGGCAGGATGCCGCGGAGTATCTCGACGCCTTGCGTCGGGATCTGGGGGAAGGGCGTCGGCTGGATCTTGTGCCGGACTACCTGACGGAACAGGTGGCGCTCGACGAAGGCACGGGCATGGTGATCGGCCCCGAGGCCATGGGCCGGGCGCTCGCGGCACGGCTCGCGGCGCTGCCGGGGCTGACGCTGCAACGCGAAGACATCCTGTGGGCACCCTCGGCGGAAAACGCCTTCGTTGCGGCGCAGCGTTTCCAGTCGGCGGCGCGCCATGACGGGCAGGGCCTGTACGGCCCGCCCACTGGCAAGATGGTGCGATATACCGCCATGTCGGAAAGCTGGTGCGTCGCGGGCGCGCTGCGCGCCGAATGGCTGCTGCGGGACGAGACCGCCATTCTCGAGCAGATCGGCATCAGCCTTGAAGACGGCGCGCGCATGCGTCTGTCGCAAATGCCGCCCTTGCCGCCGCCGCCGCCCGCCGCTGTGTTTTCGGCTGTCGCCGCGGCGCCTTTGATCGAGAAATCCAGAGAGCCCGAGATGCCGACCCCCGGCAATGGCAACGATGACGCGTGGGGGCATACGCTGGGCGATCTGGTGCATCGCATCATGGGCGGAGAGCTGTCGGTCATCGCGCGCCATTACGATGCTGCGGCAGAGCTGTTCTATCCCGGTGCCATTGTCGGGGCTGGCCCGCGCGATGCCGAGGCGTTCTGGCTGGGCCTGCGCGCCGCCTTCCCGTCGGCAGAGTTCCGGGTGCACCACCTGTTGGGGGCCGAAGAGCCGCTGTCGCCGCCCCGCGCCGCGATCCGCTGGTCGCTGAGCGGCAAGCATGACGGCCATGGCGCCTTTGGCGCGCCGTCAGGTGCCAAGGTCAACATCCTTGGTCTGACCCACGCGGAATTCGGGCCAGATGGGTTGCGCCGGGAATGGACGTTGTACGACCAGCCCGGCGTCATGGCGCAGATTCTGCGCAGCGCCGGTTAGCGCTTGCGGAACAGGCCCTTCAGCCAGCCGCCCGCATCCGAGATATTGTCGCCCACCTCGTCCAGCGCCGGATCGATCCGCGCCCGCCGGAACCGCCGCCAGCGCACGTAGACCGCCCAGACAAAGGCAACCAGCAGCGTCAGGATGATGATGTTCATCCACGGGATGATGCGCGCATCCGGCCCCGAGACCGGCGTAATGCTGATGGCGTTGGGATAGATCGTCAGCATCTCGTTGCGCCAGCCGTAATGCCGGATCGCCACCCATTGCGGCTCGGCAGAGGTGGAGCGCACATCGGCAGCCTCGGCCTGAAGGTTGGCGCTGTCGAACTTGAAAAACGGCGGCCAGCCCCAGCCGGTGTCTTCGTTGCGATAGATCATCACATCGTCGCCCGACAGCCGCGACTGGATGAAGAACACGTCGCGGCCCTGCGCGGAGGTGCTTTCTCCGGTGTCGGCATTGGCCCAGAACCAGCGGTTCGCCCCGGGATCGACCCGCTGCGAATAGGTATCTGTGACCCGTGCGATGTCGGTCTGCGGCAGGGTGTAGTGCAGGAATGCAAGCACGATCACCCAGAAGGCGGCGATGAAAACCCATTTCACATAAGCCAAGGCGGATCTCCCTACTGGAAATTGGTCAGGTAGACGATCACGCCTATAAGGCATAGCGGCAGGATGTACACACCAAGGATCAGTTTGCGGCGCAGCGAATGGTCGTAGGCCTCAAGCCCGCGCGCGACATATGTCTCCAGATCGCCGTCCTGCGGCGTCCAGTCTTCGGTCAGCCGCCGCCGCCGCACCCTGCGCGACCAGCGCGACAGGGCGATATAGACCACCGTCATCACGATGAAGATCAGCAGCAGCAGGCGCAGCAGCGCAAACATCGACAGGCTCCGGGCAATTGCAGCGGTTTTCGGCAGCTTGCAGGGCGTGGCGGGAAAATCAACCTCCGGTCGCCGGAAATCGCCTTGCGATGGGAAACGCTATGCTAGCGTCGCCTTGCAGAACAAGGAGATATCAATATGTGCGACGCCTGCGTGATGAGAGCCGTAAAAGACAGGATGATGAGCCGGAGGCAGCTGTTCACCGGCAGCGCCGCGCTTGGGCTCGCGGCGGCAGCGGCAGCTATGCCGGCCAGCGCGCAGGCGGCAACAGGGGTGCATGATCTGACCCATACGCTGCACGAGGGCTTTCCCACCTTCTTTGGCGAGCCGCAATTTGTCGCCGAAAAGCTGTTCGATTTCGCCAAGGACGGGTTCAACCTCTACAACCTGACCATCAACGAACACACCGGCACCCACATCGACTCGCCGCTGCATTTCTCGGCGGATGGGACTTCGGTTGACGAACTGCCGCTGTCACAGCTGGTGGCACCGCTCTGCGTTGTGGATATCGCGGCAAAGGCAGCGGACAATGCCGATGCGCAGGTCACCCCGGACGATCTCAAGGCGTGGATCGCCGCCAATGGCGAGATCCCGCAGAACGCCTGCATCGCCATGCATTCTGGCTGGGCTGACAAGGTCGACACCGAGGAGTTCCGCAACTTCGATGGCACGGCGATGCATTTCCCCGGCTTTCACGTCGAGGCGGTGCAGATGCTGATGGACGAGACCGAGGCTGTCTCGATCGGGGTCGACACGCTGTCGCTGGATTTCGGGGCCTCGCCTGATTTTGCCACCCATTATGCATGGCTGCCGTCTGGGCGCTTCGGGATCGAGGGGCTGGCCGGGCTGGGCGCGCTTCCTGCGGCAGGGGCAACCATCGTGATCGGCGCGCCCAAGCACAAGCGCGGCACCGGCGGTCCGGCGCGGATCTTCGCCATGGTCTGATCGAGGGGCGGGACCTCCACACCTTGCCAAAGCGGGGGCAGGGTATTGGTCAGGCGTTCAGCAATGCTAGGGATACGGGCTCATGCGCCTTGTTGCCGTGCTTCTGTGCGCCGCGCTCACGATTGCAGGACAGCCCGGAGGTCCTACAACGTAGCGCTGAGGCGGCGGGGGCCACTGTTGATCCATTGCCCGGCAACACATGCTTGCCTGTGTGAGAGGGTGGCTACACAAGGGCGTCGCGTGACTCGCCGCTAGGGCCGAACGTCCTGGCCGCTCGCCGGTGGTCCGCGATGCCGCGATCCTGTTCTGCCTGATGGTGAAAGTGCTGTTCGGCCTGCCGCGTCGGCAAACGAGCGGGATGGCATCCGGAAATCTGCGGAACTGGATTGGCAGGACCACCTTGAGCCGACGGCAGAAGAGTATCTTTGTCGGGATATAGAGCCGCCAGGCGCCGGGGGGCTTGAACCGGCATCAAGTCCCTTGGCGACGGAGCATGGCAACCATCGCAAACGCCAATACCGTAAGGTCCAACTTGCGATGGATACGGTCGCCAGTGACATCCGGGCGGTAGACGTCACCTAAAGCCGTGAGGGCGCCAGCCCGCCCTTCCAAATCTGCCCTGCCAGATCCCGCCCGATCCACCGATTGGCAGCGTGATCGGCGATGGAGCCTTTGATACCCGCCGCTGCCGCTCCGCGATCCTCGCGCTGGCGGCATCGCTGTCATACCCATCCACAAAAACCGGGCGCCTCTGGAAGGAAAACTGCCCTGCCGCGAAGGCGCGCAATGATATCCTTCGGGCGGGAGATCTGGAAATGATGGTCCTGCTATTACATCCGAGTTGGATCGAGGCGAAAATCCGCAGCCTCAAACCCTTCGAAGAGAGGATCGCATCACGTGACACCGCCCTCTCTCATGACATTGCTGCGCAATACCCTGCCGGGCAGTGAATAGACCGCTGAAATCCACATCGGCATCGCCCTCATGAACCGCGTCAACGCGCGCGGCCAGGCCGAAAACGAACGCATGGCCTGAGTTCAGTGGAGAAAGGGGGGGCGTCCCAACGACGAATTCTGCCACAATACCTTTCGCGGGGCACAAAGCGCATATTCGGTCTCTGCGCCGCCTCGAAGATCGCCTTGGCGTCGTTCGTCAACGTACGTAGCTGCACAGCAGCTACGGTTCTCGCCGCCACGGTTTTTCTGACGCTTGTTGAAGGGCTTCATATCGGTGGGCTTGAGTCTGATGTTGCGGCCGGCCCCGCCCGGGACATGCGCGCCACCGCAGGCCTCCATCGCTATCAGGCAGGGGGAAACCTGAAGAAGACCCCAAGCGCCTGGGCGCTTCTGAGCACCGTGCGTTAGATATCAGTGACCTTGCTGTCAACGCTATGAACCTAGAACTCAGTCTTCGCCAGATCCAGCCCGACCGTGATACTCTCCAACATGACCGCCTCCCAATATGGCGTGTTGCGATCCCAGCCTGAGATATCGATGCCGTCGGGGCGCGGTTGCGGCAGCAACGCCGGTCAGGACAAGCCATGGGTTGGATCGCCAGCCGCATTCCAGTACAGATTGATGGCCCGGTTGAGGCAAGCCGAAGGCCCCTTCTCGAGGCTATGGACTTCGGAGTTACGGCTCGTTTCGAAGACTGGCGCGTCAGTCAAAAGGCGGGTCTGACAGCGGTGGTCGGCCTGCCTCCGGCGGGGATATTTAAGGCCAGAAGAAACCACGGCGCGGCGCCTGAGCTTCTTCTGGCTCCAAATATCCCGGGGGAGTCGCCGATTAGGCGACGGGGGCAGCGCCCCCCCTTGCTACGCCTGATCCTGGAAAAAAGCATAGATCCGCTCGGCGAGGGCGGCGCTGACGCCGTCAACGGCCTTGAGGTCGGCGAGATTGGCGCGCGAGACCGCCTTGGCGGAGCCGAAATGCGCCAGAAGGGCGCGCTTTCGCGAGGCACCCACGCCGGGCACCTCATCAAGCGGGTTGGCCATTTGCGATTTCGCGCGCTTGGCGCGGTGGGTGCCGATGGCCCAGCGGTGGGCCTCGTCGCGCAGGCGCTGGATGAAGTAGAGCACGGGGTCGTTGTGGCGAAGCGCAAAGGGGCGCTGGCCGGTGCGGTGGAATTCCTCTTTGCCAGCGTCACGGTCGACGCCCTTTGCGACCCCGACCATTGGTATGTCCTGCACACCATGTTCGCGCATGATCTCGGCCACTGCCGAGACCTGTCCCGCGCCGCCGTCGATCAGCAGCAGGTCGGGCCACAGGCCTTTGTCGCGGCCCGGATCTTCCTTCAGCAGGCGGGTAAAGCGGCGGCCCAGCACCTCTTTCATCATGCCGAAATCGTCGCCGGGGACCAGCTCGTCGCCGCGGATGTTATACTTACGGTACTGGTTTTTCATGAAGCCCTCCGGCCCTGCGACGATCATGCCGCCGACGGCGTTGGTGCCCATGATATGAGAGTTGTCGTAGACCTCGATGCGCTGTGGTGGGGCGTCCAGCCCGAAGGCTTCGGCCACGCCGCGCAGCAGCTTTGCCTGCGTCGCGGTTTCTGACATCCGCCGCGCGAGGCTTTCTCGGGCGTTGCGGGCCGCGCCTTCGATCAGCTCGGCCTTTTCGCCGCGCAGGGGCACGGCGATGTCGACCTTGCGGCCTGCCTTGCCCGACAGCGCGTCGCACATCAGGTCGGGGTTCTCGATCTCGTTGCTGAGCAGCAGCAGGCGGGGCGGTTCCTTGGTGTCGTAGAACTGGCCGATGAAGGCCTCGAGCACCTCGGCGGCGTCCACGTCCTCGCCCACGCGGGGATAGAAATCTTTGTTGCCCCAGTTCTGGTTGGCCCGGATGAAGAACACCTGCACGCAGGCCTGCCCATGTTCCATGTGCAGCGCGATGATGTCCGCCTCGGCCACGCCCTGCGGGTTGATGCCCTGCACCGTCTGAACCTGCGTCAGCGCGCGGATGCGGTCGCGCAGGGCGGCGGCGCGTTCGAATTCCATCTCGTTCGAGGCCTCGGCCATCTGCGCTGCCAGCGTTTCCTGCACCGTGGTCGATTTGCCCGCAAGGAACCGCTGTGCGTCGCGGACGCTGGCGCGGTAATCTTCCTCGGAGATCAGCCCGACGCAGGGCCCTGAGCAGCGCTTGATCTGGTAGAGCAGACAGGGCCGGGTGCGGCCAGTGAACTGGGAATCGCTGCAATTGCGCAGCAGGAACACCTTTTGCAGCTGGTTCAGCGTGCGGTTCACTGCCCCTGCGGACGCGAACGGGCCGTAATAGGCGGCCTTCTCGGTCTTTGCCCCGCGGTGCTTGCGGATCTGCGGAAAGGCATGTTCCGTGGTCACCTGTATCTGCGGAAAGCTCTTGTCGTCGCGCAGCAGCACGTTGAACTTGGGCTTGAGCTGCTTGATCAGGTTCTGTTCCAGCAGCAGCGCTTCGGTTTCGGTCCGCGTCGTCAGGAACATCATCGACGCGGTTTCCGAGATCATCCGTTCAATACGCCGGGAATGTCCCGTGGGGCGCGCATAGGACGATACGCGCGCCTTCAGGTTGCGCGCCTTGCCGACGTACAGAACCCGGCTCTGGTCATCCAGCATCCGGTAGACGCCGGGGCTGGTTTCCAGCGTTCTCAGATAGGCCTGGATCACCTCGTGGCCGCGTTTGGGCGGGGTGGTCTGTGGGGTCTCGGCGTCGGTCATCCGCTTTCCGTATCGTCACGTTTCGGGGCGCGATTCTCCCCGGTTTGCTGCAACTGCCAAAGCCCGAGATCAAGGGCATTTACATCCACCGTTTCTGTGGACAACTCTGTAGGCAAATCTCCGGGAGCGCAGAGTTTCCCTTGATTCCAAGCCGCTTCATTAACGAGATTAAAAAACAGGCAGAAATCTAAGTTATTGTTATTAAACGAAAGAATTTGAATCTGTGGGCTAAGTCCTTGAATATGAAACATTTTTGTAAATATAGATTAACAGATTTGTAACCGGTGCAAAACTTGACGATGGGTCATCTCATTCGACCCCCAGCACGTCGGGCGTGCGCCAGCCAAGGTGCTGCCCGCCGTCCATGCACAAAAGCTGTCCGGTAAAGCCGGGCGAGTCGAGGATCAGTCCCAGCGCCGCCAGAACATCCGCCGGGTTCGATCCCCTCTCGAGCACCGTCGCAGCGCGCTGCGCGGCGAAATGGGCGGCGCTCTGGCGCGCGCCTTGCAGCGTCGGGCCGGGGCCGATGGCGTTGACCCGCACGCGCGGTGCCAGCGCCATCGCCGAGGTCTGCGTCAGCGTCCACAGCGCCGCCTTGGCCAGTGTGTAGGTCATGAATTCGGGCGTCAGCTTGCGCACCCGCTGGTCGATCATGTTGACGACGACGCCCTGCGCCACCGGCTCGCCGCGCTCGTCGGTCAGCGGCTCGGGCACCTGCGCGGCCAGTGCCTGCGTCAGCACGAAAGGCGCGCGCAGGTTCGAGCCCATATGACGGTTCCAGCTGTCGAGCGTGGCAGAGCCGATACTGTCGTATTCGAAGATCGAGGCATTGTTGATCAGCCCCGTGATCGGCCCGCCAAGCGCCTCGGCGGCGCGGGGTAACAGGGTATGCATCGCATCCTCGTCCAGCAGATCGGCCTGCAGCGCGACGCTGTGGCGGCCCATGGCACGGATCTGCGCCACCACCTCGGCGGCGGCCTCCGCCGAGCCGGCGTAATGCACCGCCACGTCATGGCCGCGCCGGGCAAGCTCCAGCGCCATGGCGCGGCCAAGGCGCTTCGCGCCCCCTGTGACCAGCGCACGCGGCATCAGATCAGCACCCACACGACATAGGTGACGTAGAGCGTCGACAGGATCGCGCCCCAGACCCGCCCAAGATCCTGTTTCAGGAACACGAAGGGGATCAGCAGCAGCGAGGCGGCCAGCATCACCCACAGATCGAACCGCAGGAAGGCAGGGTCGACCGGCATCGGCGAGATCAGCGAGGCGACGCCGATGATTGCCAGCAGATTGAACAGGTTAGAGCCGATGACATTGCCGAGCGCCACATCGGCCTGACGGCGGATCGCCGCCATGACCGTGGTCGCCAGTTCGGGCAGCGAAGTGCCAAGCGCCACCAGCGTCAGGCCGATCACCGTATCCGACACGCCGAACATCTGGGCGATCTCGGTAGCGCTGTCGACCAGCAAATCGGCGCCAAGCGGCAGGCCGATCAGGCCCAGCACGATGAACAGCGCAATCTTCCACCATGGCATGTCGGGGTCGGCGCCTTCGGGCTCTTCCTCGTCGAGGGCGTTTTTCGCATCGCGGCGGTGGCGCAGCGCATCGCGCACGGAATCTCCCAGCACCAGCGCCAGCGCGACCAGCAGCGCCACCCCGGCCCAGGCATCGAACACGCCGCGAAACGCCAGCGCGATGAAGAACAGCGTCGAGACGATCATCACCACGTAGCTTTTGCGGGTGTCATGCCCCGAGGTGTGCATCACCGTGATCAGGGCAGGAATGCCCAAAACGATCAATATGTTGGCAGTGTTCGACCCAACGACATTGCCAAGCGCGATGCCCGGCGCATCGCGCAATGCCGCCTGAATCGAGATCAGCAATTCGGGCGCCGACGTGCCGAAGGCGACGATGGTCAGGCTGACGATAAGCGCCGGAATACCGATGCGCAGCGACAGGTTCACTGCCCCTTTCACCAGCGCATCCCCGGCCAGAAGCAGGATCACCAATCCGATGCCCGCGTAAAGGAAAACCATTGATCAGCCCTTGTTCTTGCCGCAATCGCAGGGGCCGCTGCCAATCCGGTAGCGGCCGCAGCGCGGGCATTTCCTGTTTGCAAGACGTGCCGCGCCGGGCACCCGAAGTTTTCCGAAAATGCCAAGTACGGCCATGACGACGAGAAACAGCAGGGCGATCTTGGCGAGCATTCTACAATCCGAACCGGGCCCAGGCGGCGCGCTCGTCGAGCGCGCTCAGGGCGTCTTCGGCAATCTGAAGTCCGAGCATCGGGAGCAGCCGCCGCTTCTGCTCTAGGCGGCGAAAGCGCACCTTGTCGCCGAAGGTCTCTTTCATGACGGGCACAAGGTGGCCGACGCGATCGGCAAGCCCCACATCCACCGCCGATTGTCCGATCCAGACCTCACCGGTGAACAGCGCCGGTTCTTCGGCCAGCTTGTCGCTGCGCCGGCTGCGCACCTGTGCCTTGAAGGTCTCGTGCAGATGCCCCAGCAAACGGTTCAGCCGGGCCACGTCCTCGGGGCGCTCGGGGCGGAACGGATCCAGCATGGATTTCGATTCTCCGGCGGTGTGCACGCGCCGTTCGAACCCTTGCCGCGCAAGGAACTCCTGCGCGCCGAACCCCGCGGAGATCACCCCGATCGAGCCAATGATCGAACTGGGATCGACGATGATCTCATCGGCGGCGGATGCGATCCAATAGCCACCGGATGCGGCCACGTCCTCGGTGAAGGCATAGACCGGCACGCCGGTTTCCTCGGCAAGCCGCCGGATGCGCGCGCCGATCAGCGAGCTTTGCACCGGAGAGCCGCCGGGCGAGTTGATCTCAAGAGCAACGGCAACAGGCTTCCCCTTGCGGAATGCCCGCTCCAGCAGGGCCCGCAGCGAGGCATCGGACAATGCGCGAGCCGATGTCCCGATCGTGCCCTGAAGACGGACAACAGCAACAACGGGCCTGCGCTTGCGAAGACGGTTCCAGAGTTTCATCTGTTGCGATGTAGAGACCGCTCATCAGGGAAACAAGGCACCGGGGCAAAGATGCTCGCCGCAAGTGCCTTTCGGGTGGCCAAGGCGCATCGGTTGCTTGCCTTGTCCGCAGCATCGCGGCACAATGAGAGCCGGGCAAGGCGATGGCGTCGCCAGCTTCATGCAGCCCGAAACCCATCCTGAACGCCGGGATCTTGCTTTGCCACAGCGGCAGGGTCGGATCCGACCCTCCGCGCCGATGAAGGAGGGCCAGCGATGGACCGACCGGCATTTTACCGCTTCCACCAAGGCGACCGCGTGTTGCCGTTTACCCCCGAAGAATATGATGCCCGCCTCGCCGGGTTGCGTGCGATCATGGCCGAGGCCGGGATCGACGCCTGCGTGCTCAGCTCGATGCACAACATCGCGTATTACTCGGGCTTTCTCTATTGCAGCTTTGGCCGGCCCTATGCCCTGGTGGTAACCAAGGCCGACAGCGTGACGATATCTGCGGGGATCGACGCGGCGCAGCCATGGCGGCGCAGCCATGGCGACAACATCACCTATACAGACTGGGCGCGAAACAACTACTGGCGCGCGATCCTGTCGGTGACCGGGCCCGGCAAGGTGATCGGCTACGAGGCCGATCACGCGACGCTGAGCCAGAAGGCGTTGCTGGACAGCTTCCTTGCGCCGTCGCGAACCGAAGATGTGGCCGCCGCGACCATGCGCCAGCGGATGCACAAGTCTGCGGCCGAGATCGCCCTGATCCGCCACGGCGCACAGGTTGCCGACATCGGCGGCTATGCCATCCGCGATGCGATCCGGGTCGGTGCACGCGAGATCGACGTAGCGATGGCCGGGCGCAATGCGATGGAACTGGAGATCGCCAAACGCTTCCCCGATGCGGAATACCGCGACACATGGGTCTGGTTCCAGTCGGGCATCAACACCGACGGGGCGCACAACCCGGTGACGGCGCGGGCGCTGGAGCGCGGCGACATCCTGTCGCTGAACTGCTTCCCGATGATCTCGGGCTATTACACGGCGCTGGAGCGCACCTTGTTCGTGGGCGAGGTCGATGATGCCTCGCGACGGATCTGGGAGGCCAATGTGGCGGCGCATGAATTCGGCATGTCGCTGCTGAAGCCGGGGGCGTCTTGCGCCGAGGTGACCGAGCAGATCAATAGTTTCTTCGCAGAGCGGGATCTGCTGCAATATCGGACCTTCGGCTATGGTCACAGCTTCGGTGTGCTGTCGCATTATTATGGCCGCGAAGCTGGGCTCGAGCTGCGCGAAGACATCGACACGGTGCTTGAGCCCGGCATGGTGATCTCGATGGAGCCGATGCTCACCTTGCCAGAAGGGGCGCCAGGAGCGGGTGGCTACCGCGAGCACGACATCCTAGTACTCACTGACAGCGGCAACGAGAACATCACGGCCTACCCCTATGGCCCGGCGTTCAACATCGTCGGATAGGGCAGAGGGGGCACTGCCCCCGCCTCCTGACGGAGACTCCCCCGGGATACTTGGGGCCAGAAGAAACCCGGGCGCGGCGCCCCTGCTTCTTCTGGCCCTAAATATCCCCGCCGGAGGCATCCAGCATCCGGGCCGGGCGCGGCATGGCAAGGGATGGACCTTCGGCGACGACAAGCATACCGTTGGCGTGCATATACCGGAGTACGCCCCCATGTCCGCAGGATCGAGGATTCGCACCTATTTCGAAGGCACCTGGCACGAGGGTGACCTTGCGGTCATGAAGGCCGCCGATCACGGCATGTGGCAGGGCAGCTCGGTTTTCGATGGCGCTCGTTTCGTGGACGGGCTGGCGCCGGATCTCTATCTGCATTGTGCGCGGGTGAATCGCTCGGCCGAGGCGTTGATGCTCAGGCCCACCATCGCGCCCAAGGATATGGTGCAGATCGTCTGGGAAGGGCTGTCGGCCTTTCCGAAAGACGCGGCCGTCTACATTCGCCCGATGTATTGGGCCATCCATGGCGACGAGACGGTGCTGGTGCCGTCGAAGGAGGCGACCGGCTTTGCGATCTCGCTAGAAGAGATTCCGATGGCTTCCCCCGAGGCCACGCAGACGCTGGGCAAGACCAGCTTCCGGCGCCCGGTGCTGTCGGATGCCGTCTGCAATGCCAAGGCAGGATGTCTTTATCCCAACAATGGGCGGATGCTGGTCGAAACCCGTGCGCGAGGCTTTTCCAACGCGCTTGTGACCGATGCCATGGGCAATGTCGCCGAAAGTGCCACCGCCAACGTCTTCATGGCCAAGGACGGCGAACTGTTCACCCCCATCGCCAATGGTACCTTTCTGTCGGGCATCACCCGCGCCCGTCACATCTCCAATTTTCGGGCCGATGGTGTGACGGTCCATGAGTGCGTTCTGACCTACACCGATTTCGAAACGGCGGACGAGGTGTTCCTGTCGGGCAATCTCAACAAGGTGACCCCGGTGACAGGGTTCGAGGACACCACCTATCAGGTGGGCCCGTTGACCCGGCGCGCCCGCGAAATGTACTGGGACTGGGCGCATAGTACGGTCTGAGCCCACGTGCTGCCCTGCCCATTGCGCCGCCCCCGCCGCTGCGACATGATCCCGCCGAAAGGGAGAGTCCGATGCGCAAGTTCCTCGTGATCCTCGACGACAGCCGGGAATGCCTCAATGCCATGCGCTTTGCCGCGATGCGGGCGCAGAACACCTCTGGCGGGGTGATCATCCTGTCGATCATTCCGCCGGACGAGTTCAACCACTGGATCGGTGTCGGCGACATCATGCGCGAAGAGACCCGCGAGCGCATTCACGCGCATTACGAGGTGTTCGCCAAATGGATGCGTGACCGGCATGGCGTCGACCCCGAGCTGGTGATCCGCGAGGGGGATGTGGTGACCGAGATCCTCGATCAGGTGACGCAGGACAAGGCGATCGGCGTGCTGGTGCTTGGGGCTGCCTCGGGCAAGAAGGGGCCGGGGCCGCTGGTCAGCCAGATGACCCGGTCTTCGGGCAGCCTGCCGATTCCGGTAACCATCGTTCCGGGCGATATGTCCAAGGAGCGGCTGGAGATGATCACCTGAGGTTTTCGCGCAAAGTTTAGAACCGTTCCAAACCTTGACCTGTGCGCCCGGCAGGCGCATATATGGTGTGCCCCCGCAAAAGGTACCCCTACGATGTTCATTCAGACCGAATCGACCCCGAACCCCGCGACGCTGAAGTTCCTGCCCGGCCAGACCGTGCTTGGGGCTGGCACTGCGGATTTCCCCAGCGCCGAGGGTGCCGAGGTGTCTCCGCTGGCGCATCGCCTGTTCGGCGTGACCGGCGTGACCGGCGTGTTCCTTGGCTCGGAATTCGTTACCGTGACGAAAGACGAAGCTGCCGACTGGGATCATGTCAAACCCGCCGTGCTGGGCGCGATCATGGAACATTTCCAGTCGGGCGATCCGGTGATGAAGGGCGAGGGTGGCGCGTCTGGTCATGCGGCTTTCGATGGCGAAGATGCTGAAATCGTGACTCAGATTAAAGAGTTGCTCGACACGCGCGTGCGCCCGGCAGTGGCACAGGATGGCGGCGACATCACCTTCCACGGCTTCGATCGGGGCGTGGTCTACCTGCATATGCAGGGGGCCTGCGCGGGCTGCCCGTCGTCGACGCTGACGCTGAAGATGGGCATCGAGAACTTGCTGCGCCATTACATCCCGGAGGTGTCCGAGGTGCGCCCGGTCGCGGTTTGATCCAGTGACCCTAACCCTTGGGTTCGACAGCTCGGCCGCGCACTGCGCGGCCGCTTTGCTGAAAGACGGCGTCGTGATCGCGCGCCATTCCGAAGACATGTCGCGCGGTCAGGCCGAACGGCTGATGCCGATGCTCGAAGAGCTGCTGGCGGCGCAGGGCGTCGGCTGGCCCGACCTGACCCGGATCGGCGTTGGCACCGGGCCGGGAAATTTCACCGGCATCCGCATCGCTGTTGCGGCGGCGCGCGGGCTGGCGCTGTCGCTGGGGATTCCGGCGCTTGGCGTCACCACCTTCGAGGCGATCCGCATGGATGCGCAGGGGGCGGCGGCGGTGCCCGCGCCGCAAGGGCTTTACCATGTCGAAGGGCAGGTGGGGCAGATCCGCACCGTGGCGATGGAAACGCTGAACGGCGCGACCTTGCCGCCCGAACCAGCAGAGCTTGCGGTCCGCATCGCCCGGCTGGCGTCGGTCAAGGTCCCCGGCGCCCGCCCTGCGCCGCTGTATCTGCGCCCGGCCGATGCGGCGCCGGCCCGCGACGCACCGCCGACGATTCTGACGTGACGGCGGCAGAGCTGGCGGCGATCAGCGCCCGCGCCTACATCTACATGCACCCCTGGGCCGAGGCCGATTTTGCCGCCAGCCTCGCTCATCCGACGAGCGTGTTGGCCTGCGGGGGCGGGGCGTTTGTGCTGGGTCGGGTGATCGTGGACGAGGCCGAGATCCTTGCGCTTGCCACCGACCCCGCGCAGCAGCGCGCCGGGCAGGGGCGCGCCGTACTTGCGGCTTTTGAGGCGCAGGCGCGACAGCGCGGCGCGGTTCAGGTGTTTCTCGAGGTGGCGGCGTCGAATGCGCCGGCCTGTGCCTTCTATCTGGCGCAGGGCTATGCGCAGACCGGACGCCGCCGCGATTACTACGCAAAGCCGGGCGGAGGGCGGACCGATGCCCTGCTCATGTCGAAGGCGTTGACCTGACGTCCATCACGTGTGCGGAAAGACCCGGCGTCAGCCGTGAAAGAAAGCGGTTGACCCGTCCCGGTGCCAAAGCTTTGATCGGGCACGATCTGCATGGATCAGGAAAAGAGCAGGGCGCGCGACCGCCCGCCACCACACCTGGGAGCACGACATGAGTCTTTTCAACAAGTTTCTCGGCGCCAGCGCCGCGCTGGCCCTGACGGCGGGTGCCGCGCTGGCCGACCCGGCGCTGATTTACGACCTCGGCGGTAAGTTCGACAAATCGTTCAACGAGGCCGCCTTCATGGGGGCCGAGGCCTTTGCCGAGGCAACCGGGGGCAGCTACAAGGACATCGAACTTCAGTCCGAAGCGCAGCGCGAACAGGCCCTGCGCCGCTTTGCCGAGGCCGGGTTCAACCCCGTCGTGACCACCGGCTTCTCGATGTCCTCGCCGATCGCGTCGGTCGCGGCGGATTATCCCGACACCAAGTTCGTCACCATCGACGGCTATGTCGATCCGGCCGAACATCCCAACGTGCTCTCCGTGCTGTTTGCCGAGCATCAGGGATCGTACCTTGTGGGCATGATGGCGGCGATGGCGTCGGAAACGGGCACGGTCGGTTTCATCGGCGGCATGGATATCCCGCTGATCCGCAAGTTCGCCTGCGGCTACGCGCAGGGCGCGCTGGCGGTCAATCCCGACGCCAAGGTCATCAGCAACATGACCGGCACCACCCCCGCCGCGTGGAACGACCCGGTGAAAGGATCGGAGTTGGCCAAGGCGCAGATCGGTCAGGGCGCCGACGTGATCTATGCCGCTGCCGGGGGCACTGGGCTTGGCGTGCTGCAGACCGCCGCCGACGAGGACATCCTGTCGATCGGCGTCGACAGCAACCAGAACCATCTTTATCCCGGCAAGGTGCTGACCTCGATGCTCAAGCGCGTCGATGTCGCCGTCAACGATGCGATGACGCAGGGCGCCGATCTGCAAACCGGCGTCATGATGCTCAGCCTTGCCGAAAATGGCGTTGGCTATGCGCTGGATGACAACAACGCGCCGCTGGTATCGGGCGAGATGAAGGCCGCTGTCGATGCGGCGCGCGAACAGATCATCGCGGGCGAGATCGTGGTTCACGACTATTCCTCGGATGACAGCTGCCCGGCGCTGAGCTTCTGATCTTGTGATTACGAAGGGGGCCGTGTACGCGGCCTCCTTTTCCCTCTCCGACAGGCGTGTCCGACATGACCAAGGCCCCCTCTCAGGCCGCTGCCATCGAACTGAAAGGCATCTCCAAGGCCTTCGGCCCGGTTCAGGCCAACAAGGATATCTCGATTCGCGTGATGCCCGGGACAATCCACGGCATCATCGGTGAAAACGGCGCGGGAAAATCGACGCTGATGTCGATCCTGTATGGGTTTTACAAGGCCGACGCGGGCGAGGTGTTCATCTCGGGCCGCAAGACCGAGATCAATGGCAGCCAAGACGCCATCGCGGCGGGCATCGGCATGGTCTTCCAGCATTTCAAGCTGGTGCAGAATTTCACCGTTCTGGAAAACGTGATTCTCGGGGCCGAGGATGGCCCGATGCTGCGCCCATCGCTGGCGCGGGCGCGCGGTGTGCTCAAGCAGCTGTCCCAGGATTACGAGATGAACGTCGATCCCGACCAGCTGATCGAAAACCTCAGCGTCGGGCATCAGCAGCGGGTCGAGATCCTCAAGGCGCTGTACCGGCAGGCGGATATCCTGATCCTTGACGAGCCGACCGGCGTGCTGACCCCGGCCGAGGCCGACCATTTGTTCCGCATCCTCGACGGGCTGCGGGCGCAGGGCAAGACCATCATCCTGATCACCCACAAGCTGCGCGAGATCATGGAAATCACCGACACCGTCTCGGTGATGCGGCGCGGCGAGATGACAGCGACGGTCAAGACGGCAGAGACCTCGCCCGAACAGCTGGCCGAGCTGATGGTGGGCCGCAAGGTGTTGCTGCGCGTCGACAAGGCGCCCGCGAAAGCCGGCAAGCCGATCCTAGAGGTTCAGGATCTTCGCCATACCGACGCTCATGGCGTTGAGCGGCTCAAGGGCGTGTCGCTGACGGTGCGCGCGGGCGAGGTGCTGGGCATCGCCGGAGTGGCAGGCAACGGGCAATCGGAATTGCTCGAGGTGCTGGGCGGTTGTGCGCAGGCCACCGGCAGCGTCATGGTGAATGGCACGCCGCTGCCGCTGAGCGGCACAGGGTCGGACGGCGCGGCGCGGCGCGCAGCGGGCATCGCCCATGTCCCCGAGGACCGCCAGACCGAAGGTCTGATCATGGCTTATGCCGCGTGGGAGAACATCGCGTTCGGCTATCACCGCGATCCGAAATACCAGACCGGGCCGCTGATGAACAACGCCGCCATCCGCTCCGAAGCCGAGGACAAGATGCTGCGCTACGATGTGCGCCCGCCACATCCGGGCCTTGCCGCGCGCAATTTCTCTGGCGGCAATCAGCAGAAGATCGTGCTTGCCCGCGAGATCGAACGCGACCCCGACGTTCTGCTGATCGGCCAGCCGACGCGGGGCGTGGATATCGGAGCGATTGAATTCATTCACAAGGAAATCATCCGCCTGCGCGATGCTGGCAAGGCGATCTTGCTGGTGTCGGTTGAACTGGACGAGATATTCGCACTGTCCGACCGCATCGCGGTGATGTTCGACGGCGAGATTATGGGCGAGCGGCTTGCCTCGGAAACTGACCAGCGCGAACTGGGGCTGCTAATGGCAGGCGTGACCGAGCCGCGATCCCGCGATCCGCTGCCCGAGGCACGGGGGCAGCGCAGATGACCGCCTATTTTTCCCGGCCCCGCTCCGGCACGGCAACCCCGCTCGCCGCGCGCCTGGCCGAGGCCGCAGGGGGCTCCGCCCCCGCCTTCGGCTCCCCCGGGATATTTTATGCCAGAAGAGGCCTCGGGCGCCGCGCCCTGAATTCTTCTGGCCCTAAATATCCCCGCCGGAGGCCATCGCGCCCGCAGGGCGCGCCCCACCGAAACCGGAAGGCAAACCATGGATAAGATGCCGGCCTGGGCCGATACGGTGCTTGTGCCCCTGATTTCGATTCTTCTGGCAGCGATTCTGTCAGCACTGGTGATCCTTGCCATTGGGGAGTCGCCTCTGGATGCGCTGAGCCTGATGATCGAAGGCGCGCTGATGCGCTCGTCAGGCTGGGGCTATACGCTGTATTACACCACGAATTTCATCTTCACCGGGCTCTGCGTCGCCATCGCCTTTCACGCCAGAATGTTCAACATCGGCGGCGAGGGGCAGGCGATGTTGGGCGGGCTCGGGGTGGCGCTGGTCTGTCTCTACATCCCGTTCCCGCATTGGTCGCTGGCGTTGCTGGTGGCTGCCTTGGCCGCAGGGGCCTTTGGCGCGCTCTGGGCGCTGATCCCTGCGTATTTGCAGGCGAAACGCGGCAGCCATATCGTGATCACCACGATCATGTTCAACTTCATCGCTGCCGCCGTGCTGAACTATGTGCTGGTCAACCTTCTGCGCCCGGTGGGTGCGATGGACCCGGCGACCGCGAATTTTCCCGAAGCGACCCATCTGCCGACCTTTCAGGACATGTTCGCAACAGCGGACAACCCACTGTTCCGGGGGTCGCCCGCCAATGTCACCTTCTTCCTTGCGGTGCTGGCCTGCGTCGCCTTCTGGCTGCTGATGTGGCGCACCCGGCTGGGCTACGAGATCCGCGCCTTTGGCCATTCGGAAACGGCGGCGAAATATGCCGGCATCTCGCCGGTGCGCATCACCGTGGTGGCGATGCTGATCTCGGGCGGGCTGGCCGGGCTGATGGCGCTGAACACCACCATGGGCGAGGCGGAACGGCTGGTGATGAACGCCACCGAGGGCGCGGGGTTCATCGGCATTGCCGTGGCGCTGATGGGGCGCTCGCACCCGATCGGCATCTTCCTTGCGGCGCTGTTGTTCGGATTTCTCTATCAGGGCGGGGCCGAGCTGGCGCTCTGGACATCGATCCCGCGCGAGCTGATCACCGTGATTCAGGCGCTGGTGATCCTGTTCACCGGGGCGCTCGACAACATGGTGCGGATGCCGCTTGAAAAGCTTTTCGCCGCCCGCAGAAAGGACGCCTGATGGATCTTGCGACGCTGCTTCAGGTGCTGGATTCCACCGTGCGGCTGGCCACGCCGCTGCTGCTGGCCTGCCTTGCGGGGCTGTTTTCCGAACGCTCGGGCGTGGTGGATATCGGGCTCGAAGGCAAGATGCTGGCCGCGGCCTTCGCCTCGGCGGCGGTGGCGGCACTCACCGGGTCGGTCTGGCTGGGCCTGCTGGCGGGGGTCGTCGCGTCGGTGCTGATGAGCCTCATTCACGGCTTGGCCTCGATCACCTTCCGGGGCAACCAGCTGATTTCCGGCGTGGCGATCAACTTCCTTGCCTCCGGCCTGACGGTGCTGATCGCGCAGGATCTGTTCGGGCAGGGCGGGCGCACGCCGTCGCTGATCGGTGCGGGACGGTTCGATCCGATCACCCTGCCATTCGCCGAGGCGTTGTCAGGGGTTCCGGTGCTTGGCCCGATCTACGCCGAGCTGATCTCGGGGCACAGCATCCTTGTTTACGTCGCCTTCGCGATGGTGCCGCTGAGCTGGTGGATCCTGTTCCGCACCCGCTTTGGCCTGCGCCTGCGCGCGGTGGGCGAATCGCCCGAGGCGGTCGATACGGCAGGCGTCTCGGTCACCGGGATGCGCTATGCGGCGGTGCTGATCTGCGGCGTGCTCTGCGGGCTGGCGGGGGCCTATCTTGCCACCGGGCTTCAGGCGGGGTTCGTGCGCGAAATGACGGCGGGGCGCGGCTATATCGCACTGGCGGCACTGATCTTTGCCAAGTGGCGGCCGGTTTATGCGCTCTGGGCCTGCCTGCTGTTCGGGCTGCTGCAGGCGGTGGCGCTGCGTTATCAGAACATCCATCTTGGCGGCATCACCATCCCGGTACAGGTGATGGACGCGCTGCCCTATATTCTGACGGTGATCATCCTCGCGGGGTTTGTCGGCAAGGCGATCCCGCCCCGCGCTGGCGGCGAACCCTATGTGAAAGAGCGCTAGGCGTCTGGCATCCTTGCGCCCAAGCCTCTATCTCGGGGGGGAGGGCTGCAAGAGGATGGACAGGATGCGCGTGATCTTCATGGGAACCCCCGAGTTTTCGGTGCCGGTGCTGGATGCGCTGATCGAGGCCGGGCACGAGATCGCTGCCGTCTACTGTCAGCCGCCCCGCCCTGCCGGGCGCGGCAAAAAGGACCGGCCGACGCCGGTGCATGCCCGCGCCGAGGCGCTGGGTCTGACAGTCCGACACCCGGTCAGCCTGAAATCCGCCGAAGAACAGGCCCGGTTTGCGGCGCTGAATGCGGATGTGGCGGTGGTGGTCGCCTACGGGTTGATCCTGCCGCAGGCGGTGCTGGACGCACCGTCGAAGGGCTGCCTCAATATCCACGCCTCGCTGCTGCCCCGCTGGCGCGGGGCTGCGCCGATCCACCGCGCCATCATGGCTGGCGATGCGCAAACCGGCATCTGCATTATGCAGATGGAAGCCGGGCTCGACACCGGCCCTGTGCTGATGCGCAAGAGCATTCCGATCGGCGCCGAAGACACCACCGGCGAACTGCACGACCGGCTTTCGGCACTTGGCGCGACACTGATCACCGAGGCGCTAGATGCGCTGAACACCCTCAGGCCCACGCCGCAACCCGAAGACGGTGTGACCTACGCCAGCAAGATCGACAAATCCGAGGCGGCCATCGACTGGACTCGCCCGGCAGAGGATATCTCGCGCCAGATCCGCGGCCTGTCCCCGTTCCCGGGCGCGTGGACCATGTTTGGAAATGAGCGCATCAAGCTGCTCGGGGCTCGCCCGGCCGACGGTGCAGGTGTTCCGGGCGAGGCCCTCGATGATGCCTTCACGCTCGCCTGCGGAACCGGAGCGCTGAGGATCACCCGCGCACAGCGGGCCGGCAAGGGCGCGCAGGATGCCGAGACCTTTCTGCGCGGCATGGCCATAAGGCGCGGCAGCAAGCTGGGGGTGAACTGATGTTCCCGGTGATGATCGGTACGGTCGTGATCGCAGGCATCGTCGGCTACGCATCCGAACGTACCGGCTTTACCCGCAATGGAATCCTGCAAAGCATCATCATTTGTATCGGCGGCGCATTTCTTGCCTATTTCGTGCGGCTGATGTTCGGGATCGGTTTCGGCTCGCCGGGCCTCAACGCGATCGCCAGCTCGATCGGGGCGCTGATCATCGTGCCAACCCACTGGCGCCCACGCCGCTGACCTGCGCCCGGCGACAACGAACGGCCTGCCTCCGGCGGGGATATTTTTTGCCAGAAGAAGATTGGGCGCGGCGCCTGGGTTTCTTCTGGCCTCAAATATCCCGGGGGGCGCGAAGCGCGGGGGCAGCGCCCCCTCGGCGCTCGACATCGGGTGGTTTCGCTGCTAGGCAACGCGGCATGATCAGATGCGCATTCATTACCTGCTGCATTCCCTGCTGACACCTGTCGGGTCCGCCCGACCTGTGGCGGGACGGTCATCTATTTCCTTCGGGCTCCGAAGTTGATACCCCCGCCGCGATCTTCCGTGCGAAGGAGCGCGCCATGGATATCTTCCTGACCAATACCCGCACCCGGGCGAAGGAGTTGTTCTCTCCCATCGATCCCATGAACGTGCGCATCTACGTCTGCGGGCCGACCGTCTATGATCGCGCCCATATGGGCAATGCACGGGCGGCGATCGTGTTCGACATGCTTGTGCGGCTGATGCGGCATGTCTACGGCGCTGATCATGTCACCTATGTGCGCAACTTCACCGATGTGGATGACAAGATCAACGCGCGGGCCGCGCAGACCGGCGAGCCGATTTCGGCGATCACCGCGCGCACGACGCAATGGTATCTCGATGACATGGCGGCGCTCGGGGTGCTTGAGCCTGATCACATGCCGCGCGCGACGCAGTACATCCCGCAGATGATCGCCATGATCGAGGGGCTGATCGACAGCGGCCATGCCTATGCCGCCGACGGGCATGTGCTGTTTTCCGTGTCGAGCTATGAGAAATATGGCGCGCTGTCGGGGCGGTCGGTCGATGACATGATCGCCGGGGCGCGGGTCGAGGTAGCGCCCTACAAGCGCGATCCGATGGATTTCGTGTTGTGGAAGCCGTCTTCGGAGGATCTGCC
Organism: Citreicella sp. C3M06; assembly: GCF_018860705.1. Classification (GTDB taxonomy): domain Bacteria; phylum Pseudomonadota; class Alphaproteobacteria; order Rhodobacterales; family Rhodobacteraceae; genus Salipiger. The sequence goes on from NZ_JAHKQA010000004.1 coordinate 212,256, forward strand.
CGGATGGGACAGCCCTTGGGGGCGCGGGCGGCCGGGCTGGCATATCGAATGCTCGGCGATGGCGGATGATCTGCTGTGGCGGAGGCCGCTCGAGCAAGATCGGCTGTCGGAAGAGGCGAAGCTGCGGCCGCATGTCTTCGACATTCACGGCGGCGGCAACGACTTGGCCTTTCCGCACCACGAAAACGAGATCGCCCAGAGTTGCTGCGCCAACCATACGCAGGTCATGGCGAATGTCTGGCTGCACAATGAAATGCTTCAGGTCGAAGGCAAGAAGATGTCGAAGTCTCTCGGCAATTTCTTCACCGTGCGTGACCTGCTGGATCAGGGCATCCCGGGCGAGGTGATCCGCTTTGCGTTCCTGTCGACGCATTATCGCAAGCCGATGGACTGGACGGCGGAGAGGGCGGCTCAGGCTCAAAAGACCCTTCATCGCTGGAGAGGGTTGTTCAAGGGGATTGCGCCGAGCGAGCCCTATGAGGAAGTCCTCAAATTGCTTGCCGATGATCTGAACACGGCGGGTGCTTTGAACCACCTCTCACATCTCGGTCAAGCGCTCTACACCATGGCGCATGGCCGGGCGTCCGCCCCATTCGAGACTCCCGCTGTCGAAGATGTCGGCGCAGAGTGGTTTGAAAACGCAAGTAAATTTGTAGCATCTGCGCAGCTTCTTGGCCTGCTTGAACCCGCACTCGGGAACTGGGCTGAACTGTCCGTGGACCTGTCGGCCCATGCCGACCGCCTTTCCTCAGTACGCGCCGACGCCATGCAATCCAAGGATTTCTCGGAAGTCGACCGCCTGAAACAAGTCCTCATCGCCGCAGGTGTCGAGGTGCGCATGTCCAAGGCGGGCGTCGAGCTGGTGCCGGGCTCCGGTTTCGATCCGGCGAAGCTGGAGGGGCTGTGATGGCCGAAAAGCTCTACCTCTACGACACCACTCTGCGTGACGGGCAGCAGACGCAGGGGGTGCAGTTTTCCACCGCCGAGAAACTGCGCATTGCCGAGGCGCTGGATGCGCTTGGCGTCGATTATATCGAGGGCGGCTGGCCGGGGGCGAACCCCACGGACAGTGCCTTTTTCGAGGAGGCTCCGGCGAGCCGCGCCGTGATGACGGCCTTTGGGATGACCAAGCGAGCCGGGCGCTCGGCTGAAAATGACGATGTGCTGTCGGCGGTTCTGAATGCCGGGACGCCGGCGGTCTGTCTGGTTGGCAAGACGCATGATTTCCATGTGACCGCCGCGCTTGGCATCGAGCTTTCGGAGAATGTCGCGAATATCCGGGCCTCGGTTGCGCATATCGTGGCGCAGGGGCGCGAGGCGTTGTTTGACGCCGAGCATTTCTTTGACGGCTGGAAGGCGAATGCGCCCTACGCGCTGGAGTGTCTGCACGCGGCGCTCGAGGCGGGGGCGCGCTGGATCGTGCTGTGCGACACCAATGGCGGTACGCTGCCGTATGAGATCTATCGGATCGTGGCCGAGGTGATCGCGGGCGGCATCCCCGGCGAGCGGCTCGGCATCCACACCCATAACGACACCGAGAACGCCGTCGCCTGTTCGCTGGCCGCTGTCGATGCCGGGGTGCGGCAGGTGCAGGGCACGCTCAACGGGCTGGGCGAACGCTGCGGCAATGCCAACCTGACCTCGCTGATCCCGACCTTGCTGCTCAAGGAGCCTTATGCCAGTCGCTACGACATCAATGTCAGCCGCGATGCGCTTGAGGCGTTGACCCAGACCAGCCGGATGCTGGACGAGGTGCTCAACCGGGTGCCGATGCGGCAGGCGCCCTATGTCGGCTCTTCGGCCTTTGCCCACAAGGCCGGGCTGCACGCGAGCGCGATCCTCAAGGACCCGACGACCTACGAGCATGTCGATCCTGCCACGGTCGGCAATCGCCGCGTTATTCCGATGTCGAACCAGGCGGGGCAATCGAATCTGCGCCGCCGGTTGGCCGAGGCGGGGCTGGAGGTTGCGCCGGGCGATCCGGCGCTGGCCCGCATCCTTGACGAGATCAAGGCGCGCGAGGCGCAGGGCTATACTTATGACACCGCGCAGGCGTCTTTCGAGCTGCTGGCGCGCGAGATCCTCGGGCGGCTGCCGAGCTATTTCGAGGTCAAGCGCTACCGCGTCACCATCGAGCGGCGCAAGAACAAGTACGACCGGATGGTGTCTCTCTCCGAAGCCGTTGTGGTGGTGAAGGTCGACGGCGAGAAGAAGCTGTCGGTATCGGACAGTCTCGACAACGAGGGCTTTGACCGCGGGCCAGTGAATGCGCTGTCCAAGGCGCTGGCCAAGGATCTCGGGCGCTATCAGTCGATCATCGACGACATGCGACTGGTGGATTTCAAGGTGCGGATCACGCAGGGCGGCACCGAGGCGGTCACCCGGGTGATCATCGACAGTCAGGACGGGCGAGGGCGGCGCTGGCAGACGGTTGGCGTCAGTGCAAACATCGTCGATGCCTCGTTCGAGGCGCTGCTGGATTCGGTGCGCTGGAAGCTGATCCGTGATTGCGGCGAGGGGGCTTGATGGGCATGCGCGGCCATGCAGTTTGACGACGACCTGACTGCCTGCGCCGGGCTGGTCGAGCGCGGCGATCCGGATCGCTTTGCCGCCGCCATGGCTGCGCCTGCCCCGGCGCGGGCGGTGCTGTTCCCGCTGTACGCCTTCAATCTCGAGGTCGCGCGCGCGCCATGGGTCACGCAAGAGACGATGATCGCCGAAATGCGTCTGCAATGGTGGCGCGATGCGCTGGAGGAGATCCGCGAGGGCGGCACCGTACGCCGCCACGAGGTGGTCACGCCGCTGGCCGGTGTTCTGGACGCAGAGGGCGCGGCGCTGCTGGATCGACTGGTCGGCGCGCGGCGCTGGGACATCTACAAGGACGCCTTCGAGGATGCGGCGCATTTCACCCGCTATATCGAGGAAACCTCGGGGCATCTGGTGCTTGCCGCAGGGCGTGCGCTTGGTGGGCTGCCCGAGCAGGTGGCGCTGGATGCAGGCTATGCATCGGGGCTGGCGCAATTCCTGCGGGCGGTGCCCGATCTGGAAGCGCAGGGCAGGGTGCCGTTGGTCGATGGCCGCCTTGACGCGGTGGCGGCGCTGGCGCGCGGCGGGCTTGAACGGCTGGCACGGGTGCGCGCCTCGGGGGTGCGAAACCCGGCATTGCTGGCCTGCTGGCAGGCTGGTCCATTGCTGCGGCAGGCAGCGCGCGAGCCGGGCCGGGTTGCTGCAGGCGCCTTGCAGCTTTCGGAATTCCGCCGCAGGGCAGGGTTGATGGCCGCGGCGCTGCGCGGTCGGATCTGACTTGCCTGCCGGGCCGCGGACCGGCATCAATCGTGATCAAAGGAGACGTTCATGCTCGAGATCCGCAAACTTTGCCCCACCGCCGTACTACCGGCGCGGGCCACGCCCGGCGCTGCGGGATATGACCTGTCCGCCTGCCTGCGCGACGAGAACGACGCGCCGCGCTCGGCCTTTGCCGAAGCCGGCGCGGTGATCGAGCCGGGGGCGCGGGCGATGGTGCCGCTGGGGATTTCGGTGGCGCTGCCGCCCGAGACCTATGGGCGGATCGGGCCGCGCTCTGGCCTTGCGGTGCGCCATTGCGTCGATACCGCGGCGGGGATCGTCGATATGGATTACCGCGGCGAGCTGCACGTGGTGCTGGTGAACAATGGCCCGGCGCCCTACGTGGTCGAGCACGGCGCGCGGGTGGCGCAGCTGGTGATCGAGCGCATCGCGCTGCCCGAGGTGGTCGAGGTCGAGAGGCTGTCCGACACCGCGCGCGGCAGCGGCGGGTTCGGATCCACGGGGGCCTGATGCTGATGCTGGCGCTGATCGTCATCGTTGCGGGGATCTGGGGGCTGGGGCATCTGATGGGTGCGTCGCGCAAGGCGCGGCTGGTGTTGCTGGCCGGGCTGTATCTTGTGTTGCTGCTGACCCATCTGGTGTTGCCCGACGGTCATCCGATCCGGGCGCAGACCGGGGGCAGCGTTGCGCCATGGCTGATCCTTGGCGGCTTTGGCGCGCTTGGCGCGGGCTATGCGCTGGTCTTGCGGCGGCTGAGGGCGCGGGCGGCGGTGCAGGCGGCCTCGCCCGAGCGGCCCGGGAGCTTTTCTGCCGCCGAGCTGGACCGCTACGCGCGCCACATCATGCTGCGCGAGCTGGGCGGGCCAGGGCAGAAGGCCCTGCGCGAGGCCCGTGTGCTGGTGATCGGCGCAGGCGGGCTTGGTGCGCCGGCGCTGCAATATCTGGCGGCGGCCGGCGTCGGGACCATCGGCGTGATCGACGGCGATACGGTCGAGAATTCCAACCTGCAGCGGCAGATCATCCACTCCGATGCGCGCATCGGCATGCCCAAGGTGTTCTCGGCGCAGGCGGCGATGGAGGCGCTGAACCCGTTCGTGACCGTCCGACCCTATCATCGCAGGCTCGATGCGGAGACGGCAGAGGCGCTGTTTGCCGATTATGATCTGATCCTTGACGGCACCGACAATTTCGCCACGCGCTATCTTGCCAACGACGCCGCGGTGGCGATGGGCAAGCCGCTGATTTCCGGGGCGCTCAGCCAGTGGGAAGGGCAGATTTCGGTGTTTGCGCCCGCGCGCGGGGCGCCGTGCTATCGCTGCATCTTTCCCGAAGCGCCTGCCGCCGGGCTGGCCCCAAGCTGCGCCGAGGCAGGCGTGCTGGGCCCGCTGCCGGGGGTGATCGGGGCGATGATGGCGGTCGAGGCGGTCAAGCTGATCGCGGGCGCGGGCCAGCCGCTGCTGGGCGAGATGTTGATCTATGACGCGCTCTGGGGCGAGACCCGCAAGATCGCGCTCAAGCGCCGGACGGGCTGCGCCACCTGCGGCGGCTGATCTTGCACCCGGCGTGCGGTGGCGGGTACTCTGACGCGGACCTCACCGGGAATCCCAGACATGAAACAGCTTCTAGCCGCCGCCCTTTTGCTTGCCTCGCCCGCGCTGGCGCAGGATCTGCCCGATCTTGGCGGGCGCGAGGTCGTTGTGACCGTGGAAAACGCCTATCCTCCGCTGCAATTCATCGACCCCGCCAGCGGTGCGGCCATCGGCTGGGAATACGATGCTATGGCCGAAATCGCGGAGCGCCTGAACATGGCGGTCAGTTACGAGACCATCAGCTGGGATGCGATGATCCCGGCGGTCTCCGAGGGTCAGTACGACATCGGCATGACCGGCATCACAATCCGCGAGGATCGCGCCGAAATGGTCGATTTTTCGGATGCCTACATGCGCTCGGAAATGGTGATGCTGGTGCGCGGCGACGAGGCGCGTTTCAGCGATGCGGCGGGCTTTGCCGCCGATGACGATCTGCTGATGGCAGCGCAGCCGGGAACCACGCCGTTCTATGTCGGGGTCTATGACGTGTTGGATGGCGACGAGGCCAACCCGCGCATCAGGCTGTTCGAGACCTTCGGCGCCGGGGTGCAGGCCCTGAGGACGGGCGATGTCGATCTGATGCTGACCGACGGCACGGCGGGGCGGGGCTATGTCGCGGCGTCGGACGGGGCGCTGAAGATCGTCGGAGAGACGCTTGGGGCCGAGGATTTCGGCTTTATCTTTCCCAAGGGCTCGGATCTGACGGCGCCGGTGAACGCGGCGATTGCCGCGATGAAGGCCGATGGCACGCTGGATGCGCTGAACACCCAGTGGTTCCTCGATTACAAGATGGGCGAGTGATCGCTTGAAGGACGGCGATTTCCCGTGGTGGCTGGTCGCCGTCTGCCTGCTGGGGCTGGCGGGGTATGGCGCGGTGCTGGCCGACGAGCTGCAGGCGCGGGTCCTGATGACGCTGGCGCGGGGCGTTCAGGTCACGGTGTTCGTGACGCTGGTGGCGTTTGCGCTGGCCTCGGTGCTGGGCATGGGCGTGGCGCTGATGTCGCTGTCGCGGCTCCGCCTGCTGCGGCAACTGGCGCGGTTCTATACCGAGATCCTGCGCGGCGTGCCGATGCTGGTGTTGCTGTTGTACGTGGCCTTTGTGATGGCCCCGGCCTTGGTCGCGGGGTGGAACTGGGTTGCTGGAACGCTGGGACTGGAGCCTGCACGCACGCGGGATTTCCCGTTGATCTGGCGGGCCATCATGGCGCTGACGCTGGGCTATTCCGCCTTTGTCGCAGAGGTATTCCGGGCCGGGTTCCTGTCGGTCGACGAGGGGCAGATCGAGGCGGCGCAGGCGCTGGGGCTGTCGGGCTGGCAGCGCTTTCGGCTGGTGATGTTGCCGCAGGCGATCCGCACGATCCTGCCGCCGTTGGGCAATGATTTCGTGGCGATGGTCAAAGACAGCTCGCTGGTGTCGGTGCTGGGGGTGCTGGACGTGACGCAACTGGGAAAGGTCACGGCGGCGGGGAATTTCCGCTATTTCGAGACCTATAACGTGGTGGCGCTGGTGTATCTGACCATGACGGTGTCGCTATCCTTGGGTTTGCGCCGGCTGGAGCGGCATTTGCGCGACCGGCCGGGCGGCGCGGAGTAGCCGGGCCAGCTCCTGCACGCAGCGACAGGTGGCGCCCAGCCCCCACCGCAGCACAAGGTGGGGGCCAGCCCCCACACCCCCGGGATATTTCAGGCCAGAAGAAGATGGGGCGCGGGATTGCGGGGGGCGCGCGTGGAGCTTAGCTTCTGGGAAAAGGAGTCTGATGCATGACCAATCCGCTGCTTGCCGACTGGGAGACGCCATTCGGGGTCGCCCCTTTCGATGCCATTTCCGACGAGGATTTCCGGCCCGCCTTTGACGAGGCGCTGGCGGCGCATCTGGCCGAGGTCGAGGCGATCGCATCGAGCCCTGAGCCCGCGACATTTACCAATACCATCGAGGCGATGGAGGGCGCGGGAGAGGCGCTCGACAAGGTGCTGTCGGTGTTCTTTTCCGTTTCTGGCGCCGACAGCAACGATCAGCGCCAAGCGCTTCAGCGGGAATTCTCGCCGAAATTGTCGGCGCATTCTTCGGCGATCTCGAACAACAAGGCGCTGTTTGCGCGGATCGCGGATCTGTGGGAGCGGCGCGACGCGCTGGGGCTGAGCGAGGAAGAGATGCGGGTATTGTACCTGACGCATCGCGGCTTTGTGCGCTCGGGCGCGGCGCTGGACGGGGCCGAGGCGGAGCAAATGAAGGAAGTGAAATCGCGCCTTGCTGTGCTGGGCACCGAGTTCACCCAGAACCTGCTGAAGGACGAGGCGGCGTGGTTCATGCCACTGGCCGAGGCCGATCTTGAGGGGCTGCCGGGCTTCGTGGTGGATGCGGCGCGCTCTGCTGGCGAAGCACTGGGGCAGGACGGGCCGGTGGTTACGCTGTCGCGCTCGTTGATCGTGCCGTTCCTGCAATTCTCGCCCCGGCGGGATCTGCGGCGCAAGGCGTTCGAGGCCTGGGCCGCGCGCGGGGCCAATGGTGGTGACAGTGACAACCGGGGCATTGCCGCCGAGATCCTCGCGCTGCGCGAGACGCGGGCGAAGCTGCTCGGCTATGACGATTTCGCGGCCTACAAGCTGGAAACCGAGATGGCCGGAACGCCGGAGCGCGTGCGCGAGTTGCTGATGGCGGTCTGGGAGCCGGCCAAGGCGCAGGCGCTGAGGGACGCCGCCGAAATGGAACAGATGCTGCGCGACGATGGCATCAACGATGCCTTCCAGCCGTGGGACTGGCGCTATTATTCGCAAAAACGGCGGCGCGCGCTGCATGATCTCGATGAGGCCGAGTTGAAGCCCTATCTGCAGCTCGAGCGGATGATCGAGGCGGCGTTCACCTGTTCGACCCGCCTGTTCGGGCTGGCGTTCAAGCCGCTCGACATTGCGCTGTATCACCCCGATTGCCGGGCGTGGGAGGTGACGAAGGACGGCAAGCATATCGCGGTGTTCATCGCCGATTATTTTGCGCGGGCGTCCAAGCGGTCGGGGGCGTGGTGTTCGGCGATGCGCAGCCAGGCCAAGCGGCCCAAGGTGCTGAGCCCGGTGGTCATCAACGTGTGCAATTTCGCCAAGCCGCCCAAGGGCAAGCCGGCGCTGTTGTCCTATGACGATGCGCGCACGCTGTTCCACGAGTTCGGTCATGCGCTGCATCAGATGCTGTCGGATGTCGAGTTCGGCTCGGTGTCGGGCACGTCGGTGGCGCGTGATTTCGTCGAGCTGCCAAGCCAGCTGTATGAGCACTGGCTTGAGGTGCCCGAGGTGCTCGCGGAATTTGCCACCCATGCGGACAGCGGCGAGCCGATGCCCAAGGCGCTGCTTGACAAGGTACTGGCCGCCGCGACCTTCGACATGGGGTTCCAGACGGTGGAATATGTTGCCTCGGCGATGGTGGATCTGGAATTCCACAACGGCCCGGCGCCTGCCGATCCGATGGCGAAACAGGCCGAGATCCTTGCCGGGATGGGCATGCCGCAGGCGATCACCATGCGCCATGCCACACCGCATTTCGCCCATGTGTTTTCCGGCGATGGCTACAGCTCGGGCTATTACAGCTACATGTGGTCCGAAGTGATGGACGCCGACGCCTTTGCCGCCTTCGAAGAGGCTGGTGGGGCGTTTGATCCGGCGATTGCGGCGCGGCTTGAGGAATTCATCCTGTCCAAGGGCGGCTCGGTCGATGCGCAAGAGCTCTACACCGCCTTTCGGGGGCGGATGCCGGGGGTCGAGGCGCTTTTGAAAGGGCGCGGGCTAGCGGCCTAAAAGGCTTCGCGGGTGAGGGTCCAGCCGTCATCCGCGAGCAGTTGCAGCACGCCGTTCTTGCCGGGCAGATGCGCCGCGCCAAAGGCGGCGACGATCGGGGCGGCGCGCTTTTCCGCCTCGGCAAGGATCACCGGAATCCAGTCGTGGTTGCGCTGATCCAGCAGCGCGGCGGAGGTCTGTTCGATCGCCTTGGATGCCTGCTGAGCCGTGTAAAGCGGGCTGCGCGCGGCGAGGATGGCCGAGAGCTGCCACATCTCGGCGGCGGTCTCGTCGAAATAGGCGGCGATGGTGGTGGCAAAACCGCTGGCGCCGTCTTCCTGCTGGGCCAGCGTCATGCCGATCATCTCAAGCTGATCGTCCAGCGGCTCGGCGTTGAAGATGGCAAAGGTGGTGTCGAAGGGTTCCAGCGCCACGCTGGGCACGCCGTATTCACCGGCCTGCGCTTCCAGCCGGACATCCAGCCCGTCTTGCTGGGTCATCTGCGCCTTGGCGCAGGCGGGCAGGGCGAGCAGCATCGACAGATACCAAGGGCGCATCCGCGCCACCATCACCGCCGGAAGCCCATGTGCCTTGGCGGCGGCGGACAGGCTTTGCCAATCGTCCTCGTCCATCAACTCGGGCAGGGTCGTGCCATCGAGCAGGATCAGCGCCGGGTCCTGCCCCAGCGCCGCTGTCAGCTTGGTCTGCTCTTGCGCGGGCATTTCAAGCAGCAGCGCGCCCGCGCCCTGCATGACGGTGCGCAGCCGTTCGGCCGGCGCATCCAGCCGCGGGTCCGACAGGTGCATGGTGCCGACAAGGTGGATCACCTCGCCGTCTTTCTCGGCGCGCCAGCGGTTGCCCTGTGCGTAAGGCATGTCGGCGATGCGCGCGTCAAGGTCGGCGCGCTCTGCGGCGGTCAGCGTCAGGCGCAGATCCTCGCCCTGACATTGGGCGTGGGCGGCGCTGCCGAGCAGCAGAAAGGCGAGAATACTGCGATGCATGGGGCGAGCTTTCAGCGGTTGCACGGCGCAGGCTATGGCAAGGGATGGACAGCGGCAATGGCGGCTGCTTAGGGTCCGGGCGATGGAACGGGAATCTCAGCTATACGCGCCGGTGAAGGCATTGCTGGTGGCGCAGGGCTACGAGGTGAAGGGCGAGGTCGGCGCCGCCGATCTGGTGGCGATCCGTGGCGACGAGCCGCCGGTGATCGTCGAGCTGAAGCTGCGGATCTCGCTGGCGCTGTTTCATCAGGCGGTGGCGCGCCTGTCGCTGAGCGATGCGGTCTATATCGCGGTGCCAAAGCCCGAGGGGCGCTCGGCGCGGCGGGGGCTCAAGGACAATCTGGCGCTGTGTCGACGCCTTGGGCTTGGGTTCATCACGGTCCGGGACGGGCGGGCCGAGGTGCAATGCGACCCCGGCCCCTATGCGCCGCGCAAGAGCAAGGCCAAGGCAGCGCGGCTGTTGCGGGCGTTTCAGCGGATCAGCGGCGATCCCAACGAGGGCGGCGCGACCCGGCATGGCATCGTCACCGGCTACCGGCAGGATGCGCTGCGCTGCGCCGCCTATCTTGCCGAACACGGCCCGAGCCGGGGGCAGGACGTGGCGAGGGGGGCTGGTGTCAAGCCCGCCACCACGCTGATGCGCGACAACCATTACGGTTGGTTCGACAAGGTGTCCAAGGGGGTCTACGCCCTGACCGACACGGGGCGCGACGGGCTGATCCATTGGGGCGACAGCTGGTAGGCTAGAGCTCTTCCATGCGGGCGGCTGCCTCGGCCTCGTTCTTTGCCTCGGCCTGAGCCTGCCGACGTTGCTGGCGCGCCACGATGCGTTCGCGGTTCAGCGTGTACAGCCCTGAGGCGACGATTACCGCGCAGCCCAGCAGCGTGAAGCCGTCGGGCAGATCGGCGAACAGGATGAAACCGTAAAGCGTGCTCCAGATGATCATGCTGTATTGCAGCGGGGCGACCACCACAGCCTGCGCCACATCCAGCGCGCGGACGATGAAGATCTCTCCGGCGCCAGCGGCCAGCGCCATGGCGGGAACCACCATCCAGACCCAGCCATGCGCCGGGGTTTCCCAGATGAACGGCACCGGCAGCGTCAGCAGCAGGGTCGAGGTGATCGAGGTATAGGCAACCGTGGTGGCGATGCTGTCTTCGCCCGACAACACGCGCGAGAGCACCTGCCGCATGGCAAAGCAGGTCGCCGCGGCAATGACGATGAAGATCGCCGGGTGAAACACCCCCGCGCCGGGCCGGATCACGATCAGCATTCCGACAAAGCCGACCGCCACGGCGGCCCAGCGGCGCGGGCCGACGGGTTCGCGCAGGAACAGCGCGCCCACCGCTGTCACGAGGAACGGCGCGATGAAGGTCACCGCCGTGGCATCGGCCAGCGGCACCTTGCTTATGGCGAGGATGAAGAAGGTCGCCGATCCGGTCGCCAGCACGCCGCGCCCGATCTGCACCACCGGATGGCGCGTGCGCAGCAGATGCGTTCCGCGGATGGCAATCATCACCATCACCCCAAGGAAAAGCCCGGTCTGGCGCAGCCACACCACCTGAAGCGGCGGCAGCTCGGATGTCAGCAGCTTGGCTAGCGCATCGGTCGCTCCGAAACAGATGAAGCCGAGGGTGATCAGCACGATGCCCTTGAGGTTTTCGGGCGCCTTGCGGGCGGGGTCGTGCGGAACCGCGACGGCGGCGGCGGGATGGATCGGCATGGGGTGGGCTCGCAAGGTGAGGGGAGGTTCGCTTCTGGTATACCAAGCACGGATCGCGCCGCTTGACCATGGGGCGACCCACAAGTTTCGGCGCATTCCCGCGCGCCCCCTTTTCACGCCGCCCGATCATGCTTAGCTCAGTGGCGTGGGTGCGCCGCCGGCCGGGCAGGATGGCGCGAAAATTGCGCAACCCCCTGTTGACACGACTCGGATCGGTGCCTAGCTATGCGTCGTTAGCACTCGGCTGGGCTGAGTGCTAACGGCCCTTCCGGGGCCGTACAGATACATAACTTTGAGCGAATGGAGACTCGAAGATGGCTTTCAAACCGCTTCATGACCGCGTGCTGGTTCGCCGCGTCGAAAGTGACGAAAAGACCAAGGGCGGTCTGATCATCCCCGATAGCGCCAAGGAAAAGCCCGCAGAGGGCCTCGTCGTCGCATGTGGCGATGGCGCGCGCAAAGACAGCGGTGAGCTGATCGAGATGGCCGTCAAGGCCGGCGACAAGATCCTCTTTGGCAAGTGGTCGGGCACCGAAGTGTCGATCGATGGCGAAGAGCTGCTCATCATGAAGGAATCGGACATCCTCGGCGTGACCGAGGCCGCGTAAGCGCCGCTCCGACTTCCTCAACCGTAATTCAGATCCAGGAGAGCTAACATGGCTGCCAAGGACGTTAAATTCGACACCGATGCCCGCACGCGTATGCTGCGCGGCGTCAACATCCTCGCCGACGCGGTGAAGGTGACCCTCGGCCCGAAAGGCCGCAACGTTGTTCTCGACAAGTCGTTCGGTGCCCCGCGCATCACCAAGGACGGTGTGTCGGTCGCCAAAGAGATCGAGCTTGAGGACAAGTTCGAGAACATGGGCGCACAGATGGTGAAGGAAGTCGCTTCCCGCACCAACGACGAAGCGGGCGACGGCACCACCACCGCCACCGTGCTGGCTCAGGCCATCGTCAAGGAAGGCATGAAGTCGGTCGCAGCGGGCATGAACCCGATGGACCTCAAGCGCGGCATCGACCTTGCCACGTCCAAGGTTGTCGAGGCCATCAAGGCCGCGTCCCGCCCGGTCAACGACTCGAGCGAAGTCGCTCAGGTCGGCACCATCTCCGCCAACGGCGAAGCTGAAATCGGTCGTCAGATCGCGGACGCGATGCAGAAGGTCGGCAACGAGGGTGTCATCACCGTCGAAGAGAACAAGGGCCTCGAGACCGAGACCGATGTTGTCGAAGGCATGCAGTTCGACCGTGGCTACCTGTCGCCCTACTTCGTGACCAACGCCGACAAGATGATTGCAGATCTCGACGACTGCATGATCCTGCTGCACGAGAAGAAGCTGTCGTCGCTTCAGCCGATGGTTCCGCTGCTCGAGCAGGTGATCCAGTCGCAAAAGCCGCTGCTGATCATCGCAGAAGACGTCGAAGGCGAAGCGCTGGCGACCCTCGTGGTCAACAAGCTGCGTGGCGGCCTCAAGATCGCAGCCGTCAAGGCTCCGGGCTTTGGCGACCGTCGCAAGGCCATGCTGCAGGACATCGCGATCCTGACCGGCGGCCAGGTGATCTCGGAAGATCTCGGCATGAAGCTCGAGAACGTGACCATGGACATGCTTGGCACCGCCAAGAAGGTCTCGATCACCAAGGACACCACCACCGTCGTCGACGGCGCGGGTGAAAAAGCCGAGATCGAAGCCCGCGTTGGCCAGATCCGCACCCAGATCGAAGAGACCACCAGCGACTACGACCGTGAGAAGCTGCAGGAACGTGTTGCCAAGCTGGCAGGCGGCGTTGCCGTCATCCGCGTTGGCGGCATGACCGAAGTGGAAGTCAAAGAGCGCAAGGACCGCGTTGATGACGCCCTGAACGCGACCCGCGCGGCCGTTCAGGAAGGCATCGTGGTCGGCGGCGGCGTTGCCCTCGTGCAGGGCGCCAAGGCGCTTGACGGCCTGACGGGCGACAACAGCGACCAGAACGCCGGTATCACCATCGTGCGCAAGGCGCTCGAGGCACCGCTGCGTCAGATCGCCCAGAACGCGGGCGTCGACGGTTCGGTCGTTGCTGGCAAGGTGCGTGAATCTTCGGACCTCAAGTTCGGCTACAACGCCCAGACCGACGAATATGGCGACATGTTCTCCTTCGGCGTGATCGACCCCGCAAAGGTCGTTCGTACCGCGCTGGAAGATGCAGCCTCGATCGCTGGCCTGCTGATCACCACCGAAGCCATGGTGGCTGACAAGCCCGCCAAGGAAGGCGCGCCCGCAGGTGGCGGCATGCCCGACATGGGCGGCATGGGCGGCATGATGTAATCACCCCTGCCTTGCAGGAGTGATGACCATTCGTCATCGACAGGGGAGCCTTCGGGCTCCCCTGTTTTCGTTTCAGGATCACGGCTGGGTAAACTCGAAACCGGCGGCTCTGTTGATCCGGGGAGGGGGCGGCGAGCCCCGCCGCTCCAGCGGGTTTTGGCGCTGTCATCGCCTGTCTTGCCAGCGGTGATGCGCTCTTCGTCGCCGGTGAACCTGCCGGTGCATGGGCGCCTGTCGGCAGCGATTGGCTCTCCGCCGCCGGGGTAAGGCTTGCGTCTGGTCTGTCTTTGCAAGATCTCTCGCGGATGGACTGGCCAGACGATTCTTTTGAGGCGCCCTTCTGGGCAAAGGGCAGGCGGGTGGCGGGTGTCGACGAGGTCGGTCGCGGGCCGCTGGCCGGCCCTGTCGTGGCCGCTGCCGTGGTGTTGCACCCGGACTGCATCCCGCCGGGAATGAACGACAGCAAGAAGATGAGCCACAAGCGCCGCGCCCAACGCGCCGCATGGCTGACCGAATGCGCCGAGGTCGGCATCGGCTGGGCGTCGGTCGAAGAGATCGACGAGATCAATATCCTTCAGGCTAGCCTGCTGGCGATGCACCGGGCGCTGACCAACCTGCCGAACCGTCCCGATCACGCGTTGATCGACGGGCGGTTTCTGCCGCCGCAGCTCCCGTGCAAGGCGACCTCGATCATTGGCGGGGACGGGCGTTCGCTGAGCATCGCGGCGGCATCCATCGTTGCGAAAACGTGGCGAGATCGTCACATGCGGGCTTTGGCGCAACAACATCCCGGTTACGGATGGGAAACCAACGCCGGCTACGGGTCGAAAAACCACAAGGCAGCGCTGGAAAATCTAGGTGTCACCCCACACCATAGGCGGTCCTTTCGACCTATCCACAACATATTGTGGCAAGGCGAAACCACAAGTGACTGATTCAAAAAACAAATTGACGCTGATTCGTGTTTGAATCAAAACTGTCCCCAGCCACAGAGTGCGAGAACGCACCAGAGCGGCAGAGGCAGAGATGAACGCGATGACCAAGTCAAAGGGGACGACAGTGCTCCCGGTGAACACGATCCTCGATGGGGATTGCATCGAGCGGATGAACAGTCTGCCGGCAGAGTCGGTCGACCTGATCTTTGCGGACCCGCCTTATAACCTTCAGCTGAAGGGCGATCTGCACCGGCCGGACAACAGCCGCGTCGATGCGGTCGATGACCATTGGGACCAGTTTTCCAGCTTTGCGGTCTACGACAAGTTCACCCGTGAATGGCTGACCGCCGCCAAGCGGCTGCTCAAGCCCAACGGGGCGCTCTGGGTGATCGGATCGTATCACAACATCTTCCGGGTCGGGGCCGCGCTGCAGGATGCGGGCTACTGGATCCTGAATGACGTGATCTGGCGCAAGGCCAACCCGATGCCGAATTTTCGTGGCAAGCGGTTCACCAACGCCCACGAGACGATGATCTGGGCGTCGAAATCCGAGGGTGCCAAGTACACTTTCAACTACGAGGCGCTGAAGGCCCTGAACGAGGGCATCCAGATGCGCTCGGACTGGGTTCTGCCGATCTGCAACGGCGGCGAGCGGCTGAAGGATGGCAACGGCGACAAGGCGCATCCGACGCAAAAGCCGATGAGCCTGCTGCATCGGGTGCTGGTGGGATCGACCAACCCCGGCGACGTGGTGCTTGACCCGTTTTTTGGCACTGGCACCACCGGCGCTGTCGCCAAGATGCTGGGCCGCGATTTTATCGGCATCGAGCGCGAGGCGGCCTACCGCGAGGTGGCGATGCGCCGCATCGCCGACATTCGCCCGTTTGACCGCTCGGCGCTGGAAGTGACCCGGGCCAAGCGCGCCGAGCCGCGCGTTCCTTTCGGCCAGCTGGTCGAACGCGGGATGCTGCGCCCCGGCGAAATGCTGGTCTCGCCCTCGGGAAAGGTCGCCAAGGTGCGGGCCGATGGTACGCTGATCGGCGACGATGTGCGTGGCTCGATCCATCAGGTCGGCGCGCATCTCGAAGGTGCGCCCTCGTGCAACGGCTGGACCTATTGGCATTTCCGCAAGGATGGCAAGCAGGTGCCCATCGACGTTCTGCGCCAGCAGATCCGTGCCGAGATGGCCGAGCGCCCGCACTAAGGTTTCAAGAACAACAACCAGACACCGCCAGCGCCCGCACATCGGGCGCCACTGGCCCCGCCTGTGCCTGCACGGGTGGGGCCTTTTTTTGCTGCGCGGCCCCGCCCGCGGCACCTGTTCAGGCGCAGGCGGGACACTCCCCAGCCCGTGCCGCCCCTGCCTGCAAGGCCAACTATTCCTGCCTTCCGCTTGACCCTGCCCGCGAACCGCGTTCAGTGGCACACAAACGGAGATATTCGATGGACCTGCGCGCGATCATGATGGGGCTGGCCTTTGCGGTCATGTGGTCCTCGGCCTTTACGTCGGCGCGGGTCATCGTGCTGGCCGCGCCGCCGATGGGGGCGCTGGCGCTGCGGTTTCTCGTCTCGGGGGTGATCGCCATCGTCATCGCGCTTGCCTTGGGGCAGACATGGCGGCTGACGCGGCCGCAATGGCGCGCGACGATCATCTTCGGCATCTGCCAGAACGCGCTGTACCTTGGGCTGAACTTCGTTGCGATGCAGACGGTGCAGGCGTCGCTGGCCTCGATCATCGCGTCGGCGATGCCGCTGATTGTGGCGTTGGCAAGCTGGCTGTGGCTGGGCGAGCGGATGAAACCCATCGGCTATGCGGGGCTGATGGCCGGGGTGCTGGGCGTGGCGATCATCATGGGGGCGAGGCTGTCGGGCGGCGCGGACCCGCTGGGCATTGCGCTGTGCATCGGCGGGGTGCTGTCGCTGGCGCTGGCAACGCTGTCGGTTCGGGGGGCGTCGGGCGGGGGCAACGTGATGATGATCGTGGGGCTTCAG
The DNA here is from genome assembly GCF_018860705.1 of Citreicella sp. C3M06. Classification (GTDB taxonomy): domain Bacteria; phylum Pseudomonadota; class Alphaproteobacteria; order Rhodobacterales; family Rhodobacteraceae; genus Salipiger. Next base: position 228,865 of record NZ_JAHKQA010000004.1, read on the forward strand.
ATGCTGGTTGGCAGCGCGCTGTTGTGGCCGCTGGCACTGGCGTTCGAGACCTTTGCCATCGACTGGTCGTGGCAGCTTGGCGTGGCCTTTTCCTATACGGTGCTGGTGCCGGGCGTCGCGGCGACCTTCATGTGGATGCTGCTGGTGAACCGCATCGGCGCGACACAGGCCGCGACCTTCCATTTTCTCAACCCGGTGTTCGGGGTCGGGCTGGCGGCGCTGCTGCTGGGCGAATCCATGAGCTTGTGGGATGCAATCGGCGTGGCGATTGTCACCGTTGGCATTCTCGCCGTGCAGCGGGCGCGGGCGTCGGTCTGATCTGGGCGGACGACCGAGCCAAGCGCCCGCGCGCTGAAGTGCTCTCTTGATCGAGCCGCGCGATGATCCGGGGGCGCGCCGGACCATCGCGGTTACGGTCAGCCGATCTTGCCGCGGTTTTCGCCGATTTGCCCGCGATGCAGCAGCAGATGGTCAAGCAGGACACAGGCCATCATCGCCTCGCCCACCGGCACGGCGCGAATGCCGACGCAGGGATCGTGGCGCCCCTTGGTGATGATCTCGGTATCTTCGCCCGACTTGGTGATCGTCTTGCGGGTGGTGAGGATCGACGAGGTCGGTTTGACGGCAAAGCGCAGCACGACCTCCTGTCCGGTGGAAATACCGCCAAGGATGCCGCCGGCATGGTTCGAGTTATAGACCGGCCCGTCTGGCCCCATCGAGATCTCGTCGGCATTGTCCGACCCGCGCAGCAGGGCAGCGGCCATGCCATCGCCGATTTCGACCGCTTTCACCGCGTTTATCGACATCATCGCCGCCGCAAGATCGGTATCGAGCTTGCCATAGATCGGCGCGCCCAGCCCGGCGGGGACGCCGCGGGCCACCACCTCGATCACCGCGCCGATACTGTCGCCCGACTTGCGCAGCGCATCAAGGTCACCCGCCCAGTCCTGAGCGGTCTGGGCATCGGGGCACCAGAACGGGTTTTCGCCCACCTGCGCCAGATCGAACCGCGCCCGGTCGATGGCGCGCGGGCCCATCTGCACCATGTAGCCGGTGATCTCGATCCCCGGCGCCAGCATGTCCAGCGCGGCCCGCGCCAGCCCACCAGCGGCAACCCGCGCCGCCGTTTCGCGCGCCGAAGACCGCCCGCCGCCGCGATAATCGCGGATACCGTATTTCTGCCAATAGGTGATGTCGGCGTGACCGGGGCGGAATTTCTCGGCAATCTCGCCGTAATCCTTCGACCGCTGGTCGGTGTTTTCGATCATCAGCTGCACCGGGGTGCCGGTGGTCTGACCTTCGAACACGCCCGACAGGATCTTCACCGCATCCGGTTCGCGCCGCTGCGTGGTATACTTGTTCTGCCCCGGTTTGCGCCGATCGAGCCAGAGCTGAAGCATCGCCTCATCAATGGCAACGCCCGGCGGGCAGCCATCGACGGTCGCCCCAAGCGCGGGGCCATGGCTTTCGCCCCAAGTGGTGACGCGAAACAGGTGGCCGAAACTGTTCAGGCTCATGGCGGGCTCCTCTGCTGACGGGTTCTGTTAGGGCAGCCGCGCCCGCGTCTCAAGGGAAATCCCCTTGCCAGAGGCCTTACGCGCCGCTACGAGTCAGCCCACCTCGGGGTGCCTGAGAGGGCTGAGATGCGCAATGCGAACCCGTTGAACCTGACCCGGTTAACACCGGCGGAGGGAAGGTGACGGCACCCAGATCACCGGGATAGCCCAGTCTTGCCCTCTCGCCGCAAGAATGGAGGATGCCATGAAAACGGCCATCACCTTTGCAGCGGGATGCGTTCTGGCCAGCGGCGCGCTGGCGGACACCCCTGTCCTGACGGTTTACGCGGCGGATTACATCGCCTCGGAATGGGGCCCCGGCCCGAAGATCGAAGAGATGTTCGAAGAGACCTGCGGCTGCGATCTGCAATTCTCGCCCGGCGATCTGATGCCACGCCTGCTGCTCGAGGGCGGGCGCACCGAGGCCGATGTGGTCATGGGGCTGAACAGCGACGTGACGAAGAAGGCGCGCGAAAGCGGCTTGTTCGCGCCGCACGGGGTCGATCTGTCGCCGCTGACGCTGCCGGTGGCGTGGGAGGATGACATTTTCCTGCCCTATGATTACAGCGCCACGGCCTTTATCTACGACACAACGCGCCTGCCGAACCCGCCCGAAAGCTTTGAGGCGCTGCTGGAGGCGGATGACGACATCAGCATCGTGATTCAGGATCCGCGCAGCTCGATCTCCGGGCTGGCGACAGTGCTTTGGGTCGAAAAGGTGTTTGGCGATCGCGCGCAAGAAGCTTGGGGCAAGCTTGCGCCCAAGATCCTGACCTCTACCAAGACGTGGTCGGAAAGCTATGGCCTGTTCACCGATGGCGAGGCCGACATGGTGATGAGCTACGTCGCCAGCCCGGCCTATCACATCATCGCCGAAGGGGATCGCACCAAGAAGGCGGCGATCTTCCCCGAGGGGCATTACTTCATGGTGCAGCTCGCGGCAAAGATCGCCAGTACCGATCAGCCCGAACTGGCCGATGACTTCATGCAATTCGTCCTGTCGGAACCGTTTCAGACGATGATCGCCACCGGCGACTGGTCGTTCCCGGCGGCGCTGCCGCAGGAGAAATGGCCCGAAGGGTTCAAGGAATTGCAGATCCCCGAGACGGTGCTGTTCTATTCCGAGGACGAAGCTGCCGATCTGCGTGACAAGGCCATCGAGGCCTGGCGCGCGGCGCTGTCGCAGTAAGGGCTGGCGTTGACGATCTGGCAGGGGCGGGGCCCCGCCGTTGTTGCCGGGCTTGCCGTGGCGGGGCTGACCCTTGGTCCGGTGGCGGCGGTGCTCTGGCGGGCCGAAGGCCTCGGCGCGCCCGGCCCCGCCGACTGGCTGGCGGTCCGGTTCACCCTGATGCAGGCGCTGCTGTCGGCGGGGCTGAGCGTGCTGCTGGCGATCCCGGTGGCGCGGGCGCTGGCGCGGCGCCGGTTTCGCGGGCGCGGCGCGCTGGTGGCGTTGATGGGCGCGCCGTTCATCCTGCCGGTGATCGTGGCGGTGCTGGGCCTGCTGTCGGTGTTTGGCCGCAGCGGCGTGCTGAACGATGGCCTTGGACTGCTTGGCCTGCCGAGCGTAAAGATTTACGGGCTGCAAGGTGTTCTGGTGGCGCATGTGTTTTACAATCTGCCCTTGGCGGTGCGGCTATTGCTTCAGGCGTGGCTGGCGATCCCGTCAGAACGCTTTCGGCTGGCGGCCTCGCTGGGGCTGACACCGATGGCGATGTTCCGCACCCTTGAATGGCCGATGCTGCTGCGCATCGTTCCCGGCGCCTTTGCGGTGATTTTCGTGATCTGCCTGTCGAGCTTTGCCGTCGCGCTGGCGCTTGGCGGCGGGCCGCGGGCCACCACGGTCGAGCTGGCGATCTATCAGGCTGTGCGCTTTGATTTCGATCTGGGGCGGGCGGCGCTGCTGTCGGTGATCCAGCTGGTGCTGGCGCTATGTGCCGGGCTGGTGGCGCTGAAGCTGGGCACCGGGGCGGGCTTTGGCGCTGGCCTCGACCGGGCGCAGCAGCGCTGGGACGGAAGCGCGGTGCTGGATGCGGCGTGGCTGGCACTGGCGGCGCTTTTCCTGATGCTGCCGCTTGGGATGGTGGTTCTGAAAGGGCTTCCGGGACTGGCGTTGCTGGGGGCGGGGACGTGGCAGGCGGCGGGCAATTCGATTGCCGTGGCGCTGGCCTCGACCGTGCTGTGCATCGGTTGGGCGCTGCCACTGGCAACACGGCGCGGCGAGATGATCGGGATTCTGGGCATCGCGCTGTCGCCTCTGGTGCTGGGCACCGGCCTGTTCCTGATCGTGCGGCCCTTTGTGAACCCGTTGTCGGTTGCCTTGCCGGTGACGGTGCTGGTCAACGCGCTGGTCTCGCTGCCGTTTGCGCTGCGCATCCTGCGCCCCGAGGCCGAGGCGGTGCGTCATGACTATGCGCGCCTGTCGCAGGCGCTGGGGCTGACGCCGCTGGCGTGGCTGCGGCTGGTCCTGCTGCCCCGGCTGCGCCGCCCGCTGGGTTTTGCGGCGGGGCTGACGGCGGCGCTGTCGATGGGCGATCTCGGGGTGATCGCGCTGTTCGCCGACCCGGACCGGGCAACGCTGCCGTTGCAGGTCTATCGGTTGATGGGGGCCTACCGGATGGAGGCGGCCTCGGGGGCGGCGCTGTTGCTGCTCGTGCTCAGCTTCGGGGCGTTCTGGATCTTTGACAGGGGAGGGCGGGTGAATGTTGACGCTTGAGGCGCTGCGCTACCAGACGGGCGATTTCTCCATCGGGGCCGATTTCACCCTGCCACAGGGGCGGCGCGTGGCGATTGTCGGGCCGTCGGGGGCGGGCAAATCGACCCTGCTTGACCTCGTGGCCGGGTTTCTCGCACCGGTATCGGGGCGGGTGCTGTGGCAGGGGCAGGACATCACTGCCGCGCCGCCGAACAAGAGACCGGTGGCGATGCTGTTTCAGGAAAACAACCTGTTCCCGCATCTCGATCTGCTGCGCAATCTTGGGCTGGCCCTGCGCCCAGATGGTGGCAGGCTGCGGCAGGCCGAGCGCGATGCCATCGAGACGGCGCTGGCCCGCGTCGGGCTCGACGGCATGAGCGGGCGCAAGCCGGGCGCCTTGTCGGGCGGTCAGCAAAGCCGCGCGGCGCTGGCGCGGGTGCTGCTTCAGGCGCGGCCGGTGATCGCGCTCGACGAGCCGTTCGCGGCGCTTGGCCCGGCGCTCAAGTCCGAGATGCTGGCGCTGGTGCGCGACGTGGCACAAGAGCTGGGCGCGCTGGTGCTGCTGGTCAGCCACGATCCGGGCGATGCGCTGGGATTTGCGCAGGAAACGGTGCTGGTGGCGGAGGGCGCCGCGCAGCCACCCATGGACACGCAGCACCTGTTCGCCGATCCGCCCGACGCGCTGCGCGCCTATCTGGGCCGGTAAACGCGGTGGCACGGCGCGGGCGGCCCGCCGCGTGATGCAGGTGGGGCTGGCGCGACAGGTTTTGCAGGAATGCCAGCCGCATCGACATTGGCGCTTGGATCGTGGGGCGATCCGGTGACGGGCGTGCCGGGACAGCACGTCAGTGGCGGCAGGGCTGTCGAGGAGGGCTGTTGTGGCTGAACGCTGGCAGGCCGTCACAGCGTCGCACCAGCGAAAATGCTGAGGGGCAAACTGGCGCGGCGCGCGCGCCAGCTTCAGGTCATGCCCCGCCGCCGCGCGGCAGGGCATCTTGTTTCACGTGAACTCAGAGCTTGTGTTTGATCGGACGCCAGAGACGCTTGTTGGTCAGGTACAGCAGCGAGGCGAGGATCACGAGGAAGATCACCCCGGTAAAGCCTGCCTGCTTGCGCGCCATCATCTTCGGCTCTGCTGCCCACATCAGGAAGGCCGCGACGTCCTGCGCCTCGTGGTCCAGCGCGTTGGAATGGCCGTCGGCATATTCCACGTCTTCGCCCATAAGCGGTGGGGCCATGGCGATCCATCCGGTCGAGAAGGCGGTGTTCTCGTAGAAGGTGGTGCCCGCTTCGACCTTTTCCTCGCCCGTGTAGCCGGTGAGGATAGACGCGATGTATTCCGCCCCGCCCATGCCTTTGAACAGCTGGTTCAGGCCAGTGCCATAGGGGCCATGAAAGCCGGCGCGCGCCTTTGCCATCAGCGACAGGTCAGGTGCGCCTACCCCGTCATTGACCGGGAAATGGTCGGTCGGGGTCGCGGGGCGGTAGTCATCCAGCTCGGCGTCGAAGATCTCGAAGTTCTGCGCCGCGTAGGCGCGGACCTCGTCTTCCGAGAAATGCGGGCCGCCCTCGTCGCCGAGGCTGCGCAAGGGCACGTAGCGCAGACCGTGGCAGGCCGAGCAGACCTCGGTAAAGACCTGCAAGCCGCGCTGAAGCTGGGCCTGATCGAAGGCGCCGAAGGGGCCTTCGAACGAGAAGTCGAAATCCTCGACATGGCCGCCTTCTCCGGCAGCAAAGGCGCTGCCGGCAAGGCCGAGGACCACTGCGGACGAAAGGGCAAGTTTTCTGAACATGATTTCTGTCCTTTCTCTCACTCGGCCGGTGTCTTGGTCGAGGACTTGCCGTAATGGCTTTCGAAGTCTTCTTCGATGGTCGCGGGCTGCGGCAGCGGCTTTTCGAACACGCCCAGCAGCGGCAGGATCACGAAGAAATAGCCGAACCAGTAGGCCGCACCGATCAGCGAGAAGCTGGCATAGGGCTCTTCGGCGGGCATGGCGCCAAGCCACATCAGCGCGATGAAGTCGATCACCAGAAGCCAGAACCACCACTTGAACTGCGGGCGGTACTTGCCCGAGCGCACCGACGAGGTGTCGAGCCAGGGCGCGAGCGCCATGGCAATGATCGCGCCGAACATCGCCAGCACACCAAAGAACTTGGCATCGACGATGCCGCCGGTGACGAAGCTGGCGATCTGCACCACCCAGACTTCCGATGTGAAGGCGCGCAGGATCGCGTAGAACGGCAGGAAATACCATTCGGGCACGATATGCGCCGGCGTCGAAAGCGGGTTCGCTTCGAGGTAGTTGTCCGGGTGACCGAGGTAGTTCGGCATGAAGCCGACGATGGCCCAGAACACCGCGAGGATGACCGCCAGCGCGAACACGTCCTTGATGACGTAATAGGGCCAGAACGGCACCGTGTCCTTTTCAGCCTCGGCCTTGGACCCGCGGCGCACCTCGACCCCGGTGGGGTTGTTGTTGCCGGTGGTGTGGAAGGCCCAGATATGCACCGCCACCAGCGCGGCGATGACAAAGGGCAGCAGATAGTGCAGCGAGAAGAAGCGGTTGAGCGTGGCGTTATCGACCGCCGGCCCGCCGAGCAGCCATGTCTGAAGCGCCTCGCCGACAAAGGGGATGGCGCCGAACAGGCCGGTGATCACCGTCGCGCCCCAGAAGGACATCTGCCCCCAGGGAAGCACGTAGCCCATGAAGGCGGTGCCCATCATGCACAGGTAGATCAGCATCCCGACGATCCACGTCACCTCGCGCGGGGATTTGTAGCTGCCGTAATACAGCCCGCGGAAGATGTGCAGGTAGACCGCGACAAAGAACAGCGATGCGCCGTTGGCATGCAGGTAGCGCAGCATATAGCCGCCGTTGACGTCGCGCATGATGTGTTCGACCGACGCAAAGGCCATGTCCACATGCGGCGTGTAATGCATCACCAGCACGATGCCGGTGATGATCTGAAGCGCCAGACAGAAGGTCAGGATGATGCCCCAGATCCACATCCAGTTCAGGTTCTTGGGCGTGGGGATCATGATGGTGTCGACAAGAAGACCGACAATCGGAAGCCGCTTGTGCAGCCAGCGTTCGCCGCTTGTCTTCGGCTCGTAATGGTCGTGCGGAATACCGGACATTCGCCCCTCCCTTATCCCAGAAGAATGGTGGTTTCTTCGACGAATTCCGCGACGGGAACCGGAAGGTTCTGCGGCGCCGGGCCTTTGCGGATGCGGCCCGAAGTATCGTAATGCGAGCCGTGGCAGGGGCAGAACCAGCCGCCCGTGCCGCCAGCGGTGAAATCGCCGGCGTTGCCCAGGGGCACGCAGCCAAGATGCGTGCACACGCCCATCATCACCAGCCATTCGCCGGCCTCGTCCAGCGTGCGGTTGGCGTCGGTGGCGTCCGATCCGTCGGGCACGTTGGCATTCCGCGCCTGCGCATCGACCAGCGCGCTCATCTCGACGCCTTGTGCGGCTTCGATTTCAGCCTCGGAGCGGCGGCGGATGAACACCGGCTTGCCGAGCCATTTCACCGTCAGCTGCGTGCCGGTTTCGACACCGGACACGTCGACCCGGATGGTGCTGAGCGCGCGCACGTCCGCCGACGGGTTCATCTGGTTCACCAGCGGCCAGACGGCGGCGCCGGTTGCCACGACGCCGGCACCGGCGGTGGCGTAGTACAGAAAGTCTCTGCGAGTGCCTTCGTGATCTTCAGCTTGTGTCACGGGGTGTTCTCCAATCCTCAGTTCCGGCCAAGGCCGGAATCCCTTAGGTAGCCGCGTCCCGATACGGCTTTCCGTCAGCGTGTTTAGCGGTCTGAAATGTGTCCGTAAAGCGATCATGAAGTTGTGATCGCCTTTCGTGCGCATGTGTCGCAATTGAAACCCGGAGGGGGTAGGGGTTATGTGCCCTTGTCCCCGCCCTCACAGCTCCCGGAGCGTCTCCATGAAAACACTGATTCTCGCCGCGACCGTTTCCATGGCCGCCCTTGCTGCGTCGCAATCCGCCGCGCAGGACCTCGAACTTTCGATCTACACCGGCTACCAGACCTCGCCGCACAGCCGGGTGTCCGGCGATTATCCGGGGGGCGGGAGCTATGACAAGCTGATCGGCTGGGAAGGCAAGAGCTTCTCGATGCCGATCTACTACGGTATTCGCGGCACGTGGTGGACCACCGACACCCTCGGCTTCGGGCTCGAATTCTCTCATGACAAGGTCTACGCCCCCGAGGACGAGCGCGAGGATATCGGCTTTTCGCGGATGGAACTGACCGATGGTCTGAACATCGTCACGGTGAACGCGATGAAACGCTGGCCGATGCAATGGGGCAAGGCAACGCCCTATGTCGGCGGTGGCCTTGGTATCGCGGTGCCGCATGTCGATGTGGAAACCACCAGCGGCGACAAGACCTATGGCTATCAGCTGACCGGCCCGGCGATGCGTCTGACTGCGGGCGTGAGCTATCCGATCAACGACCGCTTTGCCGCGTTTGGTGAATACCAGTTCACCTATTCGAGCAACGAGGCCGATCTTGATGGCGACGGATCGTTGAATGTCGACGTCAAGACCAACGCGCTGAACGTCGGCATCACCATGAAATTCTGACGCCATCCGGCGATGTTGAAAGCGCCCCCTGCGAGGGGCGCTTTTTCATTTGAAATTCAGCGCTTGCGGACGAATTCAGTGCGCAGCACAAGGCCCTTGATGGCGTCATGGCGGCAGTCGATCTCATCGGGGTTGTCGGTCAGCCGGATCGACCGGATCACCGTTCCCTGCTTGAGCGTCTGCCCCGCGCCCTTGACCTTCAGATCCTTGACCAGCACCACCTGATCGCCGTCCGCCAGAAGCGTTCCGGCGGCATCGCGGACCTCGATCATCGGCGCTTCGGCGACGTCAGAGGCAGGGCCCCATTCGCCGGTTGTCTCGTTGTAGACCCAGTCTTCGTCTGACATCACTCGGGTGCTCCTTTGCCCATACGGCGTCGTGCGCGCGGCAGCATGATGATCACCGCCGCGATATAGGCGATGCAAAAGATCACCAGCGTGATCCACGCATAGGTTACCGCCGCCGCCCCGGCCAGTGCCACCGCGACAAGGAAGAACTTGGCGCTTTTGCGCGGAATGCGGGTGGTCTTGAACGACCATGTCGGAAAGCGGCTGATCATCGACAGGCCGCAGATCACCATCCACAGCGCCAGAATGACATCGGGCAGCAGCGGCCCGGTGCCCAGCCCGAAAGACAGGTACATCGGCAGCATCACCAGCAGCGCCCCGGCGGGCGAGGGCACCCCGGTGAAAAACGCATTGTCATGCGCCTTGTCTTCGGATTTGCGCTGCACGTTGAAGCGGGCAAGCCGGACGCAGGCGCAGACGGCAAAGGCCAGAACCGCAAGCCAGCCAAAGCTGCGGCTGTCGGTGAGCGCCCAATTATACAGCAACATCCCCGGCGCGACGCCGAAGTTGAAGAAATCCGCGAGGCTGTCGAGCTCTGCCCCCATGCCGGATTCCGATTTCAGCGCGCGGGCGAGGCGGCCATCCATGCCATCGAGCACGGCGGCCAGCAGGATCAGCTGCACCGCGATCTCGTAACTGCCCTGCAACCCGAAGCGCACGGCGGTCATGCCGGCGCAAATGGCGATCACCGTCAGCATGTTGGGCAGAAGCTGGATCAGCGTCAGCTTTTCGGTGGCTTGGGGTTCATTCATCGCGCAATCCAAGATCCGCCAGCACGGTTTCCCCGGCGCACATGGTCTGGCCGATGCGCACCAGCGGCTCGACCCCGTGCGGCAGGTAGACATCCAGCCGCGAGCCAAAGCGGATCAGCCCGAAGCGTTCGCCCCGGTGCAGGAAGTCGCCGTCCTTCTTCCACCACATGATGCGGCGCGCCACGAGCCCCGCAATCTGCACCACGGCGATTTCGCGCCCGTCGGCAAGGCGGATGCGCAGGGCGTTGCGCTCGTTATCCTCGGAGGCCTTGTCGAGCGAGGCGTTGAGGAATTTGCCGGGGCGATAGGCCATGGTGACCAGCTCGCCTTCGACGGGCGAGCGGTTCACGTGGCAGTTGAACACAGACATGAACACCGACACGCGGGTCAGCGGCTCGGCGGGCATGCCAAGCTCGGCGGGCGGGATCGCCGGTTCGATCAGCGACACCACGCCATCGGCGGGGCTGATGACAAGGCCGGGACGGGTGGGGGTGACCCGCTCGGGGTCGCGAAAGAAGTAATAGCACCAGACCGTCAGCCCGACGCCGATCCAGCCAAGCGGGTCCCAGATCAGGAACAGGATCAGCGATATGACGGCGAAGATCGCGACGAACTTGCGTCCTTCGGGGTGCATTGGCTTGATGAACGTGTCACGCATCCGCATGGGCTGGCCTCCTCTGGCGTATTGGGGCGGGATAGGGGCCGCTGGCCCCGCTTGCAAGCCCTGCTCAGCCGTGTGGCGTGGTGGCGATCATCGCCGGGCGCTGCGCGAAACCTTTGTACCATGCGGCAAGCGAATCGTGCCCGGTGCGCCATTTGCGGGCGTCATGGCGGAAATCAAGATAGCCAAGCGCGCAGCCGATGGCGATCTGCCCCATGTCGAGCCGCCCGGCCAGATGGCTCATCCAGCGGGTTTCCAGCGCGTCCAGCGCCCGCGAGACCTTGAGCCACTGGCCCTCGATCCAGTCCATCGACACCTGCTCGCGCGGGCGGAAGCGTTCCTCGTAGATGATCAGCACGGCGGCTTCCAGCATGCCATCGGCGGTCGCCTCTAGCGTCAGCGTGTCGAAAAGGCGCTTGTCCGGGTACAGCCCGGCCTTGGCGCGCTGGTCGAGAAAGCGACAGATGACGCGGCTGTCGTAAAGCGTCGGCGCATCGTGGCGGATCAGCGCGGGGATCTTGCCGACAGGGTTGGCGGCGGCCACGGCGCTGTCGGGCGACAGCGGGGTGTTGGCAACGTCGATCAGCTCGACCTCGTCAAGCTGACCGGTTTCGTGCAATGTCACCATGACCTTGCGGACGAAGGGCGAGGCGGGGGATTTCAGCAGTTTCATGGGTGGCTTCCTTGCTTTGCGCGGAAGGTAGGCGCGCGCTCAGGGCGGAGCAATTCCTTTTGCAAAAGATTTGCGGTTTGTCGCGGTCGCGGGGTGTCCAATGATTGCAGTCGGGGAATTGGGGTCATCAGCCAGCCTTGGGATGCGTCGCCTCGTAGACCTTCATCAGATGCACCTGATCGACCGCCGTATAGGCCTGTGTTGTTGACAGCGAGGCATGGCCGAGCAATTCCTGAATCTCGCGCAGATCGCCGCCCGCCGACAGCAGATGCGTGGCAAAGCTGTGGCGCATGGCATGGGGAGTCGCAGTGGCGGGCAGGCCGAGCTGCATCCGGGTGCGCTCGGTCGCCTTTTGCACGATGCGCGGGTTCAGCGCGCCGCCCTTGACGCCGCGAAACAGCGGCTTGTCCGGCTCGAGGGCCCATGGCGCGATCTCGAGATAGGCCGCGACCGCGCGCCGCGCCACCGGCAGCACCGGCACGATGCGTTCCTTGTTGCCCTTGCCGACGATGCGCAGGCTGTCACCCATCGGCCAGTCGCGCCCGGTCAGCCCCAGCGCCTCGGAGATCCGCAGCCCGCAGCCGTATAGCAGCGTCACCACCGCCGCATCGCGCGCGCCGACCCATGTCTTTTGCGATTGCAGCGGCACGGTGTCGATCATCGCCCGCGCATCCTTGATCTCCAGCGGGCGGGGCAGCTTTTTCTGGAATTTCGGCGCGCGGGCCAGCAGCACCGCCGTCGGCTCGAAGCCTTCGCGTTCGGCCAGCCAGCGGTAAAAGGTCTTGACCGCCGACAGCTTGCGCGCCGCCGAGCGCGGCCCGATACCGGTGCCGCGCAGATGCGCCATGAAGGCGCGCATGTCCGGTGTCGTCACCTGCGCCAGCGGCGACAACCCCTGCGGCTCGGCATGATGCGCCGTCAGGAAAGCGATGAATTCGACCACGTCAGCGCGATAGGCGGTGATGGTGTTCTCGGACGTGCCCTTGAGCGCGCGGGCCTGTTCGAGCCATGTCTCCAGCGCGTCGCGCGCCGCCGGAGTGATGATCAGCGTCATGACAGCCAGCGCCGCATGGCGCGCTCGAACACCCCGGCGAAAAAGGCCAGCAGATCGGTGCCCTGTTGCGGGGTGAACATATGCGGATCTTCCGAGCCAAGCACCAGCAGCCCCGGCAGGCGGCCCGCGCCGAAATCAAGCCGCAGGCAGGCTTCGGAGCGCACCCATGCCGCCGCATCGCCAAAGATCGCCGGGTCGCCCTCGGCCAGCTGGCGCAGCACCACCGGGCGGCGGGGCGCGCCGCGACCGTCCGAAACATAGCTTTCGATGAACCCCGGCTCGGCCACCGACAGCACCTCGCCCAGCCGCCGGATCGCCGGATCACTGTCGTTTTGCGCCGATTCCAGCAGCAGGCGCACGCGATCGACCCGCAGGATGTCGGCCACTTCGCCGCCCAGATCGCGCAGGAAAGGTTCGAATTCCAGCGGATCGAGCATCCGCAACACGGCGCGGTGAATCTGGTTGGTGCCCGCAAGGTTCTCATAGGCCGCCGCAATAACGCCGCGGTGGGTGTCTTCCAGCCGGTCGAGCCGCGCTTCGAGCCGTTCCATCGCGATGCCGCGCAGATCGACGATATTGCCGCCCATCGCGCGTTCATTGGCGGCGATCAGCGCCTGCATCAGGTCGCGGTCATCCAGTATCATGTCCGGGCGCAAGATGATTTCTTCGCGCAGGGAATCGTCGATCGTCAGGGTGCTGCTGCTCATGGCCTGTCCGTCTGCTTGTTATTTTTATGCCGATTTTTACCCGACCGTAGCAGAGCCCCTGTCGCCGTGCGCCCTTTTTTGCGAAACCGGTCGCCAGCTTTCATCCGATTGTTGCGCATCGGCCCGATCACGGCATTTGGAGCCGCGCGCGCGCCGTGCCAGACTGGCGTGGCAAGAGGAGGAGCCATAATGCCCGACATCACCCACCCCAGCGGGTGCCAGACCGTGATCACCACCTTCGAGACCACGCCCGGCACCTGTCATGATCTGCTCGACGCGCTGCAGGACGCCTATGCCGCCTTTATCTCGAAACAGCCGGGGTTCATCAGCGCGGGGCTGCATGTGAACGACGCGCAGACCCGGATCGCGAATTATTCGCAATGGCAGCGGCGCGAGGATTTCCAGGCCATGTTGCGCAGCGCAGAGATGCGGGAACGCAACCGGCGCATCCACGAGATGTGCCGCAGCTTCGAGCCGGTGATGTATGACGTGGTGGCGGTCTACGGCTGAGCCCCCCGCGAAGGGCTGCCGCACGCAGGGCCGTGCGGCGGCTGCGGGATCGGGTCAGGCCGCGAGGGGGTTGTTCGAGCGCGATGGATCCTGCACGTCGAGCCGGTAGCCCGCGCCGCGCACGGTCGCGATCCGGACCGTTCCGGCGATGCCCGAAAGATGCGAGCGCAGATTGCACATGTAGACATCGAACACCCGCGGGGCCGGTTCGTTTTCAAAGCCATAGACGTGGCTGAGCAGCGCCTCTCGGGACGCAAGCCGACCCGGACGCAGCACCAGATATTCCAGAATCTCATAGAGCTTGGGCGACAGCGACAGGGTGACATCGCCCAGATGAACGCGCCGCGCTTCGAGATCGAAGGTCAGCGGGCCGCATTCCAGCAACGGGCGGGCGATGCCCTGCGCCCGGCGCGCCACGCAATCGATCTGGGCGATCATCTCGGGCAGCGCGGCGGCTTCGTCGATGACGGTGTCGGCCCCGGCCATCAGCCATGCCGCGATCTGCTCGGGCACCGGGTCGCGGGCGATCAGCACGATGGGGGTGTCGGGGTGCAGCTCGCGCAGGCGACACAGCGAGGTGCCGCGCAGCAGCTGGCTGGCATCGAGGGCGACAAGGTCATGTTCGCCGATCTTGTGGAAATCCTCGATGGCGTCGCCGGCCTCGCAATGCGTCACGAGGGTTCCGCAATCCGAGACCGCCTTGGCAAGGCTCACCATCTTCCAGCTCGTTTCGGCAATGAGATAACGCATCTTTCGTGCTCCTGAACGCTTGTCGTTGGCTACATCGGCCCGGGTCCGAAGGCCCGTCTGCCGGTCATCTCAACCTTTTGTTTACGAACATTCTTTTCGAATTGTTCCAAGTCGGGATGCAGCGCGTTCTGCGTCAGTGAAGCCGGTTCTAGACATCAATTGTGGCGCAAAGGTGGTCGGCCATCGCCGCGCCCGGGGTGATTTGGATCAATGCTGTCTTTTCTGGAATAGGGCATCCCTGCGGATGGAGAGAACAGGAGACCCCAGATGTACAAGACCATCCTCGTGCCCATCGCCTTTGACAGCGATGCCAAGGCCGAAGCCGCGCTGGCCGTTGCCCGCCGCCTTGCAGATGACGATTCGACCATCACCCTGCTGCATGTGATGGAGCATATTCCGGGCTATGCCATCAGCTACATGCCGCCGGACTATCAGGTCAGTTCGCGCAAGGCGGTGCAGGCCGAGCTGGACGCGCTGGCGGCGCGGCTGGACCATGCGCGCGGCGTTGTGGTCGAAGGCCACTCCGGGCGCACCATCCTTGATTATGCCGAGGAAAACGCGGTCGACATGATCGTCATCGCCTCGCACCGGCCGGGAATGAGCGACATCCTCATCGGCTCGACCGCGACCACGGTGGTGCGGCACGCCAAATGCGGCGTGCACGTTCTGCGCTGAATCACTGCGCGCGCGCTTCGCCAAAGCGGGCGCGCTTGCGCTTGAACACCTCTTCGCGCGGCAGCCACGGGTAGCGCGTATCGTCGCGTACCTTGTCCCAGAACAACAGGCCGCCATTGCGCCAAGGGTCCAGCACGATGCCGTCATACAGGCTGGCGCCGGGGGCGGTGACGATGACGGTGCTATGCTCGATCCGGATGGCGCTTTCGGAATTGGCGATGGCGCGCTGCAGCTCCAGCGTCTGGAAACCCTCGGCGCTCAGCCGGGCTTCAAGATCGTCGGCCCATTGATAGCACAGCCCGCGTGGCTTCAGCCCCTGATTGACCTTGATGTTGTGGATGATCGGCCTGTCCTCGACCTGATACTCGACGGCCAGACGCAGGGGGTAATCATAGGCGATGCGCGCCATGCGCCGCGCTTCGTCGGGGTCGACCTGCGGGCCAAGGTCGGTGATCGCCTGCGCCAGCGCGGCGACGTCATGCTGCGCGGGGCGCGGCAGGTCCTGCGGGTCGGGAACGGAACAGGCGGCGGCGGTCAGCGCAAACAAAAGCGCGGCGACAAGGCGGGGGAGTCTGGGCAAGGCGAAGTCTCGGCTGCTGGGTACGGCGGGCAAACTGGCATGCGCGGCGGCGCGGGCAAGGGGAATCCTGTGCGGCGGGGCAGAGGCGTTGCCGCGAGGACGCAGTGCACCGGGCGGGGCGTTGCGCGCAAGGGGCCGGTTGCGCTATGCGAAGAAAACGCCGATTGCCCAGCGAGATGTGACATGCCCCTGACACGCCTTTTCCCCGCGCTTGCACTTGTCTGCGGTCTTGCGGCCTGCGCCAACGGCCAGTCAGACCTCGACAAACCGACGGAGCCGATCGGCGATTTCAAGCTCGGGCACGCGATGGTGGTGGCGCCGAACATGGTCATGGGGCCGCTGTCGCGCGAGGCCAGCGCCGAGGATTGGATCGCTTCGGTGGACAGCGCGCTCGAAGAGCGGTTTCGCCGACAGGACGGCGATCAGTACTATCACCTTGGCGTGAGTGTTGAAGGCTACGTGCTGGCGCAGCCCGGCATCCCGCTGGTGCTCAGCCCGAAATCGGCGCTGATCGTGAATGTCACCGTCTGGGATGATGCGACGCAAGCCAAGCTCAACGCCGAGCCCGAGCAGATCACCGCGCTGGAAAGCCTGTCGGCGGAAACCGCTGTGGGCTCTGGCCTGACCCAGTCCAAACAAGAGCAGATGCGCAACCTGTCGGCCAACGTCGCCTTGCAGATCGAAAAATGGATGCGCCGGATGCAGAAAACCGAGGGTTGGTTCGGCGGGCCCGACGCGGGCAAGCCGGTGCTTTCCGACTCCGCGCCGGACGCGACGGCAACCGCTGGCTAATCTTGCGAGGGGCGATGCATCAAACGCTTGATTTTCCCATTGCAAGCAAATAAACGGCCCGCGATGCGAAACCGGGTCACGTAGGGCCCCTGAAAAAGGCGAGGCGTCTTTAGAAGATGGCAAAGGAAAAGTTTGCGCGGAACAAACCGCACTGCAACATCGGCACGATCGGGCACGTTGACCACGGCAAGACGACGCTGACGGCGGCGATCACCAAGTACTTCGGCGACTTCCGCGCCTATGACCAGATCGACGGCGCGCCCGAAGAAAAGGCCCGCGGCATCACGATCTCGACCGCGCACGTGGAATACGAGACCGAAGCGCGTCACTACGCCCACGTCGACTGCCCCGGCCACGCTGACTATGTGAAGAACATGATCACCGGCGCGGCGCAGATGGACGGCGCGATCCTGGTGGTGAACGCGGCTGACGGCCCGATGCCGCAGACCCGCGAGCACATCCTGCTGGGCCGTCAGGTCGGCATCCCCGCCATGGTGGTGTTCCTCAACAAGGTCGACCAGGTGGACGACGAGGAACTGCTCGAGCTGGTGGAAATGGAAGTCCGCGAGCTGCTGACCGAATACGACTACCCGGGCGACGACATTCCGATCATCGCAGGCTCGGCGCTTGCGGCGATGGAAGGCCGTGACAACGCCATCGGCGAAGACAAGATCCGCGAACTGATGGCGGCCGTGGATGAGTACATCCCGCAGCCGGCACGCGCTGTCGACCAGCCGTTCCTGATGCCGATCGAAGACGTGTTCTCGATCTCGGGCCGTGGTACGGTTGTGACCGGTCGCGTCGAGCGCGGCGTTGTCAACGTTGGCGACGAACTCGAGATCGTCGGCATCAAGGACACGCAGAAGACCACCTGCACCGGCGTTGAAATGTTCCGCAAGCTGCTCGATCGCGGTGAGGCAGGCGACAACATCGGCGCGCTGCTGCGCGGCATCGACCGTGAAGCGGTTGAGCGCGGCCAGGTGCTGTGCAAGCCCAAGTCGGTGAACCCGCACACGAAGTTCGAATCCGAGGTCTACATCCTGACCAAGGAAGAAGGTGGCCGTCACACGCCGTTCTTCGCGAACTACCGCCCGCAGTTCTACTTCCGGACCACGGACGTGACCGGGACGGTGACGCTGCCGGAAGGCACCGAGATGGTGATGCCGGGCGACAACCTGAAGTTCACCGTCGAGCTGATCGCACCGATCGCCATGGAAGACGGCCTGCGCTTCGCCATCCGCGAAGGCGGCCGCACCGTCGGGTCGGGCGTCGTCTCGAAAATCCTCGCGTAA
>NZ_JAHKQA010000006.1 GCF_018860705.1 Citreicella sp. C3M06
AGCCAGAAGAGATCGCTCATATCACCGCTCCGTTTTCGAAGCCGTGAATCATGCTGGTGCAGCGAAATCAATGCATCCTGACCCTAAACGGGGAACGATCCCCTTTCCCGTTACCTTTCAGGCGATGGCCTTGATCTCGGCCCTGCCGAGGGCCGAGAAGCGGTTCATGATAGCGATGCGGATCTGGATTTCGGCGGTCTGGCGGTCGGGGTCTCGTGACGTGATCCGCTCGCCGAAGAGCTTCAGGCGATTCATCTGCGCTTCGATCCGACTTCGGACGTGATAGTCCGCCCATCGTTTCCAGAGCGCTCTTCCAAGGCGTCGCGTCGCGCGCAGGATCTCATTTCGCACCAATGCGGCGGGGCAGTCTTCTTTCCACGCGCGGCCGTTGCGGCGGATCGGTATGACGGCATCGGCGCCGTGCTCGATAATCGCGGCATGGCATCGCCGCGTGTCGTAGGCGCCGTCCGCGGTGACTGTGGCGATCTCTTCACCCTCGGGAATTTGCGACAGCAGGTCTGGCAGCAGGGGGCTGTCGCCCTGGCGGCTTGAGGTGAACTCGACTGCGCGTATGTCCCCGGTCTCCGTGTCCATGGCGATGTGGACCTTGCGCCATTGCCTGCGCCGCGACAGCCCATGTTTACGCACCAACCATTCGCCATCCCCGCGGAACTTGATGCCGGTGCTATCGACGAGCAGGTTCAAGGGCTTGCCCGAACGGCGATACGGGACCAGCACGCCGATCCGCGCCGGGCGTCGACATAGCGTCGAATAGTCCGGAACCGGCCAATCGAGTCCGGCCATCCGGATCAGGCTCTCGACCAGCCCGACCGTCTGCCGCAGCGGAAGGCCGAAGAGCACTTTCAGCGTCAGACAGGTTTGGATCGCGGCATCCGAGAACGTCTCGGGCCGCCCCCGTTTGCCGGTCTTTCCGGCGTGCCAGACCATGTCGGGATCAAACCAGACTGAGAGCGAACCCCGCTGGCGCAGCGCCGCGTTGTAGTCGGACCAGTTCGTCGTGCGATAGCGGGTGGGAGAAGGCTTCGGCATGCCGCCGATCTAACGCACCGGATTCGCGCAGTGAATCCTCCTCACCGATATGTGCAACAACGTC
>NZ_JAHKQA010000077.1 GCF_018860705.1 Citreicella sp. C3M06
CGATATGTGCAACAACGTCTGTCGATGGCAAGGTTGAAGAGCGCCAGATCACGGTGATTCTCGGCGAGTTCGAGCCGAACCCGGATGGCCCAGACGTGCTTGGGCTTGAGCGGGCGCTTCTGACCAACGATCCGGCCCTTGTTCCAAGCGGGACGAAGCGCGCGGATGGCAGGTAAGTTTGGTGTTTGCATAACGGATCCTCCGGTCCGCCACGCCCGCCTACAACGACGACCCGACGTTGACCAAGGCAATATACCACAGAATGCTGCGCCGCATCTGAGGTCTGTTTGGAGCCCCTCCTATGAATTCGAGATTCTCGCCGCGCGTGCTCGTAGCACAGATTTTGCCGCATGTTCATCATCTTGAGCTCTTCAATGCGGCGTAAAGAGCGGCCATTTAAACGCTAAGCTTCGGCTGCCTCCTTGAACCAATTCAGCATTTTGGCAAGCAAACCGTTTTTGTCGCGGATTGGCCGGTGTTGCAGGAAATAGGACACCTCACGGTCGGACAAGCTTGGGTGCAGGCGCAAAATTCGCCCTGTTGCAAGAGCTTGATCGACAAGCCCATGCCATCCCAAACCGACGCCATGCCCAGCCTCGACAGCCTGTAAAAGAAAAGGGTAGGCATCAAACTGTGCGGTCTGTCGAAACGCGGGGGTATCGCGCTTTGCCAGTGCAAACCATTTTGGCCATGTCATGAAGCGGGAATCCCCGACGTCAAAATGAAGAAACATTTCAGCAGGCACTGTTTCTAACGCTTCAGAGGCTTCGGGGTGTACTGCAAGGAATTCGGGGCTGCAGATTGGAAAGACCTCGGATTTAATGAGCGGAAAGAATGGTCTGTCTGGCAGTCTGGATGTATCCCAAACGACTGCCGCGTCCAATCGGCTTAGGTCGATGTCTCCAAGCTGATCGGTTGTGACCACGCGCACCTGTGCACCGTCCAGATGGTCTCTGAGATCAGCAAACCGTGGCATCAGCCATTGATCGGCAAAGCCGTAGGTACAGGCCAGCGTCACCTCTTGACGTTCTGGCGGTGTCGAAATTTCAGTCCACACTTGATCCAGATGGCCGAAGCCAAGTGATACCGCTTCGGCCAGCCGCACCGCGTTGTTTGTCGGAGTGATCTGGTTGTTGTTCCGCTTGAACAGAGGCAGCCCCAACCTGTCTTCAAGAGTGGATATATGTCTTGAAACAGCGGGCTGGCTCAGCCCAAGCTCTTGTGCCGCGCGCGAAAGGCTCGAGTGACGAACCACCACCTCGAGAACAAGCAGGGCATTAAGCGAACCGGATATCGGGCGTATAAGTCTTCGCATAACAAAATATTAGTGAGCGCATCGGATTTACGCCAGTGTATTTCAACCATTTCTGCCCTTAGGTTGGCTTTGGGAAATTCCATCCATGGTGAAATCTAATGAGGTTTTTTGAATGATTGACCGTCCTCTGTCTTCCATCCGTGTGCTCGACTTCGGCCAATACCTTGCCGCACCGCTTGTTGGCATGATGCTCGCCGATATGGGGGCCGAGGTCATTCGCATTGATCCACCCCAAGGCCCTGCGTTTGATGATCCGGC
This sequence comes from Citreicella sp. C3M06, assembly GCF_018860705.1. Lineage (GTDB taxonomy): Bacteria > Pseudomonadota > Alphaproteobacteria > Rhodobacterales > Rhodobacteraceae > Salipiger. The sequence continues at coordinate 1,574 of NZ_JAHKQA010000077.1, forward strand.
ATTCGACATGCTGTCGCGCGGGAAAAAGACACTGACGCTGGACCTGAAGTCGCCTGAAGGGCGGGAGACCGCGATCGAGCTAGTCAAACGCGCAGACGTGGTTCTGGAGAACTTTCGTCCCGGCGTGATGGAACGGTTGGGGTTGGGGCCGGACACCCTGCGCGCGGTGAACGATCAGTTGGTCTATCTGTCGATGCCGGGATTTGCCTCGACAGATGCCGAGCTTGCGGACCTACCCGCGTGGGAGGCCGTGATTGCTGCCTATACCGGCCAGTTCACGGATATGGGGCTGAACCGGCGGTTGATGGGGATCAACCCGTCCTTCACGCCGCTGGCGCTGGCCTCGGCCTATGGGGCGAGCTTTGGCGCGATGGCCGTTTTGTTTGCGCTGAACGCGCGGGATCGCAATGGCGGTGATCATATCGAGGTGCCTTTGGCGTCGGCCCTGCTGGAAGGGTTGATCTACAATTGCGAGCAGATTGAGGACTACCCCGAGCGCTATAAATCCCCGCGCGAGGTCGAGCTGGATCGGCGCGCCGCTGAAGGTCTGCCGATGAACCTGGAATTCGACGAGTTGTCGGAATTTCTGGACCCCTTCTATCGCACCTATACCTGTGCTGACGGGCGTGGTTTCTATGTGGTGTCGGGATCGGTCTCGACCCACCCGCGCCGGGTTCTGGAAACGCTTGGCCTGAAGGAACTGGCGGATGAACTGCCCGATTTCTCAGCCTATCTGGACACCAAAGACTGGCCAGCGGAATGGTCGATGCGCAACTATCCGGTCGGGGCTTCGGATCGGGAACGGGTGTCATCCGCGATGAAACAGGCGTTCCTGACACGCCCATCCCATGAATGGGAGGAACTGTTCGGAACCGCCAAAGCCCCTGCAACGGCGCAGCGTTTCACCAAGGAGTGGCTGGCTGATCCCCACGCTCTGGCCTCGGGGCTAGTGCTGCGGGTCGAAGATGCCCGCAATGGTGAGATGCGCCAGATGGGCAATGTCGCCTGGTTGGCGGGTGATGACGGCGCGGCCATGAAAACAGGCCCAGCAACTGCCGATTTAGACGCCTTGCTGGCCGAGACCCCTCGCGCCAGCGGCGCAACCGGGCAAGGCGGCTGGCTCGACGGCCTTAAAGTCCTTGACCTGACCAACGTGATTGCCGGGCCGACCGTCGGCTCGACTCTTGCGCGCTATGGCGCCGAGGTGACGCTTGTTCAGCCCGTCGAGCCCTCAGTCGATCCGTGGAACACCGTCGTGTTCGGCATTCATGCGCAGCGCGGCAAGGAAAGCATTCTGCTGAATCTGCACAGCGATGAGGGGCAAGAGGTTCTGGGTAAACTGATTGCGGAATCCGACGTGATCACGATGAATGGAACGGATGAACAGCGCGACAAGCTTGGGCTTTCACCTGACCGGCTGGAAGCTATCAATCCGCACCTCATCCTTGTTCAGCTGGATGCGTTCGGAGGGCCGCTGCGGGGGCCAAAGTCTGACCATCTGGGTTATGATGATCTGGCACAGGCCGCGACTGGCGTCATGGTGCGCTTTGGAGGTGGCATGGAAACGCCGGAAGAGCATGCGCATTTTGGCACCATCGATGTGCTGACCGGGTTCTGTGCCTGCGCCGCTTTGGGTGGCGCATTGATCCGTTTGCGTGAGACCGGCAAAGGTGGCGTTGCACGTGCCTCGCTAGCGGCGGCGGGCAATCTTATTCAGGCCCAGTTCATGTATGATTATGACGGTCGCGCGCCCTTTGACGAACCTTCCGGCCGCGAGTCACTGGGCTGGGGACCGTTCTATCATTGCTATGAGGCTGCAGATCATTGGATGTTCTTTGCAGCCCCAACCGAACAGCAGGCAGCTCTGGCACGGGTTTCGGAGCTTGCAGATCTGGTGGAAGCTCCAAAGGATGCTTTGCATGGCCAGCTGGCCGAGCGTTTCAAGGCGCATCCGCTGTCGCATTGGAAATCTGCCTTTTCGAACGGGAGCAGCACCGTTGTTCCCTTGTCGTCATTGCACGACACAAGAGACGCGGCGCTGCAGCTTGAAAGCAAAGGTGGGATTGACCTGTCCGACGCGACCTTCCGCGTAATCCGCCACGACCAACACCCGATGGGGCGCTGGTGCGATCTGGTCGCACCAAACGCCGTGCGTCCGACCAGCGGCAAAATCACCATTCCCGGACCGATGCCGAAATATGGGGCGCATACGCGCTCAATTCTGACTGATCTGGGATATAGCGATCACCACATCAGCACCATGCTTGCCGCCGGAACTGCAGGAGAAAGTTGGTCAGAGAAGTTCCTGCCCGAATAATTCACGCATCCGCAAGGCAAGGACGCGCTTGCGTTCGGAACTCGTCAACATGGAGGACATAGATGTCAGACGAAAATCCAAACTCCCACCTCGTGGCAAAGGACGGTTTCTTCACCGGCCTACATCCGGGAATGGGCATGGCGTCGAAGGCAATGATTGCCGCCTTCGTGATCTTTACCGTTCTGAACGTCGAATTCGCTGGTGGCGTCTACAAGTCGATCCGCAGCTGGATCGAAAGCGGCCTGAGCTGGTATTACATTTCGGTGCTGGCAGGGGTCATGTTCTTCTGTTTCTTCCTGATGTTCTCGAAGTTCGGCAGCCTGCGTCTGGGCGACGATGACTCGCGTCCCGAATTCAGCAACTTCAGCTGGTTCTCGATGCTGTTCTCGGCCGGGATCGGCATTGGCATCCTGTTCTTCGGCGTTGCTGAACCGATCTTCTATTTCGACAACTCAGCTGCCTGGGGCTATCCGAACAACCCCCATGCCGAGCTTCAGGGCCACAGCGAGATGGACATGCAGCGCGCCGTTGACGCGATGCGTGTGACCTATTTCCACTGGGGTTTCCACGGCTGGGCGCTTTACGTGATCGTCGGCCTGTGTCTGGCGTATTTTGGCTTCCGCAAGAAGCTGCCCCTGACCATGCGTTCGGCGCTTTACCCCCTGATCGGAGAGCGCATCTATGGCCCGTGGGGTCACTGCGTTGACCTGCTCGCCGTGTTTGGTTCGGTTTTCGGCATTGCGACTTCGCTGGGGCTGGGCAGCAGCCAAATGGCCGCCGGCCTGAACGTTCTGTTCGGGATGGAGCCGACGATGGGCTTGAAGATCGCACTGATCGTGATCGTGACCATCATTGCCACCGTATCCACCGTTTCGGGTGTCGGCAAAGGCATCCGCATCATCTCGGAATGGAACATCTGGTTGTCGATGATCCTGCTGGGTGCCTTCATCGTCATCGGCCCGATCAAGTGGCTGCTGGGCTTCTATGTCACCACCATGGGCGACTATATCTCAAGCTTCATCCCGATGGGTTTCTGGACCGCCAGCAGCGAAGAGAACGTCGCGTGGCAGGGTGGCTGGACCATCTTCTATTGGGGCTGGTGGATCGCATGGGCACCGATGGTTGGCATGTTCATCGCCCGCATCTCGCGCGGGCGGACGATCCGCGAGTTCATGCTGGGTGTCCTGTTTGTCCCGACCGTCATCGCCTTCTTCTGGCTGTGCATGTTCGGTGGCAACGCCATCTGGCAAGAGCTGCACATGGCAGGCGGACCGGCCGCAGAAGGTGGTGCTGGCGTGATCCAGACCGTGCGTAACTGGGATCTTCCCGCTGCACTATACGGCACGATCGGCAACTTGGGCACAACCTCGTGGCTGGGTGATCTCAGCTGGACGGCATGGCCGCTTTCCGCACTGGCGACTCTGTTGCTGTTTTCATGGTTCGTCACATCTGCGGATTCCGGAACATTGGTGATCACCACCATGCTGTCGATGGGGGATGACAATCCACCGAAAAAGTTTCGCATCATCTGGGGCGGCGGAATCGGGGCAACTGCCATCGTGCTTTTGATGGCCGGTGGTCTGGGAGCCTTGCAGACGGCGTCGATTGCAGCAGCGTTTCCAATCTCGTTTGTGATCATCGCGATGGCTGTTGGTCTTTACCGTTCGCTGGCAACCGATCCATCCGCGACACCGATTGGCGAGGCAAAAACGGCTCCTGATGGGGCACGGATCGCGCAAGATTTGCGCGCATGATAATAAGAGCTCCAGCGCAAGTTGGAACTCTTATCCGACGCAGGTCTGAACTCGCATATCGCTATACCCAAGGCGAACGAGCGAACTTTAAGGGCCACTGTATGTGATTACATCGGCGATTTTTGTAGGACGCTCAAAGACGAGGCGCTGCCAACGCTAGGGTCAGGATTCATA
>NZ_JAHKQA010000072.1 GCF_018860705.1 Citreicella sp. C3M06
CTAGTCATCTATTGGTTATGAATCCTGACCCTAGACGTTTGGCCATTTTCAGAAGTTATTGTATCATGGAGGTATCGAATTGGTAATAATTGAATGGACGAAGCCCGGAGTATGGCTTGAGGGTTTTGGGCGAGAAGATGGGTGGCGCTTGGAGGGGCAAATAGGGCGACTGGAAGACGCATTAATCGAGGCAAACGTAATACTTAACATGTTTGATCGGGCTGCTGAGTCCAGTCGAACGACGGAGAATATTCACGCTGAGTTTGAGGTTCGTAGGCAGATATTGAAAGATGTGGAAGCAGAGCTTTTCCCAGGTGGCATGATGTGCGGTAGGATTTCAGAGGAGAACTTTCACAATACGTATAATGATAGGAAGATTCTCGTTGATACCGAAGTCCGCCGCCGGTTGTGGGTGAGGGGATTTTTGCCACGAAGTTTTCTAGATAAGCCGCAGTTCATTTTTGCGAAATCATTTATTCACGCGTTAGACCTGTTCGATAAATTTCTTGACGACATAGCTAAAGATCCCTCATCGCCTCAAAGCATGAAGGGTATTCATGAAAAGTTTCGTATATCGTTCCCAGACCTGAGGGAGGTTCGCAATTCACTTCAGCATGCTGAGGACCGATCCAAAGGCGAACATCGTGGAAAGAAAATTGACTTGAAAGAGATTGATATGAGTAAAGTGAGCATCAAAGGCACGGCTCTTGTTGGCACGGCTTTAGATGGAAACAGATTTGGTGCGACAATGGCCAATGGCGAATATGGAGCGATTGATGTGTCCGCGCAGACGGTCTGTATTCTGAAAGACACCTTGCTTGAGGTGTATTCGGTTTTCTCTTGGAGGGGTGGAGAGAGTCTTTATCCAAAGTAGAGCCTCAAAATTGGATTTAGATATCACACTATGCTTATGAAGTATTTGATCTATGCTATATATAGGTCGTTGCGTGAGTATTTGCTCTGCCGTATTATATGATCGTATTCGATGTATTGCCGAAACGTAATGTCCGCCTTTCAATATATGCCAGTCGAGACAGGACAAGCGTATGGATTTTGAAAAACGATCTATCCTGCGATTTCTGACAGCTCATCCTTCGGTTCTTACTGTGTCAAAACGATAAGAGGTAACGCCCTCGTACAAGCTCTGCCCAGATAGCCTCTTGCGCCTCCCTGAGCTGCTCCTCAAGCAAGCCATGGTCATACGCAGAGTTTGACGAGCGGGGGCCTGCCCAGCCGCCCAAGTCGTTTATGTCTGCTTCGTTCACGCGGGCACGGCGTGCAACGGTTCGCCATGTGTGCCGCATCGAGTGCAGGGACTGGCTGCCGTCAGTGTCTTTGCCGAGGATCTCACGGCGGTAGCGGGTGAACCACTGCGGAAGCGCGTAGACCTTGCCGACAGAGGCTCTGACTGGCCATTCGGGGAAGACCCTCGCGCTGTCAGGATGGGCTGCTAGGCGCGTTCTGAGGAGGGCCTGAGCGCCTTTGGGGATCGGGACATAGCGCATGGCGTTCTTGGTCTTACCGCCTTCCAATGAGAAGCTCTGGCCATCTGCATCGACCTGAGCTTTGGTCAGCGAGGCGATCTCGTCGGCGCGGCATCCGGTGACCAGAGCAAGGCGGAGGATGTCGCCCTCGCGAGTCCCTATGGGCGCTCCAGCCAGCAGCAGGGTGACCTGCTCGGGCGAGAAGTCCTGACGGGTGGGCGCAGTGCTGCGGGCGGCGCGGGGCACCGACGAGGAGAAGACCCATGGCGACTTGTAGCGGCTGTTGGTGATGCCGCGCTCGACCGCCCAGCCCCATAAGCTGGTCAATAGCGTGATGTTCTTGGCCACGGTCTTGTGGGACATGCCTTGCGGTGACCTGCTTGTCGTCAGGCCGGGCAGATACTCATCACGGAATCGCTTGGCCAAAGCCGGGGTCACATCCTCAAGGCATGCCGCCTCGTTCTTGTCGCCAAGAAAGTCGCGCAGATGGCGTTCGGCTGTGTGCAGGTTGTTCACCGTGGTCGTCGCCAACGGCTTAAAGCCCCGGCGATTGTCAGGGCTGCGCTCAAGGACGTACTGCTCTAGGGCCTTGCTGATCGGGTAGCCCTTGCCGAACGCCACGCGACCGAAGCTTCTGAGGCTGCTCTCGGGAAAGCCACGGCTATGCGCCGCCTCCAGCTTGTCAGTCAGAACGTGAGAAACGCCTTGCTCTTTGCTGGTGTCCTCCCGCATCGCCTCTCGCCACTCTTCTGCGGCTGCGAGCGTGAACTGCCCTTCGTCGGTCTGGGCGATGACCAAGCTGCGCACTTCGCCCAAGGCAATGTCGCGGCGCTTTTTCGCTTCGGTGGGATGGCGAGTCTTGAGACCCTTCTTGATCTCCTTGCCGAAGGGCTTGCCGGTCCAAGGGTTCACCTTGCCGATCAGCTCAAGCGGCGTGACCATGCGGAACACCCAGCCGGTGCCGGGGCCTCGTGGTTGAGTGTGATAATGCAAGTCTACAGCTTTGCCTTTGTGGTCCATTATGGACAACAGCTCGCTGGACTTCATTGCAATTTCTCCTTTAGCATCAATGCCTTAAGAGAAATGGCGGAGAGACAGGCCGCCCGCATAGGTCGGCTATTAGATGCAAGAAGTTGCAATTCATACTGTAAACATGAGCATTTTTGCTTTCGACCTTAAGATCCCAATTGCTTTTCGTCGCAATCAAGAGCAAAGCCTATGGTGGGCTGGTTGGGGGGTGGCTGAATGCCAAAGGTTGCTGCGGAGCTTTCAGCGCTTCAGATCAAACGCCTTGCTCATGGAGGTGGCAACAGCAACTCGACCCATCCGGTTGGTGGCGTGTCAGGGCTTATGCTCCAGATCACCCCGAACAATGCGCGCTCATGGATATTGCGGACTACCGTTGGCGCGCGTCGGCGGGAAATAGGATTAGGCGGTTTTCCTGAGGTGAGCCTCGCTCAAGCGCGGGAGATGGCTCGGGACCTCAAGGCCAAGATAAGGCAGGGCGTCGATCCGGTGGAAGAGCGCAGGGCTGCCCATGCCGCGCTTGTCACCGAGCAAAAGCGCGGGCTGACCTTTCGCGAGGCGGTCGACAAGTACCTCTCGGTCAAGCTCGACCAGTTCTCCAACGAAAAGCACAAGAAGCAATGGTGCTCCACCTTGCAGACCTATGCCAACCCAGAGATCGGTGACATGTTGGTTCAGGATATTGTGGTCCAAGATGTTCTGCGCGTGCTAGAGCCCATTTGGACCACAAAAACCGAGACCGCGACCCGTGTCAGGGGGCGCATCGAAAGCATCCTCTCATGGGCAACGATTGCGGGTCACAGATCTGGTGACAACCCGGCCCGCTGGGGCGGCAATCTCAAGGAATTGCTGCCGATCCCTTCGAAGGTGTCCAAGAGTTCAAACCAGCCAGCCCTCCAGCTCGTCGATGCGTCCCGATGGTACAGCGCGCTGCGGGCGCGTGACGGTATCGGCAGCCGCGCGCTGGAGTTCACCGCACTGACCGCGACACGCTCACAGGAGGTGCGCGGCGCAACCTGGGATGAGATCGACCTGGACGCCGGCCTCTGGATCATTCCTGCAAATCGCATGAAGATGGACCGGGAGCACCGGGTACCGCTGAGCCTGGACGCCATTGGCCTTCTCAAGGCACTGCCCCGTTTTGAGGGAAATGATCTGCTGTTTCCTGCGCCCCGCGGGGGTCCTTTGTCCGACATGACATTGAGCGCGGCGATGAAGCGTTTGCACGCCACCGATCTGGCTGCCGGGGGCGGCGGATTCATTGATCGTGAAAGCAAACGACCGGCCGTACCACACGGCCTGCGCTCGACCTTCCGCGACTGGGTCGCCGAAAAGACACCTTACCCCGGCGACCTCGCCGAGATTGCCTTGGCCCACAGGATCAGAAATGCCGTAGAGGCGGCGTATCGGCGTGGTGACATGATTGAGAAGCGCAGGGGTATGATGGATGATTGGGCGGGGTTTCTTATCGGGCCCGCCCGGAGCACTGCAACACTCAGCGAAATGAGAACCAGCTAGAATGACCCCTCTCGACTTCCGGCGACGCGCCGTAGACCACACAGTTGAAGATGCCACGATACTCATCGTCGGTGGCGACCCGGATCAGCAAGACCAGCTGAACGACGATCCGTTTGACAATCGAATGGTGAAAAGAACCGTCGGCCATTCCGGGTACACCACCGTGTTTGATATGCTCACAAGTGCGATAGTGTCGAAGCATCTGAAGGCCGTGTTACAATACCCTGTCTACGAACTGTCGCGAAAGCGGTGTTTTCCGGACGGCATCATCTTAACTGCTGACCAAATCAACCTGGACGGGGCGGATCGAGAGAATGAACACGGGGAGTTGAAACGTTTTAGCACTACCAGGCTGCCCGACTGGACACGGTCACGTGTTGCCACGTCCGATATACGCGAATGGCTGAGGGCAATCAGTTTGAAGTCCACGTTCTTCCTGCCGGAGAGCACCGACATTGGCTTCAGAGATCGAAACCACCCGAGGTATTCAGCCAAACTCGCCTGTGCAGTTGCAGCTTGGGAAGCTATTGGTGTGCCGAAGCGCGGGCGGTCGGTGAAACAGACGGTTGCAGGATGGGTGAAAGAGAACGGTCACGCCTACGGCATGGGCCTCGCCGGCGAAGAAAGCGCTCGACGGACGCAATTCATCGAGGACGTTGCGAAAATCGTGAACTGGGAAACCGGGGGCGGTGCGCCGAAGTCTTGATGTGGCGGCCTCTAGCTTAACCCTAACCAAAATTAAGCATTTGATTTACTGTCTTTTTTATTCGCGGTCATCAATTTGGATGACCGCGCTCATGCCTGAGCCCACCTTGGGTTTTGGTAACCTGATCAGCTATTTAAGCGACTGATTTCATTGTGGAACGACATCCTGTTACAGCATGCAGGAGCAATACAATGCCTGACGTCTACCTCTCCATCCTCCAGTTGGCGGCCCGATACAGCGTCCACCGAGCCACACCATGGCGCTGGATCAAAAGTGATTCGAACTTCCCGAAGCCAGTGGTCCTCTCGCCGGGCTGCACCCGGTGGAAGCTCTCCGAGCTCGAAGCTTGGGAGAAATCGAAAACCACGCGGCCTGCCGGCTGAACCAGACCCCGGCCGGACAGGACGGGGGTTAGAGCTGGAGCGTTCACGAGATACGCTGGCCCGGCCCATCCTTCGGCATCGGTGAAAGGACAATCACCATGAGCAAAAGCAATTTTTCCGCGCAGCTGCCGCGGGGCGTCTGTTGATGGGTCGGGACAAGAGAAACGAGCGAGTGACCGAGCATTACACACAAAAGATGCGCAACGTTATGGAGAAGCCGGCATGGCAGGCGCTTTCGACCACGGCCCAGGCGCTTTACCCGTGGCTCAAGTTGGAGTGGCGCGGGCCCGACAACAGCAACAACGGCCCTATTCGCTTGAGCGTGAGGCAGGCGGCAGCGCGGCTGGGGGTTGGGCCCGACACGGCATATCATGCCTTTCACGATCTGCAAAGAAAGGGCTTCTTGGTCGCTACGGAAGCTGCGCGACTGGGCTTGGAAGGTGCTGCGAAAGGGGCTTGCTACGAAATCATCGAAATTATGCTTCCACACGGCTGTGTTGCACAGATCCAGGAGGGATTCATGTCGTGAATCCTGTGTGGTAGCTGGCCTTCATGAGAAAACCCACATCACCTACCTATAAGACGACGAGCTGGGCTGATTATAACGCAGCGCTCAAGCGCCGCGGATCACTGACGATCTGATTCGATCCCGAGATGAACTGGGATACTGAACCTTCCGGCAAGAGGGGCAGGTCGCGGACATTCAGTGCTGCTGCCATCCAGACCTGTTTGAGAGACTGTCCGGAATTCTGTGCCCCGGCGCGTTGATTACGCCATTGGGAACCGATCCTCGAACATGATGGCGAGTTGGCTCTTCACGGCGTGCCATTCGCGGACTGATCGCTTCCACTCCTGAGAGGTAGCATTCAGCGCCAGATAGATCAATTTCGCCGCCGCCTCGTCGCTGGGGAAGTGCCCCCTTGTGCGGACGGCCCGGCGGATCTTCGAGTTCAGCGCCTCGATGGCATTCGTCGTGTAGATCAGTCTGCGGACCTCGGGCGGATAGTCGAGGAACGGGATCACCTCGGCCCAGGCTCGGCGCCAACTCGGCGCAATTGCCGGGTAACGGGCAGCCAGATCGCTGTCCTCGAACTCCGCCAGCGCGGTTTCGGCGGCTGCCGCGTCGACGGCCGTGTAGACTGCCTTGAGCGCCACAGCCACGGCCTTGCGGTCCTTGTAGCTGGCGAAGCTCATAGAATGGCGCAGCAGATGCACGATGCAGGTCTGAACCTGGGTCTGGGGGAAGGCCGCCTCTATGGCCTGCGGGAAGCCCTTGAGGCCGTCCACGACGGCGATCAGGATGTCCTGCACCCCGCGATTGCGCAGGTCATTGAGGACCTTGGCCCAGAACTTGGCGCCCTCGTTGGCCTGAAACCATAGCCCCAGCACGTCTCGCGTGCCGTCTGTCACCCGGCAGTGCATTTGCAAAGCAAATGTCACGAGAGGGCGGCAGGATGGCCAGGGCCACGAAGACCGCCTTGTTCGAGACCGCGCCATCGCTGCGGATATTGACCCGGATCGCGTCCAAGAACACGACCGGGTAGCAGGGCTCGAGCGGCCGGTTCTGCCAAGCCGTGACCTCCTCCATCACCGCATCGGTGATCGCCGAGATCAGGCTCGGGGAGGCTTCGATGCCGTAGATTTCCTCGATGTGTCCTCGGATTTCTCGGGTCGTCATTCCGCGCGCATACATAGAAATGATCTTGGTATCGAACTCCGGGAAACGGCGCTGATACTTGGCGATCAGCACGGGATCGAAGCTACCATTGCGGTCACGAGGGATGTCCAGAACGACCTTGCCGCTGTCGGTGGTGACCGTCTTCTGGCTGCTACCGTTGCGCCGGTTCGGAGTCTGGGACGCCCCTTCCATTGGCGGCTCCGCTCGCTCCTCGGTCAGATGTTCATCCAGCTCGGCGCTCAGGGCACGCTCTGCCAGCGCCTTGGTCAGTTCAGCGAGAACGCCGTCCTTGCCGAAAAGGTCGCTGGCCGACCGGCCTTTCATCAGCTGGTCCAGAAGGTCTTTGTCGATGCTCATACGTGGGTCTCCTCATCTCAGAGCTACCACGCCGGGGCACAGAATTCCGGACAGTCTCCTGTTTGACGATGAAGGTGCTGTTCAGAATGAACCGAGAGGTTATCCCGCCCCTTGGCACCGGTTCAAGCGAGCCGCCGGTCGGTACGTCACGACGTCATCCACCGCGATCACGGCGACCGCTTTGGCCCGAACCGTCCTGCGTTAACGTCATGACGGTCAGGCGCGCTGCGGTCGCCTCGTTGCAGGAGCTTCCGAGTCTTGGAAGCCAGGGGGCATCGGAAGCACTACGGCGACGATAGATGAACCATCGCCCCCTCTATGGCCACAAACAATGGTGACCACGAACCGCAGAGACCATGGTCGTGTGCTTCCTGCGCCATGAGCGCTGACAGGGATTCGTGAAACGATGACCGCACGGCGTCTGGCAGATCGGATGCCGCCGCGTCGCGGTCTTGGAAAAGCAAGCCCTCAGCCACGACCGCCGAAAAAGGTCGCTCTGCAACAAGGCGCGGGCCCGCTAATGAGAACCCAAGGGCGACGACCGAGATGACCATGACCGCCACCGACCCAGACGACCACCAATTCACGGTCGCTGGATCTTCGGTACGCTTGCGAACCAGAAACGGTAACGGTCAAATAATCCGAGCGGTTCATTAACGGCGAACTTTTGCACAGCACCTTCGCGAATGGCGAATGTCCCGCTGCGTAGGCAGGATTACAGTTTCCATCACGGCCAAGGAATTTCAAGAGGCCGTCAGCATGAAGAAGGATTGACTTCGAACATGGCACGCGCCACCACTTTGCGTGACACAGCCCCGCTGTTGCAGCGGCTTCTAGAACCTGATTGAGCGCGATCATTTCACTCGTGACATGACTCCATTAGCCTCTCCTTTATCTGCAATTGGGCACTTTCCCGCTAGCAGACACTATTGATTTTTTGCGGCCAAGGAATTTCAAGATGCCGTCAGCATGGGGAAAGACTGACCCCGAACTTGGCACGAGCCACCATTTAGCGCATCACTGTGCAGACGTTGCAGCGGTCTTCAGAACCTTGATCAAGCGCAACCATGTCCGCCGTGCAATATCACACGCATTGGGACGTGCTCTCCTCGCCGAAGAATTCGAAGCGTTGGTGGTCATGGCCTTCCTGCATGACATCGGGAAACTCGCTCCCGGGTTTCAGCTCAAGGGTTGGCCGGAGCTGGCATCGTCGAAAACCTATGGCCATTTGGAGGCAGGGCAGCACTGGCTGAACTTGCTTTGCGAGAGCTCTCTGAACGACCAAGTGGACGAGCTCGCTCAGATGTGCGGCGATCATGCCGAGCCGTGGTTCGATGTCATTTTTGCCCACCACGGTCGTCCGCAGCGACCTGTGAATGAAGCGTCGGCCAAAGGCTGTTTCCGCAACTTCGAAGGGTATGACTGGAAAGCCGAAGAAACAGTGATTGCGGATGCCATCAGCCAGTGGTTCCCTCCGCTAAGCACACTGATCTTGCCACCACCCAAGCCGCCGCTTTTGCATTTGATCGCAGGCTTGCTAGCGCTGGCTGATTGGCTCGGCTCAGACCGTGTGGCTTTCGCATTTGTTCCCGAGTATGATGCGTCTTATTGGGCACATACGCTTGATATCGCTCGGTCTCATGTCGAGGCCGTCGGGTTGGGGCTCGGGCGCGAAAGTCTGATCGGCCCACCGGATTGGGCGCTGATCTCCGACCATCCTGCTCCGCGCCCGGCGCAATCGGTACTATCGCAGGTCGACCTGTCCGAAAAGCTCGTCATCCTCGAGGCGGAAACCGGGACGGGCAAGACCGAGGCCGCGCTGTGGCATTTCATCCGGCAACTGTCAGCTGAGAATGTCGAGGCGCTTTATTTTGCGGTCCCCACGCGCGCGGCGGCCCGGCAGCTTCACACCCGGATCACCACCGCGCTGACACGGATGTTCCGCGTGACCGAGGAGCCCGTTCTCGCCATCCCCGGTCAGATGATGGCCGGAGAGGCCAAGGGCCGCTCACTGCCTGATTTCAAGGTGCTGTGGGATGATGGCGGGCCGACAACAAGCCGCTGGGCCGCTGAACAAGCCACGCGCTACCTGGCTGCCCGCATCGCAGTGGGCACAGTCGATCAGATTATGCTGGCGGGGTTGCAGGTGAAACACGCGCATCTGCGCGCAGCAGCCCTGTCACGCGCGCTTTTGGTCATAGACGAAGTTCATGCCTCTGATCCTTGGATGACGAATATCCAGAAAGCGGTTCTGGATGCGCATCTGAGCCTCGGAGGGCGGGCGCTTCTGATGTCGGCCACACTGGGGGCATCCGCGCGCACGCGTTGGACGGGCGATGCCCTGCCCAGTCCGGCGCAAACTGCATCTCTGCCTTACCCTGCCATTTGGGCAGGTCGGGCGCTTCTCCCCGTCCCAACCGATCCAGAGTCTCAAAAGGACGTGTACATGTCGCCGCACAGGGGCTGGTCTGGCACGCAGGCTGCAGATCTGGCGCTAGAGGCAGCTCGAGACGGGGCTAAGGTCCTTGTCATCCGCAATACCGTCGACCGGGCGCGCGACACTTGGCAGGCCTGCCTGGACGAAGCGCCCGAGTTGGTCATGGCGCTCGGCAAGAACGCCTGCCTGCATCACAGCCGTTTTGCTGCCGAGGATCGCGCCCAACTTGATACATGTGTAGAGGCCCTTCTCGGGAAAAATGTTCCGATGCAAGGCGTCATCATCATTGGCACGCAGACGCTGGAACAAAGCCTTGATATCAGCGCAGATCTGCTGATTACCGATCTGTGCCCGATGGATGTGCTGTTGCAGCGTATCGGGCGGCTGCATCGTCACGTGGGTGCCTTGCACCCCAACGGCTTCAAGACACCGCGCTGCATCGTCCTGACGCCGGACCATGGGCTTTCCCCACTGGTGACGCGGGCCGAAAACGGTCTTGGCGTCTATGAAAACGGATCGAGCATCTCGGGAGTCTATATCGATGTCTGTGGGCTAAAAGCCACGCTTGATCAGATTGAGGCCCACTCCTGCTGGTCGATCCCGGCGATGAACCGCGCGCTGGTCGAGGCTGCAACCCATCCGCTCAATCTTGATTCCATCGCCGAGCGTGAAGGCTGGCAGACCCATCGCGCGCGTGTCACCGGCAAGGGCTTTGCCGAAAAGCTCGCCGCACGTCACGTGATCCTCGACCGCTCGAAACCGCTTGCCCCCTTTCCTGATGACGAGGCGATCCGAACCCGGCTTGGGGCCGAGGGAGTGATGGTGCAGTTTCCACCAAGCACAATCGGCCCGTTCGGTACCGAGATCCGGCGCATGGCCCTTCCTGCGCATTGGTCGCATGGGCTTGATCCCGAAACGCTGGTGCTTGCGACCGAGGGCGCCGCATTGCGCCTGACAATGTCGGAAAAATCCTTCCTGTATGACTGTTCGGGGCTGAGAAAAGATGACTGAGATTGCCCACAACCTGCTAACCGAGCCGCTGATCGAGACCGATGTCGGTTGGTTGACCCTGCCCGGGGTGTTAGCCGCCATGGCCCGCGGGGAGGTGACCTGTTTCAGGGCGCTTCGCCCGCATCAGCGACCCGCATGGCACATGTTCTTGGTTCAGCTTGGTGTGCTGGCGCTGGACAAGGCTGGGCAGACGAATTTGCCTGGTGACGAAAGCACGTGGCGTGGTGCCCTGCGTGGCCTGACTATCGCCTTTCCCGATGATGCGCCTTGGTGCCTGCTCGCACCCGACGGGCAGCCTGCCTTCCTTCAACCCCCAGCCGCAAAAGACGGAAAGTGGACCGAAGTCGAAACGCCCGACAACCTCGACATGCTGATCACGTCCCGCAACCATGATCTGAAGATGGCTGTGGCCCGCAACGCCGGGCCGCAGGACTGGATCTATGCACTGGTCAGCGTGCAGACGATGGAGGGGTACAGCGGCCCGACATGGAATGGTGTTGCGCGGATGAACGGAGGCTCGTCTTCTCGGGCGATGGTGACGCTGGCCCCGGCCTTGCCCGACGGCAAGAGTGTGCATCCCTCTCTGTGGTGGCAGCGCGATACACGTCGCCTGCTGGCTGATCGCAGTCCAAGCAACGGGCTTTCCCTGGTTTGGCTGATGGAGTGGATGGACGCCGTACAGTTGCGCATCGGCGAGGACTTGGACCCCCTGTTCATCGAGATCTGTCGCCGCATTCGCCTGTTTGAAAAGGACGGTGCGCTTATGGCCCGCAAGGCCGGGTCGAAAAAATCACGCATCGCAAATGTGAATGGCATGACCGATGACCCCTGGGCGCCCACCAGCATCAGAAACGCAAAGTCACTGACCCTGGGCGACAGTGGCGACTTCACCTATGCCAAACTGCGCGAAGTGCTGATGTCGGGGGAATGGGCGGCTGCGCCAATGGCGAAGCCCGCGCCCGACGAGGTGCCGCGTGACATGCTGCTGGTGGCAGAGGCCTTTGCCCGCGGCAATTCCAAGACCGGCGGTTTTCGGTCTCGTGTAATACCCATTTCGAAGAGCGTGGTAAAACGCATGTTGGGCGCCACAGCCACAGACCAGAGCGCGGCGCTCATTGAGGATATCAAGCGTGTCGACATAGCCCTGCGCAATGCGCTTGCCCTGATGGCCGCAAATGGATTGCGTGAAAACATAAAGACCGATCATTATGCGCGCACCAATCCGGCCCGTATACATCTTGATCAGCAGGCCGATCGGATGTTCTTTCCGGTATTGTGGGACATGCTTGCAGCCGAAACGCAGGACGTGCGACTGCAAATACGTGCACGCTTCATGCTGAATCTGTCTGACCATGCCCGCGCGATTTACCGCGAGGCCTTGCCCGCCATTCCCTGCAAGGCCGTGATGCGGCCCCGCGCCGAGGCGCGCGCAACCGACAGGCTGGAGGCGGGGCTGAAAGATGCGCTTGGGAAATCCGATTTGGCCGACCATCTCCCAAAACACCAAGACCCCAACCTCCAAAAAAGGGAGCCCTCCGATGCCTGACACGACCACGCCAGAACCGCCGGGCGACCGGGTTGCCAGATGTGCGCTGAGCATCGCGGCCGCGCTGGTCCATGCCAGCACGAAAGACCGCGCCGAAACCCGTCGCATGAGTGATGCGGGTTCGGCCTTCTTCTGGCGCATGGTGGCGCGCCTTGGGATCGCTCCGAAAGACGAGCCACGCTGGCTGGTCTACACGCGAATGGCGGCAATGCTGACTCCCTCTACCGCCACAGCCAGTTTTCATGACACGACTCGCCCGCTGGGTGCGGTTCTGGCGGACGGCGGGGATCGCCATGCCCACCTGGACAAGCCCGTGGTGTCCGAAGCGCGTTTGGCCCGCCTGCTGGCCGCGCGCGGGGATGCGCGACTGTCGGCGCTGGAACGCAGCCTGCGTGGCGTTGCGCGAGAAACCCGGGCGCTTGATGCTGCAAGCTTGGCCTGGGCCGTGCTGAATCCGAACGGGCAACAGATTGCCCGCGCCTATTATCGCCGCCTTGATGGTGGTCCCTCCCACATCGCAACCTCGGTCGAGGCGGCCGAAACCTCCAAGGTCGAATACAGGACTTTCCCATGACAGACGCCCGCTTTCTGCAGATCCATTTTCTTGCGCCCTATACAGCCGCGCTTCTGAATCGCGATGATGCGGGGCTTGCCAAACGCCTCCCCTTCGGTGGCCATCTGCGCACCCGCGTCAGCTCGCAATGTCTCAAGCGGCACTGGCGCGTGGCCGAAGATCCGCACGCGCTGCACAAGATCGACGGCGCCAAAGCTGCCTATCGTTCGCGCGAGACGATCGAGCGCAAGGTCTTCGCGGGATGGTCAGAGGGGGCCGATGACGACGTTCTGAAAGAGATCAAGCTCGCCATGCTGATCGCCGTCTATGGTGACAGGGCCGAGGCAAAGAAATCGCGCCAGACACTTCTGGTCGGCGCCCCCGAGGTGACCTACCTGACCGGCGAGGCGAAGCGGCTCGTGGCAGAGGCCGCGGGTGACAAGAACGCCGCGAAGACTCTCGCTGCCGAATGGTTGAAAACCCACAAGCAAAACCTCAAGGTGATGAGCGCGGGTGTTAGCCTTCCCGCCGGCCTGACAGGCGCGTTGTTCGGGCGAATGGTCACCTCGGACCCGCGCGCCAACATCGATGCGGCGTTGCATGTTGCCCATGCCTTCACCGTGCATGCCGAAGAGGCGGAAAGCGACTATTTTATCGCCGTCGACGATCTGGCGCAGGAAGAGGAAACTGGAGCCGATACCATCCAGGAGACCGAGCTGACCTCGGGCCTTTTCTACGGCTACGTCGTGGTGGATCTGCCCGCACTGTTCGAAAATCTCGGCCAGGACTCCGCATTGATGGGCGAGGTTCTGCACAATCTGGTCTACCTGATCGCCGAAGTTTCTCCCGGAGCCAAGCTTGGTTCTACGGCACCTTATAGTCGCGCGTCCTTCATGCTGCTCGAGGCAGGTGACCGTCAGCCCCGCTCGCTTGCGGATGCGTTCCGCACCCCCTGCCGTGCCGAGACACCCGTTGCCGTGGCGGCGCTGTGCGATCACTTGGCAGCGCTGGATCGTGTCTATGACACTGGCGAAATTCGCCACGTCATGAGCCTATCGAACCGCGAGGTGCCCGGGACCACGGCAGGCAACCTGCGCGATCTGGCGGCGTTCGCAAAATCCACGGTGGCGAAAGAGCTCGCCTGATGCGCGATTGGTTGCACCTGACGTTGCGCGCCCCGCTGATGGCCTTTGGCGGGGTTGCGATCGACCACATGGGGCCGACTCGGGACTTTCCGTCTCTATCGGCAATGACCGGACTTCTTGCCAATGCACTAGGGTATGAAAGGTATCAGGGCACCGAATTGCAGGCCTTGCAGGATCGGTTGATCATCGGCGCGCTGACCTCACGACAGGGGCGGCGCCTGACCGACAATCAGAATGCTCGGGTCTACGACAAGGAACCGGGATGGACGACCTATGGCCAACCCGAGTCCCGCAACAGCGGACCGTCTTACGGCAACCCCGCGCGGCACGATCAACTCGGCAATCAGGCGGGGCGCAAGTGGCTGACTCACCGCCGTTCGCGCGAATATCTGGCCGATCATGAAACCCGTGTTGTGCTGCGGCTGGAAGGTGTGGGGGCGGTAGACCTCGATGATCTGCGACAGGCTCTGATGCACCCCGCGCGTCCGCTGTTCATCGGGCGCAAGACTTGCCTGCCCACAGCGCCGATCTTCACCGGCACGTTGCGGGCCGAAACGGTGCTGGACGCGCTGCGGGCCATTGGCCTGCCAGGGCATGCGCTCTGGCCCGCCGACGCGGGCGACGGGGCAGGGACAGCTTCGCCGCAAGACCTGCCGCCCGGCGCGATGAGCCATGACCTGCCCGATCTCCGCAACTGGCTCAGCGGGTTGCACACGGGGCGCCGCGGCGTGATCGAAGGGTTTTTGACATGAGCTTGCACCTGTTTCATTTGCCCATTGCCTTACGCGCGTTGCATGCTTGGGGCGAAGCGCGTGGCTTGGTGTCGCGCGGCATATTCGACGAGGGGCTTGCCCTGCATCACCTGCTAAGCGAGACCTTCGGCCCGTCCGTTTTGCAACCCTTCCGCCTGATGGTGCCGCCGCGGGCGCGCACTGGTGCGCTATATGGCTATGCCGCCCAGCCTGCTGAAATCTTGGCTCAAGCCGCGCAGGCCATTCTTGACCCGGTTGCGGCACAGGTCATCGACCTTGCGGCTCTACGCTCGCAGCCACGGCCCGAAACGGCCTGGCATGCAGGCCAGCGGCTGGGCTTCGATCTGCGGGTGCGCCCCGTGGTGCGGCTGGCCTCGCCCCTCGTCATGGGGCGCGAGACCTTCCGCAAGGGCGCCGAGGTCGATGCCTACCTGTCCCATGTCGCCCGGACTGAAGCGCGGGCGGAAACTGACCACGAGGCTGGCAGGCAAGGCGGGTCCGGTCGCGATGCGGTCTACCTCGATTGGCTGCGCAGGCGCCTTGATGGCCAAGCAGACCTAGACCCTGCACTGACCCGTCTTGCACAGTATGAACGGCGCCTGATCCTGCGCAATGGCCGCAGGGCGGATGGCCCGGATGCCACGTTCCATGGCACACTGACTGTTACGGATCCGACGGGGTTCGCGGCACTACTGGCCCGCGGTGTCGGGCGGCACACGGCTTATGGATATGGCATGCTGATGCTGCGGCCCTCGCAAAAGACCCCGCAGAGCATGGCACCGGCCGCGCAGGAGGGTGCCTGACATGCTAAATGGGCGGCTTGGGCTCGAAAGTTCCAAGGTCCCGCATGCCGACAGGTCAGGGTGCCTCTACCTGGCCCGGGGGGCGCTGGTGGCGCGTGACGGCACGCTGTCCTTCACCCAGGGTCCCCCTACAGAAGCCGATGCTCTGACCCGGGGCGAATATGCCATTCCTCTGCAGGGTGTTTCGATCATCCTGCTGGGCCCGGGATCTACCGTCAGTCATGATGCGCTGCGCCTGTTGGCCCATGCGCGCACCGCGCTGGCTGCCGTGGGCGAAGACGGCGTGCGCATGTATACGGCCCCCCCCATCATTCCCGATCGCTCCGGTCTGGCGCGGCTGCAGGCACGGATTTGGGCGGATGATGATTTGCGCATCATGACTGCGCGTCGCATGTATGCCCTACGCTTGGGGGAGATTCTGCCACATCGGGATCTGAATGTCCTGCGCGGGATCGAAGGTTCTCGCATGAAACAGACTTACGCGCTGTTGGCAGACCGCATCGGCATCAACTGGCAGGGCCGCCGCTACAACCGCGGTGATCCGATGGGCGCCGATCTTCCCAACCAGGCATTGAACCACGCCGCCAGCGCTGTCGAGGCTGCTGCGGCCATTGCTGTCTGCGCCACGGCCACCATTCCGCAATTGGGCTTTATCCACGAGGATCCCGGCCAGTCCTTCGTTCTTGATGTAGCCGATCTTTACCGCGACAGCATCACCATCCCCTGCGCCTTCCGCGCTGCAAGGCAAGTGGCCGACCACCCCGCCGACAATATCGAGCGTACGACGCGCCGTATGACCGGCACGGCGCTGGCCAAGGAGAAAGTGATCCCCGAGATGATCGAGCGGATCAAGGCCCTGATCGAAGGCCGCGACTGATGCCGTTGACCGTGATCGTCACCCGCAATGTCGAGGCTCGCTACCGCGGCTTCCTGACCTCGATCATGCTCGAGGTTTCGGCAGGTGTCTATGTTGCGCCAAACATGACCAAGGGCGTGCGCGAGCGCACCTGGGCGGTGCTGAACGACTGGTGGCTGGCACTCGGCAACGGATCACTGACCCTGATCTGGCGCAATACCGCTGCGGTCGGGGAACTGAGTATCGAGACTCTCGGGGAGCCGCCGAAGGATATTGTCGACGCCGACGGCATTTTGCTCCTAAAACGAAAGTAAAATCAAAACAACTCTCCCCACGCTCTTTGACAATCGAATAATATCAGATACTTCCCCGCCAGAGGTTCCCCCGCACACGCGGGGATAGTCCCCTGCCGGGCGGCTCGCAAGTGGTGCCGAATCAGGTTCCCCCGCACACGCGGGGATAGTCCCGTCGCTTGTACGCAACAGCAAAGATAGGCTCAGGTTCCCCCGCACACGCGGGGATAGTCCCTGACACGGGCGGCGGATCTGTCGCGGGCGGCGGGTTCCCCCGCACACGCGGGGATAGTCCCCGAGCAGCCCGGTTCCTGCAGCCCTACGATGTGGTTCCCCCGCACACGCGGGGATAGTCCCCACTCCTTTAGCTGAATGTCACTGTTAGGATTGGTTCCCCCGCACACGCGGGGATAGTCCCTGGATCTTCTCGGCCAGGGTACGCCCGGTGGAGGTTCCCCCGCACACGCGGGGATAGTCCCCATCGTCCGTCATAATGATTTCTTGGCTGGCGGGTTCCCCCGCACACGCGGGGATAGTCCCCTAGAAAACGACGATGGATCAATTCCAGAACAGGTTCCCCCGCACACGCGGGGATAGTCCCCTATACTGCACAACGGCGCTTGGCGCGGTGCAGGTTCCCCCGCACACGCGGGGATAGTCCCTTGATCAGGGGGACGATGATCCACCACCCTGAGGTTCCCCCGCACACGCGGGGATAGTCCCGCCCCGTAGGGTGCCCCGGTGAAGGAGTTGGTGGTTCCCCCGCACACGCGGGGATAGTCCCTGTGGCTCAGCAGACGCTGGCCTGTACCGGGGGGTTCCCCCGCACACGCGGGGATAGTCCCCGCAACACCGGCGCGACGAATCTTTTCATTGTGGTTCCCCCGCACACGCGGGGATAGTCCCGGCGGCGGCGGCACCGGACAAGCTCTGCGCATGGTTCCCCCGCACACGCGGGGATAGTCCCCGCGCTCTCCGGCGAGACGGAAGACGATGTTCGGTTCCCCCGCACACGCGGGGATAGTCCCTCAGGAAGCAACGGAAACGGCAACGGCGTAGGGGTTCCCCCGCACACGCGGGGATAGTCCCTGGATCTTGGAAACGCCCGTCCCGCTGGGCACGGTTCCCCCGCACACGCGGGGATAGTCCCTACGGCCTTTAATAATGGTTGACGTTCTCCCAGGTTCCCCCGCACACGCAGGGATAGTCCCCAGACATTGCGGGACACGCCGCAAATCTACTCGGTTCCCCCGCACACGCGGGGATAGTCCCGTGCGTCCATGTGCGGCCCCGGTCATCGGAA
Source organism: Citreicella sp. C3M06 (assembly GCF_018860705.1). Taxonomy (GTDB): domain Bacteria; phylum Pseudomonadota; class Alphaproteobacteria; order Rhodobacterales; family Rhodobacteraceae; genus Salipiger. The sequence goes on from NZ_JAHKQA010000072.1 coordinate 17,852, forward strand.
TGGTTCCCCCGCACACGCGGGGATAGTCCCTCGGGTACGCCGATAGTGTCCCGAGGTCATGGATAACAACCAGCTCAAGGTGATAGCAGCAGAGCTGGTCAAGTCACTGAGGGAAAATTCCGGCGTTGACTGGTGGCAGCGCGAAGACGTGCGGGCCAAGATGAGGGTCGCGGTGAAACGGATTTTGCGGCGCTATGGGTACCCTCCCGACCTACAGGCTGACGCAGTGAAGCTAGTCATCAAGCAGGCTGAAGCTATGGCTCGCACGATGTAGGATACGCATGAGGTCATCGGTGAGAAAGCGTATGTCAACTTGAGCACGCACCGAGCAACGCGCTCCTTCCGGGGGGCAGGTCACCCGATCTCCGGATTATTGAGAAAAGTTGAGGTGTTTTGCACTGAAGTGTATCGACCCCCTGAAAAACAGCTCATGCTACAAGGGACGTAGCGCTGAGTATGACGATGGACGACAGCAGCAACGCCGGTTCGCTCCCGAATTCGCAGCCTGGCGGGCGCTGCTGCCAGAACGAACCTTCAAGACCTCACCAAAGGCCGCGATTGGTTCATGGCTCTTCTCAAAGCCAGATGACTGGCAGGGCGATGAATCGATGTCGGCAACCGCGATAGAACGCATCGATCCCCTTGTAAGCTGGAACAGAAGCGGCGGTGCGCCGAAGTGCGGAGGCTAACCTCCCCCCCATTTCTCACAACCCTCAAGGATATTGATTTACTAAAATAATCTCCATGTGCGCCTCGTTTATATGGGGAAATCACCTAGCAGATTTGGTTCGCTAGCGGCTCCATCATGTATTCCCAGCGTTGAGGTTTTCTGAACCTGACCTGCTATTCGGCACTACATTTTACGACAAATGTTACCTCCAATCGTAACCCGTTGGAGCACGCAGCACATGTCCACCACCTTCCTGTCCGACCTTCAAATCGCCGTCCGCTATGGCGTCCATCGGTCAACGCCTTGGCGCTGGCTCAAGACTGATGATAGCTTTCCGGCGCCGGTAAGCCTGTCGCCCGGCTGCACCCGCTGGAAAATCGACGACCTCGAAGCATGGGAAGCCGCAAAGCGCGACACCGCAACATAAGCAAACCGCCACCCGTCTGGTTCACGGGCGGCGGCGCAATCTTTTTCTTGGCTGAATACCACGAAAGATAGTGCGGACCGCCCTTGCCAGCAAGGCAAGAGGTTCTCTCATGACGACAAAGAAATGGGCCAAAGCACCCTATATCATCACCCATCGCACTGGCGAACAGCGCACCGCCTATACCGGTGGGCGTGTCCGCTGGGCTACCGAAGAACTGCGCAAGGCAGGCCCTAAAGGCCGCACCGGGCGCGAGGCACTGGGGCCGCGTTGGGCGGCATGTATCTGGGACGCCAAGCACGTTCACGGCATCACGATTGCCGATGTCTGTGAAACGCATGAAGGCGAGCACCCCGGCAGGCACAAGCGTTGGTTTCTGGATTGCGACACCCGCCCCGTCCCCCCGGCGCAGGAGGTGCGCGCATGACCCGGCTGCAAATCCTCTACCTCATGCGCACCCATGGGCTGACCGAAGCGCAGGCCAGCGCGATTTCCTCTCTGGTCTGGGGAGGGATGTCGTAATGGATGCCAAGGACATCACACTTGCCCTGCGGGGCCGCTGGTATCGGTCCTATGGGCTGGCGTTCTGCCCGGCGCATGGAAACGCCCGAACGCCCGCGCTGAGCCTGAGCAACGCCGCCGATGGGCGCTTGCTCGCCAAGTGTCACGCCGGGTGCGCTTGGGGCGACATCGTGGAGGCGCTCAAGGCGCTGGATCTGGCAGGCGGCGGGGGAGGGTATTCCCCGCCGGACCCAGACACGCTTGCCAGACGCGAGGCCGAGGCGCGGGCCAATGCCAACCGGCGCGAGCGGCAGGCGCTGGCGCTCTGGCGTGAGGGTTTGCCTATCAGCGGCACCCTTGCGGAATGCTATCTTCGGGCGCGCGGGCTGAGCTGCGATCTGCCAGACACGCTGCGGTTTCATCCGTCCTGCTGGCATTCGAGCGCAAGGCGCTTTCCGGCGATGCTGGCGCGGGTGGACGGCGCGGCGCATTTTGCCCTGCACCGGACGTATCTTTGCCCGGACGGCACCGGCAAGGCCGAGGTGACGCCCAACAAGGCGATGCTGGGAGCTGTCATGGGCGGCGCGGTGCGCCTATCTGATACCGAGGGGCCCCTGGTGGTGGCCGAAGGCATCGAGACCGGGCTGGCGCTGCTGTCGGGGCTGCTGCAACTGCCGGTGCGTCTTTGGGCCTGCCTGTCAGCATCCGGGATGCAGCGCGTAACCCTGACGTCAAATCCCGAACGCCTGATCATCGCCACCGACAGCGACGATTCCGGGGTGGGCAAAGCGGCGGGCGATGCGCTAGCGCTGCGGGCATCATCTCTGGGCTGGACCGTCAGCCTGTTTCCAGCGCCGAAGGGATGCGACTGGGCCGATATCCTTGCATTGAACGGGGCCGTAGAATGACGATGCCCAACCCTATTCCCTTCACCCCGGCCGACCATTGGCCGGACCCCGACATGCGCTTTGCCGCCCCGCAAAGACCGCCCGCGCCGGTGATGTCGCCCGATGACTTCGGGGGCGTTTATGGCCCTTGGGCGAGCTGGCTGACCACCGCAGCCGAGGTGAAAGGCGCGCCGGTGGATTATGTCGCGCTTGGGCTGCTGACCACCGCAAGCGCGGCGATTGGCAATTCCCGCTGGTTCTCGCCTTGGAACGGCTGGACCGAACCGCCCGTGCTCTGGGCCATGCTGGTGGGCGACCCTTCGGCGGGCAAATCCCCGGCGCTGGATGCGGTGGCTGATCCGGTAAAGGACATCGAACGCGCGCTATCGCAGCAGTATCAGTCAGCCTGGCAGACATGGAAGGACAAGGACGAAATCGCATCGCTTGCGTTGTTGCAATGGAAAGTCGAAGCCAAGCGCGCGCTGGCCGATGGGCAAGAGCCGCCCGCAAAACCGACCGGGGCGGACGCGGGTGCGCCGCCGGTGCGCGAGCGGCTGACCATCACCGACGCGACCACGGAAAAGGTGGCCGAGCTGCTGGCGCAGACTTGGCGCGGGCTGCTGATGTCGCGGGATGAACTGTCGGGCTGGCTGGCGAGCATGGACCGTTACAGCGGCGGGGGCGACCGGCCTTTCTGGCTCGAAGCCTATGGCGGCAGATCCTACCCGGTGGACCGCAAATCATCGCCCGAACCGATCATCGTGGATCACCTGACCGTCGCGGTGCTGGGCGGCACGCAACCTGACAAGCTGGCGCGGCTGCTGGTGAACACCGACGATGACGGCTTGCTTGCCCGTTTCCTGACCGTGTTCCCCGATCCCGTTCCCTTGTCGCGCCCTGCCGCGCAGATCGACACGGCGATGGTGCGGGTGGCGCTGGAACGGTTACGCAGCCTTGGCGCGGCGCGGGATGACGCCGGCGCGAAAAGCCCGTTCTACATCGTATTTAGCGAGGCGGCGGCGGATGCCTTGCAGGACTTTCGCAAGCAATGCCGCGACTGGGAAACCGAGGCCAGTGGCTTGTTGAAGGGGCATATCGGCAAGATGCCTGGGATGGCGGTGCGCGTAGCCGGGGTGCTGGCGCATCTGGACTGGGCGGTAGAGGCGCGCGCGCCCTATCCTGACAAGATCGGCGTGGGCCACATCGCGCGCGCCTGTCACCTGGTGGGCGGGCATCTGCGGCTTCACGCCTTCCGAGCCTATGGCGCGGCATCCCCGCCCGACGACATCCGCAACGCACGGCGCATTGCCGATGTCATCCGGTCCGAGGACTGGCAGAACTTCACCGCGCGCGACATCCAGCGCCGGGGGCTAGCGGGGCTGCAACTGGCGAAGGCGGTGCAAGCGGCACTCGACGTGCTGGAACAGGCCGACTGGGTGATGCGCTTTCGCGAGGAAACCGGCGGCAAGCCAAGGGTTGTCTATGTAGTGAACCCAAGGACACGGGCGGCGTGACCACCCGACGACCTGACAATACCTGACATAAGCCCCCTTTTGTCAGGTATTGTCAGGGTGTCAGTAGGGTCATCTCAGGGTGGTTACGGGCGCGCAGCTTTCCGCAGCCGATAAGCCAAGAGGCGCTACTACATGAGCAGCGAAGACCTCGCAGACATCCGCAAACGCGCCAGATCCGAAGCGGGCAAATGCCGGTGAAGGCTGCATGGCGGTGTATCCCCCGGCCCGACGTCTCTCGAAGGTAAAGAGCGCATCCGTAAGCCCATGCACAAACGTTGGGCGCGTTGGCGGGCAGAGCGGCAAGGCTGACCCGTACCGGTATCGCGCCAGTGTTAACGTTGCAGACGCAAGAGGCCGTCAGATTTGCCCGTGACCACCCCCGCGCATTTGTATCGGGGGGGTAGTCGAATCTAGACATCCAAACCGCTGTTGCCCGAACACCCCCGTCTCTTGCGCGTGTCCGCAGTTCAGCATTTTTAACCGGGGGCGGTTAAAATCTCTGACATCCAAGGGCTGGAAACCGCGCAACTTCCTGCGTGTGCGATAAGCTCTCAAAAACAGGGGGTGGCCCCTGTCAGGGAGGCATGTCGCAAACTGTTGCGTTCAAGCGTTTCTAGCTTGGCGGGTAGGTTGTCGGGTATGATCCGCATAATACCAATTTACCATTTGAAATCAAAGGTAAATGGCGGAGAGACAGGGATTCGAACCCTGGGAACCCGTGAAGGCTCAACGGTTTTCGAGACCGCCCCGTTCGACCACTCCGGCACCTCTCCGCGGGGATCGTGGGGCGGCATTTAGCGGGCGGAGCGTGCGGGTGCAACAGGGAATTTGAAAAATTCGAAAGAAGATCCTCAAACGCGTCGGCAGGCGCCGCAGTGCTTGGAAAAACCTCCGCCACGGCATAGGCTTGGAACAGTCGCCGCCCCTCAGGAGCCAACGCATGTCTCTGCGCCTCGTCGCGCCTGCAATTCTTGCCGCAGTTGTCGCCCTGCCGCTTCGTGCCGATCCCATCGATCCGCTGAACGAGCTGCTCGACCGCATCGGCCTTAGCGAAATCGTGCAGATCATGCGCGCCGAAGGGCTGGCCTACGGCAGCGAAATGGCCGCAGACCTGCTGCCCGGCGGTGCCAACGCGGCCTGGGATCAGGCGGTAAGCACTATTTATGACACCGAAACCATGTCCGCGATGGTTCGCGCCGGATTCGTCGAGAGCTTTGGTGCGGCCGATCCGGCGCCGCTTCTGGCCTATTTCGGCAGCCCGGAGGGGGAGAGCGTCGTCGCGATGGAACTGGCGGCCCGGCGCGAGATGATTGATGATGCCGTCGAAAGCGCCGCGCGAGAGGCATTTCAGGGGCTCGACGGGTCCGCCGACCCGCGGCTGGGGTTGCTCGATGCTTTCGTCGATGCCAATGATCTGCTGGAATCGAATGTCGTTGGGGCGCTGAACGCCAGTTATGAATTCTACCTTGGGCTTGCCGACGGCGGCGCGATCACCATGAGCGAAGACGAGATCCTTGCCGAGGTCTGGTCGCAGGAACCCGACACCCGCGCCGATTCCCGCGAATGGCTCTATGCCTATCTGTTGATGGCCTATGCGCCGATGAGCGACGCGGCGCTTGGCGATTATGTCGAGATATCATCGACGCCAGAGGGCAGGGCGATGAACCGGGCACTGTTCGTCGGGTTCAACGGGATGTACGATCAGATATCCTATGCGCTAGGGCGCGCCGCGGCCAAGCAGATGATTGCGCAGGAACTCTAGGGCGCGTCGCCACGGGTTGACAATATGGGCTTGCTCTCGCATAAGCGCGCTTCGAGCGGAGCTTTTGTAGCCCCGATCGCGATTATTGACGTGTCCGAAAGGTTTTGCGGGCACAGTGACAACGACAGCCCTTGATGGGCGCGCTGTTCGACGGCGGGGAAACCCGGCAAGCCCGACCCGGATGTTCCGGCAGGGCGCCACAGGACGCGGCAAACGAAGGAAAAGCGCATATGTTCGCGGTGATGAAGACCGGCGGCAAGCAGTATAAAGTCCAGGCAGGTGACATCCTGCGCGTGGAAAAGCTGGCCGCAGACGCGGGTGAAACCGTGCAGTTCAACGAAATCCTCATGCTGGGCGGCGAGTCTGTCACGCTTGGTGCCCCGATGGTGGCTGGCGCCGCCGTGCAGGCCGAGGTTGTCGACCAGATCAAGGGTGACAAGGTCATCCATTTCGTCAAGCGTCGCCGCAAGCACAGCTCGCAGCGCACCAAGGGCCACCGCCAGAAGCTGACGCTTGTGCGCGTGACCGATATTCTTGCTTCGGGCGCGGATGCGACCGGCGTCAAGGCTGCCGTGGGTTCGGGCTCTGTTTCCGCACCGGCCGTTGCCGCTGGCGATGACCTGACGCAGATCACCGGTGTCGGCCCCGCCGCCGCCAAGAAGCTGAACGAGGCTGGCATCACGACCTACGCCGCGCTCGCCGCTGTCGACCCCGAAGCATTCGAGGCCGCCAAGGTGAAGCCTGAGTGGGTCGAACAAGCCAAAACCCTCGCCTGAGATTGAAGGAGACTGACCTATGGCACATAAAAAAGCAGGTGGTTCGTCCCGTAACGGCCGCGACTCCGCTGGCCGCCGGCTCGGCGTAAAGCTCTACGGTGGCCAGTCGGCCATCCCGGGCAACATCATCATCCGTCAGCGCGGCACCAAGTTCTGGCCGGGCAACGGCGTTGGCCTTGGCAAGGACCACACCATCTTCGCAACCGAAGAAGGCGCGGTGTCCTTCCACAAAGGCCTCAAGGGCCGCACCTTTGTATCCGTTGTCCCGACGGCGAAGGCCGCCGAGTAAGCCGATCTCGCGGAACGATAATATCGGGGGGATCGGTTCAAAGCCGGTCCCCTTCGGCGTTTCTGAGGGGGACGCGCCGAACCTTCGGTCAGAGTGCATCAGAGGAGTGTACGCATGAGCCTAGACAACCTGAAGATGCCAAGCCGGCCGGTGCCGGTTGCGCGCTCTCAGCCCGTCATCGAGGCAGAGCGGTTCGTGCTTCGGCCGATGCGTCGCTCCGACGCCGGGCTGATCTCGCTGTATGCCGGAGATGAGCGGCTTGCGCGCATGACGACCTCGATTCCCCATCCGTTTCCGCCGGGCACGGCTGAAAGCCTGATCGCCCGCGCCGCTGATCCGCAGCGCGAGGAGGATGTGTGGGTGATTGACGGATCGGCGCAGGAGGGGGCCGAGATCATGGGGCTGATCTCGCTCAAGACCGTGGATGAGCGGCAAAGCGAAATCGCCTATTGGGTGGCGCCGCCATATTGGAACACGGGGCTTGGGTCCGAAGCATTGCGGGCGCTGGTCGTGGCCAACCCGGGGCAGGCGGAAACGCTATTCGCCAGCGTGTTTCAGGACAATCCGGCATCGGCACGGGTGCTGACCAATGCTGGCTTTGAATACATCGGCGACGCCGAAGCGTTTTCCGTGGCTCGCAATGCCAAGGTTCCCACCTGGACCTATTTGCGCCGGATGAACTGACCCGAAAAAAACAAAGGCGATCGGGAACCGATCGCCTTTTTGCGTGTTAGTCTTCCATGTCGCGCCGTTAGCTTCCCCAGCTGCGCACCGGACCGCAGTCCATATGAACAAAGCTCGAGCTGGTGTAGCGCCCGACACCGCCAGCCCGGCAAGCCGCCGCCGCCTTGGCGATCTGATTGACCGAGCGGGAATTGAGGCGAAGATCCGCCGCTTCGCCCTTGAGGTGGCGCGAGTTCTTTGCGACGCCGGAGCTGCGCGCGCTGAGCATCGCGTTGGTCTTCGGGCAGCGATAGCCCGAAATCAGCATATAGGGCTCGCTCGTATCCATCAGGTTATGCGCTGCCGTCATGATGTCGATGGTGCGCGGATCAATGGTTTTCATGTCGTTCGTGCGCCAGTCGCGCATGAAATACGACACCTGATTGAGCGATTCAGCGATGTACTGGCCTTCGATCCAGTAGATCATGTCGATCTTTTCACCGGTTCGCCCGGAATACATCCTGATCCGTCTGATATCACCCGCACCACGCAAGAACCCGGCGGCGTTGCCGTAGGTCGGAGCTGAGGTGACGAGTGTAGCTGCAAATGCGCCAAGAAGGCCGCGACGCGTGAGGCCGCCTGCGGTAGTTCCAGTCATGTTGAAGCGCCTGTCCCGTTAGTCTCTGTGCCTGTTCAGCCGCCTCGTTGGGCGGCTCTGCCATCTCCCCAGATGCACCCCGTGTATCGCATATCGAGCCCAATCGCGGAAGGCGGCAATTCGGCATCCATGTTACACTCAAGAAGTTTCGGCAAAGTTTCGCGCAAATGATCCTTTTGATGTGGCGCATTTGTGCCAACTTCTAAATGGCAGGGGCAGTGACGCCGCGCCTGCGTGCGAACATCCCGGAGCGCGGGAAAAAGTGGATGGACAGGGCAGGGTGCTGAATAAGAACACTGTTTCCTGATCGTTGAGAAGAGTTTCGGAGTGGATATGCCCAAGACACCTAATCCGCAACGTGGGATGCTGAACGCCGGGGTCGCGCTGATCGTGGCCGCTAGCTGGCTGTGCAGCGCTCCGGTGCAGGCGCAGACGCTGTCTTTGACAGCCTACAAGCAGGCCGTCGCCGAATCACTGTCTGGCGATGCAGAGATGGCTGCATTCTACCGCGAACGTGGCTTCGACCCGCTTTGGACGGCCCCGGACGAGGCGTCAGCGACCCGCCGCGCGGCCTTGCTAGAGGCGCTGGCCTCGGCATCGGCGCACGGGCTTCCGGCCTCGCGTTTCAATGCGCAGACCTTGCTGGCGCAGATGCGTGCCGCCCGGACCGATCATGCGCGCGGGCAGGTCGAAATCGCGCTGAGCGAGACGTTTCTGGCCTATGCGCACGCGATCAATGGCGGCTTGCTGGATGGTCGGCGCATCGACAGCGGCATCAAGCGCGGACCGCAACGGCTGTCGGCGCGCGGCTTGCTCGACCGGATGAGCCGCGAAGATCCGCGTCACGTTCTGGCATCGCTCGCGCCGCAAACCCCGGAATACGCCCGGCTGATGCGCGCGAAGCTCGAGCTGCAACAGGTCATCGGTCGTGGCGGCTGGGGCGCAACGATCAGGGCCGGCAAACTTGACCCAGGGCAGAGCGGCGCGGAGGTTGTCGCGCTGCGCGACCGGCTGCTGCGCATGGGCTACCTCGCACCGACCCTGTCGGCCAGCTATGATGGTCCGCTGCGGGCCGCCGTGCTTGAATTTCAGGAAGATCACGGGCTTGAGGCCGACGGCGTGGCGGGATCTGCAACGCTCTCTGCGATCAATGTCGCGCCGGAAGAGCGGCTCAAGTCGGTGGTGGTTGCGATGGAGCGCGAGCGCTGGCTGAATCTGCCCGAGGGGCGGGGCAAGCGCCACGTCTACGTCAACCTGACCGATTACCACGCCAACATCATCGACGATGGCAAGGTCACCTTCGAGACACGCTCGGTTGTGGGTGCGCAAGCCCCAGACCGTGCCACGCCGGAATTCTCGGACGTGATGGAATTCATGGTGATCAACCCGTCATGGTATGTTCCGCGCTCGATCGTGGTAAATGAATACCTGCCGCTGCTGCGGCGCAATCCGGCTGCGGTGAGCCATCTGCAGATCACCGACAGCCGCGGCCGTACGGTCAACCGGGCCAGCGGGTTTTCGCAGTACAGCGCCGCGAGCTTTCCGTTTTCCATGCGTCAGCCGCCGGGGCCGCAGAATGCGCTGGGGGAGGTGAAGTTCATGTTCCCCAACAAGTACAACATCTATCTGCATGACACGCCGTCGAAACATCTGTTTGCCCGCAACGAGCGCGCGTTCTCCCACGGCTGCATCCGGCTGAGCGATCCCAAGGATTTCGCCTATGCGTTGCTGGCGAAACAGACCGACGATCCGCGCGGGCTGTTCGACGCGCGGTTGCGCAGCGGGGCTGAAAGCCGGGTCAACCTTGAAGAGCCGGTGCCGGTGCATCTGGTCTACCGAACGGCGTTCACCACCGCGAAGGGCCATGTCAACTATCGCGCCGACATCTACGGGCGTGACACCAAATTGTGGAACGCCCTGTCGGCGGCGGGGGTGGCGCTGCTGGACGCGCAAAGCTAAACCGCTTTGGGAGCAATCCCGGAGGCTGCCATGTCGTTTACCATCGCCGATCTCGCCAAAGCCCTCGGGCTGGAGGCTGCCGGAGACCTGTCGCTGCGCGTCAGTGGCGTCAACGAACCGGCGCTTGCCAGTGCCGATGAGCTTGCCCTTGCGATGAAACCGGCATTCGCGGCGCAGATCCGTCAGGGCAAGGCGCAGGCGGGGATGCTGTGGCAGGGCGCGGATTGGCAAGGCTATGGCCTGAAGGCGGCGATTCTGGCGCATCGGCCCCGCCATGCGCTGTCCGGGCTGTCGGCGATGATGGATCCGGGGCAAGGCTATCATGATGGCATCCATCCGCTTGCGCTGATCGAGCCCGGTGCCGAGCTGGGTACGGGCGTCAGTGTCGGCCCGTTTACGGTGATCGGCGCCGGGGCGCGGATTGGCGCGGGGTCTTGCATTGGGCCGCAGTGTCACATCGGGCAGGGCAGCGTCATCGGGCCGCAGGCGCTGTTGCATGCCGGGGTCCGGATCGGCGCGCGCATCAGCATCGGCGCGCGCTTTATCGCCCAGCCCGGTGCGGTGATCGGCGGCGACGGGTTTTCCTACGTAACGCCAGAGCCGTCGGGGGTTGAAAAGGTGCGCGAGACGCTTGGCCGCGACAGCGACGCCGCTGCGCAGGACTGGGCGCGCATTCATTCATTGGGCGGGGTGAGCATCGGCGATGATGTCGAGATCGGCGCCAACGCCTGCGTCGACCGGGGCACCGTGCGCGACACGCTCATCGGCAGCGGCAGCAAGATCGACAACCTCGTGCAGGTTGGCCATAACGTGGTGATCGGGCGCAACTGCCTGCTGTGCGGGCAGGTCGGCATCGCGGGCTCGACCCGGCTGGGTGACAACGTGGTGCTCGGCGGGCAGACCGGGGTGGTCGACAACATCACCGTCGGCGACCGCGTCATCACCGGCGCGGGCACCAAGCTGATGGCCAATGTGCCCGCGGGGCGCGCCATGCTGGGCTATCCCGCGACGAAGATGGACAGCAACGTCGAAAGCTACAAGGCGCTGCGCCGTCTGCCGCGTCTGGCCCGCGAGTTCGCCGAGCTGAAGAAAGCGGTTTCCAAGCTCGCCGAGGGCCGGTAAACGGGCGCTGCTACATGCGACGAACAGGGAGTGCCGCCGCCATGAGTGTCAAGGACCGGGTCATCGCGATCATCGCGGAACAGGCGGTGCTGGAGCCGTCGGACGTCACGATGGACAGCACGCTGGAGGATCTGGGCATCGACAGCCTTGGTCTCGTCGAAAGCATCTTCGCCATCGAGGAAGCCTTCGACATCACCGTTCCCTTCAACGCCAACGCGCCTGACCAGAGCGATTTCGATATTTCGAGCGTCGGCAGCATCATCGCGGGCATCGAAAAGCTGATCTCCGAGCAGGTGTCGTGAAACGAGTCGTCATCACCGGCGCGGGAACCATCAACGCACTGGGTCGGAACGTCTCGGAAACGCTCGAGGCGATGCGCGAGGGCCGGTGCGGTATCTCGGATCTGGAATTTCGCGATGTCGAGCGGCTTGCCATCCGCATCGGCGGGCAGATCAAGGGCTATCACCCCGAAGAGGTATTCAACCGCCAGCAGATGGTTCTGTACGACCGTTTCACCCAGTTCGCGCTGCTGGCGGCGCGCGAGGCTGTGGCGCAATCAGGGCTGGAGTTTCACGGCGAACTGGCCGACCGCGCTGGCGTGGTGCTGGGCACGTCGGGGGGCGGGCTGATCACGCAGGACGAGAATTACCGTTCGGTCTACGAAGAGGGCAAAAACCGCGTTCATCCCTTTGTGGTGCCCAAGCTGATGAACAACGCCGCCGCGAGCCATGTCAGCATGGAAATGAACCTGCGCGGCCCGACCTTTACCGTCGCCACCGCCTGCGCATCGTCAAACCATGCGATGGGGCTGGCCTTTCAGATGGTGCGCTCGGGCGCCTCGACGGTGATGGTCACCGGCGGCTCGGAATCGATGCTGTGCTTTGGTGGGGTCAAGGCTTGGGAAGGGCTGCGCGTGATGTCCAAGGACGCCTGCCGCCCGTTTTCCGCCAACCGCAACGGCATGGTGCAGGGCGAGGGCGCCGGCGTCTATGTCTTCGAGGATTACGAGCACGCCCGCGACCGCGGGGCCGAGATTCTGGCCGAAGTGGTCGGCTTCGCCATGACCTCGGATGCTTCGGACATCGTAATGCCCTCAAAGCAGGGGGCGGCGCGGGCGATCACCGGCGCATTGCGCGACGGGGGAATCGCTGCCGAAGAGGTAGGCTATATCAACGCCCATGGCACCGGCACCGCGGCCAACGACAAAACCGAATGCGCCGCGGTGGCCGATGCGCTTGGGGCGCAGGCCGACCGGGTTATGATCTCGTCCACCAAGGCGATGCATGGCCATTGCATCGGCGGCACTGGCGCCATCGAACTGCTGGCCTGCATTATGGCGCTGCGCGACGGCATCGTGGCGCCCACCATCGGCTATGAGGAACCGGACGCCGAGTGCGCGCTGGACGTGGTGCCCAACGTCGCACGTGAGGTACAGGTCTCGACGGTGTTGTCGAATGCCTTTGCCTTTGGCGGGCTCAACGCCGTGCTGGCGCTGCGCCGGGCAAGTTAGGCGCGGCGGCGAAAGCCCAGGAAGCCAAGCGCACCAAGCAGCAGCAGGCCCGCACCGGGCAGCGGCACGGCAGAGACCACCGCGCTGGTGTCGGTGCCCGGAACCCCGACAGTGCCGGTGCCGGTGTCAGAAGTGGTCGTCGAAGCCGCATAGCTGAGCGTGCCAGCGCCGTTCTCTACACCGACCCAGACATACACCGTGTCAAGCAAATCGCCGAAATCGATCGTGACCGTTTCGCTCGTATCCTTGTTCCAGTTCAGCTTCCATTTGCCAGCGCTATTGCCACATGTCAGGCAATCGGACTCTTCTGTTGTCCAATAGATCTTTCCGCCAAAATTGTTCTTGCCTTCATCCAAAGCAAAGTCCAACGTGGTGCTCGAGACGTCCGTCAGCGTGTAGCGCAGCTCATCGTTGTTGGACAAAGAAACCACCGTCATCGCCTGTGCGGGCATGGCGGCAAAAAAGGCGAGGGCGGTAAAGGCAGGCAGACGCATCAGTTTCTTAACTCCATTGGACCTGAGTGCTGCATCTAGGCTCGTCGCCGTTTTGCGTCTATTGGCAACATTGCCTATAGACGTGTATCTTATTGTCATTTTTGCACTTTGTTCTTCTATGCGCAGCGCCGGTGCGCTCGCGTGCCTCCCACCGTGTTGTGAGACAGCCTATGTTTGCTGCAACAATGACAGGAGGCTACAATGTCCAAACATGTTGCAGTGCTGGTGGGTTCGCTCAGGGATGGCTCGTTCAACCGCAAGCTGGCGTGCGAAATGGCACGCCTTGCCCCGGACGGGCTGGAATTCAGCTTTGTGCGAACCGGCGAGCTGCCGCTTTATAACCCAGATCTAGATGAGGGCACGCCCCCCGAGGCCTGGACCGCCTTTCGCAGGGCCGTCGGCCGCGCGGATGCGGTGATGTTCGTGACACCGGAATACAATCGTTCGGTGCCCGCGAATCTCAAGAATGCGCTGGATGTGGGCTCGCGCCCCATCGGAAACAGTGTCTGGGATGGCAAGCCGTCGGCGGTGGTGTCCGGGTCGATGGGCGCAATCGGGGGTTTCGGTGCCAACCACCATCTGCGCCAGTCGCTGGTGGCCCTGAACGCAGCCCCGATGCAGCAGCCCGAGGCCTATATCGGCGCGATCCATACGCTGTTCGACGAGCAGGGCACGCTCAAGAACGCTGATACCAAGGCGTTCCTCGCCAGCTTCATGGCGGCATTCGCGACGTGGATCGGTAAATTGACCTGAGCCAAAAATCGAGAGGCGGCGGTCTCCCCTCCGCCGCCTCTCCGTGTGGGGTATACCCGGTGCCGGGTGCACCTTCCCCTGTAGGGTCAGTGATGCAGGCGGCCCATTGCTCCAGCAACGTCGGCCATGCGGGCGGAAAAGCCCCACTCGTTATCGTACCACGCAAGCACACGAACTGTGCGTTTGCCAACCACTTTGGTCTGCTCGGGTGCAAAAATAGAGCTTGCCGTCGTGTGGTTGAAGTCGACGGAGACCTTCGGCTCAGGGTCATATACAAGAACGCTGCCCATCCGTCCAGCCGCTGCTTCACGTACGATCTCATTTACGTCATCGACCGTAACATCTTTCGATGCCTGGAACGTAAGGTCAACGGCCGACACATTCGGGGTCGGAACGCGCATCGCAGAGCCATCCAGCTTTCCCCTGAGATTCGGCAGCACCTCGCCGATCGCAGCCGCAGCACCGGTCGAGGTCGGGATCATCGCCATGGCCGCGGCGCGGGCGCGATACAGATCCTTGTGCCGCCGGTCCAGCGTCGGCTGATCGCCGGTATAGCTGTGAATGGTGGTCATGATGCCGCTCTCGATGCCGATCGCCTCGTCAAGCACCTTGGCAAGCGGAGCAAGCCCGTTGGTGGTGCAGGACCCGTTCGAGATCATCACGTCACCCTGCACCAGATCGCGGTGGTTGACGCCGTAAACGATGGTCTTCTGCACGTTCTTCGCCGGGGCCGAGATCAGCACCGATCTGGCCCCCTGATGGATGTGCTGAACCGCCTTTTCGCCGTCATTGAACTGGCCGGTGCATTCCAGCACCACGTCGCAACCCGTCCAGTCCAGCTCGGCCATGTCATAGGTCGACATCACCTCAATCGGCCCGCGTCCCAGATCAAGCGCAGCGTTCCCCACCACCGTGACCGGCCCGCCAAACCGCCCGTGCACGCTGTCATAGCGCAGCAGGTGGGCCGAAGTCTCGATCGGGCCCGTGGCGTTGATCTTGACGACCTGCACATCGTTGCGGGCGCTTTCAGCAATATGGGCAAGGGTGCAGCGGCCGATACGGCCAAAGCCGTTGATCCCCACGGTAACGGTCATGAAACGCTCTCCTGTACAAGCTATGTTTCATTCGTGCATACTGATGTATGCAGCCAATCCAAGCCTGAAAACTCAATATTGACAGTATGTTAGCGATAAACGTTCAGGTTGCGCTAACATTGGCGTGCGGCTTGCGCAGCCCGCAGCGATCACAGTGGCTTGATTGCGCGCCGCGCACCGCTACTGTTTGGCAGAACGCAGAATTCGAGGTGAGACATGAGCGGGCTACTGGCGCTACTGGATGACGTTGCGGGCATTGCCAAGATTGCGGCGGCCTCGGTCGACGACATCGCGAGCAATGCCGCCAAGGCGGGCAGCAAGGCGATCGGGGTGGTCGTCGATGATGCCGCTGTTACCCCGAAATACGTGCATGGCTTTTCCGCAGCGCGCGAATTGCCGATCATCTGGAAGATCGCGCGGGGCTCGATCTTCAACAAGCTGGTGGTGCTGCTGCCGCTGGCTTTGCTGCTCGCCAGCTTCGCATCCTGGGCGATACCGCCGCTGCTGATTCTCGGCGGCTCGTATCTGTGCTTTGAAGGCGCGGAAAAGATCCTGCACGTGGTGTTGCCGCATGGCGATCACTCCGGCGGCCCGGACGGCAGTCACGACATCAAGGATCCGGCCCATCTCGAGGAAGAAAAGGTCAAGGGCGCCATCAAGACCGACTTCATCCTTTCGGCTGAAATCATGACGCTGGCGCTTTCGACCATCGAGTCTCCCGAATTGTGGATTCAGGCGGTTGTTCTGGCGTTGGTCGGCCTTGGCATCACCGTGCTGGTCTACGGTGCTGTGGCACTGATCGTGAAGGCCGACGATGTCGGGCTGTGGCTGACAGAGGTGGGCAAGCTCTCCGCCACCCGCGCCACAGGTCGCTTCATCGTCAAGGCCATGCCTTGGGTGATGAAACTCCTCACCGTGGTCGGCACGGCGGCAATGCTCTGGGTGGGTGGGTCGATCCTGGTACACTCAGTGGCGCAGATGGGCTGGCACATGCCCGAGGACAGCATCCACCACATCGCACAGGCCGCCTCGTATGCGGTGCCGGAAAACCTCGCCGCAGCGACTCTCTGGCTGACGACCGCCACCATCGATTTCGTGCTCGGGCTGATCTGGGGGCTGATCCTCGTACCAATCGCGGTAAAGATCCTCATCCCGCTGTTCGGACTCTTCACCAAGAAAACACCCACATAAAAAAGAAAACGGCGGCCTCCGAAGAGCCGCCGTTTTCCTTCATCTTGCCCCTAAACTCCGGGGGTGCGGGGGCTGGCCCCCGCCTTGGCAGCTCGGATCAAAGAAGACCCTTGGCCGCCGCGACAACGCCCTCGGCGGTGATGCCGAACTTCTCGTAAAGCGTTTCCGCCGGGGCAGAGGCGCCAAAGCCATCCATCCCCACGAACGCCGCCTTGGCTTCCTTGCCGCGCTCGCCGCACAGCCACTTGTCCCAGCCAAAGCGGGTCGCGGCCTCGATGCCCACACGCACCGGGCCCGGCGGCAGGATCTTGCGGCGGTAGGCTTCGTCCTGCGCCTCGAACAGCTCCCAGCAAGGCATCGACACAACCCGCGTGCCGATCCCCTCGGCCTGCAAGGCGTCGCGGGCCGCCATGGCAATCTCGACCTCCGAGCCGGCGGCCAGCAGGATGACCTGCCGCTTGCCCTCGGCATCGGCCATCACATAGGCACCCTTTTCCGTCAGGTTGCTGTTCTTGTGATCGGTGCGCAGCGTCGGCAGGTTCTGACGCGTCAGCGACAGCACCGACGGCGTTGCCTTCTGCGACAGGGCGATTTCCCAAGCTTCGGCGGTCTCGACGATGTCGGCGGGGCGGAACACCAGCGTGTTCGGCGTGGCGCGCGAAATCGCGAGATGCTCGATCGGCTGGTGCGTCGGGCCATCCTCGCCAAGGCCGATGCTGTCATGGGTCATGACAAACACAGTGGGAATGCGCTGAAGCGCCGCAAGACGCATCGCCGGGCGGGCATAGTCGGTGAAGGCCATGAAGGTGCCGCCATAGGGGCGGATGCCGCCATGCAGCGCCATGCCGTTCATCGCCGAGGCCATGCCGTGCTCGCGGATGCCCCAGTACACGTAGCGCCCGCCACGGTTGTCGATGTCGAACACGCCCAGATCGCCGGTCTTGGTGTTGTTCGATCCCGTCAGGTCGGCAGAGCCGCCAACGGTTTCGCCCAGCACCGGGTTGACGACCTCAAGCACCATTTCAGAGGCCTTGCGGGTGGCAAGGCTGGGCGCCGCTTCCGAATTCTGCTTCTTCAGAGCGCGGATCACCGACGACAACTTCTTGGGCACATCGCCCGCATAGACGCGGGTCAGCTCGGCCTGCTTGCGCTCGGACATGCCGGCGATGCGGCTCTCCCATGCCGTGCGCTCAGAGGCACCGCGCGCGCCGGCTTCTTCCCACCAGCTTTTGATTTCGGCGGGCACCTCGAACGGGCCGGATTTCCAGCCCCATGC
The DNA here is from genome assembly GCF_018860705.1 of Citreicella sp. C3M06. GTDB lineage: Bacteria > Pseudomonadota > Alphaproteobacteria > Rhodobacterales > Rhodobacteraceae > Salipiger. The sequence continues at coordinate 35,395 of NZ_JAHKQA010000072.1, forward strand.
CGCCTTGGCGGCGGTGTTCTGCTCGGCGTTGGTCAGCGCGCCGTGACCTTTCGACGTGTCCTGCGAGGCGTGACCGAGCGCGATATGCGTCTTGCAGGCGATCATCGAGGGTTGATCGGTGACCTTCTTCGCCGCGACGATGGCAGCATCGATCGCCTCCGGATCATGGCCGTCGATTTCCTGCACATGCCAGCCCGACGCCTTGAAGCGCGCGACCTGATCGGTGCGGTCCGACAGCGAGACCTTGCCGTCGATGGTGATGTCGTTGTTGTCCCAGAACACCGTCAGGCGACCAAGACCGTAGCGGCCCGCCAGTCCGATGGCTTCCTGGCTGATGCCTTCCATCAGGCAGCCGTCCCCGGCGATGACCCAGGTGCGGTGATCCTGCGCCTGTTTGCCGAAACGGGCGCGCAGGATTTCCTCGGCCATGGCAAAGCCGACCGAATGTGCCAGCCCCTGACCCAGCGGGCCGGTGGTCATCTCGATGCCGTCGGCGTGGAAATTCTCGGGGTGGCCAGCGGTGCGCGCGCCCCACTGGCGGAAGTTTTTGACCTCGTCCAGCGTGATCTGCGCATCGCCCGCAAGATACAGCAGCGCATAAAGCAGCATCGAGCCGTGGCCCGCTGACAGGATGAACCGGTCGCGATCGGGCCATGTCGGGTTGGCGGCATCGAATTTCATGTGCTTTGACCACAGCACGGTGGCGACGTCGGCCATGCCGATGGGCATGCCGGAATGACCGCTGTTGGCAGCCGCGACGGCGTCGAGCGTCAGGGCGCGGATGGCGGCAGCCCGCATCCAGTGATCGGGATGGGCTTCGGATAGGGCCTTGATGTCCACGGGGGGCGTCCTCTCTCTCTCCTCGGAGCTTTGCGTGTCGGGAATAGGCAGAGCGCCGTAGAATGGCAAGTGTTGGCGCAATCCTTGGCGGTTTTCGGGGTTTTTGGCGTGAAGGACGGGGTGCAAGCCGTTGATGGATCAGAGGGGCGCAATTTCCGTGCCCGCTTGCTAAACTATGATCAAATGCGGCGGATGCGATTCGCGACAGCAGGACGCAACAGGCCGCGAGAGCAAAGACAGACGAGGGCGACATGACCGAAATCGACGAGTTGCAGGGGCGGCTGACCCGAGCCCTTGACCGCATCGCACAGGGAGTGACGCAGCTTTCGGCGCCGATGCCCGTATCCGAAGAAGATCTTCCTGCCGAGCCGGCGGAGGATGCCGTGTCGGCGGCGGAAATCGCCCGGCTGACAGAGCTTCTTGACGAAGAGAAGATTGCCAATTCCCAACTCGAAGAACGCAATCGCGCCCTGAACGCGCGGCTGAGCGAAACACCTGCGCCCGCGCCTGCGGATGCGGCGCTGCAAGAACAGTTCGCGGCGCAGCGCGAAAGCATGGCCGAGCTGGACAGCGAATTGCAGCGCCTGCGCCTGTCGAATGAAATGCTGCGCAAGTCCTGCGAGGACATGCGGGTCGCGCTTCAGGATGGTCTGGGCGAGCCGCATCTGATCAATCAGGCAATGCTGGCCGAGCTGGAATCGCTGCGCTCGGCGCGGGCGGTCGAACAGGCCGAGCTGCGCGCCGTGCTGGGCGCGATCGAGCCGGTGCTCTCCGAGTCGTCGGGCCTTGCCGCACAGCAGGAGACGGTGCAATGAGCCAGATCGAAGTGCAGATCAAGATCGGCGGGCGGGTGTTCGATGTTGCCTGCCAGTCGGGCGAAGAGCAATTCTTGCTGACCGCCGCGCGTATGCTCGACAACGAAGCCGATGTTCTGGTGAGCCAGATCGGTCGGATGCCCGAAGGGCGGATGCTGCTGATGGCGGGGCTGATGCTGGCAGACAAGACCGCTGGGCTCGAAGACCGGTTGCGCGCCGCCGAGGACCGCATTGGCGAGCTGAACGACGAGATCGGCTATCTCAAGTCGAAGGGGGGCGCGGCCCCCGCCGCAGCGCCCGAGCCAGAGCGGATCGAAGTGCCGGTCGAGGTTCCGGTGGAAGTGCCGGTCGAGGTGCGCGTGGAGGTGCCGGTCGAGGTGATGCCCGAAGGTCTGGTGGAAGCGCTGGCCGAATTGGCGGAGCTGGCCGAGGGCATCGCGGGGGATGTCGAGGAAAAGCTGGCCTCGTAATCCGCGCGCGTAGCTGAAGAGGCAAGGGGCGGCGCCACCCGGCGACCGCCCCCTTTCTTTGTCCGGACCTGCCTGCCGGGCCTGAAATTTTTAGCTAAAACTTCAGGCCGCTCAGGCGATGGGTCAGCGCAGGATCGACTTGCCCGCGAAAATCGCGGTATCGCCCAGCATTTCCTCGATGCGGATCAGCTGGTTGTACTTGGCGAGCCGGTCAGAACGCGCCAGCGAGCCGGTCTTGATCTGACCGCAGTTGGTGGCGACGGCGAGGTCGGCGATGGTCGCATCCTCAGTTTCGCCCGAGCGGTGCGACATCACATTGGTGTAACGCGCCCGGTGGCCCATTTCGACCGCCCGCAGGGTTTCCGACAACGAGCCGATCTGGTTCACCTTGACCAGCATGGAATTCGCCACGCCTTTTTCGATGCCCATCGACAGGCGGGCAGGGTTGGTCACGAACAGATCGTCGCCCACCAGCTGCACCGTTGCGCCCAGCTTTTCGGTCAGCATCTTCCAGCCGTCCCAGTCATCCTCGGCGCAGCCATCCTCGATCGACAGGATCGGGTAGTCGGCGCACAGCTTGGCAAGGTATTCGACGTTTTCTTCCGAGGTCAGGGACAGCCCTTCGCCCTTCATCTCGTATTTGCTGTCCTTGTAATATTCGGTCGAGGCGGCATCGAGCGCCAGCATGATGTTGTCACCGGGCTTGTAGCCGGCCTTTTCGATGGATTTCAGGATGAAATCCAACGCATCGCGGGTGCTGCCCAGCTCGGGGGCAAAGCCGCCCTCGTCGCCAAGACCGGTCGACATGCCTGCCGCCGACAGCTCTTTTTTGAGCGTGTGGAACACTTCGGAGCCCATGCGCACCGCTTCGGCGATGCTGGTGGCGGCCACCGGCATGATCATGAATTCCTGAATGTCGATCGGGTTGTCGGCGTGTTCGCCGCCGTTGATGATGTTCATCATCGGCACCGGCAGGGTGCGGGCCGAGGTGCCGCCAACGTAGCGGAACAGCGGCTGACCAAGGTATTCGGCGGCGGCCTTTGCGGTGGCAAGCGACACACCAAGGATGGCATTGGCGCCAAGGCGGCCCTTGTTGTCGGTGCCGTCCAGTTCGATCATCGCGCCATCGATGGCTTCCTGCTCGGTCGCGTCAAAGCCGATGATGGCCTCGGCAATCTCGCCGTTGACCGCGGCGACCGCCTCGAGCACGCCCTTGCCCATGTAGCGGCTCTTGTCGCCGTCGCGGCGTTCATGCGCCTCGTGAATGCCGGTCGATGCGCCCGAGGGCACGGCAGCGCGGCCCATCGAGCCGTCTTCGAGGGTCACGTCGACCTCGACGGTGGGATTGCCGCGGCTGTCGATGATTTCGCGCGCGTGGATGTCGATGATGGTGCTCATGGGATGTCCCTTCCGCCTCCTGATGGGTTCTCACGAGCTATAGCACCGACACAGAGGATGTAAACTTGCACCGCAGACACACCCTTCCGGAGACTTTTGCCAAATGCCGCATCGCGGCTAGATGCACCGGCAGGCACAGAAATTCACCAAGGATCGGGAGGGGCGAGGAGGAGGCGCGCCAACCGGGCAGGAGCAGGCATGGAAGAAGAACTGGGACACCTCGAAGAACAGGTCGACACGATCACGCAAGAGGTCGAACAGCTGATCCCGGTGCTGCCGGACTGGGTGATGCCGATCGCGGTGCTTGGCGTGGCGTTTCTGTTCGGATTGTTGTTCCACCGGGTGATATTCGCGCTCCTGAACCGCGCGGTGGCGAAAAAGGATCTGTTCTGGCGCAGCCTTGTTGCGCGAACGCGTCGGCCGATGCGCTTGGCGGTGCTGGTGGCGGTGCTGTCGGTTGGCGTTTCGGTGGCGCCGCTATCACCCCGGGGCACTGCGGTGGCACAGCATGGATTGTTGATTGCTTTCATGGTACTCGTTGCCTGGCTGATCTACACTGCGCTGCACATCTGGACGACGGTGCATCTGCGCAAGTTCACGCTGGATAGCGAGGACAATTACCTCGCCCGCAAGCATGTCACCCAAAGCCGTATTCTCGTGCGGGTCGCCACCTGGGTGATCGTCATCGTTGCGGTGGCGGCAATCCTGATGACCTTTGAAAGCGTCCGGCAGTGGGGCGTCTCGCTGCTTGCAGCTGGCGGGGCGGCTGGTATCGTCGTCGGTCTGGCCTTTCAGCCGGTGCTGAAGAACATGATCGCGGGCATCCAGCTGGCGATCACCCAACCGATCCGCATCGACGATGCGGTGATCGTCGAGGGTGAATGGGGGCAGGTCGAAGAAATCACCGGCACCTATGTTGTGATCAAGATCTGGGACTGGCGCCGGCTCGTGGTGCCGTTGAGCTATTTCATCGAACAGCCGTTCCAGAACTGGACCCGCGAGACCGCCTCGCTGATCGGTACGGTCTTGTTATATCTGGATCATACGACCGACATCAAAGCCCTGCGGGCGCAGGCGAAAACGGTGGTCGAGGGCTCTGCGCTCTGGGACGGCAACGTCTTTGCGGTGCAGGTGAACGATTTCCGCGAGCGCGTGATGGAGGTGCGGGTGCTGGCCTCGGCGCGCAACGCGCCGCGTACCTATGACTTGCGCTGCGAAATCCGCGAGAAACTGGTGACCTGGATCCAGAAAGACATGCCCACCGCGCTGCCGCGCACCCGCGAGACCGTATCGGTCGACGCCCGGGCCCGGCAGATGCATCCCGATATCGAAGTCGTCAGCCGCGCGCCTTTTTCCTAAAGCATGTACCCGTGTCAAATGGCGAAGGGGGGGCGCTGCCCCCCCGCGCGTCGCGCTCCCCCGGGGATATTTAAGGCCAGAAGAAGCTGGGGCGCGGCGCTTCATCTTCATCTTGCCAGTTAAACTCCCGCCGGAGGCTGGCCGGCCCTTGCGACCAGGCGCTGCGTTGCGGATCAGGTGCTTTCTGCGGTCTCCAGCTTTTCCGCTGCGGCTTCCCAAAGCGCTTCGGCCTTGCGAAGCCCTTCCATGACCTCGGCGTATTTGCGATTCCAGGTCGCCAGTTCGCCGGCGCGCTCGGTCTCGTAAAGCGCCGGATCGGCGAGCTTCTTCGCAAGCTTCTCGCGCATTTCCTCGATCTTCTCGATGCGGGCTTCGCATTTGCGCAGATCCGATCGCAGGGCCTGAACCTCGTCGCGGGATGGGCGGGCGATCTTGGGCTTGGGCTTTTCGGCCTTTGCCGGTTTCTCCGAGGTCAGTAGCATGGCGCGATATGCGTCGAGATCGTCGTCATAGGGCGTGACGGTGCCGTCCTTGACCAGCCAGAGCCGGTCGGCCACGAGGCTGAGCAGGTGCATGTCGTGGCTGACAAGGATCACCGCGCCGGAATAGGCGGCAAGCGCCTGGATCAGCGCCTCGCGGCTTTCGATGTCGAGGTGGTTGGTCGGCTCGTCGAGGATCAGCATATGCGGCGCGTCCAGCGTCGCCAGAAGCAGCGACAACCGCGCCTTCTGCCCGCCCGACAGTCGCCCGACTTCTGTTTCAGCCTGCGCCGCCATCAACCCGAACCCGGCAAGCTGGGCGCGCAGCTTCGACTGCAGCACGCCGGGGCGTTCGCGTTGCAGATGCTGAAGCGGCGTCTCGTCAAGATGCAGCTCGTCGACCTGGTGCTGGGCGAAATAGCCGATGCGCAGCTTCGAGGATACGGTCTGCTTGCCGTCCATCAGGGGCAGGCGGCCAGCCAGCAGCTTCGACAACGTCGATTTGCCCTGGCCGTTGCGCCCTAGCAAAGCAATCCGGTCATCCTGATCGATGCGCAGGGTCAGCCGTTTCAGAACGGCCCGGTCGTCATATCCCGTCACGCCACCTTCCAGCGCCACGATGGGCGGGGACAGTTGATCGGGCTGCGGAAAGCTGAACACCTGCTGCGCCGCATCCTCGGGCGCGGTGATCGTCTCCATCTTCTCGATCATCTTCAGGCGTGCCTGAGCCTGTTTGGCCTTCGATGCCTTGGCCCGGAACCGGTCGACGAAGCTCTGCAAATGTGCGCGCCGGTCGTCCTGCTTGCGCGCCGCCGCTGCCTGAACCGCGCGGCGTTCGGCGCGGGTGCGCGCAAAGGTATCGTAGCCGCCTTGATACAACGTCAGTTGCCGCGCTTCCAGATGCAGGATCGCACCGACGGCCCGGTTCAGCAGCCCCCGGTCGTGCGAGATCACGATCACCGTATGGGGATATTTCGCCAGATAGGTTTCCAGCCACAGCGCGCCTTCAAGGTCGAGATAGTTGGTCGGTTCGTCCAACAGCAGCAGGTCGGGCTGCGCGAACAGCACCCCAGCCAGAGCCAGCCGCATCCGCCAGCCACCCGAAAAATCCGAGCTCGGGCGCTGCTGGTCGGTCTCGGAAAACCCGAGCCCCTTGAGGATCGACGAAGCGCGGCCCTCGGCGGACCATGCATCGATATCGGCCAGACGGGTCTGCACCTCGGCGATGCGGTGGGCGTCGGTCGCTGTTTCGGCCTCGACCATCAGCGCGGCGCGTTCCTGATCCGCCTCGAGCACCGTCTCGATCAGCGTCTTCGAAGACGCGGGCGCTTCTTGCGCAACGCCGCCGATGCGGGCGCGTTCTGGCATGGTGATCTCGCCACCGTCCAGCGTCAGCTGCCCCCGGATCAGGCGGAACAGCGTGGTCTTGCCCGCGCCGTTCGGTCCGACGAGGCCAACCTTGTGGCCTGCAGGAATGGTGGCGCTTGCGCCTTCGAAGAGGGGCCGGCCCTCAATGGAAAAAGATATATCGTCGATCCTGAGCATATGCGGCCCTTAGCAGAGCCCGCTACCGGCGGAAATCCCCATCCTCTTCTTCTGGCCGGAAATATCCCGGGGAGCGCGAGGGGCTGGCCCCTCGCTGGTGCAACCATGCAGCCTGGCAGTGATCCGAACAGACCGCGCCACCGAACCGGCTGGCAACCATCAAGCCTTCCCAATTGCTGTACGCCATGCTAACGCCCTGCAAGACTACTGGCCGGGCCCGATGCCCGGCCTTTCGCTAATGGAGACCTATCATGGCCGTCGAACGCACTCTTTCGATCATCAAGCCCGATGCCACCCGCCGCAACCTGACTGGCAAGATCAACGCCAAGTTCGAGGAAGCGGGCCTGCGCATCGTCGCGCAGAAGCGCATTCAGCTCACCAAGGCGCAGGCCGGTGAGTTCTACAAGGTTCACGCCGAGCGTCCCTTCTACGACGAACTGTGCGAATTCATGGCGTCCGAACCGGTCGTCGTGCAGGTTCTCGAAGGCGAAGGCGCCATCGCAAAGAACCGTGAAGTGATGGGCGCAACCAACCCGGCCGACGCGGCCGAGGGTACCATCCGCGCCGAATTCGCCGAGTCGGTTGGCGAGAACTCGGTTCACGGGTCCGACGCACCGGAAACCGCCGCTGAGGAGATCGCTTACTATTTCTCGGGCCTCGAACTGGTCGGCTAAGCCGACGCAGACGCAGCGCGAATCTTTGAATCAGGGCCTCGGGAAACCGGGGCCCTTTTTCGTTTCATTTCGGTTTGTTTCTTCTTTTTCTACCGTCTGTTCAAACGCATAGATAAGGCTGAGCGTCGCTGTGGGGGCAATGCGTCGGTGGTCGCCGATACCGGTAGTGGTCGCCTCGGTACGTTATGGCCCCTGTCTCCCGTTCAAAATTTCGGCGGCATGTTCTCACCGTAAGAGACCGCTCAGACCTATGCAGAAACCCTTGATGAAGGCTGGCATGGGGTCAGCAGCTTGAGCTGGGCTCTGGTAGCGGGCAATGACTGGGCGAGCGTCACCCCGTCGGAGACGTTTGCCGGAACGATGTCCTCGGCTTCGGTGAAACTGTTTTCGGCCTATGCGCAAAATTCCCGCAGCAGCTGGTACGAAAGCGACGATCTGGAGACCTTTGATTATCTCAATATCGCCGTGCTCATCGGCGACCATAGCATAGCAGCCGTGCAGCATACGGCGTCATGTCTGCTTGTGCTGGTCGCTTTTGGCCCTGCTGCGCTGTCGCAAGCGCGACTGATCCCATTATCTTGATAAAAAAGGCCGCGCGGCCCTCCGCGCGGCTTTGTCCAGTAACGATTGCTGCCTGTACTGTCAGGCAACACCTGCGCCGTGGTAATCCACCGGATCCGTGCCGCCGCGACCGGGGGCGGCGTGGCGCGATTCAACCCAAGTACGCAGCAGCGCGGCATTTTTCGAGTTGGATTTGTAGCCAACGTCAAGAAGGTCACCGATCAGCGGCAGCAGGCCGATGACCCAGTCGATACCGACGTTCACGCCCATCTGACCGACGAGGCGCTTGGGGGCGCCCATGGACTGGGCCTCGGACAGGATCCAGACCGAAGGCGCCAGCGCCAGCGTATCTCCAACGCCCGGCACAAGGCCGATGATCGAATCCCATCCCAGCCGAATCCGCGTGAACGGCAGGCGAAAGGCCCGGTCCATACGGCGAGCAACCGATTCGACACGTTCCAGCCGGCGGAAAGGGTCTTCGGCCATGGCGCTCATGCGTGCTGCGGTTCGCGGGCGATGATCCAGACGGCGTGAACGATGCCCGGAATGTAGCCCAGAAGGGTCAGAAGGATGTTCAGCCAGAAATGCTTGCCGATGCCAACCTGAAGAAACACGCCAAGCGGCGGCAGGATGATAGCGGCGATGATGCGGATCAGGTCCATGGGTCAGGCCTCCGTGTTGCGTTGTGGTTCGACAGACAACCACGCAAGAGCCCAATCGGTTCCGTCACGGCATCGGAGCGCGCACGCCGATCTGATCGAGGATCGTCTCGAGCCCCGGTGGAAGACCCGTCCTGCCCCGGTCTGCCTTGAGCGCATCGAAGCGTAGGCGCAGCGCCGCCTTTTCCGCGCCGACGCAGTCATTCCATGGTCGCCCCTGAAGCGCCATGTGCAGCACGAAATAGCCGACGAAATGCGGTTTCGTTCCCGCCTTCAGCATCCGCGCATAGGCTGCGTCTGCGCCGATTTCGCGCAGGGTTTCGGCATCGGCGATGCCCGCGCGGGCGCAGGCGGCTTCGACCGCCGGGCCAAGGTTGCGGATCGACGAGATCGGCGTGCCGCTCATGCCGCCACCCTCATGCGCAGATCGGCGGCGTAGCGGGCGGACATATCCGCCGCAGACTGCGCCACCTGACCGCCGGTGCGGAGAAGGGCGTTGCTCTGCGCTTGGAGCCTGCACGAAGCGTAGCGCAGCTCCCCTCCTGCTGGATCGCTCTGGTCGAGCGTCGACAGTCGGATCGAGAGGCTAGGCATCGCGGGTGTTCCCTGTACGTACCTTGAAATTCTGACAGGCTGCACCGCAAGGGGCAAGGGCAAGTGACGAGGGTCTGGTCGGTTCAGAGTCCTTTGCGACGGATTGGACCGATGCCGCCCATTTGCTGCACGGGTGCGGTGATCCGCCCTGTTTAAGCTTTGGCGCGCGCGCCGGGTGCTGGCGTTGCGCGCGCGCTACGGAGGAGCGATGTGGGCCGCTGCTAGCCGGAATGGTCATTGAACAGTGTGACGGTGCGGTATGCAATCGCGTTACGTTGTGCAATCAGGCCGTGCCCCTCGGCAAGGACCATTCGTAGACCCCAAGAGCGCCTGTACTCGGCTCGACCGGTAAGCTCCTGCATGGGCTTGCGTCTCATGAATATCGGCAAGCTAAATGCTTTTTAGCAGATGCCACGGCCGATGATGTGCGCCGACGGATGGCAGGGAACCCATCACTGCACAAGCTGCAGCGGAACCGACCGGATTCGCGGCGAAAAAGCGGGCCCCTGTCATGCCTGTAAACAGGCCTTCCGCTGCCAGAGGCCGGTCGTCGAGCGTGATACCAACTCGTGAGGCTTGGATAGTTCCGGAAACTCATTGGCGACGCGGGGCAATCGCCTTCGAAACGATCACTTGCTGCGCGGACGTCTGCGTTGCGCTGTGTTTTCATTTTCGCACGATTGATTGCGACAGGGCGGCGCGCTAGCCATTGGGCATGATATTGCAGGACTCGCTTCCCTTCGATCTGACGACCTCGCGGCCCTTGCCGAACATCTCTCCATTGCCGATGGAGAGCTGGCTGCACATCGACGAGGCCTATGCCGCACAGATGGCGGAACGAGACCGGCTGTTGCTGGGCCATCGCGACGATGTGCTGGCGCTTGACGATGCCGCAAGGCCCGCCGCCGAAGAGCTGCTGGACCTGCTGCTGACGTGGCTGCCGGACAGCTTCCTGCGCTCTGAGGGCAGCGTGACGCGCCCCGACGGGGTAAGCGTGCCAATCGACCGGGACGATCCGTTGCTGACGGCGGGGCGGCTGGTGCAGGACGATCTGTGCCTTCTGGAAAAGCGCGGCACGGACGAGCACGTATTGACCGGGGCCGCGCTGTGCTTTCCGGCGGGGTGGAAGCTGTCGCTGAAGGTGATGAGGCCGCTCACCGCGATCCATGTCCCGATTCCGGAATATGACGACGGGCTTGCCAAACGGGTGCAGCGCCTGTTCGACGGGGTGCAGCCGGGGCGGCCGCTGATGCGGTTCAACCGGCTCTGGTATGATGATCCAACGCTGTTTCAGCCCGGGCCGAGGCTGCACAATAGTCATCGCGCAGACCCGAGATCGGCGCGGTTCTTTCGCACCGAGCGGCAGGTGATCCTGAAATTGCCCCTGAGAGGCGCGGCGGTGTTTTCCATCCACACCTATGTGCTGCCCCGCGAGCGCGCCCTGCAACTCAGTGCAGTCGAAACCGCATAGCGGTGCCGAACGGATCTTGGCGACGGGCAGGGCGCAGCCGCCATGCGACTGTTCGCCTTAAAGACAGTTCAATAAGACCCTGCATTCCGGCGGCCCACATTCCGGACTGGGGCTTGGGCGGGGATGATCACCGAAGATGGCGCGTGGGCGGCCCCAAGCCCTGAGGCAGGCGTCAGCCGCCAATCCTGGCCGCGACCAGCGCGATGGCCTGCTGGTAGACGGTGGCGGCGTTCCATTCGTTCAGAACGCGGAAATTCACCGTGCCTTCCTGAAAGGGCTGACCCGGTTTCCAGCCCATGGCGCGCAGGTAATTGGCGGTCGAGGCCAGCGCGTCGTGCTGGTCGTAGAAATTCACCCGCCCGTCGCCATTGCCGTCGACGCCGTAGCGCATGGCGTTGCCGGGCAGGAACTGGGTGTGGCCCAGCTCGCCGTGAAACGCGCCTTTCTGCGATGCCGACAGCATGCCGCGATCGACCATCTGCAAGGCCGCGATGGCATGAGGCGTGAAGAAGGCCGAGCGACGGCAATCATAGGCGACGGTGGTGATCGACGACACAACCGGGGTCGAGCCCATGTTGCGCCCGAACCCGGTTTCCATGCCGTGAATGGCGATGAGGATGCCCGCAGGCACACCGTAGCGCTGTTCGATCGCCCGGTAAAAGTCGCGATCCGCCGCCAGCCGCTTGCGCCCTTGCGCAGCGAAGCCGTCGACAGACCCAAGCCTGATGCGGATGAAATCGCTCAGGGCATATTTCACGCCCTTCTGGTTGCGATCAGCGTTGATCGTGCCCTGAGAATAGCTTGCCTCCATCAGCGCCTGAATGCCGCGCTGGCCCACCCCGGCGCGCTGCGCCTCGGCGGCGAACTCCTGCTTCCAGGCGTTGAACCCGCCCGGGGTATTGCCGCAGCTCGCGGCAAGGGCCGGGCCGGTGGCCGCAAGGGCGAACAAGACAGCGGCGGCGCGCAACAGGGGACGGGGCATTCGGTGGTCTCCGGTCAAAATGAACTGGCTCGACGGTAGCGCGGGAACGGGCGGCGTCAAAAAGGTTTTCATCCCATGCGCGGTGTGTGGACCGTAATGGCGACCCTTGCCAGAGGCATCCCATGCAAAAGGGGCGCCCGGATGGGGCGCCCCTTCACGTTGCTGGTCCGGATACCGGATCAGCAGCTGTAGTACATGCTGTATTCCACCGGGTGCGGCGTGTGCTCGTAGGCGATCAGCTCTTCCATCTTGAGCTCGATGTAGCCCTCGATCTGGCTCTTGGTGAACACGTCGCCTGCAAGCAGGAACTCGTGATCGGCCTTGAGCGCCTCGAGCGCCTCGCGCAGCGAGCCGCAGACGGTCGGGATGTCGGCCAGCTCTTCGGGGGGCAGGTCGTACAGGTTCTTGTCCATCGCCTCGCCCGGATCGATCTTGTTCTTGATGCCGTCAAGACCGGCCATCAGAAGCGCTGCGAAGCACAGGTAGGGGTTCGCAGCGGGATCGGGGAAACGCGCTTCGACGCGCTTGGCCTTGGGCGACTCGCTCCACGGGATCCGGACGCAGCCCGACCGGTTGCGGGCCGAATAGGCGCGCAGAACCGGGGCTTCGAAGCCGGGGATCAGACGCTTGTAGCTGTTGGTCGACGGGTTGGTGAAGGCGTTCAGCGTCTTGGCGTGCTTCAGGATGCCGCCGATGTAGTACAGCGCTTCCTGCGACAGGTCGGCGTATTTGTCGCCTGCGAAGAGCGGCTTGCCATCCTTCCAGATCGACATGTTCACGTGCATCCCCGACCCGTTGTCGCCAGCGATCGGCTTGGGCATGAACGTGGCCGAGCGGCCATAGGCCTGTGCGACGTTGTGGATGATGTACTTGTACTTCTGCAGCTCGTCGGCCTGCTTGGTCAGCGAGCCAAAGATCATACCCAGCTCGTGCTGCGAGGTTGCCACCTCGTGGTGATGCTTGTCGACCTTCATGCCGATGCGCTTCATGGTCGACAGCATTTCGGAGCGGATGTCCTGGCCGTCGTCCATCGGGTTCACCGGGAAATAGCCGCCCTTGTAGGTCGGTCGGTGGCCCAGGTTGCCCATCTCGAATTCGGCGCCGGTATTCCAGGCGGCGTGATCGGCATCGACCTCGTAGGAGACCTTGTTCGGCGAGACGGAATATTTCACGTCGTCGAACAGGAAGAATTCGGCTTCGGGGCCCATGTAGGCCACATCACCGATCCCGGAGGAGATCAGGTAGGCCTCGGCCTTCTGCGCGGTGCCGCGCGGGTCACGATCATAGGCTTCGCCGGTGTCGGGCTCGACGACCGAGCAATGCACGCACAGCGTTTTCTCGGCATAGAACGGGTCGATGTAGACGCTGTCGAGATCGAACATCAGTTTCATGTCGGACGCTTCGATCGACTTCCAGCCCGCGATGGACGAGCCGTCGAACATGAAGCCCTCTTCGAGGAAATCCTCGTCGACTTCGTCGGCAATGACGGTCACGTGCTGAAGCTTGCCGCGCGGGTCGGTAAAGCGGACGTCGAGGTACGCGACCTCTTCGTCTTTCATCAGCTTGATGACATCCTTGGTGCTCATTCCCATCTTCCCTTTCGTTGAATTATTAGGGTCCGGTGTGTTGGTGCTGCGCGCTCAGAGCGCGTCAGATCCGGATTCGCCGGTGCGGATACGGATCGCCTGTTCCACGGGGCTGACAAAGATCTTGCCATCGCCGATTTTGTCGGTTTTTGCCGCGCCGATGATCGCCTCTACGGCGGCATCGACCTGATCGTCGTCAAGTACGACTTCGATCTTCACCTTGGGAAGGAAATCAACCACATATTCCGCGCCGCGATACAGCTCGGTGTGGCCCTTCTGCCGGCCGAAACCCTTCACCTCGAGGACCGAGAGTCCCTGAATACCTGCGTCTTGCAAGGCTTCCTTGACCTCGTCGAGCTTGAACGGCTTGATGATCGCCTCGACCTTTTTCATGGTCTCTCTCTCCTCGTGTTCCCGTGTCGGACCCTGCCAGATCATTTATGCCGAGCCGCTACAATGTGATAGCGAAAGGGGGCAGGGGGTGCATAGGGCGATTTCTAGGCGCTGCATCAATTATGTGCAACCAGATTAAAAGGTGGGCAAAATGAAAACACTTTTGGAGGCTTCATGGCAGACCTGCTGACGGCGGCCCGGATGCGGGCAATCGAGACCGCCGCGTTGACCTCGGGGGAGGTGTCGGGGCTGGACCTGATGGAGCGGGCGGGGGCGGGCGTGGTGCGGGCGGTTCTGGCGCGCTGGCCCGAACTGGCGACGCTGGGGCAACGCGCCGTGGTGCTGTGCGGGCCGGGAAACAATGGCGGCGACGGATTCGTAGTGGCGCGGTTGCTGGTCGATCTGGGCTGGCAGATCGAGCTGTATCTTTATGGCGAGGCGGCCCGCCTGCCGCCCGATGCGCGGGCAATGTACGAACGTTGGCGGCCCCTTGGCGATGTGCGCCCGCTGGAAGCCGGGTTCGAGCCATCGCGGTGCAGCGCGGCGCTGGTGGTCGATGCGCTGTTCGGCACCGGGCTGCGCCGCCCGATCCGGGGGCTGGAGTCGGTGCTACTGGACCTCGCCGAAATGCGCGGGCAGGGCGCCTCGATGCCCCCTGATGCGCGCCCCGACTGGACACCGCTGATCGTGGCCATTGACCTGCCGAGTGGCATTTGCAGCGACAGCGGACGGGCGCTGCATGATGAGGGCTATATCGGCCTGCCGGGTCGGATCGAGGCGGCGGCAGCGAAGGCCGACCTGACCGTCACCTTTCACGCGATGAAGCTGGGCCATGTGCTGGCCGACGGCCCGGATCACTGCGGCGAGGTGGTGATCTGCCCCATCGGTCTGGAAGAGCGCCGCAAGCGTCCGCCCCGCGCCGAGCGGGTGGAGCAGGTGAGCGCGCCTGTGGGCTTGCTCAAGCTGTCCGGGCACAAATACGGCTATGGTCACGCGCTGGTGGTGACGGGCGGCTTTGGCCGCACTGGCGCTGCGCGGCTGGCGGCGCGGGCGGCGCTGCGCATCGGCGCGGGGCTGGTGACGCTGGCCGCGCCCGGTTCGGCGCAGAGCGAGATCGCGGCGCAGATTTCCGCATTGATGCTGCGCCGGGTCGACGATGACGCGGCGCTGGAGGCGCTGTTGCAGGACCCCCGTCTGAACGCGCTGTGTCTCGGGCCGGGGCTGGGGGCAGAGCGTGCGCGAACTCTCGTGCCGGTGGCGCTTGATGCGGCGCGGGCCACGGTGCTGGACGCCGACGCGCTCAGCGCCTTTGCGGGCGATCCCGAATTGCTGTTCGACCTGCTGCATGACGATGTGGTCCTGACCCCGCATGGCGGCGAATTCGCGCGGCTGTTTCCCGATCTTGGCGATAGGCTGGCGGCGACGCCCGACACCGGGCCTGCCTTTGGCCGCGTCGATGCCGCGCGCGAGGCGGCGCGGCGGGCGGGTTGCACGCTGCTGCTCAAGGGGCCCGATACGGTGATCGCAGGGCCGGACGGGCGGGTCTCGGTGAGCGCGGCGGTGCGCGAGCGCGCCGCGCCGTGGCTGGCGACGGCAGGGTCTGGCGATGTGCTGGCGGGGATGATCACCGGGCTGATGGCGCGCGGCCTGCCGCCATTTCGCGCCGCCTGCGCCGGGGCGTGGCTGCATGTCGAAGCCGCCCGCGCCTTTGGCCCCGGCCTGATCGCCGAGGATCTGCCCGAAATGCTGCCGCAGGTGTTTCGCCAGATGTAATGGGGGGGGGGCCGCGCAGCCCCCCCCATGGTACTTCAGTTGCCGTAGGCCACCGACGGCAGCCACGTGGTCAGGGCCGGGAACTCGAAGACGATGAACAGGCCCAGAAGCTGAAGCATCACGAAGGGGATGATGCCCCGGTAGATATGCGCCAGCGACACCCCCGGCGGGCACACCCCCTTGAGGTAGAACAGCGCAAAGCCCACTGGCGGCGTCAGGAACGAGGTCTGCAAGGTCACCGCCACAAGGATCGCGAACCACACCACCTGCGGATCGCGCACCTGATCAAAGCCCGGCACCGCCAGTTCCAGCCCCTGAATGATCGGCAGCATCAGCGGCATGATGATGATGGTGATCTCGATCCAGTCCAGCAGGAAGCCAAGGCAGAACACGATGAACAGGATGAACCCCACTGTCATGTAGGGGCTGTCGAAGGCCGACAGCACCAGCTCCTGCACGATCTCGTCACCGCCATAGCGGCGCAGCACATAGGCAAAGAAATTCGCCGCAAGGAAGATGCCGACGATGTAGCCCGATGTGTTGAGGGTCGAGCGTGCCACCTCGCGGAACACCTTCCAGTTCAGCTTGCGATTGGCCAGCGCCAGAAGGGTTGCGCCCATTGCGCCAAGGCCCGAGGCCTCGGTCGGCGTGGCGAGGCCGACAAAGATCGAGCCGAGCACCAACAGGATCAGGAACATCGGCGGCACCACCGCCACAGCGACCTCCTTCAGCTCGGCGACCCCGGCGCGCTGCGCGGCGGCGGGCGCAGGCATGGAGTCGGGCGAGACGAGGCCGTAGATCACGATGAACAGGATATAAAGCGCCCCAAGGATCAGCCCCGGAAACAGCGCTCCCATGAACAGATCGCCCAAGGAAATCGCCAGCTGATCCGACATGATTACCAGCATGATCGACGGCGGGATCAGAATGCCCAGCGTGCCAGCGCTGGCGATGGTGCCGGTGGCGATGGGCTTGGAATAATTCTGCGCCATCATCGCGGGCAGCGCCATCACCCCGAGCAGCGTCACCGACGCGCCGATCACCCCGGTCGAGGCGGCAAGGATGATGCCGATCAGCAGCACCGTCAGCGACAGCCCGCCGCGCAGCCCGCCAAACAGCTTTTGCATCGCGTGCATCATGCGCTGCGCCACGCCCGACTGGTCCAGCATCAGGCCCATGTAGATGAACATCGGCAGCGCCACGAGCACCGGGTTCTTGATGGTGTTGCCAAAGATCCGCCCCGACAGCGCCTGCAGCTTGCGATAATCAATGCCGGTGCGGTCGAATTCGATGATGCCGCGAAACACGCTGCGATAGGGGTCAAGGAAGATCTCGGCGATCAGCACGAACACCAGCGACACCCCGACCAGCGCAAACGCCACGGGAATGCCCCGGAACAGCATCCAGATGAAGGTGACGAACATCGCCGCGACGGCGATTTCATTGATGGTCAGCCAGTCCATGTCAGGCGTCCTTTTTCGCAAGCGCGCGGGCCAGCACGATCAGCAGCGCCGTCAGCAGCAATGCGCCAAGGACGGTGTATCGCATCTCGTGCGGGCCGAATTCGATCTCGCCAAAGGCGGGCAGGCGGCCGACGTCACGGGCGCTCATCTCGGGATCGCGCGTGGCATAAAGCACGCCGAACAGGGCGTAATACAGCGCAAGATTGACCGCATAGGCCACCGAGGGAAACGCCCAGAACAGCTGTTTCCACAGCGCCGGGCGGGTCAGCTGCCCGAGCAGCCGCACATAGACCGACCACACCGCGATGGCGATGAAGATGAACGCGATGTTCATGAAGCTCTTGAGCAGCCACAGATTGTGCAGCCCATTGGGGCTGTCAGAGCCCTCGCGGGCGTGGATCGAGGTCAGCGCGTAATCCAGGGTCACATCCCAGCACAGGATGATGAAGGGCAGGAACAGCCAGACCAGCCCGAAAATATCGATGCGGATGCGCTTTTTCTTTTCGAAATTGTCATAAAGGATGTCGACCCGCACATGGCTGTTGGTCACCACCGCATAGGCGATGCCCATCAGCACCGCCGCGCCGTAAAGCCACCATTGCAGATCGTCCATCCACGCCTGATTGTGCCCGGCCTGCCGCAGGATCACCTGCGCGCAGATCACCGTCATCAGGATGGGAAACAGCAGCGCCGCCGCATTGCCGACGGTGATCACGAAACGATCGCCCCGGTTATGCTCGGCGCGTCCGATCTCTCCGGGGTCGCTGATCGCGGCCACCACCTCTGTCTGCTCGCTCATCGTGTGCGCCTCCCCCTGCGCAGACTGAAGACCGGGGCAACGTCGCTGCCCCGGTTTGATCGATTGTTCGGGTAGGACTTACTTGTCAGCGACCGAGGTATAGGGGCGCGGCAGGTAGATGTTGTTGCCCCAGAGCTTGTAGCCCTCGCGGAATTCCTGAAGGTCGTCCCAGACCTCGGCGAAGAACGCATCCTCGGCCGCCAGCTCGCCAGCGACTTCGAGCCATGCGGTTTCAAAGGCCTGAAGCTGCTCTTCGTTCCATTGCTTGATCTGCACGCCATGCTCGTCGACGTTGGATTTCATCGCGGGGAAGTTCTTGGCCTCGCCCTCGGCGAAATTGTCGGCAAGATTGGCCATGCAGGCGACTTCTATCTGGTTCTGCGCGATCTCGTCGAGGTCTTCCCACTTGTCCTTGTTGATCAGCAGCTCGAACATGGTCGAGGGCTGGTGCCAGCCGGGGAAGTAGTTGTATTTCGCGATGTTGTAGAAGCCGAGGTTGGCATCGACCAGTGGCATGGAGAATTCGGTGGCATCAATCGCGCCGCGTTCCAGCGCCGGGAAGATATCACCCCCCGCCAGCAGCGAGGTCGACACGCCAAGCTTGGCCATCACCTCGGCGCCAAGGCCGAAGAAACGCATGTTGAGGCCCTTGAGATCGTCCATCGAGTTGATCTCTTTCTTGAACCAACCCGAGGTCTCCGGCGCGTACATGCCGCAGAGCAGCACCTTCACGTTGTAGCCGTTGTCGTCGTACATCTGCTGGAAATATTTCAGACCGTCGTCATAAAGCATCCACGCCAGCATCTCGCCCGGCTCCGGCCCAAAGGGCACGGCGGCGAACAGGCCCGCGGCAGGCATCTTGCCCTGCCAGTAGCCGGAGGTCGAATAGGCCGCATCGACAGATCCGTTCGAGGTGGCGTCGAGCATTTCAAGCGCGGGTACCAGCTCCCCGGGGTTGAAATGCTCGAATTCGACCTCGGTCGAGATCGAGTTGATCTTTTCCACGAAGGTGACGGAGGCCGTGCCGAGGATCGGCAGGTTCTCGGCATAACCGCTGGTCATTTCAAAGGTTTCTTGCGCGCCAGCCGATCCGGCCACAACAAAAGACGCCGCTGCGGCGGCTGCGAAAAGGTTCTTCATGGGTCTCCTCCCTCTGATCCCCTGGATGACGCTCCCCCTCCCAAGGGCGCGACTGGCGGGTTTTAGCCGCCGGTGTGATACGCTACCGGCGGATCACACCGCTGTGAATACCCAATACTGCGTAAGGGGTGGCGGTGGCTGGCGCGCCGAAGAGCCGCTTTAGCGGCGGGGCGGTGATGGTCTGGGTTTGTCAGGTGGCACGGGCCGTCAAGGCGCGGCGCGCCATCACCGCCGCGTGGACCTCGACGGTGTAGGATTCAAGATCGCGCAGAGCGGCGTCACAGGCGGCGGCCTCCATCGACCGCACGGTCGCCGCGATGCGGCTGTGCAGGGCAACGATGCGCGCCCGGTCGCGCGCGGTAAAGGTGATCATATTCATCAAGGGCTGCATCGCCTCGATGGCGCCCGACAGTTGCCATGACAGCACCGGATTGCCGGCCGCATCCACCAGCGCCCGGTGAAACGCCACGTCCGAGGCACAGAACGCCTCGTCGCTGAGCGCCGGGTCGGATTGGCGGGCGATCTCGGCCTGCATCGCTTGCAGGTGGTCCTCGCTGCGCCGCGCGCAGGCCAGCGGGGCGCAGGCGCGCTCCATCGCAAAGCGCGCTTCGCAGGCGACATCAAAGCCGATGGCGTTCATCGACAGCAGCAGCACCCCGGTGGTGATCTGCTGGGCATGGGCGGCGTCATAGGACAGGTGGTTTACAAACGCACCGCCGGTGGCGCCGCGCCGGGTACGGATCAGCGATTGCGCCGCAAGCCGCTTGAGCGCCTCGCGCACCGTCGAGCGCGAGACAGCGAATTGTTCGGCTAGCTCGGTCTCGGAGGGCAGGCGATCGCCGACCATCAATCTGCCCTCGATAATGGCAGTGCGAAGGGCAGAGGCGATTGCGCTGGAACGGTCCGGTTTGCTTGGGGTTGCAGTCGACATGAGGGCCTGTTTAATTGTCGGACAATTGATTGTCCAGCGCCGAGCCTGCTTGGTGCCCAAAGCGGAGGTGGCGAGATGCCAAGTCCGGAAGACGTGTCGCTGCTCGCCCGCTACAACGGCTGGCAGAATCGCGAAATGAAGATGGCGCTCGAGGCGCTGCCCATCGCGGCGCTGCACGTCGATCGCGGCGCGCATTTCGGCTCGATCCTTGCGACGGTGAACCATGTGCTCTGGGCCGATCAGCTCTGGATGAGCCGTTTGGCAGGCTGGCCAAGGCCGGAAGGCGGCATCCCTGAAAGCACGCGAATGGCGCCAACCCTGTCGGCATGGAGCGCCGAGCGCTTCCGGGTCGATGCGCGGCTGATCCTCTGGTCCGAAGGGCTGCGGGCGGTGTCGCTGCGCGGCGATTTGCGCTGGTATTCGGGGGCGACGGGGCGCGAGCAGGTGCGGCCGGTGGGCCAGTGCGTGCTGCATATGTTCAACCATCAGGCGCATCATCGCGGGCAGGTCCACGCGATGCTGACGGCGGCGGGCGGCGCGGGCTGGGTCAGCGATCTGGCCTTCATGCCCGAAGACGGGCCTTGGCTGTGACGCCGGGGCGATGACGACACTTTGGAACGATGAAAGGGAGGGTCGCAAGATGACCAACTTCA
The DNA here is from genome assembly GCF_018860705.1 of Citreicella sp. C3M06. Classification (GTDB taxonomy): domain Bacteria; phylum Pseudomonadota; class Alphaproteobacteria; order Rhodobacterales; family Rhodobacteraceae; genus Salipiger. Next base: position 55,980 of record NZ_JAHKQA010000072.1, read on the forward strand.
AGGCGCTTGTGGTGGACAAAAACGAGGGTGGAGAGACCTCGGCCAGTGTGCGCGAGATCGGGCTGGACGATCTGCCCGAGGGCGACGTGACCGTCGCGGTCGAATATTCGACGCTGAATTACAAGGATGGGCTGTGCCTCGGGCCGGGCGGCGGTCTGGTGCGAAACTATCCGCATGTGCCGGGGGTCGACTTTGCCGGCACGGTCGAGTCTTCGTCTGATGCGCGCTACAAGCCGGGCGACAAGGTGGTGCTGACCGGCTGGCGCGTCGGAGAGGTGCGCTGGGGCGGCTATGCGCAAAAGGCGCGGGTCAAGGCCGACTGGCTGGTGCAGCTGCCCGAGGGGCTGGGCACCCGCGCCGCGATGGCGGTGGGCACGGCGGGGTTCACCGCGATGCTGGCGGTGATGGCGCTAGAGGATCATGGGCTGGTGCCGGGCAAGGGCCCGGTGCTGGTGACCGGAGCGGCGGGCGGCGTGGGCTCTGTGGCCACGGCGCTGCTGGCGGCGCTTGGCTACGAGGTTGCTGCGGTGACCGGACGCCCCGAGCAGGAAGACTATCTGCGCGGGCTCGGCGCTTCGCGGATCGTGCCGCGGGTCGATCTGGCCGAGACGGTCAAGCGCCCGCTGGAAAGCGAGACATGGGCGGGCTGTGTCGATGCGGTGGGCGGCGCGATGCTGGCGCGGGTGCTGGGGCAGATGATGTACGGTGGTTCGGTATCGGCGGTCGGACTTGCGGGCGGCGCACAACTGCCCGCAAGCGTGGTGCCGTTCCTGCTGCGCGGGGTGAACCTTCTGGGCATCGACAGCGTCATGCAGCCATTCGAAAACCGGCAGCGGGCCTGGATGCGGATTGCCTCGGATCTGCCGATGGAGAAGCTCGAGGCGATGGTGCAGCCTGCCGGGCTTGAGGATCTTCCGCAGCTTGGGGCGCAGATTCTCAAGGGGCAGATCAAGGGGCGCGTTGTCGTTGACGTCAACGCCTGACTGGATGCCGGAATAAACCGGGCTGGTGGCTTTCCTGCCGACCAGCGGCCATGAGCAAGCGCGCATCCCGTGCGCGCCTGCTGCGTTACCGGGGTTGCCGCCTGCTGCACGCGCAGCGCGGTGCCGGGACCGTATCGCGCGATGACGCAAGGCCAGTGCGAAGCCTGCCTGCTCGCGAACTCAATCCCCGGTGTTGCGTCAGACCAGTCGCGGATGCGCCGCCGAACCGCAGCATTTCCTGTCGTCTTGCAGTCAGTTCTGTCCGGCCGGTTTGAAGTCATCCCCCATTTCGGGTTAGGCTTGCCTCTCTCAAGCTTTGCCACAGGTAAAGCGCCAGCCCAGACGACGACCCGACACGTCCCGCGGGGCAAACCCTGCGCGGGTGGGGAGGTGTCGCAACCAAACAGGGAGCGGACAGTGTTCAAACGCATCATGGTGCCGGTCGACCTGTCGCATGTGGATCGCCTGGACAAGGCCCTGACATGCGCAGCCGACATGGCCAAACTGCACGGCGCAACGGTTGTCTATGTCGCCGTGAGCAGCGCCACGCCAAGCGCGCTGGCGCATAATCCCGAAGAATTCGCTGCAAAGCTGGCAGAGTTTGCCGAAAGCCAAGGCGCGGCGCAGGGGATCACGGCGGAACCTCATGCCGTGATCAGCCACGATCCCACGATCGATCTGGATCCGACCTTGCTGAAGGCTGTCGCTGACACCGGCGCGGATCTGGTGGTCATGGCCAGCCATGTGCCCAACGTGTCGGATTACATCTGGCCGTCAAATGGCGGCAGGATCGCCAGCCATGCCAAAGTCACGGTCATGGTGGTGCGCTGAAGACAACATCCGCCGGTCTTGGAACGGCGGCAGACCGGGCGCTGCGTGACGCCCGATGAAACCAAAACAACAAGCAAAAAAGGGGACGCCGCAATGGCTGACACTTCTGGGGGACAGGGCATACCGGAACCGGATGGCCCGTCCGGCCTGATCGATACGGATTACGAGATCGGTCAGGACAATTACGAGGCCCAGATCGGGCCGATCGGACTGGATATCCACAATCCGGTCTTTGCGATTTCGGCGGTGGCGGTCATCGCCTTCGTGTTTTACGCATTGGCGCTGCCCGAGCAGGCAAACGCCTTTTTCGGCTGGCTGCGGCCGGCCCTGACTTCGACCTTCGACTGGTTCTTCATGGGCGCGGCGAACATCTTTGTGCTGTTCTGCCTTGCGCTGATCGTGTTGCCGGTGGGCAAGGTGCGGCTGGGCGGCGCCGATGCGCAGCCGGATTACACCTATCTTGGCTGGTTTGCGATGCTGTTTGCTGCCGGCATGGGCATCGGCCTGATGTTCTTTGGTGTGCTCGAGCCGGTCTATCACATGGCGATCTCGTCCCCGCTTGGGGTGCCTTCGCCCTTTGCCGAAGATGGCACGCTGATCCCGGAGAACGTTGATGCGGCGCGCAAGATGGGCCTTGCGGCGACGATCTATCACTGGGGCCTGCATCCTTGGGCGATCTACGCCGTGGTGGCGCTGGCGCTGGCGCTGTTTTCCTACAACAAGGGCCTGCCGCTGACCATCCGCTCGGCCTTTTACCCGATCTTCGGCGAGCGCGTCTGGGGCTGGGTCGGACATGTCATCGACATCATCGCGGTGTTTGCCACGCTCTTCGGTCTGGCCACGTCGCTGGGCTTTGGTGCGCAGCAGGCGAATGCGGGGCTTGAACATGTCTTCGGCATTCCGGTCAACACCACGGTACAGGTGATCCTGATCACCGGCATCACCGCCGTTGCGCTGGTCTCGGTGCTGCGCGGGCTTGATGGCGGCGTCAAGGTGCTGTCCGAGATCAACATGGGCATCGCCGCCTTGCTGCTGATCTTCGTGTTGTTCGCTGCGGGCGCCGGGGTGATCTTCCGCGAGTTCCTCGAGGGGCTTTTGGGCTATGTCCAGGACATTGTTCCATTGTCGAATCCGTTCGGCCGCGACGACACCGGCTACATGCACGGCTGGACCACCTTCTACTGGGCGTGGTGGATCAGCTGGTCGCCCTTCGTCGGCATGTTCATCGCGCGGGTATCGCGCGGGCGCACGGTGCGTGAATTCGTCACCTGCGTGCTGCTGATCCCCTCGCTGGTCTGCATCCTGTGGATGGCGACCTTTGGCGGCGCTGCCATCGAGCAGGTGCTGGCCGACCCGGCAAACAGCTTGGTCAAGGCGCAGGTCATCGACAGCTACGACCCGCCGATTTCGCTGTTCGCGATGCTCGAAGGGCTGCCGCTGTCGTCGATCACCTCGGTGATCGCCATCGTGCTGGTGATCGTGTTCTTCGTCACCTCGTCGGATTCCGGCTCGCTGGTCATCGACACCATCACCGCTGGCGGCAAGGTCGACGCGCCGGTGCCGCAGCGGGTGTTCTGGTGCGTCTTCGAGGGCGCCGTTGCCATCGTGCTGCTGATCGGCGGTGGCCTTGGGGCGCTACAGGCGATGGTGATCTCGACCGGGTTGCCGTTCACCGTGGTGCTGCTGATGATGTGCTACGCCATCTGGCGCGGCCTGCAGGCGGAACGCCGGCTGTAAGCGGTTCGGCATTTTGCGAAACACCGACGCGCGGGCTATCTGGCCCGCGCGTTTTTCTATGTGGCGGCGCTTGACGCCGCTGTAGAAAACCACAGTCTTACGGCGCAAATCGAGCGGAGGCACCATGCTGGACCTGACCTATGTGCGCGGGCAATTCCCCGCCTTTTCCGAACCTTCGCTGCAAGGCTGGGCATTCTTTGAGAACGCGGGCGGCTCTTATGCCTGCCAGCCGGTGATCGACCGGCTGACGCGGTTTTACCAGCAGCGCAAGGTGCAGCCCTATGCGCCATACCCGGCCTCGGAAGCGGGCGGGGCCGAGATGGACGAGGCGCGCACCCGCCTGTCGGCGCTGATGAACATCGCCCCAGATGAGCTGAGCTTTGGCCCCTCGACCACGCAGAATACCTATGTTCTGGCGCAGGCGGTGCGGCAGGCAATGCAGCCCGGCGAGGCGATCATCGTCACCAATCAGGACCACGAGGCCAATTCCGGCCCGTGGCGCCGCCTTGCCGATCACGGCATCGAGGTGCGCGAATGGAAGATCGACCCCGAGACCGGGCATCTCGACCCGGCCGCGCTGGAAAACCTGCTGGATGAAAGCGTGCGCCTCGTGTGCTTTCCGCATTGCTCCAACGTGGTGGGAGAGATCAACTCGGTGGCCGAGATCACCGCGTTGGCCCATGCCGCTGGGGCCTGGGTTTGCGTTGACGGGGTCAGCTATGCGCCGCACGGGCTGCCCGATCTGGATGTGCTGGGCTGCGACATCTACCTGTTTTCCGCCTACAAGACCTACGGCCCGCATCAGGGCATCATGGCGATCCGCCGGGCGCTGGCTGAATTGCTGCCCAATCAGGGGCACAGCTTCAACGGCGACACGCTTTACAAGAAATTCACCCCCGCCGGGCCGGATCACGCGCAAGTTGCCGCCTGTGCGGGCATGGTCGATTACATCGAAGCGCTGGCCGCGCATCAGGGCGTGCCCCCGCGCGAGGTCGCTGGGCTGATGCACGCCCACGAGGTGGCGCTGATGCAGCCGCTGCTCGATTACCTCGATGCAAAGAATTCGGTGCGGCTGCTTGGGCCGGCGCAGGCGGAAAACCGTGCGCCCACCATTGCCGTGGCGCTGCAACGACCCGCCGAAGAGGTCGCGCGCGCGCTGGCGCAGCATGGCATCATGGCGGGTGGCGGCGATTTCTACGCGGTGCGCCCGCTGTCGGCGATGGGTGTCGATCTGGACAAGGGCGTGCTGCGGCTGTCCTTCGTGCATTACACCGCGCCGGACGAGGTGGAAAAGCTGCTCAAGGCGCTGGACGCCGTGCTCTGAGCTTGACGGGGCAGGGCGCGCGCTATCTGGCAGCACAGCCCAAGGAGAGCGTCATGTCCCAAGCCCCCATCCTCGTCTGGATCCGCCGCGATCTGCGGCTGACCGATCACGCAGCGCTAACGCAGGCGGCAGGCACCGGGCGCCCGGTGATCCCGGTGTTCATCCGCGATCATACGGTGGATGCACTGGGCGCCGCGCCGAAATGGCGGCTGGGTCTTGGGCTTGATGACTACGCACAGGCGCTGAAGGACAAGGGCAGCCGCCTGATCCTGCGCGCTGGCCCGGCGCGAGAGGTGCTCGAGGCGCTGGTGGATGAAACCGGCGCCGACACCGTGCTGTGGCAGCGCGCCTATGATCCGGCCTCGGTCGAGCGTGACACTGCCGTAAAGCAGGCGCTGAAGGATCGCGGCCTGAAGGCTGAAAGCTTTCCGGGTCATCTGTTGTTCGAACCGTGGACGGTGGAAACCAAGCAGGGCGGCTATTACAAGGTCTATTCGCCCTATTGGCGTGCGGTGCAGGGCCGCGAGGTGGCGCAGCCCCTTACGGCGCCCTCCTCGCTCAAATCTCCCGAGACATGGCCGGGCAGCGACGCGCTGGAGGATTGGCAGCTTGGCGCGGCGATGCGCCGGGGGGCGGCGATCTGCGCGCCCTATCAGCAGGTCGGCGAGGCGGCGGCGCAGCAACGGCTGGCCAGTTTCGCGCGCGATGCCATTGGCGATTACAAGACCGGGCGCAACATGGTGGCGATCGATGGTTGTTCGATGCTGTCGGAAAATCTGTCGCTGGGCGAAATCAGCCCGGCGCAATGCTGGCACGCCGGGCAGCGCGCCATGCAAGCCGGCAAGGATGGCGCAGAAACATGGGTCAAGGAGCTGGTCTGGCGCGATTTTGCCTGGCACCTGCTGTGGCACACGCCGCATATTCTCGACAGCAACTGGCGCGAGGACTGGCGGGCCTTCCCCTGGAACGAGGACGAGCGTCGCGCCGAGGTCATCGCGTGGAAACGCGCGCGCACCGGCATTCCCTTCGTCGATGCGGCGATGCGCGAGATGTATGTCACCGGACGCATGCACAACCGCGCCCGGATGATCGTTGCCAGCTACCTTACCAAGCATCTGATGTGCCACTGGCGGATCGGGCAGGCGTGGTTCGATGACTGCCTCACCGACTGGGACCCGGCGTCGAACGCGCTTGGCTGGCAATGGACCGCTGGCTGCGGCCCCGACGCTGCGCCGTATTTCCGCGTTTTCAACCCGATCACCCAGCGCGAGAAATTCGACCCCGATTGCGCCTACGTCAACCGCTGGATCGCCGAGGGCCAGCGCAACCCGCCCGCCACGGCGCAAAGCTATTTCGACGCGATTCCCGAACGCTGGGCGATGCGCGCGCAAGACGATTACCCCGCTCCGGTGGTCACGGCCGAAGATGGCCGCAAGGCGGCGCTCGACGCCTACGAGAACCGCGACTTCTAGGCGGCTGTCGCCTGCAGGACACAAGAGGCGCCGATCATTCCTGCCGGAATCGCATGTGGTTGCGGGTTTTTTCTAAGACGTTTACGCTACCATATCGCGCCTTTTTCGAAAGCCATTTCACATGTTCACTGCCGCTCGCATGATCGCTGCCCTGTGTCTCGCAGGGCTGGCATGGCTGGGGTCGGATTACGTGATGGGCCTGATGCCCGAGCGCGAGCATTTCGGCATGTTCCCGTATATCAACACCCTCATCGGGTTTCTGTGCGGCTGGATCATCGTCGGGCCGCGGGCCGGGCGGGGCACCGCCGCTGCCATCTCGCATGGGTTTACCGGCGTTGTGGCGGCGCTGATCTGGGTGCTGCTGCTGCATTCCACCGTCGAAATGGTCGATCTGGCGATGAAGCATCGCTATGGTGGCGCGCTGGATGCCTTTGCCGCGATCTTTGAAATCGCGGTTGAATATGGCGCGCTGCTGCTCAATACCGGGTTCATCATGTTGATGGTGATCGGGGCGGTGGTGACCGGCTTCCTGCCCGAGATCGCCTCGCGCCACTGGCGCTGAGACCGGGGCCCGCACGGCACCAAGAAGGATCCAGTCTTGCCCGATCTGTTCGTTTTCGGCACCCTGTGCCACTCTCCGCTGTTGTCGATCGTGCTAGGGCGCGATCCGGTGTGCCTGCCCGCGACGCTGGATGGCTTCGCCGTAGGGTGCGATTCTGGCGCCCCGGCAGAAACCGTGCTGCGCCCCGAAGCGGGGGCAAAGGCCGAGGGGTTGCTGATCCCGGATGTTCCCGAAGATGAGCTGGCACGGCTCGATTACTGGCTTGCCGGAACGGCGGATGGCTTTCGCGAACTGGACGTGCGCCTTGGCAAAGGCACGCTGCGCGCGCTGGTCGCGGTGACGGATCCGGTGCCGGAGGCCGCGCCATTTTCGCGAGAGGGCTGGGCCGCTGAGTGGGGTGAGCTGGCCTGCGCCACCGCGCGCGAGGTCATGGCGCGCTTTGGCAAGGCCCCGCGCGACGAGACCGCAGCGCTGCGCAGCTTCATCGCCGCCCGTGCATGGGCGCAAATCCTTGCGCAGGATAGCGCGCCTCACACGCTGCGCTCGGGGCGCGGGCGCGATACCGTCGAACTGGTGCGCGAGCGGCCCGGATTCGAAGGTTTTTTCCGGATGCGGGCGTTCGATCTGCGCCACCAGCGCTTTGATGGTGCCATGTCGGAAACCTTCGGCCGCGAAAGCTTTGTCACCTATGACGCGGCGCTGGTGCTGCCCTATGATCCGGAGACGGACCGCGTGCTGCTGGTCGAGCAGCTGCGCTATGGCACTTATATGCGCGGCGATCCGTTCCCCTCGGTGCTCGAGCCGCCCGCCGGGCTGGTCGATGCGGGCGAGACACCCGAAACCTGCGCCCTGCGCGAGGCGCGCGAAGAGGCCGGGCTAGACATCCGCGAGCTGCGCCCCATCATGGGCGGCTATGCCTCGCCCGGTTACACCACTGAATTCTATCACTGCTTTCTTGGCATCTGTTCGCTATCCGCAGCCGATAACGGCCTGTCCGGGCTTGACGAGGAACACGAGGATATCCGCAACCACGTGATCAGCTTCGATCATGCCATGGCGCTGGTCGACAGCGGCGAGATCAACGTGGTGCCTCTGGCGGGCATGCTGCTGTGGCTGGCCCGCCACCGCGACGCGATCCGCGCGCAATCGTGAGCGGCGCGTCGCGCGGGTTTGCCCCAAGCGGCGCTTGAGTTTGCCCCGCGCGCCGCCTAAACCTGTGCTTCGAAGCGAAGAGGAAGGGGAACCCATGCGGGTTGCACAGGATCTGGCCGAGGCCATCGGGAACACACCGCTCATCAAGCTGCGCAAGGCCAGCGAGATGACCGGCTGCACCATCCTCGGCAAGGCCGAGTTCGCCAATCCCGGCCAGTCGGTCAAGGACCGGGCTGCGCTGTTCATCATTCGCGATGCGATGGAAAAAGGCCTTCTGGAACCCGGCGGCACCATTGTCGAGGGCACCGCGGGCAACACCGGTATCGGGCTGGCGCTGGTTGGCGCGTCGATGGGATTCAAGACGGTCATCGTCATCCCCGAAACGCAGAGCCAGGAAAAGAAGGACATGCTGCGCCTTGCCGGGGCGGAGCTGGTGCAGGTGCCCGCCGCGCCCTATGCCAACCCCAACAATTATGTGCGCTATTCCGGTCGCCTCGCCGAAGAGTTGGCGAAAACCGAAGCGCATGGCGCGATCTGGGCCAACCAGTTCGACAATATCGCCAACCGGCAGGCCCATATCGAAACCACCGGCCCCGAGATCTGGGAGCAGACCGGCGGCAAGGTCGATGGCTTTATCTGCGCGGTGGGCTCGGGCGGCACGCTGGCGGGCGTCGGCATGGCGCTGCAACCCAAGGGCGTGAAGGTCGGGCTGGCCGATCCCGAAGGCGCCGGGCTGTACAAGATCTACACCGGCCATGACAACCCCGGCGATTCGATCACCGAGGGCATCGGGCAAGGGCGGATCACCGCCAATCTCGAAGGCTTCACCCCGGATTTCAACTATCGCATCCCCGATGCCGAGGCGCTGCCCATCGTCTACGATCTGCTCTCGCACGAGGGGCTTTGCCTTGGCGGCTCGTCCGGCGTCAACGTCGCCGGGGCGATCCGCATGGCGCAGGAAATGGGGCCGGGCCACACCATCGTCACCATCCTGTGCGATTTCGGCAACCGCTATCAGTCCAAGCTGTTCAACCCTGAGTTCCTCAAGGGCAAGGGCTTGCCGGTTCCGCCTTGGCTTGACCGGGCACCCGCCTCAATCCCCGGCGTCTTCGAAGACTGATGTCCGCCGCTTTCCGCTGGCTGGTTGCCGCTTGTGTCGCGCTTACCATTCTGGCGGGCGCGGCGTTGCGGGCGCAGACCACAACGCTGGATTACGACAGCTGGAATGCGCTGGCCAACCGTGCCGAGCAGGTGATCGAACGGGCGCAAGCCTCGAGCGAAGCCTTCGGGGCGTTGCGCAGCGATGTCGCAGGCTGGCGCGACACCTTCCTTCAGGCCGAAAGCACCAATGCGGCGCGGATCCAGACGTTGCAATCCCAGATTGCCGCGCTGGGTCCGGCGCCTGCTGACGGCGAAAGCGAAGCGGCGGACATCGCTGAACGCCGCGCGTCCCTCGCGGCGGAACTGGAGCGTTTGCAGGTCCCGGTGCGCAGGGCGCAAGAGGCCTATACCCAAGCCGACGGGCTGATCGGCGAGATCGACCAGATCGTGCGCAACCGACAGGCCCAGCAATATCTGGAGCTCGGGCCATCGCCGTTGAACCCGGCGCTCTGGGGCGGGGCGCTGCACGAATTCAATGCCTCGATGGCATCGCTCTGGGCCGAGACACGGGTGAATTTCGCCTCGGACGTCAAGCAGCGCGAGGCAAGAAACAGTTTGCCGATCATTGCGTTGCTGCTGGCATCGGCGGCGCTTCTGGTGATCCGGGGCCCGGTCTGGGTCCGGCGGCTGGTCGAGTGGCTGCGCCAGCGCACCGCGCGCGGCACCGGCGTCTGGGGCTTTCTGGCATCGCTTGCCGGGATCATCCTGCCGGGAGCGGGGTTGATCGCGCTGACCGTTGCGCTTGGTGCGACGGGTTTCGTCGGGATGAACGGGCAACGCATTCTCGAGCTTCTGCCGGTCTGGGGCATTACGCTGCTGACGGTGCGCTGGCTGGCTGAGCAGACCTTTCATCATTCCGAGGACGTTGCGACGCTGCCTCTGCGCCCAGCCCAACGCCGCGAAGGGCGCTATTATGCCAATATTCTCGCGGTTCTTCTGGTGTTGCGATCCGCCCATGAAACGCTCGGAGAGGTGTTCGGGCTGGCGCCCACGACGCAGGTGATCCTTGAATTTCCGGTGTTGGTGCTCTGCGCGCTCATGCTGTCGCGGCTTGGCCAGATTCTGTCCCGGATGACCCCGGACCGGGTCGGCGAGGAGGCGATGCAGGATGAGTCGCATTTCCGGCTGATGCTTGCGCGGGTGCTGGGGCGGATCGTCATTGCGATTGCGCTGATCGGCCCGGTGATGTCCGCGATCGGCTATGATGCGGTCGGCAAGGCGCTGGTGTATCCGGCGATTCAGACGCTGGCGATCCTTGCCGCCGTGCTGGTCTTGCAACGCTTCATCAACGATCTGTACGAATTGATCACCGGCAAAAGCGCGCAGGGCGCCGACAGCTTGCTGCCGGTGCTGGCCGGGCTTGTTCTGAGTCTGTGCGCGCTGCCGCTGCTGGCTCTGGTCTGGGGCGCGCGCATCACCGATCTGACCGAACTGTGGACGCGGTTCCGCGAAGGCTTCGTCTTTGGCGAGACGCGGATTTCACCGGGAGATTTCCTGAGCTTCGTGCTGGTGTTCGCCATCGGCTATGGGCTGACGCGGCTGGTTCAGGGCGGGCTGCGCAGCACGATCCTGCCCAAGACCAAGATCGATCCCGGCGGGCAGACGGCGATCGTCTCGGGGCTGGGATATGTCGGGATCTTTGTGGCGGCGCTGGTGGCGATCACCGCGGCGGGGCTGGATCTGTCATCGCTTGCCATCGTCGCCGGGGCGCTGTCGGTCGGCATCGGTTTTGGCTTGCAGAACATCGTGTCGAATTTTGTCTCAGGCATCATCCTGCTGATCGAGCGCCCGATCTCCGAAGGCGACTGGATCGAGGTTGGCGGCACGCAGGGCATCGTGAAGTCGATCTCGGTGCGCTCGACCCGGATCGAGACCTTTGACCGCACCGACCTGATCGTGCCGAATTCGGATTTCGTGTCCGGACGGGTGGTGAACTTCACCAAGGGCAACGTGATCGGGCGGGTGGTGGTGAATGTCGGCGTCGCCTATGGCACCGACACCCGCAGGGTCGAAGACATCCTGCGCAGCATCGTGCGCCAGCATGACATGGTGCTGCTGAACCCCGAGCCGGGTATCACGCTAGAGGGGTTTGGCGAAAGCTCTCTGGATTTCGTCATCCGGGCGGTGATCCGGGATGTCGGGCGCAAGGTTATCGTGGCCTCGGAGTTCCGCCATGAGATCGCCCGGCGCTTTGCCGAGGAGGGGATCGAGATTCCCTTTGCGCAGCGCGATGTCTGGTTGCGCAATCCCGAGGTGCTGCACCCGGAAGACCAAGCCGCGAAGGCCCGGACACCCGAGCCCGAGACGCAGCGCCCGGACGACGACACCATGCCGGCGTGGCGCGATGGAGACGATGGCGGCGAAGCTGTCACAGCAGACGGAGATGGCGGACGATGACGCGGCTATTGTACAATGACGATGCCTATCTGCGCGATGCGCCAGCCGAGATCGTGGCGCATACGCCCGAGGGTGGCATCGTGCTCGACCGGGTGATTTTCTACGCCAAGGGCGGCGGGCAGCCGGGTGACAGCGGGCGGCTCGACTGGCGCGGCGGCTCGATCAAGATCGCCACGGCGCTCAAGACCGAGGACGGTGCGGTCGCGCTGGTTCCGGCAGAGCCGCTGCCGTTGCCGCCGGTGGGGCTGCGGGTCGAGCAGCATCTCGACTGGGAACGGCGGCATCGCCATATGCGGGTGCATACGGCGCTGCATCTGCTGTCGGTGGTGATTCCGCTGCCGGTGACTGGCGGCTGGATTGCGGCGGGCACCGGGCGGCTGGATTTCGCCATGCCCGAGCCACCGACCGACAAGGACGCGCTGGAGCGGGCGCTCAACGAGATGGTCGATGCGGATCTGGTGGTCAGCAGTGACTGGGTTGATGACGAGGTGCTCGACGCCAATCCGGGACTGGTCAAGACGATGACCGTGCAGCCGCCGCGTGGGCAGGGCCGGGTTCGGCTGGTGCGCATCGGGTCGGGGCGCGATCAGGTCGATCTTCAGCCCTGCGGCGGCACGCATGTGGCGCGCACCGGCGAGATCGGTCGCATTCGGATCGGCAAGATCGAGAACAAGGGCAAGATGAACCGGCGGGTGAGCATCGCGCTGGAGTGAGTTTTGCGCCTTGCTCAGGGGGCAGAGGGGGGCGCTGCCCCCCGCCCTCGGCTCCCCCCAGGATATTTGACGCCAGAAGAAACCAGGGGCCGCGCGAGATAAATCGCAAGCGCGGTGAGCACGAGGGCGGCCCCGGCGAGGGTGCGGGCGGTTGGGGCTTCATCCAGAAACGCCCAGACCCAGATCGGGCCGAGCACTGTTTCCAGAAGCATCATCAGGCTGACATTGGCGGCCAGAGTGTGGCGCGAGGCAGAGGAGAGCGCGAAGAACGAGACGGGCAGGATCACCAGCCCGGTCAGCACGATGGCGGAGACGTTGCCGTCGATCATCCGCGCCGGGCCGGTGACGTAGAGACCGGCGAGTCCGGCAAGCAGAGCGCCGGTGCCGAGACCCGGCAGCAGTGGCAGATCGGGGGTGCGGCGCAGGGTAACGAAGGTCGTGGCGAGGCTCATCGCGACACCGAGGCCGCAAGCCGCCCCGAGGAGCGCATCGCCATTGAGGGTCATGCCGTCGCTGCCGGTTACAGCAATCGCAATGCCTGTCAGCACCGCTGCGATGGTGAGCCATGTGGCGCGGCTGGTTGGCTCGCCCAGAACGAGCCGCGAGAGCAGAGCGGCGCAGACCGGCATGCAGGCGACCGCGATCAGGACGATGGCGACCGGCGCAAGGGCGATGCCGAGCGGGAACAGCAGCGCGTTGCTGAAATGTGCCAACACAAGGACCAGCCCGGCGGGGCTGGCGAGCCGGCGCAGGCTGGACCAATCTTGCGTTGTCAGCAGCCATGCGGCCCAGAATACGAGCCCGGTGCAGAGGCCGCGCCAACCCAGCATCTGAAGCCCGTCCATTTCCGACAGCCGCATCAGCAGCGCGTCGGGGGTCAGGGCAAGCGCACCGAAGGCGGCAAGAAGGATGCCTCGGGAAGAGGTCTGGGGCATGGCAAGTTCCGCTGCGGCGAGGGTCGGCGCAACGTGGCCTAGTGGTAGAGCGGCTGCAAGCCCATCTGCATGTGGATCTGGTTGATCGCGATTTCCGGCAGCTCCATCGCCTTGCCGAGCCGGTCGAGGAATTCTGCCTCTTCGTCGGTGTCGACGGTGATGGTCAGCAGCGCCGCGCCGTAGACCTGTGCGCGGAGCGGTTCTGGCGTGTCGCGGGCGAGGGCTTCGGGGTCGCTTGGGGCGTCGAGAAGCGCGCGCAGGGTGGCAAGATCTTCGGGCGAGGCATCTTCGCCGACGGTGTCGATGATGCGCTTGCGTTCGGCTTCGTCGATATGCCCGTCTGCGCGGGCGGCCTGAATCATCGCGCGCAGCATCAGATGTGCCGCCTCTTCGGTCTGCGGTTGGGCGGCGGCGGCGTTGGCCTTGTCGATCATACCGCTGAGGCCGGCGGCGCCCATGACGCTGCCAGCCATCGCCATCAGCCCGCCCTGATCCTTGAACAGAGCGCCAAGCCCGCCTTGCTGGATCTGTGACATAATGTTCTGCATCGGATTGGCGGCGGGGCCGGTCAGCGCCTTGGCCGCCTGTGCCTGCTCGGTCGTGCCCGGCTCGGAGCCTTTGAGCTGCGCGCCACCGCCGAGCAAGCCGGCAAGGCCCTGACCTTTGGAAAGCTTGTCGACGCCGCGCGCCGCAGCATAGCCGAGGGCCAGCTTGGTAAGGGTGTTCAAAAGGCTCATGTCGGTCCTCCATCCGATGGTGTCAGCATGTCAGATAGGAGCCGCACTGCATAGCGCCAAGGCTTGACCAGCGGATCGTCGCGTGGTCCGGCGAGGCATGAACGTTCGCAGGCAAATGGATCTGGCCGTGGCGGCGGGGCTGACGGGCTTTGCCTTGCTGCTGGCGGTGAATCAGGTGGTGGTCAAGCTGACCAATATCGGGATCTCTCCGGTGTTTGCGGCGGGGCTGCGCTCGGCGCTGGCGATGGTGGTGCTTGGTTGGGTGCTGATCAGCCGCCGTTAGGTGCCGCAGAAGGTCGCGGGGACGATTTCGGCTGGAAGCGGCGGGCGTGTCAGCTCTTCGGCGTCGGGCTGATCGTCATAGGGGCGCGAAAGCACGGTGTTCAGGTGATGAAAGGCGCGTTCGTCGCCATCGACCGCCGCCGAGATCATCTGTTCGATGCGGTGGTTGCGCGGGATGAAGGCCGGGTTGCTGCGGCGCATCAGGGCTTCGGGATCAGCCTCGGTGTCGATCCGCTTGCGCCAGCCGGTTTCCCATGCGTCAAACGCCGAAGGGTCGGCGAACTGGTCGCGGGCGTTATCGGTCAGCAGGGCGCGGAAGGCGATGGTGAAATCCGCCTGATTGTCGTGCATGAGCCGTAGGAAGCTGCCGATCAGCGGGCCGTCTTCGGGGGTCGGGGCATTGATGCCGAGCTTGGCGGCAAACCGGGTGAGCCATTCACGGTGCAGCGTATCGGCCATGCCGTGCACGATCTTGGTGAAGCTTTCGACGGCGGCGTCCTGATCGGGCATCAGCGGGATCAGCGCGGTGGCGAGTTGGGCCATGTTCCAGACGATGATTTCTGCCTGCGCGGCGTAGGCGTAGCGGCCATTGCGGTCGATCGAGCTGAACACCTGATGAGGGTCGTAGACATCCATGAAGGCGCAGGGGCCATAGTCGATGGTTTCCCCCGACAGCGTGCAATTGTCAGTGTTCATCACGCCGTGGATGAAGCCGAGGCTCATCCACTGTGCCACAAGCGCCGCCTGCCGGTCGCAGACCTGTTGCAGCAACTCGGTGGGATCGGTGGTGCTGGGGTAATGACGATCGACGGTATAGTCGAAGAGCTGTTGCAGCTCTGCAATCATGCCGCGCGACGAGAACAGTTCGAAATGTCCGACCCGGATGTGGCTGGCGGCAACACGGGTGAGGACGGCGCCGGGCAGCGGGCGTTCGCGCAGGACGGTCTCGCCGGTGCGCACGGCGGCAAGGGCGCGGGTGGTGGGCACTCCGAGCGCGTGCATCGCTTCGGAGACAACGTATTCGCGCAGCACCGGCCCGAGCCAGGCGCGCCCGTCGCCGCGGCGGGAATAGGGTGTTGGTCCGGAGCCCTTGAGCTGGATGTCGCGCCGGGCGCCGGCGTGGTCGATGACCTCGCCCAGCAGAAGGGCGCGCCCGTCGCCGAGCTGGGGCGAGAAGCCTCCGAACTGGTGGCCGGCATAGACCTGTGCCAGCGGATCGGCTCCGTCCGGGATGACGTTGCCGGCGAAGATCGGGGCGAGGCGGGGATCATCGCTGCCGGTGATGTTCAGCGTTTCGGCGAGGGCCGCGTTCCATGCGATCAGCTTCGGGGCGCTGACGGGCTGCGGCTTCAGCTTGCTGTGGAAGCTGGCGGGCAGGCGGGCGAAGCTGTTGTCGAAGGGAATATGCAGGGTCATGATCTGGATATAGGCGGCCTGAAAGAGGTTGAAAGGGGCACTTGCGGCGAGGGCAGCCGTGGGGGCCAGCCCCCACACCCCCGGAGTTTAGGGGCAAGATGAAGAGGGGGCGCGGCGCGGCGGATCAGAGTTCGCGCGTCATCAGGGCGTAGCCATCGCGCATTTTGAAGCGGTTGCGGCGATAGAATTGCTGGGCGCGATCGTCGGAGCGGTCGACTTCGAGGTGCATGGCGCAGACGCCCGCCTCTCGCAGGCCGACCGAGAGCTGGTGAAGCGCATCGCCGCCCATGCCGCGGCGGCGCACGGCGGGGCGCACGTAGATTTCATCGACGATGGCGTCGAGGCCGCCGTATTCGAGGCTCCAGCCAAAGCTGACCATGACGTAACCGACCGGGGCCTTGCGCGGCCCGATCAGCCAGATGGCGCCGTGCGGCATGCCGTCGAGGATAGGCGTAAGTGCGCCCTCGACATGGGCCTGATCGGAGCCGTAGCCACGTTCGGCGTGAAAGGACAGCACCATGGCGGCGAGCTTTTGCAGATCGGAAGGATCGGCGAGATGCAGCGACTTCACAGGCGGGCCAGCCTTTCGGTGATCAGCGCGAAGAGGCCATCGGCGTCGAGATCGCCGATGAACAGCGCATTGGGCGCGCGGTCGGTCACGCCCCACCAGTCGGCGACGGTCATGCCGCGGGTCAGGGGAGAGTGCACCTCGATTTCGACGTTGATCCGGCGGCCAGTGAACAGCGCCGGTTTCAGCAGCCATGCCGTGACGCAAGGATCGTGGAGTGGGGCCCCGTCGGAGCCGTATTTCTCGCGGTCGAAGCGTTCGAAGAAATCGGTCATCTCCGCCACGGCGGTGCCGACCGGCGTGCCAATGGCGCGGAAGGCATCGTTGCGCGGCTTGGTGACCAGCGCCTTGTGGGTCACATCGAGCGGGATCACCACCAGCGGTGCGCCGGCGCGGAACACGATCTCGGCGGCTTCGGGGTCGACGTAGATGTTGAATTCGGCGGCGGGGGTGATGTTGCCGACTTCGAAATAGGCGCCGCCCATCAGGACGATCTGTTTGACCCGCGCCGCGATGTCGGGGGCCTGTTCAAAGGCGGTGGCGATGTTGGTGAGCGGGCCGAGCGGGCACAGCGTCACCGTGCCCGGCGGTTCGGCGCGCAGCGTGTCGATGATGAAATCCACCGCATGGCCCGGTTGCAGCGGCATCTGCGGATCGGGCAGGGTCGGGCCGTCGAGCCCGGTCTTGCCATGCACGTGTTCTGCCGTCACCAGCGGCTGGCGCAGTGGGCGGTCGCAGCCGGCAAAGACCTTTATATCGGGCCGCCCGGCCAGCTCGCAGACCTTGCGCGCGTTCAGCGCCGTCAGCGCCAGCGGCACGTTGCCCGCGACGGCGGTGATGCCCAGCACCTCGAGTTCGGGGGAGCCGAGCGCCAGCAGGATTGCAACGGCGTCATCCTGGCCGGGATCTGTGTCGATGATGATGCGCTCGGCCATGTTTGCCCCTTTTGTTCTGACCGCCAAGGGGTGCCACGGGCCGCGCCCGCATTCAAGCTACAAGCCAGAGCGGGCCGCTGCTGGCGCTTTTTCGCGACGGGTGATTGCCGCATTGGAGCGAGATGCTACACTCGGGACTGGACTTGCCCTCGGCGCGGGCTGGCGTTAACGCTAACAGCGCCGAGTTCCGGCCACACGTTCAGAATCGGAGTACGCCCGACATGGTTTCCCGCGTCATTCCCGTCGCCCCCTTTGATCTCGTCATCTTCGGCGGCACTGGCGATCTTGCCCGGCGCAAGATCCTTCCCGGATTGTTCCGCCGCTATTGCAGCGGGCAGATCCCTCCCGAGAGCCGCATCATCGGGGCTGCACGGTCCGAGATGGACGAGGAGGGCTTTCGCGAGGAAATCCGCGCTGCGTTGCAGGAATTCGCCGGTCGCAAGGCCGAGGATGCCGCGGCGGTGCAGGATTTCCTTGACCACCTGTTCTATGTTGCGGTGGACGCCACCGGTGATCGCGGCTGGGAGCAACTCAAGGGTTTGCTGCGCCCGGATGACGAAGGCATTGTCCGGGCCTTCTATTTCTCGGTCGGGCCGAGCCTGTTCGGACCGCTGGCCGAGCGGCTGCGCACGCATGGGCTGGCCCATCGTGAAACCCGCATCGTGGTGGAAAAACCGTTTGGCCACGATCTGGAAAGCGCCCGCGCGCTGAACGAAGAGCTGGCGCAGCATTTTGCAGAGGATCAGATCTATCGGATCGACCATTACCTCGGCAAGGAAACCGTGCAGAACCTGATGGCGGTGCGCTTTGGCAACATGCTGTTCGAACCGCTGTGGAACGCGCAATACGTCGATCATATCCAGATCACCGTGGCTGAAACCGTGGGCGTGGGTGGGCGTGGTTCCTACTATGACCATTCGGGGGCGATGCGCGATATGGTGCAGAACCACCTGATGCAGCTTTTGTGCTTGATCGCGATGGAGCCGCCCGCCAAATTCGATGCCGATGCCGTGCGCGATGAAAAGCTCAAGGTGATCCGTGCGCTGGATCCGATCGATCCCGATCAGATCGTGCGCGGGCAGTATACCTCGGATGGCGAGGTGGCTTCGTATCGCGAGGATGCCGAGAACCCCGCGTCCAAGACCGAAAGCTATATCGCGCTCAAGGCGTATATTTCCAACTGGCGGTGGGCCAACACGCCGTTCTATCTGCGCACCGGCAAGCGGCTGAACGCGCGGGCGTCGGAAATCGCCGTGGTGTTCAAGGAGACGCCGCATTCGATCTTTGGCATCGATTCGGGGCGGCATCGCAATGTGCTGTCGATCCGGCTGCAACCGGACGAGGGTATGACGCTGGGCGTTACCATCAAGGAGCCGGGGCCGGGCGGCATGCGCCTGCTGGACGTGCCGCTGGACATGAGCTTTGCCGATGCGCTGGGGCCGGAGGCCGAAGAGGTCACCGATGCCTATGAGCGCCTGATCATGGATGTGATCCGCGGCAACCAGACGCTGTTCATGCGCGGGGACGAGGTCGAAGCGGCATGGGCCTGGACCGATCCGCTGATCGAGGGCTGGGAACGGCGCGGCGACAATCCCAAGCCCTATGACGCCGGCAGCGTCGGGCCGGACGATGCCGCCTTTCTCATCAACAGGGACGGCCGCCGCTGGCGGGCGATCAAGTCATGACCTACGAACTGCGCACCTATCCCGATCGCGAGATGCTGGCGATGGATCTTGCCAATCTGATTGCCGGGGAGCTGCGCGCGGCGCTTGGGCATCGCGACCGGGCGGCGCTGGCAGTGCCGGGCGGCACCTCGCCCGGCCCGGTGTTCGACGCGCTCTGCGCCGCCGATCTCGACTGGAACCGCGTCGACGTGCTGCTCACCGATGAACGCTGGGTGCCCGAAAGCTCGGAGCGGTCCAACACCGCGCTGCTGCGGCGCCGGTTGTTGACGGACCGCGCCGCGGCGGCGCGGTATCTGCCGCTTTATGCCGATGCCGAAACGCCAGAGGAAAAGCTGGGGGAATTGGCCGAAGCCATCGCCCCGTCGCTGCCGCTGGCGGTGGCGCTGCTGGGGATGGGCGAGGACATGCACACTGCCTCGATCTTTCCCGGCGCCGACAAGCTGGCCGAGGCGCTGGCCCCGGATGCCCCGATCCTGTTGCCGATGCGCGCGCCCGGCGCGCCGGAGCCGCGCATCACGCTAAGCGCGCATGTGCTGGATGGTGCGATGGCCAAGCATGTCGTGATCTATGGCGCCGCAAAGCTGGAAGTGCTTAAAGCGCTGCGAGGGAAACCGCCGAGCGAGGCGCCGGTGAATGCCATTCTCGGCGATGCGGTGGTGCACTGGGCGCAATGAGCCGCCGCGCTGTGCTTTCAGAAGGGAAGAGATATGTGGGATGATCTGAAACGCTTGGCCGCTGCGCGAGAAGAGCGGCGCATTGAAGCGCTGTTTGCCGAAGATGCCGACCGGGCGGCGCGCTTTTCGGTAGAAGCGGGCGGGATGCTGCTGGATTTCTCGAAAACCCAGCTTGACGACGAAGTGCTGGAGGCGCTGCTGGCACTGGCCGAGGCTGCGCAGGTCGCGCCCCGCCGTGAGGCGATGTTTGCCGGTGCAAAGATCAATGAGACCGAAGGGCGGGCCGTCCTGCACACGGCGCTGCGCAACCTTGATGGCGCGCCGGTGCTGGTCGATGGCACTGACGTGATGCCCGAGGTGCTAGCGACGCTGGGGCGCATGGAGGTGCTGGCCGAGGAAATCCGCGCATCGGGTGTGACCGATGTGGTGAACATCGGTATCGGCGGGTCGGACCTTGGCCCCAAGATGGGCACCATCGCGCTGGCGCCGTTCCACGACGGGCCGCGCTGCCATTTCGTGTCGAACGTCGACGGGGCCGACATTGCCGATACGCTCAAGCTGTGCAACCCGGCGAGCACGCTGTTCATCATCGCGTCCAAGACCTTTACCACCATCGAGACCATGACCAACGCCAAGACCGCGTGGGACTGGCTGGAATCCAAGGGCCAGACCACCGAGGGCAAGTTCATCGCCCTGTCCTCCAATCAGGCGAAGGCGGCGGAATGGGGCATTCCGGAAACCCGGGTCTTTGGGTTCGAAGACTGGGTCGGCGGGCGCTATTCGATGTGGGGGCCGATCGGCCTGTCGATGATGATCGCCATCGGGCCGGATGATTTTCGCGCCTTCCTGCGCGGCGGCATGGAGATGGATGCGCATTTCCGCGATGCGCCGCTGGCGCAGAACATGCCGGTGATGCTGGCGCTGGTGGGCATGTGGCACAATCAGGTGTTGGGTTACACGACCCGCGCCGTGCTGCCCTATGACAACCGCCTTGCCCGTCTGCCCGCCTATCTTCAGCAGCTCGAGATGGAGAGCAACGGCAAGGGCGTCAGCATGGATGGCGCCGATCTGACGGTGACGTCCGGCCCCGTGGTCTGGGGCGAGCCGGGCACCAATGGTCAGCACGCGTTCTATCAGCTGATCCATCAGGGCACCCGCGTCGTTCCCTGCGAATTCATGGTCGCCGCACGCGGACACGAGCCAGAGCTGCGCCACCATCACGAATTGCTCGTCGCCAACTGCCTTGCGCAATCCGAAGCGCTGATGCGCGGGCGCAGCCTTGACGAGGCGCGCGGCAAGGTCGCTGGCAAGTTCGAGGGCGACGAGCTTGAGCGTCAGGCCCGCCATCGGGTGTTTCCGGGCAACCGGCCGTCGACCACGCTGGTCTATGCCAGCCTCGATCCACAGACGCTGGGGCGCATCGTGGCGCTGTACGAACACCGGGTGTTTGTCGAAGGGGTGATCCTGAACATCAACTCTTACGATCAATGGGGTGTCGAGCTGGGTAAAGAGCTGGCGACGGCGCTGGGGCCGATGGTCAGCGGTGCGCAAAGCGCCGAGGGCAAGGATGGGTCGACCCGCCAGCTGCTGACATTCCTGTCGCAGAATGTCTGAAAAAGTTCCCTGACATTGGGCTTATAAATTCTCTCCCGGGGGCGGAACATGCCCCCGGATCTCCGTGTTGTGTCTGCATACGTCATCTACGACGACACGAAATGGAGGAACACGCTATGAAACATCTTACCATGACCGTTGCCGCGATTGCCCTGACCGCCGGTGGTGCCGCTTTTGCCCAGAGCGCTGACAACACCGCGCCGCAAACGCATGACAACATGGAACAGGCCGAGACCAATCTTTCTCAGGCTGGCGAAAATCTGGAGCAGGCCGCCGAGGACGCCGGCAATGCCATCGAACATGCCGCCGAGCAGACCGGCGATGCGATGCACAATGCCGCCAATAATCTCGAAGGTGAAATGGACGAGGCCGGGAACGATACGCAGGCGTTGTTTGCCAATGATGCCGACGGCCTGATCCGCGCACGCGATATCCTTGGCGGTACCGTCTATGCTGAAGCCGAGGACATGGAGGGCGACGAGGCGACCATGGACAGCGCGGCAACCGACAGCACCGCGATGCCCGAATCCGGCACTGCGACCCTCACTACGGAAGGCACCGAGGCTGGCGCCGACATGGCTGCAACCGGTAACTCCGCCATCGACGAAAACTGGAACAGCGTCGGCGAGATCGAAGATCTGGTGTTCAATGCGGATGGCTCGCTTGAAGGTGTCGTCGCCGAAGTTGGCGGCTTCCTCGGGCTTGGCGACAAGCATATCCATGTCTCGCTTGGTGACATGAATCTGGTGCCGGTGGACGATGCGTCCTACGCCATCGTGGTTCCCTACACCAAGGACCAGATGATGGAGATGCCGGACGTCGATGAATCGTTCTCGAACTGATCAATCACGTCTCTCTCAAGGATCGGCCGGAGCATTGCTCCGGCCTTTTCTTTTGCAATCAGATGAATAGGGCGTGTCATGAGATGTCGAACCCGGCCGGGGCGAGGGTGAATCCGTCGAAGCGAAAGCCCGGAGAGACGGTGCAGCTGACCAGCGTCCACGCCCCGGTTGAGACCGCCGCCTGCCAGTGATGCGCCGGAACGATGCGCTGCGGGCGCGCCCCGGCGGCAAGGTCTGGGCCAAGCACAAGGTCCTCGCGGGGGCCGCTGTCTGACGGCGCCAACGACAGCACCAGCGGGGCACCCGCATGCCAGAGCCAGATCTCGGCGGCATCGACGCGGTGCCAGTGGCTGCGCTCGCCCGCCTTCAGTAGAAAATAGATGCAGGTGCCCGCTGTCCGTTCGCCGGGCGCGCAGTCGGCAGCCCATGTCTGGCGGTAATGGCCACCCTCGGGGTGCGGGGACAGCTCGAGCAGGGCGATGATCTCGTCTGCGGTCAAACTCATCGGGGGGCTCCGTACGCTGCTGTCGGGTCTGGTTAAGAAATATTGGCGAGATTTGGTCCTGCGGGAAAGCGTCCCTTGCAAGAGGCGGCCCGCTCAACGGACACATCGAGCGAGTATATACCATGACCAGCATCGACGTTCGGCGCATGGCCGAAGACATCGTCGCCCGCGAGGGCGGCTACGTGAACGACCCCGACGATCCAGGCGGGGCCACCAAATACGGCGTCACCATCCACACCATGCGGCGGCTTGGCATCGATCTCGACCGCGACGGTGATGTGGATGTGCGCGACGTTCAGGCGCTGAGCCGGGCGCAGGCGGTGGATATTTTTCTGACCCATTACTTCAGCGGGCCGCGTATTGCCGAGCTGCCGGAGGTGCTGCACGCCACGGTGTTCGACATGTATGTCAACGCCGGGTCGAATGCGGTGAAGATCCTGCAGCGCCTTTTGCTGAAGATGGGCGAGACGGTGTCGGTCGACGGGCTTATCGGCCCGATGACCATTGCCGCGACCCATCGCGCCTATGCGCAGGCCCCGGGCGTGATCGGCGATGCTTATGGCATCGAGCGGCGCAATTATTATTTCGACATTGCCGACCGGCGTCCGGCCTCGCGCAAATATGCCCGCACCCGCGCGGGCGGCAAGGGCGGCTGGATCAAGCGCGCCGAGGAGTTCATCTCGCCGCGGTTTCGGATGAGCGATGCGGAATTCAGCCAGAGGGTGGCAGCATGGGGATGAACGGAATCGTCGGCTCGCTGCTCGGACTGCTGTTCGGCTCGGGCCGCAACGTGATCGCCGAGACGGCGGAAGTGTTTCGCGAGAACGCCGAGGCGCAAGCCACGCGCGAGGCGGGCATGCAGACCAGCGCCTTGCAGCAGTTCGGAACGGAATTCACCTCGAATCGCTCGTCGTGGTTTGACCGGTTCATCGATGGGCTGAACCGCATCCCGCGCCCGGCACTGGCGCTTGGCACGCTGGCGCTGTTCGTGGCGGCGATGGTCGATCCGGTGTGGTTTGCCGAGCGCATGGCGGGCATCGCACTGGTGCCCGATCCGATGTGGTGGCTGCTGACGGCGATCGTCGGGTTCTATTTTGGCGCGCGCCATCAGGTGAAGGGCCACCAGTTCCGCCGCGAAATCGCCGCGAGCATGGCCGAAGTGCCGGGCGTGGTGCAGCAGATCCGCGACATCGACGCGGTGGGCACGCCGAGTGCCAGCCTGCCTGCGCCCGACCGGCGCGAGGTCGATGCGGGTGGCAACCCGGCGCTGGCGGCGTGGCAGGCACGGCAGGGGTAAGGGGGCCAGCCCCCTCGGCCTTGCGGCCTCACCCCTGGAGTTTATCTGGCAAGATGAAGCGCGGGCGCGGTCTTTGGATCGCGCCTGTTTTTCGTTTTGGGTTGCGACAATGTGATGAGGCGCGCGGCGCGGTTTTCGTTGGCCGGGTCTGCGCGCGTGCCCTATAGATGGGCACATGATAAATGAGCTTGGACATTTCGCCCTCATCCTTGCCGCGCTGATCGCCTGCGTTCAGGCTGTGGTGCCGATGATCGGTGCGTCGAAACGCTGGCCCGGCTGGATGGCCGTTGCCGAGCCTGCTGCCACCGCGCAATTTTTGCTGACGGCGATCAGTTTCGCCGCGCTGATGCACGCCTTCATCGTTTCGGATTTTTCGCTGAAGCTGGTGGTCGAAAACAGCCATTCCGCCAAGCCGTTGATCTATAAGATTTCCGGGGTTTGGGGCAATCACGAGGGATCGATGCTTTTGTGGGTGTTGATCCTGGCGCTGTTCGGGGCCATGGCCGCGTGGTTCGGGGGCAATCTGCCGCCGACGCTGCGGGCGCGGGTGCTGGGCGTTCAGGCGATGGTGGGCGTGGCGTTCTTTGCCTTTATCCTGTTCACCTCGAACCCGTTCCTGCGCCTTGCGGTGCCGCCGTTCGACGGGCAGGATCTCAACCCGCTGCTTCAGGACCCGGGGCTCGCGTTTCATCCGCCGTTCTTGTACCTTGGCTATGTCGGGCTGTCGCTGTGTTTCAGCTTTGCCGCCGCCGCGCTGATTGAGGGGCGGGTGGATGCGGCATGGGGGCGCTGGGTGCGGCCTTGGACGCTGCTCAGCTGGCTGTTCCTGACCATCGGTATCGCGCTGGGATCGTGGTGGGCCTATTACGAGCTGGGCTGGGGCGGTTTCTGGTTCTGGGATCCGGTCGAGAACGCCTCGTTCATGCCGTGGCTGCTGGCCGCCGCGCTGCTGCATAGCGCCATCGTGGTTGAAAAGCGCGAGGCACTGAAGAGCTGGACGATCCTGTTGGCGATTCTGGCCTTTGGGTTTTCGCTGGTTGGCACGTTCATCGTGCGGTCGGGCTTGCTGACATCGGTGCATGCCTTTGCCACGGACCCCGAACGTGGCCTGTTCATTCTGGCGATTCTCGTGGTGTTTACCGGCGGTGCGCTGACGCTGTTTGCGGCGCGGGCGGGGACGATGCAGGCCAAGGGCGTGTTTGGCGTGGTCAGCCGTGAATCGGCGCTGGTGGCCAACAATATCCTGCTGGCGGTGGCCTGTTTCGTGGTCTTTGTCGGCACGCTGTGGCCGCTGGTGGCCGAGATGCTGTTTGGCCGCAAGCTGTCGGTTGGGGCGCCGTTCTTCAACATGGCCTTTACGCCGTTCATGGTGCTGCTGGGGGTGATCCTGCCCATTGGTGCGCTGCTGGGCTGGAAGCGTGGCAAGATGGGCCGGGCCTTGCGCCAGCTGGTTCCGGCCTTTGTGCTGGCGGTGGCGCTGGCCGGGCTGGCTTGGGCGATGCAGAGCGGGCGCAGCCTGATGGGGCCGGTGGGCATGTTCCTTGGTGCTTGGCTGGTGGCGAGTTCTGTGACCGATCTGCTGACGCGCATCGGGCAGGGGCGCGATTATGGCCGCCTGCTGCGACTGCCGCGCGCCGACTGGGGCAAAGCGGTGGCTCATGCCGGCATGGGGGTGACCATGGCGGGGATCGCCGGGCTGATGGCGTGGCAGCAAGAAGACATCCGTGCGGCCACGTTGAACACCCCGTGGACCGTCGGGGCCTATGAGTTCGAGCTGATGAACGTCGAGCGGGTGCAGGGACCGAACTGGTTCGCCGATCAGGGCGAGATCTCGGTGCGCAAGGACGGGGAGGAGGTGGCGCATCTTTATCCGCAAAAACGCAGCTATCCCGTCGCCAAGATGCCGACCACCGAGGCGGCGATCCACAACGCCTTTCGCGGCGATATCTACGTGGTGATCGGCGATGCCCAGCAGGGCGGAGGCTGGACGGTCCGAGTGTATCTCAAGCCGCTGGCGAACTGGATCTGGGGCGGGGCGCTGCTGATGGCGCTTGGCGGCGCGCTCAGCCTGTCCGACCGGCGTTTCCGCGTTGCTGCTGGCGCGCGCAAGGCGACGCAGCCCAGCGGAGTGCCGGCCGAATGAAACGCCTTGCCTTGATCTTGCTGCTGCTGTGCGGGCCGGCGCTTGCGGTGCAGCCCGACGAAATCCTCGCCGACCCCGCACAAGAGGCCCGGGC
Organism: Citreicella sp. C3M06; assembly: GCF_018860705.1. GTDB lineage: Bacteria > Pseudomonadota > Alphaproteobacteria > Rhodobacterales > Rhodobacteraceae > Salipiger. The sequence goes on from NZ_JAHKQA010000072.1 coordinate 82,039, forward strand.
CCGCGAGATCAGCCAGGGCCTACGCTGCCTTGTCTGTCAGAACGAGAACATCGACGATTCCAACGCCTCGCTGGCGCGCGATCTGCGCCTGCTGGTGCGCGAGCGGATCACCGCGGGCGACAGCAATGCCGAGGTGATCGACTATCTCGTGGATCGCTATGGCGAATTCGTGCTGCTGCGGCCGACGACCGGGGGCTGGAACTGGCTGCTCTGGGCGGCGGGGCCGCTGCTGTTCGTCTTTGCGCTGGGGCTGGGCGGGCTTTACATCCGCGCCCGCTCCAAGGCCGAGGCCGAAAGCGAAGCGCAGCTCAGCCCCGAAGAGCAGGCGCGGCTGAAGCAGATTCTCGACGGCAACGGCTGATCGGCATGTGACGCCGCGTCTTGCTTTGCCTTTCCTTGCCGCGCCATGTTTGATGGCGCGGAGCAAGCCAAAGGGAGGCCCGCCGTGATCTATGAAACCATCCGCTACGAGCTGACAGATGGCGTGGCGCTGATCACCCTGTCGCGCCCGCAGGTGATGAATGCGCTCGACACCCAGATGCGGGCCGAGATCACCCATGCCGTGCTGCAAGCTGGCCGCAAAGCGCGCGTCGTGGTGCTCACGGGCGAGGGGCGGGCCTTTTGTTCGGGGCAGGATCTGGGCGATCGCGAGACGGCGGCCAATCTTGATCTTGAACGAGTGCTGCGCGACGAATACGAGCCGATGCTCAACGCCATCACTCAATGCCCGGTGCCGACCATCGCTGCCGTCAACGGGGCGGCGGCGGGCGCAGGGGCCAATCTTGCGCTGGTGCATGACGTGGTCATTGCAGCCGAAAGCGCCTTTTTCATGCAGGCCTTTACCCGGATCGGCCTGATCCCGGACGCGGGCGGCACATGGGCGCTGCCCCGTCAGGTGGGGCTGGCCAAGGCAATGGGCGCCGCGCTGTTCGCCGAGCGCATCAGTGCGCAGCAGGCCGATGATTGGGGCATGATCTGGGAAGCGGTGCCGGACGCCGAGTTCGCGGCCCGGTGGCGGGCGCGGGCCGATTATCTCGCCAAGGGGCCAACGGCAGCCTTCGGGCACATCAAGACCGCGCTGCGCGGCGCGTTCGAAACCGATCTTGAGGGGCAGCTGCGGCTGGAATCCCGCCTGCAAGGCGAATGTGGCAAGACCCGAGATTTCAAGGAAGGCGTCGTTGCGTTTCTAGAAAAACGCGCGCCGCATTTCGAAGGCCGCTGAGCACAGATCAGGGGAGCCTCGCCGCGCTGAGCTGCGGGGCGAACTGGCAAAGCGCCGTCGCATTTGGCCGCAACGCCGACAACGAAAAAACCGGCCCCCGTTGCAGGGAGCCGGTCTTTGTAGCCCGAAGGCGATCGCGCAATCAGCGGTTTTCGATATCCGTGTAATCGCGCGCGGTGCTGCCAAGATACAGCTGACGCGGACGGCCAATCTTGTGCTGCGGATCGGCAAGCTGTTCTTTCCACTGCGACACCCAGCCAACGGTCCGCGACAGTGCGAAGATCGGCGTGAACATCGAGGTGGGGAAGCCCATCGCCTCAAGAATGATGCCCGAATAGAAATCGACGTTGGGGAACAGCTTCTTCTCGGAGAAATACGGATCCTCAAGCGCCTGCTTTTCCAGCTCTTTGGCAACCTGAAGGATCGGGTTGTTCTCGATCCCGAGCAGGTCGAGCACCTCGTCGGCGGATTTCTTCATCACCGTCGCGCGCGGATCGAAGTTCTTGTAGACGCGGTGGCCAAAGCCCATCAGGCGGAACGGATCGTTCTTGTCCTTGGCGCGGGCGATGTATTCCGGGATCTTGTCAACGGTGCCGATTTCCTTGAGCATTTCAAGGCAGGCCTGGTTGGCGCCGCCATGGGCGGGGCCCCAGAGGCAGGCGATTCCGGCGGCGATGCAGGCAAACGGGTTGGCGCCCGAGGACGAGGCAAGCCGCACGGTCGAGGTCGATGCGTTCTGCTCGTGATCGGCGTGCAGGGTAAAGATCCGGTCCATGGCGCGGCTCAGGATCGGGTCCACATGATAGGGCTCTGCCGGCACGCTGAAGCACATGTGCAGGAAGTTCGCCGCATAGCTCAGATCGTTGCGCGGATACACAAAGGGCTGGCCGATCGAGTACTTGTAGGCCCAAGCCGCGATGGTCGGCATCTTGGCGATCAGGCGGTGCGAGGCGATCTCGCGCTGCTTGTTGTCGGAAATGTCGGTGCTGTCGTGATAGAACGCCGACATGGCGCCGACCACGCCCACCATGGTTGCCATCGGGTGCGCATCGCGGCGGAAGCCCCGGAAGAAATACTGCATCTGTTCGTGCAGCATGGTGTGGCGGGTGATGGTGTTCTCGAAGGTTTCAAGCTCGGTCGCCGAGGGCAGTTCGCCGTACAGCAGCAGGTAGCAGACTTCGAGATAATGCGACTTTTCGGCCAGCTGGTCGATGGGATAGCCGCGGTGCAGCAGCTCGCCCTTGTCGCCGTCGATGAAGGTGATGGTGCTGTCGCAGCTTGCGGTCGAGGTGAAGCCGGGATCGTAGGTGAAGACACCCGCCTGCGCGTACAGCTTGCGGATATCAAGAACGTCCGGCCCCGCGGTCGGCGAATAAATCGGCAGGTCAAAGGTCTGATCGTCGATCGACAGCGTCGCGGTCTTCGTCGGAGTGTCAGCCATGCTAGTCTCGTTCCTTTCGAAAGGGCCCTCGGGCACCGTCCGGTGCCCTGGCAATCAATCACATGGCCTCGGTCGAAAGGTGAGCCCGCGGTCCCGAAGGGGTGCGATCACGTCTCGGAGGCCGCTGCCTGCTCGATCCGGAGAATAGCTTCTTCCTTGCCGAGCACCAGCATCATGTCGAATACGCTCGGGGTTACGGCGCGTCCTGCGAGCGCAGCGCGCAAGGGGGCGGCAAGCTTGCCGAATTTTGTCCCTTGTGCCTCCGCGAACTCGGCCATTGTCCCCTCGAGCTCTTCCCGCGACCAGCTAGCACCTTGCAGCTGCGGCGTCAACGTGGCCAGTATACCACGGGATACAGGGTCAAGCGCGGCTCGCGCCTTGGCGTCAGGTTCCAGCGGAACTTCTGAAAGGATAAAATGTGCCTTATCAAGGAGTTCTGGAAGAGTCTTCGCGCGTTCTTTCAAGCAGTACATGCCGCGCTTCAGCCCGTCTTTTTGTGCGTCCGACAAAGCCGGAAGCGCCGCTGCGGCCAGATAAGCCTCTATTTCATGCAGCAGCGCAGCATCGTCTGCGGCCGCGATATGCTGGCCACACAGATTTTCCAGCTTCTTGAAGTCGAGCCGCGCCGGAGCCTTGTTGATTCCCGACAGATCGAACCACGCCTGCGCCTGCGCATCGTCGAAGAATTCGTCGTCGCCATGGCTCCAGCCAAGCCGCGCCAGATAGTTGCGCATGCCTGCCGCCGGATAGCCAAACTTTTGATATTCATCGACGCCAAGCGCGCCGTGGCGCTTGGACAGTTTCTTGCCATCGGGGCCGTGGATCAACGGAATATGGGCGTAGACCGGCAGCGGCCAGCCCATCGCGGTATAGATCCCCATCTGCCGCGCGGCGTTATTAAGGTGATCGTCACCGCGAATGACATGGGTCACCCCCATGTCGTGATCATCGACCACCACGGCAAGCATATAGACCGGCGTGCCATCCGAGCGCAGCAGGATCATGTCGTCGAGCTGATCGTTGCGGATGGTGACACGGCCCTGCACCCCGTCCTCGATGACGGTCTCGCCGTCTTCGGGGGTGCGCAGACGGATCACGAAGGGCGCGTCGGGGTGGGTTGCGGCATCGGCGTCGCGCCACGGGCTGCGGAACAGGGTCGAGCGGCCCTCTTCCTTGGCCTTGTCGCGGAAGGCGGCGATTTCCTCCTGCGTGGCAAAGCACTTATAGGCAGCGCCTTGCGCAAGCAACTGATGCGCGACCTCGGCGTGACGCGGCGCGCGGCCGAACTGGCTGACCACCTCGCCGTCGTGATCGAGCCCCAGCCAGTCGAGCCCGGTCAGGATTGCCGCAGTGGCTTCGGGGGTCGAGCGGGCGCGGTCGGTGTCTTCGATGCGCAGCAGGAACTTGCCGCCGCGGCCACGGGCGTACAGCCAGTTGAACAGAGCCGTGCGCGCGCCCCCGATATGCAGGTAGCCGGTGGGAGACGGCGCGAAACGGGTGACGACAGCGGACATGGGATCTTAACCTCTCGGTAACCAAAAATGGCGTAGGGTTTCAGTCATCCCTCTAACCAGCGGACAGGGTCGGGGCAAGTCATGCGGCAGATCCTCTCTGGGCTTGAGGGTGTATTGATCGGGCAGCGCGGGCATCTGTTCCCTTGGGTGCCGGTTGCTCTGGGCATTGGCATCGGGCTGTACTTCCTCCCTGGCTTCGAGCCGGCAGCCGAGATGCTATCGCTGGCGGCCCTTGCCGGGGTTGGGCTGCTGGTGCTGTCGCGACGGCTTGGGGTGGGGCACGCACCTCTTGTCGTCGCGATGGGCCTTATGGCCTGCGGCTTTGCGCTGGCTGGTGCGCGGGCGCATATGGTCGCCGCGCCGCAGCTGTGGTTCCGCTATTACGGCCCGATCGAAGGGCGGGTCGTCGCCATCGACCGCTCTGCATCGGATGCGTTGCGGCTGACGCTTGACCGGGTGATGCTGGCCCAGATGGACCCGGCGCGCACACCCTACCGGGTGCGGGTGTCGCTGCACGGCGAGCAGGGGTTTCTTGAGCCGCGCCCCGGTATGCGGGTGATGATGACCGGACATCTCAGCGCACCCGGCGGCGCTGCCGAACCCGGCGGCTTTGATTTTCGCCGCCATGCATGGTTCCTGAAGCTGGGCGCGGTCGGTTATACCCGCACCCCGGTGCTGCTGCTCGGACCTGCGACCGGCGGGCAATGGATTTCGCGGGCGCGGATGGTGCTGTCGGCGCGGGTGCAGGCGGCTCTGCCGGATGAGACCGGGGCCTTTGCCGCCGCACTGATGACCGGTGATCGCTCTGCCATGTCGCAACAAAGCATCGAGGCGCTGCGCCACAGCAACCTAGCGCATCTGTTGGCAATTTCAGGCCTGCACATGGGGCTGCTGGCGGGTTTCGTTTTTGGTTCGGCGCGGATTGCCTTTCTGCTGCCACCTCGGGCACGGCATCATTGGCCCGGCAAGAAGATTGCCGCAGGCATCGCGCTTGTCGCCTCGGCGGGCTATCTGGCGCTGTCGGGGGGCAACGTGGCGACGGAGCGCGCCTTCATCATGGTGGCGGTGATGCTGCTGGCGGTGATCTTTGATCGGCGGGCGTTGTCGCTGCGCGCCGTGGCGCTGGCGGCGATGATCGTGCTGCTGCTGCGCCCCGAGGCGTTGTTGGGTCCGGGGTTCCAGATGTCCTTCGCCGCGACAGTGGCGCTTGTCGCCGTCTTCGCAGTGTTGCGCGATCGCGGCACGGAACGCGGGGCACCGGGCTGGGCGCGACCGGTTCTGACCCTTGTGGTGTCCTCGGCAACGGCCTCGATGGCCACCGCGCCGATCGCCATGGCACATTTCAACCTGCTGTCGCATTACGGGCTGGTCGCCAATCTTGTCGCCGTGCCGGTGATGGGGGTGCTGGTGATGCCGATGGCGGTGGTGGCCGCCTTGCTGATGCCGCTGGGGTTGGAAGCGCTGGCAATGTGGGTGATGCGGCTTGGGCTGGACTGGATCCTGCTTGTCGCGCGCACCGTGTCGGGATGGGAAGGCTCGCTTGGCCATATCGTCGCGCCGGGGTCTGCGGTTTTGCCGCTGCTCGCGCTCGGCGGCTTGACGCTCAGCCTCTGGCGGGGGCGGGGGCGCTGGCTTGGCGTGATGCCGTTGGCGATTGCGGCAACGCTTTGGCCGCTGTCGCAGCGCCCGGACCTGCTGATCGCCGATACCGGCGCGCTTGTCGGCGCGATGACGGACGATGGGCGGGCCTTGTCGCGCCCGAGGGGCGCGGGGTTTCTCGCCGGGATCTGGCTGGAAAACGACGGCGCTGCGCGCACACAGGAGCAGGCGGCGGCGCTTTGGCCCGGCGGAGCACCCGGCAATGTCGCCCGGATCGAGCTGGCCGGGCTGCGGATCACCCATCTTCAGGGAAAACGGGCCGCCTCGGCCTATACCGGCTGCGAAGATCGCGAGATCGTGGTGTCCAGCGTCGATCTGCCCGATCTGCCCGGCTGCGAAGTCTATGATCCCAAGCGGTTGAGAACCACGGGCACCATTGCGGTCTGGCTTGGGTCAGCCGGGCCGCGTATCGTCACGTCGCGCGGCGCGCGCCTGTGGCACGCACCGCCGCGCAGGCGTCAATAGCTGCGGATCAATCCGACCAGTTTGCCCTGAACCTTGACCGATCCAATCGGCAAGACCCGCGGTTCATAGGCGGGGTTCGCGGCTTCGAGAACGATCACCTCGCCCTTGCGACGGAAGCGCTTCAACGTTGCCTCGTAGCCATCGACCTGAGCAACTACGATATCGCCATTTTCGGCCGCCGATGTCTCTCGGATGATGACGACATCTCCGTCATTGATCCCGGCGTCGATCATCGAGTCGCCCTTCACCTCAAGCGCGTAATGATGTGAATTCGACGCCAGCATCGCTCCGGGTACGGCAATGCCAGCGGGATTGTCGGAAATCGACTGGATCGGCACCCCGGCCGCGATCCGGCCCATGACGGGCAATTCGACCGCATCAATGCTGGCAACCGGGCGCGCGCCGCTGGGCAATTTGTCGGGACGATCGCCATCGATCACTTCGGGGGTGAAGGTCGTTGACGCCCCGCCCAGCGTTTCGGGCAGCTTCACGATCTCGATAGCGCGGGCGCGATGGGGCAGGCGACGGATGAAACCGCGCTCTTCCAGAGCGGTGATCAGGCGGTGGATACCGGACTTGCTGCGCAGATCGAGCGCCTCTTTCATCTCGTCGAAACTGGGCGGCACACCATCGCGTTGCAGCCGCTTGTTGATGAAATCGAGAAGGTCGAGCTGTTTCTTGGTCAGCATTCTTGGTTTCCCTGCCTGATGCTCCTTTGTTCTATCCATGTTCCCTATTTGTGTCAATGGCCTGCGGGCCACTTCTCGTCAAAGAGGAACGTACTCCACGACGTCTCGTGCGGGGCGTGCAGGGTCGTGCGGCGGGCGGACCACCAGCGCGTTAGCCTCGCCCAGAATGCTGAGAAGAGAACTGTCCTGACGGTCGAACACGCGCACCCCATCCGGCCCCAACCGCGCCCGCATATAATGCTCTCGCGGACCGTTCGCGCCCAGATCACTGGCCAGCGGAGCCTGTTTGCGCGGCGCGGCGGCGCGTGGAAGGCCAAGCATCGCGCGGATCACTGGAAGCAAGAAGATATGCCCGCAAATGATTGCCGAAACGGGATTTCCCGGCAGTCCGATCATCATGCTGCCGTCAAGACGGCCCGACATCAAAGGCTTTCCGGGGCGCATCGCAACCTTGTGGAAGGCGCGCTCAAGGCCAAGATCTGCGGCGACTTTCGCGACCAGATCGTGATCGCCAACCGAGGCACCGCCAATGGTGACCACCATATCGGCGTCGTCGATCAGGCCGAAAACCGTGCGCAGGGCGCTGTCGCTGTCACGGGCAATCGGCAACAGGCGCGGCTCGGCTCCGGCGGCGCGCAGCATCGCATGCAAGGCAAAGGTGTTCGAGGCGATGATCTGGTCAGGGCCGGGGTTTTCTCCCGGCATGACCAGCTCGTCGCCGGTCGAGATCAGCGCGACCTTCGGACGCCGCGCAACCGGCACCATCGCAATGTTCATCGAGGCCAGCAGCGCAATATCTTGCGGGGTCAGGCGGCGCGGCGCCTGTATGGTGTCTCCGATATGAAAGTCACAGCCCGCGGGGCGGATGTTGTCGCCAACTCCAAGCCTGTCGGTGACAAGGATTTCGTCGCCAGAACGATCTACATCTTCTTGAATGATAACGGTATTTGCGCCTGGCGGGACCGGCGCGCCGGTAAAGATCCGCACCGCTTCACCCGGCCCGACAGAACCGTCAAAGCCCAGCCCGGCGGCAGATTCCCCGATCACCTTCAAGCGCATTCCCGGGGCAGCGGCACATGCGGCGTAGCCATCCATTGCCGAGGCGGAAAAGGGCGGCTGCTCACGCCGGGCATAGACCGTCTGGGCCAGAACCCGTCCGTTCGCCTCAAGCAGTGGCACCTCTTCGCAGGGCATCTGTCCGGCAAGGGAGAAAAGCCGGTCGAGCGCGTCGGATACAGTGATCATGATGCCTCGTAGAGGCCTGATTTTCCGCCATCTTTGAGGATCACGCGCATGCCGCCGATCTGCATGCCGCGGTCAACAGCCTTGGCCATGTCATAGACGGTGAGCGCTGCGGTCGAGACCGCTGTCAGCGCCTCCATCTCGACACCGGTGCGTCCGGTGGTCTTGACCGTCGCCTCGATGCGAAGACCCGGAAGCGACGGATCGGGCCGCAGATCGACCGACACTTTGCTGACTGGAAGCGGGTGACACAGCGGGATCAGATCCGGGGTCTTCTTGGCCCCCATGATCCCGGCAAGCCGGGCGATGCCGATCACATCGCCTTTGGCGGCGCGGCCTTCGATAATGATCTCAAAGGTTTCGCGCTCCATCTTCACCCAGCCCTCGGCGGTGGCGACGCGCGCGGTTTCGGGCTTGTCAGAGACATCCACCATATGGGCATTGCCGCTGGCGTCGAAATGGGTCAGCCCGCTCATGCTGCCACCGGATCGCGCAGCAACTGCCGTGTTGCGGTTTCGACATCGGGCTGGCGCATCAGGCTTTCGCCGATGAGAAAGCTCCGCGCGCCATAGGCAGCCATGTCCGCAAGGTCCGCAGGGCTGTTCAGGCCGCTTTCCGAGACCAGAAGACGCTCGGGCGGCACGGTTTTCGACAGCAGGCGCGTTGTCTCAAGACTGGTCTCGAAGGTGTTGAGATTGCGATTATTTATGCCGATCAGCGGTGACTTCAGCAGCAGCGCCCGTTCGAGTTCTGCGGCGTTGTGCACTTCGATCAGCGCATCCATGCCCCAGAAATTTGCCGCGTCTTCAAGTTCGGCGGCCTGAGCATCCGAGACGCTTGCCATGATGATCAGGATGCAATCGGCCCCGAGGGCGCGGGCCTCGGCGACCTGATAGGTGTCATACATGAAATCCTTGCGCAGCGCCGGCAGCGACGTGGCAGCGCGGGCATCGACAAGGAACTGCTTGGCGCCCTGAAAAGACGGTGTGTCGGTCAGGACCGACAGGCAGGTCGCCCCGCCACGCTCGTAAGCGGCGGCCAATGTCGCGGGGTGAAAATCTTCGCGGATCAAGCCCTTGGAGGGCGAGGCTTTCTTGACTTCGGCAATCAGGCCGTAGCCCGTCTCGCTGGCCTTGCGCAGCGCCTTGGCGAAGGGGCGCACGGGCGATGCATCGCGCGCCTGTGCTTCGATCTCGGGCAGCGGGCGGGCGGCTTTGTCGGCGGCCACTTCCTCGAGTTTATAGGCCTTGATCTTGTCGAGGATCGTCTGGGTCACGGGCGGCCTCCCTGCGGCGTTGTCCAGTTGATGGGGATTTCGCCCCTTGCAATAAGCCAGTCATTGACGCGGGAAAAGGGGCGCGAGCCGAAAAATCCCCGGCGCGCCGATAGCGGCGAGGGATGCGCCGAGCGCAGGATCAGATGACCGTCGCCCTGAATGGCGGGCGCGAAGCCCTGTGCGTGGTTGCCCCACAGAATGAAGGCGCGCGGACGGTCGCCAAGCGTTTCAAGAACTTGGGTGGTCAGTTTTGACCAGCCAAGCTTGGCGTGCGCGCCAGCATTTCCCGCCGGAACGCTCAGCGCGCTGTTGAGCAGCAGAACGCCCTGATCGGCCCAGAACCGCAGATCGCCATTCGGCGGGCAGGTGCCGAATTCCGCCTGAAGCTCCTTGTAGATGTTGCCCAGAGAGCGCGGCAGCGGCCGCACATCTGGTTCGACCGAAAAGGCAAAGCCATGCGCATGGCCCGGCGTCGGGTAGGGATCCTGCCCAAGGATCACCACGCGCACCTTTTCGGGCGCAACCGCATCGAGCGCGGCAAAGCGCTGCGTGACCGGGGGCAGGATGTCATCGCCAGCGGTCAGCGCGGCGATGCGCGGCAGATCCTCGGTGAAAAAGGCCAGCGAGGCCCAAGCCTTGGGCGTCATGCGGCGGCTTGCGTGGCCTCGGCCAGCGCTGTCACCTTGCCAAGCGCGGCGCCGCTGTCGATGCTCTCGCGCGCCAGCTCCACCCCGGCGCGCAGGTCGGCGGCCTTGCCCGCGACCACGATCGCCGCCGCCGCGTTCAGCAGCACCGCATCGCGATAGGCGGTCTTTGCCCCGTTCAGCAGGGCTCGGAAGGCGACTGCGTTCTGGGCAGGGGTGCCGCCAATGATGTCCTCGAAGGGGTGCACGGGCAGTCCGGCGTCTTCGGGGTGAATTTCGGCCTCGCGCACCGTGCCGTCTTCTTCAAGCGCGGCCAGCCAGCTGATGCCGGAAATCGCCAGCTCATCAGTGCCATCAGAGCCATGCACCAGCCATGCCCGCTCGGACCCAAGCTGGCCCAGCGTTTCGGCCATCGGGCGGATCATCTCGCGCGAGAAGGCGCCGGTGAGCTGGCGCTTGACCGCGGCGGGGTTGGTCAGCGGCCCGAGGATGTTGAAGATCGTGCGGGTGCCCAGTTCGGTGCGCACCGGCATGACGTGCTTCATCGCGGGGTGATGCATCGGCGCCATCATGAAGCAGATGCCGACCTGTGACAGGATCGGTGCGATGGCCGACGCTGGCAGCATCACCTGCACGCCCATTTCCGACAGCGCATCGGCAGAGCCGGATTTCGACGACAGGTTGCGGTTGCCGTGCTTGGCCACCACCACACCGGCGCCCGCGACGACAAAGGCCGCGGCGGTCGAGATGTTCAGCGTGCCCTTGCCATCGCCGCCGGTGCCGACGATGTCGATGGCGCCTTCGGGCGCGCTGACCCGGTTGCATTTGGCCCGCATCACCCCGGCGGCGGCGGCGTATTCATCCACCGTCTCGCCGCGGGTGCGCAGCGCCATGAGAAAGCCACCCATCTGCGCCGGGGTCGCTTCGCCTTCGAACAGCACCCCAAAGGCGGCCTCAGCCTCCGCGCGCGTCAAGGGGCGGGTGGCGGCGGTGCCGATCAACGGCTTGAGGCGATCGCTCATGCGGGGACTTTCATCGTATCCAGGAAGTTCTTGATCAGCGCGTGGCCATGCTCCGAGGCGATGCTCTCGGGGTGGAATTGCACGCCGTGGATGGGCAGGTCGCGGTGACGCAGACCCATGATCGTGCCATCGTCAAGCCAGGCATTGGCGATCAGGCAGTCGGGCAGGGTGGCGCGATCGACCACCAGCGAATGATAGCGTGTCGCCTCGAACGGGTCGGGCAGCCCGTGGAACACGCCGGTGTCGTCGTGATGCATCGTGCCCATCTTGCCATGCACGATTTCGGAATGCTGCACGACCGTGCCGCCAAAGGCCTGCCCGATGGTCTGGTGGCCAAGACAGACGCCGAACAGCGGAATGCCGGTTTCCGCCGCCGCCTCGGTCAGTGCAAGGCAGATGCCCGCCTGATCGGGATCGCAGGGGCCGGGGCTGAGCAGGATGCCCGAAGGCTTCAGCGCCATCGCCTCCTGCACATTCAGCGCATCGTTCCGCCAGACCTGCGTTTCGACCCCAAGCTCGCCCACATAGTGAACAAGGTTCCAGGTGAAGCTGTCGTAGTTGTCGATGAGCAGAAGCATTGGGGCAATCTCGGGCTGGTAGGATTGGGTTGGTCCGGGGTATACATGCGCCCGGAGAAGGTGCAGCGTCAAGGGCATGCGCCGCAAGCGACCGTCCGGCGAACGGATGGCATTGATGGATGGGCAAGGACAGCCCGCGCCCGGGATCGGCAACGCGGGGACAGGCAGGTCAGGGGACGATTGGCGATGGCGAAGAGCTTTGTCGCAGGGGCGATGGTCGGGTTGGTGGTGTCGGGGGCCGGGGCTGCGGCGCTGTCTTTGCTGATCGGTCCGCCGCAAGCCGTGACGCCCCGACCGGATGTCGAGATCTCGGACCTGCCTTCGGTTGCGCCGCAGAGCACCGATGCCGACCAGCCTGATGTCGGCGAACCCGGGCTCGCTGTGCCTCAAACCGCGCAGACGCAGCCCGCAACTGTGGCCTCGCCAGAGCTGCCATCCGAGCCGGTCGTCGACACCCCCGAGCCAGAGACCAGCCTGCAGATGAGCGCCGAATCCAGCGCTCCGGCCGCGCCGGTCCAGCCAGACCCGGTGGCAAAGCCCATCGACGACGCCCTTGCGCTTGATATGTCGGCGCCCGCCGTCGATGACACCGGCCCCGAGATCCCGTCTGCGCCACGGCCCGAGCTGGCGGTTCCCGCGCCGGTGGCAACCCGTCCTGCGGCACCTGAGCAGATGGTGTCGGCGACAGACGAGGCGCAGGCCGAGCCGGGGGCAGAGCTTTCCACCGCAACGCCCGAGCCGCCCTTGCCGATGCCCGCGCCGGTGCCGGCCCCCGTCGATCTTCCGACCATTGGCACCGCCCCTGTCGAAACCACGGAAACTGCCCCGCAGGTCAGCTCTGACACGGGCGCGCCGTCGATCGGCGCCCCGGCGCAATCGCTTGTTGACCGCGATGGTCCCGTGCCGAAGCGGCGCTTGCCCAGCATTGGCAGCGCGCCGCTTGCCGATACGACAGACACCGAAACCGGTCCGTTGCCACCGCTTGTGCGCTATGCCGCCGCCGCTGACATTGCCGAGGGAGAGCCGTTGATGTCGGTGGTGCTCATCGATGACGGCGCTGGCCCGCTTGGCCCCGACATGGTCGGGGATCTGCCGTTCCCGGTCAGCTTTGCGGTCTCGTCCTCGCATCCGAATGCCGCCGCTGCGGCGCGCGCCTATCGCGCCGCTGGCTTCGAAGTGCTGGCAATGGCCGGTGTGCCGAAGGGCGCGCAAGCGAGCGATGTCGAGGTCAGCCTCGAAGGTGCGCTTGGGGCGGTGCCCGAGGCCATCGGCGTGCTCGAAGATCCGGCGAGCGGTCTTCAGGAGACGCGCTCCGTCTCCGAGCAGGCGGCGCAATTCCTGCGCGACACCGGACACGGGTTGCTGATGATGTCCAAGGGCATGGGCACCGGCGAGGCGCTGGCGCAGCGGGTGGGGGTGCCGACGGCGCAGGTGTTCCGCGATTTCGACGGCGCCGGACAGGACCCGCGCGTCATGCGCCGTTTCCTTGATCAGGCGGCGTTCCGCGCCCGTCAGGAAGGATCGGTCGTCATGCTTGGGCGGCTGCGCGCCGATACGCTGACGGCGCTGGTGATCTGGGGCCTTCAGGACCGCGCGAGCAGCGTCGCGCTGGTGCCGGTATCGGCCATCATGACGCAGGGCGCCGCGCCGGGCTGAGCCGAAAGATCAGGCCGAGCGATCATCGCGCCCGACCGGGGCCATGCCCCATCGCGCCAGCAGTCCCAGCCCCAAAAGCAGCGGAATCACGGTTCCCGCGCCCCAGGACAGAACGGCCCAGACCGTCAGCCCGCCAAGGGCGAGAACGGTTATGATCAGGAAAACCAGGTGGGTCACCGGCATGTTCGCCTCCTATCTACTGTTAAAGATAGGTCTCGCACCCTTGGGAATAAAGCAGATTTCTTCAGGATCGGTGAATTCTTTGCAAACGCGCCGCCTGTCATGTTCCACCTTGCGAATGTTCGCATAATGTTCCTATTCTTGCGGCATGAGTGCAGAAAGATCCATCACCGCAGAGCGTCGCGCCGGGCGCGGCGCCTCCAGCCGCGATTGCGGGCGGTTCGAACGTCACCGCTATGAAGATGCGCATGATGGCTGGGATCTGCCCGAAGAGCTGCCGCCGCTGCGCACGGAGGTCGTGCAAGAACGGCCGCGCAGCCTGATCAACTATGTGCGCTCTCCGGATGTGCCGTTTGATCGCACGATCAATCCCTATCGCGGCTGCGAGCATGGCTGCATCTATTGCTTTGCCCGCCCGAGCCACGCCTATCTTGGCCTGTCGCCGGGCCTCGATTTCGAGACGAAACTGGTGGCGCGGCCGGACGCGCCCGAGGTGCTGGCGCGCGAATTGCGGGCGCGGCGCTATCGCCCGCAGACCATCGCCATCGGCACCAACACCGATCCGTATCAGCCCATCGAGCGTGATCGCGGCATCATGCGCGCCTGTCTCGAGGTGCTGCGCGATTTCAATCACCCGGTCGCCATCGTCACCAAGGGCACGCTGATCGAGCGCGACATCGACATTCTTGCGGATATGGCGCGGCGAGGGCTGGCGCGGGTCGGGATCTCGGTTACCACGCTGGACGCGACTCTGGCACGGCGGATGGAGCCGCGGGTGCCGTCTCCGACGCGCAGACTGGCGACGATCCAGCGGCTGAGCGCCGCCGGGATCGAGGTGCGGGTGATGGCTTCGCCGGTGGTTCCGGCCCTGACCGATCCGGAGCTGGAACGCATTCTCGAGGCCGGGGCCAAGGCCGGTGCGGTGGCGGCGAGCTGGATCATGCTGCGCCTGCCGCGCGAGGTCTCGCCGCTGTGGCGGGCATGGCTGGCCGAACATTACCCGGATCGCGCCGCGCGTGTCATGGCGCGCTTGCGCGAGATGCACGGAGGTCAGGATTACAGCGCCGACTGGGGCCGCCGGATGCGCGGCGAAGGTCCTTACGCCGAGCTGATCGCCCGCCGTTTCGCGCTGGCAAGCCGCAAGCTGGGGCTGGACCGCAAACTGCCGCCACTGCGCACCGACCTGTTCGCGCCCCCCGCACGGGCGGGCGACCAGTTGAGCCTGTTCTAGGCGCTCAGCCGGGCAAGAATGCCCTCCAGCGCCGGGTCTTCGTAATCGGCGATGGTGATCTTGGCGCCGGCTTCGCGCAGGCGATCCTCGGGCAGGCCAGACCGGATGCCGACCGCATAGCCGCCAGAGCGCGCGGCGGCGCGCATGCCGCTCGGGCTGTCCTCGAAGAGGATACAATCCTGCGGGCGCACGCCCAGCTCGCGCATGGCCAGCAGATAAGGTTCGGGGTCGGGCTTGGCGCGGGCGCATTCATCCCCGATGATCAGCAGCTCGAACCGCTTGCGCAGGCCGATGGCCTCCAGCATGTATTCGCCGTTTTCGCGCGGCGCGTTGGTCACCACCGCCAGCCGCCAGCCCTCGCGGTCCGCCCGGTCAAGCAGCGCCTCGGCCCCCGGCATCGGCGCTGTCCCATGGCCGAGGCTGTCGCGAAACCGCGCCTCTTTCTCGTCAGAAAGCGCCTGCGGGTCTTCGCCCGGAAACAGCTTGGGAAAGCTGTCGAGGTTGTGGTTGCCGTGAATCTGCGTCTCGTAGATCTGCTGGGTCAGGGTCTTGCCGCGCTCGGCAAACATCTCGGCGAAGACCTGGTAATGAAGCGGGTCCGACAGCAAAAGCGTGCCGTCGAGATCAAACAGAAGTGCCTTGCTGCCAGCAATCGCCATGGTTGGTCCTTGTGCGTCTTGAGGGCGCATCGCGCGGCCCTTTCGTGGCACTGATAGCGGTAAAACCGCTTGGATGCACTCGTTTCCCGCGCGGCTGCCCGACCGCTTTTGGGGAAGTGTTTACCGTTGCTTAGGGATGTGCTGCGAGTGTGCCTTGGGCGTCGGGCGAATGGCAGACAGCAAGGGGCAGGGCAGCCGATGGTCATCGCGATAGACGCGCACAGGATCGCCTACATGGCGCTGCCCAAGGCGGGGTGTTCCACCGTCAAGGCGGCGCTGGCGCAGATTGATCCAGCCGTCGCGCTGCCGCCCGAGCCTGCCGACGTGATGCAATGGCATCAGATCTATCCCACCCGGCGCTTTCGCCCGCATCGCTGGGAAGCCTATGATCATGGCTGGTGGCGCTTTTGCGTGGTGCGCGACCCGTTGCGGCGGCTGTTGTCGGCTTATGTCAACCGCGTGGTCGAACTGGGTGAATTACGCAATTCCCGCAAGCTCTTGCGTGGCCGGGTCGATCTGCCGATGGACCCGGACCCGGATTTCTTCTTTTGCAATATCGCGGCCTACATGGATGCTGCGTCGGCGATCCGGCATCACATGCTGCCGGCGTGGCTGTTTCTTGGGCCGGATCTGGCGCGCTATGATCAGATCTACCGAACCAGCGAGTTGGCGCAGTTCGGGCGGGATCTGTCGGCGCGCACCGGGCTGCGTGTCGATATGCGACATGAGAACAGCTCGAGCCTGCGGCTTGGCCTTGACGATCTGCGCCCCGACACGCAGGCGGCCCTGCGCGAGAGGCTTGCGCCTGAATACCTGTATTTTTCGGGTATGTTCGATAATCCCTTTGTGACCGGGCGGGAACGCGCTTGCGTGGCGGCGTTGCGCCGCGTATCCTGACACCAAGTTGATATTCGGAAAGGCGCATGGAAATGGCGCCAACGCGTCCAGACGGCACGGGCGCAGCATTCCCGAAACCGGTCGAGAGCCCCGAGCCGCACTCGCCCGATCCAAATGCGTTGTATGCAGCGCTGGATCTGGGCACGAACAGTTGTCGCATGCTGATTGCCCATCCCAAGGGCAGCCAGTTTCATGTGGTTGATTCTTTCTCGAAATCCGTCCAGCTCGGTCACGGGCTGGAACGGACCGGGAGACTTTCGCGCGCCTCGATGACGCGCACCATCGGCGCGCTGCGCGTCTGTCAGCAGAAGATCCGCCGCCATGAGGTGTTGCGGATGCGCCTCGTTGCGACCGAGGCCTGCCGACGCGCCAAGAACGCCCGGGATTTCATCCGTCAGGTCCGACGCGAGACCGGGCTGACGCTCGAGATCATCCAGCCTGAGGAAGAAGCGCGGCTGGCGGTGATTTCCTGCGCACCGCTGGTCTCGACCCGTACCGAGCAATTGCTGGTCGTAGACATCGGGGGCGGCTCGACCGAGCTGGTCTGGATCGACCTCAGCTCTGTGCCCGCGCGCGAGCGGCCACGGGCGATCATGCGACTGCACGCCGGGTTCCACCCGCCTGAAAGCCCATTCCCGGCCGCCAAGGTGGTCGACTGGATTTCGGTTCCTCTGGGTGTTGCGACGCTGCGGGATCAGTTTTCCGATGTCGAGGACGACGCCGCCCGCTATGCGTTGATGAGCTGGTTCTTCGAGGAAAACCTTTCGGAATTCGCGCCTTACAAGGATGCGCAATCGCGCGAGGGCTTTCAGATCGTCGGAACTTCGGGAACGGTGACCACCGTGGCCGCGTCGCATCTGGGGCTGCGGCGCTATGATCGCACCAAGGTTGACGGGCTGCGCATGTCGTCTGATCAGATCGAGGCGGTGATCCGCAGGTATCTTGAAATGGGACCGGTGGGGCGGCGCAAGGATCCTCGCATCGGGCAGGACCGTCAGGCGCTGATCATGTCCGGCGCGGCGATCCTTCAGGCCTTGCTGCGGCTGTGGCCGACCGACCGGCTGTCGGTTGCGGATCGCGGGCTGCGCGAAGGTTTGCTTTACGCGCAAATGTCGGCGGATGGCGTTCTGGAGGACGGCCCGCTCTGATGCGGCGGGCCTGCCCCGGGAGGTCTTGATCAAAACCTCCCGGGGCAGGTGGTGCATAGATCTTTGCTTTGAAAGATCTATGCGATGCGCAGTGGCTCAGCCGTGCAGCGCCTTGTTCAGGTTTTCGTCGATCTTCTCAAGGAAGCCCATCGTGGTCAGCCATTTCTGATCGGGGCCGACAAGCAGCGCAAGATCCTTGGTCATCCAGCCATCTTCGACGGTTTCGACGATCACCTTTTCCAGCGTGCTGGCAAAGGCCATCAGCGCGGTGTTGTTGTCGAGCTTGGCACGGTGCTTGAGCCCGCCCGTCCAGGCGTAGATCGACGCGATGGAATTGGTCGAGGTCGATTTGCCCTCCTGATGCTGGCGATAGTGGCGGGTGACGGTGCCATGCGCCGCCTCGGCCTCGACAATCATGCCATCGGGGGTCATCAGCTGCGAGGTCATCAGCCCGAGCGAGCCAAAGCCCTGCGCCACGGTGTCGGATTGAACGTCGCCGTCGTAATTCTTGCAAGCCCAGACAAAACCGCCGTTCCACTTCATGCAGCAGGCGACCATATCATCGATCAGGCGGTGTTCGTACCAGATCTTCTTGGCCTTGAATTTCTCTTCGAACTCCTCTTCGAAGACCTGCTGGAAGAGATCCTTGAAACGCCCGTCATAGGCCTTGAGGATGGTGTTCTTGGTCGACAGATACACCGGCCAGCCCAGCGACAGGCCGTAGTTCAGCGAGGCACGCGCAAAATCGATGATCGAGGCATCAAGGTTGTACATCGCCTGATAGACGCCGGCGGACGGGGCATCGTAGACGTCTTTTTCGATCACCGTGCCATCTTCGCCGACGAATTTCATCGTCAGCTTGCCAGCGCCCGGGAAAGCGAAATCCGTCGCCTTGTACTGGTCGCCAAAGGCATGGCGCCCGATCACGATGGGGCGGGTCCAGCCGGGGACGAGGCGGGGCACGTTGCGGCAGATGATCGGTTGGCGGAAGACCACGCCGCCGATGATGTTGCGGATGGTCCCGTTGGGGGATTTCCACATTTTCTTGAGGCCAAATTCCTCGACCCGCGCTTCGTCCGGCGTGATCGTAGCGCATTTCACCGCGCAGCCGACCTCGAGCGTCTTTTCCGCGGCGTCGATGGTGATCTGGTCATTCGTCGCATCGCGGCTTTCGATACCGAGATCGTAATAAAGCAAGTCGATGTCGAGATAGGGCAGGATCAGTTTTTTCTTGATGAAATCCCAGATGATACGGGTCATCTCGTCGCCGTCCATCTCGACGATCGGATTGTCGACCTTGATCTTCGACATGCGGAATCCTTTCCTTTTGCATGCGGGGCATGTTGCGCGCTGTAGAGCAAAATCAAGTGAAGAAAAAGCTCTGTATGCATTTGCATACCGAATTATCACGCGGCGGTGATCTTCATGGTCACGATGTAACCATTTGGAAAGGAAACCGGGGCTAGATGAAGGCGATGAATGCTGCTTTTTATTGCCGAGCTTCGACCCGAAGCAGCCAGAGCATGCCGGAAAGGGCCAGACATTCGAGAATGAGGATCGCGGCGGCGAGGGGCAGGGGCGTGCCGTTGAACAATAGCCCGACCGGCGCCGCGATGATCACCGCGATAACCGTTGCAATCGCGCCGATCAGCGAGGCGGCAAGCCCGGCGATATGGCCGACCGGCTCCATCGCGATGGCGTTGATGTTACCGACGGTCAGCCCCAGCTGAAAGAACACCGACCATTGCCAGAACAGGAAGATCCCGAAGCCCCAGTACCGCGGCAAGCCCACCAGAAAGGCGGTCAGCGCCAACGCAGACATGATGACGCCAGCGCACAGCATGGAGCGGATCACCGAGCGCATCCCAAAGCGCATCACAATCGACGCGTTCAGCAGGCTGCCCGACGCGGCACACAGGGCGACCACTGCAAACCAGATCGGAAAGCTCTCGCCCATGCCGAAGCTGACGTCGTAGACTTGCTGCACCGACGAGATCATCGCGAACATCATCCCGAAGATCAGCGCCTGGATCAGGATGGCGATGCGCACTACCGGATTGCCGAGCAGTTCCTTCACCGCCGCCCTCAGAGAGGCAATGCTGAACGGTCGGCGTTTTTCGCGCGGCAGCGTCTCGGGAAGGCGCAGGATCAGCCAGAGTGACGAGACCGTTGCCAGCAGCACAAAGGCCCAGAAGATCGCCCGCCAGCCGCTCAGGTCGATGATCAGCGCCCCGATCGACGGCGCAACCGCCGGAAACAGGGTGAAGACCATCATGACAAAGGACATGATCCGCGCCATGGACCGGCCTGAATGCAGGTCACGCACAATGGCAAGCGCTACAACCCGCGGCGCGGCACCGCCCAGCCCTTGAAGCATGCGCGCGAACAGCAGGCCTTCAAGTGAATCTTCTGATGCCGCCAGCAGCGACATCGCGATATACAGCGCCGCGCCGCCCACGATCACCGGCTTGCGCCCAAAACTGTCCGACAGCGGCCCGGTGAACAACGTGCCGATGCCCATGCCCAGAACGAAGCTGGTCACCACCAGCTGCGCCCGGTTGAGATCATCCGGTGTCAGTTCGGCTCCGATGTCCGGCAGCGCGGGCAGCATGGCGTCGATGGAAAAGGCGATGGTGGCGAACAGTGTCGCCAGCAGAGCGATGAACTCCACGCGTCCGGGGGCAGATATGGTGCGCAAGGGGGGCCTCGGGGTTCGGGTGCTTTCGGGAGGATCCCCGCCGCCGGGCAGACCGCCCTGACGGGCGACGGGAAAAGACTGCTCCGGGCTAACGGAAAAATATGTATACGAACAAGTCGCAACCGCCCCGCAGGCCTCACATCCCCGTGATCGGCGATAGCAGGAGGGGTGGCTCAGGCCTCTTGCGCGGCGATTTCGGAAAGCACCTTCATCCACAGTTCGGTCGGCTGGGCACCGGGCACCGCGTGCTTGCCCGCAACGACGAAGGTCGGCACCGAGGTCACCCCCATGCCGCGCGCAGCCGCGTCCATCTCGAAGATCTCGCGCTTGTCGGCATCGCTGTTCAGCAGACGCATCACCACGCTGGCATCCAGCCCGCAGGCATCGGCGATATCGCCCAGAACCTCGCGGTCGCCGATGTCGCGCCCTTCGGTGAAATAGGCGGCGAACAGGGAAGAGATCACCGCGGTCTGCACGCCTTCGATCCCGGCCCAAAGGATCAGGCGATGCGCATCCACCGTCGACGGCGTGCGCTTGATCGCATCGAGGTGCATCGTCAGGCCGCTGGCCTCGGCTTCTTGGGCGACGGGCGCGTAGGCGTTGATCGCGCCCTGCCGTCCGCCGAATTTCGTTTCGAGATAGGTGCGCCGATCCATGCCGCCCGCCGGCATGTCGGGGTTCAGCATGAACGGGCGCCAGCGCAGGGTGAACGGGTGCCCGGGCGTGGCCAGCAGCGCGGCATCAAGCCGGGCCTTGCCGATGTAGCACCAAGGGCAGATGGGATCCGAGAATATATCGAGCGTAACCATGGCAAACGTCCTTTTTACAAGCGTTCTAGCAGGGCTGCTCGCCGGATGCGACAGCGGATGTCAGCGATCGGCCTCGGCGAGGCTATGCAGCGCGGCTGCATCGAGAATACGCACGGTTCCGCGGTCCAGTCCGACGATGCCACGTCGGGCCAGCGCGTCAAGCCGACGCGAGACGACCTCGCGCGCAGAGCCGATCATGCTGGCGATTTCGGCGTGGGTGGCGTGCAGGCTGCCGTCTTCGGCGTGGTTCAGCAGGGTTTCGGCAAGCCGACATTCGATGCGCTGGAAGGCCACACGCTCGAGCAGGTGCATCATCCCCTGCATGCGCTGCCCAAAGGCGGTGAAGACAAAGCTGCGAAAGCCCGCGTCTTCATCCATCAGACGCAGGAACAGCCCGCGCGGGATCAGGACGAGGCGGGCATCATCGCGGGTGATCGCCTCGCCGCTGTAGCGTTCGTCGCCGAGCAGGCCCAGCGTGGTCTGTACGCAGCTTTGCCCCGGCTCGACCGCGTAAAGCAGGATCTCGCGCCCGGTGGGGCCGGTCAGGAAAACGTCAATCTGCCCCGACAGCACGATGACAAACCCCTGCACCGCATCACCGGGGCGAAACAGCACGGTGCCGCGCGGCGCATCGAACGGCGTCAGCGCGTTCAGCGCGCTGCGGGTGGCGGCGGTAAAGGCGGCGGTCTGTGTCCAGCTCATGCGGGCCTTTCGAAGCTTGGCCGCAAAACGCCCGATTGCGGTCTGCCCACATCATCTGCCACGACGCTGCCGCCCATTGCCATCCATATGACGCGACATGCGCCATTTTCTCGCAGCTCTCTCGGGCACTATGCGCGGCCTGCAATGCGGCACAAAGCGCCCTGATCAGCGTCCGCGCGTTTCGAACCGTGGCAGCATGGCCGAGAAATCCTTGCCGCGGCCGGATTCATCTTCGACGAAGGTCCGGTACAGCTCGAGTGCGCGCGCGCCCATCGGGGTGTCGGCATCGGCGGCCTCGGCAGCCTGCTGCGCGAGGCCGAGATCCTTCAGCATCAGCTCGGCGGCAAACCCCGGCTTGTAGCCGTTGTCGGCGGGCGAGGTCGGGCCGACGCCGGGCGCGGGGCAATAGGCGTTCATCGACCAAGAATAGCCCGAGGACGTCGACACCACATCGAACATCGCGGCGCGCGACAGGCCTAGCTTGTCGGCCAACGCGAAGGCTTCGCAGGTGGCGATCATCGTCACGCCAAGGATCATGTTGTTGCAGATCTTGGCCGCCTGACCATTGCCCGAGGGGCCGCAATGCACGGCCTTCTGGCCCATGATCTCGAACAGCGGTCTGGCAGTGGCAAAGGCCGCGTCACCGCCCCCGACCATGAAGGTCAGCGTGCCCGCAGCCGCGCCGCCAATCCCGCCCGAAACCGGCGCATCCAGCGCGCCAAGCCCCGCCGCCTGCGCTTGTTCGGCGACCTCGCGGGCGCTTTGCACATCGACGGTCGAGCAATCGAGCAGCACCGCGCCGCTGCCCATCGCGGGAATGACCTCGGCGGCGACGGCGCGCAGGATGGCGCTATTGGGCAGCATGGTGATCACCACCTCGGCGCCGCGCACGGCTTCTGCCGCCGATGGCGCGCTGTGCACGCCCGGCGCGCTGGCGCCGGCAACGTCAAATCCGGTAATGTCATGCCCGGCTGCGGCAAGGTTGGCGGCCATGGGCGCGCCCATGTTGCCAAGGCCGATAAAGGCGATTTTCATGGGTTTCTCCTCCACTTGGATGTCACAGCGCCAGCTCGGCCGCGCCCAGCGGAGCGAGCATCGCTGCGATCTTGTCCGGCGTCACGTCCGCTGGCTGGAACCGCCAGTGCGGATCGCGATCCTTGTCAATGATCTGCGCGCGCACGCCTTCGAGGAAATCGCCCTCTTCGACGGCGCGGTGCGAGACGCGGTATTCCTGAACCAGCGCGGCGCGAATGTCGCTGGGTTTGGCGCGCAGGCGGCGCAGCATCTCGATGGTCAGCGCCATAGACAGCGGCGCGTTGCGGCGCAGCGCCTTGAGCGCGGAGGCGGCAAGATCGCTGCTTGGCGACTCGAGCGCGTCGAGGATCTCGGCCACGCTCTCGCCTCCGAACAGCGCGGTGATCTCGGCCTGCGATGCGGCCAGCGGGCTTTCCGGGGCCGAAGCTGCCGCCGCGCCAAGTGCTGCGGTCTCGCCGCTGTCGCACAGCGCGGCCTTGAGCGCGGGCCAGTCGGATTCGGGGATGAACAGATCGGCGAAGCCTGCGTAGAGCGCATCGCCCGGCCCCATGCGCGCGGCGGTCAGGCCAAGATAGTCGCCAACCCGCCCCGGCGCGCGCGACAGCAGCAGCGAGCCGCCAACGTCGGGTACAAAGCCGATGCCGCATTCGGGCATGGCGATCTGGGCGCTTTGCCCGACCACCCGGTGCGAGACATGCCCCGCCAGCCCGACGCCGCCGCCCATGACAAAGCCATGCAGGAAGGCGACGATCGGCTTGGGGTATTCTGCCAGAAGGGCGTTCATGCGGTATTCATCGGCCCAGAACCTGCGACCCAGATCGAAGTCGCCCGCCTTGCCAGCGCGCCAGACATCGGCGATGTCGCCGCCAGCGCAAAAGGCGCGCTCGCCCTCGGCATCAAGGATAATCAGCGCCACGGCGTCGTCCTGCGCCCAGGCGATCAGCGCGGCTTCGATTTCAAGGCACATCTGATGGGTCAGCGCATTCAGCGCCTTGGGCCGCGTCAGGGTGATGCGGCCAGCGCAACCTTCGATGCGGGCGTGGATGTCGGGCATGGTGGTTCCCTTGTGAGGTTCAGGCAGAGACGAGGCCGCGCGCCACGATCAGTCGCATGATTTCGTTGGTTCCCTCGAGGATCTGGTGCACGCGCAGATCCCGGACAATCTTTTCAATGCCATAATCCGCAAGATAGCCATAACCGCCATGCAGTTGTAGGCATTGGTCGGCCACCTTCGATCCGGCCTCGGTGACGAATTTCTTGGCCATGGCGCAGTATTTCGGCGCATCCGGCGCGCCCTGATCGAGCTTCCACGCCGCCTGACGCAGGAACACGCGGGCCGCCTGCAATTCGATCTCCATATCGGCAAGGCGGAATTGCAGCGCCTGAAACTGGTCGATGCTTTGCCCGAAGGCGCGGCGTTCCGACATGTATTGCAGTGTCGCATCCAGCGCCGCCTGCGCCGCGCCCAGCGAGCAGGCCGAGATGTTCAGCCGCCCGCCGTCCAGCCCCGCCATGGCATAGCGAAAGCCCTTGCCTTCCTCGCCCAGCAGGTTGGCTGCGGGAATTTCAGCGCCGTCCATCTGCACCTGCCGGGTGGGCTGGGCCTTCCAACCCATCTTTTGTTCCAGCCCGCCAAAGGACAGCCCCGGCGTGCCGTCATCGATCAGAACCGCCGAAATGCCGCGCGGCCCGTCCGCGCCGGTGCGCGCCATCACGACATACGCATCGGAGTAACCGCCGCCCGAGATGAACGCCTTGGTGCCGGTCAGGCTGTAGCCATTTGCGGTGGTCTGCGCCTTGGTGCGCAGCGCGGCGGCATCCGAGCCAGAGCCGGGCTCGGTCAGGCAATAGGACAGTACGGTTTCCATGCTCAGTGCGCCGGGCAGGTAGCGCGCCTTGAGATCCTCCGAGCCATAGCTGTCGATCATCCGGGCGCACATGTTGTGGATCGACAGAAAGGCGGCGACAGCGGGGCAGGCCATCGACAGCGCCTCGAACACCAGCGTCGCGTCCAGCCGCCCAAGGCCCGAGCCGCCGGAGTCTTCGCTGACATAGATGCCGCCAAGCCCAAGCTCGGCCAGTTTTGGCCACAGCGCGCGGGGAATGGTGCCGTCGGATTCCCACGTGCGCGCATGGGGGGCGATGTGCTCCTGCCCAAAGGCATGGGCCATGTCAAAGATCGCCGATTGCTCTTCGCTCAGCGCAAAATCCATGGGACTCCTCCCTTTCTCATGGAAATTGAACGGTTGTTCAGATCATGTCGGCAGTTGCGGCGGAATGCAAGCAGCGATGCGGCGGCGGACGCTGCGAATTTTGCGCGCCTCAGGCGATGGTGTCGCGGATCACGGTTTCGACCTTGGCCAGCAGAACCGCATTGTCGAATTTCGCCACGGCGGTGGCGCGGGCGGCGGCGGTCATGGCGCTGCGATCGCTCATGTTCAGCAGTTGCGTGATGCCGCTGGCAAAGCCCTGCTCGTCCCATTCATCGACGAGCAGGCCGTTGATGCCGTGTTCAACCGCCTCGGGGATGCCGGCGTGCCAGGTCGACAGGGTGATGCAGCCGCAGGCGAGCGCCTCTTGAATGGCGGTGGGCAGGCCTTCGGTGTTGCCGTTTTTGGCGGTGACCGAATGCTGAAGGAAGGTCTCGGTGGTGGTCAGATGCGCGCGCACCTGATCATGCGGCAAAGCGCCGGTAAAGGTCACCTGCGCGGCGATGCCAAGATCGGCGGCCATGGCTTTGCAGCTTTCGAGCAAGGGGCCATCGCCGATGAAGGTCAGATGCGCCTCGCGGCCCCTCGCGGCGCTGGCAAAGGCTCGCAGCGTCACCTGCGGCGCCTTTTTTTCCACCATGCGCCCGACGGCAAGGAACGAGCCGGGGGTCTTTGGCCCCGGGGTGAAGCGGCGGATATCAACCCCCGAGGGCACCACATGGGCGTTGGGGTGCGTCACCCCATGGGTGGCCAGATTGTCGAGTAGGAACTGGCTGACCGAAAACACCCCCGCGAGGCGCGGCATCATCCGCTTGTAGGCCCGCACGATCTGCTTTGAACGCAGGGCAAAGCTGGCATCGGTGCCGCGAAAATAGGTAAAGACCGGGATGTTCAGCGCGGCCCCGAGCTTGGCCACCACCAGCGCCTGCGTGCCGAATTCCGCAAGGATCACCTGAACCTGCTGCGCGTGCAGCCAGTCGGCAAGGCGCTGGCGATTGTCGCCAAAGGGCAGGCGGCCGGTGCCTTCGATTGCGGCGTTCCAGCCCATGGCAAAGGGCGCGCGCAGCTTGTCGGCGGTGCTGAGCGGCGCGCGGCGCACGAACAGCGGCTTGCCGAACGGGTCGGCGCCATTGAACCGCCCGGTCAGCACGCAGGTATCGCCGCCGAAGGCATGTTCGATATGGCGGTTGATGAAGGTCTCGCCGGGGACGTGAAAATCCGAGGTGACGATGCAGGTCTTCATGTGGTTGTCCCCTGTCTGGCGCGCCCCGTTCATGCCGTGCCAGGGCGGGGCGCGCAAGGGTCAGAGGCCCTCGTGGAATTCCGCGACAAGATGGGCGACCACCGCGCGCATCCGCGCTTCGCTGCCTTCGGGATAGGGCGCGGCGACGGCGCGCTGGCGGCTGGCCGAGGTTCCATTCTGCACGACGCTGTGGATGCGCTGGACTTCGGCGGTGCAGCCAAGCGCCTCGGCATCTTCGCCGATCAGCGCCAGAAGTTCCTCGGCAAGCTGGGCAAAGGGCACGATCGCCCCGGCGCCAAAATCGATCAGCCCTTCGGTGACACCATAGCGCTGCGCCCGCCAGCGGTTCTCTGCAACAAGGAAATTCTCGTAGATCCGCCAGCGCTGGTTGCGCCGCCGCAACCGCCAGAGCATCCGCAGTATGCATTGCACCAGCGCCGCCAGCATCAGCGTATCCTCGATGCGCGGCTGCACATCCATGATCCGGGTTTCCAGCGTGGGAAAGCGCGACGACGGGCGCATGTCCCACCAGATCTTCGAGCTGTCCTCGATCAGGCCGAGGTCGATCAGCGTCTGCACCGAGCGTTCGTAATCCTGCCAGCCAGAGAAATGCGGTGGCAGACCGGTGCGCGGCAGGTTGTCGAACACCGTCAGCCGGTAGCTGGCCAGCCCGGTGTCCTGCCCCTGCCAGAACGGCGAGGAGGTCGACAGCGCCAGCAGATGGGGCAGGAAATACACCGCCTGCCGCATCAGGTCGGCGCGCAGGGAGTCATCGTCGATCTCGACATGCACATGCATGCCGCAGATCAGCATCCGGCGTACCACCGCCGCCAGCGCGCGGCGCAGATCGTTGTAGCGATCCCTGTCGGTGTGCGATTGTTGCTTCCAGTCGGCCAGCGGATGGCAGGAGGCGGCAATCGGGGTCAGGCCAAAGCTTTGCGCATGACGGGCGACGGTGCGGCGCAGGTTTTGCAAATCGCTGCGGGCCTCGGCCACGTTGGCGCAGGGCAGGGTGCCGATCTCGACCTGACATTGCAGGTATTCGCGGCTGACCTGCGCGCCCAGATCAGCCCGACAGGCATCCAGCAGCGCCTCGGGCGCTTCGGCCAGCGCCAGCGTCTCGGCATTGACCAGCAGGTATTCTTCTTCGATGCCGATCCTGAAGGCGGGGTCTCGGGTTTTTTGTGGCATGGCGGTCCTCCCGGCGACAGAAGACCATCCGGGAGCCGTTGCGGCAAGCCTAGCGCGCGGCGCGCAGGAATTCGGCGATGGTGCGCTCGGGCTGTTCGATATATTCAAGCGCCGGGCCCTCAAGGCGGAACACATCCATCTGGTAGGGCAGCGCGTTGTCGGCGATCTGATGATACATGCGCGACGCACCATAGGCGAGATCGTCGGGCGCATAGCAGGCATAGCGCGTTCCCGGAAGCACGCGGCTGCACAGCCGCGATTCAACCCCGACCATCGACAGCGTCTGCAGGAAATCCGAAACCATGTCCTCGACCCGCGACAGGTCGGCAAGGATTGCCGTGCCGGGGCGCACATCGCTGGCACCCTGAAGGCGCTCGACCACCGAGATATATTCGGACGGGGTCGCGATCCCGGCGAAACGAAGGTAGGCGAGGTTCCGTCGCGGATAGAGGGTGAGTTCAATTGACATATGTGGTCTTGAGATCTTTTTAGCACGCTAAGGTGGTATTTATTAGCTCTTCACACTCGCCTTAGGTGTGTGACGCCTAGCGAAAGTCAAGCGGTTCAGCTGTCGGGCCGATTGCGCCCGGTGTTTTCCAGAAGGTCTGCGACACAGGTTTCGGGCAGTCCGAGCAGCGACAGCGCCTCTTGCTCGGATTGCTGGATCAGCGCGACAACGGCATCGAACCCCTCCCAGGATCTCAGGACCAGCTGCGCCAGTTCAAGGCCAAGGCGCGATGGCGCATAGTACACCATCAATGTCTGGGTGCCGCCGCTGCCGAACTGGTCGGCCTTGCGGGCCTGAATGGCCATCAGCCGGGTGAAGTCGCGTTCATACCCGGTGACGCCGGACAGATCGACGAATTGCTTTTGCCCCGGGCGCGCCTGCGGGTGCTGCATGTAGCGGCCGAACGCCTTCATCGTATCGTCGATCAGCGCGAAGCCTTCGTAACGAACATAGACCAGTCCCCGGTCGGCGAGGATGTGAAAGTCGATCGACATATGTGAAATCGCACCGGTGAACACAGGTAAGTCGGTGGCCAGGGCATCATGCTCCGGTGCATCCGATGGCCAAAGCTTTGGCGCGGGTTTCGTAATTTGCAAGTGTTTCGTTTGAAGGGCTTACGGAAAATTCCGGGCGTTGCCGATGCGCACTGCGCTGTCTGGTCGGGGCAACGCAAAAGGGGCGACCGACTGGCCGCCCCTTTGAATGTCTTGTCGATCAGGCGCGCAGCGCGGTCAGTCCATCGCCTTGAAGTTGAACTCGCCGCCTTCCTTGATCCCCGAGAACCAGCGCGCCGTGACGGTCTTGGTCTTGGTGTAGAAACGGAACGCGTCGGGGCCGTACTGGTTGAGATCGCCGAAGGCCGATTTCTTCCAGCCGCCGAAGGTGTGGTAGCTCAGCGGCACCGGGATCGGGAAGTTAATGCCGACCATGCCGACGTTCACCCGATGGGCGAAATCGCGCGCGGTGTCGCCATCGGCGGTATAGATCGCCGTGCCGTTGCCGTATTCATTGTCGATCACCAGCTCTAGCGCATCTTCGTAGGTTTCGGCGCGCACCTGCGTCAGCACCGGGCCAAAGATCTCCTGCTTGTAGATCTCCATGTCGGGGGTGACATTGTCGAACAGCGACGGGCCGACGAAGAAGCCGTTTTCATAGCCCTGAAGCGTGAAGTCGCGCCCATCGACCACCAGCGTCGCGCCAGCATCGACGCCCGAGGCGATGAGCCCTTCGATCCGCGACTTCGACGCGGCGGTGATGACGGGGCCGTAATCGACGTCTTCGCCGCCGGTGTAGGGGCCGACCTTCAGCTTGTCGATGCGCGGCAGCAGCTTTTCGACCAGCTTGTCGGCGGTTTCCTTGCCGACAGGAACCGCGACCGAAATCGCCATGCAACGCTCGCCCGCCGCGCCAAAGCTGGCCCCGACCAGCGCATCGGCGGCCTTGTCAAGATCGGCGTCGGGCATGATGATCATGTGGTTCTTGGCGCCGCCAAAGCACTGGGCGCGCTTGCCGTTGTTGGCGGCGCGGCCATAGATGTACTGCGCAATCGGGGTCGAGCCGACAAAGCCCACCGCCTGCACGGTGTCATTGTCGAGGATCGCATCCACGGTTTCCTTGTCGCCGTTGACCACCTGAAGCACGCCTTCGGGAAGGCCGGCTTCGATGATCAGCTCGGCAAGGCGCAGCGCGGTCGAGGGCACGCGCTCGGACGGCTTGAGGATCATCGCGTTGCCCGAGGCCAGTGCCGGGGCCATCTTCCACAGCGGGATCATCGCTGGGAAGTTGAACGGGGTGATGCCCGCGACCACGCCCAGCGGCTGGCGCATGGAATACAGGTCGATGCCGGGCCCGCCATTGTCGGTGTATTCGCCCTTGAGCAGGCTCGGCGCGCCCATGCAGACCTCGACCACCTCAAGCCCGCGCTGCACGTCGCCGCGCGCGTCGGGCAGGGTCTTGCCGTGCTCCATCGACACCAGCTCGGCCAGCTCGTCCATGTGCTCGTTGATCAGGGCGCCGAATTTCATCATCACGCGGGCCCGGCGCTGCGGGTTGGTCGCGCCCCATGCTTTTTGCGCCTCGGCGGCCTTGGCGACGGCATCGTTCAGTTCTTCGACCGTGGCCAGCGGCACCTTGGCGATGACTTCCCCGGTGGCGGGGTTGAACACTTCGGTAAAGCGGCCCGAGGTGCCCTTTACATGCTGGCCGTTGATGAAATGGGTAAGCTCTTTCACGTCCTGATGGTCTTTCATGGTCGGCTCCTGCGGTATTGGATCTGGCCATAGCCTAGTCTTGCGAAATTGCAGCGTACAGGGGTAATCAGGCAAAAGGGTTTTGCGTTTTTGCAAAGGTGAGGCGATGCGGGACAACTGGGACGATTTGCGGATTTTCCTTGCCGTGGCGCGTGGGGGCGGGCTTTCGGGCGCGGGCCGGGTGCTGCGGATGGACCCGGCGACCGTGGGGCGGCGGGTGGCGCGGCTCGAGGAAACGCTGGGCCAGCCGCTGTTCGTGAAAGGCCCGCAGGGCTATGCGCTGAGCGAAGCCGGAGCGCGTCTGTTGAGCCATGCCGAAAGCGCCGAGGCGGCGCTGGGGCTGGGCACGCAAGCCGTGCGCGGGGCCGGGACCGGCATGTCGGGGCAGATTCGCATCGGCGCCCCGGACGGGCTGGCCAATTTTCTTTTGCCGCAGGTCTGCGCGCAGATCGGCGTCGAAAATCCCGATCTGGAAATTCAGATCGTCGCGCTGCCGCGCATCGTCAACCTGTCGCGCCGCGAGGCGGATCTGGCCATCGGCGTGTCGGCCCCCACCGCAGGCCGGCTGGTGGTGCAGAAGCTGACCGATTACCGCCTGCATCTCGCGGCCTCCGAAGACTACCTTGCCCAGCACCCGCCGATCCGCAGCAAGGCGGATCTGAGCGCGCACCGGATCATCGGCTACATCCCCGATATGATTTTCGACAAGGAACTGGATTACCTGTCGGAAATCGGCATCGACCGGGTCGGTCTCGCATCGAATTCGGTGTCGGTGCAGTTTCACTGGCTGCGCCTTGGGGCAGGGATCGGCATGGTGCATGACTTCGCGCTGCCCGCGGCGCCGGGGCTGCGAAAGATCCTGGCAGAGGACATTTCGCTGAGCCGCAGCTTTTACCTGGTGCGCCACGCCGATGACCAGAGGCTGGGGCGGCTCGATACATTTGCCAAGGCTTTGGTGCATGGCGTGCGCCGCGAGTTGACCCGGCTTGAAGGTCTGAGTTGACAAACTTCCCCCGGGAGCCGAGCCTTCCATCAATACCAGAGCGATGGAGGAGTGCTCATGCAGGTTCAGCAGATTCTCAAGGACAAGCGCGAGGATGGCGTGTTCACGGTCGGCCCCAAGGCCACCGTGGCCGACGCGGCGCAGGTGCTTGCCGAGCGGCGTATCGGCGGCGTCGTGATCTCCGAAGACGGTCTGACCCCGCTTGGCATCCTGTCGGAACGCGATATCGTGCGCCGCCTTGCCGCCGAAGGTGCGGCTGTGTTGGGACAGTCGGTCGAGTTGCTGATGACAAAAGAGCTCAAGAGCTGCACCCGCACGGATGACAGCGACGAGGTGCTGCGGCGCATGACCGCAGGGCGGTTCCGCCACATGCCGGTGGTCGAAGACGGGGTGATGGTCGGGATCATCACCATCGGCGACGTGGTTGCGGCGCAGATCTCCGAACTGTCGATGGAGAAGGACGCGCTTCAGGGAATGATCATGGGCCACTGAGCGGCGAAGGCACCCGGAAGGGGTTGCAATCTTTGACGCAATATTGTTGCGTGCCGCAAAACGGCGGAGGGTCACCCCATGCGTATCGGTCTTTATCCCGGCACTTTCGATCCGATCACGATCGGTCATATCGACATCATCAGCCGGGCCACCGTTCTGGTCGACCGGCTGGTGATTGGTTGCGCGATCAACCGCGACAAGGGGCCGCTGTTCTCGCTGGAAGAACGGGTCGCGATGATCGAGGCGGAATGCGCCGTTCTGTCAGAGCGGACCGGAACCGAGATCGTGGTCCACCCGTTCGAGAACCTGTTGATCGATTGTGCGCGCGATGTCGGCGCACAGATCATCATTCGCGGCCTGCGGGCGGTCGCGGATTTCGAATATGAATTTCAGATGGTGGGGATGAACCGGGTGCTCGACAGCAGCGTCGAGACCGTGTTCCTGATGGCCGAAGCCCGTCACCAGGCGATTGCCTCGAAGCTGGTCAAGGAAATCGCCCGGCTGGGTGGCGACGTCAGCAAATTCGTGACGCCGCCGGTCTATGCCGCGCTACAGGAGCGGTTTGCCTGATCAGTTGCCGTAGACGGCGCGATGCGCCAGTTCGGCCTCGTGGCCGACGATGTCGCAATCGAACCGGGTCTTGGCCGGCAGGGTGTTGAGCGTGTGCAGCGTGCGGTGGTAGGCATAGCGGCGAAAAAGTGCGTTCAGTACGGACATGGGTGCTTTCCTTTAAGTCCAATGGCCGGTGCATCGGGCACCGGCCGGGTGCCTATGTGTCAGGCGCGGCCGTAGACGGCCAATGCGGCGATGCGGCGTGCATCGCCCGGGTTGATGTCCAGATCGAGCGCCACATCCAGCGGCATGCTGCGAAGCTCTCGCAGGGTGCGCAGGTATTTGACTCGACGTTCCAGACGGGATCCGAGGGTTTTCAAGAGGTGGTTCATGGTATTGCTCCGTGGCTCCTCCCTCGTTGCTGTTGGCGCTAACTTAGGGTTTGCTGCGGTGCAGCACAACTTCCCAGAAGGTCTTCCCGCCTTGCAAAAACTGCATGGCACGACGGGGTGTCGCGGGCTCTGGTTAAGACGTTTTTGCCGCACACGGCCGGATCGCCCTTGTATGCAAGGGCGTAAGGGGTTTGTTCATCCTTCGGCGTTAACCTTACGCCCATGAAAGACAGGAGTAGGGTGCCGCTCAAGGAGACAATTCATGGAAATTCGTTCGGGAACACCATCGCTGCGCCGCCACGCCATTCATGCCGTGCCCGCCGCCGCGCCGCCAAGCGCCGTTACCGTGCACCGCAGGCTTCCGCCACCGGCGCCCGTCACCACTAAAATGTTGCCATTGTGGAAAGCGGCGCGCGCGAGAGACCATGGCGCAACGCGCGGCTACGCCCTTGCAAGGACCATGCTGCAAGACGAATAAGGGCGAGGCCGCTGCCGGCCCCGCCCCTGAAAGCATCCAATTTGCCGGGCGCGCGCCCGGCGAGGGATCAGATCAGCTTGCCCATGGCGACAGCTGTGTCGCTCATGCGGTTCGAGAATCCCCACTCGTTGTCATACCATGTCAGGATGCGGACCATGGTGCCGTCCATGACCTTGGTCTGGTCCATGTGGAAGATCGACGAATGCGCATCGTGGTTGAAGTCGATCGAGACATTCGGCTTTTCGGTATAGCCCAGAACGCCTTTGAGCGGGCCGTCTGCGGCTGCCTTGATCGCGGCGTTGATCTCTTCGACGGTGGTCGGCTTGCTGGCTTCGAACACCAGATCGACGACAGACACATTCGGCGTCGGCACGCGGATGGCGACACCGTCAAGCTTGCCGTTCAGCTCGGGCAGCACGAGGCCGACGGCCTTGGCCGCGCCGGTCGAGGTCGGGATCATTGACATCGCCGCAGCGCGTCCGCGGTAGAGATCCTTGTGCATCGTATCCAGCGTCGGCTGGTCGCCGGTGTAGCTGTGGATCGTGGTCATGAAGCCCTTGATGATGCCGACCGTGTCGTTCAGGGTCTTGGCAACGGGCGACAGGCAGTTGGTGGTGCAGGAGGCGTTCGACACGATGATGTCGTCCGCGGTCAGCGTGTCGTGGTTCACACCAAAGACGATGGTCTTGTCCGCACCCGAGGCAGGGGCCGATACCAGCACGCGCTTCGAGCCGTTCTGAAGATGCAGCGCAGCCTTGTCGCGGGCCGTGAAGATCCCCGTGCATTCCAGCACCACGTCGACGTCGCCCCAGGGCAGGTCGGCGGGGTTTCGCTCGGCGGTGACCTTGATCGGGCCGCGCCCGGCGTCGATGGTATCGCCCGAAACCGTCACGGTCTGCGGGAAACGGCCATGGACGCTGTCGAATTGCAGCAGGTGGGCGTTGGTCTCGACCGGCCCCAGATCGTTGATGGCGATGACCTCGATATCGGTACGGCCCGACTCGATGATGGCGCGCAGCACGTTACGGCCGATGCGCCCGAAGCCGTTGATGGCGACTTTGACGGTCATTGGGAGACTCCTCGCTATGGTGAATTTGGTGTTTGCGGGCAAGTCATCAGGTTCGCGGTGACAAGTCAACCTGCCGTATCGACGCGGCGCGGGCTAGCGCCAGAACGCAACCCAATCGAGCAGGGCAAACAACTTGCGGCCAAGGAACAGTATGTGATCCGATCCAAAAAACCACGTGTCCAGCGCCAGCAGCGCGACGATCAGCAGGGCAA
The DNA here is from genome assembly GCF_018860705.1 of Citreicella sp. C3M06. GTDB lineage: Bacteria > Pseudomonadota > Alphaproteobacteria > Rhodobacterales > Rhodobacteraceae > Salipiger. The sequence continues at coordinate 116,405 of NZ_JAHKQA010000072.1, forward strand.
GCCAGATGGCGATCCGATTGGTCATGCCCCCTGATGCCAGAGCCCGGGGGGGCTGTCACGCGCCTTGTGCAGCGCCCGGAGCCATTGTTGCCCAAATCCCGTCAGGAATTCACTGGGTGAATCCAGCAAGATAGCTGGAAGGCGTGCGCAGTTGGTCCCCCGCGACATACAAGACCACGCACAGCTCGTCTTACAACGACAGCGCAGGCACCACATCCGTGGGTGAAGGCGAGTGGAATGCCCGCAAGCATGGCGGCTCCAAACGGCGCATCTGGCGAAAGAAATAAGTAGGGGAAGATGAAGAAACGCTTGAGGTTCGGACTGTCCGCCGCCCGGCAGGCGATTTGCATGGCAAATCTGCCGAAAGGAGAGATCACGATGGGCAACAGTGGTGACGCGCCGATGCTACCTGAGTTACTGGCCTAAATTCCACCCCATCAGTGACGGCAGACGGGCCTACGACACCCGCAAATGCCATGACGAAATCGCGGCACGCGGCGCTCATGCTGTCCTTCCGCCGCGCAAGGCTGCCGAGCCGTGGAAGCCCACGAGCGCCCGAAAGGATACCGTTGATGCCTCACGATACCAGCAGCGCGCACTCTGGCGACGCGGGAGCAGATAGCCCCGAAGACGCCGCGTGGAGACCAGACCTGTCGAGACATTGCGTCCGTCGTCCTGCTCGGTCAATGGAGGCACTGTATAAAGCTGCTGAGACAGCGCCTCAGGGCACCGGACTTCGTCCGCCAGGTCGCAGAAATCCAAATCCGTATCGCCGCGCTCAATCGGTATTCTGTGCTTGGCATAGCTGTCACCATGCCCGTAGGCCAAATCCGTCTGGGGAAAGGGACAGTTCGCCCTTCTCACGGTTTGAGAGACAAAGCCCCTGTACGGACGACCTCTGGGCGAAGCGCAGCCTCTCGGGTGGCAGCTGCACCGGGCCGCCTGTTTAGCCCCGGCCGGTTTGAGACGGCTGTTCTGGAAGGGGGTTGCGGCTAGGCCGCCGCGAAGGGCTTAGGGCTTTTTCCGACACTCTCTTCAATCTGGGATTCGTGGTGGTGAGGTTTCATTACGTTACAGACGTAGCACGCGCCCTGCCTTGTACCCATTTTCCGCAACTTCTCGGCGGCCAGTTCCAATGCCCGGAGCTTGTTGGCGCGTAAGCCGGGCCCGGCGATAGCTCTGTCCCTTCGTCAATATTTGCCACAGAAGGGTGGCTAGCTTTCAGGAGCGCCCGATCGCAAGACAATCTGGGCAATGGGTTGCCCGGAAAACCCACGAGCGGCGAGCTGATGACCACGTCACGCAGATATAGATGATGACGGCGCGCGACGGACCCGAGGCCCTTGCCGCGGCCTTGCAGGTCCGGTCATCGGAGGCGGCGCAGACGCGGATTCAGCCCGAAACAGCCCATCTGTTTGTAGGGCGAAGTGAACCGCACGATGCCGCCAATCGCCGCCATCCGTCCGGCTTTGATCCGCAGCCTGGTCAGCGGCATTCTAACGAAACAGACTGAGCGAAGGCTTGTTAGCTCACTCGCTACATGACGTTCGAAACGCCTGTGGCAGTTTGGGATGATCTCATCGTCTCACGGAACCGCCCGATCAACGCGGCCCGCCTGTCAGTGTAAGGCAAGCCGGGCGCTACGCCACTCTGGACCCCATCTTCGTTCCTGTCCTTCGATCAATGCTTGTCTTTCTGGCAGTTCGAAATGGATCGCCGCAGATTACTTTCCGCCGCAGCGTCGTTCAGCCGACAGTTTCGGGCCACAGACTTTCCAATCCAGCAACCAGCCGCCTCAGCGAGGCGGTGTAAAGCTGACTCCGACCATGTCCGATGTGTGGCCAGCCGACCCCGGATTATTTCAGGTCCTTCACATAGCGGCAGACGCGGGGCCCGGTTCATGGGACTGAAAATGATAGGATGATCATCTTTGGCTAGTGTGTTGAATATGCGGTATGTTGTGGCTTAGCGCGACCGCCGTGCCGCAGCGATCCAGATCAGAGCGAAGGCGAGGCTGGCGAGAGCGTTCCAGCTTGCCATCGACAGGCCGAGAAAGCTCCAGAGCACGTCGTCGCAGCGCTGGATCGCCATGTTCATGATCAGCTCAGCGGCCTGCGCTGGTGACATTTCGGTGATCGACTGAGAGCCAGTGCAGGAGGTGGGGCCTTGCCACCAGTCACGTTCGACCCCGGTGTGATACAGCCCGACCGCCCCTGTGCACAGCGCAGCTAGGGCCCCGGCGAGCGGCAGAAGCCGGCCACCGATGGCAAGCGCGGCAAGGCCGATACCCACGGCGGCAACATGCGGCCAACGCTGCCAGATGCACAGCTTGCACGGCGGCAGATCTTCGAAAAACTGGAAATACAGCGCCCCAAGCAGCACGGCGGCAGAGCCACCGGCTGCCAGAAGAACAAGGACCTTGCGATTGAGCATCACAGATATCTCGCGACGTAAAAGCCACCCACGAGAAGCAGCATGAAAAGGGTGAAGACAAGCCCGAGTCGGCGCTCGATGAAATCGCGGATCGGCGCACCGCAGGCGTAAAGCAGCCCGGCCACCACAAAGAACCGCAGCGCACGGGCGATGATCGCGGTGACGACGAACGTCCCCAGCGGCATCGCCGTCCAGCCCGACATGATGGTGATGACCTTGAAAGGAAACGGGGTAACCCCGGCGATCAGCACGGCCCAGAACCCGACATCGTTGAACCGCGTGTTGAACTCTTCGATGCTGTCGCTCTTTCCGAGCGATTCAAGGATCGGGCGGCCAATGCCTTCAAAGAAGAAATGCCCGATGCCATATCCGGCAAGCCCGCCCAACACCGATGCTGCGGTTGCAACCAGCGCGATCAGCCAAGCCCGACGCGGCGCCGCGAGCACCATCGGGATCATCAACACATCGGGCGGGATCGGAAACACCGACGCTTCGATGAAGGCGACGGCGGCAAGCGCCCACAGCGCTCGCGGGTGATCGGCAAGCGACATCGTCCAATCGTATAGGCGGCGCAGCATACGGAGGTCTCCACAAGGTTCGTCTTGCAGGAACCATGGAGACCCCCGAGGTGCAACCGGCGATTTCATGCCGGGCCACGGCGCTGCCGGCGCTGTATCGCTTCGGTCACTCGTCGGCGTCGTCACCATCTCGCAATTCAACCTCGCCAGTTGCAACGAGATCCCGGATCGCCGAAACGACCTGGTTCATGGCCAATTCGCCTTTCTTGGCGTTGACCGACAGGCCCGCTGCATCCTCCCGCAGACTTCCGGCCATGCGCTTTGACATATTTTCCAGCAGGAATTCGACAGATTTCATGTCGGCGTCAGACTTGGCGGCAGCGATCGCCATGGTCAGTGTTTCTGCGGGAACGTCGCGGGCGATCTTCGGAACGTCGATCTTCTTGAGCCGCTCAGCGATGTTGGCAAAGGTGAAGATCGCTTTGCGTACAGCTTCGGCGAAATCCTTATCGGTGGCGTCGAGCCCTTCGAGAAGTTCGTCGCGCTTGGCACTGTTGGCGTAATTCAGAATCGCCCCGACCCGCTGATCCGGTTTCTTTTCAAAAGCTTTCGCAGGCTCTGCGTCAAGCTGGGCGGCAAGGCTCAACCCGATGCGATCCACAGCCTCAGGGCTTACGCCGCCGGTCATCGAGATCGCATAGCTGATCCGGCGTGCACGATCGCCGGGCAGGCGGGCCAGCACCTTGGCGGCCTTGGAGGTTTCGATCATCGACATCATCACCGCAGCGATCTCCGTTGATTCGCCGCCGACCAGCTCTGCCAGACGATCTTCTTCCAGCTTGTTGATGCGCTCCCAAGGATCGCCGGTCTGGCGTACCCCCGCTTCCTTGCGCAGGCGGGCGGCAGTGCGGGGGCTGATCTTGCCGTCAAGGGCCGACAGCGCGCCGGCCATGTCCCCAGGAAAAGACATGCCGACGGAATCCAGTTCATCGGCAAATTCCTGGATGACCGTATTCAGGGTCTCGCGATCGACATAGCGCATTCGGCCCAATTGCTGGGTCAGTTCGCCTTGCAGATCGTCGGGCAGCGAGGACAACGGCACGTCGGCGCCCTCATTCAGCAGGAACTGAACGACGATGGCGGCCTTTGCGCGCCGGGTCAGCGGCGGGCGATTGAAAGCGGGCCCGGGCAGGGCCGCGAGGGGGGAAAGGCTGTTCATTTTAAACCGCTCCATTTCTTCCGTCCAAGGGTTACCCTGACGAGGTTAATGAAGCTTCACCTCAGCCGCGGATTTCCGCAGGCGCACCAACAAAAAAGGGCGGCACTGCCAAGCGCCGCCCCTTGTTACCGATTGGTCCGGATGATCAGCCCGAAACGACCTTGCAGCTATGGGTCGCTGAGTCGTAAACCGCACCCTCGGCGCAGGTCATTCTGGCGTCTTCATGCGCAGCGCAGGCCCACGCAAACGCGGGCGCCCAAACGAGGGCGATGGCGGTCAGTATTGCCTTGATCGTCATGGTGCGTCCTCCTGTCAGACTAAACGCAGACTATCATGATTCTACCGATCCGTGCAGAAAAGCCGTTCGGCTCCAAGCGCGGCCCGCCCCTTCATCTTGCCCTTAAACTCCGGGGGTGCGGGGGCTGGCCCCCGCTCGCAGTGTCAGCCTTCGCCGAACACCCGCCGGAAAATGGTGTCGACATGCTTGGTGTGGTAGCCCATGTCGAATTTCTCGTTGATGCCATCGACGCCAAGAGCTGTCACCACGGCGTCATCCCCCAGCAGCAACTCGCGGAAATCGAGCCGTTCCTCCCAAACCTTCAGCGCATTGCGCTGCACCATGGAATAGGCGTCCTCGCGCGATACGCCGGCCTGCGTGAGCGCCAGAAGCACCCGCTGAGACATCACCAGACCGGGGAACTTGTTCATGTTGTCCAGCATGTTCTGCGGATAGATGATCATCTTGTCGACAACGCCAGCAAGCCGGTTCAGCGCGAAGTCAAGCGTGATGGTCGCATCCGGCCCGATGCCGCGCTCGACCGAGCTGTGCGAGATGTCACGCTCGTGCCAGAGCGCCACGTTCTCCATCGCCGGGATCACCGTCATGCGCACCAACCGGGCCAGCCCGGTGAGGTTTTCGGTCAGCACCGGGTTCTTCTTGTGCGGCATCGCCGACGAGCCCTTCTGACCCATCGAGAAGAATTCCGCCCCTTCGAGCACTTCGGTGCGCTGCATGTGGCGGATTTCGATGGCGATGTTCTCGATGCTCGACGCGATCACGCCCAGCGTGGCAAAGAACATCGCGTGACGGTCGCGTGGGATGACCTGGGTGCTGATCGGCTCGGGGCGCAGGCCGAGCTTTTCGCAGACATGTTCCTCGACCGCCGGGTCGATGTTGGCGAAGGTGCCGACCGCGCCCGAGATCGCGCCGGTGGCGATTTCCCACTTGGCCTTTTCGAGCCGGTTCTTGTTGCGGTCCATCTCGGCGTAAAAACGCGCGAAGGTCAGGCCCATGGTGGTCGGCTCGGCGTGGATGCCGTGGCTGCGCCCGACGCGCACGGTGTCCTTGTGCTCGAAGGCGCGCTTCTTCAGCGCGGCGAGCACTTTGTCGACGCCGTCGAGCAGGATGTCAGCGGCGCGCACCAGTTGCACGTTGAGGCAGGTGTCGAGCACGTCGGAGCTGGTCATGCCCTGATGCACGAAGCGTGCCTCGTCGCTGCCGACATGTTCGGCAAGATGGGTCAGGAAGGCGATGACGTCATGTTTGGTCACAGCCTCGATCTCGTCGATGCGGGCGACGTCGAATTCTACATCCTTGGCTTTCCAGACCGCCTCGGCGTTTTCTTTCGGGATCACCCCGAGTGCGGCCATGGCATCGCAGGCATGGGCTTCGATCTCGTACCAGATGCGGAATTTGGTGGCGGGGTCCCAGATGGCGACCATTTCAGGGCGGGAATAGCGGGGGATCATCGGCGGTCCTCGGGATTGCGCTGGAATTGTGCGGGTCATAGGGCGGAAGGGGCCGCGCGGCAAGTGTGCAGGGGGCGTGATGGGCGCGGCGCGGTGCTGCACTGAACGCTCGCAGTGGGGGCCAGCCCCCACACCCCCGGGATATTTGCGGCCAGAAGAAGGGTGGGCGCGGGGTGCCTTTGGGTGGTTTTGGGGGCGGGGCAGCTGGTTGATTGCCGCATTGAGGCGCACAGGGCAGTATGGAGGACGGTACAGAGCGGCGTTCGCCGTGCGAAACCAGTTGCAGGGCCGCCGATTTTATGGGCTTTCGGTTCGGTATGCCGAAGTATTCATTTAACTCTCTGAAATATATAGATTAAATGTCTTGCTTTGGCGCGACGGGCCTGTAGGTTTCCATCAATCATATTGTCAGGACTGCCCCGATGCCGCCGATTCAGGATCACCCGCTGCGCTATCAGCTTGCCAACGAGTTGCACGCGCGCCCGTTTCCGTCTTTGAAGGCACCCTGCCGGGCGGTGTATCTTGCGATCAAGAAGGCGCAGGATGCCTCTTCTCGGGATCGGGCCAAGGATCTGGCGCATTTGATCGCGTTGCTCGATCGCTATGGCACGCAGCATCCGCAGCCGGGGGCGACGCATTTTACCGCGGCCATTGGGCAGCATGTGCTCAAATGGGAGCAGCACACGGAATTTGTGTCTTATACGGTGTTTCTTGCCGGGCTGGGCGAGCGGCCTTTCGATCCAGCGGATTTCGACGTGTTTCCCGATGACTGGCTGGAGAGCGCGCCGGGCGTGCGGGTGACCTCGGCGATGATCCGGATCTGTGAGCGGGCGGACCATGACGCCGACGTGAATCTTCTGGCGAACGCGTGGCTGGTCACCGAGAGCATGGCGGTGTCGTCGGTGCTGGATGATGCGATGATCGTGGCGGGGGATTTTCGCATCGATCAGGGCGGACATCTGCGGTTTGCCGTCTTCCCGCGGCGCGGGGTCGGCGAGCGACGGGTTGGCCGCGTGGTGCAGCGCCTGTGCGAGATCGAGACCTATAAGGCGATGTCGATGCTTGGCTTTACCCGCGTGCGGGCCATCGCTGGCCGGATGACCGAGATCGATGAGGAGCTTACCCGGCTGATGACCGCGATGACCCATGGCGATGCGCCCGAGGAAGAGACGCTGACGGCGCTGCTGCGGGTGTCGTCCGAGCTTGAGACACTCTCGGCGCAGACGGCCTTTCGTCTATCTGCGACAGAGGCTTACGAGGCATTGGTAACGCAGCGCATCGCGGTTTTGCGCGAAGAGCGGTGTGGCGGTCGGCAGACGTTTCGCGAATTCATGGCGCGCCGCTTTGATCCGGCGATGCGCACCGTCAAGAGCGCCGAGAAGCGGCTGGAGTCAATGTCGGCGCGGGCCGTGCGCGCGGGCGATCTGCTGCGCACGCGGGTCGAGGTGAAGCGCTCGGCGCAAAATCAGGATTTGCTGGAAAGCATGAACCACCGCGCCGACCTGCAATTGCGGTTGCAACATACCGTCGAGGGGCTGTCGGTGGTGGCGATCAGCTATTACGCGGTGTCACTGGTGGGATATCTGCTGTACCCGCTGGCGGATGTGATCGGCATGAGTAAGGGCATGCTGACGGCGCTGGCGGTGCCGCCGGTCGTGCTTGCGGTGTGGCTCGGGTTGCGCCGCATCCGATCTGCGGTTGAAAAGGACGGGCATCAACCACGGTAGAGATAGCCCAAAGCGGCCTCTGTTCCGAGGTCGATCTGGCTGCGCAGGAAGGTCAGGTCGTTTTTGGACAGCTGCGGCGGTGTTGCGGGGCGCGGCGCGACTGATGGCACAAAGCGCGCGCCAAGCCGTTTTGTCACCGGGCGGAACCCCTGCGGCGCAGGTGGCAGCGCCAGGCTCTGCTCGATTGCAGCGACGAAATCGCGCGGTGCGCCTTGCACCGCCTCGAGGCGACACAGGATCATCGTGCAGCCGCGGTTCAGAAAACTCAGCAACCCTTCGATCTTGGCCCGGCGCAATGCGAACAGATTGGCATAGGGCAGGCCGGTCAACGGGTGGCGATCCAGTTGCAAGGGTTGTCCGACGCCGCCAATCGTCTTGAGCGGCGGGAAATAGCGTTCACGGTCGGCGATGGTGGCCCATTCGGCGCGCAGGAAATCGGCGAATTCGAGCGCCTGCATCTGCGGCGGGCAATGCCACGGCTTGGCGTGCATCGAGCGCGCCCAATCTTCGGCGTGGCGGATCACGCAGACCGCCGCCGTATCCGCCGGGATCGCCGTCATATGGGGCAGGGCGTGTTTCCATCCCAGCGCCTCGGTCGGGACCAGCGCGGTGTTGCGGCCCAGTAATCGCTTGACGAAATTGGTTCCCGACGAGCGCTCTCCGAACACCTGAAAGCGGGTGATCGCGCCGCCATCATGGGCGATCTGCCAGCCGGTTTCTGGGAATGCCTCGGAAATCATGACCCTGCCTCACCGTCGATTTTCAGAATGTTACCCGCGCTGCGGCCTCTGGGCGATAGTCTTTCCGGCCCCTCGCGGCTAGAGTTCGTGTCAGCACGAGGCGTGCGCCGCTTCGTACCCGGGCAGGCGATGACACGAAAGAGATCTTGATGCAGAGCATTTGCGCGGCAGTCACCATGGTGCGGGACGATCCGGTCTTCCTGAAAACATGGGTGCGCTATTACGGCGACCTGCTGGGGCGCGAGAATTGCACCGTGGTCAACCATGGTCACGAGCCCGAGGTCGCCCGCATTGCCGAGGGTTGCAACCTCATCGGCATTCCCGGCGATCTGCACCGGAATTTCGACATGAAACGCTGGCGGCTGCTGAACGGGCTGGTGGCGGGGCTGCGCGGCTATTACCGCCATGTGATCGTTGGCGATGTCGACGAGCTGGTGGTGCTCGATCCCGAAGCCGGAGCTCTGCTGGACTGGCTGCGCGCACAGCCCGGTCGGCGGGTGCTGACACCGCTTGGGCTGGAGGTGATCCACCGCCCCGAGATCGAAACCGAGCCGCTGGGCGCGGGCATCCTTGGGGCGCGGCGCCATGTGCGGCTTGCGCCGCATTATTCAAAGCCCTGCGTGCTTTCGATGGGCACCAAGATCGCGCGGGGCGGGCATTTCACTCAGGCCGAAACGCTGCATGTGCCCGATCCGCTTTACCTGTTCCATCTGAAATTCTGCGATCTCGCGACCTATAGCGCGACGATGGACCGGCGCAATGCCATGACAGGCGCGGTCGGCGCGGGCGTTGAAGAGGCGGCCATCGGTCGACACTGGTTTGCCGAGGCGCGGGGCGAAGACCGAGCGGTGTTTGACCGCTTTGCCGGGCTCAGGATGCAGGACGGGTTCGATCTTGGCTGGGTGCGCAAGCGGATGAAGCGCAGCTGGAAACCCCGTGGCGATACGGGATTCTGGCAGTTCGACCGGCCGGAGTATGACCAGCAATATTGCCTGCCAGAGCGGTTCTTCGGGCTGTTCTGAACGCTCAGTAACCGCCGGTTGACGACACGAAGGCGATGTTGCCCAGATCGACAGGCATCTTGTCGGCAGCAGCAACGATCAGCGAGCGCGAGTTGGTGTCCAGCAGGCCGAAAGCCGCCTCGAAGACGCTGTCGGGCGTATAGACAAAGCCAGCGGCCAGCATCGCGCCAAACAGCAGCCCGCCAGAGTTTCCCTTTGTGGCCCCGCGCGTGCAGGCGAAAAGGTAACGCAGCAGATGCATCGCCAGCATCACTGCCGAGATCGCCAGCAACGCTGCCAGCCCGTAAAAGATGTAGTCGTGATACTGGGTGTCGAGCTTGCCGCGAAGCAGGCTTGTTTCGATGGAATCGCGGTTGCGGGCGACTGAGAGGCAGACAAAGGCCCAGCCGAAGCCAAGCAGCAGCGATACGAACGGGCGCGAAGGTGCTGGGGGCGTCGTCGAATCTGGTCTGCGGCTCGCTTGCACATAGCAGGGATCGACTCGCTTGATACGAGCCTGGAAATCATCCTGCGTCATCTTGCGGAAGGCATGTTTCTTCATCGGCTCTGTCCCTGTCACACTTCGAAGCGTCTTTGCGTTCCAACGTACCGGACCGGGCTTCGCATGGCTTGGCTCTGTCCGTCCCGGGCGGTGTCCTGCGGCAGCGCAGGTGATGACCACGTATTGAACGCTAGGAATGAAATATGGCGGGCATGTGGCCGATTGCGCCGAAGTCGCGGATTCACCGCGTTGGGTCCACTCGTTCTCTAAACCCTGTTAAAAATTGTACAGGCTCAAGGCCCTGAAGCGATTCAGCGTCGCGGCGCGCAGCCGCCGAGAAGGGCGAGCTTGGAATGCCGAAGGGCGGGATCGCTCCCGCCCTTGCACGATCGTCGCGACGCTGTGATGGATCAGCCCGCCATGGCAGCCAGAATGCGTGCCCAGCTGCGCGTGCCCTTGTGAAAGCTCTCAAGGTCGTATTTTTCGTTCGGAGAATGGATCTGGTCGTCATCCTTGCCCCAGCCGACCAGCATCGCATCCATACCCAGAATAGACTTGAAATAGCCCGCGATCGGGATCGAGCCACCACAGCCCGCATAGGCCGCCGGATTGGGCCATTCATCGGTCAGCGCGGCGCGCGCGGCCTCGAATGCGGGGTGCTCGGTCGACATCTGCGCAGCGGGCGAACAGCTGTGATCCTTCCACGCGATCTTGCAATCGGCGGGCAGCTGCGCCTCGACCCAGGCGCGAAAGTTCTTGCGGATGGCGTGGGGATCCTGCGTGCCGACAAGGCGAAAACTGATCTTGGCCGAGGCTTCCGACGGCAGCACCGTCTTGAACCCCGCGCCGGTATAGCCGGACCAGAGTCCGTTGATCTCGGCGGTGGGGCGCGCCCAGATCATTTCGAGCGGACTGACCGCCGCTTCCCCGGCGGGCTCGGACAGGCCGACATCACCAAGGAAGCGCTGATGGTCAAAACCCAGCCCTTCCCATTGCGCTTTCAGCTCGTTCGACAGCACCGGCACGCCTTCGTAGAGCTCGGGCACCTGAATGACGCCATTGTCGTCGAAGAGCTGCCCGAGGATGCGGGTCATCACCCGCGCCGGGTTCATCGCAAGCCCGCCGTACATGCCCGAATGCAGATCCTTGTCGGGGCCGGTGATGGTAAATTCCTCGCCCAGCAGGCCGCGCAGCATGGTCATGATCGCCGGCACGCGGGATTCGAACAGCCCGGTATCGCAGATCAGCGCCAGCTCGGCGTTCAGCTCGTCGGCGTTTTCCTTCATGAAAGGGATCAGCGAGGGCGAACCGCTTTCCTCTTCGCCCTCAAGGAAGAAGGTGATTTTGCAGGGCAGCTTGCCATGCTCGGCCTTGAAGGCGCGGCAAGCCTCGATAAAGGTCATCAGCTGGCCCTTGTCATCCGCTGCGCCGCGCCCGCGGATCACCTTGCCCTTGGGCGTGTCTTCGATCGCGGGATCGAACGGGTCGCGCTTCCACAGCGACAGCGGATCGACCGGCTGCACATCGTAATGGCCATAGAACAGGATATGCGGGCCATCGCCGTCGTAATGGCCCACCACCATCGGATGGCCCGGCGTCGGGCGTTTCGAGGCGCTCACGCCCAGCGATTGCAGGTCGGCCACCAGCCAGTCGGCGGCGCGGTCGCAATCGGCCTTATAGGCCGGATCGGTCGAAATCGACGGGATTCGCAGCAGTTCCAGAAGCCGTTCGGTGGCGGCGGGCAGGTCGGAATCGATCCGGGCGAGAACGGCATCGAGAGACATGGGGGGTCCTTTCACGGTCACTTTGGCGCGAGCCTAGCAGCGGCGCACGGGGTGTCCAGTACACCCCCTGCACGGCAACGTCACGACCACGAGACCAATCATCACCAGCCCGGCGACGCGTGTGCCGCAGATTCAGTCCGTGGCCGCTCCCCTGCGCCTTGGCGGGTGGGGCAATGCGTCTGTTGTGCGGTGGACAGAGCGTCGCATTGCCATCCTTAAGTCTTGATGCAAATCAAGGAGGGCGCGGCTAGAATGGCGATAAAGCGTGGACATAAAGATGTACGGACGTTATTTATTCACGACTGTGAATGCGGGACAAGCCAACCCGAAGACGCCGCACAACCAAAGACGACTGACAGACAAGAAGGTGCGGCCATGATCAACGAGGAGATGCCGGTGGATTACACCGCGAAGCTCGACGAAGCCCTGAACCGCCTGCACGACGAAGGCCGCTACCGCACCTTCATCGACATCGAGCGCAAGAACGGGCAGTTTCCTCACGCCACATGGCGCAAGACCGACGGCTCTGAAACGCCGATCACCGTGTGGTGCGGCAATGATTATCTGGGCATGGGGCAGCACCCGGCGGTGCTGGCGGCGATGCATGAGGCGATTGATGCCACCGGCGCGGGTTCGGGCGGCACGCGCAACATCTCGGGCACCACGGTCTATCACAAGCGGCTCGAAGCCGAGCTGGCCGATCTGCACCAGAAGGAAAGCGCGCTGGTTTTCTCGTCGGCCTACATCGCCAACGATGCCACGCTGTCGACCCTGCCGAAGCTCTTTCCCGGCCTGATCATCTATTCCGACGAGCTGAACCATGCCTCGATGATCGAAGGCATCAAGCGCAACGGCGGGGCCAAGCGGATCTTTCGGCACAATGACTTGGCGCATCTGCGTGAGCTGCTCGCGGCAGACGATCCCCGCACCCCCAAGCTGATCGCCTTTGAATCGGTCTATTCGATGGATGGCGATTTCGGCCCCATCGAAGCGATCTGCGATCTGGCCGACGAATTCGGCGCGCTGACCTATCTTGATGAGGTGCACGCGGTGGGCATGTACGGCCCGCGCGGCGGCGGCGTGTCCGAGCGCGACCAGCTCACGCATCGCATCGACATCATCAACGGCACGCTGGGCAAGGCATTCGGGGTGTTTGGCGGCTATATCGCGGCGTCTTCGAAAATGTGTGACGCCGTCCGCTCTTACGCGCCGGGCTTCATCTTTACCACCTCGATCCCGCCCGCCGTGGCGGCCGGGGCGGCGGCGTCGATTGCGCATCTCAAGGTTGATGCCACGCTGCGCGAGCGTCACCAGACCCAGGCCCGGATCCTGAAGACCCGGCTCAAGGCGATGGGCCTGCCGATCATCGACCACGGCAGCCACATCGTGCCGGTCATTGTCGGCGATCCCAAGCACACCAAGGTGCTGTCGGACATGCTGCTGGATCGCTACGGCATCTATGTGCAGCCGATCAATTTTCCGACAGTGCCGCGCGGCACCGAAAGATTGCGCTTTACGCCGTCTCCGGTGCATGGCGCAGCAGAGATGGATGTGCTGGTCCGGGCGATGGATGCGCTGTGGTCGCATTGCGCGCTCAACCGTCAGGAGATGAGCGCCTGATCCCCTCTCGCGGCTGATCTCATTGCCTCGAAAACAAGCCTTCTCCCGCTGGTGGAAGGCTTTTTTCTTGATTTGACAATATCTTTACAACCGCAGTTCACCAGATCGACAAACCCTCGATTTTTCCAGCTATTCATGCGGGTTGCCCTTGGTTGGCGCTAACGCCGCTGGCCGGGGGCAGGCTTTCGACATGTGCGGAACCACGCTTATGCGCGCCGTTGCTGTGTAAAACCAGTTGTGATGTGCTAACCTAATCTCAATAAGAAGCGCATCGCGAATCGCGCAGGCGTGATTGGGCGGCATTGGGACAGCGGTAATCGGGTTGAACGCATGATCGGGCGGAAATCCTCACGCAAGGCTGACGGCGCGGCCGTGGTTCGGCCTCGCGGCTTCGACGATTACTCGTTGAAGCTTGGTGATGTCATGCGCGGCGAACGTGCGACGATGGGCAAGTCCCTTCTGGATGTTCAGCGCGAGCTGCGCATCAAGGCAAGCTACATCGCAGCGATCGAGAATTGCGACCCTTCTGCTTTTGATACTCCGGGCTTTATCGCCGGTTACGTGCGTTCTTACGCGCGATACCTTGGCATGGATCCCGATGAGTGCTTCGGCCAGTTCTGCAATGAAAGCGGCTTCTTCGTTGCGCATGGCATGTCCGAGAAGGCATCGACCATCCGCAAGGCCTCGGTCGGCAGCGCCTCTGTCAGCGACATGCCGCGCCCGGTGGCGCGCGACCCGTTCCGCGATCCCAAGATGCCCTTCGTGCCGCGTGGCGACAGCCTGTTGTCGCGGATCGAGCCGGGGGCCGTTGGTTCGATGCTGGTGCTGATCGCGCTGATCGGGGGCATCGGCTATGGCGGTTACGCCGTTCTGCGCGAGGTGCAGCGGGTGCAGCTGGCCCCGGTCGATCAGACCCCGGTTGTGCTGAGCGAGCTTGATCCTCTTGAGGCCGCGACCCGCGCAGGCGAAGCGCCGGAGGATGAGATCGCTGGCATCGGCGCCTTTACGCCGCCCTCTGCCGAGGCGATGGATCGGCTCTATCGACCGCAGGCGCTTGATGTGCCGGTGCTGGTGGCGCGTGATGCGCCGATCTCGTCGCTCGATCCGTCGACGGTAGGGGTCTTTGCCAATCGCGGCTCTGCGCCCAAGTCTCTCGCCTCGCCCGATGGCTCGGAGCGTCTGGCGCAGGTTTCGGCTCCGGGGGAGGTGACGGTGGTTGCCGTGCGCCCGGCATGGGTGCGGGTGCGCGCCGCGGATGGCAGCGTGCTGCACGAAGGTGTGATGAACGCGGGCGAGACCTGGACCGTTCCTGCGGATCAGGCGGATGCCCAGCTCAACGCCGGGGAATCCGGCGCGGTGTACCTTGCCATTAACGGCCAGACCTACGGTCCGGTCGGCCCCGCTGGTCGCACCACCCGCGATCTGTCGCTGCAGCCCGACCTGCTGGCAGCGGTGCTGAGCCCCGCCGATCTGTCGAAAGATGCCGATCTGGACCGGATGCTTGCGGATCGCCCGCAGTTTGCCAGCGTGCAGGGCGTGCCCGGCCAGCCCAAGGTGCTGGAAGACGGCGCGCCCGGTGTGACGATGATCGCGGTACGCCCGGCTTGGGTGCGCGTGCGCGCCGCCGATGGTTCGGTGATCTACGAGGCGATCATGAACGCTGGCGACACCTTCAAACTGCCCGCCACCGAAGAGCCCGCGACCCTGCGGGTGGGAGAATCCGGCGCGGTCTATTTCGCGGTCAACGGCCAGACCTACGGTCCGGCTGGCAGCAGTGGCAAGGTCACCAAGAACCTCGCGTTGTCGGTCGACAACCTGACCAAGAGCTATCAGGTTGCGGATATCGCCCAGGATTCCGATCTTGAACGTGTGGTGGCAGAATTGAACAGCGCCGCCCTCACAGAATAGTCCAACCTGTCAGGCACCGCCCGAGCGAACGCGCATTTTCGCGAGTCTGACCTTGACGTAAAGGTGACGTCTCTGGTCTTGAGCCCGCTGGGGCGTTAGGTAGGGCCAAGAAAATACCCATCGTCCCGCGGAGGTCCTGCAGGTATGAGCCACAATCCCATTCGTCCATGGCGCAACATCGAGCGGCGCGCGTCGCGTCGCATCATGGTGGGCAATGTCCCGGTGGGCGGAGACGCTCCGATCTCTGTCCAGACCATGACAAACACCATCACCACCGATGTCGCCGCCACGGTGGCACAGGTGCAGCGCGCGGCCGACGCCGGGGCCGATATCGTGCGTGTTTCGGTGCCCGACGAGGCCAGCGCCAAGGCGCTGAAGGAAATCGTGCGCGAAAGCCCGGTGCCGATCGTCGCTGACATCCATTTCCACTACAAGCGCGGCATCGAGGCCGCCGAGGCGGGCGCGGCCTGCCTGCGCATCAATCCGGGCAACATCGGCAGCCCCGAGCGGGTGCGCGAGGTCATCGCCGCCGCCCGCGACAACGGCTGTTCGATGCGCATCGGCGTCAACGGCGGCTCGCTCGAACGCCACCTGCTGGAGAAATACGGCGAGCCATGCCCCGACGCGATGGTTGAATCGGCGCTCGATCACATCCGCATTCTGGAAGACAACGACTTCCACGAATTCAAGATCAGCGTCAAAGCCTCGGATGTGTTCCTGTCGGCAGCCGCCTACATGGGGCTGGCCGAGGTCACCGACAAGCCGATCCATCTGGGCATCACCGAGGCGGGCGGGCTGACCTCTGGCACCATCAAGAGCGCCATCGGCCTTGGCCAGCTGCTGTGGATGGGCATTGGCGACACCATCCGTGTCTCGCTCTCGGCCGATCCGGTCGAGGAAATCAAGGTCGGCTACGAGATCCTGAAATCGCTCGGGCTGCGGCACCGGGGAGTGAACATCATCTCTTGCCCGTCCTGCGCCCGGCAGGGGTTTGACGTGATCAAGACGGTCGAGGCGCTGGAACAGCGGCTGGAACACATCAAGACGCCGATGAGCCTGTCGATCATCGGCTGCGTGGTGAACGGGCCGGGCGAGGCGCTGATGACCGATGTCGGCTTCACCGGCGGCGGCGCGGGCAGCGGCATGGTCTACCTTGCCGGCAAGGCCAGCCACAAGATGAGCAACGAGCAGATGATCGACCACATCGTCGAAGAGGTCGAGAAAAAGGCCGCCCAGATCGACGCGGCAGAGATTCCATCCGAAGCCGCGGAATGACCAGGTGACAGGGGCACGCGACACCTTGGGCGGCATCTCGGAAGAGCAGGTCGATTATACCGAGGTCAAGCGGCTCGATGCCCCGTTCTCGGCCCGGCAGATGCCGTATTATCTGCTGCTGGCAATCTGTTGCGGCATCATCGTGATCAAGGGCGATCCCGGGCTGGTGCTGGCGTGGGTGATCGCGGTTCTTCTGGCGAAGGGGCTGCATCACCTTGCCCTTGCCCGCCTGCCGGACACGGGCCCCAAGCGGCTGATCCGACGCATCGTGGCAACGCAGGTCCTTGTCGGGATCGTTTATGGCGCGCTGGGGCTCGGGCTTTGGGTCAGCGGCGGCGAGACCCAGCGCATCATGTCCTTGCTGTTGCTGAACGCTGCGGTGCTCAACGCCTTGTCGGCGCGCTCGCGATTGCCTGTGCAATTGCGTATCGATCTGTGGCTGATCTCGGTCATGACGCTGCTGCGGATTGGCTGGCTGTGGTATCAGACGCCGATGACCATGGAAACGTGGATGCTCAGCGCCGCGCTGCTGGCCATTCTGATTTACTTCATCCACGTCACCATCGACTTTCGCAACATGCGCCAAAGGCTGAATGCCCGGAGTTCCGCCCTGGATGCGCTGGCGCGTCAGCGCAGCATGACGCAATTCACCGGCGGCGTGGCGCATGATTTCAACAACCTGCTGACCGTGGTTCTGGGCAACATGGAACTGGCGCGGCTGAGCGCGCGCGATGGCGAGCGGGACGAGCTGATCGGCGAGGCAGAGCGCGCAGCGCGGCGCGGGGCCGAGCTGACCTCACGTCTGCTGGCCTTGTCGCGCAATGCGCGGCTGGCCCCGGTTTCGGAAAGCCCCGAAGAAATGATGAAGCCGATCCCGGCGCTGGCTGGGCGGATCCTTCGGCCCGAACATCGGCTGGATATATCCGTGGAGCGCAATCTTCCGGCGGTGTTCGCCGATCCGACCAGCCTTCAGGCGGCGCTGCTCGAGCTGATCACCAACGCGCGCGATGCCATGCCGGATGGCGGGCAGATGACGCTGTCCGTCAACCAAAGCGCCGACGCGCCGGGGCAGGCGGTGCGGTTCAGCCTGACCGACGCGGGCAGCGGTGTTCCCGACCACCTGCGCGACACCGTGTTCGAACCCTATTTCACCACCAAGCCGCGCGGGCAGGGATCGGGACTGGGCCTGCCGATGGTGCGCGGCTTTGTCGAGCAATCCGCTGGCGAGATGCATATCGAGCCAGCGCCGAACGGGCAGGGCACGCGGGTCTGGTTCGACCTGCCCGCGGTGCCTGCAAGGGAGGGCGCCGCGCCCCGGGCCGAAGGCATGGCACGGGGCTGAGGCCTCAGCCGTCGGCGCGGATCTCGCTGGCGATCTGCTGCATCGCCGCAAGCGGCACGTAGCCGCGCAGCATCTGCCCACCAAAGACAAAGCTCGGGGTGCCGTTGATCTGCATGGTCTGCGCCAGCGCGCGGGTTTCAGAGATGCGACGGTCGACCTCAGGGTCGGACATGCGGGCAAGGATCGCGTCGGTATCAAGCCCAAGCGACGTTGCAAGGCGGCGCAGCACCGGCTCGGAGGGCTCGCCGCCAAGGGTCATCAGCGCGTCATGCACCGATTTATACGCTTCGGGCCCGGCTTCGATCATGGTGGCGATGGCAAAGCGCGACGAGGTCAGCGAGGCCTCGCCAAGGATCGGAAATTCCTTGAGGATGAACCGGATGTTGCCATCGCTGGCGATCAGCTCTTCGACCTCGTCGAAGGCCTTGCGGCAATAACCGCAGCGGTAATCCGAGAATTCTACGATGGTGAGGTCGCCCTCCGGGTTGCCGCCGACATAGGAATAGCCGTCGTCAAAGATCGCATCGGCATTGCGGGACACCAGCTGTTCGTCATCGACGGCCTGCTGCTGCGCCTGCCGCGCTTCAAGCTGGCTGACGGCTTCCATGATGACCTCGGGGTTTTCCATCAGATAGGCCCGCACCTGCGCGCCGAACGCCTCGCGCTGCTCGGGGGTCATGCTGGCCGGGTCGAACTCTTGCGCGGCGGCCGGAAGGGCCAGTCCCGCGGCAAGGGCCAGCGCGGTTGCGGTGCGGATCGGTCGATTGAACATGGGGGCTCCCTGAGGTTGTCCGGTGAGGTTATGCGCTACGCGGCGCGGCGCGGCAACGGTTCAGTGCAGAACGCCGGCCCGCCGGGCGGCGTCGACGGTATCCTGCGCGCGCCGTCACGGCGCCGGGCGTAGCGGCAAGCGCGATGCCATGCGTGGGCGCTGCCGGTTGGGCAGTTGAGCAGCCGCAAGGGCGCTGAGAGCAAGGCAGACAGGCGGTTGGCAGCGGACATTGACCCTTGATGGTATCGCTTCTATGCGATGAGTAATGCCAGCATGGGAGAGCCAGATGCGAAACTCAAGCCGGGGGGCGGTCGATCCCTTCATCGTGATGGACGTGATGGAAGCGGCCCGGCAGGCCGAGGCATCGGGGCGGCATATCATCCATATGGAAGTCGGCCAGCCATCGGCCGGGGCGCCGAAGGAGGCGCTCGACGCGCTGGCATCACGCATGAAAACCGATCCGCTGGGCTATACGGTTGCCTTGGGGCTGCCAGAGCTGCGGGCGCGGATCGCGCGCTATTACGGCGAGCGCCACGGGGTCGATCTTGACCCGGCGCGGGTGGTGGTGACGCCCGGCTCTTCGGGCGGCTTCGTTCTGGCCTTCACCGCGCTGTTCGATGCCGGGCAGCGGGTGGCGCTGGGGCGGCCGGGCTATCCGTCCTACCGCCAGATCCTCAAGGCGCTGGATCTGCTGCCGACCGAGATCGAGGCAAGCGCCGCCAATGGCTATCAGCTGGTGCCATCGGATCTCGAAGGCGTTTCGTTCGACGGGCTGCTGCTGGCCTCGCCCGCCAATCCGACGGGCACGATGCTGGGGCGCGAGGCGCTTGGGGCGCTGATCGGGTGCTGCCAGTCACGCGGAGCGGCCTTCCTGTCGGACGAGATCTATCATGGCATCGAACACGCCGCGCCCTCGGTCAGCGCGCTGGAAGTGTCAGACGATGTCTGCGTGATCAATTCCTTTTCCAAGTATTTCTGCATGACCGGTTGGCGCGTCGGTTGGCTGGTGGTGCCGGATGCGCAGGTGCGCCAGATCGAACGTCTGGCGCAGAACCTGTTCATCTGCCCGCCCCATGCGGCGCAGGTCGCGGCGCTGGCGGCGATGGACGCCACCGAGTCGCTGGAGGCCAACCTCGCGGTCTATGCGAAAAACCGCGACATGATGCTGGCCGAACTACCGAAGATCGGCTTTGATCGCATCGCGCCGCCGGATGGGGCGTTCTATATCTACGCCGATGTCAGCGCGCTGACGCAGGACAGCCGGGCCTTTGCGGCGGAAATCCTTGAAAAGGCCGGGGTGGCCGTGACGCCGGGGCTGGATTTCGATCCGGTGCGCGGCCATGGCACGCTGCGCTTTTCCTATGCGCGCGGCACTGCGGACATCGCCGAAGGGCTGGACCGGCTGCGGCGCTTCATGGCGCAGCGGTAATCAAAGGTTTCTCATACCAACACGCGTCGGCATTGCAGCGTCCGGAGCAACGAGAATGACAGGCAGGTCTATGCGCGCAATCCTGATTTGGCTGCTTTTGCTGCCGTTGTTCAGCCAAGCTGCGCTGGCGCAGAGCCTTGGCGGGCGGGCGAGCTATCTGGGCGGCGGGGTCGTCGATGCCCGCAGGGGGGCGGCGCTGACGCTCGATCTTAGCCAAGGGGTGCCTTGGCGCGCGTTTACGCTGGTCGATCCGCCGCGACTGGTGCTCGACTTTCGCGAGGTTGACTGGGCGGGCGCCGACGCCGAGCAGATGAACCGCTCGCAGGATGTGGCCGAGCTGCGGATGGGCCCGTTCAGCGCGGGCTGGTCGCGGCTGGTCGCGGTACTGACCCGCCCGGCGCTGATCCGCGAGGCAGGCATGACCATCGACGAGGGGTCGGGGCAGGCAACCCTGTCGATTCTGCTAAAGGATGCCAGCGCGGCAGAGATGGAGGCTGGCTCTGGTGCGTCGCGCGATCCGCGCTGGGATCGCCCGCAAGCCTTGCTGACAGCCCCGCCGCGCTCCGAGGGCGCGCCGCTGCGCATCGTGCTTGACCCCGGCCATGGCGGCATCGATCCGGGCGCCGAGCGCGGCGGTGTCAGGGAGGCCGCTCTGATGTTGACCTTCGCGCGCCAGCTGCGCGACGTGCTGCGCCGCGCCGGTTACGAGGTTCTGCTGACCCGCGACGAGGATGTCTTTGTCTCGCTCGAAGGGCGGGTCGCCGCCGCGCATGAGGC
Source organism: Citreicella sp. C3M06 (assembly GCF_018860705.1). GTDB lineage: Bacteria > Pseudomonadota > Alphaproteobacteria > Rhodobacterales > Rhodobacteraceae > Salipiger. Next base: position 137,201 of record NZ_JAHKQA010000072.1, read on the forward strand.
GCGCGCCGATCTGTTCATCTCGTTGCACGCAGATGCCATCGAAGAGGGGATCGCGCATGGCGCCTCGGTCTACATGCTCGACGAGCTGGCCTCGGATGCCGCTTCCGAGGCGCTGGCCGAACGTCACGACCGCGATGACATTCTTGCCGGGCTCGATCTGTCCGGGGCGGATGATCGCATCGCCGATGTGCTGCTGGATATTGCGCGGCTCGACAATGGGCCGCGCAGCCTGTCGCTGGCGCAGCATCTGCTGGGCGGCATCGAGAACGCCGTGGGCGAGGTGCACAAGCGCCCGCTGCGCCGCGCCGGGTTTTCGGTGCTCAAGGCTGCCGACATTCCCTCGGTGCTGATCGAGCTGGGCTTCCTGTCGACCGAACGCGACCGCGCCAACCTGCTGGACCCCGACTGGCGCAACGGCATGGCCGCAGGCATCCGCGATGGCATCGCCGCATGGTCGCTTGAGGACGCCGCGCTGTCGCGTCTGCGCCGGCAGTGAGCGGGCAATCGCCTTGCATCACGCCGGCGTGTGTTTTGACGCGCGTAGACGGACGGTATAAGGGACGTGGCAATCCTGAAAGGCGGCCCTTGTGACTCGGTTCATTCTCTCTTTCTTCGGCGGAATCTTCAGCCTCATCACGCTGGGCCTGACCGCGATGGCGATCACCATCGGTGCGGTGTTCTGGATCTATGGTCAGGATTTGCCGAGCCATGAGAGCCTCGCGCAATATACGCCTCCGACAATCAGTCGGATCTATTCGACCGAAGGCCGGGTGATCGACGAATTCGCGCAGGAGCGGCGGATTTTTACCCCCGCCGACCAGATTCCAGACCTTGTGAAACAGGCGTTCATCTCGGCCGAGGACAAGAATTTCTACGAGCATTCGGGCTATGACCTTCGCGGCATCGCGGCGGCGGCGATTGATGCGGTGAAATCGCGCGGGCGCGACGTGCGCGGGGCCTCCACCATCACCCAGCAGGTGATGAAGAATTTCCTGCTGTCTGGCGACCGTCAGGCCGAGCGCAAGATCAAGGAGATCATCCTTGCCGCGCGGGTCGAAAAGGCGATGAGCAAGGAAAAGATCCTCGAGCTTTACATGAACGAGATCTTCCTTGGCCAGAATTCCTATGGCGTGACCGCCGCGGCGCAGACCTATTTTAACAAGTCGCTGTCCGAGCTTGCCCCCAACGAGGCGGCGTTTCTGGCCTCGATGCCCAAGGCGCCGTCGGATTTCCATCCGGTGCGCAACAAGGAACGCCTGCAACAGCGGCGCGATTACGTGCTGCGCGAGATGCGTGAAAACGGCGTGATCAGCCGGGCGGTCTATGAGCAGGAGGTGGCCCAGCCGCTGCTGTCGGTGCAAAACGGTGATTACGAGCCCTATCAGCAGGCGCTGCCGCCGCGCGACTATTTCACCGACGAGATCCGCCGCCAGTTGACGCAGAATTTCGGCGAAGGGGAATTCTTTTCCGGCGGTCTGTCGGTGCGCGCCACGCTTGATCCCGAAATGCAGGTGAAGGCCGCCGAGAGCCTGCGCATCGCGCTAGAAGACTACGACCGGGGCACCGGGCGCTGGAATGGCACCGGCAAGACCATCGACGCGGCCCTTCTGGACAGCGAAGCCGACTGGCGCGAGGCGCTGGCCAATACCTCGGTGGCGCGGGACGTCGATCTGCAAAGCAAGTGGCTGCCCGCAGTGGTGCTCGAGATCGGCGATCAGTCGATGCGGCTGGGGATCGAGGGCATTGCCAGCGACGATCCGCGCGGCAATTCGGTGCCGCGCAAGGATATCTCGTGGGTTCGCGGCAGCTTTGCCGACAATTTCAAGCGCGGCGATGTGGTGTATGTGCGCGAGATGACCGAAGACGACAGCGGCGCCTTCATCCGCTGGACGCTGCGGCAGATTCCCAAGGTGCAGGGCGCGTTCATGGCGATGGACGTGAATACCGGCCGGGTGATCGCCATGCAGGGCGGGTTCAGCTATCAGGATTCGGTGTTCAACCGCGCCACGCAAGCGATGCGCCAGCCCGGCTCGTCGTTCAAGCCTTTCGTCTATGCGTCGGCGTTGGATTCGGGCTATTCGCCGTCGACCATCATCATCGATGCGCCGATCGAGATCGACACCCCGCAAGGGGTCTGGCGGCCGAAGAACTCGTCGAACACCTATTACGGACCGACGCCGCTGCGCACCGGCATCGAGCAGTCGCGCAACCTGATGACCATCCGTCTGGCGCAAGAGATCGGCATGGACACGGTGGCGCGCTACGCCGAGAAATTCGGCGTATACGATCAGATGGGCCGGGTGTTGGCCAACGCGCTTGGCGCCGACGAGACCACGCTGTTCCGGATGATCTCGGCCTATGCGCAATTCGCCAATGGCGGCGAGAAGGTCGAGCCGACGCTGGTCGACCGGGTGCAGGACCGCTGGGGCCGGACGATCTACAACCACGAATTCGTCAAGGGCAACGAGCGGGTCTGTGAGGATTGCGCCGATCCCAACCTGCCGCCGGGGCGCGGCCCGCGCATCGTCGACAGCCGCGAGCGGATGATGGATCCAGTGACCGCCTATCAGCTGACCTCGATGATGCAGGGCGTGGTGCAGCGCGGGACGGCATCGGGCGTGGTCGATCTTGGGGTGCCGACGGCGGGCAAGACCGGCACCACCAACGATGCCAAGGACGTCTGGTTCATCGGCTTCACCAGCAATATCGTGGCGGGGTGCTATATCGGCTACGATACGCCGCGCCCGCTGGGTCGGGGCGCTTATGGCGCGTCGATGTGCGGGCCGGTGTTCCAGCGCTTCATGACGCAGGCGGTGAAGAAATACGGCGGCGGCAAGTTCAAGGTTCCCGAGGATTGCGAGTTCATGAACATGGACCGTTTCTCGGGGGCGCGGCTTGGGCCGAACGCCAGTGGCCCCAATGTGGTGTCGGAATGTTTCCGCCGCGGCGAAGAGCCGATGTTCGGGATCGCGCTGGACGGGGGCTGGGCGATGTCGGGAAATTTCGACGTGATCCAGCCGGACGGCTCGACGCGCTCGCGCGAGGTGACCACCTCTACCGGGAAGAAGGCCGTCGTTGGCCCCAAGGCGAGCTTTGGCACCTTGTCTTCGGGCGGGCTTTACTGAGATCGACCGCGCCTGGCCGGGCCGGAGCAGGGGGCCAGCCCCCTCGGCCTTGCGGCCTCACCCCCGGAGTTTATCGGGCAAGATGAAGGGCGGGCGCGGCGCGGCGCTTGAAGGGGCGGGGCGGCTGGTTTATGTCGCGCCCTTAAGTTGCCCTGACCACCCGCGAACCTTGAAAGAGACAGCCCATGCGCGCCGAGACCCAGAAGACCGTCGAACGGATCGAGAAGTCGCTGAACCTGCTGGGCCAGCGGCTCGACTGGGAGACTGCGCCCTATCGGCTGGAAGAGTTCAATGCGCGGGTCGAGGACCCCAATCTGTGGAACGATCCGGCGGCGGCGCAGAAGCTGATGCGGGACCGGCAGATGCTGGTGGATGCGATGGAGACCTATAGTTCCATCAAGCAGGACCTGTCCGACAATCTGGAACTGATCGAGCTTGGCGAGATGGAGGACGACGGCGAGGTGGTCGGCGACGCCGAGGCCGCGCTGGCGGCGCTGGCCGAGAAGGCCGCGCAGAAGGAGCTTGAGGCGCTGCTGGACGGCGAGGCCGATGGCAATGACACGTTTCTGGAGATCAACGCTGGCGCCGGGGGCACCGAGGCCTGCGACTGGGCGGCGATGCTTCAGCGCATGTATGTCCGCTGGGCGGAAAAGCGCGGCTACGAGGTCGAGCTTCAGTTTGAGGAAGCCGGTGCCGAGGCTGGGATCAAATCCTGCGGGTACAAGATTTCCGGGCAGAACGCCTATGGCTGGCTGAAGTCGGAATCTGGTGTGCACCGGCTGGTGCGGATTTCGCCCTTTGGCAAGGGCACGCGCGAGACGTCCTTTGCGTCGATCTGGGTCTATCCGGTGGTCGACGACAATATCGAGATCGAGGTGAACCCGAGCGATATCCGCGTCGACACCTATCGTTCGTCGGGCGCGGGCGGGCAGCATGTCAACACCACCGACTCGGCGGTGCGGATCACCCATATTCCGACCAATATCGTCGTGACCTCGTCGGAGAAGTCGCAGCACCAGAACCGGGATATCGCCATGAAGGCGCTGAAATCTCGGCTCTACCAGATGGAGCTGGACCGGCGGAATGCCGAGATCAATGCCCAGCACGAGGCCAAGGGCGATGCGGGTTGGGGCAACCAGATCCGCAGCTACGTGCTTCAGCCCTACCAGATGGTCAAGGATCTGCGCACCAACCACGAGACCAGCGATACGCAGGGGGTTCTGGACGGCGCGCTGGATCCGTTCATGGCGGCGACGCTGGCGCAGCAGGCGTCTGGCAAGTCGCGTGCCGACGCCAAGACCGACTGACGCCGCGTCGTTTTCCAGCTGACGCCTAGTCTTTTTCCAGCCAGCGCAGGATGTCGGCGCGGTTGCCGTCAAGTTCCGGCGCGGGCGCGCGGGCGGGCGGATCTTCCATGCCTGACATCTTGATCGGATTGCCCGCCGCCTTGAAGCTGGCCCGCCCGTAGCGGTCGAGCACGTCGACGATCATGTTGCGCGCGGCGATCTGCGGGTCTTTCATCACCTGATCCATCGACTGGATCGGCGCGCAGGGCACTCCGGCGGCGGTCATCCGGCTCAGCCAGTGGCTGCGCGGGTGTTCGAGGGTGACTGCCTCGATCAGGCGTTTGAGCAGGCGGGCGTTGGCCAGCCTTGCGGCATTGTCGGCAAAGCGCGGGTCCTGCGCGATGGGCAGGTCGAGCACGAGGCAGAGCCGCTCGAACTGCGCCTCGGTGCCTGCTGTCAGCACGAAGGGGCCGTCAGACGCCGAGACAGCCTCGCAGGGCGCGATCGAGGGGTGGCGGCTGGGATGGGGCGGCGGCGTCGCGCCGGTGGCCTGTTGCGGCACGGCCTGTTCCATCAGGGCCAGTTGCGCATCGAGCATCCCGACATCGACCCGCCGCCCGACACCGGTGCGCCCACGGTCGTAGAGCGCGGCGAGGATGCCCTGAGCAAGGAACATGCCGCCCGACAGATCGCCAAAGCTGCTTCCTGCGCGGCGGGGGGCGTCTGGTGTGCCGGTGCGGTTCATCAGCCCAGAGCGCGCCTGCACGATGACGTCATAGGCGGCACGTCTGGCATCCGGCCCGGTCTGCCCGAAGCCGGTAACCGAGGCATAGATCAGCGCCGGGTGGCGCGCATGCAGCAGATCCCAGCCAAGGCCATGCCTGTCCATCACGCCGGGGCGGAAGTTTTCGACCAGCACATCGGCGCGCGAGAGGATCCGGTCCAGCACGGCGCGATCATCAGCCTTGTCGAAATCGAGCGCCATCGAGCGCTTGCCCCGGTTGACGGCGGCGAAATAGGCCGACTTGCCATCCTTGAGCGGCGGCAGCGTGCGCGCGCCGTCGCCCGCTCCGGGGCGTTCGATCTTGATCACCGCCGCGCCGAGGTCGGCGAGGATCATCGTGGCAAAGGGCCCGGATAGAATCCGGGTGAAATCAACGACGGTGACGCCGGAAAGGGGAAGCGACATGGGCCTTTGGCTCTCTTGTCGAGGGGCTGCTCTGGGGGCAGGCTGTCATGCCGTTTGCCTCGCGGGCAAGCCTTTTGTCGGGGCTGGCCGGTTTTCGCCCCGAACGTGACTTTCCCGCTCAGCTTGCTTTGGTTTGCATCTTTCGCGCGTGAAACACAAAGCCGAGCAGGTTCATCAGCACCTGCGCCGCAAGGATCGAGGTCGTGCCGGTGGGATCGTAATCGGGCGCCACCTCGACGAGGTCGATGCCGATGACGGGATGGTCGCGCGCCACCGCTTGCAGCAATTCGAGCACGTCGTAATACAGGAACCCGCCATGGGACGGTGTGCCGGTGCCCGGCGCGATAGACGGGCAGAAGGCGTCGATATCAAGGGTGATATACACCGGAGCCCCGGCAGGAATGCGAGCGGCGACGCCTTGCGGGCCCAGCTTGCGGGCTTGACGCACCGACAGGATGTCCGAGCCCATCTGCCGGGCATCCTCATAGCCGTCGCGGGCAGTGGATGAGACATTGCGGATTCCGACCTGCGTCAACCCGCTGACCCACGGCTTTTCGGCGGCGCGGCGCATCGGGTTGCCATGGCCGCGCGTGACCCCGTGGCGGATGTCGACGAAATCGAGATGGGCGTCGATCTGAAGAACGTGAAAGGGCGCGTGGCCTTCATAGGCCTCGATGCAGGGGATGTTGATCGAATGATCGCCGCCGATCACCACCGGCAGCGCGCCGGCGTTCAGCGCCGCCTCGACCCCGGCGCGGATGTTGGCATGGCTCTGGATCGTATCGGTGTGCACGATGTCCGCGTCGCCCATGTCGACGATGCGCACGTCCTCGCCAAGGTAGGTGGTGTCGTCTTCGTGGTCATAGGCTCCGGCGTGACCGAAGCTGAACAAGGTCGAGGCCTCGCGCACGCCGCGCGGCCCGAACCGCGCCCCGGCGCGCCACTGCGTGCCCGCATCGAAAGGCGCGCCAAGGATCGCCGCGTCGGCGTCGATCTGCGACCAATCGGCGACATAGGGCTTTCTGGCAAAGGTGCAGATGCCGGTGAAGGGCAGGTTCAGGCGGCCGCTGTCGTATCCGTGGGTCATGGGGCTCTCGGGCAAGGGGTCATTGCCCTTGATTTTCACTGCTTGCCGTGAGGGCCGCAAGCAGATTGTCGCGTCAGGTATGGATGTTGGCAGCGAGGCTGCCGCGCAATGGCGCGCTTGTCGATGCCGCCGCGTGCCCTTTCGCCCTTTCCCCTGCCGGACATCCATGCAATAGGGACGTGCCAACCGATCCCCTCCCAAGGAGCTGCCCCCATGGAGATTCGCGAGGCCCTCACCTTCGACGATGTCCTTCTCGTTCCCGCCGCGTCCAGCGTGCTTCCCAGCACCGCCGACACCCGCACGTGGGTCACGAAATCCATTGCGCTGAACATCCCGCTGCTCAGCTCGGCGATGGATACTGTGACCGAGGCGCGCATGGCCGTCACCATGGCGCAGGCCGGTGGCATCGGCGTGATCCACAAGAACCTGACGGTCGAGGAACAGGCTCGGCAGGTGCGCCGAGTCAAGCGGTTTGAATCCGGCATCGTCTACAATCCGGTGACGCTGACCCCCGACCAGACCCTTGCCGACGCCAAGGCGCTGACGGAACGCTATGGCTTCACTGGCTTTCCGGTGGTCGATGCCAATCATCATGTGGTCGGTATCGTCACCAACCGCGACATGCGCTTTGCGCAAAAGGACGACACGCCGGTGCGCGTGATGATGACGTCGCAGAACCTTGCCATCCTGCACGAACCCGCCGATCGCGACGAGGCGATCAGCCTGATGCGCGCCCGCCGGATCGAAAAGCTGCTGGTGACGGATGCCGCTGGCAAGCTGACCGGCCTGCTGACGCTGAAGGACACGGAAACCGCTGTGGTCAACCCGACCGCCTGCAAGGATGGCCTTGGCCGCCTGCGGGTCGCGGCGGCGACCGGCGTTGGCGACTCCGGGCTGGAACGCTCCGAGGCGCTGGTGGACGCGGGCGTCGACATCCTCGTGGTCGATACGGCGCATGGCCATTCGCAGGGCGTGCTTGAGGCGGTGAGCCGCGCCAAGCGGCTGTCCAACGAGGTGCAGGTGATCGCGGGCAATGTCGCCACTTATGATGCGACGCGCGCGCTGATCGATGCGGGCGCCGATGCGGTCAAGGTCGGCATCGGGCCGGGTTCGATCTGCACCACCCGTATGGTTGCGGGCGTCGGAGTGCCGCAGCTGACCGCCATCATGGATTGCGCCAAGGCCGCCGGAGACGTGCCGGTCATTGCCGATGGCGGCATCAAGTTCTCGGGCGATTTCGCCAAGGCGATCGCGGCGGGGGCCTCCTGCGCCATGGTCGGCAGCATGATCGCTGGCACCGATGAATCGCCCGGCGAGGTGATCCTGTATCAGGGACGCTCGTTCAAGGCCTATCGTGGCATGGGCTCGCTCGGGGCGATGGCACGCGGCTCGGCGGATCGCTATTTCCAGAAGGACGCCGCCTCCGACAAGCTGGTGCCCGAGGGCATCGAAGGGCAGGTGGCCTACAAGGGCTCTGCCGGCGCGGTAATCCACCAGCTGGTGGGCGGTCTGCGCGCGGCGATGGGCTATACCGGCAACGCCACGGTCGAGCAAATGCGCCAGAACTGCAACTTCGTGAAGATCACCAACGCCGGGCTCAAGGAAAGCCACGTGCACGACGTGCAGATCACCCGCGAGTCGCCCAACTACCGGATCGGCTGAGCCCATGACCCCCGCAGCACGGATACAGGCGGCGATCGAGATTCTGGACCGCATCGCTTCGGGCGCGGCTGCCGAGCAGGCCCTGCTCGGCTGGTCGCGCGGGGCCCGCTATGCCGGGTCCAAGGACCGCGCTGCGGTGCGCGATCACGTCTTTGACGTGCTGCGGCGCTGGCGTTCGACGGCGGCGCAAGGTGGGGCTGACACCGGGCGGGGGCGGATGCTGGGTTTGCTGCGGCAATCCGGGATTGACCCGGACAGCCTGTTTACCGGCGAGGGCCATGCGCCAGAGCCGCTGAGCGACGCCGAACACGCCGCCGGACGCACGCCCGAAGGGGCCGAGGCGCTGGACCTGCCGGACTGGCTCGCCGATGTCTGGACCCAAAGTCTTGGCGATGCGGCGGAACCCTCGGCTCTGGCGCTGAGGCAGCGCGCGCCGGTGTATCTTCGGGTCAACACCGCGAAGCTTTCGGTGCCCGAGGCGCAGGCGCTGCTGGCCGCTGAAGGCATCGAGAGCGTGGCGCATCCGCTGGCGCAGACCGCGCTCGAGGTGACGGGCGGCGCGCGCGGCGTTGCGCGATCAAAGGCTTATCTCGATGGGCTGGTCGAATTGCAGGACGTGGCCAGCCAGGCCATCGCGCTTGCGCTGCCGCTTGAGCCCGGCTCGCGGGTGCTGGATTATTGCGCGGGCGGTGGCGGCAAGGCGCTGGCGATGGCGGCGCACAGTGGCGGGGCGGTCGATGCGCATGATGCCGATCCGGCCCGAATGAAGGATCTGCCCGCCCGAGCCCAGCGTGCCGGGGCACAGATCCGGGTGGTTGCCAAGCCGCAGGGCCGCTATGATGTCGTGCTCTGCGACGTGCCCTGTTCCGGGGCAGGTGCATGGCGGCGCGCGCCTGAAGGCAAGTGGCGCCTGACCGCCGAACGCCTGCGCGAGCTGACCGACATCCAGTCCGACATTCTGCAGCGGGCTGCGCCGTTGGTCGCAGCTGGCGGCACGCTCGCTTATGCAACCTGCTCGATGCTCGATCCCGAAAACACGGATCGAATTGCGCAATTCACCGCCGATATGCCCGGTTGGGAGGTGACGTTTCAGCGGCAGTTCCTGCCCTCGGATGGCGGGGACGGGTTCTTTCTGACCTGCCTGACAGCGCCGGCCTGACGGCGGGTTCGTTGTAATACTTCCATTTTAGCGCGGCTTTTCCCTCGTCAGGTGCAACTTGTGGATGTAATCTTGCGGTGATTTACTTTTGGTTAATCCCTGCCGTGCGATGACACATCGGTCTGAGGAGAGGAAAGGGAGCAACGTGTCCGAAGTTGTGCCAACGATGCGCCGCAGATCGCAGTGGACACCCGATGTGCTGCGCAGTGCGGCGATGCTGCTGGTGCTGGCGCTGATTTGCGGCGGTGTTGCTGTGGTTGCCGCCGAAGCCGCCTTCCGGGGGGCGTTTCTGGCCGCCGCAACGGCCTTTGCTGCGATGGGCATGATTTCGGCGATCGGCTATCTCGTGCAGCAGGGGCGGGTGCGTGCCTCCTACGCCGCGATCCGACGCTTTGCTGGCGACGATCATGTGCCGACGCTGTCAACGGATGCCTCGCTGACGATCACCTATGCGAACCCGGCTGCGATCGAACAGTTGCGTGCCACCGTCGGAGAGCCACTTTCAGACCTTCTGGCGACCCGCATTTCAAACGCGGTTGGGTTGATTCATCGGCTTGGAATGCAATCGGAAAGCTCCGGATTTGCCCGCGAGGCGTCTGCTTCGGGCGAGCCGCGCACCGCTTTGTCGTTGCGCCGGCTAGACCAGTCGAACTGGTTGTGGCGGTTTGAATCCGACACCCTGCCTGCTGAGGGCCAAGATGCGCTGCATGAACCACCGGTGCTGACGCTTGGCCGCAGCGGGGCTGTGCTCTACATGAACGGCCGCGCGAGGGTGGTGCTGGGGCGTCGGATCAAGCGTCTCGACGAGGTGCTCGAGGATCCGCCGCTGCAGAATGGCCATGTTCATCACTTCATCACGCCCGAAGGGTCGAAAGGCTACAGCGTGCGCTGCGTTGACACCGGGATCGGGCGGCAGGAGGTCATTCTCGACGCCATCGAACCGGTGGTCGCAGAAAGCTCTGCGGCAGACGGGTTCGATGATCTGCCGGTCCCGTTGCTGCGGCTCAGTCCGGACGGGACGATCCTGCGCGCCAATCCCGGGGCCTGCAAGCTGCTGGATGCCGAGCGCGCCGATGGGCGCAACATGTCCGAGTTCATGGAGGGGCTCGGGCGTTCGATCCGCGGCTGGATCTCTGAAGCGGCGGCGGGGCGCGGGTTGCACCGGTCGGAGTTTCTCAGGCTGACCCGATCAGATCGCGAGATATTCGTACAGGTAACGCTGACACGGGTCCGGATCGACGGGATGCCGGAACTGGTCGCGGTTCTGAATGATGCGACGGAGCTGAAGACCCTCGAAGCCCAGTTCGTGCAGAGCCAGAAGATGCAGGCGATCGGACAGCTTGCCGGTGGCGTCGCGCATGATTTCAACAACCTCCTGACGGCAATCTCAGGTCATTGCGATCTGCTGCTGCTGCGTCACGATCAGGGCGACCCGGATTATTGCGATCTGGTCCAGATCAACCAGAACGCCAATCGCGCGGCGGCTTTGGTCGGTCAGCTTCTGGCGTTTTCACGCAAGCAGACGCTGCGCCCGGAGATCCTCGATCTTCGTGACACGCTGTCTGATCTGACCCACCTGCTGAACCGGCTTGTCGGCGAGAAGGTGCAGCTGACGCTGTCTCACGACCCGGTCCTGCCAACCATTCGCGGCGATAGGCGTCAGCTTGAGCAGGTGATGATGAACCTCGTCGTCAACGCGCGCGACGCGATGCCCGATGGCGGGGAAATCCACATCGAGACAGAGTGCCGTACTTTGATGGAACCGCTGCAACGCGATCGGGCCATTGTCGAGCCGGGTCAATATGCCGTCGTTCGGGTGTCTGACCAAGGCGTCGGCATTCCACAAGACAAACTCCAGAAGGTGTTCGAGCCGTTCTACACGACAAAGCGCACTGGCGAGGGGACCGGCCTCGGGCTGTCAACGGTCTATGGTATCGTGAAGCAGACCGGCGGTTTCATCTTTGTCGACAGCGCGGTTGGCGAAGGCAGCAGTTTTTCGTTGCTCTTCCCCGCTTACGAGATGCCTGTCACCGCGCAGCTTCCGGAAAAAGTCGTTGAAAAACGCAAGATGCCGCAAACAGGTAGTGGCGTCGTCCTACTGGTTGAAGACGAGGCACCTGTGCGGGCTTTCGCGGCGCGCGCCTTGAGGATGCGCGGCTACACGGTCCACGAGGCCGGAACCGCCGAAGAGGCGCTCGAATTGCTCGAAGACCGTGATATGAAGATCGATCTTTTCGTGACCGATGTGGTCATGCCGGGCATGGATGGGCCAAGCTGGGTCCGCGAAGCCTTGAAGCAACGCCCGGGGACCCGCGTCGTCTTTGTCTCTGGTTATGCGGAAGATGTCTTTGCGGAAGGTGAGGCCCAAGTGCCCAATTCGATTTTCTTGCCGAAACCGTTCTCGCTCAACCAGTTGACCGAAACGGTACATCTTCAGCTGAACTGACCCCAAAGCTCATGTCGCGCGTTCCCACGCGGCAAAGTCCGCTGCGCAATTGCGGCGTAGCTTCGCCTCGACGCGTGGGCTGAGATCAAGTGGCATCGCCGCCGATACATTGGCGCGGGGCAGCTCAATCGACTGACCGATGCGGTTTTCCAGAAAGGCGAGGATGGCCGCCTGATTCTCGTATCGGAAAAGATGGCTTACGGCGGTTCCGTTGGGCCGAGGTTCAATAAACTTTGCCTGACTTCCAACATTGGCGAAGGCCGGCCGATCGCCGCCGGCGTAAGCGTCGACAAAATCATCGAAGGTCAGCCCCTTGGTCGAGACCGGCTTGCCATCCAAAAAGGACCGCTGCCGATACCGATACCAGGAACCGAGCCAGGATATCGGCTCGCGCAAGACCGCCATCAGCTCCATGTCCGGCCGGTCCATCTTGTCGAACATCGGACGAAAAAATCTGTTGTAGCGATAAACCGGCGCATGTTTCAGCTCTGGCGGATCGAGAACGCTCATCGATGCATGCGGCGCCAACGCGCGTTCATAGGCTGAACTGCCCGTTTTGGGAACCGCAAGCATCACCAGTCGTGCATTCCAGAACACCAGCACGCGCGGTCCTTTCGAATTCCGTCTGCCGTCAATAACTTCTTAACCTCCTCGGAACAGGATGGTCTATGAAAATTTAACTTGAAATGTTCTCCTTTTGATCTCATCTTATCGAGAACAAGCGGCGAACGAAAGCAGCGATTGCCGCCCCACCCCGGGTGTGGAATAAGGATCGAGATACATGGCAACGGCAGATCTTCTCAATATGGATAGAAAGCGCAACGCGGACCGACAGAAGGCGCTGGATTCGGCGTTGGCCCAGATCGAACGGCAGTTCGGCAAGGGCTCCATCATGAAGCTCGGCGGTGAGAACGCCCTCAAAGATATCGAATCGACCTCCACCGGATCGCTCGGTCTGGATATCGCTCTTGGAATTGGCGGCCTGCCCAAAGGGCGCATCATCGAGATTTACGGTCCCGAAAGCTCGGGCAAGACCACGCTGACGCTGCATGTCGTGGCGGAAGAGCAGAAAAAGGGCGGCGTCTGTGCGTTTGTCGACGCAGAACACGCCCTCGATCCGCAATATGCCAAAAAGCTTGGTGTCAATCTCGATGATCTGCTGATTTCGCAGCCCGACACTGGCGAGCAGGCGCTCGAGATCACCGATACGCTGGTGCGCTCTGGTGCGGTCAGCCTTGTGGTTGTCGACTCCGTGGCGGCGCTGACGCCCAAGAGCGAACTCGAAGGCGACATGGGCGATTCAAGCGTCGGCGTTCACGCGCGTCTGATGAGTCAGGCGATGCGCAAGCTGACCGGGTCGATCAGCCGGTCGAACTGCATGGTGATCTTCATCAACCAGATCCGTATGAAGATCGGCGTGATGTTCGGCTCGCCCGAGACCACGACCGGCGGCAATGCGCTGAAGTTCTACAGTTCGGTGCGCCTCGACATTCGCCGCATCGGGTCGATCAAGGATCGCGACGAGGTTGTCGGCAACCAGACCCGTGTCAAGGTCGTCAAGAACAAGGTGGCGCCGCCGTTTAAGCAGGTGGAATTCGACATCATGTACGGTGAGGGCATCTCTAAGATGGGCGAACTGCTCGATCTTGGTGTCAAGGCGGGGGTGATCGACAAGTCCGGCGCATGGTATTCCTATGGGGATGAGCGGATCGGGCAGGGGCGTGAGAACGCCAAGAACTTCCTGCGCGAAAACTCTCACATGGCGATCGAAGTCGAGGACAAGATCCGCGCCGCCCATGGGCTTGATTTTCACATGTCGGAATCCGATAGCAAAGACGATGATTTCATCGAAGAGTAACCCTCTCTTCGCAGGATGATTTTTCAGCCGCCGCAGATGCTTTCGCTCTGCGGCGGTCTTGTTTCGCCCGTTCGGCGTGCCAGCGTCAGGGCACCATCCAGCGCGTTGCCGGCCGGGTCGATGAGGGCGTCGGCCATGTCGCGGGGAAGCCAGGGCGCGTAGCTGGGGGCAATGCCTCCGACAAGGCAGATCGGCTCTCCGGGTCGCCAGCCAAGGGCGTTCAGCCCGGTTGTCAGCCAAGAGCAGCCGCGTCGCATCAGCGTCATCGCTGCCGGATCTTCAGACCGCAGGATGCGCGGCGCGAGCGCGGCGAATTGCGCCGGGCGGGCGTTTTGGGCAAAATCGACGACCCCTGCCGGACCGCCCAATTCGCCCAGAATGAGCTTTGCCAGCGGCGTCGGCGGTTCCAGCCGGTCGTGCGCGCGCAGCGCATAGACCAGCAACTCACGCCCGAGCCATGCGCCCGATGCTTCGTCGCCCAAGACAAGCCCGTGCCCACCAAGCGTTGCGAAGCCGCCGTTGTGCTGGCGCGCCAGATAGCTCCCGGTGCCGATGCCGACGAGGCAGCCGTCGCGTGCGTCGAGCGCGCCGACAAGCGCGGCGCGGCGATCTTCATCGATAATCGCGCGCGTCAATGGTAGCGCGGCGCGCACTCGTTCGGCCATCGCAGGCCCGGTGACGCCAGCGAGGGCCAGCCACGCCGGGCAGGGCGCCAGCGCCGACAGCGTCACCCCGGCCTGCGCTGCAAGTTGCTCCAAGCCCGTCAAAAGCACCGCGATCGCCCCGTCGAAATCGCTGGTCACGTTGCAGGGACCGAGGGTCACGTCAAAGCGCTGCGCGCCGCTCTTCAGCGCAAGCCGGCAGGTCGAGCCGCCCGCATCGACGCCAAGGATCATCGCGTCAACTCCCGCATACCGCGTTCGATGCCCTGAAGCGTCATCGGCACCATGCGATCGTCAAAGATCTCGCGGATCATGTCGATGCTCTGGGTATAGCTCCAGTGGCTTTCGGGCACCGGGTTGATCCACAGATGATCGGGCCATTGCGCTTTGGCGCGCTCCAGCCAGACCTGCCCGGTCTCGGCGTTCCAATGCTCGGTGGCGCCGCCCGGATAGGCGATCTCATAGGGGGACATCGACGCATCACCGACGAAAACACATTTGTAATCGGGGCCATAGGTGTTGAGGATCTCCCAGGTCGGAATCTGGGCATCCCAGCGGCGGCGATTGTCACGCCACACGCCCTCATACAGGCAGTTGTGAAAATAGTAGTGCTCCAGATGCTTGAATTCCGATCTGGCGGCCGAAAACAGCTCTTCGACCACGCGGATATGCATATCCATCGACCCGCCGACATCGAGGAACAGCACCAGCTTGACGGCGTTGCGCCGTTCGGGGCGGGTCTTTACGTCAAGGTAGCCATGTTCGGCGGTGGCGCGAATGGTGCCATCAAGGTCGAGCTCTTGATGCGCCCCGTCCCGCGCCCATTTGCGCAACCGTTTCAGCGCCACCTTGATGTTGCGCGTGCCCAGTTCGACGGAATCGTCGAGATTGCGGAATTCGCGCTTGTCCCAGACCTTGACGGCGCGGCGATGGCGACTTTCCTTTTGCCCGATGCGCACGCCTTCGGGATTGAAGCCGTAGGCGCCAAAGGGCGAGGTTCCAGCTGTGCCGATCCATTTGTTGCCTCCCTGATGGCGGCCCTCCTGCTCTTCGAGCCGCTGCTTCAGCGTCTCCATCAGCTTGTCGAACCCGCCAAGCGCCTCAATCTCGGCGCGCTCTTCGGGGCTCAGGTGCTTTTCGGCCATTTTGCGCAGCCAGTCGGCGGGGAGTTCGAGCGCTTCGAGCATCTCGGTGGGTGTCAGCGCGTCGATGCCGCGAAAGGCTTCGGCAAAGGCACGGTCAAAGCGGTCGAGATGGCGCTCGTCCTTCACCATCGAGGCGCGGGCAAGGTAGTAAAAACCCTCGACGTCATAGGTGGCCAGCCCGGCCTTCATCGCGTCGAGGAACGTCAGGTATTCGCGCAGACTTACGGGAACCTGCGCGCTGCGGAGGGCTTCGAAGAACGGTACGAACATGGCTTGGACCCTTCGTGGCGACGCGATCAAACCGGGAACGCCCCGACATGGTAACGCCCGCTTTGCTATCTGCAACCCTTGTCACCGAAACGCTATTCTGGCGCAATGCCGCCCGAAATAATGGCATAAACTTTGGTTTATCCCGGATTTCTAAACCCGCGGCTGATTTTGCAGGCCGCACGGATGTGCTGTGATCATCAGGCCGGTCCCCCCGCCGGTCGTCGTTCGCTGCGTGCCTCTCACATGTCCCCGTGAAAGGCTCCTCGGGTGATCCTCCGGATCGAGGGTCATTCAGTGCCGGTGTGAAGCCCCCATTTGGGACCGACCATCCGGCATTTTATCCCGGTCTTTCGGGTGCGCAGCGAACGGCCACAACTTAACTGTGGCGCATCCCTGAACGAGGTGGCAGTTGGTGCGTTATAAAGGCAAAGCCGAGGCAAGAGGTCATCATGCGTGCAAAGACTGCAAAGGTCACGAGGTCTGTAGTGACGCTCGCGGTGACGCCGGTTTGGACAACGCAGCAGACCGTGACGTCGGTGACGATCGGCGATTGCACCACCAAGATCATGTCAAAATCTACCCGGGTGCGCCGTGCGGGCGATACGGTTGGCGCGACCAAGGCAGAGCCACGCCCGGAAAACGGGCTTTGGCGGATTGCCGGCTGAGCAGATGCAGTTGCGCGGGTTTCTTTGCATATGCGGATTTGCGACGGTGTTGGCCCTGTTGCCAGCAGATGCCATGGCGCAATCCGATGCCGAGGATGTCGTAGAGCATCTGGCCGTCGACGGGTTCGAAGTGCTCGATATTCGCAGGACATTGCTGGGCCGCCTTCGGTTCCGGGCACAGCGCGGCGACATCCTGCGTGAAGTCGTTCTGAACCCATCCACTGGCGTCATCCTTCGAGACTATGTCACGCGCCGGCGCCTTCCTGACGAGCGTGATGGCGATCGCGGCGGGCAACGGGCCAGGGGAAATCCGCCGTCGGGGCCGAGGGATCGCCCGACTTCGACCGGCGGCCATCCGCCCGAGCCGGGCGGGCGGCCTTCGGGGCTGGCGCAATAGCGGCGACAAGGCAAAGATACGACATGATCGATTTCTCGTGGTTGCGCGGCGCTACCATCTGGCGGGCCAAGGCGCGCGAATATGCGGTGGCCTTGGGGACGGGGGCGGCGCCTGATGCCCGCCCCGTGAGCGGTGCCAGAGTGGCCGAGCGCAGCGTGTTTGTCGTGCTTCTTGCGGTCCAGCTTTGTTGTACCGGGTTCTTCCTTTACGACATCCTGTCATCGCTTCTGGGGCTTCGGATCGCCCCGATCGACTGGCAGCTTTACGAGCTGATCGAAATCGGCGCGGCGGTTGGCTTGCTGATCGGCGTTGCGGTCACGGCGAAGCTGCTGCTGCGCTCGCTGAGTGCCCGCGACAAGGCCGAGGACAGCCTGCGCCTTGCCTCCGGTGCGTTTCTCGATGTGCTCGAAGAACGCTTTGCCGACTGGTCCCTGACCCCAGCGGAACGCGATGTGGCGATGATGGCGATCAAAGGGTTTCCCATCGCCGAGATTGCCCGGATGCGCGGTGTGTCGGATGGCACGGTCAAGGCGCAGACCAACGCGATCTATCGCAAGGCGGGGGTGTCGGGCCGCACGCAATTGCTCAGCCTGTTCATCGACGAATTGCTCGACGGTCAGGTCGAGGCGCGCCTGCTTCCAAAGGCGTGAGCCGTCAGATCGAATGCTGGTTCAAAACGCCAAGCGGCACGATCTCGAGCGCGCGGCGATGGGTCGAGGCCAGCCGGACTTTCGGGGCGCAGCCCTCGTCATGGGCTTGCAGGAAGCGGATGGCGCAGAGGCACCAGCAATCCCCGGGTTTCAGCCCCGCGAAGCCGAATTCCGGGCGCGGGGTGCTGAGGTCGTTGCCGACATAGGCTGAAAAGGCAAGGAATTCCGCCGTCACGACCACGCAGACCGTATGGCTGCCGCTGTCTTCGGGGCAGGTGTTGCAATGACCATCCCGGAAATAGCCAGTAAGCGGCGCGGTGGAACAGGGTTCCAGCGCTCGGTTCAGCACGTTCAGCGACGGGTCTTTGACTGGCATGGCGTCGGCCTCCTCGCGGCGCAGCCTGTCAAAGCGCTGCGCGGCTGTCCAGCATGATACGCTTAGCGGAACCTGTCGGCGAGCTTCTGCAGCGGCGAGCGCGGATCTTCGGCGCTTTCCACGGCAGGGGCGTCCTTTGGGGCGGGCGGCTTGGCCGGGGTGGTTGACGAGCGCGGCGGATTGACCCGCAATGCCACGGCATTCAGAAATTTCGACCGGTCGCCGGACGCCAGCGCATCGGCCCCGTCCGAGATGCCGCGCATCAGATCATCAAGCCAGTCTTGCTCGGCCTTGGGGAAATCATGCAGCACATAGCCCGCGACCGCCTCTTTGCGCCCCGGATGGCCGATGCCAAGCCGGACGCGGTGATAGGCTTCGGAAATATGGGCATGGATCGAGCGCAACCCGTTGTGACCGGCATGGCCACCCCCGGTTTTGACCCGGCATTTGCCGGGCGCAAGATCGAGCTCGTCGTGGAACACCGTGACATCGCCGGGCTCGAGCTTGAAAAACCGCATGGCTTCGCCGACCGACTGGCCTGACAGGTTCATGAAGGTCGCGGGCTTGAGCAACAGCAACTTGTCACCGCCAAGACGGCCCTCGGCGACCTCGCCCTGAAACCGCGCGCGCCACGGTGAAAAGCCGTGATCCTGCGCGATCCGGTCCATCGCCATAAAGCCGATATTGTGCCGGTTTCCGGCGTATTTCGCGCCGGGGTTGCCCAGCCCAACAAAGATCTGCACGCCATGTCTCCTTGCCGCATCTGCCCCCTAGATAGGCCAGGGCGGGGGGAAGTCACAAGCCGCGGTTATTGGCGAAAGACGTCGCGTGCAATCAGCTGCGCCTCGCGCACGCCCAGCGGCTGCCCGTTAAGCGATCGGTACCAGAACGCCCCGTGGATCATGTTGGAGAGGATGTCGATGTCGCGATCTGGCGCAAGCTCTCCGCGGGTTTGCGAGCGACGCAGGAGATCCTTGACGATTGTGGACCGCGGCGCGACGAAGCGCTGCCAGAAGACGTCTCGGAAATCGGTATCATCCTGCGCGGCGGCCACGAGGCTGCGCAGGCAGTCGCCGTCGCGCTTCAGGTGTTCAAAGATTTCCGACAGGAACTGCGTCAAGGCGGTCTCTCCCGGCACGTCCGGGCCGGGATTGGGCACGTTCACGCTTGCGGCGTCGTAAAACGCATCCATCACCAGTTCCGCCTTGGACGGCCAGCGATTGTATAGCGTCTGGCGCGACACGCCGGCGGCATCGGTGAGCGCGCCGATGGTGACACGGGAATAGCCGCGGTCGCGTACCAACCGGATTGCGGCGGCCTTGAGCGCATCCGCGGCCTCTGCGTCGCGCGGGCGTCCGGGCCCGTTGCGTTTGCTGGAATCATTTGTGGTCATGAACGCGGCATACACCGAGGCGAGCGGGTTGAAAATACCCATTACAAGACTGCAGTCAATTTTATCGGTTGCATTTATGGACTACGGTCAATAAATGGAGCCAAAGCGCGTCACATCGGAGATCCAGATGCTCAGCCCCACCGGCATGAAAGCCACTATGATTACCATCGTTCTGGCGTTGTTGGCCATGTTTCCGCCGTTGGCGACCGACATGTACCTGTCGGCGATGGAGCCTCTGGCCGAAGCGATGAACACCAGTTCCGCGGGCGCGGAATTGTCGCTGTCTCTGTTCTTTCTCGGGCTTTGTGTCGGCCAGCTGATCGTGGGGCCGATGATCGACGTGGCAGGGCGCAAAGGGCCGCTGCTGATCGGGGTGGCGGTGTTCACGCTGGCGTCGATCGGGTTGCTGCTGACCGACAATATCGTGGTGTTCAACACGCTGCGCTTCGTTCAGGCGCTTGGGGCCTGTGCGGGCATGGTGGTCGGGCGGGCCGTGGTGACCGATCTCTACGAGGGGCGGCGCGCGGCGCAGGTGATGACCGTTCTGGTGATGCTGATGACGCTGGGCCCGATCCTTGCGCCGTTCCTTGGCTCGTTGCTGCTGACGCTGCTTGGCTGGCGCTCGATCTTCGTGGCGCTGGTTCTGGTGGGGCTCTTCGCGCTGGTGCTGACGCAGGTGGTGATCCCCGAGACCCTGCCGGCGGACAAACGCAACAAGGCTGCCATTGGCGGTACCCTGCGCCGCCTTGCGGGCCTGTGCCGCACTCCCGCCTTCATCCTGCCAGCGTTGGTGACGGCCTGCGTGCAGGCGTCGATCTTTGCCTTCATCACCGGCTCTTCGGGGGTGTTTCAGGGCGCGTTCGGGCTGTCGAGCCAGGCTTACGGGCTTTTGTTCGGGTTGATCGCCTCGGCGATGGTGATCTTTGGCCAGATCAACACATGGCTGTTGAACCGCTACGAGCCAGAGCAGATCGTGGCGCGGGGGCTGCCGCTGTTCGTGCTGACCGCAGCGCTGCTGCTTGGGGTGTCGGGCACGTCCGTGCTCTGGGTGCTGGTGGTGCCGCTGTGGCTGTCGCTGGGGCTGGTCGGCCTGCTGTCGGCCAATGTGATGAGCATCGCGATGGCGGGGGCCGCCGGGGCTGCGGGGCTTGGCAGCGCTGGCATCGGTGCGCTGCAATTCGGGCTGGCCTTTGCGACATCGACGCTGGTGGCGCTGGCCGGAACCGGCAGCGCGGGGCCGATGGCTACGGCGATCCTTGTGTCGGCGTCCGCGGGCTGGGGGGGGTGGCTTGTATTTCGCCGCCTGTGCGGCGTCGTCTCCCCGGCGCAGTAGCTCAGCGCTCCAGAACCATGCGGCCTGACGAGATCTCAAGCCGCTCGAAGCGTTGCAGATAGCTCATGCCAAGCAGCGAGGTGGTCATCTCTCCCTCGTTGACATATGCGCGCAGGTTCGTGTCGTTGAAGGGGCCAAGCGCCACCTCATCCAGCGTGACAGGCGCCGTGCGCACAGGGCCGTTCGCGGTGCTTGCTTCGCCCCGGAACAGCAGCGCGTCGACATCAAGCCCGGCGCGCTCGGCATCGCGGCGGGTCAGCACCATCCCGGTGGCGCCGGTGTCGACCACGAAGCGCGTCGGTGCCCCGTTGATCTCGAGCGAGACGTAATAATGCCCATCGGGGGCGCGGGGTAGCTCGATCCGGCCGACTTCGGCAAAGACCGCTTGCTGCGGCAGGACCGTGGCGCGCACATCCTGCCACAGCCCGACCGCGACGATCACCCCGAGAAAGATCAGCGCCCAGGAACCCAGATAGTGCAGTTTTCGGCCCGGGGTCAGGCGCTTGCTCAGGAACAGGCCGCCGCCGATCACGAGGACAAGCAGGCCGAGGTAGATCAGGCGGGCGACGTCATGCTGGCTCACGTAAGGCTCCTTGGCGGACCAGACATATATGGGGGCGCAGGGCCTGTCAGCCAAGCGCGCCGACGTTGCTGAGCCCGTCGAGCACGAATTGCACCGACAGCGCCGCCAGCAACATGCCCAGCAGCCGCGTCACCACCACGATGCCGGTATGGCCCAGCGCGCGCTCGATCGGGCCAGAGGTCAGGAAGAGCAGCAGCACGATGGCGAGGACGCTCAGCATCACGCCGATCACCCCGGCGACGCCAAGCGCGCCATCGGTCTGCCCGGCAAGCAGGATCATTGTGGCGATGGCGCCCGGCCCGGCGATGAGCGGGATGGCGATGGGAAACACCGACGGGTCCGGCAGGGCGCCGTCTTCGCCCGCCTTGTCCTCGCGCCGCTTGCTGCGGCGTTCGAACAGCATGTCGAGGGCGGTGATGAACAACAGGATGCCGCCCGCGATGCGGAAGGCCGGCATGGAGATGCCGATGAAGCCCAGCACCGCTTCGCCGAAGAAGGTGAACAGCATCAGGATGCCGGCGGCGATGATGCAGGCGCGCAGCGCAAGAACGCGGCGATGGCGCGCATCGGCGCCTTGGGTCAGCGCGATGAAGACCGGGGCCAGCCCGATTGGGTCGATCACCACGAAAAGCGTGGCAAAGGCGGTGACGTAAAAGGCGATGTCCATGGATCAAGCGGTAGTGGCCGCGTGCGCGCTTGTCCAGCGCCGAGGGGGGCCAGCCCCCCGCGCTGCGCGCTCCCCCCGGAGTTTACCGGGCAAGATGAAGCCGGGGCGCGGCGCTAGTGTTCCCAGCGTTGCAGGGGGCGTCAGGGGTGCAGGAGCTCGAATTGCTGGCGGGCGAGGCGGTGTTCGCGCAGGAAGCTGTAGAGCCCGGCGCAGAGGATCAGCGCCGCGCCGGCCCATGTCCAGCCATCTGGCCGTTCGCCGAAAATGGCCATGCCGAGCCCGGCGGTAAACACCAGCCGTGTGTAGCGGAAGGGCGAGACCGATGAGACCGGTGCCATGCGCATGGCCGATGTCACCGCGAGATATCCAATCGCGGTGACGACAACGGCGCAGGCCATAAAACCGAACGCCATGGGGGCGGTCGAGATCGGCGCGCCGCTGATCAGCAGCACGGCCAGCCCGGCGGGCGCTACGGCGGCGAAGCCGTAGGCGCTGACCGCGAGCGACGGCATCGAGGGGGGCAGTGTGCGGGTCACCAGATCGCGGGCGGCAAGCCCGGTGACGCCGATCACCGGAAAGATCTCCCAGCCGGTAAACGCCGCGCCGAACGGGCGGATCACCATCAACATGCCCGTGAGCCCGACCGCGATGGCCGTCCAGCGACGCCAGCCCACCGGCTCGCGCAGGATCGCTGCCGCGCCAAGTGTCACCACCAGCGGCGCGGTCTGCATGATCGCGGCCATCAGCGACAGGGGGATCTTTGCCAGACCGATCACCATGCCGATTGCGCCGATCATCTCGCACAGGTTGCGCAGGATGATCCTTGGGTGACGCAGATCGTTCAGTGACAAGGGCACGCGGCGCAGGCGGGCGACCAGAACGAAGAGCAGCGTTCCTCCGACGCTGAGCATCACCATGACCTGCCCCGGGGATGCATAGCCCGAGGCAAGTTTCAGGAAGGCGTCGCTCAGCGCGAGAAACGCCATTGCGACCACCATCAGCCCGATGGCACGCAGCGTGTCCACGCGATCAGGTGATCACATCGGGCGCGTCGCGTCCGGTGCGGGCCTTGATCCCGGCGATGGCTTCGGCTGCTGCGATGGTCTCGGCCAGGGCTTCCTGCGGATCCTGAGCAAACTTGGCCGGGTCTTCCTCGACCTTCTCGAGATAGACGCGCAGGGTTGCGCCTTCGGTTCCGGTGCCCGACAGGCGCAGCACGACGCGGCCACCTCCGGCAAAAGCGATGCGCAGGCCCTGACCTTCGGAGCGCGAGCCATCGACCGGATCGTCATAGGCGAACTCGTCGGCGGTCTCGACCGTCAGTGTGCCAAAGGTGCTGCCCGGCAGGCTGGCAAGCTGGCCGCGCACGTGATCCATCAGCGCGCTGGCGGCGTCGCTATCGACGCCTTCGTAATCGTGGCGCGAATAGTAGTTGCGCCCGTATTCGGCCCAATGCGCCTTGAGCAGATCGGCCACCGAGCCGCCTTTGACCGCAAGGATGTTAAGCCAGAACAGCACCGCCCAGACGCCATCCTTTTCGCGTACATGGTCGGAGCCGGTGCCAAAGCTTTCCTCGCCGCACAGGGTGGCCCGGCCCGCATCCAGCAGGTTGCCGAAGAATTTCCAGCCGGTCGGGGTCTCGTAACAATCGATGCCGAGCTTTGCCGCCACGCGGTCCACCGCCTGACTTGTCGGCATCGAACGCGCCACGCCCTTGAGCCCATCCCTGTAGCCGGGCACCAGCGTGGCATTCGCCGCCAGCACCGCGAGGCTGTCGGAGGGCGAGACATAAGCCTGACGTCCGATGATCATGTTGCGATCGCCGTCACCGTCCGAGGCGGCGCCGAAATCGGGGCCGGTGTCGGACATCATCTCGTCCCAGAGCGTCTTGGCCCAAGTCGGATTCGGGTCGGGATGGCCTTCGCCGAAATCCGGCAGCGGCAGGGCGTTCATCACCGTGCCCGGCGGCGCGCCGAGCATGTCTTCGAAGATGGTCTGCGCATAGGGCCCGGTGATCGCATGCATCGCATCGAAGCGCATCCGGAAGCCGCTCTTGAACAGCCCGGTGATGGCATCGAAATCGAACAGCTCCTGCATCAGGGCGGCGTAATCGGCGACATTGTCGACGATCTCGATTTCCATGTCGCCCAGCATCACCGTCTCGGGAATGCGCAGACCGACATCCTGTGCCTCGAGGATCTGGAATTCGCTGATGACCTTGGTGGCATCATAGATGCTGGCGGTCACGCTCTCGGGCGCTGGCCCGCCGTTGGAGATGTTGTACTTGACGCCGAAATCGCCGTTCGCCCCGCCGGGATTGTGGCTGGCCGACAGGATGATGCCGCCATCCGCGCCATGCTTGCGGATCAGATGCGAGGCGGCCGGGGTCGACAGCTGCGCCCGCTTGCCGACGATGATCTTCTTGGCACCGCCCGCTGCGGCCATGCGGATCACCACCTGCGCCGCCTGGCTGTTGAAATGGCGACCGTCGCCGCCGAGCACTAAGGTCTTACCTTTGACCCCGCCGATGCCGTTCCAGGTGCTCTGGATGAAGTTTTCCAGATAATGGTGCCCCTGAAAGACCACGGTCTTCTTGCGCAGGCCCGAGGTGCCGGGTTTCTGGCCGTCGATCGGCTCTGTGGGGATGGTTCGGATTGTCGTCATGGTCGTCTCCTAACGCCCGGCACGTTTCATGATCCGGGCGGTCTTTGCAAGCAGGGGTGCGTTGGCGATGCCATCGACACCCACCGGAAGGCGCTGGCGCCAGTTGGGGTATTCCCAGACAGTGCCGGGCAGGTTGGGCTGGTGCTCCATCTCGAGAATATCTTCGACCTGAATGGCGACCATACGCGCAGACGTCGCCGCAAGGAAGCTTGCCAGCGCCTCGAGCCCGTCCGCCGGCGCATCTTCGCGGTAAGGTTCGGTCGCGCCGTCAAAGCTCGCGACCTCGCGCCCGCGCCAGGCCAGCGTGTCATCGAGATATTCCGCCGGGGTGATGCCAAGCTCGACGCGGGTCTTGACCTCGCGCCCATCACGCCAGCCTTTCCAGGTCGGCAGATCATGCGAGGAAAAGCTGGCGATGACGCCTTCGTCATAATCCTGCGGCGCTTTGTACCACGGCGGATCGCCCGCGTGTTCGAACATGGTCAGACGACAGCCAAGGATGCCGCTGTCGATCAGCGATTGCTGCAAGCCGTCGGGGATCACGCCAAGATCTTCGCCGACGATCACCGCCCCGGCGCGCGCCGCCTCCATGCGGGCGATGGCCAGCATCGCCTCGCGCGGCATGGTGACATAGGCGCCGGGCGAATCGTCGGGCACCCAATAGGCGCGCTCGAAGCCAAGGATGTGATCGATGCGCAGCGCGCCGCTGAACCGCAGCTGCTGGCGCAGGGTCAGGGCCAGCGCCTCGAAGCCGGTCTTTTCAAGATGCCGCGGGTTGAAGGGCGCCAGATGCCAGTTCTGCCCCTGCGGCGCGATGGCGTCGGGCGGCGCGCCAAGGCTGGCACCAAAGGCGAAATTATCGCGGTCGGCCCATGTTTCAGCGCCAGACGGATGGGTGCCGACCGCCAGATCGAGATAGAGGCCAAGGCGCATCCCCGAGGCTGTCGCGCGCGATTGCGCCTCAGAAAGCGCGCCCTCGGTGCGGTATTGCAGCCATGCGTGAAAGCGCACCCTGTCGTCCAGATCGCGCGCGGCCTTGGCAACCTGATCCGACGTTGGGTCTTGATAGGCGGAATCCCATTTATCCCAATAGGTTCCAAGCTTTTCCGAAAGTGCTTGATGAGTCGCGAACTGGTGCAGCGGCGCGCCCTCATGGGCGAGGTAGCGCTCGAAGGCGTCACCGGGATCGCTGGCGTGATACTCTGCCTCAAGGGCGTGAAGCCGGGCGGGGAGTTCCTCGGGCAGGATCAGGATCGGGCCGGGCTGCGCCGCTTGTGCGCCGGTCGGCAGATAAAACGGCGAGAACCGGCGGCGGTGCGAGGGCGTGTAGGGGCTGAAGCCGCCCGGTTCGGTGGGAAACCCGGCATGGATCGGGTTGATGCCGACAAAGGCCCCGCCAGCGCCGCCGACGGCCTCGGCCAGCTGCGCAAGGTCATCATAGCTGCCAAGGCCGCCCTCTGCCGCGCTGCGCAGACAGGCCAGCGGTGCCATCAGGCCCCATAGACGCGGCGGCAGGTCCAGCTTGCCGGGCGCACAGAGCAGCCAGCACTGCGCCCCGGCGCTTTGCAGCAGATGACGCCCCAGCGGCAAAGTCGGCAGCGGGCCGCGGCCTTCCTGCTCGGTGCCGTCTTCAAGCGTCAGCGTCCAGTCTTCGGGGGCGACGATCCCCACCGGCTGGCTAGGCTCGCAGACATGCCAGAACGGCAGGCTGGCCGGTTCGGGAAGATCGCGATCGGCCAGCCCCATGGCGGTCAGAAGCGCCGCTTTGGTCTCTGCCGTCGTTACCTGAGTTTCGCCGAACAAGTCCTTGAAAGATGGCATGATTCCGGCACGTTCGGCGCGTGCGTCAAGCGATTGGTCAGTCATGCGGGCTCCTCGACAAGCGCGATCACGGATTCGGCCTTCATCGCGTAGGTAGTCCCGACCGGTTCGGCGGACAGCTCGGGTTCTGCGGTATCGATATGGCGCACCCAGTGGAAGCCCTCCGTCAGGACAGGGAGCGACAGCTCGACCGCGCCGCCGGCATTGAAGGCAACATAGATCGCCTCTTCGCGCTGCGCATAAAGCGGTGTGCCACTGGCCATGCGAAATTCGGCGCACAGCACGTGCAAATGGCCATTTGTCCAGTCGGCACGGGTCATCTCGGTGCCATCTGGGCGCCACCAAAACAGGTCGATCACCCCATCGACCTTGCGAGCGATAGAGTGAAGAAAGCGCTTCTGCCGCAAGATCGGATGGGATTTGCGGAAGCTGATCAGCCGTCGCGTGAACTCGGCAAAGTCCGGGTCCGCTGCGTCCCAGTCCAGCCAGCCGATCTCGTTGTCCTGCGCGTAGGCGTTGTTGTTGCCTTGCTGCGTGTTGCCGATCTCGTCTCCGGCAAGGATCATCGGGGTGCCTTGGCTCAGCAGCAGGGTCGCGAGCATGTTGCGGCGGCGCTGCGTGCGGGCGGCGTTGATGGCGGCATCATCACTCGGCCCCTCAATGCCGAAATTGTCCGAGTAATTCTCGCCATGGCCGTCGCGGTTGTCTTCGCCGTTGGCCTCGTTGTGCTTTTCATTGTAGCTCACCACGTCGACCAGCGTGAAGCCATCATGCGCTGTCAGCAGGTTCACCGAAGAAGTGGCGTGCCGCCCGGAGTGATCGAAGATTCCGGCAGAGCCGGTGATGCGGTCGGCCAGCACCGGCACATGGCCCAGATCGCCGCGCCAGAACCGCCGCACGCCGTCGCGGTATTGGTCGTTCCATTCCGAGAACGGCGTGGGATAGCTGCCAAGCTGATAGCCACCGGGGCCAATGTCCCAAGGTTCCGCAATCAGCTTTTTCGTCGCTAGAACAGGGTCTTGTCGAATGGACTTAAAGAAGGCGGAATTCGGGTCAAAGCCATGGCGCGTGCGCCCGAGGGTCGAGCACAGATCGAAGCGAAAGCCGTCGACGCCCATCGTGGTCGCCCAGTACCGCAAACTGTCCATCACCATGCGCATCACCATCGGGTGTTCGATGTTCACGGTGTTGCCGGTGCCGGTATCGTTGATGTAATACCGTTTGTCTTCGTGGAGACGATAATACGCGCGATTGTCGAGACCACGGAAGCTGAAGGTCGGGCCGTTCTCGTCGCCCTCGCAGGTGTGGTTGTAGACCACGTCGAGAATGACCTCGATCCCCGCCGAATGCAGCCGCGCCACCATGTACTGGAATTCCCAGAGCCGGCCATGGCTGAGATAGCGCGGCTCGGGCGCGAAAAACCCAAGGGTCTGGTACCCCCAGTAGTTCACCAGCCCCTTCTTGACCAGAAATCTGTCGTTAAGAAAGGCCTGTACCGGCAAAAGCTCAACCGCCGTCACACCCAGTTTGGTCAGGTGGTCCAGCACCGGATCGGAAGCAAGCCCAAGGAAATGGCCAGCATGTTCGATGTCCGGAAAGCGCTTGGTCAGTCCCTTCACATGGGCCTCGTAGAACACGCTTTCTTCAAGCGGGGTGCGCGGTGCCTCGTGGTGACCCCAGTCATAGGTGGTGTCCTCGATCACGCCTTTGGGCATGAAACGGGCGCTGTCGCGTGGATCGGGCGCCTCGACGCCGCCCATCAGCGCGTCGTTCCACGTTGGATGCCCGGTCAGGCGGTGCGCATAGGGATCAAGCAGCAGCTTGGCGGGGTTGAAGCGGTGGCCATCGCGCGGCGAAAACGGCCCCGAAGCGCGGTAGCCATAGGCCTGACCCGGGGTGATGCCGGGCACGCGGCCATACCAAATGTCACCGTCGCGTTCGGGCATGACGAGCCGCGCGGTTTCGATGCCGTGCTCGTCGAAGAGACACAGGTGCATCGACTGGGCATGTTGCGAAAAAATGGCGAAATTGACGCCATCCCCGTCGAAGCTCGCCCCAAGAGGCGTGGGGCGTCCGGCGAGGATTTCGGGTGTGGTCATACGGTTTTCACCATCTCGGCATAGAGCGCGGCATAGGTCGCGGCAGAGTGTTCCCAGCCGACCGGAGAGGCCATGGCATTCTTCATCATCCGTTTCCACACTGGCCGATCTGCGTGCAGCTTGACCAGAGACATCAGCGCCTGAGCCAGAGATTGGGCATTAAGTGGATGAAATTGAATGCCGGTTGCACATCCAGCGGCCAATCCGGCTGGCGAGGCGTTGATCACCGTATCGGCCAGCCCGCCGGTCAGCGCCACCACCGGCAGCGTGCCAAAGCGCAAGCCGTAAAGCTGGGTCAGACCGCAAGGTTCGAAGCGTGAGGGCACGAGGATCGCATCGCCCCCGGCGATCATCCGACGCGCCAGCGCTTCGTCATAGCCGATGGTCGTCGCCACGCCCGCATGGCTTTGCGCAAAGGCGAGGAAGGCGCGTTCAAGTTCGCGATCGCCAGAGCCCAGCAGCACCAGCTGCCCGCCGCGATCCAGCAGCGCGGGCAGCGCCTGAAGCAGGATATCGAGCCCCTTTTGTTCGGTCAGCCGCGACACCAGCACACAGACCGGGCCGGGCCAGTCGGGCAGATCGAATTCCGCGCGCAGGGCGGCGCGGTGTTTGGCCTTGCCAGCGGGGGTGGCATAGGGCGGTGTCCAGAGATCGTCGTCGATGCCGTTGAGCACACCGACCAGATCCTCCTGACGTTCACGCAGCAGCCCGTCGAGCCCCATGCCGAACTCTGGTGTCATCAGCTCGGACGCGTAGGTCGGCGAGACCGTCGAAAGCTTATCCGCATAGACAAGACCGGCCTTCAACGCGCTGATATTGTTCCAGAACTCATAGCCCTTTTCGTTGAACCCAGATCGGGGAAGGCCCAGCGTGTCGATCATGTTGGACTGGCAGATGCCCTGAAAGGCGATGTTGTGAATGGTCATCAGCGAGGCGACGCGATCTCCCGCGCCAAGTTCGCGCAGATATAGCGGCGCGAAACCTGACTGCCAGTCATGGCAATGCATGATTTGCGGGAACCAGCCTTCGATGCCATCGGCGCAGATCATCGCAGCGGCGCTGGACAGCGCCGCAAAGCGTTCGGGGTTGTCGCGCCAGTCGCGCCCTTGCGGGTCGCTGTAGGGACCACCTTCGCGGTCGAAAAGATGTGGTGCATCAAGAACATACAGAACATTCTTGCCAAGGTTTCCGCGATAGACCCGAGCAAAGCCGCCAAACAGGTCGTCCAGGTCGGCCACCTTGCGCTTGCGGCCGATGGCTTTCATCACTGCCGGGTAGCCCGGCAGCAATGTGCGCATCTCAACCCCGTGCGGCGCCAGCGCCCCCGGCAACGCCCCCGCGATATCCGCCAGCCCGCCGGTCTTGATCAGCGGCACGCATTCGGATGCAACAGACAGCACTCTGGTCATCGTTCGGCATCCCGTCGGTCAAGCATTCTCTGGGTGATCAGGGTCACGCCCTGAGGGGTGACGCGGAACCACTTCTTGTCTTCTTCGGGGTCTTCGCCAACCACGAGCCCTTCGGGGATGTATACACCCCGGTTGATGACACAATTTTTAAGCCTTGCGTGGCGCGCGACATAAACATCCGGAAGCGCCACGACGCGGTGCAGCGAGGCATAGGAATTGGTGTGCACCATGGTCGAGAGCAGCGACTCGCGCACCTCGGTGCCCGAAATGATGCAGCCTCCCGAAATCATCGAGCTGACTGCTGCGCCGCGCCGGTCTTCTTCGTCGTGAATGAACTTGGCGGGGGGGTGCTGTTCAGAATAGGTCCAGATCGGCCATTCCTGATCCCACAGATCCAGCTCCGGGGTGAAATCGGTCAGGTCGATATTGGCTTTCCAGAACGCATCAATGGTGCCGACATCGCGCCAATAGGCCGGTGCATCGGGGCGCGGGCGCACGCAGCTGTCTTCGAAGCGATGAGCCTGCGCCTTGCCGTCGCGCACCATCGCGGGGATCATGTCATGGCCGAAGTCATGGCTCGATGCCTCGTTCGAGATGTCTTCGATCAACCGTTCGCGCAGCAGTTTCCAGTCAAAGACATAGATACCCATCGACACCAGCGTCTTTTCGGGATCGTCGGGCAGCCCCGGCGGATCCTGCGGTTTCTCCAGAAACGAGGTGATGCGATCGTTGCGATCCACCGCCATGCAGCCAAAGGCCGAGGCCTCGCTGCGATCGACCGTCAGGCAGCCAACGGTGACATCCGCGCCGCTTTCGACATGCTGGCGCAGCATCAACTCGTAATCCATCTTGTAGATATGATCCCCGGCGAGGATCACGATATGGTCGATGTCATAGCTGTCGATGATGTCGATGTTCTGCGCCACGGCATCCACCGTGCCGCGATACCACATGCCTTCGGAGACCCGCTGCGAGGCGGGCAGGATATCGAGGAACTCGTTGCGCTCGGCGCGAAAGAAGTTCCAGCCGCGCTGCACGTGGCGGATCAGACTATGGGCCTTGTACTGGGTCGCCAGCGCCATCTTCCGGATGCCCGAATTGAGCGCATTCGACAGGGCAAAGTCGATGATGCGTCCTTTGCCGCCGAAATACACCGCCGGCTTCACCCGGCTGTTGGTCAATTCGTACAGGCGTGAGCCGCGGCCCCCGGCCAGCACGAAGGCCATGCTGCGCGCCGTCAGGCGCTGGTTTTTCGTTGGCATCTCAGGTCTCCTCATGATGGCCCGCCACTCGGCCCCGAGAACCGGGCGGCGCTATTTTAATGACCCCGCCAAATCGCTCTAGTGATCGCGCACCAGATAGATCACCGACAGTGGCGGCAGCAGGATCTCTGCATGTGCCGGCTGTCCGTGGCTTTCGCCCGGAAGGGCCTCGATCGCTCCGTAATTGCCGCGATTGCCGCCCCCATAAACCTCGGCATCGCTGTTGAGAGCCTCTTTCCACGTCCCGGCCGAGGGCATGCCCATCCGGTAGTGCGTCTGCTCTTGTGGCGTGAAATTGCACACCACCACCACTTCGGGATCGCCCGGCGCGCCGCGGCGCACCCAGGACAGCACCGAATTCTGGGCATCGTCGCCGCAGATCCACTGGAACCCGTCGGCGAAACAGTCGCGCCGATGTAGCGCCGGCATGTCCCGGTAAAGATGGTTCAGATCGCGCACCAGCCGCTGCACCCCCGAATGCATCGGGCTTTCAAGGCAGGGCCAGTCGATCTGGGCATCGTGGTTCCATTCCGACCGCTGGGCAAATTCCTGCCCCATGAACAGCAGCTTCTTGCCGGGATGCCCCCACATGAAGCCGTAATAGGCGCGCAGGTTGGCAAATTTTTCCCAGTCGTTGCCCGGCATCTTGCCCAGCATCGAACCCTTGCCGTGCACCACCTCGTCATGGCTGATCGGCAAGATGAAGTTTTCCGAGAATGCATAGACAAGGCCAAAGGTCATCTGGTGGTGATGAAAGGATCGGTGGATCGGATCTTTCTTCATGTATTCGAGGGTGTCGTTCATCCACCCCATGTTCCACTTGAACCCGAAACCAAGCCCGCCCTGATCGACAGGCTGCGACACGCCGGGATAGGCGGTGCTTTCCTCGGCCACGGTCATGATGCCGACGTGATCGCCATAGGCGGCGATGTTCATGCGCTGAAGCAGGGCGATGGCCTCGTAATTCTCGCGCCCGCCATCCTTGTTGGGCACCCATTCGCCGGGATCGCGCGAATAATCGCGGTACAGCATCGAGGCCACCGCATCGACGCGCAGCCCGTCGATATGGTATTCTTCAAGCCAGTACAGCGCGTTGGACGTGAGGTAGTTAGACACCTCGGCGCGCCCGAAATTGTAGATGAGGGTGTTCCAGTCCTTGTGGAATCCTTCCTTGGGATCGGCGTGTTCATACAGCGGCGTGCCGTCAAAATTGCCAAGCCCGTGCGGATCGGACGGGAAATGCCCCGGCACCCAGTCAAGGATCACCCCCAGCCCGGCGCGATGCGCGGCGTTTATCAGATCGCGGAATTCATTGGGCAGACCGCAGCGGATGGTCGGGGCGAACATGCCGATGGGCTGATAGCCCCACGAGCCGTCAAACGGATATTCGCTGATCGGCATCAGTTCGATATGGGTAAAGCCCATCTGCGTGACGTATTCCACCAGTTCGGTTGCCGCTTCGATATAGGAAATCGGGCGGCCCCAGTCCTTGCGTCGCCATGAGGGTAGGTGCACCTCGTAGACGCTGATCGCGGCCTCGCGTTGCTGCGCTTCGGCGCGGGTGCCGAGCCAGCCGCTGTCAGACCAGTCATAGGCACGGATGTCGCGCACGATGGAGGCATTGGCGGGCGGGTGCTCCGAGCCGAAACCCACCGGGTCGGCCTTGCGCGGTTGCATGGCCCCATCGGCGCCGATGATCTCGTAGCGATAGAACGCGCCATCCCCGGCATAGGGAATGAAAATCTCCCAGACGCCGGTGGCGCCGCGGCGGCGCATGGCATGGCGGCGCCCGTCCCAGCCGTTGAAATCGCCCACCACCGAGACCCGGCGCGCATTCGGGGCCCAGACGGCGAAATGGGTGCCGTGCTGATCTTCGTGCTGCATCACATGGGCGCCAAGGGCTTCCCAGAGCCGCAGGTGGCTGCCTTCGCCCAGCAGGTATTCATCGAGTTCGCCGAGCACCGGGCCAAAGCGATAGGCGTCTTCGTAATCCCAGTGCCGGCCCTGCGCGCTGCCGCGCAGGTAATAGGGTAAATCGCCGGGAACCGGGCCGCGAAAGATGCCCGGTGCCTCTGCGACCGGTTCCAGCCGGTGCGAGTCCTCGCCGATCATCGCCCACATTTCTTCGGCGCCGGGGTCGAACGCGGTCACGTGCCGGGCGCCGTCGAAGACATGCGGCCCAAGCAGCGCAAAAGGATCGTCGTGATGCCCGTTGATCAGGCGGTGAAAGTCCGGGGCGGCGGGGTGAATTTCATCCATCATACCCCGGAGCTTAGTACACTATTGGCGCTCTGCAATGGTCCAGATCAAGGTTGCCCGACGATCAGGTCAAAAGACTCTCTGCTTTCCAGATGTCCTTCATGTAGCCACGGATCGTCCGGTCGGACGAGAACCAGCCCGAGCGCGCGGTGTTGAGCGCCGCCATGCGTTCCCATCCCTGACGGTCGGCAAAGGCCCGGTCGACCTCGCGTTGCGCACGCCAGTAATCGGTGAAATCCGAGCAGACGAGGAAGTAATCCGGCCCTTCGAGATTGTTGACCACGCCGTGATAGCGTTCGGGTTCGGAGGGGTTGAAGCGCCCCTCGCGGATGATCCGCAGCGCCCCGGCAAGGCGGGGATCGGCGTCGATGGCCTGACGCGCGTGGTCCTCGACGCTGCGCCGTTCCATCACCTCTTCGGCGGTCATGCCGAACAGGAAGAAATTCTCGGCCCCGACGTGATCGCGGATTTCCACGTTCGCGCCGTCCAGCGTGCCGACGGTGGGCGCGCCGTTCAGGGCGAATTTCATGTTGCCGGTGCCCGAGGCTTCCTTGCCCGCGGTCGAGATCTGTTCCGACAGGTCCGCCGCTGGCACCAGCTTTTCCGCCAGCGTCACGTTGTAGTTCGGCAGGAAGGCGATCTTGAGATATTTGTTGGTCACCGGGTCGTTGTTGATCACAAGGGCGGCGTCATTGATCAGCCGGATGATGTCCTTGGCAAAGAAATAGCCCGGCGCCGCCTTGCCGGCGAACAGCTTCAGGCGCGGGATCCAGCCAGCGTCGGGGTTCTCGCGGATTTCCTGCCAGTGGGCGATGGCCTCGAGGATGTTGAGGTGCTGACGCTTGTATTCATGCATCCGCTTGATCTGCACATCGAACAGCATCGACGGATCGACATGCAGACCATAGGTCTGGCCCATCCAGTTTGACAGCTCGACCTTGTTCTGGCGTTTGACATCGCCGTATTTGTCCAGCCATGCGCTGTCTTCGATGAACGGTTCCAGCTTTTCAAGCTGTTCAAGATCATCGACCCAGCCGCCGCCGATGGACTCGGTGATCAGCCCGGCCAGCGCCGGGTTACAGGCCAGCAGCCAGCGGCGCGGGGTGACGCCGTTGGTCTGGTTGACGATCCGCTCGGGGTGCAGGCGGTGCAATTCGGAAAACACCGTGGTTTTCATCAGATCGGTGTGCAGCGCCGAGACGCCGTTCACATGATGCGCCATCACAAAGGACAGCTGGCCCATCTTGACCTGATGGTCCGAACGCATCGACTGGGTGCGCGAGGGGTGCTGCGTGGCATGCGCATTGTCGATCTGGTCGATCAGTTGCAGGTGACGCGGCAGCAGGCGGCCGAGCAGGCCCTCGCCCCAGGATTCTAGTGCCTCGGGCAGCAGGGTGTGGTTGGTGTAGCTCAGCGTGCCGCGGGCGATCTCGACCGATTCCTCGAAGGTCAGGCCGCGCTCGTCATGCAGGATGCGCACCAGTTCCGGGCCGGCAATCGCCGGGTGGGTGTCGTTGAGCTGGATCGCGACCTTGCTCGGCAGCTTGCGCAGATCGCCGAACTGGTGGTTGAAGCGGCGCAGGATGTCGCGCAGCGCGGCGGCGGTCAGGAAATATTCCTGCTTGAGCCGCAGCTCCTTGCCTTGCTCGGTGGTGTCGTCCGGGTAGAGCACGCGCGAGATGGTGCGGGCCAGCGCCTCGGGCGCGGCGGCGCGGGCATAATCGCCATGATTGAACGCATCGAGATCGAACGGATGGATGGCGCGGCCCGACCACAGGCGCAGCGTGTTGGCCCAGCGGCCCTTGTAGCCGACCACGGGGGTGTCAAAGGCCTCTGCCTCGACCTCTTCGCCGGGATACCAGCGCACGGTTTCGCCGCGCACATCGACATGGCCACCAAAGCCGATGCGGTAGCGCACTTCGGGGCGCTCGAACTCCCACGCGTGGCGCTGGCCAAGCCATTGTTCGGGCTGCTCGACCTGCCGCCCGTCGACAAAGCTTTGCCGGAACAGCCCGTGTTCGTAGCGGATGCCATAGCCATGCGCCGGGCAGCCGATGGTCGACAGGCTTTCAAGGAAACAGGCGGCAAGACGGCCAAGCCCGCCGTTGCCCAGCGCCGCGTCGGGTTCATCCGACAGCACCTCGTGGTAATCCTTGGAGAATTCCGCCAGCGCCGCCTTGGCCTCTTCGACGAGTTCGAGGTTGACGATGCCATCCTCGAGCAAGCGCCCGATCAGGAATTCCATCGACAGGTAATAGACGCGCTTCGCCCCGGTTTCATAGGTCTTTTCAGTGGCCTTGAACCAGGCATCGACGATGCGATCGCGCACGGCGTAGCTCAGCGCCATGCGCCAATCCTCCAGGATCGCGTGTTCGGGGTCCTTGCCAAAGGAATAGGTCAGGTGCCGAACAATGGAATCGCGAAGCGAGGGGGTCGATAGCTGCAACATGAGCGTCTTCTTTCCTTTGAGGAACCGCGCGCCCCGGCGCGGAAACACCTCTGTCTCAACAGGCGGGGCGCTAAAAGGCAAGATTGTGCCAGCGTTAGTCGTGCAATTGCAACTGTTCGGTCAAGTGGCACGCACATCCCGTCAGTGCCGCGTAATCGTCAGTCAGAAGATGGATGGGGAATTGCGCCATGAACTCGCTGAACCGGCCCTTGTCGCCAAAGCCCTCGGGGAAGCCATGGCTGAGCAGGTGCGGGCCGAAATGCCGCGCCACGCCGCCGATCAGGAAAATGCCGCCAAAGGGCAGGGTGGTCAGCGCCAGGTCGCCGCAGACCCGGCCCAGCAGGGTGGAGAACATGCGCACCGCCGCGGTGGCGCGCGGGTGGCCGGTTTCCATCAGCGCCATGATCTCTGCCGCGCTTTTGGGATCTTCGATGGCTTCCTCGACACAGAGCCAGTTCCAGATGCGCTCGAAGCCGCGCCCCGACAGGAAATGTTCGATGCCGGGGCTTTCATGCAGCCGCGAGACGTGCTGGAGCAGGCGTAGCTCTTCGTCCGATCGCAGGCCCAGCGTGGCGTGTCCAGCCTCGGCCGGGGGCACCAGCGTGCGATCGCCAAGGCGATAGACCGGGGCCGCATTCATGCCGGTGCCGACCCCCACCACCAGCCGCGCAGACTGCGGGCTCGCCGGCTTGCCGGGCATCAGCGTGGTCAGGTTTTCGGGCGCGATATGGCCCAGCGCATGGCCCTGCGCCTGCAAATCGTTGAGCACCGCCAGCGTGTGGGCGCCGGTGGCCTCGTGCAGCATCTCGCGATCGACCGTCCAATCGATGTTGGTCAGCCGCCCGGCGCTGTCACGCACCGGCCCGGCCACCGCAACGCAGCAGCCCTGCGGCGCTACGCCGGTTTCGCTCAGGTACTGGCGCAGCACCGCGTCGATGCCCGGATAATCGACGTTGCGATAGCTTCTGGCGCTGCTCAGGTCGACCTCGGTGCCGTGGCCCAGCGCAACCCGCGTGTTGGTGCCGCCGATATCCGCAAGAACCGCCGTGATGTTTTCGCTCATCGTCCTGCCTCCGTCAGTGCCGCCTTCATCGCGTGGTAGGAGCCTTTTGGCGTGCGCGCAAGCGTGTCGAAATCCACATGGACAAGGCCGAAGCGCTTGTCATAGCCAAAGCTCCATTCGTAATTGTCCAGCAGCGACCAGGCGAAGTAGCCCTTGACCGGGGCGCCGCCCGCAATGGCGCGGGCCACCTCAGACAGATGCTTTTCGTAGTAGTCGATGCGATGCGGGTCGCGGCATTCCCCGGCCATGATGTCGTCATGCGCCGCCATGCCGTTTTCGGTCACGTATAGCGGCAGATCGCCGGTGTATTCGCGGGCGGTGCGGATCAGGAAATCATGCAGCCCCTCGGGGTAGATTTCCCAGTCCATGTAGGTCTTTGGCAGCACGCCGGGCACATCCGTCAGCGATGGCCATGGCGCGCGCGGATCGGCGGCGATGTTCTTGCGCGTGTAGTAATTGATGCCGCACCAGTCGAGCGGCTGCGAGATCAGCGCCATGTCATCCTGCCAGCCTGATGGCAGATGCGGCTCCAGCCCCTCAAGCACGATGGCGGGGTATTCGCCCTTGAACACGCCGCCCATGAACCAGCGGTTGTAGATGCCATCGTAGCGCGCGGCGGCAAGGCGGGAAGCCTCGCTGTCATCGGCGGGGTTCGACCATTCAAGGTTGAAAACCCCGCCAAGCCCGCCCATGCCCAGCCCGCGCATCACCTGCGTGGCGCGGCCATGCGCCAGCAGCACGTGATGCATGGCGCGGGCAGCGGCGCGGATGTCGCGGATGCCGGGTGCTTGCAGCCCCATGAAATGCGACAGCCATGCCACGCACCATGGCTCGTTGATCGGGGCGACGGTGGCCATGCGATCACCCAGCCGGGTCATCACGATCTCGGTATAGTCGGCGAACCAGTCGCCGATATCACCGTTGCGCCAGCCGCCCAGATCGGCCAGCGCCGAGGGCAGCTCCCAGTGATACAGCGTGGCATAGGGGGCAAGGCCGCGTTCCAGCATCGCATCGGTCAGTCGGTCGTAGAAATCCAGCCCTTCGGCATTCACCGCGCCACGCCCATCGGGCAGCACCCGCGCCCATGAGATCGAAAAGCGATAGGCATCGAAGCCCGCAGCCGCCACGAGGTCAAGATCCTCGGGGTAGCGGTGATAGTGATCACAGGCGCGCCCGCCATCTTCGGCGCGGCTGACATTGCCGGGCGTCGCGGCGTAGTCATCCCAGTGGGTGCGGCCCGCGCCGCCAAAGGCGTGGCCTTCGATCTGATAGCTCGATGTGGCGGTGCCGAAGATGAAATCCTCGGGGAAATCCTTTCGGGTCAGTTTCATGCAGGTGCCTTCGACTGGACAGAGGGGGCAGGGCCGGTCGAGGCCCCGATGATCAGTTGCGCTTCGAGAATGCGGGTTTCGGGGGGGCGGCCCGGTTCAGCGATGCGCCGCAGCAGCATCTCGGCGGCCAGCCGCCCGGCCTCGCGCACCGGCGAGCGGGTCGCGGTAAAGATCGGCACGTCGCGCCCGTTCGACAAATAGCTGAAATCGTCGTCATGGGTCAGCACCGACACATCGCGCCCCATCTCCAGCCCGGCCTCGTGCAGCGCCCGCCGCACCCCGATGGCCGAGATCAGCGACGAGACAAGAAAGGCGGTCGGCGGCGCCTCCAGCGCCAGCATCTCGCTTGCCGCGCGATAGCCGTAGGGTTCCGTCATCTCTTGCCCGCTGATGATTGCGGGGTCCGGGGCAAGACCGCGCGCGCGCAGCGCTTCGGTATAGCCGACCCGGCGGCGATGGGCGAAATCCATGTATTCGAGCCCGTTGAGCAGCGCGATACGCCGGTGCCCGAGATCGAGCAGGAACGAGGTCGCCCGGCGAAAGGCGCTGGCGTTGTCCATGTCGATCCAGCTGTAGGGCTGCGCGATGTCCGAGGCGCGCCCATGCACGACAAAGGGCATGCCCAGCCCGGTCAGGAAGGGGATGCGCCCGTCCGCAATCTTTGGCCCGTGAACGATGATGCCATCGACATGGCCCTTGGTCTTGAGTCGACGGTAATTGTCGGCCTCGTCCGCGTCTCCGGTCAGGGTCAGCGTCATGTCGTAGCCGGCGGCAAGATAGGTTTCCGAGGCGCCCGCGATGAAATCTCCGAACACCGGATTCATCATTTCGTGGCTGGTCGAAATCGGAATCACGTGGCCGATGGCCATGGCGCGGCCGGTCGCCAGCCCGCGGGCGCGCGGATTGGCGACATAGCCCGCCGCAAGCGCCGCCTCGCAGACCCGTTTTCGGGTCGCTTCGGACACTTCAGGGTAACCGTTGAGCGCGCGGCTCACCGTGGTCTGCGACAACCCAAGCTGGGTCGCAAGCTGTTTGAGGTTCATCGCCCTGGCCC
The DNA here is from genome assembly GCF_018860705.1 of Citreicella sp. C3M06. Taxonomy (GTDB): domain Bacteria; phylum Pseudomonadota; class Alphaproteobacteria; order Rhodobacterales; family Rhodobacteraceae; genus Salipiger. Next base: position 176,565 of record NZ_JAHKQA010000072.1, read on the forward strand.
CCCGTCCCAATCCAAAGCGCTTCGAATTTCCGTCAGCGTAACCGCAAATCCGGGGGGAGGTGAAGGCCCTTTCTCCATCCGTCGCAATGGTGATGATGCATCATGAAAGCAATCCGAAAAACTGGCAACCAGCGATTGACACGCTAGGTTGCTCGTAAGACCCTGCGGCAAGTTCAAAGCGCTTTGAAACGACTCGGGAGGGATTCGTTTAAAGTGCAGACTGATGCATGGGATCAACCGCAACCAGACGGGAGGAACGTCATGACAGCACAGATCAAACGCCGGATCCTAGGAGGCGCTGCCGTCGCGGCGCTTCTGGCCGGTTCCGCCTCGGCGCAGGACATGCCATTTGCTATCGGCGAGGGCGGGTTTCACTGGGATGGCTACACCGCCTTTGCCGACAAATTCGACCTGAGCGGGCAGACCGTCACTATTACGGGGCCGTGGACCGGCAACGAAAAGGCCAAGGTCGACATCATGTTCCGCTACTTCGAAGAGGCGACCGGAGCCGAGGTGAGCTATTCCGGCTCGGACAGTTTCGAGCAGGATATCGTGATTTCCGCCCGCGCGGGTACAGCGCCCAATCTCGCGGTGTTTCCGCAGCCGGGCCTTGCCGCCGATATGGCGAAACAGGGGCTGCTGACGCCGCTGCCCGACGAGACCGCCAGTTGGGTCGCCGAGAATTATGCCGCCGGGCAAAGCTGGGTCGATCTGGCCACCTACGAGGGCGAGGATGGCGAAGACCATCTGTATGGCCAGTTCTACCGCGTAGATCTGAAATCGCTGGTGTGGTATTCGCCCATCGCCTTTGACGAAATGGGCTACGAAATCCCCGAGTCGATGGAAGAGCTCAAGGAGCTGACCGAGCAGATCGTCGACGATGGCGGAACGCCGTGGTGCATTGGGCTGGGGTCGGGCGCGGCCACCGGCTGGCCTGCGACCGACTGGGTCGAAGACCTGATGCTGCGACTCCAGCCGCCCGAGGTCTACGATGACTGGGTGAGCAACGAGATTCCGTTCGACGACCCCAAGGTGGTCGAGGCGATCGACGATTTCGGCTGGTTCGTGAAGACCGACGATTACGTCAAGGGCGGCAGTCAGGTCGCGGCCACCACCGATTTCCGCGACAGCCCGGCGGGCCTGTTTGCGGTGCCGCCAGAATGCTACATGCACCGGCAGGCCAGCTTTATCCCGGCGTTCTTCCCCGACAACGCCGAGCTGGGCGATAACGTCGATTTCTTCTACTTCCCAGCCTATGAGGACAAGGATCTTGGCACCCCGGTGCTTGGGGCCGGGACGCTGTTTTCGATCACCAACCCGTCCGAGGCGACGGATGCCCTGCTCGAATGGCTCAAGGAGCCGATCGCGCATGAGCTGTGGATGGCGCAGGACGGGTTCCTGACCGCCCATGCGGGGGTCAACCTTGATGTCTATGCAACCGATGCGCAGCGCGCCATGGGCGAGATCATCGCCGATGCGACCACCTTCCGCTATGACGCGTCGGATCTGATGCCGTCGGAAATCGGCGCGGGGGCCTTCTGGTCCGGCATGGTCGATTTTGTCACCAGCGAATCGGCCGAAGACGCGGCAGCGGCGATCCAGTCGCGCTGGGATACGCTGAAGTAAAGCGCCGCGCGCCCTTTACTGGGCGCGCCTTCGCATCAAGGGGGCGACCATGTCACCAATGCTTCAGGGCATCCTGACCATCATTATCGGCGTGGGCGGCTGCCTTGCCTATTTCTACGGATCGAACCTGATCCTCGATAGGGTGATCTTTCCACCCCGGACCAATGATCAGGGCAGGAACATCCGCCGCGCCACCATGGTGCGCCCGTGGCTGTTTCTGCTGCCAGCGATCCTCGCGCTGGGGCTTTACCTTGTGTACCCGGTGATTGGCAGCTTCATCCGCTCGCTCTACGACCGCTCGGGCGATAGCTTCGTGGGCCTTGGCAATTACATCGACATGATCGGGGAACCCGGTTTTCGAACCGCCGTGTTCAACAATTTCCTGTGGATCCTGTTCGTGCCTGCCGCCTCGACCTTTTTCGGTCTTCTGGTGGCGCAACTTACCGACCGGCTGCGCTGGGGCAGCATCGCCAAGTCCCTGATCTTCATGCCGATGGCGATCAGCTTTGTCGGCGCCTCGCTGATCTGGAAATTCGTCTATGCCGGTGATCCGGACATCGGCATCATCAATGCCATCGGGGCCTATTTCGGGGCCGAGCCGGTCGATCCGCTGCAAATCCCGTTCTGGAACAACTTCTTCATCATGATCATCATGGTCTGGATGCAGACCGGCTTTGCCATGGTGATCCTGTCGGCGGCGCTGCGCGGCATTCCCGAGGAAACCATCGAGGCCGCGATCATCGACGGCGCGAACCCGTTCCAGCTGTTCTTCAAGATCAAGGTGCCGCAGATCGCTGGCACCATCGGCGTGGTCTGGACCACCATCACCTTCCTGACGCTCAAGGTCTTCGACATCGTTTACACCATGACGGGCGGCAATTTCGAAACCGACATTCTGCCGAGCTACATGATGGATTACATGTTCCGCGATGACGGGCGCGCGACGGCGGTCGCCTTTGTCATCATGCTGATCGTCACGCCGGTGATGATCTACAACATCCGTCAGGCGCGGAGGGAACTGTAATGGACAATCTTGCCGGACAGAAAACCTCGCTGTCGATCGTCACCAACCTTGCGGTGATCTTCCTCGTGGTGATCTGGATGATCCCCACCGTAGGGCTGCTGGTGTCGTCGTTCCGCGAGCGGGCGCAGATTTCGGAAACCGGCTGGTGGGAGTCGCTGTTCCCGGTCGAGGCTGCGGTGCGGGTGCGCCCCTCGGCCGCGGGCGCGGGCATGGATGGCGCTTACGGCGTGCTGACGGGCAATCTGTTCGAAGGCGGCACCGGCAGCGTCTCGGCCTTTGGCCTGATCGGGCGCGAGCCGGGCGCGGCAAAGGTCGGCGAAACCTATGCATGGTACGAGGTCACCGTCACCGAAGACGGCGCGCTTGACGACGAGCGCATCGAGATCGCCTATCCCGCCGGCGAAGAGCCGCAATTCCCCGATACCACGGCGGACGGGCTGCCGATCACCCCCGGCAGCGGCGTGTTGCAACGCTCGCTCACCGTGGCAGAGAACGGCGATTTCACCTATATCGACGAGGGTGAGATCAGCCGCGATCCGTCGATCTATGTGGTCACCACGCAGCCGCCGGATTTCGGCTTGCAGAACTACCAGCAGATCCTGACCTCCGACGGCATGGACCGGGCCTTCATCAACACGCTGACAGTCACCGTGCCCGCCACGGTGATCCCGATCCTGATCGCGGCCTTTGCCGCCTATGCGCTGGCGTGGATGGAATTTCCGGGCAAGGGCTGGCTGGTCGCGGCCGTTGTCGGCCTGCTGGTGGTGCCGCTGCAACTGGCGCTGGTGCCGATGCTGACGCTGCACAACAAGATCGGCATCGGGCAAAGCTTTCTGGGCATCTGGATGGCGCATACCGGCTTTGGCCTGCCGCTGGCGGTGTACCTTTTGCGCAATTATATGATCGGGCTGCCGCGCGACATCATCGAATCCGCCAAGGTCGACGGGGCCACCGATTTTCAGGTGTTCACCAAGATCGTGCTGCCGCTCAGTTTCCCGGCGCTGGCCAGCTTTGCCATCTTCCAGTTCCTGTGGACATGGAACGATCTGCTGGTGGCCAAGGTCTTCCTGCCCGCGGGCAGCGACAGCTGGGTGATGACCGTCAAGATCGCCGACGACCTTCTTGGATCGCGCGGCGGCGACTGGGGCATCCTCGCGGCGGCGGCCTTTGTGTCGATCGCGGTGCCCTTGCTGGTCTTCTTCTTCATGCAGAAATACCTCGTGCGCGGCCTGCTGGCCGGCTCGGTGAAATAGGACGTTACGATGAGCGACACGAACCCGAACCAGTACCTGACCAAAGATCCCGACTGGTGGCGCGGGGCGGTGATCTACCAGATCTATCCGCGCAGCTTTCAGGACAGCAACGATGATGGCGTGGGCGATCTTCTGGGCATCGCCAACCGTCTGCCCTATGTCGCCTCACTGGGGGTCGATGCGGTGTGGATCTCGCCGTTCTTCCGCTCGCCGATGAAGGACTTTGGCTATGACGTCAGCGATTATTGCGATGTCGATCCGATGTTCGGCACGCTCGCCGATTTCGATGTGCTGATCCAGTCGGCCCATGCCCATGGGCTGAAGGTGCTGATGGATCTGGTGATCTCGCACAGCTCGACCGAGCATCCGTGGTTTGTCGAAAGCCGCGCCTCGCGCGACAACCCCAAGGCCAACTGGTACGTCTGGGCCGATGCCAAGCCCGATGGTACGCCGCCCAACAACTGGCTGTCGATCTTTGGCGGATCGGCGTGGCAATGGGATGCGACACGCTGCCAATACTACCTGCACAACTTCCTGACCGAACAGGGCGATCTGAATTTCCACGAGCCGCAGGTGCAGGAAGAATTGCTGAAAATCGCGCGCTTCTGGCTGGATCGCGGCGTCGATGGCTTCCGGCTCGATACCGTGAATTTCTACACCCATGACGCGCAGCTGCGCGACAATCCGCCCCTGCCACCCGAAGAGCGCAACCCGATCACCGCCCCGGCGGTCAACCCCTACACATGGCAGAACCATCTTTACGACAAGACCCAGCCCGAGAACCTGCTGTTCCTGAAGAAATTGCGCAGCCTGATGAACGACTACCAAGCCGCCGCCGTGGGTGAGATCGGCGAGGACCAGCGCGGGCTTGAAGTGCTGGGCGATTACACCCGTGGCAGCGATCACCTGCATATGTCCTACGCGTTCGAGCTGCTGTCGGACCACGCGCCCACCGCCGCCTATATCGCCAAGGTGATGGACGACATCGCGGAAAAAGCCCCCGGGGGCTGGGCCTGCTGGGCGTTTTCCAACCATGACGTGGTGCGCCATGTCTCGCGCTGGAACATCCCCGAACAGGCGGCGCGGATGTACATCACCCTGATGATGTGCCTGCGCGGATCGGCCTGTCTCTATCAGGGCGAAGAGCTGGGCCTGCCCGAGGCCGATGTCGCCTTCGAGGATCTTCAGGATCCTTACGGCAAGCGTTTCTGGCCGGCGTTCAAGGGCCGCGACGGCGCCCGCACCCCGATGGTCTGGGAGGCGGACACCCATAACGGCGGCTTCACCACCAGCTCGCATCCGTGGCTTCCGGTCAGCCCCGAACATTTGCGGCGCACCGTAGCGGCGCAGGAAAAGGACCCTGCCGCCATTCTGCACCACTACCGGCACGCGATCAGCTTTCGCCATGCCCATGCCGCGTTGAAAACCGGCGATATCAGCCATGTCAGCCACGAGGGCAACGTGCTGAAATTCCACCGCTGCCTTGGCGACGAGGAAATCTTCTGCGGCTTCAACATCAGCGACGAGCTGGCAACCGTCGAGGCGCCGCAGGGCAAGTGGTTCCAGATCGGCGAGGAACTTGGCTCGGCCGGGCCTTTGCCCGACGGCAAGCTGCATTTCGGGCGCTGGCAGCCTGTGCTCGCGCTCAAACGGTAACGGGGGGAAGACCAATGGCCGATCTGAAACTGAGCGATGTGGGCAAGACCTACGGTGGCACCATCGAAGTGCTCAAACACATCGACCTCGAGATCGAGGCGGGCGAGCTGATCGTCTTTGTCGGCCCGTCGGGCTGTGGGAAATCGACCCTGCTGCGGATGATCGCCGGGCTCGAAAAAATCACCTCGGGCACGCTGGAGATCGACGGTCAGCGCGTCAACGATGTGCCCCCGGCGCAGCGCGGCATCGCCATGGTGTTCCAGAGCTACGCGCTGTACCCGCATATGACCGTGCGCGACAACATGTCCTTTGCGCTTCAGATCGCCAAGAAGCCCAAGGCCGAGATCACCGAAGCGGTGGAGCGCGCGGCAAAGATGCTGCAACTGACGCCCTATCTCGATCGCCTGCCCAAGGCGCTGTCGGGCGGGCAGCGCCAGCGGGTGGCCATCGGGCGTGCCATCGTGCGCGACCCCAAGGTGTTTCTGTTCGACGAGCCATTGTCGAACCTCGACGCGGCGCTGCGGGTGGCGACGCGGATCGAGATCGCCCAGCTCAAGGAACAGATGCCCGACCGGACGATGATCTACGTCACCCATGATCAGGTCGAGGCGATGACGCTGGCCACACGGATCGTGGTGCTTGCCAACAAGGGCATTGCGCAGGTCGGCTCTCCGCTCGAACTCTACGAGACGCCCAACAGCGAATTCGTCGCGCAGTTCATCGGCTCTCCGGCGATGAATCTGCTGCCGGGCGAGATCACCGGCACCGGAATGCGCACCACGGTCAGGCTCGAGGGCGGCGGTACCGCGGTGTCGGATATCCCGACCGGGGACGGCGATCTTGGCCTGTCGGTCAATGTCGGCGTGCGGCCCGAGGATTTCACCATTGCACGGCAGGCGGGGATCTATACCGGGCAGGTCGCGCTGACCGAAGCGCTCGGCGAGGTGACCCTGCTGCATTTCGAGCCGGACCCGGCCGCGAAAGAGCCGGTGATCGCCAAGCTTCCAGGCATTCATCAGGGGCTGCGCGGCAACACTGTAAAGCTGACGGCGGACCCGTCCAAGGTGCATCTGTTCAGCGAGGGGCGCTCTCTGGTCTATCGCTGACGCCCGCGCGCGCCGCCGGCTTGGGGGCGCCCGCCGAAATCCCGCGGGCGCCTGTAAGAACAGGGCGCGAACGCCAGAGTCCGATTGCCCAAGCGATCTACATTTGCGAGACCGAATCTCAGCGTCGCAGCGTGAAGTTCGCGATATGTTCACCATTTGCCATTGGCGAAGGCCGGTCGCTCGCCTATGTAACCGGCTATCCGTCCCCGGAGGTCTCATGCCTGAGCTGAAGCAGATCGAAGTTCGCGGTGCGCGCGAGCACAACCTGAAATCCATCGACGTGGACATTCCGCGTGACGAGCTGGTGGTGATCACCGGCCTGTCGGGGTCTGGCAAATCGTCGCTGGCCTTCGACACGGTCTATGCCGAGGGGCAGCGCCGCTACGTTGAATCGCTCAGCGCCTATGCGCGGCAATTCCTCGACATGATGGAAAAGCCCGATGTCGATCAGATCTCCGGCCTGTCCCCGGCGATCTCCATCGAGCAAAAGACCACGTCGAAGAACCCGCGCTCCACCGTCGGCACGGTGACCGAAATCTACGATTACCTGCGCCTGCTGTTTGCCCGCGTCGGAACCCCGTACAGCCCCGCCACCGGTATGCCCATCGAGGCGCAGCAGGTGCAGGACATGGTCGACCGGGTGATGGCGATGGAGGAGGGCACGCGCGGCTACCTGCTGGCCCCGATCATCCGCGACCGCAAGGGCGAATACCGCAAGGAAATGCTTGAACTGCGCAAGCAGGGCTTTCAGCGCGTCAAGGTCGACGGCGAATTCCACGAGCTTGATACGCCGCCGACGCTCGACAAGAAATTCCGCCATGACATCGACGTGGTGGTCGACCGCATCGTGGTGCGCGAAGGGCTGGAGACGCGGCTTGCCGACAGTTTCCGCACCGCGCTGGATCTGGCCAACGGCATCGCCATTCTGGAAACCGCGCCCAAGGACGGCGAGCCCGAGCGCATCACCTTTTCCGAGAATTTCGCCTGCCCGGTCAGCGGCTTCACCATCCCCGAGATCGAACCGAGGCTGTTCTCGTTCAACGCCCCGTTTGGCGCGTGCCCCGATTGCGACGGCCTTGGCATGGAGCTGTTCTTTGACGAGCGGCTGGTGGTGCCGGACGCCACGCTCAAGGTCTATGACGGGGCCATCGCGCCCTGGCGCAAGGGCAAATCGCCGTATTTCCTGCAGACCATCGAAAGCATCGCCAAGCATTACGAGTTCAACAAGAACGACCGCTGGAAGGATCTTCCGGCGCATGTGCAGCAGGTCTTCCTGCACGGTTCCGGCGACGAGGAAATCGGCTTTCGCTATGACGAGGGAGGGCGTGTCTACAACGTGTCCCGCGTCTTTGAAGGCGTCATTCCCAACATGGAACGCCGCTACCGCGAGACCGACAGCAACTGGGTGCGCGAGGAATTCGAGCGCTATCAGAACAACCGCCCCTGCGGCACCTGCGACGGCTACCGCCTGCGTGAAGAAGCCTTGGCGGTCAAGATCGGCATCCCCGGCAACCTTATGCACATCGGTCAGGTGGTGCAGATGTCGATCCGCGAGGCGCATGACTGGATCGAGACGGTGCCAGAGGCGCTGACCAAGCAGAAGAACGAAATCGCCCGCGCCATCCTCAAGGAAATCCGCGAGCGGCTGGGATTTCTCAACAACGTCGGCCTGGAATACCTCACCATGTCCCGCGCCGCTGGCACACTGTCGGGCGGCGAAAGCCAGCGTATCCGGCTTGCCAGCCAGATCGGTTCGGGGCTGACCGGGGTTCTGTACGTGCTTGACGAGCCGTCCATCGGCCTGCACCAGCGCGACAATGACCGGCTCATCGGCACGCTGAAATCGCTGCGCGATCAGGGCAACACGGTGATCGTGGTCGAACATGATGAAGACATGATCCGTCAGGCCGATTACGTCTTTGACATCGGCCCCGGTGCAGGGGTTCATGGCGGCCGCGTTGTCGCCAAGGGCACCCCGGCCGAGATCATTGCCGACCCGGCAAGCCTTACCGGGCAGTACCTTGCCGGAACCCGCGAAATCGCCGTGCCCAAGACCCGCCGCAAGGGCAACAAGAAAAAGCTCAAGGTGGTCAAGGCCACGGGCAACAACCTCAAGACCGTCACGGCGGAATTCCCGCTGGGCATGTTCGTCTGCGTCACCGGTGTGTCGGGCGGCGGCAAGTCGACGCTGACCATCGAAACGCTGTACAAGAACGCCGCGATGAAGCTGAACGGCGCGCGGGAAACCCCGGCGCCCTGCGAGACCATCAAGGGGTTCGAGCATCTCGACAAGGTCATCGACATCGACCAGCGCCCCATCGGGCGCACGCCGCGATCCAACCCCGCGACCTATACCGGCGCCTTCACCCCGATCCGCGACTGGTTCGCCGGGCTCCCCGAGGCCAAGACGCGCGGCTACAAGCCGGGGCGGTTCAGCTTCAACGTCAAGGGCGGGCGCTGCGAGGCCTGTCAGGGCGACGGTGTCATCAAGATCGAGATGCACTTCCTGCCCGACGTTTATGTCGAATGCGAGACCTGCAAGGGCAAGCGCTACAACCGCGAAACGCTCGAGGTGCAGTTCAAGGGCAAGTCCATCGCCGATGTTCTGGATATGACCGTCGAAGAGGCACAGACCTTCTTTCAGGCGGTGCCGTCGATCCGCGAAAAGATGGACGCGCTCATGCGGGTGGGTCTGGGCTATGTCAAGGTCGGCCAGCAGGCGACCACCCTGTCTGGCGGCGAGGCGCAGCGCGTCAAACTGTCAAAGGAGCTGGCGCGCCGTTCGACCGGTCGCACGCTGTATATCCTCGACGAGCCGACCACCGGCCTGCATTTCGAGGATGTCCGTAAGTTGCTCGAAGTGCTGCACGAATTGGTGGAGCAAGGAAATTCCGTGGTGGTGATCGAGCATAATCTCGATGTCATCAAGACCGCCGACCACATCATCGACATCGGCCCCGAAGGTGGCGATGGTGGCGGCGAGATCGTTGCCACCGGCACGCCCGAACAGGTCGCCGCGGTCGAGCGCAGCCATACCGGGCGCTACCTTGGGCCAATGCTTCAGCCGCGCACGGTTGCGGCGGAATAAACCCCTGTCGAAAATGGCCGGACCCGCCGGGCCCGGCCATCGCGTTTCTGGCGCGATCAGTTGGTCAGGGCGTTGATCAGGCCGATCGCCGCAAGGATCTTTTGCGTGTCGGGATCGACCCGGATCACATCGCCGCCACGGTGGTAATAGGTGCCGCTGCCCAGACCGTAGCGCTCGGGGTGGCTGACCCGCACATAGCCGCTGGGAATGCGGTCGCCGCGCTTGTGGTGCACCTCCTGACGGACCTCGCGGGTATCTTTCTTCGCCTTCTGCTCGACGCGCTTATCGTCGCGATCGTCGTGCTTCTTTGCCTGACCGGGGGCTTCGCAGGCCGGGCTTTTCTTGGCCAGCCCGGGCGGGCAGTCCTTTGATCCGGCGTTGGCGGCCATCGGCGCACCAAGCGCGAGAATGGATACGGCGGCGAGGGTGAGGGTGCGGAACATTATGTGTCTCCAGATGTCTGTCTGAAGATACAACGTGGCAGCTCGGCAGTTCCGTTCCGGAAAAATCACCGAAAGCGAAAAAAATGCTCACGGCGCGGGGCCGTGAGCGATGGGCCTACTTCTTCATCGGGCAGCTGTTCACGCCGATGAGCGCGTAGAGCGGACAGCGCCCCATAAGGCCGGTCACGAGGGGAATGATCCCCAGCAGATAAAGCCAGTGGTAGGGGCCATCGGTCAGGAAGAAAGCGGCGATCATCAGAGCGCCGACGGCGATGCGCAGGATCTTGTCGATCCCTCCGACATTCTTTGCAAACATGGCGTGTCCTTTCGGGTGTTGCCGCCTTGGTCTGCCCGAGTCGCGCCGCCCTGTCTGTGACCTCGTCACACAGCGCAGACTATTGCGACCAGCCCGGCGCGCGCTTTTCGAGGAATGCTGAAATCCCCTCGTTGGTGTCGCGCCACAGCATGTTCTCGACCATGACAGCCCCGGCATAGGCATAGGCCTCGTCCAGCGGCAGGCTGGCCTGCTCGTAGAACGCCTGCTTGCCGATCTTCACTGCCGCGCCCAGCTTGTCGGCGACGGTGTTGGCCAGCGTTTGCGTTTCGGCGGCCAGTGCATCCGGCGGCACCACACGGTTGATCAGCCCCAACTGCTGCGCCTCCTCGGCATCGACGAAGCGGCCAGTGGTCAGCATTTCAAACGCCTGTTTGGTCGGAATGTTGCGGCTCAGCGCCACCATCGGGGTCGAGCAGAACAGCCCGATATTGACGCCGTTGACGCCAAAGCGCGTGCCCGAAGCCGCAACCGCCATGTCGCAGCTTGCCACCAGCTGACAACCAGCGGCAGTGGCAATGCCGTGAACCTGCGCGATCACCGGCTGGGGCAGGGCGCGCAGCCCGGTCATCACCTTGGAGCAGCGCGCAAACAGATCGGCGAAATAGGCCTTGCCGCCGTCTTCGGCCTGCCGTCCGGCCTGCATCTGCTTGAGATCATGCCCGGCGCAGAACGCCTTGCCGGTGCCCGACAGCACCACCGCGCGGATCGTGCGATCCGTCGACAGCGCCGTGATCTGCTCTGACAGCGCCGCGAGCATCTCGTCGGACAGCGCATTCAGCCGCTCGGGCGCGGCCATGGTCAAATGGGCCACCGGCCCCGTGTCGTGACGTTCCAGAAGCGCCATCTTGTCCTCCCTTGGCTTTGCGGTCAGCCTAGCCGCAGCGGTTGCAGGAGGAAAGACATGGCGCTGGCGTTCACGATCGCCGAGATGACAGAGTATCTGTCCGAGGTTTTCCCGCAGGTCGAAGGTATGTTCGCCATCGACCAGATGGATGAGCAGCTTCTGGTGATGCGGCTTGTGGTGTCCGAGTCCCATCTGCGGCCGGGGGGCACGGTGTCGGGCCCGTCGATGTTCGGGCTGGCCGATGTTGCGGCCTATGTCGCGACGCTGGCGCGGATCGGGCGGCAGGCGCTGGCGGTGACGACGCATTGTTCCATAGACTTCATGCGCAAACCCGAAGCCGGGGTCGATCTGCTGGCGCAGGCGCGGGTGCTCAAGCTGGGGCGCACGCTTAGCGTCACCGATGTGCTGTTGTTTTCCGAAGGATCAGACGCGCCGGTGGCCCATGCATCGCTGACCTATTCGATCCCTCCGGCGCGGGTTGGATGAGGGGCGGCGCCTGAAACAAAAAAAGGCGCGGGGGACAGCCCGCGCCCAGTTCAGGAAGAGTTCCGGCAGATCCGGGGATCAGCTCCGCCAGAACATCCGGTGCGCCTCCCGCTGGGCGACGCGCCGTTCGAGGCCGACATCCCGCAGCAAATGGGCATCGAGCTGACCGAGCGCCTTGCGGCTGCGGGCGCGCTCGGACCATTTCGCCAGCACCACCGCAAGGCGCAGCGCAATATTCGCCATCAGCGGCAGCGGGCGCTGCGCGTCGAGTTCGGCGATGAGCGGGGCTTGGGCAGTGTAGGTCATGGGATGTCTCCGTTAGTGTGTATTGGTACAATTTCCTTGAGTTCGGTATCGCGTTGGTACATTGTGCGGGTATGACCGTCGAGAAAAACATTGTGACCGATACAATCTTCGATCTCTACGCGCGCCAGCCGGACGGAGCGAAGTACAGGATGCTTGCCGGCGCGCTGCGGCAGGGGATTTCGGCGGGCAAGTTGCCGCCCGGCACGCAATTGCCCCCCGTGCGCGATCTGGCGTGGCGGCTGGGGATGACGCCGGGAACGGTGGCGCGGGCCTATACGCTGCTGACCGACGAAGACCAGCTGAGCGCTGAGATCGGTCGCGGCACATTCGTTGCGGGGCAGGCAGAACAGCGCCCGCCGCTCTATGTAACGCGGCCCTGGGCCGAAGGCCCGGACGGGGCCGAAATGATCAATCTGTTCACCGCAAGGCTGCCCGATCTGGGGCAGGTAGCGCTGATAAATCAGGCTTTTCAACGGCTTTCAGAGCGTCCCGACCGGGCGCTTCTTGAATATCCCACCGCTGCCGCCTTTGTTCCGGCGCGTCAGGCGGTGGTCGATTGGCTGTCGGCGGTGCCGCTTGGCGTTCTCAATCACGAAGACGTGGTGCTGTCTCATGGCGCCCAAAGCGCGATTTCGCTGGTGATGCAGGCGGTGCTGCGCGGCCGTCGCCCGGTGGTGATGGTTGAGGAACTGGCCTATCCCGGCTTTCGCCGCGCCGCCGAATTGCTGCGGGCCGAAATTGTATCGGTCCCCATGGATGCGCATGGCATTGTACCAGCGGCTCTTGAAGATCTCGCCCGCAAGCACGAAGCGCAGCTGCTGTGTACCTCTCCGGAACTGAACAATCCGACGGCCATCACCACGCCGCTCGACCGCCGCCGCGAGATTGCCGAGGTGGCGCGGCGCTGCGCCTTTGATGTTCTCGAAGACGATTGCACCTTTCTGGGCGAGAGTCGCCCCGAAACCTACCGGGCGCTGCTGCCGGAGCAGGGGTGGTTCGTGTCGTCGATCTCCAAGACGCTGACACCGGCGCTGCGCATCGGCTTTGCCATCGCGCCGCAGGGCAAGCGCCAGATGCTGCGGCGGGTGGCCGAGAACGGCTTTTTCGGCCTTGCCAAACCGCTGGCGGATCTGACGCAGGATCTTCTGACCCGCGATGAGACCCGCGAGATCGTCCGCGCCGTGTGCCGCCAGAATGCGGTTTACGTGCGCGCGGTGGTGAACGCGCTTGGCGATCACGATCTGAGCTGGAACGAGCATTCGCCTTTTGCATGGCTGCGGTTGCCGCCGGGCTGGCGCTCTGCCGTGTTCTGCCTTGCCGCCGAGGCGCAGGGGGTGCAGGTGCGCCCCGCCGAGGATTTCGCCCCGCGCAACGGCTTTGCCCCGCATGCGGTGCGCATCGGCATGAATGCCCAGATCGCGCTGCCCGATTTCGAAGCCGCGCTGGCGCGACTGCGCCGCCTGCTCGACAACCCGCCGGAGCAGTCGATGATGGCCTGAAATTTGGGGTATTCAAATACCTAATTTCTAACTAACTGATTTATAAAGATTAATAGGTGTTTTGTTCGCTTGACTGGGAATTCTGCACGCGTATAACCCGGCAATCGGAATTCGGAGGCGGTGGCGACATCGCATCCAGTACAAAGCTCAAGGGCAATCCAATGAAAACCTTCTCTGCGACTCCGGCAGATATCGAGAAGAAATGGATCGTGATCGACGCGGAAGGCGTCGTTCTTGGCCGTCTCGCCTCGATCATCGCCACACGTCTGCGTGGCAAGCACAAGGCCACCTTCACCCCGCACATGGATATGGGCGACAATGTCATCGTCATCAACGCCGACAAGGTGCAGATGACCGGCAAGAAGCGTGAAGAAAACTTCTACTGGCACACCGGCCACCCGGGCGGCATCAAGTCGCGCACCAAGGCCCAGATCCTCGAGGGTGCACACCCCGAGCGCGTCGTCGTTCAGGCCGTCAAGCGGATGCTTCCGGGCAACCGTCTGTCGCGCAAGGTGATGACCAACCTGCGTGTCTATGCCAGCGCCGAGCACCCGCACGAGGCGCAATCGCCCGAAGTGCTGGACGTCAAGTCGATGAACAAGAAAAACACCCGGGTGTAATCATGGCTGAACAGATCAATTCTCTGGAAGAGCTCGGCACCGCTGCTGGTCTCGACACCGCACCCGTCGCCATCGAAGAGCCGCGCGAGCCGGTTCGTGATGCGCTGGGGCGTTCCTATGCCACCGGCAAACGTAAGGACGCGGTTGCCCGCGTCTGGATCAAGCCGGGTTCGGGCAAGGTCATTGTCAACGGCAAGCCGATCAACAGCTATTTCGCGCGTCCGGTGCTGCAGATGATCCTGCGCCAGCCGTTCTCGATCGCCGGTGTCGAAGACCAGTTCGACGTTGTCGCGACCGTCAAAGGCGGTGGCCTCTCCGGTCAGGCCGGCGCGGTCAAGCATGGCGTGTCCAAAGCGCTGCAGCTCTATGATCCCTCGCTGCGCTCGGCTCTCAAGGCCGCAGGCTTCCTGACCCGCGACAGCCGCGTGGTGGAACGTAAGAAGTTCGGTAAGCGCAAGGCGCGCCGCAGCTTCCAGTTCTCGAAGCGCTGATCGGTTACGATCATACATTCAGAAAGGTCGCCGTTGGTTCGGCGGCCTTTTTTCGTCTTGGCGATCGGGGATGGCTGTAATGAGGCCGGAGTTCGAGATCATCACCTGCGCCGATGCGCAGTTCTACGAGATCCTGCGCGTCTTCGAACGCAACATCCATGCGGTGATGGGGCGTTATCCTACCGTATTCGATCTTGGCCTGACCGATGCGCAGAAAGCCTCGATCAAATCGCCACTTGTCAGCATCGACGTGGCGGCGGAATACAATCAGATCAACGCTGACGGCTTCATCCGCACCACCCACAAGCCGACCGCGATTGCCCATGTGCTGAACGCCGGGCGGCCCTGCCTGTATCTGGATGCCGACATGTTGCTGACCGAAGCGATTGTCATGGGCGATTTTCTGAACGCCGATCTGGCCGTCACGCCGCGCCATCCCGATGAACTGTCGGCCGATGATCTGCAGCAGAATGGCCAGATCAATGCGGGCTTCCTGTATTTCTCGGGGTCCGAGGCATCGCGCGCGGTGCTGGAACGGTGGCGCGATCTGTGTGCCTCCAGCGAGTTTTCGGATCAACGGGCGATGAGTGAGGTGTTGAAAGGCTGGTCTCTGGACCCGTCATCCAAGGCCGAGACACGCGACGGCCTGACACTGGCCCGACTTGATCCAAGGGTGTTCAACGATACCGGGCGGCGCACCGGCAAGGTGCTGCATTTCAAGAACCTTGGGCGGCGCTCGCGCAAGCGGCGCGAATGGCTAAGGTGGGCAAGGTGGATCCGGCTGGCACCGGGGCTGGTGCGCGGGCTTGTCCGATACCGGCGCAAACAGCTAGACATGTGACCCGATCCCGAAAGGCCTTCATGAGACCCTGCATCGTTGTCGAGACCTGCATCACCCCCGGTCAGACCTTCGTAAACCGGCACATCCAGCATCTGTTCGGCGGGGCGGTCTGCGTGATTGCGGACCGGTTGACGTCAGATGCGCCGAAGGATGGGCGGTATCTGGCGCTTGACGATATCTCGCGGCCAATGCTCGACCGGCTGATCGCGCCCGCGGCCCGGCTAAAGGGTCATCTGGTGCACGGCTCGAACCGGGTGCCTTGGGGGGCGGCGCGGCGCGCTGTTGGGGATTTTCTCGACCAGCATCGCCCTGATGTGATCCTCGCCGAATTCGGCCCGCAAGGCGTGGCGCTTGCGCCCATCGCCAATGCGCTCGGGGTTCCGATGTTCTGCTATTTTCGCGGCGCTGATGCGTCTTCCCGGCTGCGGCACACCCATGTGCAGCGCGCCTACCGGCGGATGATGCCGCGCCTTGCGGGGGTGTTTGCGGTCAGCCAGTCCTTGCTCGACAACCTCGCGGCGGTTGGCGTGGTGCATCCCAACGCCCATGTCATTCCCTCTGGCGTCGATGTGCGCCGCTTTGTGCCGGGCGAGAAACGCCCCGGAAGTGTGCTGGGCATCGGGCGATTTGTCGAGAAAAAGCATCCGCTGCTGACCATCCGTGCCTTTGCCGAGGCGTCGAAAAACCATCCCCACGCCCATCTGACCCTGATCGGTGATGGCGAGTTGTATGAGCCGGCCCGCGCGCTGGTGGCCGAGCTGGGGCTGGGCGACAAGGTGTCACTGCCCGGCGCCTTGCCGCATGACACGGTGCGCGCCCATCTGGAACGCGCGCAGATCTATGCCCAGCATTCCGTCACCGCCCGCAATGGCAATACCGAGGGACTGCCGACCTCGATTCAGGAAGCGATGGCGGCGGGCTGTATCATCGTCTCGACCCGGCACGCGGGCATCCCCGAGGCGGTGAGCGAGGGCGAAACCGGCTTTCTGGTGCCCGAACATGATGCGGTGGGCTATACGGCGGCGCTGGCGCAGGCGCTGGCGCTTGCACCGGAGCAGCGCGCGGCCATGGCGCAGGCAGCGCGGGACACTGCCGTTGCGCGCTATGACAACGCCGCGCTTCTGACCCGGCTCGAAGACACCATGCGCGCCAGCCTGCGCTAGGCGTCGGGGGGCAGCAGGCCAAGCCCGCGCAGATAAATGCCGATGCCCGATTCCAGCAGGTCTTCGGGCGGAAAGGGCGATTGCGTGCCGGGCGAATTGCGGGCGTAAAGCTCGACAACGCCGTGGCTCATCGCCCAGATATGGGCCGAGAACATGCTGGCAGGGGGCCGCTTTTGCGGCGGGATGTGGCGCGACAGGTCTTCGGCGGCGCGCTCGAACACCCGGCGCGCGCGCGAGGATACCGCCGCCAGCTCGGGCGAATGGTTGACCGAAATGCCGCTTTCGAACATTGAGATGTAATGCCCCGGATGTTTGCGCGCAAAGGCGATATAGGCGCGGCCCGTCGCCTCGAACGCGGCCAGCGCCGAGGGCTGGCCGCTGTCATAGGCAAATTGCATCACATCGGCAAAGATCTCATAACCCTGCCGCGCGGCTTCGGCGATCAGGTCTTCACGCCCCTCGAAATGGCGGTAGACCGCCGCCGGGGTCACGCCCGCCAGCTTTGCCGCCTCTGACAGGGTGAAACCGGTGGGGCCTTTCTGTTCGATCAGATCGAGCGCCGCATCGACCAGCGCCTGTCGCAGGTTGCCATGATGATAGCCGCGCTTTCCCATCAGGCGTTCCAGATCTCCGGACCGCCGAGGATTTTCGGATCGGGCGCCCCCAGCGCCTTGTCGGATTTCTGGGTGTAATCGAGATGACTCAGCACATGGCGGATCGCCGCCAGCCGGGCGCGTTTCTTGTCATCAGCGCGGATCACCGTCCAAGGCGCCTGCGCGCTGTGGCTGCGCGACAGGGTTTCCTCGATCGCGGCGCTGTAGTCATCCCAGCGTTTGAGCCCTTCGGCGTCGATCCAGCTGAGCTTCCATTGCTTCAGCGGGTCTTTTTCGCGGGACAGAAACCGGCGCAGCTGTTCGGCGCGCCCGACGTTGAGCCAGAACTTGAACAGGCGGATGCCTTCGTTCACCAGCATCTGTTCGAATTGCGGCACCTGCGCAAAGAAATGTTCGCGCTCGGATTCGGTACAAAAGCCAAATACCTTTTCCACCACGCCGCGATTGTACCAGCTGCGATCAAAGAACACCATTTCTCCGCCCGCAGGCAGATGTTCGATATAGCGCTGGAAATACCATTGCGTTGCCTCGGTATCCGAGGGCTTGGACAGCGCCACCACCCGCGCCCCCCGCGGGTTGAGGTTTTCGCGCAGCCGCTTGATGGTGCCACCCTTGCCGGCGGCGTCGCGGCCCTCGAACACTATGGCGATGCGCTGGCCGGTCTCGCGCGCCCAGGCCTGCATCTTGACCAGTTCGATCTGCAGCGCGGCCATCTCTTTCTCGTAGGCCTTCTTCTTCATCTCTTCGGAATAAGGATAGGAAGTCGACAGGATGTCATCGGAATCGGCACGTTTGAGCGCGTTGCGGATCTCGTCCGGGGCGTCGTTGTTGTAATACTCGGAAATGGCACCGTCGAAGGGAAGGGTCACGGCCTGCTGTCCTTTTTTGATCTTTGTCTTGCAAGGCAATATGGGACGCGGCGCGGTCTAACGCAAACCCGCGCGGCGGGCGGTGCGGTCGATTGCGGCGTCCATCTGCGCCGCGCCCACATGCTGCGCCGCGTGGCCGACGCCGGGCAGCACCGTCAGCCGCGCGCCGGGGATCTGCCGCGCTGTCGGCACGGAGTGGATGTTGAGCCCGACGGTGGTGTCTGCGTCGCCGTGCAGCAGTTCCACCGGCAGGTCGAGCGTGGGATAGCCCGGCACCATCTGCGCGATCTCGGATTTCAGAGAGGCGCGCTGCAAGGCATTCTCGCGCAGCGAGTCCGGGCGCAGCGCCAGCGACGCGCCGATGTGGTCCGCATAGCCCGGCGGCACTTGCTGCGGCGCGAACACCGAGGCGATGGCCTGCTGCACCTGCGAATCCGAGGCCAGCGAGGCGATGGCCGGATTGGCGATGCCCCGCAATGGCCCGGCGCTGAGCCGGTAGAAAAACGGCAGCCCGGTGTCCCATGTCTGGGAGGGCGCCGAGACCAGCACGAGGCCCGACACCGCATCAGGATGCCGCTGCGCCCATGCCAGCGCCACCGCGCCGCCATAGCTGTGCCCCAGCACGATGGGCCGCGCTGCGCCAAGCTGGCGCGCGGCGCCAGCCAGAAGATCGGCCTGTTCAAAGATCGACGCGCCATCGGAATCGAGGCTGGGGGTGTAGCCAAGGCCGGGGCGGTCAAAGGCGATGACGCGGTAGCGCGCCGACAGCCGGTCCACTGCGCCATAGGTCCAGTCGCGCAGGCTACCGCTGGCGCCGTGGATCAGCACCAGCGGCGGGCCAGCGCCCTTTTCGACGTAATGCACCCGGTGTCCGTCGACGTTCAGAAAGCGCCCCTCGGGCGGATAACGGGTCTCTGCGTCCTTCGCGGCGCTTTTGCCGGTGCCGCAAGCGCCAAGCGCCAGCAGCGTCGCGCAAAAGCCGCGCCGCTTCATGCCGCCCCTGCGCGGGCGCGCCAGTCGGTGGATTCGACCCCGATCCGCGCCAGATCGAACGGGGTGGTCTGGTAGATTTCGTTGATCCAGTTGCCGTAAAGCAGATGGGCATGGCTGCGCCAGCGGTTCTGCGGCGGCTGCGAGGGGTCGTCATTGGGATAATAATTCGCCGGGATGTTGATCGGCGTGCCCGAGGCGATATCGCGGTCGTATTCTTCCTTCAGCGTGCCGGAATCATATTCAAGATGGTTGAAGATATACAGCGCCCGGTGGCAGCGATCTTCGACCAGCGCCGGGCCGGTTTCCGGCGAATGGATCAGCACCGGCAGCCCGGCGGCCTCGACCTCGGCGCGGCGCACCTCTGTCCAGCGCGACACCGGCATGACCATGTCATCGGAAAAGCCGCGCAGGAACGGCGAGGCGGGTTCAAGGTTGCGATGGCGCACGCAGCCAAAGGCCTTGTGATCGAGCATATGCTTTTGCACGCCGTGGAAATGATGGATCATCGCCATAGCGCCCCAGCACACACCAAAGGTCGAATGCACATGGGTCTGCGTCCAGGCGAAGATGCGCGTCAGCTCGTCCCAGTAGGACACCTCGTCAAAGGGCAGATGTTCGATCGGCGCGCCGGTGATCACCAGCCCGTCGAATTTCTCGCCCGAAGCCTCGACCTCGGTGAAGGGGCGATAGAACGCCTCCATATGCTCGGCGGCGGTGTTGCGGGTCTGATGTTCGCTCATGCGGATCAGCGAAAATTCGATCTGTAGCGGCGTCGCGCCGATCAGCCGAGCGAACTGGGTTTCGGTCTGGATCTTCTTGGGCATGAGGTTGAGCAGCGCGATGCGAATCGGCCGGATGTCCTGCCGCGCGGCGCTGTCTTCGTCCATGAGAGAGACGCCCTCACGGGTGAGGACATCATAGGCGGGAAGATCGGACGGCAGACGGATGGGCATGGCAGCTCGCAGCGATTGGACAGACCAGAGCAAATAGGGCGAAGACGCCCGGAAAACAAGCTTAGCCGGGCAGGGCGGCGGCGATGACGTCGGTGAAATCGGCCTCGTCGCGCACCGTTGCCATGTCGGAGGCTTCGACCGTGACGCCCCAGTTGCGCGCCATTGCCTCGTAGCGCGGCTGGCGATGGGCCAGCGCCTGCGCATAGGTCCAGCGGATGAAACTGTCGGGATCGACCTGATCTTCGGACAGGCCGGTCTGCGCAAGATAGGCCGCCCAGCTGCGGGCAAGGAAGGCGGGCTGGTAGGCCATCGGCTTGGGCTCGCGGTCAAAGCGGCGGATCAGCTCTTCGGTGTGGGCGTCGGAGCCGCGCACCCAGACCATCAGCGCGCTGCGCGACAGTTCGGTCAGGATCGGATCGGCGGCATCTTCGGCATCGACCCATTCGCAGATCGACCCGCCGGTGTCGCAGACGAAATGCGGATAGCCATAGAGATCCTGCGCCCGGTCGATGAAATAGCGCGTGTCGAGCAGCGCCTGTTCCTCGGCGCGGCGAAACTGGTCCTGACGCTGCTGATAGGTCTGCATCGGCAGCCCGCCGCGCGCCGGATCGCCCGGTTTGCCGAGATAGGCCGACACCGGCTTGAGATTGTCGAAGGTCAGGTTCGACCCGATATAGATCGAATCCGACAGCAGCAGTTCACGCAGGAACGGCACTTTCATCGCCTCGCGCTTGGCGTTGTCGGCGATGTATTCTTCCATGTAGCGGGTGCCGATGCGGTAATCGATCGAGTAATGGAACCAGTCGCCCGACTGGCGCAGCATCGACGAGACATGGGTCTTGCCCAGCCCCGACATGGCAAAGATCACGACACGCTTGTGCTGCGCGGTGCGCCAGTCGGCGGCAGTTTGGTAAAGCATCGTGGCCAAGATCCCTGACAATGTGAACCCGGCAAGGCGTAATCGCGCCCGAGGCCATCGTCAAACCGTATCCCCCCCGCACGGGCGAAGGGAGCGCCGATCAGAAGTGGTACGACAGCTTGAGCCCAATGCCCCAGGCGCGGTTGTCGGAAAAATTCGCCCTTGCGGTCTGGGCGGTCTGCGGCTTGCCATCCCCAAGCCAGAAATGGCTGACAGCGCCCGACAGCGTCACCCGTTCGCTTGCCTTGTAGGCCCCCGCGAGGCGCAGTTGCGTGTAGCCGGATGTTGGCGCCAGCGGCGAGACGAGGATGTCGGTCGGCGCCTCGAAGGTTGCGCTGATGGCCCCCGAGATCCGGTCGTTGAACCTGCGTCCGATGCCGAGCGTATAGGCGGTGGTGTCGTCAAGATCGATCAGCCCGTCGCCGGTCACAAGGACGAAACTGTCGGGGTCGACGCGGAATTCGCGGTGCTTGAGGTAGCGCACCGACCCGAACAGCAACGTATCGGCCATGATGCCGGTCTGAAAATCGAGGGTCCAACTGGTCGGTGTCTTGACCTCGGTGCTGCCACTGCCGTCGAGCAGCGGCAAAGACACATCGGGCACGCCGTCGCCGGTCACATCGACCGGAATCGCAGGCCCGGATTCGCGGGTTTCCATGTCATGTGTGATTGCCGAGCTGTAGGTCAGCACGACGCGCAGCGCGATATCGGGGATTTCATACGCGACACCCGCGACGTAGCCGGTGCCAGTGGCCTTGTCGAGATCGACGGTATAGCCGCTGACCGCGCCGTAGGCGAGGCCCTCAAGATGGATCCGCCCCGAGGCCTGTTGCAGGCGAAGCCCTCCGAAGGCGCTGAAATTGTCATTGATCTGGTATTTCAGCAGCGCCGTCAGCGCGTGGGTCGATGCCTGTGCCGTGGTTCCGCCCAGCACCACGTTTTCGTCGCCATAGGCCACATCCGCGCCGAACGGGCGCTCATAGATCACCCCAAGCGCCCATGTCTCTGTCAGGTCGTATTTCAGCGCAAAGGACGGCAGGTAAAAATCCCGCCCGGCGTTGTCGAAATCCTGCGCCGGGAACGGCGGGCTCTGGTTCTTGCCGGTCAGTTGCGGCGACGCATAGGCAAGGCTGACCTCCAGAACATTGCCGGTCTCGTAAAGCAGCAAGGGCGATTGCGGCGTGCGTTCTATACCGCCAGCCTGAACCGCACCGGTACTCAGGGCGACAACGACAGCCCCCTTAAGCGACGTCTGCATAGCGTCACCCTCCTCCCTCATTGCCTGCTCGTCCTCCGCCAATCAGGGTAGCGAGGCGCTGATTTGCCAGTCAATTCTTTACGACACGTGAGCTTGCGTAAAGCGCCGCTACGTCATTTTCACGAGACAGAGGGGCGCGGACGGGTTTCCTTGAGGATATTGAGGTAGTTCGCCCCAAAGATGATCGCCGCGCCAAGGAACACGTAAGGGTCGAGCGACTCGGCGTAGATCAGCATTCCAAGGATCGCCACCATCGGAAGACGCGCAAAGTCGATGGGAATCACCACCGGCGCCGGGGCAAGACTGAGCGCGGTGGTCAGGCAGTAATGCGCCACCAGTCCGGCGACGGCGATCACCGCGACCAGCGGCCAGCTGTGCAGCCCCGGCAAGGCGATGTCGCCGTCATATCCGGCGCAGATCAGGCCGAACACCGCCTGCATCGCGGTCAGCCAGAACAGCACGCAGCCAGCGGTTTCGGTGCGGGTCAGCCTGCGGGTGAACACCGCCGATCCGGCAAAGCCCACGGCGCAGCCCGCCGCCGCGATCAACCCCGGCGACAGGGTTTCGGGCGAAGGCCGGGCAACGATCAGGATGCCGAGAAAGCCGATGATCGCCGACAGCGCGCGGGTCGCGGTGATGCGCTCGCCCAGGATCAGCGGCGAGATCAGGATGACCCAGAGCGGCGAGGTGAACTCCAGCGCGAACACCTGCGCCAGCGGGATCGAGGCAACGGCGAAGAACCACAGGTTCTGTCCGGTGAAATGGCTCAGGTTGCGCAGCGCGTGCAGGCCCAGCCGGCGCCGCGTCACCTGTTGGAACTGGCCGGTCAGGGCCAGCGCGGCAATCACGATGAAAAAGCCGATGACCGAGCGATAGAGCATGATCTCGAACGTATCGAGTTCGAGGCTGATGGCGCGCCCCGCCAAGGCCATGGCGGTGAAGGACACCACCGAGCCCGACATCCACAGCACGGCCTGAAACGTCGGGCTCATGCTTCGCAAATCGCGTAATCGCGCGGGCAGTCGCGGGTGATCTCGGCCCATGCGCTTTGCCCGGCGCGCTGCTGGTGTGCGTCGAACGCGGCGCGGCTGGCAAAACGCTCGCTCACGTCGAACACGCCCGGCGCGGATTCCTGCACATCAAAGGCAATGCAGCCCGGTTCGGCGCGGGTCAGGCGCAGATGCTCGGGCAGGGCGTCGCGCACCGATTGCGCCCGCTCTGGCGGGCAGGTCAGGGTACCGGTCAAGATGATCTGGGCCACGGTGCGTCTCCTCCTGCACTGGCGGCGACACTGCCCGGTGATCTGGCAAAGGACAAGATGCTTCA
This sequence comes from Citreicella sp. C3M06, assembly GCF_018860705.1. GTDB lineage: Bacteria > Pseudomonadota > Alphaproteobacteria > Rhodobacterales > Rhodobacteraceae > Salipiger. The sequence continues at coordinate 200,280 of NZ_JAHKQA010000072.1, forward strand.
GACGCTTAGTCGAGCCCGATGGCGTTGCCGGTTGCCTTCAGATCGGCGTAGCCGGTCAGCTTGCGCGAATTGGGGCCAAGGAAGCCCGCCTGCTTGCGCGCCATCGCCTCGAGCAGCTTGTCGATGGTGTGGTAATCGGAATTGCCCTTGGAATAGCCACCGTCGGTGATCGCCCATGCCACCTTGGCATAGAGCGCCGGGGTGTAGCGGTAATGCAGCAACGGGATCAGTATGTGTGCCGACAGCGGGCGCGAGATCTCGTGCGAGGACAGGTACCATGTGCCGCGCTGCCATTTCTGCAACAGCGGCTTCACGAACCGCCCCGAAGGCGATTTGCGAGCGCCGAGCCATTTCAGCTTGAGCCGCGCGCGTAGCGACAGCGGCTCCTGCCCGTCGATCAGCGAGCGGTTCAGGCGGCTGCGCGCGCCCTCGTAGCGATGCCGCGGCGGGCCGCCATCGCGCAGAGAGAAATGCCGCGTGCCATCGAAATACCACGTAGCGCCGCGCGGATCGTCGGCGCCGGGCGCGCCGGGCGCAAGATCAGACACATGCGCGGGATAGAGATCGATCATGCCGCCCCACGCCCCGGCTTCGCCGCGCTGATCGAGCAGGGCGCACAGATCGGGCAGGCGACGGCCCGGCGGCAAGCAGGCGAATTCGTCGATGTCGCATTGCATCATCCAGCGCCCATCGCAGAACCTGTTGGCCAGCGCGCTGCGCCACAGGTGGATCTGGCGGTAATCGTTGCTGCGCACGGTTGGTGGGCGTTCGGATTCGGGCACGCTGTCGCCGTAGCGGCGGCTGCTTTGCAAAAGCATCACGTCAGGCTGTTCGGCAAGGAAGGTGGCAGACCCATCGTCAGAACGATCATCGAGCAGCACGAAACGGTCTACGCCAAGCGCGCGGTAGTGCTCCAGAAACGCCGGTAGCAGATAGCTTTCATTGCGAAGGACCGACACGAGGCTGAGCCCCGGCCGGTCCGTCAGATCATGGCCGACGATGCGAATATCGTCCGGCTCAGGGGCGTAAAGCGCCACGCCTCATTCCCACTCGATGGTTCCGGGCGGTTTCGAGGTGATGTCATAGGTGCAGCGGTTGATGCCCTTGACTTCGTTGATGATCCGCGTTGCGGTTTCACCAAGGAATTCGTGGCTGAACGGATAGTAATCCGCCGTCATACCATCGACCGAGGTCACAGCCCGCAGCGCGCAGGCGTAATCATAGGTGCGCCCGTCGCCCATCACGCCCACGGTGCGCACCGGCAGAATGGCGACAAACGCCTGCCAGATCTCGTCATACAGGCCATGCTTGCGGATCTGGTCGATATAGACCGCATCCGCCTTGCGCAGGATTTCCAGCTTTTCGCGGGTGATCTCGCCGGGGCAGCGGATCGCAAGGCCGGGGCCGGGGAAGGGATGGCGGCCGATGAAGCTGGCGGGCAGGCCCAGCTCGCGGCCCAGCACGCGGACCTCGTCCTTGAACAGCTCGCGCAGCGGTTCGACCAGCTTGAGCCCCATCTTTTCCGGCAGGCCGCCGACGTTGTGGTGGCTCTTGATCGTCACCGAGGGCCCACCGCTGAAGCTGACGCTTTCGATCACGTCGGGATACAGGGTGCCTTGTGCAAGGAATTGCGCGCCTTCGATCTGATCGGCGTATTTCTGGAACACGTCGATGAACAGCTTGCCGATGATCTTGCGCTTGGTTTCGGGGTCAGAGACGCCCTCAAGCTCGCCAAGGAACAGCTCTTGTTCCTGCGCGTGGATCACCTTGAGGTTCATGTGGTCGCGGAACATGCCGACGACTTCCTCGGCCTCGTTGAGGCGCAGCAAGCCGTGATCGACAAAGACGCAGGTCAGCTGATCGCCGATGGCCTCGTGCAGCAGGGCGGCGGCGACGGAACTGTCGACGCCCCCCGACAGGGCACAGATCACCGGCGCATCGCCAACCTGATCGCGGATCTTCTGCACCGCTTCCTCGCGGTAGGCGCCCATGGTCCAGTCGCCGGTAAAGCCCGCGTCCTTGATGAAGTTCTCGTAGAGCGTCTTGCCGTTCGGGGTGTGGTGCACCTCGGGGTGGAATTGCACGGCATAGAACCGGCGCTCCAGATCGGCGGTGATGGCAAAAGGCGCGCCGGGCGAGGTGGCGTAGACCTCGAAGCCCGGAGCGATTTCCGAGACGTGATCGCCGTGGCTCATCCAGACCTGTTCGCGCCCGGTTCCGTCAAGGAACCAGCCGGCCAGAAGGTCGATGCGGTCGTCTTTGGGGGTCACATAGGCGCGGCCGAATTCGGCGGTATGGCTTTGCCCCGCCTCTACCTTGCCGCCAAGATCCTGCATCATGACCTGCTGGCCATAGCAGATGCCAAGGATTGGCACGCCCAGTTCATAGGCCTTTTTCGGCGGCCGGGGCGATCCCTCGCGCGTCACGCTGTCCGGCCCGCCCGAGAAGATGATCGCCTTGGGGGCGAAGTCTTCGAGGAAGGCGTCGGTGACGTTCTGGTAGGGATGGATTTCGCAGAAGACGTCGAGCTCGCGCAGGCGCCGCGCAATAAGCTGCGTCACCTGAGAGCCGAAATCGATGATGAGCAGTCGGTCATGCTGGGTCATGCCCGTGCTTTAGGGTCGCTTTGTCGCTTGCGCAAGAGGCTGCGCACCGGTTGCGGGCGCGTGCCTCGAAAATCATGCGATCGATGCCAGCAGGTTGGGGGTTGCCCCCGTGGAAGAGACCCGCGGCCCGCGCCTAAGTGGCTGTGTCGTCGTGCACGGGGCCCAAAGGCCGAACCCCACGGCCAATGGGAGGGTGCAACGCGATCAGGCGCGCTCGCGCATCAGGCGGGCTTCGCCCAGCATCGCTGCCAGCACCTCGACGTGGCGGGCCACCGAATAGCTGGCATCCGATGCCCGGCGGCTGGCGTCGAGGCTTGCCTCGATCTCTATCAGCCTCATCAGCACCGGGCCGCTGCGCCCGGGGGCAAGCCCCGGCAGGATGCGGCGAAGGTGCTTTTCGCGCCGGTAGTCATCCGCCCCGATCCGGGCGGTGCGTACCAGAAGACGCGGGCGGCGAAGGCTGTTCATCAGACTCAGGATATCCTGCATGTTCACGTTTCCCTCTTCGTGAGTGTGGTCGAAACATGGCACGTCTGGGGCAGGTGTTGCGGGAAGGGCGCAGTGCGAGCCCGGTCATTTCACCTTTGTTTAGAAATTGTCAGGGAATTTAGAGAACACGCAGAGACGTTAACTTTGAAGTAACTAGCTCCCGTCATGGTTGAATCGCTCTGGGGATAACTCTGTGGACTGAAAGAAGATCGAGGGGATACGTCATGTTGCTCTGCCGATCCGGTGCCGAAACGGCACAAGAGCTGCCGGCCTGGGTGCCGGAGGATGCAAGAAACTACCTCGCCCATACCGAGGGCGGAGAGGCGATACGGAAACTGGCGCGTGAAGCGGGATGTCACGCGTCGACGGTTCTGCGGCAGGTCCGCCGGATCGAAACGTTGCGGGACGATCCTCTGGTTGACGGGGCGCTTAGACGCCTTGGCAAGCTTCAGGCGAGATTGTCGCAACCTTCCATGAAGGAGATGGATGGAATGAAAGAGCCTCTCAGCGATGAACTGACGCCGGATGCCACCAAGCTGTCAAACGAGGCGCGTCGCGTGCTTCGGCGGCTTTGCGAAAGCGGGGCGATGCTTGCGGTCGCGGCGGAAATGGACAAGGCCGTCGTGGTCCGCGACACCGGCGACGGAGGCAACCAGCGCACGGCGGTGGTCGACTCGCCCATTGCGCAGGCGATGGCGCTCAAGGGCTGGATCGCCTGCGATGCGCCGGGGCGGATTTCGCGCTATCGCATCACGCCTGCGGGGCGCACGGCGCTGAGCAAGCTGCTGGCCGAGCAGGAAAGCAAGCTGCGCGGCTTTGCCGAGGCGCAGGCAGGCTTTGGCACCTCGCGCGAGGCGGAACAGGCGATGGCTGCCGCCGCTGCCGATCCGCAGGCACGTCGGCGGCATGTGATGGCGGAAAGCCCGCTGGTGCTGCTGGCCCGCCGCCGCGATGCCCAGGGCGAGACCTTCCTGACGGATGACCTCGTGCGCGCTGGCGAGCGTCTGCGCGAAGACTTCGAGCTGGCGCAGATGGGATCCCGCGGGACACAGAACTGGGATCGGTATCTTAGCGGCGGTGCCGGTGGCATCAGCGGCGATGACGCCTCACGCGGGCCAGATGCAGCGCAAGCGCGGCTGATCGCGGCGCTGCGGGATCTGGGGCCGGGGCTGGGCGATGTGGCGCTGCAATGCTGCTGCTATCTCGAAGGCCTCGAGACCACGGAAAAGCGCATGGGCTGGGCGGCGCGCTCGGGCAAGGTGGTGCTGCGGATCGCGCTTCAGCGTCTCAGCCGCCATTACGCCGAAAACCGCATGCCCGGCGGCGGGCTGATCGGCTGATGACGCAGCCCCGAAGCTGCTGCTTCGGGGCCATGGTCCTATCAGTTCAGCGCGGCAGCGCGGCCGCTTCGGCGGCGAGCGCCTCGATCCGGGCCCAGTCGCCTGCGGCGACCGCATCGCCCGGAGCGACCCAGCTGCCACCGCAGCACAGCACGTTGGGCAGCGACAGGTAATCGCCAGCGTTCTTCAGGTTGACGCCGCCGGTCGGGCAAAAGCGGATCTGCGGCAGCGGCGCGCCGATCCCCTTGAGCGCCGGAGCGCCGCCCGAAGCTTCTGCCGGGAAGAACTTCTGCACCGTATAGCCGCGCTCCAGCAGCGCCATCGCCTCGGAGGCCGTGGCAGCGCCGGGCAGCAGCGGCAGGCCCGCTTCTTCGCAGGCATCCAGCAAACGGTCGGTTGCGCCGGGCGAGACGCCAAAGGTCGCGCCGGCATCGACAGCCTTGCGCACGTCTTCGGGGGTCAGCAGGGTTCCGGCGCCGACCACGCCGCCCTCGACCTTCGCCATTTCGGCGATGGCTTCAAGCGCGCAGGGGGTGCGCAGCGTCACCTCCAGCACCGGCAGACCGCCCGCGACCAGCGCCTGTGCCATCGGCACGGCATGGGCCACATCGTTCACGACGATGACGGGGATGATCGGAGCCATACGGCAAAGCTTTTCGGCACGGATGCTGGCGTCTTGCGGGGTGATCATGGCAAGCCTCTTGAAGATGGGAAATTGCCCGCCCTTTACCATGGAACGGGCTAGGGATGTAAGGCGCTAACATCACGCCGGGGTGAACTCTGCCTCATCCGCCGCAACCGCGGCCCGATAATCGGCAAGCAGGGTCGGATCGGCGGAATGCACCCGGTTCCACGTCGGGATGAATGGCGTTTCTTGCGGGTTCTCGATGAACATCTGCCCGGCAAGGGTGATGTTTTCGCCGAACATCTCGATGCTGCGTTCCTCGGCATGACGGTCGATCTGCAGCCCGTTCATCCGCGCATCAGCCCAATAGGCCTCGAGCAGATCCAGCGCCGAGCGGTAATAGGTCGCCTTCAGCGTGCGGAACACATGCGGCGTGAACACCGTGCCATCGGCGGCAAGCTTGCGGTAAATCGCCTTGCAGATATCGGTCGACATGCGCGACAGGCCCTTGCTGGCATCCTCGGGCGACAGATCCTGATGCTTGTGATCGTAATTGTCCGCCACCTCGACCTGACAGACCTGCCGCGGCCCGAGATTGCGCCACGCTTCGGACAGCACGCCGATTTCCAGCCCCCAGTCCGAGGGGATGCGCAGATCCGGCAACAGCCCGGTGCGCAGCGCCATTTCGCCCGACAGCGGGTAGCGGAAGGCGCGCAGATAATCGATGTAATCGCGATCGCCGATGGTGCGCTTGAGCGCGATCAGCAGCGGCGAGACCAGCAGCCGCGTCACTCGCCCGTTGAGCTTGCCATTGCCGACGCGGGCGTAATAGCCCTTGGACAACTGGTAGGGAAAGGTCGGGTTGGCCACGGGATAGACCAGCCGGTCGAGCATCTCGCGCTTATAAGTGACGATGTCGCAATCATGGATCGCCATCACCGCGCTGTCGGCGCAGGAAATCAGGTAGCCCATGCAGCCCCAGACGTTCTTGCCCTTGCCCGGCTCAACCGACCCAAGGCCCAGCTCCTTGAGCCGCCTCTGGATGTCTAGCATCCGCGGGCTGTCGTTCCAGATCACCGTGGTCTGTTGCGGCAACACGCTGAAAAAGCTGCGGGCGTGGCGATACTGCGCTTCGTCCGCGCGGTCGAGCCCGATGATGATGCGGTGCAGGTAGCTGACCTTGGCCAGCTCCGACAGGATGTTGGGCAGCGCGTCGCCTTCCAGCTCGGAAAACAGCGACGGCAGAATCAACGAGATCTTGCGGCTTTGCGAAAACGTCTCAAGCTCGTAGATCATCTCTTCAAGGGGGCGCGTGCGCAGGTTGTGAAACTGCGCGATGTTGCCGTTTTGCTGGAAATCCGCCATTCAGGTCTGTCCTTCGGTGACGCCAAGCCTGCCGAGCAGAGCAAGGAGTTCGGTGTTCCAGCCCTTGGGGCCGGGGCTGGTGCTGCGCAGGATACGCCCGGTGGCTTCGCCCGCAAGGGGCGCAATGCCGCTGCCGTGGTCATTGCGGATGACAATGCCATAGCGGGCGGTTTCGATCATTTCGATATCGTTGGGGGCATCGCCAAGGGCGATGGCGGTGTCACGGCCAAGATCGCGCATGATCGCGGCCATCTGCCCGGCCTTGGTGCCGCCAAAGGACAGGGTCAGGAACCGCCCGCCGCGCCGCGCGGTGATGCCCTGCGCGCCAAGCGCCGCCAGAAACGCGTCCAGCCCCGCCGCGCTGCCCGACCACAGTCCCGGTTCGCTGTACTGGCGCGCGCGGGCCAGCGCCGCGCCCGGCAGAGGCAGTCCGGTGATGCGCGCCACCTCGGCATCGTCCATATCGCCAAAGCCGCGATAGGGCGCACGCAGATCGGCTGGCAGCGCGTCTAGTGTTGAACGCAACCTGTGGTAGATCGATCTGTCGCTCACGGCGGCGCCGGGAATCAGCCGTGCCGCGCCGTTTTCAGCGATGATCGGCCAGTCGCCAAGGCCAAGGGCGGCGTGCAGCGGGGCGATCTCGGCGGCGGTCTTTGAACTGGCAAGGATCAGCGGAATGCCCGCCCGCCGCAACGCATCAAGCGCAGGCTGCGCCGCAGCGTAGCTGTAGCTGTCGTGATCCAGAAGCGTTCCGTCCAGATCGGTAAAGACGATCGGTGTCACCTGCGCGCCCCTTTGCTGCCCTGCAGCAAGGTTAAGCAGATTGTTCGCACAGAGCAAATGGCTGTCGCATGATGGCGCAGCAATCAGCCGCAGCGTTGCTGGCTGATCTTGACGCGCCTCAATCCGCCACGAACAGCGCAACGGGGCAGGCGAGACGCGATTCCGGCCGTTCTGACCGTCGCGCGCCTGCAAACGGGGCCGGAGTATGGCATGGACCCGAGGGCCGGATCCATGCCGATCAGGATAGGCTCAGGCGACAGCGCCCAGCGGGGCCGTCGCCGTGACGCCAAGCGCCTCGCAGACATCGCGGGTCAGCTCGGGGCGGTTCAGTGTGTAGAAATGCAGCTGCTCGACGCCGCCGTCGATCAGCTCCGAGCACAGTTCGGTGCACATCGCCGTCGCCAGCAGATCCTGACGGCCATCCTTTTCGGCGGCCTCGAACGCCTCGATCACCCAGCCGGGGATCTTGGTGCCGCAGCCTTCGGCAAAGCGGCGCGCGCCCTTCCAGTTCTCGATCGGGAAGATGCCGGGGATGATCGGCTTGTCGATGCCAGCCTTCGCACACGCGTCGCGGAAACGGAAAAACGTCTCGGCCTCGAAGAAGAACTGAGTCAGCGCTTCGGAAGCACCGGCATCGAGCTTGCGCTTGAGCCAGTCGACATCCGCCTGCGCCGAGGCTGCCTCGGGGTGGATGTCGGGATAGGCACCGACGCGAATGTTGAAATCGCCCGAGTCGCGCAGCGCGGTGATCAGCTCGACCGAGCTGGCAAACCCATCGGGATGGGCGGTAAATCCCGCATCACCCTTGGGCGGATCGCCGCGCAGCGCCACGATGTCGGTCACGCCAGCGGCGCGGAACTGCTCGGCGATGGCCAGCGTCTCGTCGCGGGTGGCATCGACGCAGGTCAGATGCGCAGCGACCTTCAGCCCCGAATGCTTGTGCAGCGTCGCCACCACTTCGCGGGTCAGCTCACGCGTGGTGCCACCGGCGCCATAGGTCACCGACACAAAGCGCGGGCGCAGCGGCGACAGGGTCTGTACCGTGTCCCACAGCCGGAACGTCCCCTCGATGTTGCGGGGCGGGAAAAATTCAAACGAGATCTCGGGGCGGGTCATCAGGCGAAGTCCTTGCGTGTTGCGGCGCCCTTGTGACATATCGACCCTAGTGAGACAAACTCATATATCTCATCAAGAACATGAGGAGGATTTGAGGATGCACATCGAATTTCGGCACCTTCGCACCGTCAAGGCGATCCACGAGGCCGGCGGTCTGGCCCGCGCTGCCGATCAGCTGAACATCACGCAATCGGCGCTGTCGCATCAGATCAAGGGGCTCGAAGAGCAGGCCGGGGTCGAGCTTTTCGTGCGGCGCGCCAAGCCGATGAAACTGTCCGCCGCCGGGCTGCGCCTGCTGCGGCTGGCCGATCAGGTGCTGCCGCAGGTCGAAGCCTTGCAAGAGGAATTCGCCGGGTTGCGCGCCGGAAAATCCGGGCGGCTGCACATTGCCATCGAATGCCACGCCTGTTTCGAATGGCTGTTTCCGGTGCTCGAAGCGTTTCGGCGCAGCTGGCCGGATGTGGATGTCGACATCCGTCCCGGGCTGGCCTTTGACGCCCTGCCGGCGCTGGTCAGGGAAGAGGTCGATGTGGTGATCTCGTCCGATCCCGAGACGCTGCCGGGCGTCACTTTCACTCCGCTGTTCGATTACAGCCCGGTTTTCGTGGCGGCGGCGGCGCATCCGCTGGCGGCCAAGCTATGGATCGAGGCGCAGGATTTTCGCGGCGAGACGCTGATCACCTACCCGGTGGATCGCGCGCGGCTGGATGTGTTCTCGCAGCTTCTGGGGCCGGCCAAGGTTGAACCGGCGGCGATCCGGCAGGTCGAGCTGACGGCGGTCATCCTGCTTCTGGTGGCGTCGAACCGGGGGGTTTCGGTGCTGCCCGACTGGGTGGTGCGCGAGGTGAAATACAGCTCGGATTACGTCACGCGCCCGCTGACCAAGGACGGGCTGAAGCGCAGCCTGTATGCGGCAACGCGCAGCAGCGATCTTGCAAAGCCGTTCATGACCGATCTTGTCCGCCTTGCCGGACAAGAGGCGCGGCGCCTTCAGGCCTGACGGCGCGCCTGTTTTGCGATGGCCCGGTGAGATGGCCCAGTACGATGCCCTAGTGCGATGGCATGGAATGGCCCGGTCCGCGTCGCCGCGAGGGCCGGGCCTTGATTACGTCTCCTGCGAACAGGGCAAGTTCACTGCGTCTTGAGATCGGAGGCCATCATCCGGCCGTCCCGCCCTTCCTTGAGTTCATAGCTCACCTTCTGGTTGTCGGCGAGCCCCGTCAGGCCCGACCGCTCAACCGCCGAGATATGCACAAATACGTCTTTTCCGCCCTCTTCCGGAGCGATGAAACCATAGCCTTTGGTGGTGTTGAACCATTTCACGGTGCCGCTTGGCATGTTCCCGTGCTCCTTACAATCGTCGTCGATACAATAGCCCGGTGTCCCGGACGCCTCGCTACATTCGCCGTTCAGCGGGAAGTCAGCGGTTGGGCTGGTCTTCCGGAACTGATCGACGAAGTCACATTCCAAAGCGTTACACAGGCGATGTAAAAATCAAGAGAAACACTTCGCTCTTGCAGCAATAGGCGATAAATTGTGCGGCGCTACCAAATGCAAGGCGAAGGAGAGGGCGTCATGAAGCTATATGGCCTGAAAAACTGCGACAGCTGCCGCAAGGCGCTCAAGGCGTTGCCAGAGGCGCAACTTGTTGATGTGCGGGGCGAAGGCGTTCCGGCCGAGGTGCTGGAGCAAGCGCTTGAGCAGTTCGGGGACCGCCTGATCAACACCCGCTCGACCACATGGCGTGGGCTTGACGAAGTACAGCGGGCGCAGCCTGCAAAAGAGCTTCTGGCGGCGCATCCGGCGCTGATGAAGCGGCCGCTGATCGTCGATGGCGCGGCGATGTGGCTGGGCTGGGACAAGGATGTGCAGGCGGCGCTTGCCTGAAAAAATGGCCGGACCCTATGGGCCCGGCCATTTCGTATATTTGCGGGATCAGCGCAGATCGGGCGGCGTTGCGTCATGCTTGAGCTGCGCCACGATCTCGTCAAGCGCAGCGACCTGCGTCTGCTTTTCGCCAAGGCGGCGAACGGTGACGGTGCGCTCTTCGACTTCACGCGCGCCCACCGCAAGGATCACCGGAACCTTGCCGACGGAATGCTCGCGCACCTTGTAGTTGATCTTTTCGTTGCGCGTGTCCGCTTCGGCCCGGACCCCGGCGGCCCGCAGCGTCGCGACGACCTCGTCGACATAGGGATCGGCTTCCGAGGTGATCGATGCCACCACGACCTGACGCGGCGCCAGCCAGAACGGCAGCTTGCCGGCGTGTTCCTCGATCAGGATACCGATGAAGCGCTCGAAACTGCCCAGAACGGCGCGGTGCAACATGACGGGGCGGTGCTTTTCACCGTCCTGACCGATATAGCTGGCATCCAGCCGGTCGGGCAGGTTGGGATCGACCTGAAGCGTGCCGCATTGCCATTCACGCCCGATCGCATCGGTCAGGGTGAATTCCAGTTTCGGCCCGTAAAAGGCGCCTTCGCCTTCCTGCAGCTCGAAATCGTAGCCAGCATTGGCGCAGGCATCGCCAAGCGCCTTTTCCACCCGGTCCCAGCTTTCATCGGAGCCGATGCGCTTTTCGGGGCGGGTCGAAAGCTTGATCGTCCAGTTCTCGAACCCAAGGTCGGCATAGATTCCGGCCAGAAATTCGATGAATTTCTTGGTTTCAACTTCGATCTGGCTGTCGGTGCAGAAGATGTGCGCATCGTCCTGGGTAAAGCCGCGCACCCGCATGATGCCATGCAGCGCGCCCGACGGCTCATAGCGGTTGCACGAGCCGAATTCGGCCATGCGCAGGGGCAGGTCGCGATAGGATTTCAGCCCGGAATTGAAGATCTGCACGTGGCACGGGCAGTTCATCGGCTTGAGCGCGTTGATCGACTTTTCGCGGGCATGTTCCTCGTCGACTTCGACGATGAACATATTGTCCTGATAATTGTCCCAATGCCCCGAGGCTTCCCACAGCTTGCGGTCGACGACCTGAGGCGTGTTGACCTCGACATAGCCATCGCGGCGCTGTTGGCGGCGCATGTAATCCTGCAGCGTGGTGTAGATCGTCCAGCCATTCGGGTGCCAGAAAATCTGGCCCGGCGCTTCGGGTTGCAGGTGGAACAGGTCCATCTCGCGGCCCAGCTTGCGGTGGTCGCGCTTGGCGGCTTCCTCAAGGAAATTGAGATAGCCCTGAAGATCCTGCCGGTTGCGGAACGCCACGCCAGAGATGCGTTGCAGCATCGGGCGGTTGACGTCGCCAAACCAGTAGGCGCCCGAAACGCCCATCAGCTTGAAGGCATCGCTGGGCAGCTGCCCGGTATGCTGAAGATGCGGGCCGCGGCACAGATCCTGCCACTCGCCATGCCAGTACATGCGGATCGGCGCGTCTTCGGGGATGCGCTCGAGCAGCTCGATCTTGTAGGGCTCGCCGCTGTCCTCGTAATGCTTGCGGGTGCGCGCACGGTCCCAGATCTCGGTCCGGACCGGCTCGCGGGCGTTGATGATCTCTTTCATCTTGGCTTCGATCTGGCCGAGGTCTTCGGGGGTGAAGGGCTCGGCGCGGTCGAAATCATAGAACCAGCCGTTTTCGGTGACCGGGCCGATGGTGACCTTGGTGTCCGGCCAGATCGCCTGTACGGCGCGGGCCATGACATGCGCCAGATCGTGGCGGATCAGTTCGAGCGCCGGACCGTCGTCCTGCATGGTGTTGATGGCGATGGACGCATCGGATTCGATCGGCCATTGCAGATCCCAGTGCGCGCCGTTGACGGTCGCCGAGATCGCCTTTTTCGACAGGGATTTGGAGATGGACTCGGCGACTTCGGCAGGGGTGATACCCGCCTCATAGTCGCGTGCATTGCCATCGGGGAAGGTGAGGGAAATCTGGGCCATTTGCTGGCTCTCCTCGTCGGTCTGGCGCCCACGGAACGCCCGGTTGCGGGTTATGTCGTCGTTGCCTTTTGGCGGCGCGACGCAAGAGTGTCAAGCAGGTGCAAATCGGCACTGCATGACTTTCACTTGGAAAAGCAGCACACATATATCTAGCACGAGATAACATGAGGTAGACCGAGATGATCAAACAGTCCGCGACGAAAGCCGGCCTTCTGGCGCTTGCGCTGGCGACCCTGTCCCCGCAGCTGGCCAGCGCCCAAAGCCTCAATACGCGGGAATGGACATTTGTCATCGGACGGTCCGTGCCGCTCACCCGGGGCGAGCGCAGCAGCATCCGTTACCTGATTCCGGGCGTCGACATGTCGAGAGTCTCCGCAACCAATAGCGGCAAGTTGCGCGGCGTTCTTCACAGCGATCGCAGCGACAGCTACAAGCGGAACCAGATCAAATGGCTGCTCAAGCGCTAGGGAACACTCAGCGCTCCAGCGCCGCCCAGCGGTCCTGAAGCGACTCGAGCGCCGCAATCCGTTCGCCCGTCTTGGGGTGAGACATCAGCCAGGCCGGAACGCCGCGCCCCGCGGTGTTCATCGCATCGAGCTTGCGAAACAGCGATTTCTGCGCCTCGATCCCGATTCCCGTCTTGTGTAGCAGGGCGGCGGCATAGGCATCGGCCTCGTATTCATCGCCTCGTGACAGGCGGGCGGCGAGAAGCGAGGTCAGGGCATTGGCGATCAGCGGGCCAATGCCCGGAACAAACCGCCCGAGGACCATCACCAGCGCTGTGCGGATGGCGTTCTGGCCGGAAAAATCGATCATGCGTCGCCGCGAATGCCCTAGCGCCACATGGCCAAGTTCATGCGCGATGACCGAGGCCAGTTCCTCGGCCGTGACCTCGCCGGCGCGGTAGCGTTTATAAAAACCGCGCGTGATGAAGATGCGGCCATCGGGCGCGGCAAGGCCATTCACCGGGTCGATCTCGTAGATATTGACCCGAATGCGTGGCAGATCGAGCGATTGCGCCATGCGTTTGGTCAACGCAGCTAGCGTCGGGTCCGCCAGTTCCGTCGATTTCTCATCCAGTTCGCGCGCCGTGCGCCAGCTTGAAAAGCGGTACATGGCGATGGCGTAAAGGATCGCAAGCAGGATGGGGGTAAAGCGCAGCATGGCTTGAATATGGGGCCGGGGGCCGGTGCTGCCAAGGCGGCATCGGGCGCTTTGGGACGGCTGCTGTGGGAAAAATGTCGGCTGCCAGCCTTTTGGGGCGCGCTGCACAGTCTCTTCATATTCCCTGCACACCGGCTCCCGAGACTCTCCGTAGGTCGGTGCTGCAATGGCGAACAACGCCAGAACAGGAGAGACCCATGTTTCGCAAGCACCTCGTGATCGTGTTAACCGCTGCCGCACTGCTGGCCCCGGTATCGTCAACCGCGCAGCAGGCTCCTGTACCTGCGCCAGCGCCGCAACCTGCCCATGCGGCTCCGGCGCCCGGAGGCGTCGGGCCGGCCATGTGGCTTCCCGTCGCGGCGTTGGTCGTGGTGATTGCCGCTTTTGCGCAGCACCGCTGATGCTGCGGGCTTTGCACGCCGCGCAGAGCTGGTGAAACGAAAGAAGCCCGGAGCAGCGCGCTCCGGGCTTCGTCCTGTGTCAGAGATCCCTCCACGGCGCCCGCCATGTGTCGCTGTGGGCACAGGCGGGCTGTCCATGGCAGAGGATTAGCTTTCAGCGCTTTCGTCGTCCTCGCCCTGATCGGCGATCCACGCGACCGACACCACGGTTTCATCGGCGCGCGTGTTGAAGACCTTGACCCCACCAGCGTTGCGGGAGCGGAACGAGATGCCATCGATCGGAACCCGGATCGACTGGCCGGTGGAGGTCGCCAGCATGATCTGGTCTTCCATCTCGACCGGGAAAGAGGCCACGATCTCGCCGCCGCGCATGGTCTTTTCCCATGCGGTGACGCCCATGCCGCCCCGCCCACGCACCGGATAGTCATGCGAGGAGGTCAGTTTGCCAAGCCCCTTGGCAGTGATGGTCAGCAGCAGGTTCTCGGCGGCGGACATCTGGGCATAACGCTCGGTCGGCAGCAGGCTGTCGGCATTGCCATCTTCCTCGTCAGCGCCTTCGTCGTCGGTGACACCGGCCATCAGGCGGCGCATCTTGAGGTAAGAAGCGCGCTCGTCCGAGGTTGCGTCGAAATGGCGGATCACCGACATCGACACCACCTCATCCGATCCCAGCAGCCGCACGCCGCGCACCCCGGTCGAGGCGCGCGAGTTGAACACGCGCACGTCAGGCACCGGGAAACGAATTGCGCGGCCCGAGCTGGTGACCAGCATGATATCGTCATCTTCGGAACAGATGCGGGCGTTGATCAGGCGGGTGCTTTCATCCTCGCCTTCGAATTTCATCGCGATCTTGCCGTTGCGCATGACGTTGGTGAAATCCGACAGGCGGTTGCGGCGCACCGACCCCTTGGAGGTGGCGAAGACGATCTGCAGATCGTCCCATTCCGCCTCGTCGCGGTCGACCGGCATGATCGCTGCGACCGAAACCCCCTGCGGGATCGGCAGGATGTTGACGATGGCCTTGCCCTTGGACGTACGGCCGCCCTGCGGCAGACGCCAGCACTTGAGCTTGTAGACCATGCCCGCCGTGGTGAAGAACAGCAGCTGCGTGTGGGTGTTGGCCACGAACAGCTGGGTGACAACGTCATCCTCTTTGAGCGAGCCGCCCGACACACCCTTGCCACCGCGCTTTTGCGCGCGGAAATCGGCCAGCGGGGTGCGCTTGATGTAGCCCTCGGCGGTGACGGTGACGACCATGTCTTCGCGTTCGATCAGGTCTTCGTCTTCAAGGTCGCCAGCCCAGTCGATGATCTCGGTGCGGCGGGGCACTGCGTGCAGGTCGCGCACGGCCTTCATCTCGTCGGTGATGATGCCCATGATGCGTTCGCGGCTGGACAGGATCTCGAGATATTCGCGGATCTTTCCGGCCAGCTCTTCGAGCTCGTCGGTGACTTCCTTGACGCCCAGCTGGGTGAGCCGTTGCAGGCGCAGTTCCAGAATGGCGCGGGCCTGGGTTTCCGACAGGTTGTAGGTGCCGTCGTCGTTGGCGGTATGGGTCGGATCGTCGATCAGCGCGATATAGGGCAGGATTTCCTCGGCCGGCCAGCGGCGGGTCATCAGCTTTTCGCGCGCTTCGGCGGCATCGGCAGAGCCTCGGATGGTGCGCACCACCTCGTCAACGTTGCTGACGGCCACGGCGAGGCCGCACAGAACATGCGCCCGCTCGCGCGCCTTGCGCAGCAGGTAGGCGGTGCGCCGCGCCACCACATCTTCGCGGAAATCCACGAAAGCGGTGAGGAAGGCGCGCAACGTCAGCTGTTCGGGCTTGCCGCCGTTGAGCGCCAGCATGTTGCAGCCAAACGAGGTTTGCATCGGGGTGAAGCGATACAGCTGGTTGAGCACCACCTCGGCGGTGGCGTCGCGCTTGAGCTCGATCACCACGCGCACGCCCGAGCGGTCGGATTCATCCTGAACGTGGGCGATGCCCTCGATCCGCTTGTCGCGAACGGATTCGGCGATGCGTTCGATCATCACCGCCTTGTTCACCTGATAGGGGATCTCGTCGATGACGATGGCAAAGCGGTCGCGCCTGATCTCTTCGACGCGGGTCTTGGCGCGAATGATGACACTGCCGCGCCCTTCGAGATAGGCCTTGCGCGCGCCCGACCGGCCAAGGATCACGCCGCCCGTCGGGAAATCGGGGGCTGGAATATAGTCGATCAGCTGCTCAGAGGACAGATCGGGGTTTTCGATCAGCGCCAGCGTCGCGTCGATCACCTCGCCAAGGTTGTGCGGCGGGATACGCGTCGCCATGCCGACGGCGATGCCTTCGGAGCCGTTGACAAGAATGTTGGGATAGCGCGCGGGCAGCACCACCGGCTCCAGACGCTCATTGGCGTAGTTCGGGACAAAATCGACGGTGTCCTTGTCGATGTCCTCGAGCAGCGCCTCGGCGGATCGTTCAAGCCGGGCTTCCGTATAGCGGTAGGCGGCGGGCGGATCGCCGTCCATCGAGCCAAAGTTGCCCTGACCGTCGATCAGCGTCAGCGACATCGAGAAATCCTGCGCCATCCGCACCAGCGCATCATAGATCGCGCTGTCGCCATGCGGGTGATAGCGGCCCATCACGTCGCCCACGGCCGTCGCGCATTTGCGATAGCCCTTGGCGCGGGTCTGACCATTCTCCCACATGGTGTAGAGAATGCGTCGATGCACCGGCTTGAGGCCATCGCGCAGATCCGGAATCGCGCGGCTGACGATGACGCTCATGGCGTAGTCGAGATAGCTCGATTTCATCTCGTCGATGATCGAGATTCCGGGCCCCTTGTAGGTGGGGCGTTCGGGTCCGCCCATTTCTTCGTCGTTCTCAGGGGGTTCGGGCGTATCAGTCACGGGGTTCGCCTGCTTGTTCTTGTGCTATATCTTGTTAGCGGGGGTTATACCCCAGACAGGATGTTGCGCGCAATGGCCGCACACGCGGTTTTCTGGCAGCCGCCAACTTCGGGTGATAACAGCCTGTTTTCATTGAAATATAACGACTCGTACGGCACCGTTCTAGGATGGAACCCGCAAGAGGTAAAGCGATGCAGGAAACGCCGACAGAGCTCATGCTGAAAGGCTATGGGCTGACCACCGCCGAGATCTTCTACCGCATGCCGGACTATCGGAACGTTCTCAACACCTTTGTATGGCAGGAATACGATCTGGCGCCGGATCATCCGAAGCTGTTCGGCTTCATTGAATTCTGGCAGGACAAGATCGAAGGTCCTCTGCATTCGGTGCGTTTCACGCACCGCAAAATGATGTCTTCGGGCGAATGGCGGCAAGTTGTGGGCGAATTTCGCTACCACTAAGAGGAAGGAAAGGGGGCGCTGCCCCCTTCGCGGGCCGGAGCCCGCTTACCCCCGGGATATTTAGAGCCAGAAGAAAACCGGGCCCGCGCTTCTTCTGGCTCTAAATATCCCGGGGTGAATTCGCCGTCAGGCGAAGAGGGGCAGCGCCCCCGCCGCGAGGCAAATCACGGGATGATCCGCGAATATTTCGTGCCGTCAAGCGTCGCGCCAAGGCGCAGGCCGGATTGCCCGAAGATCACCGCAATCACTGGCGACATCGAGGTGGTCGTCTCGGCGGCGAGCGTATCGCCCTTTTCCGGGGTCGCGTATTCAATATTGGCGCCAGCGGCCCAGCCCGTGGAGCGACGGAAATCAGAGAGGGCGTTCTGGGTCATGAAGAACAGCACATGCGCGTATTGCTGAGCGCCGATCTGCAGGCCGCCAGACCCCTTGACCATCGAATAGTAATCCACCGTGGAGCCACCCACGCGCAGCGCACCGCGGCCGTAGGCACCGCCAATGCCAAGCCCGGCTTCGGTCACCAGCGGCATCACCAGCATCCCGGCAGCTTTGTTGCCCAGATCGACAGTGCCGGGGAACTGATAGTACATCTGGCTGAGCGTGGAATCGACGCGCGCGTCGATGGTCGCGCCGCCGGTGCTTCCCACACCGTTTGCGCAGGCGGAGAGTGCTCCCATCGCGCCGAGCGAGAGGGTGAGCGTGCGTCGGGTCATGTTCATCGGTCTGCTCTCTTGTCCTGATGCCAGGGCCCTCTCCCATCGGGCCGGTGCCTGTTCTGGTCCGGCTGTACCGCCGGTTGTGCGGAAATGATAGCCAAGGTGGCTGCGAGTGTCACCCGCCATATGTCTTGCCCGGCAGGGTTCCGCGCGGTCAAGCTGTTTTCGTGGCAGCGCCAGCCTGCTGGTCGCAGCGATGATCGCTCTGACGCGTCGCTGGATGGCGGTCTCTGCTTGGGAGGACAGTTGATGGTGGGTCGCGCTGGTGCATCAAGTTAAGGGGCAGGTGTTTTGTCGTTTGCCGGATAGCGGGGCGAGCTGTGGCGCCACCGCCCCGCTGACATTGCATCTCGGCAGACGTGATGCGCTTGCCAGCGGCTCAGCGGCTCAGCCGTTCAGCAGCCGTGCCGCAGCGGGGGCGAAATAGGTCAGCACCCCGTCGCAGCCGGCGCGCCGGAAACACATCAGGCTTTCCAGCATCACCTTGTTTCCATCCAGCCAGCCGCGCTCGAAAGCGCCGGTCAGCATCGCGTATTCCCCCGACACCTGATAGGCAAAGGTCGGCGCGCCGAAGCTGTCCTTGGCGCGGCGGCAGATATCAAGGTAAGGCATCCCCGGTTTGACCATCACCATGTCGGCGCCTTCGGACAGGTCGCGCTCGATCAGGCGCATCGCCTCGTCGGAATTGGCGGGCTGCATCTGGTAGGTGGCCTTGTCGCCCTTGAGCGCCCCCGAGGCGCCGAGCGCATCGCGGAACGGGCCGTAAAAGCCGCTCGCGTATTTGGCCGAATAGCTCATGATCGCGGTGTTCTTGAAACCCTCACGCTCCAGCTCCGAGCGGATCGCGGCGATGCGCCCGTCCATCATGTCGGACGGGCCGATGATGTCGCAGCCCGCGCGCGCCTGCGATAGCGCCTGTTTCACCAGCGCCTCGACCGTTTCGTCGTTGACGATCTCGCCGTCCACCACAAAGCCGTCATGCCCGGTCGAGGAATAGGGATCGAGCGCCACATCGGTCATCACCGCGATGTCCGGCACCGCGTCCTTGATGGCGCGAATGGCGCGGTTGGTCAGGTTTTCCGGGTTCCACGCCTCGGCGGCGTCTTCGCTGCGCAGGGCAGGGTCGGTATAGGGAAACAGGCAGATCGCCGGGATGCCGAGCGCATGGGCCTCGCGCGCCGCCTCGACCACCTTGTCCACCGAAAGCCGGTTCACCCCGGGCATCGAGCCGATGGGTTCCACCACGCCGCTGCCGTCGCGCACAAACACCGGCCAGATGAGATCCGACGGGCTCAGCACCGTTTCAGCGACCAGTGCGCGGATCGCCGGGCTGGTGCGCAGGCGGCGCAGGCGTGTTGCGGGAAAACCGGCAATCGTGGGTTTCATCGTGGGCCTCTCTTGATAACACGGCTCTTGGGTGGCATGGAAAGGCGGCTGTCACAAGGCCCGGCACTTTGCGTGCTTCAACAGGCCGCGCGCAAGAGGGGCCCTGCGACAAGTGGATTGGTACCAAACCGTTCTCGAGACCATTGACCTGCGGTCGTTCTCCAACCTGTGGTACTGGATCGCGCTTGCGGTCACATGGTCGAAGGCCAGCCACTGGGTGCTGGGGGTGCCGTTCGACATGGTCGTGCGCGCCAAGCGCAACGGCGGGCAGGCGGCAAGCGATCTTGAAGACATGGTCCGCATCAACGTCAATCGCATTCTGTTCACCGTCAACGAGGCTGGAGTCTGGATTGTCGCTTTCGGCGCACTGTTCCTGACCATGCTGCTGGTGGCGGGGTTCTGGTATGGGGTCGAGCTGACTCAGGCCGTGGCTTTGATCGTGGTGCCGATGACGCTGGTTGCGCTTCTGAGCCTGCGGGTGGCGAAGCAGATCCGCAGTCTGGGTCTGAGCGGCCCGGAGCTGTGGCAACGCCTCGCGACGCATCGCTTCTGGATTCAGGTGATCGGCCTGATTTCGATCTTCATCACGGCGCTTTGGGGCATGTTCCAGAACATGGGGTATCAGACGCTCGGCTAAGGCGCGCATTGTGGTTGACGGGCGCGCGCCATCGCGCCACATGGCTTGAGCATGGCACAGACCCTTTCCCCGACCTCTCGTATCGTCATGGGCGGCGCGCCCGAAGGCTTCGACGCGCAGCTTGTCCTGTCTGAATCCGACAAGGCCGGCGGGCCGGTCATTCACGTGGCGCGCGACGACAAGCGGCTTGCCGCGATGCGCGATGCGCTGGCGTTCTTTGCGCCCGACATGCCGGTGATCACCTTCCCCGGCTGGGATTGCCTGCCTTATGATCGGGTATCGCCCAACCCCGACATTTCCGCCGCGCGCATGTCGACGCTGGCGGCACTGGTGCATGCGATGCCGACGCGGTTTGTGCTGCTGACCACGCTGTCGGCGGCAATGCAGTATCTGCCCGCGCGCGAGGTGCTGCGCGAAGCGGCCTTTACCGCCCGCGTCGGCGACCGGATCGATGATACCGCGTTGCGCGCCTTTCTGGTGCGCATGGGCTTTTCCATGGCGCCGACAGTGACCGAGCCGGGCGATTACGCCATTCGCGGCGGCATCATCGACATTTTCCCGCCGGGCGAGGGCGGGCCGGTGCGGCTTGACCTGTTCGGCGATGTGCTGGACGGCGCGCGCCGGTTCGATGCCGCGACGCAGCGCACCACCGAAAAGCTCGACGTGGTCGAGCTGGCGCCGGTGTCCGAGGTGATCCTCGACGAGGCGTCCATTACCCGGTTCCGACAGAATTACCGCATCGAATTTGGCGCGGGCGGCTCGGACGATCCGCTGTATGAATCGGTCAGCGCCGGGCGCAAGCAGCAGGGCATGGAACATTGGCTGCCGTTCTTTCATGAACGGATGGAGACGCTGTTCGATTATCTGCCGGGCGCGCCGCTGTTGATGGATGACCAGATGACCCCGGCGCGGCTGTCGCGCTGGGACAGCATCAAGGATCAATACGAAACCCGCCGCCATGCGATGACGCAAAAGGGCCGACTGGAATCGGTTTATAAGCCGGTGCCGCCGGGGCAGCTTTATCTCGACGATGCCGCGTGGGAGGCCGCCGTTTCGGGCCGCCGCCGGGTTCAGTTTCACCCGCTGCCGCAGGCCAGCGGGCCGGGGGTGGTGGATGCGGGTGGGCGCATCGGGCGCAATTTCGCCCCCGAGCGGCAGCAGGAAAACATCAGCCTGTTCGGCGCGCTGGCCAGCCACGTCAAGGCAAAGATGAACGATGGCCCTGTGCTGATCGCATCGTGGTCTGAAGGCGCGCGCGAGCGCCTGACCGGTCTGATCGAAGACGAGGGTCTGGCCGAGGCGATCCCTGTCACCAACGGCACGCGGATCGGCAAGCGTGGGCTGCATCTTGCGGTCTGGGCGCTGGAAAGCGGCTTTGAAGCGCCTTGGGGTGATCAGCGCATCACGGTGATCTCGGAACAGGACGTTCTGGGCGACCGGCTGATCCGCGCCCCGAAAAAGCGCCGCAAGGCCGAGAATTTCCTGACCGAGGCGCAATCGCTGTCGCCGGGCGATCTGGTGGTGCATGTCGATCACGGCATCGGGCGCTATCAGGGGCTCGAGGTGATCACCGCCGCCGGGGCGGCGCATGAATGCCTGCTGCTGGAATATGCCGAAAGCGCGCGGCTGTACCTGCCGGTCGAGAACATCGAGTTGCTGTCGCGTTACGGCCATGAGGACGGTTTGCTCGACCGGCTTGGCGGCGGCGCATGGCAGGCCAAGAAGGCCCGCCTCAAGGAGCGCATCCGCGAGATGGCGGACAAGCTGATCCGCGTCGCCGCCGAACGCGCCTTGCGCAAGGCGCCGATCATCGACCCGCCCGCCGGGGCGTGGGAAAGCTTTTGCGCCCGCTTCCCCTATACCGAGACCGACGATCAGATCAGCGCCATCGAGGATGTGCTGGGCGACATGACCTCTGGCCAGCCGATGGACCGGCTGATCTGCGGCGATGTCGGCTTTGGCAAGACCGAGGTTGCGATGCGCGCGGCCTTTGTTGCGGCGATGTCGGGCCAGCAGGTGGCGGTGATTGCGCCCACGACGCTGCTGGCGCGCCAGCATTACAAGAGCTTTGCCGAGCGTTTTCGCGGCTTTCCGATCAATGTCGCGCCGCTGTCGCGGTTCGTGACGGCAGGCGATGCGGCCAAAACCCGTGATGGCATCACCAAGGGCACGGTCGATATCGCCATCGGCACCCATGCGCTGCTGGCCAAGAATATCCGGTTCAAGGACCTTGGCTTGCTGATCATCGACGAGGAACAGCATTTCGGGGTGGGTCACAAGGAGCGGCTGAAAGAACTGCGTAGCGACATTCACGTGCTGACGCTCACCGCGACGCCGATCCCGCGCACCTTGCAGCTGTCGCTGTCGGGGGTGCGCGATCTGTCGATCATTGGCACACCGCCGGTCGACCGGCTGTCGATCCGCACCTATGTGTCGGAATTCGATCCGGTGACCGTGCGCGAGGCGCTGTTGCGAGAGCATTATCGCGGCGGCCAGAGCTTTTACGTGGTGCCGCGCATCTCGGACATTCCCGAAATCGAGGAATTCCTGCGCGAACAGGTGCCTGAGGTGTCATTCGTGGTTGCCACCGGCCAGCTGGCCGCAAGCGATCTCGATGACCGGATGAACGCGTTTTACGACGGCAAATTCGATGTGCTGCTGGCCACGACGATCGTGGAATCGGGTCTGGATATTCCGACGGCCAACACGATGGTGGTGCACCGGGCCGACATGTTCGGCCTTGCGCAGCTGTACCAGATCCGTGGCCGGGTGGGGCGCTCGAAGACCCGTGCCTATGCTTATCTGACCACCAAGCCGCGCGCCAAGCTGACCGATACCGCCGAGAAACGCCTGCGGGTGCTGGGCTCGCTGGATACGCTGGGAGCAGGGTTCACGCTGGCCTCACAGGATCTGGACATTCGCGGGGCGGGCAATCTTTTGGGCGAGGAGCAGTCCGGCCAGATGAAGGATGTGGGCTACGAGCTGTACCAGTCGATGCTGGAGGAGGCGATTGCCAAGATCCGCTCGGTCGAGACGGTTGGACTGCTAGATGACGACGGGCAATGGGCGCCGCAGATCGGCCTTGGCGTGCCGGTGCTGATCCCCGAAAGCTTTGTGCCGGATCTGGATGTGCGGCTGGGGCTGTACCGGCGCTTGTCGGGGCTGACCACCAAGGTCGAGCTGGAGGGCTTTGCCGCCGAGCTGATCGACCGTTTCGGCAAACTGCCCAAGGAGGTCAACACGCTGCTGCTGGTGGTGCGAATCAAGGACATGTGCAAACGCGCTGGAATCGCCAAGCTGGACGCCGGACCTAAGGGCGCAACCATCCAGTTTCACAACGACAAGTTCGCCAAGCCCGAGGGGTTGGTGGCCTTTATTCAGGGTGAAGACGGGCTGGCCAAGATCAAGGACAACAAGATCGTGGTGCGCCGCGACTGGCGCTCGGACGCGGACAAGATCAAGGGCGCCTATGCCATCGCGCGCGATCTGGCCGAAAAGGCCGGGGCGATCCGTCTGCGCGAGAAGCGCTGAGCGTCTGCGCGAGAAGAGCTGTGGGCAGCGCCCGGCATTGTGGGGGTTGGGGGGCTCTGCCCCCCTCGGCCTTGCGGCCTCACCCCCCGGGATATTTTCCTGCCAGAAGAAACTGCGGGCGAAAGTGGCGGGGGCGGGATGGGGCGTGCTGGGTCCGGGGTTTTCGCTTGTGCCTCAAGTTGCAAGGGCTTAACCCTCTTTCAAGCTCGTCATGGCGCGAGCAAAGCGCAAAATAAAGAGGGGCTTTGTTCTGGCCGGTTGATGCTGGGGCCATGGCTCCGGACGGGAAACCGGGAGATCTCATGACCGCGAAAACCTTTAGTGCCAAACTGTCCGAACTGCTGCGTTTCATCTATCCGGACGTAAACACCGATATTCTTGGCAGTCAGGTGGTCGAAGCATTCTGGCCGGATGAAAAGCATCGGCGCAAGCAGCCGCGCAAGCCGGGCAACAATCTGTGGACGCAAAATGACGCGGTGCTGATCACCTATGGTGACAGCCTGATCGATGGCACCCACAAGCCGCTTGACCTGCTGCACGACTTTCTGGCGACGCATATGAAGGGCGTCGTGAACGGCGTGCATATCCTGCCGTTCTTTCCGTTCACCTCGGACGATGGTTTTGCGGTGACGGATTATCGCAAGGTGAATCCCCAGCTTGGCGAATGGTCGGATGTGGGCCGGATCGCCCGTGAATTCCATCTGATGTCGGATCTGGTGCTGAACCACGTCTCGTCGCAAGGCGTCTGGTTCAATGCCTATCGGCAAGGGCAAAAGCCCTTTGACGGCTTCTTTTTCGAAGCCTCGCCCGAGGATGACGTCAGCATGGTGACGCGTCCGCGCACCACGCCGCTGCTTCAGGAAGTCGAGACGGCGATGGGCACGCGCCACGTCTGGTGTACCTTCAGCCACGACCAGATCGACCTGGATTTCCGCAACCCCGAAGTGCTGCTTGAGATCCTGCGCATCATCCGCCTGCACATCGACGAGGGCGTGCGCATCATCCGGCTGGATGCGGTGGCCTTTTTGTGGAAGCAGCTTGGCACAAATTGCATTCACCTGCCGCAGACCCATGCGGTGATCCAGCTGATGCGCCTGCTGATGGATTACGCCACCGAGACGGTGATCCTGCTGACCGAGACCAACGTGCCCAAGGCCGAAAACCTCAGCTATTTCGGTCACCGGAACGAGGCGCATGTGGTCTATAACTTCCCCCTGCCGCCGCTGATCCTGCATGCGATGATGTCGGGCAATGCGAAGTACCTGATCAACTGGCAGCGCACCATGCCGCCGGCGCCGCTGGGCTGCGCCTATCTCAACTTCACCGCGTCGCATGATGGTATCGGTATGCGCCCGGCGGAGGGGCTGATCCCGCCGCCCGAGATCGGCAAGATGATCGAGACCATCCGCGAGATCGGCGGGCGGGTGTCGATGCGCTCGTTGCCCGGCGGCGGCGAGGCGCCTTACGAGCTGAATTGTTCGTATTTCGAGGCGATGGGGCAGACCTTCGAGGGCCGCGACGAGCATCACATTGCGCGGTTCTTGTGTTCGCAGACCATTCCGATGTCGCTTGAAGGCATTCCGGCGTTTTACATCCACTCGATGCTGGCGACGCCGAACGATCTGGAGGCGGTCGAGCGGCGCGGCATGAACCGTGCGATCAACCGGCATCGCTGGGATTACCCGACGCTGATCGGCAAGCTTGAAGATCCCGAGACGATTCATGCGCAGGTGCTTGGCGCGCTGTCCGAACGGCTCAGGCTGCGGGCAAAGCAGCCGGGGTTCCATCCCAATGCGACGCAGTTCACGCTCAACCTCGATCCGCGGATCTTTGGCCTGTGGCGGCAATCGCTGGATCGGGCGCAGTCGATCTTTACCCTGCACAATGTCAGCGCCGAGACCGTCGAGATCCCCGAAGCCGATCTGAACCTGATCGCCGACGAGCGCTGGGTCGACCTGCTGAGCGGCGAAGAGATCGTTGCCGGGCCGGTGTCGCTGGCGCCCTATCAGTGCCGCTGGATCTCGAACCAGCCTGACGCGCAGGTTTAGTGGGCCTGAGGCAGAGCACGGCCAGCGCCGGTTTTGCTGCATTTCCTTCAAATGATTCGCATTACCGCCAGCACGACGTCGATGTCGTGCTGGCTAATCTTCATGATCTTGGTGGATTGACCACGAGGCAGAGACAGCGACCGCCAAAATTATTCACGCCAGCGTGAAGGGTGCCCGAGGTGTTGCCAGCACCGTGCTGTCTCACTGTTGGAAACAGTGGGCCACAGCAGGGCCGGGGAAAAGCGCCTGTTTTTGCTGGAATCCGGGGATATTCGCCGCTTTTCCCGACGGTATCTGGAAACAAAGCGCCAGCAAGATTTTGTTAACCATGTCAAAATCATGCGGTGATCTGGCCTCTGTTCGCAGGGACAAGCTAGATGCAGACATTTTATCCTTTGTCCGACGCATTTCGCACCCTAATAATCTCGCCAAGTCCAAGCGGGAGTGAGGACCATAGGCCACGGGGGCGGCCGCTGAACGGAAAGTGCCTGCCAAGGGTGCGGAAGGGATGCGCTGGAGGAAAACCTCCGTCGCCAAGAGCGAACTTCGTCCACGCATGTGACAGGTGGGCAAAGGCGCGCAACCCCGATTGCAGACCTTGCTGGCGATACAGAAAAATGACGGCGACATCGTTGACGCGCGTCACAGTGAATTTGGCGCGGTTTTACCTAGCGCCGACGTATTGAGGGTCGAAAACGATGGCTGATCTGGTTCTGGACTGGAGCGCACTTGGTGCCTACGGCACCAATCTGGAAGACACTGCTGCGGATGCGGTGACCACCTCTGTCGACACGGGCGGCGTAACCGTCGACATCACATTCACCGCGCAGGACGACGAAGCTCAGGCATTCACCGCCACCTATGACGGCTACGTGCCAGAGGGGTCGGGCATCGACCCCAACTCCCACCTCAAGCTGTTCGGCCTTGGCGGCGACGGCGGCACCGTGTCGCCGACCTCGACCACCGTGTTGAATTTCAGCGCCAGTGACGCGCTGTATTCGGATTCCGTGCAGAACGTTACATTCGTGCTGAATGACGTCGATGGCGGCGCTGGCTCTGACCTTGGCGATCTGGTAGAATATTCCGAAGGTGGCGACACCAGCAGCAGCTTTCAGGATTACGTGACGGTTCTCGCCTATGATGCCGAGGGCAACGCCACGGCTGTCACCATTTCGCCGCTTGGCACCACCACCAGCGTCGATGGCGACACCGCAACCGGCGATGCCATCACCGCCTTTGCTGATCAGGATGGCACGCTCAAGGTCAGCATCGAGGGTCCGGTTTCGCGCATCGAGATCGTCTACGAGAACGGCGGCGACTCCACCCAGGGCGTGCTGATTTCCGATGTGTCCTTCTCGACCATCGACGCCGACGATCTGGCACCCGTGGCCGAGGATGATGTCGCCGAGACCCCCGAGGATACCCCGGTGGTGATCAACGTGCTGGACAATGACAGCGACCCCGAAGGCGGCGCGCTGAGCGTGACCAGCGCCACGGCGAGCAACGGCAGCGTCACCATCAACGACGATGGTACCCTGACCTATACGCCCGACGAAAACTACAACGGCCCGGACGAGATCACCTATACCGTGACCAACCCCGAGGGGACCTCCGACAGCGCGAGCGTTGCGGTCACCGTCACCCCGGTGAACGACGATCCCGTTGCGGTGGATGATACCGTGTCCACCGGCGCGGGCACCCCGGTGAGCTTCGATCCGACCGACAATGATAGCGATGTCGACGGCGATCCGCTGACCGGCACCTTGGGCGATGCCGACAATGGCACCGTCACCGACAATGGCGATGGCAGCTTCACCTACACGCCCGACGATGGCTTTACCGGCAATGACACCATTGCCTACACCGTCGATGACGGCAACGGCGGCAGCGATGATGGCGTGATCACCGTTGTGGTGGGCGACGACACCGCCCCCGGCAATACCGCGCCCATCGCCGAGGATGATTTCTACACCACCGACGTCGACACCCCGCAGACCATCAATCCGCTGGTCAACGATATCGACGGTGACGGCGATCCGCTGACGGTCGGCTCCATCGGCACACCGGAAAATGGCACGCTGGTCGACAATGGCGATGGCACCTTCACCTATACGCCGGACACCGGTTTCGAAGGCGATGACACCATTCCCTACACTGTCAGCGACGGCAATGGCGGCAGCGACGATTCGGTGATCACCATCAGCGTCGGCGGCGATGACACTGGGCCCGGTGGGAACAGCGCTCCGACCGCAGTCGACGATCTTTATGCCACGACGCTTTATGCCACGCAGACGGTTGACCCGACCGAGAACGACACCGATCCCGAGGGCGATCCGCTGACCGTCACGGCGGTTGGCGAGGCCGACTTCGGCACGGTGACGCTGAACGAGGACGGCACCGTCAGCTATACCTCGGTTTCCACCCCGGATGGTTTCACCGAGGGCAGCTTCTATGACTCCTTCACCTATTCGATCAGCGACGGTAATGGCGGCGAGAGCGAAGCGAATATCAGCGTCGAGGTGCTGCCCTGCTTCACCCCCGGCACGCTGATCGCCACGCCGCAGGGCGAACGTCTGGTCGAGACACTGGAAGTTGGCGACCGGGTGATCACCCGCGACAATGGCATTCAGGAGATCCGCTGGATCGGCAACAAGGAACTGACCGGCCACCAGCTGGCGCGCAAGACGCATCTGCGCCCGGTGCTGATCCAGGCCGGATCGCTGGGCAGGAACCTGCCGGAGCACGATCTTCTGGTCTCGCCCAACCACCGCGTACTGGTCGCCAACGACAAGACGGCGCTGTATTTCGAAGAGCGCGAAGTGCTGGCCGCCGCCAAGCATCTCACCGGCCTTGAAGGGGTGGACGAGGTCGAGACCATGGGCGTCACCTACATCCACATGATGTTCGACAACCACGAGGTCGTGCTGTCCAACGGTGCCTGGACCGAAAGCTTCCAGCCCGGCGACATGACGCTTGGCGCCATGGACGAAGACCAGCGTCAGGAGATCTTTGAGTTGTTTCCCGAACTGGAGAATGCCGACGGACTGCGCGCCTACGGCGCCGCCCGCCGCTCGCTGAAAAAGCATGAGGCGCAGTTGCTGACCAAATAAAGCCGCGCGTCGCGGCAACCAGAGATCATCCCGCTGCGCTTCGACCCAGCATCGGGATGACAACAGGAAACGGGGTGGCAAGGGCTGCCCCGTTTTTCTACTTGCCTTTTAGATATGCCTTGGTGTTTGCCTATCCAGAATGTAGCGTCATCACAAAACACGTAGGGGATTAGGAGGTCTAAACTGGAAAGATTTGGCTGATCCTCGGGTTCTCGAATGGTCTGTCTTCAATCCGCCATCGTCAGCTTGCAATGAAGGCCAATGTCAGGAGCGTATATCCTAATGAAATTTTTCTTTTTCCTAATCCTGATAGTCGAGTTTTTTCGATTTGTGTTGCGAGTCTTTTTTGGACTTTTAGCACTAACAACCGCCCCGGAAGACACAGCGGAGCTCATTGAAGATGCTGGAAAAGTATTTCAAGCAGTGGATCAAGGTTACGCGCTTGATCTGGCAATAATTGTCATTGGTGTCGCTGGTCTCGCGATTGCGTACGGCTGGGGCAATTGGCGCTTAGCTCTTCACAGATCTTGCTCCAAGAGTAAGCTGGAGCGTTTATCCGATGAAGCGCGCCGAGTTTCCGAGGATATCGCGAATACGCTTTCGCAAGATCGCCAGTCACGTGATACAAGAAGAGCTAGGGCACTTGAAAGCAATCAAATGCCTCCCTTCGAAACTACGGTTGATCAGAGATTTTTGTCGAAGCACATGGCAGAGTCGTCGTCTATATTGCGCCGATTAGAAGATGTTGGTTATCTCAGTAGATCTGAGTACTTGAGTGAAATCGGTACGGCAGGTGCTACAGGATTTGCAGCTGAAGAGATATCAAAAGCTCTTCGTACCGCATCGGATCGTATCAAGTCAGATCTCAGAGATGGATTCTTTACGATCATCTCGAGTCCGGCAGTCTCTGTTTCGCGTGGCTTGAAAACATCTCATTCAAGAAAGAGTGAGTGAAATTATCAAAGTTTGATTGAGAAGTCTTCTCGCCATATCGGCATTCCGTAGATGGCGAGAGTTTGCGGTGTGTTTTCGCAATTAGCTAATTAATATGTTGTCTGAAAAGGCCCACATATCAACATGTGGGCCTTCTTGTCTGGAGGGGGCGCCTTTACTGCCCCTTGGACATCCGCTTGCGCTCGTTCGGATCGAGGTAGCGCTTGCGCAGGCGGATCGCGTTGGGCGTTACTTCGACCAGTTCGTCGTCGTTGATGTAGGCGATGGCCTCTTCCAGCGACAGGGTCACGGGCGTGGTCAGGCGGACCGCTTCATCGGTGCCCGAGGCGCGCACGTTGGTCAGCTTCTTGCCCTTGAGCGGGTTCACCTCAAGATCGTTGTCGCGCGAATGCTCGCCGATGATCATGCCGGTGTAGACCGGGGCCTGCGCACCAAGGAACATCTTGCCGCGATCTTCGAGGTTCCACAGCGCATAGGCCACCGCCTCGCCGTTTTCCATCGAGATCAGAACGCCAGCGCGACGGCCTTCGATCGGCCCCTTGTGCGGGGTCATGCCGTGGAACACCCGGTTCAGAACGCCGGTGCCGCGGGTGTCGGTGAGGAATTCGCCGTGATAGCCGATCAGACCGCGCGAGGGCACATGCGCGATGATCCGCGTCTTGCCCGCGCCAGCCTGACGCATCTCGACCAGTTCGCCCTTGCGTGCGCCGGTCAGCTTTTCGATCACCGCGCCGGAGTATTCGTCATCGACGTCGATGGTGGCTTCCTCGACCGGCTCCATCAGCTGGCCGTCGATTTCCTTCATGATCACCTGCGGGCGTGAGATCGACAGTTCGAACCCTTCGCGGCGCATGTTCTCGATGAGAACGCCCATCTGAAGTTCACCGCGACCCGAGACCTCGAAGGCCTCGCCGCCGGGGGTGTCGGCGATCTTGATCGCGACATTGCCTTCTGCTTCCTTCATCAGACGCTCGCGGATGACGCGGGACTGCACCTTTTTGCCGTCACGGCCCGCCAGCGGCGAATCGTTGATGCCGAAGGTGACGGTGATGGTGGGCGGATCGATCGGCTGAGCATCGAGCGGTTCATCCACGGCTAGCGCGCAGATGGTGTCGGCCACGGTCGCTTTGGTCATGCCGGCGAGCGAGACGATATCGCCCGCGAGGCCTTCGTCGATGTCCGACTGCGCAAGGCCACGAAAGGCCTGCACGCGGGTGACGCGGAACTGTTCGATCTTTTGCCCGATGCGGCTGAGCGCCTGCACGGTCTGGCCAACCTTGACCCGACCGGTTTCAACGCGGCCGGTCAGCAGGCGGCCGACGAACGGGTCAGAGCCCAGCGTGGTGGCCAGCATGCGGAAATCTTCGTCTTGACGCTTGACCTGCTTGGGGGCAGGCACGTGGTTGACGATCAGGTTGAACAGCGCCGAGAGATCCTTGCGCGCCCCGTCCAGCTCGGCATCGGCCCAGCCGTTGCGGCCCGAGGCGTACATATGCGGGAAATCCAGCTGATCCTCATCGGCATCCAGCGATGCAAACAGATCGAAGCATTCATCCAGTGCGCGGTCGGGTTCGGCGTCGGGCTTGTCGACCTTGTTGAGCACCACAATCGGGCGCAGCCCGAGCGCAAGCGCCTTGGAGGTCACGAACTTGGTCTGCGGCATCGGGCCTTCGGCGGCATCGACCAGCAGGACAACACCGTCGACCATGCTCAGGATACGCTCGACCTCGCCGCCGAAATCGGCGTGGCCGGGGGTGTCGACGATGTTGATGCGCGTGCCTTTCCACTCGACCGAAGTCGGCTTGGCGAAAATGGTGATACCACGCTCGCGCTCAAGGTCGTTGCTGTCCATCGCGCGTTCGGCCACGGCCTGATTTTCGCGGAATGCGCCCGACTGTTTGAGCAGCTCGTCGACGAGGGTCGTCTTGCCGTGGTCAACGTGGGCGATGATCGCGATATTGCGAAGGTCCATAGGGCAGCCTTTGAAAGGAAGGGAGTTTGGAGCTTCGCCTAGCGTCATAGCGCCCGGATTGCCAGCCCCTTAATGCCCGGTCGTGGCGGAAAACAGGTTGATCACAAGGATTCCGGCAAGGATCAGCCCAATCCCGGCCACTGCCGGCAGGTCCAGCCGCTGCCCGAAGGCGATGAAACCGATCACCGCGATCAGCACGATGCCAAGGCCGGACCAGATCGCATAGGCGACCCCGACGGGCATAAATTTCAGCGCCATCGACAGCAGGTAGATGGCGATGGCATAGGCCACCACCGAGAGCGCCGACGGGCCGAGGCGGCTAAACTGCTGGCTGGCCTGAAGCGCAGAGGTGCCGATGGTCTCGGCCAGGACGGCGATGGCAAGAATGAGGTAGGGCATGACTTGTCCGTTCGTGTGCAAGCGGCAGGGCTTGCGCAGTCATGACGCGGATTTCACGCGCTGGCCAGTTAGAAGCTATCGATTGTTGCAGGGCAGGTATCCGGCGCCCGGTTCGCAGGCACCGCCGGAGGGGCGGTTGGCGCTCCTCCGGCAGGGTCGATTTGAAACCGCGCTCAGTTGCCGCGCCAGATCCAGCCGCCGCCAAAGATGCGGGTGCCCTCGGGGTCGTAAAAGACGCAGGCCTGACCGGGGCTGATGCCTTCTTCTGCAGTGATCAGCTCGACGGTGGCTTCAGTGGCCGAGATCGGGCGCACGATGGCATCGCGCGGCGGGCGGGTCGAACGCACCCGGACCGACAGATGCCATTCCTCGCGGCTGGTGAAGGGGGCGTCGCCCAGCCAGTTGATCTCGCGGACGGGAACCGAGCGGGTGGCAAGCATGTCCTTGGGCCCGACGATGACCTGCTTGGCGTCGACATCAAGCTTCACCACGTAGAGCGGCTCTTCGAGACCGCCGATGCCAAGGCCACGGCGCTGGCCGATGGTGTAATGGATCACGCCCTTGTGGGTGCCAAGGACGCGGCCATCGGCATGCACGATGTTGCCCGGATCGGCGGCGCCGGGGCGCAGCTTTTCGATCACGGCGGCATAATTGCCGTCGGGCACAAAGCAGATGTCCTGACTGTCGGGCTTGTCGGCGACGCTCAAACCATATTTCGCGGCCAGCGCGCGGGTCTCGGCCTTGCTTTTCAGATGCCCCAAGGGGAATCGCAGGAACGACAGCTGTTCGGGCGTGGTCGAAAACAGGAAATAGCTCTGGTCGCGGTTGGCATCGGCGGCGGAATGCAGCTCGGGGCCACCGCGCCCATCCATGCGCTGGATGTAATGCCCGGTCGCCATGCAATCGGCATCAAGGTCCTTGGCGGTTTCCAGCAGATCCTTGAACTTCACCCGCTCGTTGCAGCGGATGCAGGGCACCGGGGTCGCGCCGCCAAGGTAGCTTTCGGCAAATTCGTCGATCACCGCATCCTTGAAGATGTTTTCATAATCAAGAACATAATGGGGAAAGCCCATCTGCTCGGCAACGCGGCGCGCATCGTGAATGTCGACCCCCGCGCAGCAGGCGCCTTTCTTGGCCAGCGCCGCGCCGTGATCGTAGAGCTGCAGCGTCACGCCGATCACGTCATAGCCTTCCTCGGCGAGCATGGCGGCCACGACCGAGCTGTCGACGCCGCCCGACATCGCCACCACCACCCGCGTCTGCGAGGGCGGCTTGGGCAGGCCGAGCGAGTTCAGGGTAGGGGCGTCGAGGGGCATGGCCTCCTCCTTCGGACAGATCTGCGGGAACCGGGGAAATATAGGAAAATGCAACTCATTCTCAAGTGGTCGTTTTAGATGGCGTTAAATTGTGTCGGGTCAAATGGGTCAGAGCCGGAAAGACTGGGGCATAAGTTCAATGTATCTAAAGAAAATCGACGGACCTCGCGCGGTCCACCTTCCCGATGGCAGCGTGATGACGCGGGCCGATCTTCCACCGGTCGAAACGCGCCGCTGGGTGGCATCGCGCAAGGCGGCCGTGGTCAAGGCGGTGCGCTTCGGCCTGCTCTCCGAAAGTCAGGCGATGGAGCGCTATACTCTATCGGAAGAAGAGCTGGCAGAATGGATGGAAGCCGTCGCGCACCATGGCGAAGAGGCCCTGAAAGCGACGCTCGTCCAGAAGTTTCGCAGCCCCGGCGTCGATGGCGCTGAAGATAACGCCTGAATATGTGCAACCATCAGTTGTAATTTGCAATCGTTCACGTACAGTAAAGTTCCATTAACCTTCTTCCGACAGTGTCGGGTCAAAGGGACAGAACAAGCGGAGAACGGATTATGCGCATCCTTCTGGTGGAAGACGACCCGACCACGTCGAAGAGCATCGAACTTATGCTAACCCATGCCAACCTGAACGTCTATTCGACCGATCTGGGCGAAGAAGGCATCGATCTGGCAAAACTGTACGATTACGACCTGATCCTGCTCGATCTCAATCTGCCAGACATCAATGGTCACGAGGTCTTGCGGCAATTGCGCCAGTCGCGGATCAACACGCCGATCCTGATCCTGTCGGGGGCCGATGACACCGAAAACAAGATCAAGGGATTTGGCTTTGGGGCCGACGATTACCTGACCAAACCCTTCCACCGCGACGAGCTGGTGGCGCGCATCCATGCGATCATTCGCCGCTCGAAAGGGCATTCCCAATCGGTGATCCGGACAGCCAAGATTTCCGTCAACCTTGACGCGAAGACGGTCGAGGTGGCGGGCAAGCCGGTCCATCTGACCGGCAAGGAATACCAGATGCTCGAGCTGCTTTCGCTGCGCAAGGGCACGACACTGACGAAAGAGATGTTCCTGAACCATCTTTACGGCGGCATGGACGAGCCTGAACTCAAGATTATCGATGTGTTCATCTGCAAGTTGCGCAAAAAGCTCTCCGAGGCGACCGGCGACGAGAATTACATCGAAACGGTGTGGGGGCGTGGCTATGTGCTGCGCGATCCCGAGCCGCGCGCTGGCGACCCCCCGGCGATCGCCGCCGCCGGCTGATCGGCTGGACGAGACCGGACTTGCGCCCTATCACTTGCCCGAACGTCGTAAGCAGGGGGCGCAACCATGGCCACGGATGCAATGCAGGACATCGCGGTCGATATGTTGACCGAGGCACAGGCGCGGGATGAACTCTCGCGCCTTGCCTCTGTTTTAACGGCGGCGAACCAAGCCTATCACACCGAAGATTCCCCCGATCTGAGCGATGCCGATTACGACGCGTTGAAGCGCCGCAACCTTGCGATCGAAGAGCGTTACCCACAGCTCAAGCGCGCCGACAGCCCAAGCGAACAGGTTGGCGCGCCGCTGGCCGAAGGGTTCACGAAACTCGCGCATTCGGTGCGGATGATGTCGCTGGCGAATGCCTTCGACGCACCCGAGATCGAAGATTTCGACCGTTCGATTCGGCGCTATCTCGGCTTGGCAGACGATGCGCCGCTGGCCTTCACCGCCGAGCCGAAGATTGATGGTCTGTCGCTGTCGCTGCGCTATGAAAAGGGCATTCTGATTCAGGCTGCAACGCGGGGCGACGGTGCGGTTGGCGAGAACGTTACGGTCAATGCCCGCACGATCGACGATATTCCTCAGACCCTGTCGGGTGCACCGGACGTGCTCGAAGTGCGCGGCGAGGTCTACATGAGCCACGCGGATTTTTCGGCGCTCAATGCGCGTCAGGAGGCGCGCGGCGGCAAACGCTTTGCGAATCCCCGCAATGCCGCCGCCGGCTCTCTGCGCCAGCTCGATGCCGAAATCACTCGCTCCCGCCCGCTGAAATTCTTCGCCTATGCTTGGGGAGAGCTATCGGAGCCGCTCGCGCCGACGCAGATGGGCGCCATCGAACGGCTGTCGGCGCTCGGCTTCAGCATCAACCCGCTCACGAAGCGGTGCGACGGGCCGACCGAAATGCTGGCCCATTACAGCGCCATCGAAGAGCAGCGCGCCACGCTTGGGTATGACATCGACGGCGTAGTTTACAAGATCGACGATCTGGCGCTTCAGGCGCGGCTTGGCTTCCGCTCGACCACGCCACGCTGGGCCATCGCGCACAAGTTCCCAGCCGAACTGGCATGGACCCGGCTCGAATCCATCGACATTCAGGTCGGACGGACCGGGGCGCTGTCTCCTGTGGCGCGGCTGACGCCGGTGACGGTGGGCGGGGTCGTGGTCTCGAACGCCACGCTTCACAACGAGGATTACATTGCCGGGCGCGACGCCACGGGCGCGCCGATCCGCGATGGCAAGGATATCCGTATCGGCGACTGGGTGCAGGTCTACCGCGCTGGCGACGTCATTCCCAAGCTCGCGGATGTGGATCTGGACAAGCGCCCGCCCGGGTCCGAGCGCTTTGTGTTTCCCGAAACCTGCCCTGAATGCGGCTCCGACGCGATCCGCGAGGACGGGGACGCGGTGCGCCGATGCACCGGCGGTCTGGTCTGCCCGGCGCAAGCGGTCGAGAAGCTCAAGCATTTTGTCTCGCGCGCCGCCTTCGACATCGAGGGGCTTGGCGCCAAGCAGGTTGAACAGCTCTATCGCGACGAGTGGATCGCCGAGCCGGCGGATATATTCTCGCTGAAAGAGCGGTTCGGCAGCGGCATGCAGCAACTTCGAAACCGCGAAGGCTGGGGCGAAAAAAGCGCGAACAATCTCTTCGATGCCATTGATGAAAAGCGTAAAATCCCTCTTGGAAGGCTGTTGTTCTCGCTCGGTCTGCGCCATGTTGGCGAGGTTGTCTCGAACGATCTGGCCCGCCATTACCTGTCATGGTCGGCGCTGATCAACGCGCTGGACGCCGCGCGAGCCGCCGCCGTGCGCTACCGCGAGGCCGAGCAGGCAGTCACGCGGGAACGTCAGGCCGCAGCGGCTGAAGGGCGCCGCGCAAAGCTCAAGGAAACCCGCGATGGCTGCTGGGCGGCGGACCCGGCGATCCCGGCAGAGGCCCGCGCGGCATGGGATGAATTGATCGGCATCGACGGTATCGGCGAGACGGTCGCTGTGTCGCTTGTCACTTCGTTCGGCCAGCCGACCGAGCGCGCCTCGATCGACCGGCTGGCCGCATGCCTCGACATCCAGGATGCCGAGCGCCCGGCGAGCGACGGCAGCCCGGTGGCAGGCAAGACCGTGGTCTTCACCGGCACGCTCGAACGCATGACCCGCGCCGAGGCCAAAGCCCGCGCAGAGGCGCTTGGCGCCAAGGTTTCGGGCTCGGTGAGCAAGAAGACCGACATCGTCATCGCCGGGCCGGGCGCCGGTTCCAAGGGAGAAAAGGCCCGCGAACTTGGGGTCGAGATCATGGATGAAGACGCCTGGCTGGCGCTGATCGGCGCATGAGCCAGCGGCCCGAACCGCTTTGGCCGCTTTTCGCCGAGCTGAAAACGCTTGACGGAGTCGGCCCAAAGACCGCCAAGGCGCTGGAAAGCGGCGGCATCGAGGCGCCGCGCGATCTGCTGTTCACGCTGCCGCACGGGGTCATTGATCGACGGCCGAAACCGTCGGTTCAGGATGCGGAACTGCCCGGCGTCGTGACGGTCGAGATCACGGTCGGTCGCCACACGCCATCGGCGCGCAAGGGCGGGCCGTACCGGATTCATGTCGAAGATTCGCGGGATCACTTTCAGCTGGTTTTCTTCCATGGTCGCGGCGATTATTTGCAACGCATTCTGCCGGAAGGCGCGCGCCGCATCGTGTCAGGCCGGGTCGAACGCTTCGACGGCATGGCGCAGATG
Organism: Citreicella sp. C3M06; assembly: GCF_018860705.1. Lineage (GTDB taxonomy): Bacteria > Pseudomonadota > Alphaproteobacteria > Rhodobacterales > Rhodobacteraceae > Salipiger. The sequence goes on from NZ_JAHKQA010000072.1 coordinate 237,468, forward strand.
GTCCACCCTGAACATGTGCTGCCGGTCGACGAGGCGGCGTCGCTCCCTGCGTTCGAGCCGGTCTATCCGCTGCTTGGCGGCGTGACACAAAAACTGATGGCCAAGGCGCTTGCCGATGTGCTGGCGCGCACGCCCGAGCTTGCCGAATGGATCGACCCGGGCCTCAAAGCCCGTGAGGGCTGGCCGGATTGGCGCGCCGCGCTGCTCGAGGCTCACGCACCGACCGGCGGGGCGGATCTTGTCCAGACCGTCCCGGCGCGGGCACGTCTGGCCTATGATGAACTGCTGGCGCATCAGCTGACCTTGGCCTTGGCGCGCTCGCGGCGGCGCGCGGCCAAGGGTTTGGTCAGCGTTGGCAATGGGGCGCTGCGGCGCAAGGTGCTGGCGTCCCTGCCATTTCGCCCGACCGGCGCGCAGATACGGGCGATGGACGAGATTGCCGAAGACATGGCAAGCCCGGAGAGGATGAACCGGCTTTTGCAGGGCGACGTCGGCGCGGGCAAAACGCTGGTGGCGCTGATGGCGTTGCTGATTGCGGTCGAGGCGGGCGGGCAGGGCGTGATGATGGCGCCCACCGAAATCCTTGCGCGGCAACATCTTGAAGGGCTGCGCCCACTGGCTGAGCAAGCCGGGGTGGTGCTTGAACTGCTGACGGGGCGCGACAAGGGGGCCGAGCGGCGCGCCAAGCTCGAAGCCCTCGCGCGTGGGGACATCGGCATTCTCGTGGGCACGCATGCGGTATTTCAGGCCGATGTTCAGTTTTGCGATCTGCGGTTGGCAATCGTGGATGAGCAGCATCGGTTCGGGGTCCGGCAACGTCTCGAATTGGGGCGAAAGGGCGCTGCGGCCGACGTTCTGGTGATGACGGCAACGCCGATTCCGCGCAGCCTTGCCTTGGCGCAATATGGCGACATGGATGTGTCGCTGCTGGACGAAAAACCGCCCGGGCGCAAACCGATCCGCACGGCGCTGGTGTCGAGCGAGCGGATGGAAGAAGTGGTCGACCACCTGCGCAAGGCGGTTGCCGAAGGGCGACAGGCCTATTGGGTCTGCCCGCTTGTCGAGGAAAGCGAGGTCACCGACCTGACCGCCGCCGAAGAACGTTTCCGGCATTTGCGCGCCGCGCTCGGCGAGGGTGTGGTAGGGCTTGTCCACGGCCAGATGCCGCCCGCCGAAAAGGACGCGGCGATGGCCCGCTTCGTTTCCGGCGAAACGCAGGTGCTTGTGGCGACCACGGTGATCGAGGTCGGAGTCAATGTGCCCAACGCATCCATCATGGTCATTGAGCGGGCGGAATGGTTCGGCCTTGCCCAATTGCACCAGTTGCGTGGGCGGGTTGGGCGCGGCGAGGCGCAAAGCACCTGCCTGTTGATCTACCAGCCGCCGTTGAATGCGTCGGGGACCCGGCGGCTGACGACGCTGCGCGAGACCGAAGACGGGTTTCGCATTTCGGAGGTCGACCTAGAGATGCGAGGGGCTGGCGATCTGATCGGCACGGCACAGTCGGGCCTGCCAAAGTTTCGCATCGCCGACCTAGAACACCAGGCCGGCCTGATGGCGATGGCCCAAAGCGACGTGCGAAAGCTGTTGCACGACGATCCGGGTCTGGAAAGCACCCGCGGCCGGGCGGCGCGGATGCTTTTGTGGCTCATGCGGCAGGATGAGGCGATCAGGCTGATCTCGGTCGGCTGAGGGAATGTCTGGGAAACGATCCGCCCGGAATCTGTGCCATTTTTGGGGATACAATCACTTATGCTGCCTTTGTTCGCTTATGTTCTCATAAAGTTCTTTACAGAACGTAAAGGAAATGAGAACAAATAGGCAACAAACGACAGACGAGGGAGTTTACAGAATGATCAAGACCCTTTTCCGCGCGATGAGCCGCCCTGAATGCAACGTGCTTCAGGATATGATCGGCGCTCTGTGCCTTGTTGTCATCCTACTTGGGGCGCTGCATCTGCCCAGCCTCTGACGTTTCGATCCGCTTTCTGCCTGCGGTCTTTCTCCCGTTAGGTCGCGCATTCCGTCCCGGATGCGCTGCGCCTGTCCCTGCAAGGCCTTGGATCTGCCCGATCCATCATAGGTCTGTCCTGCGGGAGCAAAGATACGCCACTGACCGCCGCCTTCGCTGTCCCGAAGTGCGGCGGTTTTTTTATGCAGGGCGAAAGGCGTGCTACAAGCTGCCACGATCCCGGCCATTTATGCTGGTCAATCAGTTCCGATCAGGTGATCGCCGTCACATCTCTTGCATGGAGCTAACCGGCACGGGCTTCTTCGGCCGCGTGCACCGCCTCGCTTGCAGCGTCGAGCGCCAGCAGGATCGACGCATGCCGATTTTTGTAGGTCTGCGCCGGGCGCAGCACCTCGAGCCCGTCGAAGGGCGCGGGCGGTGTCGGGCCGTCGTCCTTGAGCATGGCGCGCAGCCCGTCGCGCGCGGCGTCGATCTGCGCCGGGGTGCAGCCGATGATCGCCGCGCCAACCACCGAGGCCGAGGCCTGCCCAAGCGCGCAGGCCTTCACGTCCTGCGCATAATCGGAAACCTTGCCCTCATGCATCGACAGATCGACCGTCACCGTCGAGCCGCAGAGCGGCGAGCGCTTCTTGACGCTTGCATCGGGCGCCTCCAGCCGCCCGGTCCGCGGAATATCGGCAGCAAGGGCAAGGATGCGCTGGGAATACAGCTTGATGAGGTCGGTCTCGGTGGACATGGCTTTCCCTTCTGGATCGTCTTTCCTAAATAGGGTTTGACGCCGCCGCTGCAAAAGGAAAATTCCGTCATGAGCTTCGATCCCAAGACTTTGGTCTATGACAGCCGCGGGTTGATCCCCTGCATCGCGCAGGATGAGACCAGCGGCGAGGTGCTGATGATGGCGTGGATGAACGCCGAGTCGGTGGCAAAAACTCTGGCCAGCGGGCGGGTGACCTATTGGTCGCGCTCGCGCGCCGCCTTCTGGATCAAGGGCGAAAGTTCGGGCCATGTGCAGGAGCTGGTCGAGCTGCGGCTGGATTGCGATCGCGACTGTCTGCTGGCGCTGGTGCGGCAGACCGGCCCAGCCTGTCACACCAACCGGCGTTCGTGCTTTTACACGGCGATCCGCGAAGGCGATGAGACGGAAATCATGGCACCGATGGCGTAAGGCCGACCATGGCGCGGATGTCGGCGGGGCTGCGGCCCTCGGCGCGGAACAGCGCGATGGCGCGGGCGTCGTCGCGTTTCGCCAGCCGTTTGCCAGAGTCGTCGCGGATCAGCGCGTGATGGTGATAGACCGGCGTTGGCAGCCCGAGCAGGCGTTGCAGCAGCGCATGGATGCGGGTGGCATCGAACAGGTCTTCGCCGCGCACCACATGGGTGATCTGCTGGGCGGCATCATCCACCACCACCGCAAGGTGATAGGCCGCGCCCATGCCCTGACGGGACAGCACAACGTCGCCAATGCCCTCGATCATACGCGCGCGCGGCGTTGCGATGAGGCCGGTCTCGGCCAAAGGCCCGGCGCCGGTTTCGGTAAATGGCGCCGGGCCGATGGCGCAGGCGCGGCGCATGTTCAGCCGAAGCGTCGCATCGCGCGGGCGCGGGCCGGTGGGCGGATGTGCGGGGCGGCAGGTGCCGGGATAGACCAGCCCGTCGGGGCCTGTGAGCGGCGCGCTTTCCTGCGGCGCCGACAGGGCGTCGCGAATGTCGCGGCGGGTGCAGCCGCAGGGGTAGAGCAGCCCTTGCTGCCATAGCAGATCGAGCGCGGCGTGGTATTCGGCGCTATGCTCGGATTCGCGGCGGCAGGGCTCGGGCCAGTCGAGCCCGAGCCAGCGCAGATCGTCCTTGAGCTGCGTCTCCCATGCAGGGCGGGCACGGGATTGGTCCAGATCGTCGATGCGCAGCAGGAATGCCCCGCCAGCGGCACGCGCCATATCCTGCGCCGTCAGCGCCGAGAACGCATGCCCAAGGTGCAGCGGCCCCGTCGGAGAGGGCGCGAACCGGGTGATCATCTTAGTCTTCGTCGCGCCAGGCCCGTTCCAGACGGCGGGTACGGCGTTCCTCGCCGGATTGGTAGATCAGCACCCAAGCCAGCAGGATGAACATCGGATGCGTCAGCCCGCCGGAAAAGATGATCGCAGGAATCCAGATGATGAAGACGATGATCGACAGAAAGATTCGCCCGATCAGGAAGATCGACAGCGGCGGCAGAAACAGCGCGAGGACGTAATTCATGCGGGAACCTCCTGTGCGGCGAGCCATGTCTCCCAGTCGGCCTTGGCCCGGTCGGTGTATGCCTTGTAGCGGTCCTTGCGGCCACGGCGCCCACCCTTGATGCCCTCGAGCGGGCGGAACAGGCCGAAGTTGACGTTCATCGGCTGAAAGCTCTTGGCCTCGGCGCCGCCAGTGATGTGATGGATCAGCGCGCCATGGGCGGTGTCCTGCGGGATCACGGGCAGGGGGCGGCCCAAGATTTCGGCCACCGCCATGCGGCCCGCGGCAAGGCCCATGGCGGCGGATTCAACATAGCCTTCGACCCCGGTGATCTGCCCGGCAAAGCGCAGATGCGGCTTGGAGCGCAGGCGCATCTGGTTGTCGAGCAGCGTTGGCGAGTTGAGGAAGGTGTTGCGGTGAATGCCGCCCAGCCGTGCGAACCGGGCGTTTTGCAGGCCGGGGATCATCCGCAGAACCTCGGTTTGCGCGCCGTATTTCATCTTGGTCTGGAAGCCGACGATGTTGAACAGCGTTCCGAGCGCATTGTCGCGGCGCAGCTGCACCACGGCATAGGGCTTGTCGTCGGGCTTGTGCGCGTTGGTCAGGCCGATGGGTTTCATCGGGCCGTGGCGCAGGGTTTCGCGGCCACGCTCGGCCATAACCTCGATCGGCAGGCAGCCATCGAAATAGCCGGCGGTCTCGCCTTCGTGGAACTCGGCCTTTTCGGCGGCGAGAAGCGCGTCGATGAAGGCCTCGTATTCGGGCTTGGTCATCGGGCAATTGACGTAGGCGCGCTGTTCTTCTTCGGTCTCGCCCTTGTCATAGCGCGATTGCAGCCATGCTGTGTCCATGTCGATGCTGTCAGCATGGACGATGGGCGCGATGGCATCGAAAAAGGCCAGCGCATCGGTGCCGGTCTCGGCGGCGATGGCTTGGCCCAGCGCGTCCGAGGTCAGCGGGCCGGTGGCGATGATCCAGTGGCCGCTGTCGGGCAGGGCGGTGATTTCCGCATCGCTGCGGCTGATATTGGGGTGGGCCATCAGCGCATCGGTCACCGCCTGGCTGAACGCCTCGCGATCGACCGCCAGCGCGCCGCCAGCGGGCAGGCGGTGCTGCGCGGCCATTGCCATGACGATGCCGCCCGCGCGGCGCATTTCCCAATGCAGCAGCCCGACGGCGTTTTGTTCGTCGTCATCCGAGCGGAAGGAATTGGAGCACACCATCTCGGCGAGCTTGCCGGTGCGGTGGGCGAAGGTTTCAACGCTAGGGCGCATCTCGTGGATGACCACCTTGAGGCCAGCCTGCGCGGCCTGCCAGGCTGCTTCGGATCCGGCCATGCCGCCGCCGACGATATGGAGTGTCTGTGTCATGACTGGGCAAATAGGCGATCGCGGATGCAAAGTTAAGAGGGGATGCGTGCGATGGGCAGCGAGCAGGCGCCCGGAGGGGGCGCGCGGCGCTGTTGGGACCTTTGGGGCAGCGTGGCCACGGTTCGGAACGGCAGACGGGGGCGCTGCCCCCGCCCTTCGGGCTCCCCCGGGATATTTCGGGCCAGAAGAAACCGGGCGCGGGTGCGGGGGCTGGTCAATGCCGGGCGATCTGACTAGTTATGCTGAACTGCGAGACGGAGAGGCGCACGATGGACGATCTATTCAATTCCTTCATGAATGGCCCCGACGAGAAGGGCCGGTTCGGCATCCACGGCGGGCGGTTTGTGTCCGAGACGCTGATGCCCCTGATCCTGTCGCTCGAGGCGGAATACGAGCGCGCCAAGACCGATGACAGCTTCTGGGCCGAGATGAGCGATCTGTGGACCCATTACGTCGGGCGCCCCTCGCCGCTGTATTTCGCCCAGCGGATGACGGATGAGCTCGGTGGGGCGAAGATCTATCTCAAGCGCGACGAGCTGAACCACACCGGTGCGCACAAGATCAACAACGTGCTGGGGCAGATCATTCTGGCCCGCCGCATGGGCAAGACCCGGATCATCGCCGAGACCGGCGCCGGGCAGCATGGCGTGGCGACCGCCACCGTCTGTGCCAAGTTCGGGTTGAAATGCGTGGTCTACATGGGCGCGCATGACGTCGAGCGGCAAAAGCCCAACGTGTTCCGTATGAGGCTGCTGGGCGCCGAGGTGGTGCCGGTGACCTCGGGGCGCGGCACGCTGAAGGATGCGATGAACGATGCGCTGCGCGACTGGGTGACCAATGTGCGCGACACGTTCTATTGCATCGGCACGGTGGCCGGGCCGCATCCCTATCCGGCGATGGTGCGCGATTTCCAGTCGATCATCGGCAAGGAAGTGCGCTGGCAGCTTCCCGAGCAGGAAGGCGAGGGTCGTTTGCCTGACACGGTGATCGCGGCCATCGGCGGCGGGTCGAACGCCATGGGGTTGTTCTACCCGTTCCTTGACGATGCCTCTGTCAACATCATCGGCGTCGAGGCGGGCGGCAAGGGCGTTGACGAGAAGATGCAGCATTGTGCCTCGCTGACCGGCGGGCGCCCCGGTGTGCTGCATGGCAACCGCACCTATCTGCTTCAGGATGACGACGGGCAGATCCTGGAAGGGTTCTCGATTTCGGCGGGGCTGGATTATCCCGGGATCGGGCCGGAACACGCCTGGCTGCACGATATCGGGCGGGCGAAATATGTCTCGATCACCGATTCCGAGGCGCTGGAGGCGTTCCAGTTCTCGTGCCGAACCGAAGGCATCATTCCTGCGCTGGAGCCGAGTCACGCGCTGGCGCATGTGATGAAGATCGCGCCGACGCTGCCCAAGGACCACATCATCGTGATGAACATGTGCGGACGCGGCGACAAGGACATCTTTGCCGTTGCCGAACATCTTGGCCAGAAGCTGGGCTGAGGATGCGGGCGCGGGGCACAAGACCCCGCGCCGGACCATTCAGTCTTCGGGGAAACGGACCTTGCCGATGAACGGCAGGTTGCGGTTTCGCTGCGCGAAGTCGATGCCGTAACCCACGACGAATTCATCGGGAATTTCGAAACCGATCCAGTCGGCGCGCAGGTCGACCTCGCGCCGCACAGGCTTGTCCAGCAGGGCGATGGTGCGCAGCTTGCGCGGCTCTCGCGAGCGCAGCAGCCGCAGCACATGACTGAGCGTGAAGCCGGTATCGACGATATCCTCAACCACTAGCACATCACGCCCTTCGATGGGCGAGCGCAGATCCTTGAGGATGCGCACCTCGCGGCTTGATTGCATGGCATCGCCGTAAGAGGAGGCTTCGAGGAAATCCACCTCGATGGGCAGGTCGATCTCGCGCACCAGATCGGCAATGAAGACAAAACTGCCGCGCAGCAGGCCCACCACCACCAGTTTGTCAGTGTCAGCGAATTCGCGCCCAATCTCGCGCGCCAGTGTTTCGATTCGGGCCGCGATGGCCTTGGCCGAGATCATCTCGTCGACGACATAGGGCCGTTGTGTCATGTATTCCCCGCAATCCGCTTGCAAATTCGCGCGCAGCATAAGAAACAGCCCGGGATTGTCACGCCGGAAACGGGGCCTAGAACCAGCGATATGCCAACGCATTCCGAAACCAGGCACCTGCCTTACACCGCCCAGCAGATGTACGAGCTTGTGGCCGACGTTGAATCCTATCCGCAGTTCCTGCCCTGGACCGCGGCGGCGCGCATCCGCTCGCGCACGCCAGATGGCGCGGCCGAGGTGATGCTGGCGGACCTTGTCATCAGCTTCAAAGTTTTCCGCGAACGCTTTGGCAGCCGCGTCACGCTGTATCCGGCCGAGCGGCGCATCGACACCGAATATCTCGACGGCCCGTTCAAGCACATGATTTCGAAATGGCGCTTTCAGGACAGCCCGCAGGGCGGCGTCGACGTGCATTTCTTTGTCGATTTCGAATTTCGCAACCGTCTTCTGCAAGGGGCGGCGGGGATGTTCTTCTTTGAAGCGATGCAGCGCATCGTCAAGGCGTTCGAGCGACGGGCCGATACGCTTTACGGCTAGGGCGCGATTTTCGCGCAGCCTTTCCGACCCTCAATCGGTCAGCGCGTCTGCCAGCAATTCCAGCGCATGATGGGTGGCGGCGGCGCGCACATTGGCGCGGCCTAGCGCCCCGAAGTCTACGGTCTGCGTGGCTATCTCGGCGGCGCTGGCCAGCGCGAAACAGACGCGCCCTTCGGGTTTCATCTCCGAACCTCCTGGACCGGCGATTCCCGAAATCGCGATGGCAAGATCGGCCTTGGCGGCGGCAAGCGCCCCGGCGGCCATCTCGCGCACCACCTGTTCGGACACGGCACCATGCGCTTCGAGCGTCTCGTGGCGCACCCCGAGCATGTCCTGCTTGGCAGCGTTGGAATAGGTGACCATGCCGCGATGGAAGATATCCGAAGATCCGGCGATGTCGGTCAACGCGGCGGCAACCATGCCGCCGGTGCAGCTTTCGGCGGTGGTCACCGTCAGGCCGCGCTCGCGGGCGCGGAGCAGGATGTCTTTGGCGAGAACTTCGGTCACATCAGCACTCCGTGGGCGATACCGGCCAGAACGATGGTCACCACAGCAGCGAACACCCCGGCGATCACGTCGTCAAGCATTACTCCCAGCGCGTCGCCGCGCCGGTCTGCCATGCCCACCAGCCACGGCTTGCGGATATCGAACAGCCGGAACAGCGCAAACCCCGCGATCCAGCCGGGATAGAGTTGCCAGTACTCCACCCCCATCATCGCCGCGCCGTACGCCACCGGGAACAGCGCGATCCACTGGCCGACGACCTCGTCGATGACGATCCACGACGGGTCGTGATCGTCGCCAGTGGCGATGATGGCTTTGGTGGCGATCAGCCCTGCCACAAAGGCGATCAACGTCGCAGCGAACAGCAGCCAGAATCCGCCCGCCAGCAACAGAACATAGCCGACGGGCAGCGCGGCCAGAGATCCCCATGTGCCGGGCGCGGGCCGCAGGTAGCCCACACCGAAGAATGACGCGATGAGTTTCATGGTTTCACCAGTGTTGCGGTTGCTATAGCGGCGATGCCTTCTTCGCGCCCGGTAAAGCCCAGCCGCTCCGATGTGGTCGCCTTGATCGAGATCCGGTCGAAATCCATTCCGGTGATCCGCGCCATTTGCGCTGTCATATCAGCGGCATGAGGCCCGATCTTCGGGCGCTCGCAGATCAGCGTGAGGTCGATGTTGGAAATCGTAAAACCTTTGGCCCGCGCCAGTTCCACCGCATGGCGCAGGAAAATCTCGGAGGCCGCGCCCTTCCACTGCATGTCGGAGGGCGGGAAATGGCGACCGATGTCGCCCTCGGCCATGGCGCCGTACAGCGCATCGGTGACCGCGTGCATTCCAACATCGGCGTCGGAATGGCCTTGCAGCCCGCGCCCGTGCGGAAGCTTGATGCCGCACAGCACGACGTGATCGCCCGGTCCAAAGCGGTGAACGTCATAGCCATTGCCAAGACGGATATCCATCGGGGTGTCTCCATGGTCGAGAAAAGCGAGCGCGCGGGCGAAATCGCCGGGCGTGGTGATCTTGAGATTGCGCTCTTCGCCCGGAACGATGGCCACGTCCAGACCGGCGGCGCGGGCGACTTCGACATCGTCGGCGGCCGCGCCGCTATGGGCGGCATGGGCGGCGGCGATGGCGTCAAAGCGAAAGCCCTGCGGGGTCTGCGCCCGCCACAGGCCGCTGCGATCCTGCGTGCCGCTCACCCGCCCGTTAGCGCCCGTCCAGAGCGCGTCGGTGATCGCCAGCGCCGGGGCCGCGCCGTCGGCCTGTGCCAGTGCCGCGATCACCGCATCAATGACATGGCGCGACACGCAGGGGCGGGCCACATCATGGATCAAGACCGCATCCGGGGATTCGTCTCTCAAGGACTCAATCCCCGCGCGAACAGAGCCAGCCCGATCGGCCGCGCCAGTGACCAGCCGTACCGGCAGGCCGGCGCAACAGGCCTCGGCATTTGCGCGGTCTTCGGGGTGGATGACCAGCACCAGCAGTGGAAGATGAGAGAACGCTTGCAAGGTCCATGCCGCGACGGGCTTTTCCCCGAGCATCTGCCATTGTTTCGGCTCACGGCCGCCCGCTCGTGTCCCGCGCCCGGCGGCAACGATGATGACGGCTGTTTTCATAGGCTTCGGCGCTCCTTTGCGGCGTTTCTAGGGGTTGCGGTGGGGCGGCGCAATCCGCAGCCCTGTCCTGATTAAAGTTTAGGCATCGCCCGTCACGGCGGCGGCAAATGCCGTATCGATTGTTGAATGCCTTTGCCACACAGGTTACCTCACAAGCAACTGCACAAGGAATAGGCGCTTGACTTTGTCTCTGGGTGACCTCTCGATCACTCCCCCGGTTCTGCTGGCTCCGCTTGCGGGGATCACCGATTTGCCATTCCGCTCCTTGGTGTCACGATGGGGCGCGGGGCTGGTCGTCTCCGAGATGATCGCCTCGGGTGAGTTTCTCACCGCCCGCCCCGGCACGCGCGAGAAGGCCGAGCTTGGGGCCGGGGTCGCCAACACCTCGGTACAGATCGCCGGGCGTGCGCCGGGCCCGATGGCCGAGGCAGCGCGTATGGTCGCCGACATGGGCGCACGGGTCATCGACATCAACATGGGCTGCCCGGCCAAGAAGGTGACGGGGGGCTATTCCGGGTCGGCGCTGATGCGCGATCCCGACCATGCGCTGCGCCTGATCGACGCGGTGGTGTCGGCAAGCGATGTGCCGGTGACGCTCAAGACCCGGCTGGGCTGGGATGACGGCCTGCGCAACGCCGCCGAACTGGCGCGCCGGGCCGAGGGCGCGGGCGTGCAGATGATCGTCATTCACGGGCGCACCCGCTGTCAGTTCTACAAGGGGGCCGCCGATTGGGCTGCGATCCGCGAGGTGGTCGAGGCCGTATCTATTCCGGTGATCGCCAATGGCGACATCATCAATGCGCAGACCGCGCGTGAGGCGCTGCGCCTGTCTGGCGCCGCTGGCGTGATGGTCGGGCGCGGGGCGCAGGGGGCGCCGTGGCGGCTGGCTGAAATCGCCCACGCGCTTTACGGCACGCCCGCGCCGCAAGTGCCGCAAGGCGCTGCGCTGACGCAAATCGTAAAGGAGCATTACGACGAGATGATCCGGTTCTACGGCATCGACCTTGGTGTAAGGGTCGCCCGCAAGCATCTTGGCTGGTACATGGACGCCGCCGGAACACCGCCCGATCTGCGCCGCCGTGTGCTGACCGAGCGCACCCCATCCGAAGTTTGCGTGCTGCTGGACGACGCGCTGGACGCGGCCGCACACCTTCAGGCCTCTGACAAGGCAGTGGCGGCATGAACAGCGAACTTCAGATGCAGCTGTGGTCCTCGCTGCCGGTGCCCGCGATCCTGCTCGACGCCGAAGAGCGCATCGCCGACATGAATCCCGCCGCCGAGGGCTTTCTCAACAATTCCGCCAAATGGCTGGTCGGGCAGCCGATCTGGGACCGGCTTGCCGTCGATGCGCCGCTGGAAGAAAGCCTTGCCCGCGCCCGTCTCCATGGCACGCCGCTGTTCGTCAACGATGTTGATGTCGGCACCGGCAATCGCCCACCGCTGGTGTGCAATCTTCAGATCGCACCGGTGCAGGGCTATCCCGGCTGGTTCATCATGCTGATTTCGCCGCGCGAATTGGCGGGGCGCATGACCCAGAGCCATTCGGTGAAATCCGCCGCGAAATCCGCCATCGGCATGGCCGAAATGCTGGCGCATGAGATCAAGAACCCGCTCGCCGGAATCTCGGGTGCGGCGCAGCTGCTGTCGATGTCGCTAACCAAGGACGATCTGGAACTGACCGATCTGATCGTTGCCGAGACCCGCCGCATCGTGAAGCTGCTCGAACAGGTCGAGCAGTTCGGCAATCTCTCTGCGCCGGAAAAGAAGCCGGTCAACATTCACGACGTGCTCGATCGCGCCCGCCGCTCGACCCAACTGGGTGTCGGCGGCCATATGAAATTCATCGAGGATTTCGACCCCTCGCTGCCCGCCACCTATGGCGATCCGGACCAGCTGCTTCAGGTCGTGCTGAACCTGCTCAAGAATGCCGCCGAGGCCGCCGATCCACAGTCGGGTGGCGTGATCCGGCTGCGCACCTTCTACGAGCACAGTTTCCGCACCCGCAGGGCTGACGGCACCGCGCAGAGGCTGCCGCTTCAGGTCGAGGTCATCGACGACGGCCCCGGCCTCCCGGACGACATCCGGGGCGATGTGTTCGATCCCTTCGTGTCGGGCAAGGAAAACGGCACGGGGCTCGGCCTCGCGCTGGTGAGCAAGATCATCTCGGATCACGACGGCTGGATTTCCGTGGATTCGGTTCCTGGCCGCACGGTTTTCAGGATTTCACTTCCCCGCGCACCGCGCGAGACAGAGGAGAACAGGTAAATGGACGGCACCGTACTCGTTGCAGACGACGACCGCACCATTCGCACGGTCCTGACACAGGCGCTGACCCGTGCCGGGTGCAAGGTTCACGCGACCAGCTCGCTGACAACGCTGATGCGCTGGGTCGGCGAGGGCAAGGGCGACGTGGTGATTTCCGACGTGGTCATGCCCGATGGCAACGGGCTGGAGATGTTGCCCAAGATCCATCAGGACCGGCCCGAGCTGCCGGTCATCGTGATCTCGGCGCAGAACACCATCATGACGGCGATTCAGGCCGCCGAGGCCGAAGCTTACGACTACCTGCCCAAGCCCTTCGATCTGCCCGATCTGATGAAGCGCACCGCCAAGGCGCTCGACAACCGCAATCGCACGCCCAAGCGCGAAGACGTGGCGACGATCGGCGCCGATGCGCCCGACGAGCTGCCGCTGGTCGGCAAGACCCCTGCGATGCAGGCGCTCTACCGGCTGGTCGCGCGGGTGATGAACACCGATCTTCCGGTGCTGATCTCGGGCGAAAGCGGCACTGGAAAATCGCTGATCGCCCGGGCGATTCACGATTTTTCGGATCGGCGCACGCTGCCGTTCATCACGGTGACCGGCGCCGATCTGTCGGATCTAGAAGGCCCGGCGCGGGTGCTGGCGCGGGTCAAGGGCGGCACGCTGCTGATTGACGAGATCACCGATATTCCCGACGAGATTCAGGCCCGCGTGGTGCGGATGATGGATATTCCGGGCGAACATGTGCCGCGCTTCATGGCCACCTCGCAGGGCGATCTGAGTCAGGCGATGGAAGAGGGCCGGGTGCGGCAGGATCTGTATTACCGGCTGTCCGGGGCAACGATCAACGTGCCCAGCCTGCGCGAGCGGGTCGAAGATATCGCGCTGTTGACCGATCACTTCCTCGCCCGCGCCGAGCGCGACGGCGCGCCCAAGCGCTGGCTGTCGCGCGATGCCTCTGAGCTGTTCCGCGCCTATAGCTGGCCCGGAAACGTGCGCCAGCTGGAAAACTCGGTGCGTCGGCTGTCGCTGACCAGCCGCGCAGAAGAGATCAGCCGCTCCGAGGTCGAGGCGGTGCTGGGCAACCAGCCCGACACCGGCCCGATCCTGCGCGGCGGCGATGCGGAAAAATTGGGCACCTCGGTGGCGCGGCATTTGCGGCGTTATTTCGATCTGCACGGCAACATGCTGCCGCCGCCGGGGCTCTACACCCGCATCCTCAAGGAGGTCGAAGCGCCCCTGATCGAGATCGCACTTGAAGCGACGGGTGGCAATCAGGCCAAATGCGCCGATCTGCTTGGAATCAACCGAAATACCCTGCGAAAGAAGATCACCGATCTCGATATTCGCGTGACACGACGGCGCAAACTGATGTAAAAGGATCACATAGATGTGGCCGCGCCGCAGCGCTGGCCGGGGTTTCCCCAAGCTTATCCACAGGGGCCCCGTCCGGGCTGGGTGACAGAAGCCACAGTATATGGCGGTTCGCTGCCCGCGATCTCCGATGCCGATCAGGCTGAGGCGGACTGGGCAGCACATTAGGCGAGGGTACTCTGTGGCCATCCGGGCACGGAAATCAGTAGCTCATGGCATGACCTGGGCGCGCATTCAGCGACTCCGTCGGATGCGCAGGGTGCAGAATGTCGCGACGCTCGGGCTTGTCCTTCTGGGGCCAGTGCTGGCGTTTGCAACCTTCATGGTGCTCGGGCCGCTTGGGGCGGCCAACAGCACGGAGCTGAGCCTCAAGCTCATCTTGCTGGCCGATCTGGTCTATGTGTTGCTGTTGGCGACGCTGGTGCTAGGGCGGCTGGCAAAGATGATCGCAGAGCGGCGCGCGCAATCCGCCGGATCGCGGCTGCACCTGCGCCTGACGGGCGTGTTCGCGCTGATGGCGCTGCTGCCGACGGTCACGGTTGCTGTGTTTGCGGTGCTCACCATCAACATCGGCCTTGAAACGTGGTTTTCCAAGCGGGTTCAAAACGTTGTCGGCGCCTCTTTGGCCGCTGCCGAAGCCTATGAGCTGGAGCAGAAAAAGGGGCTGAGCGAAGACGTCATCGCGCTGGGAAATTTCGTCGATGCCGCGCGTCGGGCCAATTTTGCCTTTGATGACGGGGATATCCGGCAGATTCTTCAACAAGGGCAGGGGCAGATCCAGCGCGGCCTGCGCGAGGCCTATGTCATTGACGGCGCGGGCACCATCCGTGCGCGCGGCGAACGCAGCTATCTGTTCGACTACGAACAACCGACCGTCGCGCAGCTGGCGCTTGCCGACCGCGAAGGCGTGGTGCTGATCCCGGACTGGGAAAACCACGAACTGCGCGCGCTGGTGCCGCTTCAGGCCTTTGCCGACCGCTATCTTTCGGTCTCACGCACGGTTGATGGCAACCTTCTGAACTTGTTGGACGAAACGCAGGAAACCGCCAAATTCTATCAGCAGCAGGAAACCGAACGGGGCCGTCGCCTTTTCGATTTTGCGTTGCTTTACCTTGGCTTCGCGGTGCTTCTTATCCTTGCGGCGACCTGGCTTGGCCTGTGGTTTGCCGAACGGCTCGCCCGCCCCGTGGGGCGGCTCGCGGGCGCGGCGCAACGGGTCGGCGCGGGCGATCTCGATGTGCAGGTCATCGAAGATGAGGGCGATGACGAAATCTCGATGCTGGGCCGCTATTTCAACCAGATGACGCGCCAGCTGAAGGGCCAGCGCGAGGCTCTGCTGGAAAACACCCGGCAGATCGAACGGCGCCAGCGGTTGTTCGATTCCGTGCTCGGTTCGGTGACCTCGGGCGTGGTCGGGCTGGATGACGCAGGGCGGGTGACCTTTGTGAACCGCTCGGCCAAGCGCCTGCTGGGCTGGCAGGAGACCAAATCCGAGGTGCCAATCGTCGTGGCCGTGCCGGAATTCGGCGCGCTCTTCCACAAACTGCAGTCAAGCGGCCATGAAACGGTGACCGAAGAGCTGAAGGTCAGCCGGGAGGGCCATCTGGAACATCTGCTGGTGCGCATGTCGGTGCGCCGGCACGCCGACGGCGCGCTTGAAGGCTACGTGGTTGCCTTTGACGACGTGACCGATCTGGTCAGTGCGCAGCGCATGGCGGCATGGGGCGACGTGGCGCGGCGTATTGCGCATGAGATCAAGAACCCGCTGACCCCGATCCGCCTGTCCGCTGAGCGCATCCAGCGCAAGTTTGGGCGACAACTGGTTGGTGAAGATGCGGAAAAGCTGGCCCAGATGACCGAGGTCATCGTCCGCCAGACCGAAGATCTGCGCCGCATCGTCGATGAATTCTCGAAATTCGCACGGATGCCCGCGCCCGAGCGCAAGCCTGAAGATGTGGTCGCGATCCTGCGTGGGGCGGCGCTTTTGCAGGAAACCGGCCAGCCCGGTGTGCGCTTTGTTATCGATCTTCCCGATACCCCGATGTTGGCCGAGCTCGATTCCACGATGATTGGTCAGGCGCTGACCAACATTATCAAGAACGCCGGAGAAGCCATTGAAACGCTGAAGGAAAATGGCGAACCAGAGGGCTACACCCCGGAAATCCGCATTCAGCTGGCCCAAGAGGCAGAGCGCGCCCTGATCAAGGTCAGCGACAATGGCATCGGGCTTCCCGAAGACCGTGCGCGGCTGTTCGAACCCTACGTGACCACCCGCGACAAGGGCACCGGCCTTGGCCTGCCCATTGTGAAGAAGATCATCGAGGAACACGGCGGCAGCCTGTCTCTCGAAGATGCGGCGCGCTTTGACGGGGCGAGCCATACCGGTGCCATGGCGGTGATCCGCCTGCCGCTCGGGCTCGGGCCAGGGCGCGCGGCCAACAACAAGCAGACGGTGACTTCCGAATTGGAGAGGCAGACATGAGCGACATTCTTATCGTCGATGACGAGCGCGACATTCGCGAATTGATCGGGGACATTCTCGAGGACGAAGGCTACAGCACCCGTCTTGCGGCAAACTCCACCGATGCGATGAACGAGGTCAATGCCGAGCCGCCCGGCCTGATGATTCTGGATATCTGGCTGAAGGACAGCAAGATGGACGGGATCGACATTCTCAAGACAGTCAAGCGCGACAATCCCGACATCCCGATCATCATCATCTCGGGGCATGGCAACATCGAGATCGCCGTCGCCGCGATCAAGCAGGGCGCTTACGATTTCATCGAAAAGCCGTTCAATATCGACCAGCTGCTGGTGGTGATCCGGCGCGCCATGGAAACCTCGCGCCTGCGCCGCGAGAACCAGAAGCTGCGCCGGCGTGAAACCGAAGTCTCGGAAATGATCGGCGACAGCGCCGGGTTCCGCGGGCTGGTCAGCCAGCTCGACAAGGTGACGCGCTCGAACGGGCGGGTGATGCTGACCGGCCCCGCGGGTAGCGGCAAAGAGGTCGCGGCGCGCTACATCCACGCCCATTCCAGCCGCGCCTCGGCCCCGTTCGTGACGGTAAACTGCGCCGGCGTCGCGCCCGATACCATGGAAGAGGTGCTGTTCGGCCGCGAAACCCCCGAACGCGGCATCGAGCCGGGGCTGCTGGAACAGGCCCACGGCGGCGTGCTCTATTTCGACGAGGTCGCCGACATGCCGCTTGGCACCCAATCCAAAATCCTGCGGGTTCTGGTTGATCAGAGCTTTGCCCGCGTTGGCGGACAGGACAAGGTGCGCGTCGATTTGCGGGTGATCTCGTCGACCAACCGCGACCTTGTCGAAGAGATCGATCGCGGAAACTTCCGTCAGGAACTCTACCATCGCCTGAACGTGGTGCCGATTGCCGTGCCCTCGCTGGCCGAACGGCGCGAGGATATCCCGCTGCTGGCCCGCCACTTCATCGACAGCTTCAACAAGGCGCAGGGGCTGCCGAAACGCGCCCTGTCCGATGACGCCGTGGCGCTGCTGCAGACGATGATCTGGCCCGGCAATGTGCGCCAGCTCAAGAACCTTGTCGAACGGGTGCTGATCCTTGGCGATGGCGCTGGCCCGATCGAGGCGCGCGAGCTGCCGCAAGACGCCCCGCTTGGCGATGACGAGGAAGGCCGGGTGGTGCTGTCGGGCACGCTCGCCACGCTGCCGCTGCGCGAAGCCCGCGAGGCGTTCGAGCGCGAATACCTGCTCACCCAGATCAACCGATTCGGCGGCAATATCTCGCGCACCGCCGCCTTTGTCGGCATGGAGCGCTCGGCGCTGCACCGCAAGCTCAAGTCGCTTGGCGTGGTCACCGGGCCGAAATCCGGTGGTCGCCTCGCCTATGTCGACGAGGATCAGGCGCAAAAGGCAGGCTGACGGTGAAAGCGATCGTTGTGGCAGGCCTTGCGCTTGCCCTGAGCGGTTGCGGGCATACCCCCGCGCCGCCGCAAAAGATGCAGCTCGCAGCCAGCAAAGACAGCCTCGACGCGCAGGTGACACAGCTCACCGAGGCGCTTCTGGCGCTTGGCCCGCAGGTCGATCCAGCCGAAGCAGCCCGCGCCGCTGACATCGCGGTCCGGCAACCGCTCGATTGGGCGCGCGCCTGGCGGGTGGAAGACTCCCCGCTAGTGCATAATTTCAAGGTGGTGAACGGGTTTCGCGACAAGGGCGTCTGTCAGGATTGGGCCGATGCGTTGGAAATCGCACTGACTGCCGCGCACTTACGAACGCTCGATCTGCACCGCGCCATCGGCAACGGGCGCGGCATAACGCTAGAACACGCCACCGTGGTCATCACCGCAAAGGGCCAGCCGTGGGAGCAGGGGCTGATCCTCGATCCTTGGCGCGTCGGTCAGGGGCGCCTCTGGTGGGCAAAGGTTGCAGACGATCCCAGCTACAAATGGGAAAGCCGCGAAAGCTGGCGCGCCTGGCGCAAGACGTGGCAAACCCGCAGCACTGCGCCCTTCGGATAACGCGCCGCGCCCGTCTTCATCTTGCCCCTAAACTCCGGGGAGCGCGAGGGGCTGGCCCCTCGCTGGCGCAACATCCCAACACGGCGCTGCGATGACGGGTGGGCACAGCGTTGACCCCCCGCACATCCCGTGCCATGCCGGAACACGAAGCAACGGGGACTTGGCATGAAAGTCATCATCTGCGGCGCGGGTCAGGTCGGCTGGCAGATCGCCCGCCACCTGTCCGGAGAGCGCAACGACGTCACTGTCGTCGACAGCAATCCCGATCTCGTACGCCGCGCCACCGATACGCTCGACGTGCAGGGCATCGCCGGTTTTGCCTCCTACCCGGATGTGCTTGAAAAGGCCGGGGCGCGCGATGCCGACATGATCATCGCGGCAACCTATTCCGACGAGGTCAACATGGTGACCTGTCAAGTTGCCCATTCGGTCTTTGCCATTCCGCGCAAGGTGGCGCGCCTGCGGGCGCAATCGTATCTGACGGCGATCTATTCGGATCTCTACCGGCGCGACCACATGCCGATCGACGTGGTCATTTCTCCGGAAAAAGAGGTCGCCGAAGCCGCGCAGCAGCGACTCGAAGCGCCCGCGGCGTTTGATACCGAACGGTTTCTCGATGGCGGCGCGCATCTGCTTGGCCTGACCATCGAAGCCGACTGCCCGATCGTGAACACGCCGCTGCGCCAGCTTTCCGACCTGTTCTCGACCCTGCGCGCGGTAGTGGTCGGCATCCGCCGCGATGGCACTCTGTTTGCGCCCGAGCCGCGCGACCAGATCTTCGCGGGCGATTCCTGTTATATCATCAGCCACAAAGACGACATTCACCGCACGCTGGAAATCTTTGGCAAGTCTCAGAAAAAGCAGGAACGCGTGGTGATCATCGGCGGCGGCAACGTGGGGCTTGCCGTGGCAAGCGCGCTTGAAAAGCGCACCGACCGCATCCGCGCCAAGGTCATCGAACGCGACCGGCCCCGCGCCGAACGCGCTGCTGACGCGCTTGAGCGCACCATCGTCCTGCATGGCGATGGGCTTGACGCCGGGCTGCTGACCGAAGCGGGGATCGAGCGCGCCGATGCCGTTTTGTGCGTGACCGCAGACGACAAGACCAACATGCTGGCCGCGGTGCGCGCCAAGGCGGCGGGCTGCCCCTATGCCATTGCACTGGTCAACGATCCGACGCTGATTCCGCTGATGGAACCGCTGGGCGTCGATGCCTTCATCAACCCGCGCGCCACCACCGTCAGCTCGATCCTGCGCCACATCCGGCACGGGCGGGTGCGGTCGGTCTATTCCATCGGAGACGCCGAGGCCGAGGTGATCGAGGCCGAGGTGCTGTCGACCTCGTCTCTGGCCGGCAAGCAGATCCGCGAGATCGACTTTCCCGAAGGCGTGCTCGTCGGCGCGGTCTGCAAGGATGACAAGGTGGTCAAGCTCACCGGTGAGCTGCGCATCGAAGATGGCGACCGGGTGGTGATCTTTGCCCTGTCCAAGGACGTGGCGCAGGTTGAGAAGCTGCTCCAGGTCTCGATCGATTTTTTCTGAGCCATGGCAGCGCTTTACAGATTGCCATTGCTGTTGCTGCTGACCGGGCTGTCCAGCGCTTCGATGATCCTGCCCGCCGCCGTGGCGCTGGCGGAACAGGAATTTCACGACGCGCGCAGTTTCTTTTATGCCGGGATCGTGGGGATGGTGCTGACGGCGCTGACCGGCATCGCCATGTCGAACCGGCGCTACAACCGCACCGCCTCGCGCCAGCTGTTCGCGCTGCTGCTGGCCTTCGTACTGTTGCCGGCGTTGTTCGCCGTGCCCTTCCACGAAGCGGTGCGCACCACGACCTTTCTGAACGCCTTCTTCGAAATGGTGTCGAGCTTCACCACCACCGGCGCAACGCTGTTCGATCCGACGCGGCTGTCCTCGGCCGAGCATCTGTGGCGGGCGCAGGTCGGCTGGATGGGCGGGCTGCTGATGTGGGTCGCTGCCGCCGCGATCCTTGCGCCGCTGACACTGGGCGGGTTCGAGATCACCGCCCGCGGCGAGCCGGGGCAAAGCGTCGATGCTGGCGCTGCGCAGCGCGACATGTCGGACCCGGCGCAGCGGCTGATCGTCTCGGCGCGCCACCTCGTGCCGATCTACAGCGGGCTGACGCTGGCGCTGTGGATCATGCTGATGATGGCCGGAGACCCGCCTTTGATCGCCGCAAGCCACGCCATGTCGACGCTATCGACCTCTGGCATTTCGCCGGTGGGCGGGCCGGTCGGGTCCAGTGCGGGTCTGGCGGGCGAAATGATCCTGTTCTGCTTCCTGTTCTTTGCACTGTCGCGGCTGACCTTTTCCAGTGACACCGGCGCTGCCTTCCGGCCCGGCCTGCGCGAGGACCCTGAATTCCGTCTTGGCATCGTCATTTCGGCGCTGGTGCCACTGGCGCTGTTCCTGCGGCACTGGATCGCCTCGTTCGACATCGGCACCGAAAGCAACCTCACTCAGGGGCTCGGCGCGCTGTGGGGCGGGGTGTTCACCGCGCTGTCCTTCTTGTCGACCACCGGCTTTGTCAGCAAGCAATGGGTCGCGGCGCAGGGCTGGTCGGGGCTGCCGACGCCGGGGCTGATCCTGATGGGGCTTGCCATCGTCGGCGGTGGCGTTGCGACCACTGCGGGCGGGGTCAAGCTGCTGCGGATCTATGCGCTGTATCTGGCCGGAAAGCGCGAACTGGAACGTCTGGTGCACCCGCATTCCATCGGGCGAAACGGGGCGCTGGCCCGCAGGATGCGGCGGCAGGGCGCGTTCATCGCATGGGTGTTCTTCATGCTCTTTGCCATGTCCGTCGCGGTGTTTTCGCTGATCTTTTCGATCTTCAACATCGATTTCGAAAACGCCATGGTGCTGACCATCGCCGGTCTGACCAATTGCGGCCCGCTTATCCCCTTTGCCGCCGAAGTGCCGGTAAACCTTGCGCAACTCAACGACGGGGCCAAACTGGTCCTGGGCGGCGTGATGGTTCTGGGGCGGCTGGAACTAATGGCGATCATCGTCTTGCTGACGCCGGATCTCTGGCGCGACTGAATCTCGTTGCCTCGTGGTTGGGCGCAGGGCGACAGATGGTGCCGCATCGCGCAGTCACCGTTTGTTTTTGCACTGGAAGTTCCCACTCGCACGCGACATACTCGCCCGTACGAGGGATGGAAGCTCCGCCACAAGGGGCAGAAAAAAAGGCAATTTAATGGCTTCGGATAGGCAAAACCTGCAGGACGCGTTTCTGAATCACGTCCGCAAGACCAAGGTTCCAGTGACTGTGTTTCTGATTAACGGTGTCAAGCTGCAGGGAGTCATCACCTGGTTCGACAACTTCTGTGTGCTTCTGCGCCGTGATGGGCAGTCGCAGCTGGTCTACAAGCACGCGATTTCAACGATCATGCCGTCGCAGCCGATCAACCTTTATGACGGCGACGGCAGCGATTGAAAGAGCACGACACGCATGTGACCCGCGCCTGGGTTCTGCATCCCGATATTCGCTACGACCGTGACCGGCGTGACGCCGACATGGCGCTTGAAGAAGTCGTTGCTCTTGCCGGCGCGCTTCCCAATCTCGAGGTCGTGGGCTCGACCGTCGTGCCGCTGCGCGACCCGCATCCGGGGATGCTGTTCGGCTCGGGGAAGGTCGAGGAACTGCGCGGCCTGATCGAAGCGGCCGAGGTAGAGCTGGTGCTGGTCGATGGCCCGGTGTCGCCGGTGCAGCAGCGCAATCTTGAAAAGCAGTGGAAGGTCAAGCTTCTGGACCGCACCGGGCTGATCCTCGAGATCTTTTCCGATCGTGCGGCCACCCGCGAAGGCGTGCTTCAGGTCGAGATGGCGGCGCTGAGCTATCAGCGCACCCGGCTGGTGCGGGCCTGGACCCACCTTGAACGTCAGCGCGGCGGGCTTGGCTTTGTCGGCGGCCCCGGTGAAACCCAGATCGAGGCCGACCGGCGCGCCATTGACGAGCAACTCGTGCGGCTGCGCCGTCAGCTCGAACGGGTGGTGAAAACCCGCGAGCTGCATCGTAAGGCCCGCGCCAAGGTGCCTTATCCGATCGTTGCGCTGGTGGGCTATACCAACGCTGGCAAATCGACGCTGTTCAACCGGCTCACCGGGGCCGAGGTGCTGGCGAAGGACATGCTGTTCGCCACGCTCGATCCGACCATGCGGGCGGTGCGCCTGCCAACGGGCATCGACATCATTCTGTCCGACACCGTCGGGTTCATCTCGGATCTGCCGACCGAGCTGGTCGCCGCTTTCCGCGCCACGCTCGAAGAGGTGCTGGCCGCCGACATTATCCTGCATGTGCGCGATATTTCCCATCCCAACAGCGCCGAACAGGCGCGCGATGTCGATCAGATCCTGTCCTCGCTTGGCGTGCCCGAAGATGTGCCGCTGCTTGAGGTCTGGAACAAGACAGACCGTCTCGACCCCGAGGCGCGGGACGCGATGATGCTGCGGGCCGAGCGCGACGAGGGCATCTTTGCCACCTCGGCGATCACCGGAGACGGGCTGGACATGCTGCTGCGCTCGGTCACCGACCGGTTGCAGGGCGAGAGCATCGACGAAGAACTGCGGCTTGGCTTCGACGCTGGCAAGCGCCGGGCGTGGCTGTTCGAAAAGGGCGTGGTGCAATCCGAGACACAGGATGACGACGGCTACCTGCTGCAACTGCGCTGGAGCGCCAAGGACCGCGCCCAGTTCGAAACGCTCTGAGACGCTGCTATCGGGCAGGCGCTGGTTGAGACGAGCGTCCGGCCCGATACCGCAGAGCGTCAAGCGCGGCCTGCCACGAACAGCGGTACCCTCAGCTCGGCCACCTGCCGTGCAGCGACAAAGCGGGCAACGTGGTGCTGCGACGGGCGCGCTGGCGTCGCCGCCCAGATCCCAAGCGCAACCATGCGCTGAATAAAGATCATTACGGCGGACTCTGCCATCAGCGCACCATAGCCGCGCGCCAGCGCCGCGCCGGGAATATGGGCGTATTGCTCGGGATCGCTGCGCGCCATGGCATCGATCAGCAGCCAGACCAGATCGCGCAGCGGCTCGTCGGCGCGGGTGTTTTCGAAATCAAGCCCGACAAGCCCGCCCGGCGCAGCCAGCAGATTCGACAGGTGCATGTCGCGGTGCAGTACGGCGCGCTGCGAAGGCCGCCCGCGCACCAGCGGGAAAAAGCTTTCCAGTTCGGCCACGTGGCGTTCGAAGATGGGGAATTCGGGGATCTCGCGCAGCCCGCTGCGGTGGCTTTCGACCAGCTTTGCCAGCCAGTCCAGCGGCCCGCGCGGGCGGAAGGGATGCGCCGCCATGCTAAGCCCGTGAAACCTCGACAACCAGCGGCCCGCCTGTTCGAGGCGCATCAGCCGGGCGGCAGGCGCCAATCTGGGCCACAGCGCCGCCAGGGTCGGCCCGTCGATATAGCGCATGCCCAGAACCCGTAGCGCCTCGTCAAAGAACAGCACCTCGGGGCCGATGCCGGGCAACGCCGTGGTCACGCTTTGCTGACGGGCAAACTGCGCTTGCGCCTTTTCGCTGGCACCTGATGCATAGACCTTGACCACCAGCAGCCTGTCCGGGCTGGCGGCGCACAGCACATGCGCCGCCGCGCCCGGGTCGGGTTTGAGACTGCCCAGCCCGAACGCTTCGCCGGGCCATTGCCGCGCCAGCGCCCGCCGGGCGAACTGGCGGGCGGCGGCAAGATCAAGCATATCCGCATCGGTCCTGATCATATGCCAGATGCTCAGGGCTGGGTGGGCACAAGATGGGTCACCCCGATCGATGCGGCGCGGGCGAGGTCTTCGTCCAGCGACATCGGGATGTATTCTCCGCGCCGCCACAGCGTGCCCAGATTGTCGTAATGCCGCGACAGGAAATGCCCCGACTGCCCGGTCGAGGAGATGTACACCGACGAATCCGGATCGTTGAAATCGTAGACCCCGCGATAGGTCGCCGCGTGAACGTTGAGAAACGGCTCCGGGTCCTTGCCAGAGCTGACGCCGCGCTGAAGGGTGAAATCGCCGCCCGAGGTATTCTGCCGGATGTTGACGAAGGCCCGCAGAATCGGCACGTCGCCCAGCACGCTGTGGCGATGGACCGCCTGATGCGCATCGCCCCAGCGCAGCGATTCCAGCGCGTTGCCGTAATGCTCGCCGATCCACACCAGCGCGTCGTCCAGCGACAGGCGGGCGATGTCGGTGCAGCTTTCCACCGCGACAGAGCGGATCACGTCGCACCATGCACCGGCCCCGTCGACATCGCGAAACACCCGTTCGATGAACAATGGCTCGACATGGTCGAACTCGTCGGCCAGCGGGCCCAGCTCGTCGCGGATCAGCCGGTCCTGCAAGGCGCGCAGCCAAGCGGCATAGATCAGCGGTTCGGGCAGATGCTCGCTCATCTCGCCGTTCCAGTTGGCAAGCAGATCCAGCGCCCGCTCGCGTTGGCGGGCGAGGGTGCCCTCGGCCGAGGCCTCGCCGGTGTACCACAGATCGCGCCCGATCAGCGGCAGCAGGGTGCGCGCCGCTGGCGACACGGTGTCAAGCTGCGCTTCGATGAAGCTGTCGCGGGTGTGCACCTGCCGCCCCTGCATCATCTGTGTCCAGCGGGTGACGCGCTGGCTGTCGCCCCAGTCAAAGCTGACATGCTCGGGGAACGGCCGATCTAGGATCTTGTTGTTGGTGTTGCCGATGATGCCGCCTTCGGGGTCGATCCATTCGGGATTGTCTTCGGGCGGGAACATGCCCTGCCAGCGGTTGGTTTCGATCCAGCCGGGCGAGGGCAGGCGCCCCTGTGCCTGCATCGCCGCATCGCGCCGTGGCATCGCGCCGACCAGCTTCATGCCGATATGGCGCTCGTCGATCACCGTCAGCATCTGCGAGGGTGCCACGTAAAGTTTGCTGGCCTGCATCGCCGCGTCGACGTCCTGCGCGCCCATCAGCGCCAGCGCCGCGCTAAGGGAAGTGTCCTGATCCGACAGCGCCGTCCAGCTCAGGGTCATCACATGCCCGGCAGGGGTGATCGCGTCGATGCCAAAGCGCGCCATCGGCAGCACCGGGCCGTTTTCGGTCCAGCGCAGGGTGACGGTGACAGGCGCGCTGCCCTTGATCTCGATGATCGAGCGCCGCGTGGTGAAGCGGGCCCAGCCGTCCGGGGTGCGGTATTGCTGCGGATCATCGGGGTTCAGCTCTTCGATATGCAGGTCCTGATCGTCGAGGTAGGACGAGGTGATCCCCCATGCCAGTTTTGGCGAGCGCCCCAGCAACACCGCCGGAATGCCCGGAATGGTGCCGCCGATGACCCCGCCGCTTTGCAGTTGCAGCCGTGCAAGGTACCATGTCGACGGCGCCGTCAGCCCAAGATGCGGATCATTCGCCAGTAGCGTGCCGCCCCCGGCGGAGCGCTCAGGCGCCGCTGCCCAGACATTCGACGCCCCCGCCAGCCCGCGCCGTGGCACCGGCGACAGCGGATCGTCCGGCTCGGACGTCGCGGCGTAGCGCGGAAACTGCGCATCCGGCAGCAGGCTGGCATAGGCGGGCAGGGCGGCCGTGCCCTCGCCGGGAATATCGGGCAGGATGTCCGCCAGCCGCGCCGGATCGGGCAACAGCAGCGAGCTGCGCGCGCGCAGGATCTCGTCGCGGAACTGGCCCGACAGTTGCAGCGCCATCAGCTTGACCAGCGCAATGCTGTCAGCGGGCTGCCACGGCGCGATGGGCGCGTCGAACACAAAGAACTCCGGCGCACCGCGGCCAAGGCTTTGGTCATTGATCTCGGCGATACGGGCGTTGACGCCCTTGGCATAAGCCTTCAGCGCCGCCAGAGCTTCGGGGGTCTGCGCTGCGACCGACCGGGTGGCCAGCGTGTAAAGATCGAGCCGGCGCATCAGGATGTCGGTATCAAGCGTGCGCTGTCCGAACAGCTCGGACAAGCGCCCCTGCACGGTGCGCCGCATCAGCACCATCTGCCACAGACGGTCCTGCGCATGGGCATACCCGAGGCCGAAATAGGCATCTGCATCGCTGCTGGCAAAAATATGTGGCACGGCGGAATTGTCGCGCACGATCTCGACGCTGCTGGCGATGCCGTTTACCGCCAGCGTCTTGTCATACTCGGGCAATGAGCGCGCGGCGAGGTAATAGACCAGCAGCACAGCCACCACAGTGACAAAGATCGCCATGCTGGCCAGCCGCAGCAGCCATCGAAAGAGTGTCGCCATCGGGTGCCCCGCAAATCTGGCCCTGAGAGGCTGGCTTATCGTCTCGCCGCCCCCTTGCCAAGAGCGCGGCCAGCGGCGTAGGTCACAGATGACAACGATAACGGGAGCTTGAACCAATGGCGAAATGCGCCTTTCTGGGCCTCGGGGTGATGGGATACCCGATGGCCGGCCACCTGGCCCGCGCCGGGCACGAGGTCACCGTCTACAACCGAACCGTCTCCAAAGCCGAAAAATGGGCCGCCGAACATGGCGGAGCCGCCGCACCGACCCCGCGCGAGGCGGCGATGGGCGCCGATTTCGTGATGGCCTGCGTCGGCAATGACGATGATCTGCGCAGCGTCTGCCTCGGCGAAGACGGTGCTTTCGCGGGCATGGCGGCCGGGGCGATCTTTGTCGATCACACCACCGTCAGCCCGATGGTGACGCGCGAGCTTCAGGCAATCGCAGCAGAGCAGGGCAAGGGGTTCGTCGATGCGCCGGTCTCCGGCGGACAGGCCGGCGCCGAAAACGGCCAGCTGGTGGTGATGTGCGGCGGCGAGCAGGCGCAATACGATGCCGCCGAGCCGGTGATCGACGCCTATTCCAAGCTCTGCCGCCGCATCGGCGACAGCGGCGCGGGGCAGGTGGCCAAAAGCGTCAACCAGATCTGTATCGCCGGGCTGGTGCAGGGCCTCTCCGAAGGGCTGGCCTTTGCCGAAAAGGCCGGGATCGACGCGCGCAAGGTGGTCGAGGTGATCGGCGGCGGCGCGGCCGGGTCGTGGCAGATGGTCAACCGCTACGAGACCATGCTCGACGACAAGTTCGAACATGGGTTCGCGGTCGACTGGATGCGCAAGGACCTCGCGATCTGCCTCGCCACCGCCGAGGAAAACGGCGCCTCGCTGCCGGTCACGGCCCTTGTCGATCAGTTCTACAAGGATGTGCAGAACATGGGCGGCGGGCGCTGGGACACGTCGAGCCTGGTCAAGCGGCTCAAAAGCTTCGGCTGACAGGCTCTCGACACCGTCGGCCCGACGCGCAGCGCCCCGTCTTCATCTTGCCCGGTAAACTCCGGGGGGAGCGCAAAGCGCGGGGGGCTGGCCCCCCTCCAACCTCAGCAAAAAGCGGCGCCCGATCATCGGACGCCGCCTTTATGATTAACCAAAGAAACAGCCCCGTCTCAAACCAGCGTGGCTTCCATGGTGATCTCGGCGTTCAGCAGCTTCGAGATCGGACAGTTCGCCTTGGCGGTGTTTGCCGCCTCTGCAAATTCGGCCTCTGACGCATTCGGCACCTTGGCCGTCACCACGAGATGGCTCTTGGTCACCGCGAAGCCGCCGTCCTGCTTTTCAAGCGCCACCGTTGCCTCGGTCGAGATATCATCGGCGGTGAAGCCCGCCTCGCCCAGAACCATGCTCAGCGCCATGGAAAAGCAACTGGCATGGGCGGCGGCGATCAGCTCTTCGGGGTTGCTGCCGGGCGCGCCTTCGAACCGCTTGTTGAAGCCGTAGTTGACAGCATCAAGCACGCCGGATTCCGTCGAAATCGTGCCGGTCCCGTCCTTGAGCCCGCCTTGCCAGTTCGCCGATCCCTTCTTGCGGATCATGTCTTGCTCCTTTTCCCTGATCATCCACGCCATGCGGCGCATGTCGTGTTTAACGCGCCAGAGCGCCGTGCGGTTGCATCGCCCCTTGCCTTGGTCGGGATTAACCGCGGGCCGTGGCGCGCCCCTGACCAACTGGCAGGCCGTCTTCGCCAAGCTGCGCAGCCCGTCGCGGTGACTCTTCCCGCCAAAACCGCCCTGCGCAGCCGACATAGCGCCGTCACATTCGATATTGTCTTTTCCACAGCACTTCCCTTATGCTTTAGCTGAGGTGGTCGCACTGCGACCGCCCAATGAGTTTCGCTGCGCCGCCGCATCCCGCACCGGGAAGCCGTCGCAGACCGATCGGGCCGCAAGGTCACACGAAGACTGCCCGAACCGCTCAGGCGGAGGGCCTCAAACAGGCGCAGGCGGATACCCCGTGACGGGGATACGGACATGCGTCGGAGAAGAAACGCGATGAAGCGTGCGACGAACATCAGGCACTCGGGCGAAGACGGATCGTCTTCCCGTGCCTGCGCGCCGCAACTCGCCCAGACAAGCCACGCCGCAACACCTTTGAAACTGCCTCCGGGCGGGTCACGGGCGCATGCGCCGTGCAGACGGATACCATGCCCAAGAAGATGCTTATCGACGCCACCCACGCGGAGGAAACCCGCGTCGTGGTGGTCGACGGAAACAAGGTCGAGGAATTCGATTTCGAATCCGAGAACAAACGGCAACTCGCCGGAAATATATATCTCGCCAAGGTCACGCGGGTAGAACCCTCGCTTCAGGCGGCGTTTGTCGATTACGGCGGCAATCGTCACGGTTTTCTGGCGTTCTCGGAAATTCACCCCGATTACTACCAGATCCCGGTCGCCGATCGTCAGGCGCTGATGGAAGAAGAGGCCGCCTTTGCCGCCGAGGCGGAAGAGGAAGAAGACGACAAGCCCAAGCGCAGCTCTCGCTCGCGCCGTTCGCGCTCGCGCACCAAGGCTGAAAAGACCAAGACCGAAGACAAGACCACCAGCGCCGAGGTCTCCGAGATCTCGGGCATGGAAACCATCGACCTTGGCGATGACACCGAAGCCGCTGACGACGCACAGGCCACCCCGGCGGGCGAGCCCACCGCTGACGCCGAGCCGGCTGTGACGCCAGCACCGGTTCCGGATGCGACCCCGGAAGACGAGGCATCGCAAGACGAGGCCCCGGCCAGCTATTCGTCCGATGACGAGCAGAATGACGATGGCGACGACGAGCCGGATCAGGACAATGGCGATGACAGCATCGAATCCGTCGCCGACGATGACACCGAGGAAGACATCCGCCCGGTGCGCAAGCCCCGTGCGCGCAAGTACAAGATTCAGGAAGTCGTCAAGGTTCGCCAGATCATGCTGGTGCAGGTGGTCAAGGAAGAGCGTGGCAACAAGGGCGCCGCGCTGACCACCTACCTGTCGCTTGCCGGGCGCTACTGCGTGCTGATGCCAAACACCGCCCGTGGCGGCGGCATCTCGCGCAAGATCACCAACGCCGCCGACCGCTCCAAGCTCAAGCAGATCGCGCAAGAAATCGACGTGCCCAAGGGCGCGGGGCTGATCATCCGCACCGCTGGCGCCAAGCGCACCAAGACCGAGATCAAGCGCGATTACGAATACCTGCAGCGCCTGTGGGAACAGATCCGCGAGCTGACGCTGAAATCCATCGCGCCCGCCAAGATCTACGAGGAAGGCGATCTGATCAAGCGGTCGATCCGCGATCTCTATAACCGCGACATCGACGAGGTGCATGTCGAAGGCGAAAAAGGCTACCGGATCGCCAAGGACTTCATGAAGATGATCATGCCGTCCCACGCCAAGAACGTGAAGCATTACGCTGAATCGATGCCGCTGTTTGCGCGCTATCAGGTGGAAAGCTACCTGTCGTCGATGTTCAACCCGACGGTGCAGCTGAAATCCGGTGGCTATATCGTGATCGGTGTGACCGAGGCGCTGGTGGCGATCGACGTGAACTCGGGCCGCGCCACCAAGGAAGGCTCGATCGAGGAAACCGCGCTCAAGACCAACCTTGAAGCCGCCGAAGAGGTGGCGCGCCAGCTGCGTCTGCGTGACCTTGCCGGGCTGATCGTGATCGATTTCATCGACATGGAAGAGCGCAAGAACAACGCCGCCGTCGAGAAAAAGATCAAGGACAAGCTCAAGACCGACCGCGCCCGCATTCAGGTGGGGCGGATCTCGGGCTTTGGCCTGCTGGAAATGTCGCGTCAGCGTCTGCGCCCCGGCATGATCGAGGCGACGACCCAGCCGTGCCCGGCCTGCCACGGCACCGGCCTGATCCGCTCTGATGACAACATGGCGCTGAACATCCTGCGCCAGATCGAAGAGGAAGGCACCCGCCGCCGGTCGCGCGAAGTTCTGGTCAAAGTGCCGGTGAGCATCGCCAACTACCTGATGAACCAGAAGCGCGAGCATGTCGCCATGATCGAGGCGCGCTATGGCATGTCCGTGCGCATCGAGGGCGATCTGCATCTCGTCTCGCCGGACTTCACCATGGAGAAGTTCAAGACCGCGACGCGCTCTGTGCCCGAAGTGGTCGTGCCGGTGGTTTCTGTCGACACCACGCTGATGGACGAGATCGACGAAGATCTCGATGTCGCCGCAGAAGAGACCGAGGTCGAGGCCGAGACCGAAGCCCAGACGCAGGAGGCCAGCGCCCCCGAAGCCGAAGGCGAGGACGAAACCAAGCCCAAGAAGCGCCGTCGCCGGCGTCGGCGGTCGCGCTCGAAGGACAAGGATGACACGTCCGATGGCGATCGCGCTGACTCCGACGGCTCCGGCTCTGATGATGCGGCTGAAGCCGTTGAAACACCCGCCGATGTGGTCGCAGCCTCGGTTGAGGCGGTGACAGAAGAGGCGCCTGCCGAAACCCCGGAACCGACCGAGGAAAGCAAGCCCAAGCGGAGCCGCAGCCGCCGGACCCGGTCGCGCAAGCCCAAGGCCGACGAGGCCGAAGCGGCGCCCGCACCAGAGGCAGCGCCCGCAGCTGAACCGGCTGCCGAAAGCGCACAGGCCGAGCCTGTCGCAGAGGCTGCGCCGGAGCCCGTCGCCCCGGCTCAGGAGCCGGTTGCCGAGGAAGCTCCCGCCCCGGCGCCCACGCCGGTCGTCGAAGATGCGCCGGTGGAACAGCCCGCCGAGCCGGTCGCCGAAGCATCGCCGCAGCCCGAGGCGGCTCCCGCCCCCGAGGTTGCGCAGGCCTCTGAAAGCGTCGGGCCTGTAGAGCAAGAGGTCGCAGCTGCGCCGCAAGCCGAAGAGCCTGCTCCGGTGGCCGAACAGCCCGCGCCGCAGGTTGAACAGCCCGCGCCGCAGGTTGAACAGCCCGCACCGCAGGTTGAAGACGCGCCCGCCGAAACGCCGCAGCCCGAAGCGGCCCCGGTCGCTGAAACGGTCGATGCGGGTGGTGCCGAGGATGATGGTAAGCCCAAGCGCCGCGGCTGGTGGTCGATGGGCAACTGACCCCGGTCCTGGCACCGAGAAAACGCAAACGCCCCGGAGAGCATCCGGGGCGTTTTGCATTTGAAACCAGCGCATAAAGCCACATCCCTGATCGCAGAACCGTGGCACTACAGATGAAACCCCATGCAATCGTTGCGCTCCACGCGCTTGTGACAGCCCACCGCGTGACGAAGGCCGCCCGATCTTCTAGGAAAGCACCATGTTCGGAATCGATCTTATAGATGCCAGCCTTCTGCCGGCGATGATGGTGGCGCTTGCCGCTGGGGTGATCTCTTTTCTCAGCCCTTGTGTGCTGCCCGTGGTGCCACCCTATCTGGCCTATATGAGCGGCATCTCGATGGCCGAGGTGCAGGGGCGGTCGGGCAAGGTGTTGCTTCCCGCGCTGTTCTTCGTAATGGGTCTGTCGACGGTGTTCCTGTTGCTGGGCTTTGCCGCCTCGGCGCTTGGATTGGCGCTGCTGCAATACCAGCAGGCGCTGAATACGGCGGCGGGGATCGTCGTGATGATCTTTGGCGCGCATTTTGTCGGGGTGTATCGCATCGGCTTTCTCGACCGTGAGGCGCGACTTGATGTCGGTGATCGGGGCGGGTCTGCCTTTGGCGCCTATCTGCTGGGGCTGGCCTTTGCCTTTGGCTGGACGCCCTGCATCGGCCCGCAGCTGGGGGCGATCCTGACGCTGGCGGCCTCCGAAGCCTCGGTGGCGCGGGGCACCTTGCTGCTGGGCGTCTATGCGGCGGGGCTGGGCATTCCGTTTCTGCTGGTCGCGGCCTTCCTTGGCAAACTCGGCGGCGTCATGTCGTGGATGAAACGCCACATGGAGCGGATCGAGCGCCTGATGGGCCTGCTGCTCTGGACCATCGGCTTGCTGATGCTGACGGGGGGCTTTTCGGCGTTTTCCTTCTGGCTGCTCGAGACCTTTCCGGGCCTCGCCACGCTGGGCTGACACCGGTGCGCGCGCGAAACCGCGCCCTGTTGCACATTTGATCATCGCTCCGCCGCGCTCTTGCCCAAGTGATCCATCAC
This sequence comes from Citreicella sp. C3M06, assembly GCF_018860705.1. Classification (GTDB taxonomy): domain Bacteria; phylum Pseudomonadota; class Alphaproteobacteria; order Rhodobacterales; family Rhodobacteraceae; genus Salipiger. Next base: position 270,210 of record NZ_JAHKQA010000072.1, read on the forward strand.
GGTCAGGGTGGCACAAGAGGCAGCTGCAGGGACGGAGCGTTGATGAGCGGGCAGGAGGTGCGGCGCAGGCGGGTGTTTTACATCCCCGGCTATGATCCGATTCATCCGCGCCGCTATCGCGAGCTTTACCGCAAGGAGGGCGCGGCGCAGGCCGCCATCAGCGGCTACGATATCGCGCTGTCGCCAAAGGCGGGTGGCGGGCCTTATGGCTGGCACGTGACCAGCACGCAGGATGGCGCGCGGGTTCAGAGCGATATCGAGGTGCTGGTCTGGTCCGACATCGTGCGCGACAGCATGTCGACCAGCATCCCCGCGACCTATCTGCAACTGCTGCGCACCGCTTGGGAATACATCGCGTCCGGGGCGCTGCGGCGTCTGATGCGGCTGCGCAAGGGGCCGGTGATCGCGGCGCTTTACCCGGTTGGGGCGCTGTTGTTGCAACTTCTGCTCGCGCTGCTGGCTGGTTGGGCCGTTCTGAAAATGATGGCTCTGCTGGCGCCGTGGATCGGTGTCGTGGCAACGCTGCTTGGCGCCGTTGCGGGCGCGGCTGTCGCCGTGCTGATCCTGCGCTGGTTCAAAGCAAAGGACGGCAAGCTGTTCGCCTATTACCTGATGCATGATTACGCCTATTCGGCGCAGCACAAGGGCGCCAATCCCCCGGAGCTTGAGGCCCGCATGGCGCAGTTCGGACAGATCATCGCGGCGGCGCTGCGCGAGGATGTCGACGAGGTGCTGGTGGTCGGTCACAGCTCTGGCGCGCATCTGGCGGTATCGATCCTTGCCGATCTTGCCCGCGCCGGGCCTCTGCCTGCGCAGGGGCCGCAGCTGGCGTTTCTCAGCCTTGGGCATGTGGTGCCGATGGTGTCGTTCCTGCGCGGCGCGTGGCGGCTGCGCGCCGATCTGGCCGATCTGTCGATGCGCCCGGAGATCGCATGGATTGACGTCACCGCGCCCGGCGATGGCTGCGCCTTTGCGCTGTGCGATCCGGTGGCGGTCAGCGGCGTCGCCCCCGAAGGCAAGCTCTGGCCGCTGGTATTCTCGGCGCAATTCACCCGATCGCTCAGCCCGGCGCGGTGGGCAGAATTGCGCTGGCGGTTCTTCCGGCTGCATTTCCAGTATCTATGTGCCTTCGATCAGCCGCTGGATTACGATTATTTCCGCATCACCGCCGGCCCGCTGACCTTGCGCAGCCGCTACGCGGGTCGCCCCCCTTCGGCCAGCCGCATCGAGCTGCCCGCCAGCAAATTCACCAGCACCGCGCCATGATCCCGCCCAAGCCGCCCTCGCGCCCCGACAAGGTTTCGCTGCTGCGCTATCTGCGGCTGTTTCGCCAAGATATCCTGTCGGCGCAGCCGGCACGGCTTTACCGGGCGTGGATGGCCGAATTCCGCACGCCATTCTTTCGCAGCTACCTGATCAACCAGCCCGATCTGGTGAAGACCGTGCTGAAGGATCGCCCGATGGCGTTTCCCAAGTCGGGGCGCATCGCCGAGGGGCTTCGCCCGCTGCTGGGCGAGTCGGTGTTTCTGACCAATGGCGCAAAATGGCTCAGGCAGCGGCGCATCATCGATCCGGCCTTCGAGGGCGGGCGCCTGCGCGAGACCTTTCCCGCCATGTGGCAGGCCAGTCAGGCGGCCCGCGCCCGGCTGCGCAGCCGCGCGGGCGACACGGTCGAGATCGAGGAACAGACCAGCCACGCCGCCGCCGACATCATTTTTCGCACGCTGTTCTCGATCCCCATCGAAGACGATCTTGCCAGCCGGGTGTTTCACGAATTCAGGGCCTATCAGCGCAGCCAGCCGATCGTGAACCTTGCCGCCTTCCTGCCGCTGCCGCGGTTTGTGCCTCGGTTTCACCGGGCCGACACCAAAGCCTCGGCGCGGCGCATCCGGGCGCTGATCACCGAACTGACCGAAGCGCGCCAGCGCGAGATCGCGGCGGGCACCGCCCCCGACGATCTGGCCACCAAGATCATGACCACCCGCGATCCTGTGACGGGCGAGACCTTCACCACCGATGAAATGGTCGATCAGGTGGCGATCTTCTTTCTGGCGGGGCATGAAACCAGCGCTTCAGCGCTGGCATGGGCGCTTTATCTGTTGGCAACCCACCCCGAGTGGCAGGACAAGGTCGCCGCCGAAGCCCAGCGCCTGGGCGAGAGCGCCGATTTCGCCGACATGGCCAAGCTGCGCATCACCCGCGACGTGTTCCGCGAGACGCTGCGGCTGTACCCGCCGGTGCCGATGATGGTGCGCGAGACGTGCGGCGGGCAGCAGTTTCGCGGGCGTGTTCTGCCCAAGGGCGCGCAGGTGGTGCTGAGCCCATGGCACCAGCACCGGCACGAGCGGCTCTGGGAGCGCCCCGATGAATTTGATCCGTCCCGCTGGGGCAGCGAAAACGGCAAGCAATGCGCGCGTGAGGCCTATATGCCGTTTTCCGCCGGGCCGCGCGTGTGCCCGGGCGCGGGGTTTGCCATGGTCGAAGGGCCGCTCTTGCTGGCGCTTCTGATGCGCGATCTGCGCTTTTCACCCGTCTTGAAACGGGTGCCAGAACCGGTCGCTTTTCTGACCGTGCGCGCCCGTTCGGGCATTCATCTGAAAGTCGCGTTCCGTTAGCGTTAAACTTGATCTGGATGCTATCCATCCGTTTGCACTTGGTCTAAGCCTTCCCGAGACAACAATTTCCGCACGGGAGAGGGATCTTCATGGCCCAGGATAAAGCTGTGTTCGCAAAGCAGAAAGCTCAGATGCAAACGGGCGGGGGCTTCATTGCGGCGCTCGACCAGTCGGGGGGATCGACCCCCAAGGCGCTGCTGCAATACGGCGTCGAGGAAAGCGAATATTCCGGCGAAGCCGAGATGTATGGCGAGATCCACAAGATGCGCACCCGGATCATCACCGCCCCCGATTTCACCAATGCGAAGGTGCTCGGTGCGATCCTGTTCGAGCGCACCATGCGCGCCGAAATCGAAGGCATGCCCTCGGCGCAGTATCTCTGGGAAAAGCGCGGCGTGGTGCCGTTTCTCAAGATCGACAAGGGCCTTGCCGAAAAGGCAAACGGTGTGCAGCTGATGAAGCCGATGCCCGGGCTCGAAGAGCTGCTGACCGAGGCCGCCCAGGAATTCGGCATCTTCGGCACCAAAGAGCGTTCGGTGATCTTCGAAGCCGATGCTGCTGGCATCAAGGCGGTGGTCGAGCAGCAGCTTGAAGTCGGCAAGATGGTGGTCGCGGCTGGCATGGTGCCGATCCTCGAGCCCGAGGTCGACATCAACGCCCCCGCCAAGGCCGAGGCCGAAGAGATCCTCAAGGCCGAACTGCTTGCCGCGCTCGACACGCTGCCCGAAGGCGACGACGTGATGATCAAGCTGACCATCCCGAACGTGCCCGGTCTGTATGACGCGCTGGCCGACCACCCGCGCTGTGTGCGCGTCGTGGCGCTGTCGGGTGGCTATACCACCGATGACGCCTGCGCGCGCCTGTCCAAACAGCCCAAGATGATCGCCTCGTTCAGCCGCGCGCTGGCCGAAGGCCTGTCGAAAAAGCAATCGGACGAGGATTTCAACGCGCTGCTCGGCAGCAACATCGACAAGATCTATCAGGCCTCGCTGTAAGCACGCCATTTCAAACAGCTTCGAAAGGCCCGGCATTGCGCCGGGCCTTTTGCGTCATGCAGGCAAGCTTTGCGCGCTTGCTTGCCGATGCCTGCCTTGCGCATAGGCGATCTGCTGCCGGTGCTGCGGTCGGGGGCAGGTTTGCCATGGTTCTCGCCCCACCGGATCTGATATTCAGCGGAACGCTGATCGCGGTCAACGCGGCGTACAGGCTAGGGAAATCGACATGAAGGGACGACTAGCGGCAGCCGCCGCGCTGGGGCTGATGGCCTCTTTCGCCATCGCTGGAGACTGGGTCGGGCTGGACGCCGACGCCAATCACGATGGCACGCTCACCATGCTTGAGGTGATGAGGGCATGGCCCGAGGTGTCGACCGATGATTTTATGCGGATGGACACCGATGGCGACGGGCTTCTGGATGAAGGCGAATTGACAGCGGCCCGGTCCAAAGGCGCGCTCGAGACGACCTGGGCGATCTGATCTAGCTGCGGGCGACGTAGCGGTCGCGGCGGTGGTTCATGATGATCAACAGGTTGAGGATGACCGCGCCCAGCAGCGACCACAGGACCTGTTGCCAGTCGAACAAGAACAGCGCCACGGTGAACACGCACAGATCGAAGCCAAGCTGGATATGCCCGGCCTTGATGCCGCGCGTGTCCTGAAGCCACAGCGCCACGACCCCGATGCCGCCCAGCGTCGCCCCGTGCCGGAACAGAGACAGCAGGCCGATGCCCGCCAGAATTCCCGACAGCGACGCGCCCAGCGCCGGGTGCAGATGGTTGATGGTCAGCAGATGCGGCAGGGTATCGGCCATGGTCGACATCAGCGCCACGGCGAAGAAGCTCTTGATGGTAAAGCGCCAGCCAAGCTGGCGCACCGCCAGCACATAGAACGGCAGGTTTAGCGCAAAGAAAATCGCACCGAAGGGCAGGCCGGTCGGATAGCTCAGCACCAGCGCCAGCCCGGCGATTTGGCCGGTAAACAGCTCGGACGCCCGCAGGAATTGAATCGCCAGCGCCACCAGGGTCGTACCGATGACGATGGCCGCGAGGTCTTCCCAGAGCGAATGGCGGTCCGGGGGCGGGGTCTGAAGCAATTGCATGTGTCAGGGCATGCCGCGCCGCGGCGTGCCGGTCAAGGGCACAGGCGGCGTGGGCATGAAAAAGGCCCGGCCTCGATAGGAGCGCCGGGCCTTGATGCTTAAAACGGGATCTCGTCGTCGAGATCGCGCGACGGGGCGCTGCGGCCACCGCCGCCAGAGCCACTGCCGCCACCGTAGCCGCCGCCACCGCCGTAGCCTTCGTCGCGGCCACCGCCGTAGCTGTCACGACCGCCGCCCGAGCCGCCGCCGAAATCACCGCCGCCGCCGCCGCCCTGACGGCTGTCGAGCAGCGTCAGTTCCGAACGGAAGGGGCGCAGCACGACCTCGGTCGAATAACGATCCTGCCCGGACTGGTCCTGCCATTTGCGGGTTTCCAGCTGGCCCTCGATATAGACCTTGCTGCCCTTGCGCAGATACTGCTCGGCAATGCGCGCCAGCGGCTCCGAGAAGATCGCGACCGAATGCCATTCGGTGCGCTCCCGGCGCTCGCCGGTGTTCTTGTCTTTCCACGTCTCGGAGGTAGCAATGCGCAGGTTGCAGACTTTGCCACCGTTCTGAAAGCTGCGCACCTCGGGGTCGGCCCCGAGATTGCCCACCAAGATCACCTTGTTCACCGATCCGGCCATGTCCGTCCTCTCTGGATTGCTTCGATTCTGTTCCCTTGCGGGGGTTCCTGAAGGGTTACATCGCGCCGCTGAAAATCGCCACCGCATCCTGTCCGAAACCTGTTCAACACAGCGGCGGCGGGTTTCTGCCCGTCCTGCGCCTCTGGGGTAGCGAAAAAGCGCCTGCGCCTGTAGGCTCCGGCCAAAAGGGAGAGCGAAGGCCAGCGCGCCTTCGGACTGGGACACGCGGGGACGAGGCTGGCTCATGTTGATATTGGCACGCAAGGCGCTGCCTGCACTGGTAATTTGTGCGGGGACGGCGGGGTTGGCGCAGGCCGAGACGATCTCGACCAAGAACCGGGTGATGCTGTTTCGCCAGCAGACCGGGGTTCTGGACAACCGCGCATCGGAACAATACCGCAGTTCGGTGCGGCTACAGCCGCCCTCGGTGGTCACGCCCACCAAATGGGGCCCGATGGGCGCAGACGAGGGCCGCACGCCGGTTTATCGCGGCGGCTACAACGGGCCCTACGCCGATCTGGCCCGCATCGCGGCCCGGCGGCACGGCGTTCCCGAAGACCTGTTCCTGCGCCTCGTGAAGCAGGAATCGAACTGGAATGCCAAGGCCAAGTCGCACAAGGGCGCGCTTGGCCTTGCCCAGCTGATGCCGTTCACTGCCAAAGCTCTTGGGGTCGATCCGCTCGACCCGGCGCAGAACCTTGATGGTGGGGCACGCTATCTCAAGCAGCAATACCTGACATTCGGCTCGTGGCGGCTGGCGCTGGCGGCGTATAACGCCGGGCCGGGCGCGGTGGAAAAGCATGGCGGCGTGCCGCCTTACCGCGAAACGCGCAATTATGTGAAAACCATCTGGGGCAGCTGAGCATCGGGGTTATCCCGAGCGAAAACGTCGGGCAATTTGACCGAGGGCAACGGGTGGGGTAAAGCCGCGCCTATCCTCGTTCCCAACCAGAAGACGCCAAGATGAAAGCCGCCCCCATCCTTGCCGCAACCGTGATCGCCGCTTTGGCGGCAGGGCTTGGCGCCTCGGCGCCGGTGGGCGCGCCCGATGACATCACGGCGCTTGGCGAGCGATTGTTCTTTGATACCAACCTGTCGGCCAACCGGACGCAAAGCTGCGCCAGCTGCCATGAGCCAGCGCGCGCCTTTTCCGATCCGCGCGGGGCGGCGTCTCCGGGCGACGATGGCGTGTCGCTGGGGGATCGCAACGCGCCCACCGCCACCTATGCCCGGTTCATTCCCGAATTCGCCCCCGACGCAGACGGCGACTGGGTTGGCGGGCTGTTCCATGACGGGCGGGCGGGCACGCTCGAGTCGCAGGCAGGCGCTCCGCCGCTCAACCCGATCGAGATGGGGATGCCGGACAAGGCCGCCGTGGTGGCGCGGCTGCGCGAAGATCCCGATTACGTCCATGCCTTTACGGCGCTGTTCGGCGCGGGCGTGCTGGAGGATACCGACAGTGGCTTTGACGCGATGACCCGCGCCATCGCCGCCTATGAGCGCACGCCGGAGTTCTCGCCCTTCGATTCGAAATACGACCGGTTTCTGCGCGGCGAGGCCGAGCTGACCAAGCAGGAGGATCTTGGTCGCCTGCTGTTCTTTTCGCAGCAATTCACCAATTGCCGGGAATGCCACCAGCTGCGCCAGAGCGCCATGGACCCCGGAGAGACCTTTTCCGATTATCGCTACTACAACCTTGGGGTGCCCGAAAACCGCGCCCTGCGCGAGAGCAACGGCGTTACCGTAACGGATGGCGGGTTGGCGCAAAATCCGGGCGTATCGGCAGCGGCAGACACGCAGGGGCGCTATCGCACCCCGACATTGCGCAACGTGGCGGTGACCGGGCCGTATATGCACAACGGCGTGTTCGAGGATCTGCGCACGGTGATCCTGTTCTACAACACCTACAACACCCGCAACGAAAAGCGTAAGATCAACCCCGAGACCGGCGCGCCCTTTGCCGCACCCGAAGTGGCGCAGAACATCGCCATGGACGAGCTGACCGAAGGCCCGGCGCTTGATGATCAGCGCATCGATGCGCTGGTGGCATTCCTCAAGACCCTGACCGATGCGCGCTACGAAGATCTGCTGGATTAGGGGCGCAGTCCCAGCTTGTAGAGGTGGATTTCGAAAGCGGGGTGCATCTCGGCGCCGGTGACGCCGGGGCGGACATGGCGGTAGAGCGAGCGCCAGTAGGGCTGCACGATCACCGCATCCTGTTGCAGCATCGCTTCTAGCCGGGCCATGATATCGCGCCGGGCCTCGGCCTCGGCAATGCCAAGCGCTTCGCCCACCAGAACGTCGAAGTCATGGTTGGCATAACCGCTTTCGTTCCACGGCTCGCCGCTGCGATAGGCCAGCGCCAGCATCTGGATTCCCAGCGGGCGGTGATTCCATTCGGTGATCGACAGCGGATAGCTTTTCCACTCGGCCCAGAACCGCGCGCCGGGCAGCACCGTGCGTTTAACCTTCAGCCCGGCGTCGCGCAGCATCGCGGCGCAGGCATCGCCGGTGCGCATGGTCAGCCCGTCATCAAGGGTGACCAGCTCATGTTCAAAACCCTCCATGCCCGCCTCGACCATGAGCGCCAGCGCGGCATCGGGATCATAGGCTGTTGGGCCGATGGCGGCATAATCGGGATGCACCGGGGCGACGTGATGGTTTTCTGCCACGATGCCATGGCCGCTATAGCCCAGTTCAAGCGCGATCTCATTGTCGATGGCCAGCTGGATCGCCTTGCGCACGCGCGCGTCGGCATAGGGCGCGCGGCCATCCAGCTTGGCGATCTGACTGCCGCGCAGCACCACGGTCGAGCCGGTGGTGACCTCGGAGCGCTGCCAGCCGAGGGCATCGGCGAGCGCAATGAAATCGCCGATGTTCTCGTACATCATGTCGATTTCGCCCGCCTCGGCGGCGGCAAGCCAACTGGCCGGATCGGTGCCGTAATCGATGAATTCGATGGCATCGAGCGTCGCCCCGCCAAAGCCTTCGGTTCGCGCCCCCCACCAGTCGTGGTTGGTGTTGCGCACCAGCAGCGCGCGCACGCCGGGGTCGAGCGCCTCGGGCAGATAGGGGCCGGTGCCAAGCGGATTGTCGAGCATGGTCAGCGGGTCGTGATCGGCATGGACCACGGCGGCGGGATAATCCGACAGGCCGACCATCAGCGCCACGTCGGGGCTTTGCAGCGTCAGCGTCACGGTCAGCGGATCGATCACCGTTACCGCGCCATCGCGCAACTGCCCGGTGTCGTGATCGACCAGAGACACCAGCCGCCCGGCCATGGAATTGCCCGCGACCTCGCGGTCGCACCAATAGCGGAACATCCGCGCCACATCTTCGGCGGTGAAGGCGTCGCCATTGTTCCAGCGCACACCGGGGCGCAGATGCAGCGTGTAGGTCAACGCGTCGTCGCTGACCTCCCAGCGATCAAGCAGCATGCCGCGCACGCTGCCATCGCTGTTGTATTCGACAAGATATTCCAGCCAGCCGCGGTAGATATTGGCAATCTCGGACCAGTCGGCGGAACGCGGATCCTTGAGCGCGCGCACCTCCATCTGGATGCGCAGGGCGGTGCCCTCGGTCTCGAAAGTTTCATCGGCGCGGGCCGGGGCGGACAGGCCGCCAAGCGCATAGGCACCCGCCACAGGCACCCCAAGCGCGGTGACCCGCGTCAGGAATTCGCGCCGGGTCAGCCGCCCCTCGGCCAATTCGCGCGCGTGCCGCTGCGCGAGGGGATGTCGGGGCTGCGGAAGCGACATGGGGCTGTCCTTTCTTGCAGGGGCTCGGCCCCCTGCACGGCGAGATGAAAGACAAAGGCGGCCACCGGGCGCAAGGCTTTTCGCCGTGAACAATTGTGTCAGTTGCGATGGCCTGGCCGCGCGGGAGGGGCCGACGGCCCGATTACTGACCGGCCGGTGTGGCGGCGGATGACGCGGGAGACAAACGGCGGGCTGTGAAACACGCGCCTCTGCGCGATGCGGCTCGGATCGGTCAGCAGCAGGGGCGCTCGGCCCTGCGTGAGCCAGATCAGCCTACTCGTGCAGCAGCGGGCAATCCCATTCGGGCAGCGGCCCCTGCGGGCGGACGCGGGCAGTTAAGCCAGATCCGCCGGGCACAGGCGCGGCCACGCCCCCATGCGGGCGCGGAACCAGCTGCGCTGGCGCTTGGCGAACTGGCGCGTCAGGGTCGTGGCGCGCCGGCTCGCCTCGTCCAGCGGCATCTCGCCGCGCAGATGGGCGATCAGCTCGGCCGCGCCGATGGCCTTGGCCGAAGGCAGCGTCGGCGACCATGTGGCGAGGTTGGCCCGTGCCTCGTCCAGCGCGCCAGCCTTGAGCATGGCTTCGAAGCGGCCCTCGATTCGCGGGGTCAGCCAGTCCTTGGGCGCATCGAAAAGGATGGGCTGTGCATCGGCCAGCGGCAGGCGCGGCGGCGGGGTGGCTTGCTGCCACTCGGCGATGCCACGCCCGGTGGCGCGCAGAACCTCCCATGCCCGCTGAACGCGCATCGGGTTGGCGGTATCGATTCGCGCCCGCGACGCAGAATCGAGCTCGGCCACCATATCCGGCAGCGCGTCAGCAGCGAGCCGCGCCATCGCCTCGGCGCGAATCTGTGGCGGGGTGGGCGGAATTTCGGCCAGACCTTCGGTCAGGGCGGTGAAATAAAGCCCGGTGCCGCCGGTGATGATCAGCCGCGTGCCCTGCGCCAGAAGCGGATCGAGATCGCGCAACCATGCGCCCACGGAATAGGCAATCTGTCCAGGTACATGGCCATAAAGTTCATGCCGGGCCAGCGCCTCGTCTTGTGCAGAGGGGCGCGCCGTCAGGATGCGCCAGTCGGAAAACACCTGCAATGCATCGGCATTGACAACAATACCGCCTGCCAGATCGGCTATTTTTAGCGCCAACGCCGATTTTCCCGACGCAGTTGGTCCGGCGATCAGAACGTGGCGGTCCGGATCGGGGGCCGCGCGCATCGCGGCCATGGTCAGCTTGTCAGCCAAGGGCGGTCCTCTTGCGGTGTCAGCCGTTGCAGCTGGCGGGGATTTCCGCCACATATGGCCGCGATCCTACCCCCTGCGAACGACGGAGCGCAACATGACCCAAGCCCCCCAGACCACCTTCAAACGGGTTATGCTGAAAATCTCTGGAGAGGCCCTTATGGGCGACCAGGGCTACGGGCTGCATCCGCCCACCGTCGAGCGCATCGCCTCCGAGGTGAAATCGGTGCAGGAGATGGGCGTCGAGATCTGCATGGTCATCGGCGGCGGCAACATCTTTCGCGGCCTTGCCGGATCGGCTCAGGGCATGGAACGCACCACCGCCGATTACATGGGCATGCTGGCAACGGTGATGAATGCGCTGGCGATGCAATCGGCGCTGGAAGAACAGGGGGTCTATACCCGGGTGATCTCGGCGATCCGCATGGACGAGGTGGCCGAGCCCTATATTCGCCGCCGCGCCGTGCGTCACCTGGAGAAAAAGCGGGTCTGCATCTTTGCCGCCGGGACCGGCAACCCGTATTTCACCACCGACACGGCGGCCACGCTGCGTGCCAACGAGATGGCCTGCGAGGCGATCTTCAAGGGCACCAAGGTGGATGGCATCTACGATAAGGATCCGGCCAAGCACACCGACGCGGTGCGCTACGACCGGGTGAGCTATGACGATGTGCTGATCAAGAACCTCAAGGTGATGGATGCGTCGGCAATCGCGCTGGCGCGGGACAACAAACTGCCCATCATCGTGTTCTCGCTGGACGAGCCGGGCGGCTTCCGGGGCATTTTGGCCGGGCAGGGCACCTATACCGAAGTGCATCCCTGAAGGCGGGCGTGGCAGGGGGGCGCTGCCCCCCGCGCAAGGCGCTCCCCCCGGGATATTTGAGGCCAGAAGAAGGCGGGACGCTGCGCCTTATCCAAGGTGCACGCGGCCCTCGGGGAAGCGCACCAGCGGCGCCGAACGGGTGGCGAGGAAATAGCCCAGCGTCAGCGGGCCGACACGGCCGATGAACATGATGACGGCGATCACCGCCCGACCGGATTCGCTCAGATCGTCGGTGAAGCCGCGCGACAGGCCGACGGTGCCGAAGGCGGAGGCGACTTCAAAGCTGACATCGAGGAAATGGCCTTCGTGGGTTGCGGCGAGCACGAAGACGCCGATGAAGCACAGCACCACGCTGATCGCCGTCAGCGCCATCACCTTGAGCACTTCGATGAGGCCGATCGAGCGCCCGAAGGCATTGAGCTGGGTGCGGCGCTGAAAGAAGGCGATGGTGGCAAGGCACATCACCACGAAGGTGGTCACCTTGATGCCACCCGCGGTCGAGGTGGGGCCGCCGCCGATCAGCATCATCGAGATCATCATCAGCGCGGTGCTGTCATGGATATGGGCGATGTCGACGGTGTTGAACCCGGCGGTGCGGGTGGTCACGCCCTGAAACCACGATGCCCAGAGCCGGGTTTCGGTGCTGTCAATTGCACCGAGGGTGTGGGGGTTGTGCCATTCGAGCAAGGCAAAGCCGCCACAACCAAACAGGATCAGTGCCACGGTGCCGGTGAGCATGATCTTGGTGTGCAGCGAAAACGCGCTCCAGCGGCGCAGGCGGACGATGTCGTCGATCACCACATAACCGATACCACCGACGATGAAGAGCGCCGGGATCACCGTATTGACGATGCGATCCCCGGCAAAGGGCACCAGACCGTTGGAAAACGTGCTGAATCCAGCGTTGTTGAAGGCCGAGACCGAGTGGAACAGCGCCGACCACAGGCCATCCCACCAGCCCAGCTGTGGCACGAAGCTGATGCACAGCAGCGCCGCGCCGAGCAGCTCGCAGAAGAGGACCACCTGAAAGATCCGGCGCACCAGCGCCATCAGCCGGGCCAGCGAGCTTTGGTTCAGCTCTTCGCGCAGATAGATCTGCCCGGTGATGCCCAGCGGCACCCGCAGCGCCGCCAGCACCAGCACGGCGAAGGTCATCAAGCCGAGCCCGCCGAGCTGGATCAGCACCATCAGCACCGCTTCGCCGAACAGGGTGAAGCGCACCCCCGGATCGAACACCGCAAGGCCGGTCACGGTCACTGCCGAGGCGGCGGTGAAGAACGCATCCGACCAGCTGATCGGACTCGTCGTCGACAGGTCGAGCTTGAACAGCAAACCGCCCAGCAGGATGAGCATCGCATAGAGCGCCGCAAGGCTCAGCGGCGGAGACAGGTACAGCAGCTTGCGCAGCAGCCGGTTGCGGGCATGTCGTTTCAGCGCCATCGCCGGTCTTCAGAGAGCATCGCCAAAGGCGCGCAGATCGGCACGCTTGCCAAGGATGACCAGCCGGTCATCGCATTTCATCGGGCGCTCGGGGTCTTCGCAAGGAATGAATTCGGTGCCGCGCATCATGCCCAGCAGGCGCAGGCCGCGCTCTGCGGTGATGCGCAGCTTTGCGGCGCTGACGCCGTCGTACCGTTCGGGCAGCACCACGTTGACCACGCTGTAACCATTGCCAAGGGTCATGTAATCTTGGATCGACGGGTTGTTGAGCATCTGCGCGGTGTGGCGGCCCATCTCCTGTTCGGGAAGGATAACCCGGTCGACGCCGAGCTTAGACAGGATCCGGTGATGGGGGCGGTTCATCGCCTTGACCCAGATCGTCTTGAGCCCGAGCAGTTTGAGGTTCATCGTCGTGAGAATCGAGGCCTCGATATTGGTGCCAATGGCCACCAGCGCGGCGCCGTAGCGGTCGACACCGGCCTCGCGCAGGGCGGCCTCGTCGGTGCTGTCGAGAATCGCCGAAGAGGTCAGGGTGTCGGCCAGCCGCGACACCAGCTTTTCGTTGGCATCGATTCCCATCACGTGATTGCCGAACCGCAGCAGTTCCTGGGCGACGGTGGTGCCAAAGGCGCCAAGGCCGATGACGACGAATTTGGTGTCGGGGCGCGCCAAGCGGGCTCTCCTTTGTGTCGCGGTCCTGTGCGACGGTATCTCCGCGCGGAGCGGAGTCAAGCGCACCCCCGGCTAGTGGCTATACATCCGTTACGTCCTGCCTTAGAAAGCGCGACGAAAGACAAACACCTGAGCGGGCAGACCAATCATGTCAGAAGATTTCGAACTCGATACCGACGACCTCAAGCGTCGCATGGATGGCGCTATTGCAAACCTGCGCACGGAATTCGCATCGCTTCGCACCGGGCGGGCGTCTGCCTCGATGCTTGAACCGGTTCAGGTTGATGCCTATGGGCAGATGACCCCGATCAACCAGGTTGGCACCGTCAACGTGCCCGAGCCGCGCATGGTCACCATCAACGTCTGGGACAAGGGCCTTGTGAACAAGGTCGAAAAGGCGATCCGCGAGTCGGGTCTGGGGATCAATCCGCAGATGAACGGCACGATCATCATGCTGCCGATTCCCGAGCTGAACGAGGAACGCCGCCGCGAGCTGACCAAGGTTGCGGGGCATTACGCCGAAAGCGCGCGGGTCTCTGTGCGCAATGTGCGCCGTGAAGGCATGGACCGGATCAAGAAGGCCAAGGCCGACGGTCTGGCCGAGGACGACCAGAAGTTCTGGGAATCCGAAGTGCAGGACCTGACAGACACCTACATCAAGAAGGTGGACGCCGCGCTCGAGACCAAGCAGGAAGAGATCATGCAGGTCTGAAGACCTGCATGACACCCGAAGGAGGGGCCAGTCGCATGCCCAAGCCGATCCGCGATGGCGCCGGACCGCGCCACGTTGCCGTCATCATGGACGGCAACGGCCGATGGGCGCAACGCCGGGGCCGGCCACGGCTCTTTGGCCACCATGCTGGAGCCAAGCGGGTGCGCGAGATCGTCGAGGCTTGCCCGGATGTCGGGGTCAAATACCTGACGATTTTCGCCTTTTCGACCGAGAACTGGAAGCGCACCCAATCCGAGGTGGCCGGGCTGATGAGCCTGTTCCGGCGCTACATCACCAAGGAAGCCCGCGGCCTCAAGGAAGAGAACGTGCAGGTGCGCTTCATCGGTGATCGGGTCAAGCTGGACAACAAGCTGATCAAGCTGATGGACGAGCTTGAACAGCTGACCTCGGATTGCACCGGGGTCAACCTGACCATCGCCATCAACTACGGCGGCCGCGACGAGGTCGCGCGCGCAACCAAGCGCCTTGCCCAGGACGTTGCGGCGGGCAAGCTCGATCCCAACGAGGTGAACGAGGAAACGCTGCCGAAATACCTTGATACCTGCGTGCTGCCCGATCCCGATCTGGTGATCCGCACCAGCGGCGAGGCGCGGATCTCGAATTTCCTTCTGTGGCAATCGGCCTATGCCGAATACGAGTTCATCGATACCCTGTGGCCCGATTTCGGGGCCGAGGAATTTTCGCGGCTCGTCAATGCCTATGGCACCCGCGAGCGCCGCTACGGAGGAGTAAAGGCATGAGCGCATCGCGCTGGACGGATCTGCGCCCGAGGGTGATCTCGGCCGCCGTGCTGATCGGGGTTGCGCTGGTCGCGGTCTGGATCGGCGGCTTTGTGTGGCGCGCCGTCATCTCGCTGGCCTGTGGCCTGATGGTGTGGGAACTGGTGCGCATGGTGGACACCGCGCGCGACAAGTCGGCGCCCTTGCTGGCCATTGTCGCCGGAGTCTGCGCGCTGGCCACCGCCTACTTGCCGCCAGCTTTCGCGCTGCCGCTGTTGCTGCTGCCCTCGATGGCGGGCTTTGGCCGGATGGAGCGGGGCGGAGTGACCTATGCCGTGTTTACCGCGCTGATCCTGCTGGCGGGCTATGGCTTCATGAAGCTGCGCGCCGATTTCGGGCTTATCTGGATGTTGTGGCTGGTCTGCGTGGTGGTGATCACCGATGTGGGCGGCTATTTTGCCGGGCGGATGATCGGCGGGCCGAAGCTGTGGCCGCGCGTTTCGCCCAAGAAAACATGGTCGGGCGCTGTTGCGGGCTGGATCGGGGCCGGGATCGTCGGGCTGGTCTTTGCTGGCACGACCCGTGCCGGTGTCGGCCTGATGGGGGTGTCCATCGCGATTTCCATGGCCAGCCAGATCGGTGACATGGCGGAAAGCACCGTCAAGCGCCGGGCAGGGGTCAAGGACAGCTCGAACCTGTTGCCGGGCCATGGCGGGTTGCTCGACCGGTTCGACGGGATGCTGGGCGCAGCGCTGTTCCTGCTGATCGCAGGGCAGATCGTGGATTTCCCGCCGGGGCTTGAATGAGACGCATTTCGATCTTCGGAGCCACCGGCTCGATCGGACAGAACACCATCGATCTGATTGCCCGCGAGCCCGATGCCTATGACATCGTGGCGCTGAGCGGCGGGCGCAATGTCGTGCAGCTGGCGCAGGATGCGCGCAAGCTGGGCGCGCAGATCGCCGTGTGCGCCGATGAGACCTGCCTTGCCGAGCTGCGCGAGCTTCTTGCCGGAACCGGCATCGAGACCGCCGCGGGCGAGACCGCCCTGATCGAGGCGGCGCAGCGGCCCGCCGACTGGGTGATGTCGGCGATTGTCGGCGCAGCCGGGCTTGCGCCGGGGCTCGAGGCGCTGAAGACCGGGGCGACGCTGGCGCTGGCCAACAAGGAAAGCATGGTCTGCGCCGGGCCGCTGGTGATGCAGACTGCGCGCGCCCATGGCGCTGCCGTCCTGCCCGTCGACAGCGAGCACAGCGCGGTGTTTCAGGCGCTGGTGGGCGAGGATCTTGCCGCCGTCGAGCGGGTGATCATCACCGCCAGTGGCGGGGCGTTTCGGGATTGGCCGCTGGAGCAGCTGGCCAGCGCAACCCCCGAACAGGCCGCGACCCATCCCAATTGGGACATGGGCCAGCGCATCACCATCGATTCCGCATCGATGTTCAATAAGGCGCTGGAGGTCATTGAAACAAAAGAGTTCTTTGACATCGACCCAAGCCTGATCGAGGTCGTGGTGCACCCGGAATCCATGATACACGCGCTCGTCGGGTTCAACGACGGCGCGTTGATGGCGCATGTCGGCCCACCCGACATGCGCCACGCTATCGGCTATGCGCTGCACCATCCGGCACGCCGGGCGCTGCCGGTCGAACGGCTTGACCTTGTCAAGCTTGGCGCGCTGACCTTTCGCGCCGCCTGCGAGACCCGCTGGCCTGCGCTGCGCCTCGCCCGCGAGGTGATGGCCGAGGGCGGACTGTCGGGCGCGGTGTTCAACGCCGCCAAGGAGCGCGCGCTGGATGCGTTCATCGCAAAACGGATCGGATTCACCGGCATGGCGCATGTCGTCGAACAAACACTGAATCGTGTTTCGGCGCAAAACGGCCTCATTCACGCCGGGATGAGCCTTGATAACGTGCGTGCGGTTGACCATCTCGCCCGGGAGACCGCCGACATGATCATGCTGCAAAACTAAGAAAAAGGGGCAGGACTTTTGGACATCGCGCAGATGAGCTCGGACTTCGGGGGGCTGCTGTTCACCCTTGTCTTCTTCGTGATCGCCTTGTCGGTGATCGTCGCGATCCATGAATACGGCCATTACATCGTCGGGCGCTGGACGGGCATCGAGGCAGATGTGTTCTCGCTTGGCTTCGGGCCGGTGATCTGGTCGCGCATGGACAAGCGGGGCACCAGATGGCAGGTCGCGGCGCTTCCCTTTGGCGGTTACGTGAAATTTCGCGGCGATTCCAATGCCTCGGGCGGGGCCGACGAAGATGCCTTGGCGGGCATGAGCGACGAGGAATTGCGCCACACCATGAACGGTGCGCCGCTTTGGGCGCGGTCGGCCACGGTTGCCGCCGGTCCGGTGTTCAATTTCGCGCTGTCGATCCTTGTCTTCACGCTGCTGTTCACCTTTCAGGGCAAGGTCAGCGAGCCCTTTGCCGTGGGCGAGCTGCGCGCGCTGCCCATTGCGCAAGAGCTGCGCACCGGCGATGTGATCCTGCAGATCGACGGTCAGCCGCTGCCGGGCTTCGATGATCCCGAAGCCTATGACGAATTCATGAAGGCGCTGCCTTATCAGCCAGTTCTGCCCTACACCGTCGAACGCGATGGTGCGCGCATGGTGGTGGATGGACCCTATGTCTATCCGCCGCTGGTCAGTCAGGTGGTGCCGCGCTCTGCCGCCTATGAGGCCGGGCTTGAACCGGGCGACACCATCCTCAACATCAACGGCACACGCGCCTTTGCCTTTTCCCAGCTCAAGGAGGTGGTCGAAGCCTCCGAAGGCGCACCGGTCGATCTGACCATCTGGCGCGATGGCGAGACTTTCGACGTGGTGATGACCCCCAAGCGCACCGACGAGCCGCTGCCCGATGGCGGGTTTCAGGCGGTGTACCGGATCGGCATCGTCGGCGATATGGCGTTCCATCCGGCCACCACCATGATGAACCCCGCCGAGGCCGCATGGGGCGGGGTCAAGCGCACATGGGGCATCGTCACCGGCTCGCTGTCGGGGCTGGGCCACATGATCGCGGGCAATATCTCGTCGTGCAACCTGTCGGGGCCGATCGGCATTGCCCAGACCTCGGGCGCGATGGCCAGTCAGGGCGGCACCAGCTTCATCACTTTCATTGCGGTGCTCTCGACGGCGGTCGGGCTGCTGAACCTGTTCCCGGTGCCAGTGCTCGACGGCGGGCATCTTGTGTTCCACGCCTGGGAAGCCGTGACCGGCAAGCCGCCGTCGGACCGCGCGCTGAATGTCGCGATGTCGATCGGGCTGGCGCTGATTCTGGGGCTGATGGTGTTCGCGCTCAGCAACGATCTGTTCTGCCCGTAACTTTCGCCGCGACGGATCTGCAAAAGGGGGCGCGTCTGGCGCCCCTTTTTTCGTGAACGCCAGAATTCAGCCTTATTTTATTGCTATAATCGCAGCAGACACCAACAACGATGGGGTTATGCTCATGCAAACCATCCAGAGCGGATATCGCGGCCTCAACCTGCTGTTCAACCTCAACACGGACCGGTTGCTTTTTGTCATCGCCATTCCAGCTGCGCTGTTTCTCGGCGCTTGGCTTGGCTCGATGTAAGGCCCGCGAACTGCGCCACCCGATGCAGGGACGGCGCAGTTCGCGTTTCGATTGGCAAACGCCTCTCTAACGTTTTGACACGTCCTTCCGATGCCTTTACTCACGTAAAAAAAATACGGCGGAGTGGATTGGTGGCATGACCTACGGGCGTGAAGGGGCAACCCCCCTGCGTGGTATGCGCAAATTTTCGAATGGGTTCAGAAAAGGCGTATCGCTGGCGGCCCTGTCGGTTGCCTTTTCGGTCGCCGTGACGGCGCTTCCCGACGCTGCGGATGCGCAGACCTTTGCCTTTGGCAACGTGCAGATCGAAGGCAATGAGCGGATCGAAGCCGGGACCATCCTGAGCTATGCGGGCATTGCGCGCGGTGAATCCGTCAGCGCCGCAGAACTGAACGATGCCTACCAGCGCATTGTCGCCTCGGGCCTGTTCGAGACGGTCGAGATCCTGCCGCAGGGCGGCACGCTGGTGATCAAGGTTGTCGAATACCCCACCGTCAATGTCGTCGCCTTCGAAGGCAACAGCCGCATCAAGGACGATGACCTTGCGCCGCTGGTGCGCAGTCAGGGTCGGCGCGTCTACAATCCTCGCATCGCCGAGGAAGACGCCGCCGCAATCGCCAATGCCTATGTGCAGCAAGGCCGGATTTCGGCGCGGGTGACGCCCAAGCTGATCAAGCGCTCCGACAACCGCGTCGATCTTGTGTACGAGATCTTTGAAGGCGGCGTGACCGAGGTCGAACGCATCGGCTTTGTCGGCAACCAAGCCTATTCCGATGGCCGTCTGCGCCGGGTGCTGGAAACCAAGCAGGCTGGCCTGCTGCGGGCGCTGATCCGCTCGGACACGTTCATCACCGACCGCATCGCCTTTGACCGCCAGCTGCTGCAGGATTTCTACGCCTCGCGCGGCTATGTCGATTTCCGCATCACCGGGGTGAATGCCGAACTGTCGGCAGAGCGCGACGCCTATTTCGTCACCTTCAACGTCGAGGAAGGCCAGTCCTTCGATGTCGGCGCGGTCACGGTCGAATCCGATCTGCCCGAGGTCGATATTGCGAAATTCACCTCGGCGCTGAAGCTCAAGCCGGGCCAGACCTATTCGCCCTCCGCAATCGACACGGCGATCGCCCGTCTCGAACGGCTCACCGTGCAGGAGGGTCTGCAATTCGTGCGGATCGAACCGCAGATCAGCCGCAACGACCGTGACCTGACGCTTGACGTAACCTTCCAGCTGACCCGCGGCGAGCGCATCTTTGTCGAACGCATCGACATCGAGGGCAACACCACGACGCTCGACCGGGTGATCCGCCGCCAGTTCGACACCGCCGAGGGCGATCCGTTCAACCCGCGCGCCATCCGCGAAGCGGCAGAGCGTATCCGGGCGCTTGGCTATTTCACCACTGCCGAGGTCAATGCCCGTGAGGGATCGAGCCCGCAGCAGGTGATTGTTGACGTCAACGTCGAGGAAAAGCCCACCGGCGCGATCAGCTTTGGCGGGTCTTATTCCACGTCCAGCGGCTTTGGTGCGGCAATCTCGTTCAGCGAGCAGAACTTCCTCGGCCGCGGCCAGACGCTGTCGCTGGGCATCAACACCGCCAGCTCGAGCCAAGCTTACAACTTCAACTTCACCGAGCCGTATTTCCTTGGCCGTGACGTGTCGTTCGGTCTGGGGCTGAACTACACCGAGACCGACAGCTACTATTCGGTCTACGACACCGCCAAGGGGGCCTTCCGCCCGTCCATCGGCTTTGCACTGTCGGATCAGCAGCGCCTGTCGCTGCGCTACACCTACGATTACAACGAGATCACCGACTCGGACTCGGACGAGATCGGACAGGTGATCACGGCTGAAGAGGACGAGGCGGCACAGTTCGAAAGCTCGATCGGCTATACCTACAGCTACGACAGCCGCCGTACGGGTCTGAACCCGAACGCGGGGGTCTTGCTGGAATTCGGGCAGGATTTCGGCGGGGTCGGGGGCGATACCACCTTCATCAAGACCAACCTGCGCGCCATTGCGCAGACCAAGATCTGGAACGAGGAAGTCACCCTGCGCGCGTCCTTCGAGGCGGGCAACGTGAATTACACCAGCGGCGAAAGCCGGGTGACCACGCGCTTCCTGCTGAGCGACACCACGATGCGCGGCTTTGAATACGGCGGCATCGGTCCGCGCGAATACGACGAAGACAGCGATGTCGACGACTCGCTGGGCGGCAACAACTTTGCTGTTGCACGTTTCGAGGCGGAATTCCCGCTGGGTCTGCCCGAGGAATACGGCATCT
Source organism: Citreicella sp. C3M06 (assembly GCF_018860705.1). GTDB lineage: Bacteria > Pseudomonadota > Alphaproteobacteria > Rhodobacterales > Rhodobacteraceae > Salipiger. The sequence continues at coordinate 290,792 of NZ_JAHKQA010000072.1, forward strand.
CCGGGGGCTTGTTCTATGACATAGGCTCGGTCTGGGGGCTGTCGGATTCGACAAGCTCGAAAACCACGAACGATATCCTCTATACCGATTTCAGCGCGCGCCATGTAATCGGCGTTTCGGTGCTGTGGGATTCGATCCTTGGTCCGCTCCGGCTGAACTTTTCGAAGGCTCTCAAGAAAGAAGAATACGACGAGGAAGAGAACTTCAGCTTCGCGATCTCGACCGAGTTCTGATATGATTTCAAGATATTGCGCGGCGGTTTTGATCGGGCTTGCGGGGCTTTCCCCCGCAGCCCATGCCCAGACCGCCGCGCAAACTGGGGCCGTTCAGCCCAATATGGTGCAAAGCGCCGTGCTGACCATCGAGATCGACCGGCTGTTCTCCGAAAGCGCCTATGGCCAGCGTATCGGCGCCAAGCTTGAGGCCGAAAGCAACGCCATTGCCGTTGAAAACCGCCGCATCGAATCTGAACTCACCGAAGAAGAACGCAGCCTGACAGAGCAGCGGGCCACCTTGCCGCAGGCACGTTTTCGCGAGCTGGCCGATGCGTTCGACCAGAAGGTGCAGGCCTTGCGGCAGGAACAGGATGCCAAGGCGCGCGCGCTTGGCACCCTGTCCGAGGAAAGTCGCCGCCAGTTCCTTGCCCTTGCCGAGCCGGTGCTTGGCGACATCATGCAGGAAACAGGCGCGGCTGCGTTGCTCGACAAGCGCAGCGTGTTTCTGTCGGCCGATGCCATCGACATCACCAGTCTTGCGATTGCGCGCATCGACGCTGCGATCGGCGATGGCGCGAAGTCCGGCCTGCCGGACAGCCCGGACAACTAGCCTTTGCTTGCCCCTTGGCACGTGGGTTGCTAGGGACGGACCACCTGACTTGAAGGGAAAAGGCCCGAGATGACCGACACGCTTCTCTCCGCGGATATCCAGCTGATCCAGCGTATCCTGCCGCACCGCTACCCGTTTTTGCTGGTCGACCGGGTCGAACAGATCGACGGGATCAAATCCGCCGTCGGCATCAAAAATGTCACGATGAACGAGCCGCATTTTCAGGGGCATTTCCCCGGCAAGCCGATCATGCCCGGCGTCACCATCATCGAAGCGATGGCGCAGACCTCGGCGGTGATGGTGGGCGTGGCGCTCGATCTTGCCGACAAGGAACTCAAGGTCTATTTCATGGCCATCGACAAGTGCAAGTTCCGCCGCATGGTGGTTCCGGGCGATCAACTGCGGATGAGTGTAACCACGACGCGCGGCAAGCCCGGCGGCAAGGTGTGGAAATTCGAAGGCCGCGCCGAAGTCGATGGCGAAATGGCCGCAGAGGTGGAATTCACCGCAATGATGGATCTGCCGACATGAGCGAACCCGTGATCCATCCCGGCGCGATCGTCGAAGACGGCGCCCGGATCGGAGCGGGCTGCCGCATCGGCCCGTTCTGCCATATCGGCCCCGAGGTTGTTCTGGCCGAAAACGTCGAGCTGAAATCCCATGTCATCGTGACCGGGCGCACCAGCATCGGCGAGGGCACGGTGGTGTTTCCCTTTGCCGTGCTCGGCGAGATCCCGCAGGATCTGAAATTCCGGGGCGAGACGACCTCGCTGGAAATCGGCAAGCGCAATCGCATTCGAGAACATGTCACGATGAATTGCGGCACCGAGGGCGGCGGCGGCGTCACCCGCGTTGGGGATGACGGGCTGTTCATGGCCGGTTGTCACGTGGCCCATGATGTGCAGGTTGGCGACCGGGTGATCCTTGTGAACAATTCTGCGCTGGCCGGGCATTGTATCATCGAGGACGAGGTCATCGTCGGCGGGCTGTCAGGCGTGCATCAATGGGTGCGCATCGGGCGCGGGGCGATCATTGGCGCGGTGACCATGGTGACCAATGACGTGATCCCCCACGGCCTTGTGCAGGCACCGCGCGGCAAGCTCGACGGGCTGAACCTTGTGGGGCTCAAGCGCAAGGGTGTCAGCCGCGCCGATATCACCGCGCTGCGCGCCGCGTTCCAGATGCTGGCGCAGGGCGAGGGCGCCTTTGCCGACCGTGCCCGCAGGCTTGGCGATGAAACCCAGAGCGATTATGTGCGCGAGATCGTGACCTTTATCCTTGGCGAGAGCGACCGCCACTTCCTCGTGCCGTGAGCCGTCTTGCGCTGATTGCCGGGCTGGGCGATCTGCCCGGCGCGGTGGTGGATGCCTGCGACACCCGGCCGCTGATCTGCGCGCTGGACGGCTTTGCGCCAGCGCATCTGCACCCGGACCTAACCTTTCGGCTGGAAACGCTGGGCACGCTGGTAGAGCAGCTGGTCGCGCGCGATATTCGCCGCCTGTGCATGTGTGGCACGATCCGGCGGCCTGCGGTGGATGCCTCGGCCATCGACGCGGCGACGCTGCCGCTGGTGCCGCGCCTGATGCAAGCGCTGTCGCTGGGCGATGACGGGGCCCTGCGCGAGATCATCGCGATTTTCGAAGACGCCGGCATCACCGTGATCGGCGCGCATGAGGCCGCGCCTGCGCTCCTGCCGCCCATCGGCGTGCCGACCCGCGCCCGCCCCGGCCCCTTGGTCGAGGCCGAGGCCGCGCTTGGCGATCTCATCAGCGCAGAGCAGGCGGCGCTGGATCTGGGCCAGGCTTGTGTCATTCGCGGCAGCGACGTTGTCGCCCGCGAAGACGATAGTGGCACCGACCAGATGCTTTCAGGTCTTGCGAACCTGGGCGAAGGCATTCTCTACAAGGCGGAAAAGCCGGGGCAGGACCGGCGCGCCGATCTGCCGGTCATCGGGCCGCACACCGCCGAGGCGATCCGCAAGGCCGGGCTGTCGGGGATCGTGCTGTCTGCGGGCGGTGTGATGGTGCTGGATCTGCCGGCAACCGTGGCCGCGCTGGATGCGGCGGGACAGTTCCTCTGGATCAGAAAGAGACCGTGATGCAGGTTTTCATCACCGCTGGCGAACCTTCGGGCGACCGGCTTGGCGCAGCGCTGATGGAGGGGCTTCGCGCCATGGTGCCCGACGTGACCTTCACCGGCATCGGCGGCGATCTGATGGCGGCGCAGGGCCTGCAAAGCCTGTTCCCGATGGACGAGATCAGCGTCATGGGCGTGAGCGAGATCCTGCGCCAGTACGGCGCGCTCAAGGCCCGCATCCGGCAGACCGCTGATGCGGTGATCGCGGCGCGCCCCGATGTGCTGATCACCGTCGACCTTCCGGAATTCTCGCTGCGGGTGGCCAAGCTGGTGCGCGCAGCGTCGGATATTCGCATCGTGCATTACGTCGCCCCCACGGTCTGGGCCTGGCGTCCGGGCCGCGCGGCCAAGATGGCGCGCCACGTCGATCAGGTGCTGGCGCTGCTGCCGTTCGAGCCGCCCTATATGGAGGCCGCCGGGATGCGCTGTGATTTCGTCGGGCATCCGGTGGTCACCGAACCCGTTGCCAGTGACGAGGACGCCGCAGCCTTTCGCACCCGCCACGGGATCGGGCAGACGCCACTGGCGCTGATGCTGCCCGGTTCGCGGCGCTCGGAGGTATCGCGGCTGGCCCCGGTCTTTGGCGAGGTCGCAGCCCGGTTGCACGCCGCACGCCCTGATCTGCGCCTTGTCATTCCCGCCGCAGCGCCAGTGGCCGAGATGGTGCAGGACATGTGCGCAGGCTGGCCGGGCGCGCCGCTGATCCTTGATCCGCGCGCACTAGGGGCGCGGGCGCTTGAGGAAAAGCGCGCCGCGTTCAAGGCGGCGGACGTGGCGCTTGCCGCCTCTGGCACGGTGTCGCTGGAACTTGCCGCAACCCATACGCCGATGGTCATCGCCTATGACATGGGCTGGCTGTCGCGTCAGATTATCGGACGGATGCTGCGGGTCGATACCGTAACGTTGGTGAACCTCGTGTCAGACACGCGCGATGTGCCGGAATTCATCGGCAACGCCTGCCGTCCGGGGCCGATCTGCGATGCGCTGCTGGGTATCCTTGGCACGAAAGACGCGCAAGGTGCGGCGATGGAGCGGACGATGCAAAAGCTCGGGCGCGGCGGGCCGCCCCCCGGACAGCGCGCCGCATGGGCGGTTCTGGACGGGCTTCGCGCATGAAAAAGGCCGCGCCGGGGCATCCGGCGCGGCCTTGAACAGATCTCGGCGCGCTTACTGGCGCAGTTGCGAGGTCTCGTCGATGGCGGCGGTGAAGCCCGACAGCGACATGGACAGCTCGACCGTCTGATCGGGAGCCATCGCCGGAGAGATGGTGATCGTGGCTGCATTGCCAGCCTTGAACTTTGCCACATCCTCGGCGGTGAACCCGACGCGCGCATAGCAGCCGACCTGGGTGCAGAACGAGAAATCGTAGCGCTTCGGCTGACCGCCATCGACCGAGATCGACAGCTTTTGCGTCAGAAGCGTTTCCAGCGGCACAACAAAGGTGCCCCCGGCGGCGACCTGACCACCATTCTGCAGGCGGAACAGGCTGACCTCGGCGACGTTGCCGCCATTGCCGTCCTTGAGCAGCTGGTACATCTGGCAGGGATCTTCGGCATCGGTGCCTTCGGGAACGCGCAGACATTGCATCTGCCAGTCGCCGTGGGTTGTCTTGATGTAGGTCTCGGGCTTGGCGGCCGCCGCAGTCTCGGGGGCTTCGGTCTCGCCGATCGACAGATCGCCGCCGATAGGTGCGGAATCATCGGCGGGGGCTGCGGAATCTTGTGCAAGCGCCGGGACGCTGGCAAGCGACAGGGCAAGCGGCAGCGCCCAAAGAAGCGAAAGAGGTCTGGTCATGTAAACTCCCCTGGAATGTCAGGTCATGGTTGCCGCACCGAGTAGCACGCTGCGGTAGCGGTGTCAGGGCGGAAAATACCGGTTTCACGGAATGGCGAGCCGCTGAAGGCAGCTTGCACCCCGTTGTAAAGACGAGAAAAGGGACCTTTCGGTCCCTTTCCCCTTGCTCCCTGTCGGACCGGCCGACTTTGTCATTGGGCGAAAGCTACGAAACTCTGCGTCACCGGTCAACAGACTTGTAACTATTGCGCGACCTGCGTCGCACAAAAAAAGACCGCGCCATTGGGCGCGGCCAGTCTGACAGGGAGGAAGTCTGCCCAAAGCAGGAGAGGACATGTTGCTTCGGGCGAGTTTGATACTGGCATCAATTGGTTAATTAACTATGGTCAGCACCGTACGGAGCGTGGAGACAGTCAATGAACCAAGGGGTTTTTGTAGGCGGCGGTGGCGAGGGCTACGGCGAGAAACAGTATCTGCTCAACAACTATGCAAATCGCCACGGCCTGATCGCGGGCGCGACGGGCACCGGCAAGACCGTGACACTGCAAATCCTCGCCGAAGAATTCAGCGCCGCTGGCGTGCCGGTTTTTCTGGCAGATGTGAAGGGGGATCTTGCCGGGCTGTCGCGGGCAGGGCAAGCCACCGGCAAGCTGCACGCCGCCTTTGCAGAGCGCAACGCCACCATCGGTTTTGACGATTTTTCCTATGCCGCTTTCCCCACGGTGTTCTGGGATATCTTCGGCGTGCAGGGCCACCCGGTGCGCACCACCATCGCCGAGATGGGTCCGCTGCTGCTGTCGCGCCTGCTCGAGCTGTCCGACGCGCAGGAAGGGGTTCTGAACATCGCCTTCCGCCTGTCGGACGAAGACGGCCTGCCGCTGCTTGATCTCAAGGATCTGCGCGCGCTGCTGACATCGGTGGGCGAGAACGCCAAGGCGCTGTCGCTGCGCTATGGCAATGTCTCGACCGCCTCGGTCGGCGCGATTCAGCGCCGGCTTTTGGTGCTGGAAAACGAGGGCGGCGCGCAGCTGTTCGGCGAGCCAGCGCTGGATCTGGCGGATCTGATGCGCCACGACGCGCAGGGCCGCGGGCAGGTCAACATCCTCGCCGCCGATGTGCTGATGAAGGCCCCACGGCTCTATGCGACCTTCCTGCTGTGGCTGCTCTCTGAGCTGTTCGAGGAGTTGCCCGAGGTCGGCAACCCCGACAAACCCAAGCTGGTGTTCTTCTTTGACGAGGCGCATCTGCTGTTCGACGGTGCCCCCAAGGCGCTGATCGACAAGGTCGAGCAGGTGGCGCGGCTGATCCGTTCGAAAGGCGTGGGGGTGTATTTTGTCACGCAGGCCCCGGATGACATTCCCGATGATATCCTTGGCCAGCTTGGCAACCGGGTGCAGCACGCCCTGCGCGCCTTTACCGCGCGCGATCGCAAGGCCCTGAAACTGGCGGCGGAAACCTATCGCCCCAATCCCGCCTTCGATACCGAAGAGGCGATCCGCACCGTTGGCACCGGCGAAGCCGTGACCTCGATGCTGCAAGACAAGGGCATTCCCGGCATCGTCGAGCGCACCCTGATCCGTCCGCCCGCATCGCGGCTTGGCCCGGTCACGCCGAAGGAGCGCGCCGAGACGATTGCGGCCTCTGCGCTTTCCGGGCGCTACGAGGCGCAAATCGACCGGCAGTCCGCTTACGAAATGCTCAAGGCGCGCGCCACTGCCGCAGCGTCCGAGGCCGAAGCCGAGCAACCGCGCGAGCACAGTCGCGCCCGCCGCTATCAGCCATCAGCGCCCAGTTCACGCAAATCCAGCCGCTACAGCGCCCCCGGGTCCATCGGCGAAGCATTGGGGCAGGCGGTGCTGAAAGAGCTCTCCGGCACCACCGGCAAGCGGCTGGTGCGCGGCATCCTTGGGGGGTTGTTCCGGGCGCGGTAAGGTCAGCCCGGCGCGCCGCCATGCAGGATCGCATCGAAGAACCGCCCAAGCCGGTGCCGGTCTACCGGCTTGTTCAGCAAGTCGATGTTCAGCGCCGCGCAGGCCTCGCGCAGGGTCGATGAGCGATCCGCAGACACGATGGCGCAGGGCAGGCGGCCAAAGCGCGTGGTGATCTCGCCGAACAGCTGCGTGCCCGACATACCCGAGCCAAGCTGGTAATCCAGCAGCAAGGCGTCGGGAGTGATCTCTAGATCCAGAAGCAGCTCGATCGCCCCGTCGGCGTGTTCCGCCTCGATCACGTTCACCCCCCAGCTTTCCATCAGCACCGACATGGCGCGGCGCAGCTGCGGGTCGTTCTCGACCAGCAGCACGATCAGCCCGGCCTGCGCCAGCCCTTGCGGGCGCGCCGGGCCCTGAGTCGCCGGCCGCGTCGGCAGCGCGCCGCCCAGCACCGGCAGACTGACCATGAAACACGAGCCGCGCCCCGGTTCGGACCACAGGCCCAGCGGATGGCCCAGCCGTGCGCAGGCGCGCTCGACAATGGCCAGCCCGAGGCCCAAGCCGTCATTGGTCGAAGCGCGGGTATCAAGCCGCTTGAACTCTTCAAAGATTGCCGACTGGTCGTCTTCGGCGATGCCGGGGCCGGTGTCCCAGACCTCGATGCGGGCGGTTCCGCCGCGGCGACGCACCCCAACCAGAACCCGCCCCGAGTCGGTGTAGCGGATCGCGTTGGCCATCAGGTTCTGCACCACCCGGCGCAGGTAGGATGGGTCGGTCTCGACCACGAGATTGCTGTCGATGATCCGCAGTTTAAGCCCCTTGCGAGCGGCCAGAACCTCCATCTCGTCACGCAGTCGCACGAAGATCTCGCGCAGCGCCACGGGCCGGATGTCAAAGGTCAGCCGGTCGGATTCCAGCTTCGAAATGTCGAGCAAGGCGTCGATCAGCTGCTCGGCCGAGGTCAGCGCCGATTCCGTCTTGTCCAGCACCATGCGGTCGGCAGGATCGGTGCAGCGATCCGCCAGCGACGAGACGAACAGCTTGGCCGCCGACAGCGGTTGAAGCAGATCGTGGCTTGCCGCCGCCACGAAGCGCGTTTTGGACGCATTCGCCCGTTCGGCGGCAGACAGCGCATCCTCAAGCTCAAGCGTGCGCTCCATGACGCGGGCCTCGAGCATCTCGTTGACCTGCGTCAGCCGCCGCGCCGCCTCGCGTTCGGCGGTCACATCCATGCAGGAAAACAGGAAGCCGCCGTCGGGCATACCCCGGCCAAAGACCTGTAACACCACGCCACCGTCGCGCGTCAGCTCGAAACTGATGGTGCCGCGCAGGCCTTGCCGCGACGCCCATTGCCGAAAGCGTTCGCGGCTGCGCCCCTCGCCAAAGGCAAAGGTCTGATCGACCAGCTCCAGCAGGCCGGAAAACGACGCGCCAAGGTGCAGACGGCGCACCGGAAGGTTCAGCAACGTCCCGATCTTTTCGTTCCACGCCACCAGCCGGGCGTTTTCGTCAAAGATGCACACCCCGTGATCGAGATGATCCAGCGTGGCGCGGATCATCCGGGTCTGCTTGTCCTTGAGCTTCAGCCGTTCCTGCCGTTCGAGCCGGATGATGTCGGTGACATCGGTCTGCAGGATCACCGTGCCGCCATTGGCGGTGCGATGTTCGGACACCTGCAACCAGCGATCCGGCCCGTGCCGGACGTTGAACATCACCCGCCGGTCGGTGTGCTTGCGGATGCGATCCTCGGCCCATGACTCGGGGGAAATGCCTTCGGGCAGGGCAAGATGGCGCGAGCGGCTCACCAGTTCGACATAGCTGTTGAACGGAAGACCGGGGCGCAGATCCTTGACCTTGTCGCGAAAATCCCGGCAGAATCGCGAATTGGACATGACCAAAAGATCGTCGCCATCGAACAGCGCAAAGCCTTCGGACACGGTTTCGATGGCATCGGCCAGATTGCGGCGTGCGGCCTCGGTTTCATCGCGGGCGCGGCCAAGCTGGGCGTTGGACTCGTGCAGCAGGTTGAGCGTGCGTTCCAGTTCCAGCGTGCGCTCGCGCACCCGGTCTTCGAGCAGGGCGGCGCGTTCGAACTGGGCATAGGCTTCGCCCGACTGGGCGGTGCCATGTTCGACGTTGCGCATCAGAACATCGGCGATGCGCAACAGTTTCTCGTTCTGCCTCGAAAGAGAATCTTGCGGATTTATCAATGAGCTGGTGACCATAATTAATCCTGATCCGGCGGGTAGAACGCAACCCCCGTCAGGGTCTGGTTCACATGCAGGGCGCCATGCTGTTCGCCATAGGTGTTGAACCCGGTGACCCGATGGCGCGACAGGATCTGCGACAGCGCACGGGTCTGCTGGAACTGCTCTGCCTCAAGCCGGCGCAGCAGGCAATCGCAGCCGAGGATCTGCGTCGGCGCGCCATCGCGCCCAAGGTTTTGCAGCGCATTTTCAAGATGATGCGCCATGTCCTGCGTTTCGGCGAGGGTCAGCACCATGCCTTCGTTGATTGCCGAGAAGAACAGCAGGCTGCCGTCCTCTCCGACCTTGCGGATCGAGCGCACATGATGGCTGTGCCCAAGGCGCACCACCAGAGGATGCGCGGCAAAAGTACCGGTATCAAGCTGCGCCAGATCCTTGCCCAGCAGCCGGGCGTATTCCGTCGCGGCGGGCTCGGCGTTGATTTCAAGCACGGTGCGATGATCGGGCGCGGCGCGGGTGACCACCATGCGGATGTCGGTCGGCTCAAAATGATCGACACTGAACACCTGCACCGGGCAGCGGCTGCGCACCAGCGCCAGCAGCGCCGCGTTTTGCCGCACCTGACCGTTGTAGGACAGCCAGGTCGTATCGAAATTGGTGCCATCGCCGGTCGAGCCGCCAAACAGCGGCATCGGCCCCATCGCCGGGGCCAGAACCGAGGCGATGTTCTCTTCCTGAAGCGACAGCCCGTCGACCAGCAAGAAAGCGAATTCATGCGTCATGTCAGAGGCTTCCATGCTGAGCCTCAGCCGCCTTTGCATCAGGCGGTCAATCACCTCGCGGTCATTGATCGCATCCAGACCGTCGATCACCAGCGCATCGACGCTGAACAGCGTTGAGGGAAAGCCGATGGCGATGATCTGGCCTTCTTCATAGCCGGTGGCGCCGATCTCGCCCGCAGTGGTGCAGGCGAACACGTCGGCCCGCCCGAACGCGCCCTTCGCCGCGCCGTTCAATGCATGAAAATCCGCGCGCGGAGACACGAACAGGCAGACCAGCTCGAACGGGCCGGGCCCGAGCTTACGCGTCAGCTTGCCGATTGGATCGGCATCGTTCCAATGTACTTGGGCGACGCGCAGCGCCTGATCATCCTCCGCGGAGCGCGTTGCGCTTCCGTCCAACACCGATCCTCCCTACCGACGTGAGGTCAAGGTTACGGCGTATGGCTCTGGCTTGGCAAGACCCGCCCGAAAGAGGCCTCTTGCGCGATCAGCACCGCCTGCGTGCGGCTGTGCACCCCAAGCTTGCGCATGATCGCGGTGACATGCGCTTTGACGGTGGTTTCGGCGATCGTCAGATCATAGGCGATCTGTTTGTTCAGCTTGCCCTCGCAGATCAGCGACAGGATGCGGGCCTGCTGGTTGGTCAGCGTGCCAAGCCGGGTCAGCGCATCGTCGGGCGGGCTGTCGCTGTTCGGCTCATGCGGGTCGATGTAGCCATCGGGCACAAAGGGCACGCCGTCGGCCACCGCCTCGAAGGCGCGGCGAAACACCGAGCGCTGCGAATGCTTGGGCACGAAGCCATCGGCCCCGGCCTTGAGCGCATGGCTGATCATGCGGTTGTCGGCCATCGACGAGGCGATCAGGATCGCGGCGCGCGGCGCGGCAGTGCGCAGGCGCACCAGCCCATCCAGCCCGTTGACGTCGGGCAGGTTGAGATCGAGGATCACCAGATCGGGCAAGGCGTCGTTGGTGACGATGCTCAGGGCCTTTTCCAGCGTACCCGCGGTGCGGATCTCTTCGAAATCGGCGATGGATTGCAGCGTAAGGGTCAGCGCATCGCAGAACAGCGGATGATCGTCGACCACCAAAGCCCGGATCTGCCTGCCGTCGTTCTTCAGCTTCAGTCGCTCGTTCATTGGCCCTGCTCTTTGTCTTCGTGTCCTGCCAGCCTATCCCGGCGGGCGCGCCGCCGGAACTGCCAAAAGGTCGGAGGCGCGACGCTAGAACCAGCTTTGCACGGTGCGCGACGCCGAAGAGATATCCTGCCCGACACCGTCGACGGTGCCGCATCCCGCTAGCGTTGCCGCGAGGGCGGCGAGGAGGATGGCCTGTTTCATGTTGTCTGTCCTTCTGCTCGGTTTTCTTGGTCTTGTCGGTTCAGTCTTCTTGCCACCACCATGCGTTCGGCATCCAGTCGATCCAGTCGCCATAGACGGGGGTCTGCGCCGGATGATGCAGCTGGCGGGCATGAGCGATGCGCGAGACGTTCCACTGGTAGATCGGAATCACGTAGCGCCCGGCGGTCAGCACCCGGTCGAGCCCGCGCGCGGCGGCGATAAAATCCTCTTCGCTGGTGGCGTTCAGCAGCACGTCGATCATCGCATCCGCCGCCGGGCTTTTCATGCCCATCAGGTTGCGCGAGCCGATCTGGTCCGCCGCGCCAGAGCCCCAGTACAGCCGCTGCTCGTTGCCCGGAGACAGCGACAGCCCGCGCCGAAAGAAGGTCATGTCGAAATCGAAACTGTTGATGCGCTCGTTGTATTGCGCGCTGTCGATGACGGTGATCGTGGGGGTGATGCCCATCCGCTGCAGCCCTTGGGCAAAGATATCGACGATCGACTGCTCTTCGCCAGAGCCCTGCGCCAGCACGATTTCAAAGCGCAGCGGCTGGCCGTTCGGGGCAAGCATGACGCCGTCCTGAATGCTGTAACCCGCATCCTGCATCCGCTGCATGGCCTGGCGCAGCCCGGCGCGGTTGCGGGCGGTGCCGTCGCTGACGGGCAGGGCGTAGCCGTCGAGCGCGCCGGGGGGCAGCGTGTCGGCAAAAGGCGCGAGCAGCTCGCGCACCCGGCCCGTTGCGGGACCGTCCTGCATACCCAGCTCGGAATTCGAGAAATACGAGGTGATGCGCGGCTGTTTCGAGCCGGTCATCGTCTCGTTGATATATTCGAAATTGAAGGCGTGCATCATGGCGTCGCGCACCCGCCAGTCGGCGAAGACGTCGCGCCGTGTGTTCATCACGAACCCGGTCATGCCAGTGGGCCGCCCGTGCGAAATTTCCGATTTCACCACGTCGCCGCGCTGCACCGCCGGGAAATCATACTGGCTGTCCCATTTCTCGGCGTTGGATTCGCGCATCACGGTCAGCTCGCCAGCCTTGAAGGCTTCGAACAGCACGGTGCCGTCGCCAAAGAATTCCATGCGAATCTCGTCCAGATTTGCCTGACCTTTCATGAACGGCAGATCCTTGCCCCAGTAATCCGGGTTGCGTTTGAGCGTCAGGAAACGGCCCGCCTCGAAGTCGTCGATGACATAGGGCGCGGTGGTGATCGGGATCACATCCAGCCCGCTCGAGGCGAAATCCTTGCCCTCCCATTGCGCTTTCTGCAGGATCGGGCGCATCCCGATGATCAGCGCCAGTTCGCGATCGTCCGTCGCAAAGGTAAAGCGGATGCTGCGCGGCCCGGTCTGTTCCATGCTCTCGACCTGCGCCCACGAGCCGCGATAGCGCGGATGGCCGATGGTGCCCAGCGTCTCGTAGCTCCACATCACGTCTTCGACGGTGACGGGGCTGCCATCGGAAAACCTCGCCTCGGGGCGCAGGGTGAATTCGACCCAGTCGCGATTCGGCCCGGTCTCGATGGTTTCAGCCAGCAGGCCATAGAGCGTGAACGGCTCGTCCCAGCTGCGCCCCATCAGCGATTCATAGGCCAGAAAGCGCAGCTGCCACGGGGTTGATCCCTTGAGGATATGTGGGTTAAGGCTGTCGAAACTGCCGGTCTCGCCGGTGACCAACCGACCGCCCTTGGGCGCATCGGGGCGGGCATAGGGCAGGTGGTCATAATCTGCATCCAGCGCCGGTTCGCCATACATGGCGATGCCATGCATCGGCTCGGCCCGCGCGAATCCCCCAAATCCGAGACTCGCGCAGATCAGCGCCACAGCCACCGCTCGCGGGTGGAAACAATCTGCTAACATTGTTGAATAGCCTCGTGTCTGCCCTTGTTTTCTTGGCTCTGGACCGTAGCGCCGGTTTTACGCCTTTTCAAACTTTTACCTTGGACTCTTTCCTCAAACCGCGTATAAAGAGGGCACTGCTCGATAGGTTTCTTGCCTGTATGAAACCTGCCTCAATGACTTAACGCCGGCTTCGCGCCGGCGTTTTTTTTGCTTTCACCCCGTCGCGCAAGGGCTTTGGAACGCTTGGGAACGGGGCTTCGTAACGCCTCGGCGCAGATCGTTCCAGTCGAGAAAGCGTGATCGCAGCGGGCAGAAGCCCCGCACGGCACATCTCCCCTTATCTTGCAGATGCAGCATGCTATGTTGCGCCACAGGTATGAAGGAGATTTCCACCATGTCACTCAAGGGCAAGACCGCCGTCGTCACCGGATCGAATTCGGGCATCGGGCTTGGCGTCGCGCGCGAGCTGGCGCGCGCTGGCGCGTCGATCATCCTGAATTCATTCACAGATTCACCTGAAAATCACAAGCTGGCCGAGGATATGGCCAAGGAATATGGCGTCTCCGTGCGCTACATTCAGGCCGACATGTCCAAGGGCGAGCAGTGCCGCGCGCTGATCGAACAGGCCGGGGCCTGCGACATTCTGGTGAACAACGCGGGCATTCAGTATGTCGCGCCGATTGATGAATTCCCGGTGGAAAAATGGGATGCGATCATCGCGATCAACATGAGTTCGGCCTATCATTGCACGGCGGCGGCGTTGCCGATGATGCGGCAGGCGGGCTGGGGCCGGGTGGTCAACATCGCCTCGGCGCATGGGCTGACGGCCTCGCCCTACAAGTCGGCCTATGTTGCGGCCAAGCATGGCGTGGTCGGTATGACCAAGGTCGTGGCACTGGAAACTGCAAAGGAACCAATTACTTGCAATGCGATCTGCCCGGGGTACGTCAAGACCCCGCTGGTCGAGGCGCAGATCCCCGACACAGCCCGGAAATATGACATGACCGAAGAGGAGGTGATCGAAAAGGTCCTTCTCGAACGTCAGCCGTCCAAGGAATTTGCCACGGTCGAGCAGATTGGCGGCACGGCGGTTTTCCTGTGCTCGGACGCGGCCGAGCAGATCACCGGCACTACCATTTCCGTTGACGGCGGCTGGACGGCGCTATGAGCGTCGCGCCCGAGGCGGGAACGGATCGGCTGGTCATCCGGGGCGGGGCGCGCCTGTCGCGCAGGCTCCGGGAGATGGCCGACTCCGCGCTTCGGGCGCTGCCCACGCCGGGCACGGCAGGGGTCAGGACCGTTTCGGCCAGCGTACAGGCGCAAAGGAATGAGGTATCGGCATGACCACGCGGATCTGTCTTGCGCTTCAGGGTGGCGGAGCGCACGGCGCTTTCACTTGGGGGGTTCTCGATCGTTTGCTCGAAGAAGAGTGGATCGAGATTTCCGCCATCTCCGGCACCTCTGCCGGGGCGCTGAATGGGGCGGCTCTCAAGGCCGGTCTGGCGCGCGGTGGGCGCAGTGAGGCGCGCGCGCTTCTCGACTGGCTCTGGCGCGAGATTTCGGGCGTGCGCGATATGTCGATTCCCGAATGGATGTCCGCATGGCTGCCCGATCCCGGCCTGATGAGCAGCGCCCTGCACAATTCGCTGAGCTTTGCCGCTGGCGAGGCGATCACCCGCACCATGTCGCCCTATATCTGGGGGCCGCTGTATCGCAATCCGCTTGAAACCATCATCGAGCATCTCGATTTTGCCAGCGTCTGCTGCCCCGAAGGTCCTGAGCTCTTTGTTGGTGCAACGGCGGTGCGCGATGGCAAGATCCGCATCTTTACCGGCGATACACTCAGCCCCGGCGCGATCATGGCGTCGGCCTGCCTGCCGACGATCTTTCAGGCGGTCGAGCTTGAAGATCCGCAAACCGGCAAGCCCGGGGCGTTCTGGGATGGCGGCTATTCCGGCAATCCGGCGCTGTTCCCGATGTTTCGACCCGATCTTCCCGAAGACCTTGTCATCATCAGCCTCAACCCGATGATCCGCGAGGCGCTGCCCGTCACGGCGCCGGAAATCCAGAACCGGATCAACGAGATCAGCTTCAATTCCGCGCTGTTACGGGAATTGCGCGCCATCGAATTCGTGCAGCGGCTGATTGAAGACGGGTCGGTGAAACCCGGCGTGATGAAAAAGCTGCGGGTGCATATGATCTCTGATGACGCGTTGATGAACCAGCTGTCGGTGGCGACCAAGCTGGTGGCGTTTCCCTCGGTCATTTCGCAGCTCAGGAATGCTGGGCGCGACGCTGCCGAGGCGTTTCTGTCGCAGCATGGCGGCGACCTTGGCCAACGCCAAAGCGCCGACCTGCGGTCGATGTTCAACTAAGCGTCAGGGCAGGAGCCCCCAGAAATCGACGATCCTGCGCACCGCGCAGATCGTGCCGTTCGACATGTAGTCCGCCTCGGCGATGCCGCAGGCTGGCGTTGCCTGCGCATTGACCGGCACGGCATGGGGCAGGTCGGGCAGCTCCCACGTCTCGAGCCGCGGCTCACCCGAGTGCAACCGCCAGACCTTGCGGGTGGCGCCGGAGACGGTCTCGTCGGTTTCGGGGATCTGCACCAGATCGGGTTGCAGCGCCGTCCACTGGTCGACCAGTTCGCGCAGGTTCTGCGGCTCCACCGTCTCATCCGCAGCGCCTTGCCAGATCGACAGGCGCGGCCATGTCTCGGGCACATCCTGCGCGATATCGGTGATATAGCGCGCCCAGTCAGCCGGATCGCGATCCACCGGCGCCAGCCCGGATTTTACCCCACAGGCATAGGCCGCATCGGCGCCGTCGAACAGCGACGACCAGCGCAGCCCACGCAGCACGCTCCACCAGCCATCGAATGTGCCGCGCGGGCGGTTGCAGTCGAACGGCAGCCCGGCAATGATCGCGCCGCCATCAAACCGCGAAGGGTAATTGGCAAGCATCACAGCCGTCATCGCGCCGCCAGCGGACAGGCCCATGATCTCGACGCGATCCGGGTCGATGGCCTCATGCGCCAGCGCATGGTCGATCATCTGCAGGATCGATGCGCTTTCGCCAAGGCCGGGGCGGTTGTGGTCTTCGTCATACCAGCGAAAGCATTTTCGCGGCTGGTTATCGTCGGACTGCTGCGGCAAAAGCAGAACAAAGCCAAGCTCTTCCGCCAGCGCCGCCAGCCCGGTCTCATTGTCAAAACGATCGGCGCTCATGGTGCAGCCGTGCAGCGCGACCACCAGCGGCATCTCATCCAAAGTCTCGGACGGGCGCTGTAGAAACATCTGTAACTGGCCGGGATTGCTGCCAAAATCGGTGATTTCTTCCAGCGCGACAAGCGGCGCGGGCAGGGCGCCCAGCAGGGCCCCCAGAAGGGTCTTTGCGAAAACTCTCATCCGCTCTCCAATCGCATATTAATAAACTGCGATCACTCTCCCGTGGGTTGCGTCGCGTTGCAAGACCGGACTGTCGCGCGCCGGTCAGGACACCTTGCGCACAGGCTCGACGCGCGGCTTGTCCGCGGGGCCCGCGGCGGAGCGTTCGGGCGGATAGACCAGCCCGGCAGAGATGATCAGCTTGGCGGCGTCCTCGATCCCCATGTCGAGCAGAACGACATCTTCTTCGGGGAAATACAACAGGAAGCCCGAGGTCGGGTTCGGCGTTGTCGGCACGAACACCGATACCAGCGCACCGCTGGTGCCAACGCGCGATGCGATTTCGCCGCGCGCTTCGGTCGAGACAAAGCCGACAGCCCAGATGCCCTTGCGCGGATATTGGACGAGGCAGGCTTTCTCAAAGCTGCGTTCGGATTGGGCAAAGACGGTCTCGGCGATCTGCTTGATGCCGGAATAGATCGAGCGCACCACCGGCGTGCGTTCGACCACGCTTTCGCCAAAGCGGATCAGCGAGCGCCCGATCAGCCCCTTGGCGACCCAGCCAACCACGATCGTGAACACCAGAAAAAAGATCACCCCGACGCCGCGCAGATTGATACCGATATATTCCTCGGGGTTGAACCAGCCGGGGATCAGCGGCAGCACAAAGCCGTCGACCCAGCCGAACAGCGACCAGATCAGCCAGATCGTCAGGCCGACCGGGGCGATCACCACCAGCCCGGTGAAGAAGCTGGCGCGTAACGACGCCAGCAGGCCCCGTTTGCGCGGAATGTCGTCAAAGGGCGTGTTCATGCGGGTCCCGCTAATGGCACAATGATGTCAAGGTAAGGTCTTGCACGATGCGCCGCAATGGCGCCAGCTCATTTCCCGGGTAGCGCGCTGATGGCCTTGGCGATCTGCGCCCCAAGCCGCGCGTTGTTGAGCACCAGCGCGATGTTTGCCTCCAGCGAGCGGCCCTCTGTCAGCTCAAAGATCCGTTGCAGCAGATAGGGCGTCAGCTGCTTGCCGCGAATGCCATGCGCTTCGGCGTCAGCATTGGCGCGGGCGATGACCGGGGCCAGCACATCACGGGCGATCTCGGCTTTGGGCGGGATCGGGTTGGCGACAAGCTGACCGCCGGGCAGGCCAAGCGCGGCGCGCATGGCGCTGGCGCGGGCGATCTCTTCGGGGCTGTCCATGCGCAGCGGCGCGCGCAGACCGGCCTCGCGCGACCAGAAGGCCGGCAGCTGGTCCTGACCGTAGGCGATCACCGGAACACCAAGGGTTTCAAGCACTTCCAGCGTCTTTGGCAGGTCGAGGATGGCCTTGGCGCCAGCGCAGACAACCGTCACCGGGGTTTGTGCAAGCTCTTGCAGGTCCGCCGAGACGTCAAAGCTTTTCTCGGCGCCCTGATGCACGCCGCCGATGCCGCCAGTGGCAAAGGTCTTGATGCCAGCGCGCGCCGCGCCGATCATCGTGGCGGCGACGGTGGTGGCGCCAGTGCCACCCTGAGACATGCAGACCGCAAGATCGGCGCGGCTGAGTTTGGCAACGCCGCGCGCCTGTGCCAGCGCCTCGATCTGGGCATCCTCCAGACCGACGCAAAGCTTGCCGTCCAGCACCGCGACGGTGGCGGGAACGGCACCCTCGGCGCGCACGGTTTCTTCGACCTTGCGCGCCATTTCAAGGTTCTGTGGCCAAGGCATACCATGGGTGATGATGGTGGATTCCAGCGCGACGACGGGCGCGCCGCTGGCCAGGGCCTCGGCGACAGAGGCGGACAGCGTAACAAGGCTCATGAGGGGATATCTCCGGAAACATAGGTTGCGGCGGCAGTGAGCGCGAGGCCAAGCGCCTCGGCCCGGCCAGCGCCGTGCATTTCGGCCACGATATGGGCGGCCATGAAAGTATCGCCAGCGCCGGTGACGCGGGTCACCAGCACTTCGGGCGGGCGTTCAGCGATCACGCCATCCGCTGTGGCATCGCAAGCGCATTCTGCGCCGTTGGTCACGATGGCGCGGGCCGCGCCGCGCTCGACCAGCCGCGCTGCGGCCTCTGGCGCAGAACCGAACTCGGCCTGACAGAGCAGCCCGGCTTCTTCGAGGTTCACGTATAGTACGCCGCGGGTCGTGCGCAGGAACGGCAGCAGGCGTTCGGCCTTGCCGGGACTGGCGGGCGCAATGCGCAGATCGGCGCAGGCCAGCGCCGGATCGCGCGAAATCTCATCGAGCAGCGCCGCCGTCAGGTTGCCATCCAGCGCCACGGTTCCGGCAAAGGGCGCGGCGCTGCTGCCCAGCATCCCGTCGCGCAGCGGCGCAAGGATACGCGCACCGGCGCGTTCCAGCGAATGGGCATCGGCAATGGCGGCGATCAGCCCGTTGGCGCCTTCGACCGCCATGTACCGATCGGTCGGAAGATCGTCGGAGCGATAAACCAGCGCAGTCTCGCAGCCCAGTTGCGCGCAAGCTTCGAGCAGCTCGTCGCCTTCGCGGTCACGCCCGACGGCGCTCAGCAGCGCGGGCCGCTCGCCGAACCGGGCAAAGGTCATCGCGATGTTCAGCGCAACGCCGCCGGGAAGCCGGGTGATCCGGCCCGGAACGTCGGCGCCAAACCGCATGTGGCTCGCGGAACGGCCGATCACGTCCCACAGGACGGAGCCGATACAAAGAAGGTCAGGTGTCTGTGCCATAAGCGCTTTGTGCCGCAGGGAATGGCGCACGGCAAGACATGCCGGGTGGCGATCCAGAGGGTTCTTGTTATCTTGTAATCAGTATTATGTGTTATATTCGCGTATATGGCGAACACCCTGCCACTTATGCAATCTGGACAAGCCCGCCCCAAGACCGCTATCTGCGCTGCATGACCCAAAGGAAGATGCACATGCCCGGGATCCTGATCCTCAACGGTCCGAACCTCAACCTGCTTGGCACGCGCCAGCCCGAAGTCTATGGCCGCACGACGCTGGCCGATGTCGAGGACATGTGCCGCGCCCACGCAGGCAGCATCGGCATGACGGTGGAATTCGCGCAAAGCAATCACGAAGGCGCGCTCATAGATGCGATCCACGCCACCCGTGGCCGGCTTGACGGGTTGATCCTCAATGCCGGCGCTTACACCCATAGCTCGATCGCGCTGATGGATGCGATCAGCTCTGCCGAGATCCCGACGATCGAGCTGCACCTGTCAAATGTTCACGCCCGCGAAGAGTTTCGCCATAAGAGCTATATCGCGCGCGTCGCGGTCGGCGTGATCTGCGGCTTTGGTGCCCGCGGCTACACGCTAGCGATGGATGCCATGAAAAGCCATCTGGAGAGCCGTGGATGATCTCGGCGCAAACCCGGCAGCAGCTGCTCGACATGACCAACGCCAGCTCCATCGAAGAGCTCTGGGCGATGCATGTGGCGCGCATGGCAAGCTACGGCTTCGATCGGCTGATGTACGGGTTCACGCGCTACCGCACCGTGACATCGCTTGGCGACCCCAATGATTTTGTGCTGCTGACCAACCACAGTTCTGATTATACCGATGTGTTTGTTGGCAAGGGATTGTATCGCCATGCTCCGATGGTGAACTGGGCGCTGGAACACGAAGGTGCCTGCTCTTGGTCGGTTCTGGGCGAACGCATGGCGCAGGGTCTTGTCGGCGACGCCGAACGGCGGGTGATCGACTTCAACCTGTCGCAAGACGTGCGGGCCGGCTATTCGATCAGCTTCCGCTCGGTATCGAGCCGCTCCAAGGGTGCCATCGCGCTGACTGCGGCGGCGGGCACGCAGCAGCATGAAATGGACGCGATGTGGACCGATCACGGCAGCGACATCGTGCTGATGAACAACGTGCTGCATCTCAAGATCCTCACCCTGCCCTATGTGCCGCCGAACCAGAGCCTGACCAAGCGTCAGCGCGAGGCACTGGAATGGGTAGGCGACGGCAAGACCATGCAGGACATCGCCGCGATCATGGGTCTGACGCAGGCCACCATAGAAAAGCATCTGCGGCTGGCGCGCGAAGCGCTGAATGTCGAAACCACGGCTCAGGCAGTCGCCAAGGCGGCCTTCCAGAACCAGATGTTCGTCATCGACATCTAGTCCGGACGGTTTCGACTGAACCGTTCAGTCGAGTCGTATTTTGGCGCGGATTCCGCATCAGGACCGTGACGTTGCGTCCCAAAGCTTCAATTTTCCTGATAACTGACTTCAGAATTTCAAAATTGACGGTGGATTTAAACGATTTTTTCACGATTCAGCGTCAACTCGGCTTTCAGCCACTTCCATGACCGGCCGGAACTTGCCAATCTGGTGATGTTCCGTGAGTGGTGGCTTTTGCCATGGGACTCAAGAGACCTTATCCCTCGCAATTTCGGGGGCTCTGGATCTCTTACCGGTGAAAATCGGAGGCGGTGTCAGGCGGACGCAATTTTCTGCGTTAACCGTGCTGGTGCCAACCCGGATCCGGTATCTTTGGATCATCCCCATCGCCGGGGGTACCGGAAAGGGAAACGGAGCCGCCCCGAGGGGCGGCTCCGCTGCGTTTTATTCCCAAGGCGAAAAGATCAGCCCTGTGCCGCTTTGGCGACCTCGGCGGCGAAATCCTCTTTTTCCTTCTCGATGCCTTCACCGACCTGCATGCGCACGAAACCGACGATGGTTGCGCCAGCTTCCTTGGCGGCCTGCTCGACGGTGACATCGGGGTTGATCACGAAGGCCTGGTTCAGCAGAGTGATCTCGGCGAGGAACTTCTTCATCCGGCCTTCGATCATCTTCTCGATCACGGCTTCGGGCTTGCCGGACTCGCGGGCGATATCGATCTGGATCTGGCGTTCCTTTTCGACGACCGCCGGGTCGAGTTCGTCGGCGTTGAGTGCCTGCGGGCGCGGGTCAGCCGCGGCGACATGCATCGCAACCTGCTTGCCGAACGCCTCGTTGCCACCGGTCATCGCAACCAGAACACCGATCTGGCCAAGGCCATCGGCAGCTGCGTTGTGCACGTAGGTCGCGACGACTTCGCCTTCGACCTTGGCCATCCGGCGCAGCGTCATGTTCTCGCCGATCTTGGCGATCTTGTCGGTCAGGACTTCCGACACCTTCTTGCCGCCCATGTCCGCATCGGCCAGCGCTTCGACGCTGTCGACACCGGCAGCGGCCTTGGCGATGCCCGACACCATTTCCTGGAATTCGGCGTTCTTGGCGACGAAATCGGTCTCGGCGTTGACTTCAACGGCGACACCGGTGCCACCGGAAACTTCGACAGCCACGAGGCCTTCGGCCGCGGTGCGACCCGACTTCTTGGCGGCCTTGGCGAGACCCTTGGTGCGCAGCCAGTCGACGGCGGCGTCCATGTCGCCATCGGTCTCGGTCAGCGCCTTCTTGGCGTCCATCATGCCTGCGCCGGTCATTTCGCGCAGTTCTTTCACCTGTGCAGCGGTGATTGCCATGGTCGTGGCTCCCTCTCGAATGGGTCAATGCGGCCGGCCCTGCCCCGGGCCTTGCCGCCTATGTCATGCTTGCGTGACGCTTTCGCGACAGCATCGCGCAGGACTGGCCCGCGCGATGCGTGCAAAAGGCTTACTGCTGTACTTCAGCCAGCAGTTCTTCGGTCGGTGCAGCCTCGAGCGCGCCGATGTCGACGCCTGCTGCTTCCATCTGACCGGTCATGCCGTCCAGAGCCGCGCGCGACACCAGATCGCAATACAGCGCGATGGCACGGGCCGCGTCGTCGTTGCCCGGAATGATGTAATCGATGCCGTCGGGCGAGCAGTTGGTGTCGACGATGGCGACAACCGGAATGCCCAGCTTCTTGGCTTCGAGGATCGCCAGCGCTTCTTTCTTGACGTCGATGACGAACAGCATGTCCGGCACGCCGCCCATGTCACGGATGCCGCCCAGCGAAGCTTCGAGCTTGGCCTGATCGCGTTCCATGTGCAGGCGCTCTTTCTTGGTGAGGCCTTCGGCACCGGATTCCATCTGCTCGTCGATCGTCTTGAGACGCTGGATCGACTGCGAAACGGTCTGCCAGTTGGTGAGCGTGCCGCCCAGCCAACGGTGGTTCATGTAATACTGTGCGCATTTCTCGGCGGCTTCGGCGATCGGCAGAGCTGCCTGACGCTTGGTGCCGACGAACAGCACGCGGCCGCCCTTGGCGACGGTGTCGCGAATGGCCTTGAGCGCGGCGTCCAGCATCGGGACGGTCTGCGTCAGGTCCATGATGTGGATGCCGTTGCGCGCGCCGTAGATGAACTCGCCCATACGGGGGTTCCAGCGCTGCGTCTGGTGGCCAAAGTGCACGCCTGCTTCAAGCAGCTGGCGCATGGTGAACTCAGGAAGAGCCATGTCCGTTATCCTTTCCGGTTTCATTTCCTCGGCGGGGGCTTGACCCAGATGGGGCAACCGGTGGACGCTTTGAGGATGTCTCCCCCAAAGGCCCGACCCCGCCTGCGGGGTTCGTGGGCGCGCCTATACGGGCAAAATCCCGCAGGCGCAACCCCTGTTGATCAGCCCAGGGCGTATCCGGCCCCGCGCACGGTGCGCAGCGGGTCGTCGCCGCCGTGGATGCCAAGCGCCTTGCGCAGCCGCCCGATATGCACATCGACGGTGCGAGTGTCGACATAGATGTCGCGCCCCCAGACCCGGTCGAGCAGTTGTTCGCGCGACCACACCCGACCCGGCTTTTCCATGAAAGTCGACAGCAGCCGGAATTCGGTCGGCCCAAGCTTGAGCTCCTTGCCAGAGCGCATCACCCGGTGGGTTTCAGCGTCCAGCAGGATGTCTTCGTATTCCAGCTGAAGCCCCGCCGCAGCGGGGCGCGCCCGGCGCAGCTGGGCCTTGACCCGTGCCATAAGCTCGCGCACCGAATAGGGTTTGATGACATAGTCATCGGCCCCGGTTTCAAGGCCCCTCACCCGATCGATTTCCTCGGACCGGGCTGAAAGCATGATGACCGGAACGCCGCGCGTGTCGGTGCGGGTCTTGATCTGGCGGCAGACCTCGATGCCCGACAGGTTCGGCAGCATCCAGTCAAGCACCACCACATCGGGCGCTTCCTCCTCCAGCATCACCAGTGCTTCTTCGCCATTGTCGGCAGCGGCGACGCGAAAACCCTCGGCCTCGAGATTGTAGCGCAGCACCTCGCGCTGCGCTGCCTCGTCCTCGACCACAAGCACCGTCGGTTGATCGGCGGGCATCAGCTCACTCCGTCTCGAAGTTAGAGCTGAGCGCCGGGTCCGACGACGTGCGGTCTTCTTTGATCCGCACACCGTGGGGCTTCTTGCCGGTGGTCAGGAACACCACTTCCTCGGCAATCGCCGTGACATGGTCGCCCATGCGCTCGACGTTCTTGGCGATGAAATGCAGATGCATGCACGAGGTGATGTTGCGCGGATCTTCCAGCATGAAGGTCAGGAATTCGCGGAACAGCGTGTTGTACATCTGATCGACGTCGCGGTCGCGTTCGATCACATCCAGCGCCAGCGCCTCGTCACGCTTGATATAGGCATCCAGCGCATCCCGCAGCATGTGTTCAACGTCGCGCGCCATGCGGCGCAGCGCGGTGGCCGAGCCATTGATCGGCGCGAGCTGCGCCAGAACCCCGGTGCGCTTGGCCATGTTCTTGCTCAGATCGCCAATGCGCTCAAGGTTGCTCGACATGCGCATCACCGACAGCACAACGCGCAGATCGGACGCCGCCGGCTGGCGCAGCGCGATCAGGCGCGCTGCCTCATCGTTGAGTTCCTCGTCCAGCGCGTCGATGGCCTTGTCGCCCTTGCGGACCTTTTCGGCCAGCTCCTCGTCGCGGGTTTCCAGCGATTTGGCGGCCTCGAGGATGGCTTCCTCGACCAGCCCGCCCATCTTGAGAATGCGCGCCTGAATGCCTTCGAGATCCCGGTCGAAAGCCGAGGCGATATGTTGCTTGAGATCGCTCATGAGACTTATCCGATCCGTCCGGTGATGTAGGACTCGGTGCGCGGGTCCACGGGGTTGGTGAAGATCTGGCTGGTTTCGCCGTATTCCACGAGATTGCCGAGGTGGAAGAAGGCGGTCTTTTGCGACACGCGCGCCGCCTGCTGCATCGAGTGGGTGACGATCACCACCGAGTAGTTGGTGCGCAGCTCGTCGATCAGCTCTTCGACCTGGGCGGTGGCGATGGGGTCAAGCGCCGAACACGGCTCGTCCATCAGCAGCACCTCGGGTTCGGTGGCGATGGCGCGGGCGATGCACAGGCGCTGCTGCTGGCCGCCCGACAGGCCGGTGCCCGGCGCGTGCAGGCGGTCCTTGACCTCATTCCAGATCGCGGCGCGGCGCAGCGCCTTTTCGACGATCTCGTCAAGCTCTGCCTTGCTCTTGGCCATGCCGTGGATCTTGGGGCCGTAGGCGACATTGTCGTAGATCGACTTGGGGAACGGGTTCGGCTTCTGGAACACCATGCCGACCTTGGCGCGCAGTTGCACCGGATCGACCCGCTTGTCGTAGATGTCTTCGTCATCAAGCGAGATCAGCCCTTCGACGCGGCAGATGTCGATGGTGTCGTTCATCCGGTTCAGACAGCGCAGGAAGGTCGACTTGCCGCAGCCCGACGGGCCGATGAAGGCGGTCACGGTGTTGTCGAGCAGGTTGACCGACACGTCCTTGATGGCGTGGGTGTCGCCGTAATAGACCTGCACATCCTTTGCGGCGATCTTGGTATTCAGAGCTTCCACGTTGGCATTCCTCAGAGGTGCGTCGTACATAGGTTCATCCTCTTTAACTGTTTGCGCGGTCATGATCACCACCGACGCTCGAATTTGCGGCGCAGAAGAACCGCGAGCACATTCATCACGAGCAGGAAAACCAGCAGGACGATGATGCCGCCCCATGCCCGCTCGTAATAGGCCGGATCGGCGCGCTTGGCCCATTCGTAGATCTGCGCCGGCATCGCCGAGTTCGGCGACATGAAGCCGGAAATCACGCCGTCGGGGTAGTTGGTGGCGATGTAGCCAACCATGCCGATCAGCAGCAGCGGCGCGGTTTCGCCAAGCGCCTGGGCGAGGCCGATGATGGTGCCGGTCAGGATGCCGGGCATGGCCAGCGGCAGCACGTGGTGGAACACCGACTGCATCTTGGACGCACCAACCCCCAGCGCCGCGTTGCGGATCGACGGCGGCACCGCCTTCAGCGCCGCGCGGGTCGAAATCACGATGGTCGGCAGCGTCATCAGCGTCAGCGTCAGGCCACCCACGATCGGCGCCGATTGCGGCAGGTGCACGAACTGGATGAACACCGCGAGGCCAAGGATACCAAAGACGATCGAGGGCACCGCGGCGAGGTTGGAAATGTTGACCTCGATGAAATCGGTGAACCAGTTGGTCGGCGCGAATTCCTCAAGGTAGATCGACGCGGCGACCCCGATGGGCAGCGCAAGGAACAGCACCACCAGCATCATGAACAGCGAGCCCAGCATCGACACACCAAGCCCTGCCTGTTCCGCCCGGCTTTCGGACGCATCCGCGCCCAGCACGAAATCCCAGTTGAAGCCCTTGTGCAGCGCGCCCTGCGTGCGCAGCGCATCGACCAGATCAAGGTGCCCGGCATCGATGTTCTTGTCCTGCGTGATGCCATCGCGCGACACGCGGCCCTTGAGATAGCCATCGACGCGGCTGGAGGCGAGGATGTCGAAGCTGACGGTATCGCCGATACGGTCCGGGTTTTTGAGCGTCCAGTCGCGCACCTGCGCCGCCGCCGAGGCCGAGATCAGCGCCTTCATGTCCTTGGCGCTGTCATAAGGCGTCTCGATGCCCGCATCACTCACCAGCTGGAACAGGCCGTTCTGAACCAGCGGCGCGTAGCCAAAGGTCGAGACCTTGGCAAGCTGCTCGGGATCGCGCCCACCCTGCTTGTCGAGCTTGGCCGGGTCCAGATAGACCGGCACCTCGATGAAGGTCTGCTGGAAGGCGCCAAGACCATTGGTCAGGATGGCGCTCATGAGCACCACAAGAAAGAACATCCCGGCGCAGATCGCCGACAGGCCGTAGATGCGAAAGCGCTTCTCGGTGGCGTTGCGCCGCTTGGTGCGGGCGTCCGCGACGGTCAGGCTGGTCCTGCGCTGGCCGCCGCCGGTGTGGGTCGCGTCGCTCATTCGTACTGCTCCCGGTATTTGCGCACGATATACAGTGCAAAGACATTGAGCCCGAGCGTCATGACAAACAGGGTCATGCCGAGGGCAAAGGCGACAAGCGCCTCGGGCGAGGCGAAATCCGCATCGCCGGTCAGCTGGCTGACGATCTTGGCGGTGACGGTGGTCATGGCATCGAAGGGGTTGAGCGACAGCCGCGCCGCCGCCCCTGCCCCAAGCACCACGATCATCGTCTCGCCGATGGCGCGCGACGCCGCCAGCAGGATCGCGCCAACGATGCCCGGAAGCGCCGCCGGCAGGATCACCTGCTTGATGGTCTCGGACTTGGTGGCGCCCAGCCCGTAGCTGCCGTCGCGCAGCGACTGCGGCACGGCGTTGATGATGTCATCGGACAGCGAGCTGACAAAGGGGATCAGCATGATGCCCATCACAAGGCCCGCGGTCATCACCGCGGTGCCCGCCTGCATCCAGCCAAGGCCGTCGCGGCCAAAGACGCTCAGCAGCAGCGGGCCGACGGTCAGCAGCGCGAACAGACCGTAGACGATGGTCGGGATGCCCGCGAGCACCTCGAGCATCGGCTTGGCCCATGCGCGAAATTTCGGCCCGGCGTATTCCGACAGGTAGACGGCGGCGAACAGCCCGATCGGCACCGCCACCACAAGCGCGATGATCGAGATATAGAACGTGCCCCACAGCAGCGGCCAGATGCCCAGCTGCGAGCCTCCGCCAAACGACGGCGACCATGTGAAGGAGCCGAAGAAATCCGCCGCCGGATAGATCCGGAAGAAGTGGATCGTGTTGCCGATCAGCGAAAGCATGATGCCGATGGTGGTCAGAATGGCGATGGAGGCGGCAGAGAGCAGCAGAATGCGCACGCCGCTTTCCACGGTGTTGCGGGCACGGAACGCGCGCTTGGTCTGCGCAAGGCCCCAGCCCGCTCCGGCAAGCGCAAGCCCCAGCACCACGGCGCTCATCATCAGCGTGCCGGTGTTGTTCATCTTGCGCCAGGTCTGCGCGGCGGCAAGCACCGGCGCCGTGACGTTCGATCCAAGCGCAACGCCAGCAGCGGCGATGCGCTCGCGCACGTTGGAAAATTCGGTCCGCAGGTCCGTCACCTGCTCGGGGCTCATCAGCCCCTGCGCAACGGCGGCATCAAGCCCTTCGGCGACGCGGCGCACATCGGACATCACCAGCCCCATGCTCGCACCTTCAGGCACGGCGCCCTCGCCAAGCTGGGCGGACACGGTCGAGTTCACCACAAAGGGCTGCACGATCAGCCAGACGACCAGCAACAGAAACGCCGGCACCATCGCTTTCATGGCGACGTTCCAGCCGTAATAATTTGGCAGAGAATGAGGGCGCTCGGCGCCATGAAAACCCGCGATGCGCATCCGACCGGCCATATAGCCGACCAGCGCAATCGCCAGCACGATGAGAATGAGCCACGAAACCGGCATGCTGCCCCCGGTGAGAATTCAGAAAATATCGCCCTGATGGCGAAGCGGGGCGGCGTGCGATACGCCGCCCCGCGCGATCCGACCAGAGGTCAGATTACATGGACGAGCCCATGACCTCTTCTTCCGAGACCATTGCCTGGGTGTCGGCAAGCTCGGGGTCCGACACAAGGCCGTAGGCTGCCAGCGGGCCATCGGGGCCTGCAATCTCGTCCGCCACGAAGAATTCTGCGAATTCCTTCAGGCCGGGGATCACGCCGAAATGGGCCTTCTTGACGTAGAAGAACAGCGGGCGCGACACCGGGTAATCGCCAGCGGCGATGGTTTCGGTGGTCGGCTCGACGCCGGACATGGTCGCAACCTTCAGCTTGTCGGTGTTGTTCTCGTAGAACGCGAGGCCAAACACGCCAATGCCGTTGGTGTTGCTGTCGATGCGGGCGAGGGTCTCGGTGTAATCACCATCGATGTCGACCGATTTGCCGTCGGTGCGCACGGACATGCAGGCGCCTTCGGCGTCGTCTTCGGACATGCCGCCGTCGATCATCGCCTGCATCGCGCCGGTGTCTTCGCAGCCCTGAAGCAGGACCTTTTCCTCGAACACTTCACGGGTGCCGTGCTTGGTGCCGGGGATGAAGGCGGCGATTTCAACGTCGGGAAGGTCGGCGTTGACCTCGGCCCACGAGTTGTAATCGTTGTCGACGATCTCGCCGTCCTTCAGGACCTTGGCGCCGATGGCGTTGAACCAGTCGGCCGGCTCGAAGGCGCTGAAGGCCGGGCCGCTCTTTTGCGAGGCGAAGACGATGCCGTCATAACCGATGCGCACTTCGATGATGTCGGTCACGCCAGCGTCTGCACAGGCTGCGATTTCTTTTTCACGGATTTTGCGCGAGGAGTTGGCGATATCGACGGTGTTCTCGCCGACGCCTTCGCAGAAACGCTTGAGGCCAGCCGAGGAGCCGCCCGATTCGACCACCGGTGTCGGGAAGTCGAAATTCTCGCCGAAAGCTTCCGCAACGATCGAAGCATAGGGCAGAACGGTCGAAGATCCGGCGACCTGAACGTTGTCGCGGGCAGCGGCGGCGGTGGCCGAGACGGCTGCGATTGCCAGCACGGAAGCGGAGAGTTTCACGGATTGCATTGGGATGCTCCTGTCACATGTTTCTGAACCCCGTCCCCGCGGGATCCTCGAGCGCAGCCCTAGGGCCCACGCGCAATGCTTTTGTGACGCTTGTGTAACAGTATCATGACAGTGACCATGGAAAACCGGCGCTCCGTCATACTGGGGTCCCACAGGCCCCGTATTACACCATGAAAACAAGGACTTTGGCGCGATCCTGCCGAGATTCTCCAGCGAGCGGAAACTTTGGATTATCTTTCCCGGCGCGCGGCCTAGGCGGCATGTGTGACGAATCGCGCCGCCGCTCAGGCGGACATCGGCAGCAGGATGCGAAAGGTCATGCCCTTGCCCGGCGCGCTTTCGATCTTCATCCGCCCGCGATGGCGGTTGACGATGTGTTTGACGATGGCAAGGCCAAGGCCGGTGCCGCCCTTTTCGCGCGAACGGTGGGTATCAACACGGTAGAACCGTTCGGTCAGGCGCGGAATATGGATCGGATCGATGCCCTGCCCGGTGTCGGAAATCGTCAGCTCGACGCCATCGGCGCGCAGACGGGGCTGAAACACCGGGCCGGAAAGCGCCACGCTGAGCTGGGTGCCACGCCCGGCATATTTCACCCCGTTCTCGACCAGATTGGTCAGAACCTGACGCAACTGGTCGGCGTCGCCGGGCACCTCAAGATCGTTTTCGGGAAGATCGCAGCTCAGCGTGACATCAGCCTCGCGGGCCAGCGGCGACAGCCCGCCCAGCACCGAGCGGATCAGCTCTGGCAGGTTGACCGGATCGGTCGGGCGCACGCGCTCTTCGGCCTCGACCCGGCTGAGCGAGAGCAGATCGCCCACCAGCCGTTCCATCCGGCCGGCCTCCAGCTCCATGATACCAAGAAAGCGCTCGCGCGCCGCGGCATCGTTGCGCGCCGGGCCGCGCAGGGTTTCGATGAACCCCAGCAGCGCGGTCAATGGCGTGCGCAACTCGTGGCTGACATTGGCGACGAAATCGCGGCGCATCTGGCTGGCCTGTTCCAGATGGGTGATGTCGTGAAAGGTCAGCATCACCCCCGGCGCATCTTCAAGCGTCACCGAGCGGCAGGACACCTCGTAGGTGGCATCGCGCCGCTCGTGCGAGACGAGATAGCGCGTCAGGCGCGGCGCCCCGTCGCGAAAGGTGCCCTCGATGGCATCCAGCAGGATCGGCTGGCGCAGCGCGGTGATGAAATGCCGCCCTTCAAGATCGCTCCCGAGCAGCGCGCCCGCCTCGGCATTGGCGGCGGCGATGCGCTCGTCGCGGCGGATCAGCAGCGCCGGCAGCGGCACCGCGGCGACGATCTGGCGCGAATCCGTTCTCATGCGGGGCGGCTCTGATGCGACATGACTGGCTCTTTGTTGCAAACGGACGGTCAAACCGACCTTGAGGGTCCGGGTGTTTGACCAGTCCGGCGTAACGATTTTATGACAGGCCTAGACCGCTTCCAGCCCGGCGGCGAACCGCTGCGCGTTTTGCTGGTAATGCAGCGCCGACTTGCGCAGCCCCTCGATGGCGGCCTCGTCAAGCTGGCGCACCACCTTGCCCGGCACTCCCATGACAAGACTGCCGTCGGGAATCTCCTTGCCCTCGGTGATCAACGCCCCGGCGCCGATCAGGCAGTTGCGCCCGATCTTCGCGCCGTTGAGGATCGTCGCCCCCATGCCAATCAGACTGTTTTCGCCGATGATACAGCCGTGCAGCATCACCTTGTGCCCGATGGTGCAGCCCGCGCCGATGATCAGCGGATAGCCCATGTCGGTGTGGCACACGACGTTTTCCTGCACGTTCGAACCAGCACCGACGCGGATTTCCTCGTTGTCGCCGCGCAGCGTGCAGCCGAACCAGACCGAGCTGTCCGCCTCGAGCACCACATTGCCGATCAGGTTGGCATCCGGCGCGAGCCATGCACCGCCTGCGATCTGCGGAGCGATCCCGTCAAGTTTGTAAATGGTCATTCATCCCCCTCCTCGAATTCCCGCTGCAAGCCGCGGACATGATCCAGCAGACCGGGCTGCTGGGTGCGCCGCAGCCGCGCTGCGGTCACGATGCTTTTAAGTCGTTCCTCGGTGGCGTCGAGATCCTCGTTCACCAGCACGAAATCATAGCTGCCCCAATGCGAGATCTCGTCCCAGCTTTTCTGCATCCGCCGGTCGATCACCTCGGGGCCATCCTGCCCGCGCGATTCCAGCCGCCGCTTGAGCTCGGCAATCGACGGGGGCAGCAGAAAGATCGACAGCGTGTGCAGCGCCAGTTCGGAATTGGTCATCTGCTGCGCGCCCTGCCAGTCGATGTCGAACAGCACATCCTTGCCGTCGATGATCGCATCGCGCACCGGGCCCTTGGGCGAGCCGTAGAAATTGCCGAAGACATGTGCGTGTTCCAGCATCTCGCCATTGGCCACCGCCTTCTTGAAGGCGGCGTCGGTCATGAAATGGTAATCCTCGCCGTCGACCTCGCCGGGGCGCGGCGGGCGCGTCGTGGCCGACACCGAAAAGATCACCGACGGATCCCAGGCACGCAGGCGTTTGGCCAGCGTCGACTTGCCCGCACCCGAGGGCGAGGACAGGATGATAAGAAGACCACGTCGGTTCATAAGGTTCACTCCACGTTCTGGACCTGCTCGCGCATCTGATCGATGACCGTCTTGAGGTCCAGACCGATCCGCGTCAACGCAGTAGATCCCGATTTGCTGCACAGGGTGTTGGTTTCACGGTTGAACTCCTGCATCAGGAAATCAAGCTTGCGCCCGATCGCGCCCGGCTCTGCCAGCAGCGCACGTGCGGCATCGACATGGGCGCCGAGGCGGTCGAGCTCTTCGGTGACATCGGTCTTCACCGCAATCAGCGCCAGTTCCTGCGCCATGCGGGCTTCGTCGAGCTCATCAGACGCATCCAGCACCCGTGCCAGCGCAGCGCGCAGCCGGTCGCGCTGTTCATCCCGGCGCATGGCAACAACGGCTGAGGCATCCTGCACCAGCGTGTCGATCTGCGACAGCTGCCCGTCGAGCACCGCCGCCAGCGCCGCGCCCTCTGACGCCCGCATCGCGGCGAAGTCTTCCAGCGCGGTTTCGAATTCGGCCAGAAGCAGCGCGCGCAGCGGTGCAATCGCGCGCGCACCCTGCCCCGTCGCCATCACGCCGCGCTGCGCCACGATCTCGGCCGCGCTCGAGGGCACAAGTGCCAGCCCGCGCCGCGCCGCCTCGGCTTCGATCCGCGCCAGAGCATCGAGCGTGCGGGCCAATGCCGCCTCGTCAAGCCGCGCCGCATCGTCCTCGCCGCCGCCGGCAAGGCGCAGCGACACCTGCACATTGCCCCGCGTCAGACGTTTCGCAGCGGCGCTGCGCACCGCCGGCTCAAGCCCATCGATCCAGTCTGGCAGGCGCAAACGCAAATCGAGCCCCTTGCCATTGACGCCGCGCAGCTCCCAAGACCACCGCAGCCCGTCGGAATCGCCCGCTCTGGATGCAAATCCGGTCATTGAATGCCGCATTTTCGCCCTCTTTTGTTTTAACCGAAAGTTTTCCGGAAAATATTGGTTTTTAAGGCCATACTAGCTAGGATTTCGCGGAGCAACTCCCCGTTGAACCGTCGGACGTTAACCTTTCAGCCACAATTGGTGCGAAATTGGGGCGCATTTGAGTTAAGTTCACACTCAAGACGAAGAAGCGGTGGCAAGGTGGAACGGGGGCTCCGACCGCGCTGCGCAGGAAATTCAGGAGTGCGCACATGTTCGGTAAGGGTGATAACGGACAAGGCATTGTGTCGATGACCGATCGAGAAAAGCACAAACGGATGGCGCCGCTGCGCCTTCTGGAAACCTATTGGCAAGGGCTTGCCGGCCTGACCGGCGAGGTGCCCCTGCGCAGCCAGATTGACCCGCGCGGCATCGAAAGCGCGCTGGAATTCGCCTTTCTGGGCGAACGCATCGCGCCCAGCCTTGCCAAGCTGCGCGTGGCGGGCACCCACCTGAACGAGCTGATGGGCATGGAAACCGGCGGGATGCCGCTGTCGGCCCTGTTCACCCCCGCCGCCCGCGACCGTCTGGGCGAGGCGCTGGCACGGGTGTTCTCCGAAGGCGCCATGGTGCGTCTGGACGTCGCCGGTGAGGAAGGCTTTGGCAAAACCGCGCTGGAAGGTCACGTGCTGATCCTGCCGCTGCGCTCGGACATGGGCGATATGACGCGGATGATCGGCATGCTGGTTACCACCGGGCGCATCGGACGCACACCGCGCCGCTTTACCATCACCGCCTGTACGGTCGAGCCAGCGCTGGGGGCCAAGCCGCAGCCAAGCCTGCCGGAGCCCGAAGCCTCTCGCAAGCAGTTGACGGAACTGGCCGAACCTGCTGCCAGCTTCACCCACAAGCCGCGCAGAACCGGCAAGCATCCCTACCTGAGGCTTATCGTGTCGAACGATTGAGCCGACAGATAAAACAGTAGATATCCCAATTGGTTGCGCGGTGACATTCGTCCTTACAGCCCGCGCGATCTGGGCCGAGCCCCCGTATGGAGAATCCGGCGGGGGACTTTTCGTGCGGCTTGCCGCAAAGATGCCGGACATGAAAAAGGCGCAGCCCGAAGGCCGCGCCTAAAATCGCGTTACGGCAGGGTCATTCCGCTGCGAGCGGAAGCGATGCGTGATCCTCGAGGATCGACCGGAACTCGTCGTGGCGGCCTGCAAAGGCAAGCGTTGCGCGCAGCATCCCCGCCTTCGATCCGCAATCAAAGCGCTGACCACTGAAGCGGAAGCCGCACAGACCGACGCGCTCGATGCCCTTGGCGATGGCATCGGTCAGCTGAATCTCGCCGCCAAGCCCCGGGTCCTGCTGGCGCAGATCGTCAAAGATCGACGCATCAAGAATGTAGCGCCCCACAACCGCCTGCAGCGAGGGCGCGGCATCGGCTTCGGGTTTTTCCACCATGCCACGGGCCGTCATGCACTGGCCTTCAACGTCGCCATCAGGGTCGAGCACACCGTAAGCGCTGACCTCGTCGCGGCTGACTTCCATGGTCGCCACCATATGCCCGGCGACGCCGGTCTCATAAGCTTCGATCATTTCACGCAGGCAGCCCTTTTGCCCGACAATCAGGTCATCTGGCAGGATCACCGCAACCGGCCCCGGCAGAACCTCATCCACCGCGCACAGAACCGCGTGACCAAGCCCAAGCGGCGTGGGCTGCATCACGAAATGCGCCTGCTCGGCTACCGGGTCGATGGCATCTTTGCCAAGACGATCGGCAATGCCGTGCTTGCCCTTGGAGCGCAGCGCGTCGCACAGTTCCTCGTCATGATGCACATAGCGTTCGATGGCGCTCTTGGACGGGTGCGACACAAAGATCATGCGTTCGATCCCGGCATCGCGAGCCTCGTCCATCGCGAATTGAAGAAGCGGCTTGTCGAGCACGGGAAGCAGCTCTTTCGGCGTTGCCTTGGTGGCCGGAAGGAAGCGGGTTCCAAGTCCGGCAACCGGGAAGATCGCGGTGCGGACTTTCTGGCTGACCTTGGGGCTGGATGTGTTCACGACGGGCTCTCCTTGTCGATAGGTTGGGCACACTGTCAAACGCACGCTGCATCGCGGCATTTGTGTAAGAGTGTATGCCCTATCAAAATAACGTCAATAAAACGCGTGCCGGTCCGCAAGGTTCCGCGCACAAACCTTTGAAAAGTTGCGACCCACAATCGTGGCAGGCCGCACGCCCACGTTACATCATGCGAAACATGATTGTGGAAAATTGTTGTCTTTCAGCGAATACATTCGTCATTCGCTTATTATTCAGGCAAGCACCCACAGGACTCGCCCAATCCATTTGCCAATGGCGTTCGGGTGGCGGATGC
This sequence comes from Citreicella sp. C3M06, assembly GCF_018860705.1. GTDB lineage: Bacteria > Pseudomonadota > Alphaproteobacteria > Rhodobacterales > Rhodobacteraceae > Salipiger. Next base: position 325,563 of record NZ_JAHKQA010000072.1, read on the forward strand.
TCGGAAAACCGCAGCGCGCGACTTGGCGCGCGGGAACCAATTCCATAGTGTCGCGTTATCAAATCGAGACAACATGGAGTGAGCCAATCGGCCTGCCGCCTTCGCCCCGAAGGTCACGGCACATTATTATGGACGGACTGAGATTGAACATCCCGCCCGCGCGCGCCAACGGCAACCTGCCCAAACGCGCTGAACCTTATGCCCGTCTTGCCGTTATCGGCATGGGCAGCTGGGGCACCGCCCTGGCAACCGTCGCAGCGACCGCCGGATGCGACACGCGCCTGTGGGGGCGTCGAGAAGCGCTTGCTGACGCCATTCGAACCGCTGGCGAGAACGTCGACCACCTTCCCGGTATCAAGCTGCCCGCAACATTGAAGGCAACTTCGGACCTGTCCGAAGCGCTTGATGGCGCCGAGGCGGTTCTGCTCGTGACGCCATCGCACACCTTGCGAGACGTGGCGCGCGCCATGCGCCCGTGGCTGCCCGAGGGCATTCCGATTGCGCTGTGCTGCAAGGGCATCGAACGTGGCACCGGCTATCTGCTGAGCCATGTGGTCGAAGAAGAGCTGCCCGGTCACCCCGTGGGCGCCATTTCCGGCCCGACCTTTGCCCATGAAACAGCGCTTGGGCATCCCACCGCCGCCACCGTGGCCTTCAACTTCCGTCATCACGATCGCATCGCGCCGGAACGTGCCCCCGCCGCGCGCCTCGCGCTGACCATGCAAACGCAGGCCTTCCGCCCCTATGTGTCCGACGATCTTGTCGGCGTCGAGGTCGGCGGCGCGGTGAAGAATGTCATCGCCATCGCCTGCGGCATGATGACCGGCGCTGGCTTTGCCGAAAACACCCGCGCCGCGCTGATCACCCGCGGCATGGACGAAATGAAGGTTCTGGCAGAAGCCCTTGGCGGAAAAAGAGAAACTGTCACCGGACTGTCAGGCGCTGGCGATCTGACCCTGACCTGCTCGTCGAGCACCTCGCGCAACATGTCGCTGGGCACCCAGCTTGGAAAGGGCATCCCGCGCGCCGAATGCTTTGGTGGCAAGGCCACGGTGGTCGAGGGCGAAGTCAACGCGGTGTCGGTGGTCGATCTGGCCCGCCGGGTCGGGGTCGAAATGCCGATCTGCGAAGCCGTCCACGCCATTCTTTACGAGAGCGCGCCGCTGTCCGAGACCTTTCAGGCGCTCTGGTCCCGCCCGATCGAGGGTGAGCCGCGCGCGCTTGATATCACCCTTCACCCTCACGAAGGAGACCCCGCATGAGCTTTGATCACCCCCACGGCCGCGACATCGCAGGCTGCCGCTTTGTGCTTGCCACCGATCTTGACGGCACCTTTCTTGGCGGCTCCGAACAGGATCGTGCCCGTCTTTACGACTGGATCGAAGCAAACCGGCAGACCATCGGCCTGATCTTCGTCACCGGCCGCGATCCGAAATTCATCGGCGAGCTTTGCGACGGCGGTGTGCCTTGGCCGGAATATGTCGTCGGCGATGTCGGCACCACCATCGCCCGCGTCGAGGATGGCAAGATCCATCCCATCGAACCTCTCGAGGTCGAGATCGCCGAGACATGGGGCAGCGCTGGCGACACCGTGCGCGCCGCGCTGCATGGCCACCCCGGCCTGACCCTGCAGCAGACCGAATTCCGCTACCGCGTCAGCTATGACCTCGATCTCGGCAGCTTCGATGAGAGCGCCCATGCCAAGGTGCAAGAGCTTGGCCACGACGTGCTGGTGTCGGACAACCGGTATTTCGACGTACTGCCGCGCGGCATTTCCAAGGGCCCGTCCTTGCGCCGCCTCGTAACCCACCTTGGGATCGAGGAAAACCGGGTGCTGGCCGCGGGCGACACGCTCAACGATCTGTCGATGCTGCAATGCGGGTTGCGCGCGGTTGCCGTAGGCGGCGCCGAACAGGCGCTGCTCGATCAGGTCGCCGGCCTGCCGCTGGTCCACACCGCCGAGGCGATCGGGGCGGCGGGCATTCTCGAGGCGGTCGACGTCTTCAATCTACACGACCTTCCGGAAGGAGTGTAACCCATGCCCAGCGAACTGGTCATCGTCTACCACCGCCAACCCTACGAAGAAGTCGAAGTTGACGGCACCATCGAGTATCGCGCGAACAAAAGCCCGAACGGCATTGTTCCGACACTGAAAAGTTTCTTCGGCAAAGTCGAGAATGCCGCGTGGGTCGCCTGGAAAGAGGCCGAGGATACCTCGAACCCCGGTTTCGATCGGGTGATCAACATCGAGGACAGTTTCGGCAAATATACCGTGTATCGCCTGCCTCTCACCGGGGCGCAGGTGAAAAGCTTCTATCACGTGACCTCGAAAGAAGCCTTCTGGCCGATCCTTCACGGCTTCAAGGAAAAGTACAACTACGACCCGGTCGACTGGCCGACCTTCAAGGAGGTCAACTGGGCCTTTGCCGAGGCTGCCGCCGCCGAGGCGGCCCCCGGTGCGTCGGTCTGGGTGCATGACTACAACCTGTGGCTGGTGCCCGGCTATCTGCGGCAGATGCGCCCCGATGTGCGGATTTCCTTCTATCATCACACACCCTTCCCAGCAGCCGACATGTTCAACGTGCTGCCGTGGCGCGGCGAGATCATCGACTCGCTGCTGGCCTGCGACGTGGTCGGTTTTCACATCCCGCGCTATGCGTCGAATTTCGTTAGCTGCGTGCGCTCGGTTCATGATGTCGGCAACGTGCCGCGCAGGCCGGTGGAGCCGGACATGATCTCCGAAGGCTCTGCCCTGTCGGATCGCACCGTGCCCACCGAAATACGTACTGAAGAGCGCACTGTGCAACTGGGCGTGACGCCTGTTGGCGTTGATGTCGACTATATCAAGAGGCTCGCGGAATCCGACACCACCGCAAAGCTGGCCGAACGATTCCGCGATGAAATCGGCGAAACCCGGGTGCTGCTGTCTGTCGGGCGGACCGATTACACCAAGGGCGGGGCCGACCAGCTTCTGGCCTTTGAACGCCTGCTCGAACGGCGCCCCGATCTGCGCGGCGTCGTGCGCCTGCTGCATGTGTCGGTGCCTGCCAACCGCGCCATGACGGTTTACGAGCCGATCCAGAAAGAGCTCGAAGAGATCGCGGGCCGGATCAACGGGCGCTTTGGCACCTTCACCTTTCAACCCGTTGCATTGATCAGCCGGGCGGTTCCGTTCGACGAACTGGTGGCGTGGTATCAGGTGGCCGACGTGGCGTGGATCACACCGCTGGCCGACGGGATGAACCTTGTGTGCAAGGAATATGTCGCGGCGCGCACCGACGGTGACGGCGTTGTGGTGCTGTCGGAATTTGCTGGTGCGGCGGTCGAGATGGGGGCCGCGGTGCTCGCCAATCCGTTCTCGACCCGGTCGATGGATTACGCCATCGACATGGCGCTCGACATGCCCGAAGAGGAGCGCCGCGCCCGCATCGCGCTGCTGCGCACGTCGGTTGAAAAGCGCGACACCCAGCACTGGGCTGCGGACCAGCTGGCGCTGTTGTCTCCGGCAGATTTCGGATCGGAGTCGCAGGAATCCGAGATCGCCTGACAGGAGTTTCTTGGGGGCATTTTGGGGGCGGGTCTTTGGGCCCGCCCCTTTGCTTTGGCGCGTCAGTCGGTGATCTCGCGCTGGCGCATCGGCATCCGGTCGATCACCGCAAACAGCGCGTCGGGCGGCAGAACCTCGGTCTGTTCCAGCTTTACGCCGCCATCCTTGCCTACCAGGACCAGCCTGAACCCGCCCGGCTGAAACCCCTGCCGCAGATATGAGGCGGCTTTTGGCTCGGTGTCGCTCAGCACTACGATGTCGCGCTCGGCAAGCGCGGCGCGCGCGGCGTCGAACAGCGCCATCTGGCGCATATAAGTCGGATCGTCGCTTGACGGGGCGAACAGCAGCACCGGTCGGTACTGCCAGCGCATCTCGCCAAGATCGCGCATGTCATGCGGCAACGCGCGAAACAGCTCGCCCTGCCCCCCCGACTGGGTGGCGGCAATCGCCCCCGCAGCAATGGCGACGCCAAGTTTGGTCTTCATCAGGATGCGGCCCATGAGCGGCAGTACCTCCGGCTGAGTGGTTCCTGCAGGTATTACGCAGGGGCAGCGAAAGGGTTCCGCACTGCAATGCTGCCCCGCGAGGTTTCGCGCAGGCACCACAAACGCAAAACGGCGCCCCTGTCGGAGCGCCGCTGGTCTTTGCCCTGAACCGTGGCGGTCAGCCCGCAGCAACCTCGGCCGGGCGCTGGCCCAGCTGGGTCAGCTCTTCGGCCACGAGGAATGCCAGTTCCAGCGATTGCGACGCGTTCAGGCGCGGATCGCAGGCGGTGTGGTAGCGATCGCTCAGGTTCTCGTCGGATACGGCATAGACGCCGCCGGTGCATTCGGTCACGTCCTGACCGGTCATCTCGAAATGCACGCCGCCGGGAATGGTGCTGTGATCCTTGTGCACCGCAAAAAACTCGCGCACTTCGGACAGCACCTTGTCAAACGGCCGGGTCTTGTAGCCCGAGGCCGATTTGACGGTGTTGCCATGCATCGGATCGCAGACCCACAGCACGTTGGCACCTTCACTGCGCACCGTCTCGATCAGGCGCGGCAGATGTTCGGCCACCTTGCCAGCGCCAAAGCGGGTGATCAGCGTCAGCCGGCCCGGATCGTTCAGCGGGTTGAGCTTGGCCATCAGCACCTTGAGGTCTTCGGGCGTCATCGAGGGGCCGCATTTCAGGCCGATCGGGTTCATCACGCCGCGGGCGAATTCCACATGCGCGCCGTCCGGCTGCCGGGTGCGATCGCCGATCCAGATCATGTGGCCCGAGCCAGCCAGCCACTTGCCGGAAGTGGAGTCGACGCGGGTCAGCGCCTCTTCGTATTCCAGCAGCAGCGATTCATGGCTGGTGTAGAAGTTCACCTGATGCAGCGCCGCCGAGCGGTGGCTGTCGATGCCAGCCGCCCGCATGAAATCAAGCGTGTCGCCGATGCGGGTGGCCATCTCGCGGTAGCGCGCGGCCTTCTCGCCTTCGGTGAACCCAAGGGTCCACTGGTGCACCTGATGCACATCGGCATAGCCGCCGGTGCTGAAGGCGCGGATCAGGTTCAGCGTCGCCGCCGCCTGTGTGTAGGCCTGAAGCATCTTCTGCGGATCGGGCCGGCGCGCCTCAGCGGTGAAGGCCAGCTCGTTGATGATGTCACCGCGGAAGCTGGGCAGCTCGACGCCGTCGACGGTTTCGGTGGGCGCCGAGCGCGGCTTGGCGAATTGCCCCGCCATGCGGCCAACCTTGACCACCGGCACCTTGGCGCCAAAGGTCAGCACCATCGCCATCTGCAGCATCACCTTGAACGTGTCGCGGATCGCGGTGCCGGTGAACTGGTCGAAGGCCTCGGCGCAATCGCCGCCCTGCAACACGAACGCCTCGCCGCGCGACGCCTTGCCAAGCTCGGCCCGCAGCTTGCGCGCCTCACCCGCAAACACCAGCGGCGGATACTTCGACAGCTGCGCCTCGACACGCTCCAGCGCCTCCTGATCCTGATAATCAGGCATCTGGATGCGGGGCTTGGTTCTCCAGCTGGATTTGTCCCACTCGCTCATGGCTTCTCTCCCGTTCGGTCTCCGTTAGCGAAAACGTGCAGCGCCTATAGCGAATGTGCCGGGGCAAAGCCATAGCAAATGACGCGCATGGCTTGACGCCCCAGTCCTTGTCTGAACATCTGGACCAGACCGACGAGCGCCCATTCCGCAACAGCGCGTCGGAACACCATGATATATCGACAGGAAAACGAGGTCGGGATGGCGCAATCGCAGGCCGACGCAAGGCCAGAGGCATCGGACCGGACGCGCCGTTTCATCTTTGTGCTGCTGCCAGAGTTCACCTTGCTGAGCTTTTCCGCCGCGCTCGAGGCGCTGCGCCTTGCCAACCGCATGAGCGGCAAACCGCTCTACGAGTGGCGCATCGTCGGCGATGGCGGCGGCATGGTGCGCTGTTCGGCGGGCACGGTGTTCGAGCTTGACGGCGATCTGCCAGAGGTAAGCCGCGCCGATACGGTGATGCTCTGCGGCGGCATCGACATCGTATCGGCGACAACGAAACGCCTGCTGAACTGGCTGCGGCGCGAGGCGCGCAAGGGGCCGGTGGTGGGCGGGCTGTGCACAGCTAGCTGGGCGCTGGCCGAGGCCGGGCTGATGGACGGCAAGCGCGCCACCATCCACTGGGAAAACCACGACGGTTTCGAAGAAGAATTCCCCGAGGTGAGTCTGACCAAGTCGGTCTTTGTGATCGATGGTAACCGGATGTCGACCGCCGGGGGCATCTCGTCGATTGATCTGATGCTGAAGCTGGTCGCGGATCAGCATGGCGAGGATCTGGCCAATGCGGTTGCCGACCAGTTGATCTATTCCGCCATCCGCACCGACCGCGACACCCAGCGCCTATCGACCCCGACCCGCATCGGGGTGCGCCACCCCAAACTGGGCGAGGTCATCAAGAAGATGGAAGCCGCCATCGAAGAGCCGATCTCGCCGGCGCTTTTGGCGGGTCAGGTCGGCATGTCGACGCGCCAGCTGGAACGGCTGTTCCGGCGCTATCTCGACCGCTCGCCCAAGCGCTACTACATGGAACTGCGCCTGCAAAAGGCGCGCAACCTGTTGATGCAGACCGATATGAGCGTGATCAATGTCGCGCTGGCCTGCGGCTTTGCCAGCCCGTCGCATTTTTCCAAATGCTACCGCGCGCAATACGCGACCACCCCCTATCGCGAGCGCGGCAGCAGCTCGGCCAAGGAGTGATCGGGGGCTGATCGGGCCTCTTCACATTCAGCAAACCGAAAGCTAGGATTCGCTTTGCAATCGAGATCCAACAGGATCCAGCAAGGGAGAGTCTTCCATGAAAAAGTGGCTTCTGGCATCTGCCGCATCACTGCTCGCAACCGGGGCTGTGCAAGCGGAAGACGCCAAGATCGGCGTCATCGTCGGGTTCACCGGCCCCATCGAGTCCCTGGCACCGGCGATGGCCGCAAGCGCCGAGCTGGCGCTGAGCGAAGTCAATGACAGCGGCGAGTTCCTTGAGGGCGTGACCCTTGTGCCCGTTCGGGCCGACAGCACCTGCATCGACGCCGCCGCCGCGACCGCCGCGGCCGAGCGTCTGGTGACCACCGATGGCGTGGTGGCGATTATGGGCGCCGATTGCTCGGGCGTGACCGGCGCGGTCCTGAGCAATGTGGCGATGCCCAACGGCGTGCCGATGGTTTCGCCGTCGGCGACCTCTCCGGCGCTGTCGAGCGTCGAAGACAACGGGTTGTTCTTTCGCACCGCGCCGTCGGATGCGCGGCAGGGCGAGGTTCTCGCCGACATCCTGACCGAGCGCGGCATCACCTCGGTTGCTGTGACCTACACCAACAACGATTACGGCAAGGGCTTCGCCGACAGTTTCGACGCAGCGTTTCAGGCAGTGGGCGGGTCGATCACCCTCACCGCGCCGCATGAGGATGGCAAGGGCGATTACAGCGCCGAAATCGGCGCGCTGGCCTCGGCTGGCGGCGAGGTACTGGTGGTGCTGGGCTATTCAGACGCGGGCGGCAAGGGCATCATTCAGGCGGCACTGGACAGCGGGGCGTTCGACACTTTTGCCATGGGTGACGGAATGTATTCCGACGCGCTTCTGGCCGATCTGGGCAATGACATCGACGGCAGCTTTGGCTCGATTCCATGGGCAGAGGGCGATGGCGCAACGGCGTTTTCCGAGCTGGCAACGGCTGCGGGCGTGACCGCCGAAAGCTCGTATACCCGCGAAAGCTATGACGCGGCGGCGCTGATTGCGCTGGCAATGATGAAGGGCGGCGAGCCGTCTTCGGCGGCGGTTGCAGCCAATCTGCTGGATGTGGCGAATGCGCCCGGTGAGCCGATCCTGCCCGGCGAACTTGGCAAGGCGATGGAGATCATCGCGGACGGCGGCGAGGTGGATTACGTTGGCGCGACCAATGTCGAGCTGGTCGGCGCCGGCGAAGCGGCGGGCAGCTATCGGTATTACGAGATCAAGGACGGGGCGTTTTCGACCGTTTCGTTCAAGTGATGCCACAGGCGCAATGACATGAAGCCCGGCCCGGAGCGAGAGGCTCCGGGCTGGTGCCATGATCGCAGACAGGCGCCGACAAGAGCGCCGTTGGGGAGTAACGTATTGATCCGGGTCGAGACCCTGCACCGCCATTTCGGCGGTTTTCGTGCCGTAGACGGCGCATCGCTCGAGATTGCCAAAGGGGCGATCACCGGGCTGGTGGGGCCGAACGGCGCCGGAAAATCCACGCTGTTCAACGTCATCGCAGGCGCGCTGCCGCCAACCTCGGGGCGGGTGTTCATGGACGGCGAGGACATCACCGGCCTGCCGCCGCACGAGCTGTTTCACAAGGGGCTGCTGCGCACCTTTCAGATCGCGCACGAATTTTCCTCGATGAGCTGCCGCGAGAACCTGATGATGGTGCCCGGCAATCAGGCTGGCGAAACGCTGTGGAACGCGTGGTTCGGGCGCGGGCGGATCGCGCAGGAAGAGGCCGCCCTGTTGAAGAAAGCCGATGAGGTGCTTGAGTTCCTGACGATCTCGCATCTGAAGGACGAGAAGGCCGGCAATCTGTCGGGCGGGCAGAAAAAGCTGCTCGAGCTGGGTCGGACCATGATGGTGGACGCCAAAATCGTGTTTCTGGACGAGGTCGGTGCCGGGGTGAACCGCACGCTGCTGATGACCATCGCCGACACTATTTTACGGCTGAACCGCGAGCGCGGCTATACGTTCTGCGTCATCGAGCATGACATGGATTTCATTGGCAAGATCTGTGGACCGGTGATCGTGATGGCCGAAGGGCGCAAGCTGGCTGAGGGCAGCATTGACGAGATCAAGGCCAATGAGGCGGTGGTCGAGGCGTATCTTGGCACGGGGCTCAAGAACAGGGAGGCGCTGGCGTGAGTGGCAATGTCGGAGGGGGCGCTGCCCCCGCCCTTCGGGCCCCCCGGGATATTTTGGGCCAGAAGAAACCAGGGCGCGGCGCATGAGCTTTGATGATCGGGGCAACCGGGATCTGTCGATCGGCAATCCTGCGGGGATGGGCGAGGCGCGCCCGGTGCGGGGCGGCCACGAGCGGGCGGCGCTAGGCGGGCCGTTTCTGATCGGCGAGGCGATGACCGGCGGCTACGGGCGCGGCGCGGATATTCTGCATGGCTGCACCATCGCGGTCGAGCGCGGGGAGATCGCGGTCATTGTCGGGCCCAATGGTGCGGGCAAGTCGACCGCGATGAAGGCGGTGTTCGGAATGCTGAACCTGCGCGGCGGCTCGGTTCGGCTGGATGGCGAGGATATCACCGCGCTGAGCCCGCAGGCGCGGGTGCGCAAGGGCATGGGGTTCGTGCCGCAGACCCACAACATCTTTGCCTCGCTCAGCGTCGAGGAGAACCTTGAGATGGGCGCGTTCATCCGCAAAGACGATTTCCGCGACACGCTGGAACAGGTGTACGAGCTGTTCCCGATTCTTCGTGACAAACGGCGGCAGGCAGCGGGCGAGCTGTCCGGCGGGCAACGCCAGCAGGTAGCCGTTGGGCGGGCGCTGATGACCCAGCCCAAGGTGCTGATGCTGGACGAGCCGACCGCCGGTGTGTCGCCCATCGTGATGGATGAGCTGTTTGACCGGATCATCGAGGTGGCCCGCAGCGGGCTGCCGGTGCTGATGGTGGAGCAGAACGCCCGACAGGCGCTGGAAATCGCGGACAAGGGCTATGTTCTGGTGCAGGGGGCGAATGCCCACACCGGCACCGGGCGCGAATTACTGGACGATCCGCAGGTGCGGCGCAGTTTCCTTGGTGGTTGAACAGGTGTGTGGTTTGGCAAGGTTGACCGGCCCGGTTGGGCCTGAAGGGGGTAGCGGATGGATCTGCTGAATGCGCTGGTCGCGCTGGCGAATTTCGTGCTGATCCCGGCGCTGGCCTATGGCAGCCAGCTGGCGCTTGGCGCGCTTGGGGTGACGCTGATCTATGCGATCCTGCGGTTTTCCAATTTTGCCCATGGCGACACCATGGCGATTGGCACCATGGTGACGATCTTTGTGACATGGGGGCTGCAAGCGCTGGGGATCGGCCTTGGGCCGCTGCCGACCGCCTTGTTGGCGATCCCGTTCGGCATCCTCGGCGCGGCGGCACTGCTGCTGCTGACCGACCGGATGGTCTATCGTTTCTACCGCGCGCAGAAGGCCAAGCCGGTGATCCTTGTGATCGTGTCTATGGGGGTGATGTTCGTCTACAACGGTATCACGCGATTCATCATCGGGCCGGATGACCAGAGCTTTGCCGATGGCGAGCGGTTCCTGATCTCGGCGCGCGATTTCAAGGCGTGGTCGGGGCTGGACGAGGGGCTGGCGCTGAAATCGACGCAGGCGATCACCGTGGTGGTGGCCGTGCTGGTGGTGGCGCTGCTGTTCTGGTTTCTCAACCACACCCGCACCGGCAAGTCGATGCGCGCCTATTCCGACAACGAGGAACTGGCGCTGCTGTCGGGCATCAACCCCGAAACCGTGGTGCGGGTGACATGGGTCATCGTCGCGGCGCTGGCGGTGGTGGCCGGCACGCTTTACGGGCTGGACAAGAGCTATAAGCCCTTCACCTATTTCCAATTGCTGCTGCCAATCTTTGCCAGCGCCATCGTGGGCGGCATCGGATCGCCCGTCGGGGCCATCGCTGGCGGCTTCGTCATCGCCTTTTCCGAGGTGCTGTTCACCTATGCATGGAAGAAGGTGCTGGGCTATCTGCTGCCCGCCTCGCTTGCGCCGGACGGGCTCGTGCAACTGATGGGCACCGATTACAAATTCGCGGTCAGCTTTGTCATCCTGATCATCGTGCTGCTGTTCCGGCCGACCGGCCTGTTCCGGGGGAAATCCATATGAGAGCGCTTGGCCTGTTTGCGCTGGTGGCGGCGCTGATCCTTGGCACCGGGGTGCTGCAAAGCTGGAATTCGGCGCTGATCATCCTCAACATGGGGCTGGTGAGCGCGATCATGTCGCTGGGGGTCAACCTGCAGTGGGGCCTCGCGGGGCTGTTCAACGTCGGGGTCATGGGCTTTGTAGCGCTGGGCGGGCTGGCGGTGGTGCTGACCTCGGTGGCGCCGGTGCCAGCTGCCTGGGCGGCGGGCGGCGGGCGGGCCATCGCCGCGCTGATCCTTGGCGCGGCGGTGATCACGCTGGCGGCGCTGGCGTGGCGCGGGCTGGCGCATCGGCGGCGCGGGCTTGCGGTTGCGGCGATCCTCCTTGTCGGGCTGGTGGCGTTTCGCTGGGTGCTCGACCCGGCGACAGCGGCGATCGAGTCGGTCGATCCTGCCGCAACCGGTTATCTTGGCGGGCTGGGCCTGCCGGTGTTGCTGGCATGGCCGGTGGGTGGGCTGCTGGCGGCGGGCGTGGCATGGATGATCGGCAAGACGGCGCTGGGGCTGCGATCCGATTATCTGGCCATCGCGACGCTTGGCATTGCCGAGATCATCATCGCCGTGCTCAAGAACGAGGACTGGCTGGCGCGCGGCGTCAAGAACGTGATCGGCCTGCCCCGGCCCCTGCCTTATGAGATCGACCTGCAACAGACCCCCGGCTTTGCCGAGCGCGCCGCCGGGATGGGGCTGGATGTCACCACCGCCTCGACGCTTTATGTCAAGGTCGGCTATTCGCTGCTGTTCGCCGCCGTGCTGGTCGCGGTGCTGGTGCTGGCGCAGCTGGCGCTGAAATCGCCTTGGGGGCGAATGATGCGCGCCATTCGCGACAACGAGGAAGCCGCCGAGGCCATGGGCAAGGATGTCACCGCCCGCCATCTTCAGGTGTTCATCCTTGGCAGCGTGCTGTGCGGGATCGCTGGCGCCATGATGACCACGCTGGACGGGCAGCTGACGCCGTCAAGCTACCAGCCGCTGCGCTATACCTTTCTGATCTGGGTGATGGTGATTGTCGGCGGCTCGGGCAACAACCTTGGGGCGGTGCTCGGCGGCTTTCTGATCTGGTTTCTCTGGGTGCAGGTCGAACCGATGGGCCAGTGGCTGATGGGCCTACTCACCGCTGGCATGGCGGATGACTCCGCGATCAGAAATCACCTGCTGGACTCGGTTCAGCACATGCGCCTGCTCACCATGGGGGTGATCCTGCTGCTGGTGCTCAGGTTCGCGCCAAGGGGTCTGCTGCCGGAAAAATGAGCGCATTGTGTTCTGTATCGGCGCCTCTCGTTATGGTAGAATCTGCGCACGTGCAGACGGAACCTTGCTCACCCGTCCCGCGTTCTCCGCTCATGACCAATCGCCGGGAGGAAACAGGCCATGGAATGGAACAGTATCGCCAACGACTGGGACAGCGCAGCGCGTCGTCTCGAACAGCGGTTTCCGGGGCTTGACCGCAAATTCTTGTCTACCCCGCCAGACCGTCTGGAATACCTTGCAGAGCTGGTTGCAGAGCAAAACGACCTGTCGCTTTTCGAAGCGCGCGAAGAGGTCGAGGATGTCTTGTTCGGCGACCGGATGCCCTATCAGCTTTCGCGTATGTCGGGCTAGTCCGGTTCGACCGGTCGGGTCCAGACAACGATGGACCCGGACGCGATTTCACGGCATCATGACCTGGGGAGGATCTTGCAATGCTCAGACTTCTTGAACTTTTTCGCCATGACAAAGCTCCGGTGATCGCGACGCCGACTGGATCGGATCTTCCCGATCTGATGCGCCGCGGCAGCGATCAGAGCCTTACGCCTCGGGAATTGACACGCTCAAGCGCCGAAGACGAGCTTGCCCGTGTCGTGGCCCTTGCCCGCAACGCCGAGCCTTGAGGCCTAGCCGAGCGACGTGACCCAGAGAATGGTTGCGTCCTCGGCACTGAGCGACACGACATTGTGCCCCATGCTTGCGTCGTAATAGGCGCTGTCGCCGCGGCGCATTTCGACGGGTTCGTAGAACTCGGTGTAAAGCCGGATGATGCCGGTCAGCACCAGCAGGAATTCCTCGCCATCGTGGCGCACCCAGCCGTCGAATTCATCCATGCTGCGAGCCCGCACGCGGGCGCGATAGGGCAGCATCTTCTTTTTGGTCAGGGTCTCCGCCAGCAATTCATGCTCGTAGGTGACGGTGGCCTGATGCAGCCCCTCACCGTCGCGAGTGTGGACCATCCGCCCCGACACCTGATCCTTGCGCGGCGGCGAGAACAGTTGCGGCACACCGATGCCAAGCCCCACCGCCAGCTTCTTGAGCGCATCATAGGTGGGCGACATCTGCCCATTCTCGATCTTGGACAGGGTCGAGCGGGCCAGCCCCGCCTGTCGCGCCGCCTGTTCCAGCGTCCAGTCGCGTTCCTTGCGCAGCTCGCGCACCCGCGCACCAAGATCGAGAGGCTCGGCCACGGTGTCTTCGCCGGTCTCGCGGGCAAGGCGGATGAGGGTCTTTGGATCGCGTGTCATGGCATTGCTATAGGGCCGCGCCGTTTTGCTTGCAACGCTGCTGCGCGAGGCCTACCCCAAGACCATGGTTTCGATCTTTGATGACGGCGCCTTTGCGCCCTGTCCCGCGCCCTTCAATCTTGCCGCCCATGTGCTGCGCGCCGGAGAGGCGTGTCCGGACAAGATCGCGCTAAGCGTGGTCACGCCCACCGGGGCGCAAAGCTGGTCTTATGCCCGGCTGGTCGCGGCGGTCCGCGGCACCGCCAGCGGGCTGCTGCGGGCCGGTGTGCAGCCCGGAGACATCGTGCTGATGCGGCTGGGTAACACCGTCGACTTCCCGATCGCCTATCTTGGTGCCCTCGCCGCTGGTATCGTGCCGGTGCCAACCTCGTCGCAGCTGACCGCGCGCGAGGTTGCGCCGATGCTCGCGACCCTGAAACCGGCAGCGATCCTGCGCGGTACCGGCATCGCCTGCCCGGAAACGTCCCTGCCGGTGCTTGGACCCGAAATCTATGAGCCTTGGCACGATCTGCCCCCCGCCGACTACGACATGGGCGATCCAGACCGGCTGGCCTATGTCATCTACACCTCGGGCACCTCGGGCGTGCCGCGCGCCGTGGGCCATGCGCATCGCGCCATCTGGGCGCGGCAGATGATGATGGATGGCTGGTACGGCCTGCGCTCTTGCGACCGGCTGCTGCATGCGGGCGCCTTCAACTGGACCTATACACTGGGCACCGGCCTGATGGATCCCTGGACGCGGGGCGCCACCGCGCTGATCCCCGCCGCCGGGAGTGACCCCGCGCAACTGGCGCTGCTGCTGAACCGCCATGATGCGACGATCTTTGCCGCTGCACCAGGGGTTTACCGGCAGATGTTGAAGTACCCGATGCCAGCACTTCCAAGGCTGCGGCACGGGCTGTCTGCTGGGGAAAAGCTGGCCCAGCCGATCCGCGATCACTGGCGCGAGGCAACCGGAACCGAGATCTTTGAAGCCTACGGCATGTCGGAATGCTCGACCCCGATTTCCGGAGCGCCGGGGCGCGGCGCCCCCGAGGGCACGCTGGGGCGCCCGCAGCCCGGTCGGCGCGTCGCCATTCTGGGCGAGGATAATGCACCGGTGCCCTTTGGCACCCCCGGCAGCATCGCGATCCATCGCAGCGATCCCGGCCTGATGCTGGGCTATCTCGGGGCGCCCGAAGAGACGGCGGCGAAATACGCCGGCGAGTGGTTTCTCAGCGGCGATACCGGCGCCATGGCCAAGGACGGCGCGATCACCTACCTTGGGCGCGGCGATGACATGATGAACGCGGGCGGCTATCGCGTCTCGCCGCTGGAGGTCGAGGCGACGCTGGCGGGCCTTCCCGGTCTGAGCGAGATCGGTGTGACCGATATCGAGATCAAGCCCGGCGTCTTTGTCATCGCCGCTTTTTATGTTGCAGCCGCCCCCTTGGACGAGGCGCTGCGTGCCCGCGCTGCCGAGCGTCTTGCCCGTTACAAGCAGCCGCGCGCCTTTGTCCGCGTCGATGCCATGCCGCGCAACCCGAATGGCAAGCTGATCCGCAAGGCCCTGAAGGATCACGCGCTCTAGGCGTTTCAGGGTTGATCGACACGATCCGCGCCGCATTCCGGCAAACCGGACAAACAGGTACAGCAGATCAGGCAAGGGCAACGCAGGCTGGAACAGCTGCGCCACCCCTTTGCGCCGAAGCTGGACAGGTGCAGGGCCGTCGGCCTAAGCTTCCCTTACGGAAGCCATCAGCCCAGCGGAGACCAGCGCCATGACGTTTCTTGCCGCAACCCTTGCCTTCGGGCTGTGCGCCACCGGCGCGCTTGCTCAGGGCTGTCACGAGATCAAGTTCTCCAGAGGCGCCTCGTCGGGCGAGGTCTCGGGCCGGGTGTCCGACAGCGCGCCCCTGTGTTTCAGCTTTGGCTCCGGGGCGGGCCAGACCGCGCGGGTGCAGCTGTTTGGCAGCCAGAATACCTGTTTCGCCATCGTCGGCGTGGCCGATTGCCGCGACGATTACAGCTTTGTCACGCAGCGCCGCCCCTACCAGATCAACGTCTCTCCGCTGATGCGCAGCAACGGCTTCGAGGATTTCACCCTGCGCCTGACCATCAAGTGAAAAAGGGGGCCCCCGAACGGGAGCCCCTGAAGGTTCGCTGACAAGGCTTATGATTTACCGCCCGGACTGTTTTATGCCTGCTGCCTTGCCCGCGACAGGACGAGCGCACCCGTCCCGGAGGCAGACAGGGCGCAGTGCTGCACCCCGCCCTCGTGGTTCCGTCAGCTACAGCCCGAAGTCGAGCCGCAGGTGTTGCACTTCATGCAGGTGCCGTTGCGCACCAGCGTGTAATTGCCGCATTCGCCGCAGGCCTCGCCCTCGTAGCCCTGCATCTTGGCCTTGACCCGCGCATCCATCGCAGTGGCCGAGGTGGTCCCGGTCAGCGTGGCGACGCTGCTTTGTGCGGATACCGCCATCGCACCGCCGGTGCCGGTCATCGTCGCCTGACCGCCCTGTAGCACCACCAGTTCCTGCGGCAAACGCTTGCGCAGATAGCCCGTCGAGGAGATTTGCTTGAGCATTTCAAGCGAGCGCGCCGCGGTGCCTTCGGACAGTTCCTTGACGTTGTTGACGCCCTCTTCCTCGCCGCGGCCCAGATCGTCGAAGGTCGCCCCGGAGGGTTTGACATGGGCAAGGTCAGTGCGATCCAGATAGCTCACCGCCAGTTCGCGGAAGATGTAGTCAAGGATCGAGGTGGCGTTCTTGATGCTGTCATTGCCCTGCACCATGCCCGCCGGTTCGAACTTGGTGAAGGTGAAGGCGTCGACGAATTCCTCGAGCGGCACGCCATATTGCAGGCCGACCGACACGGCGATAGCGAAGTTGTTCATCATCGCACGGAAGCCTGCGCCTTCCTTGTGCATGTCGATGAAGATCTCGCCAAGCGCGCCGTCCTGATATTCGCCGGTGCGCAGATAGACCTTGTGCCCGCCGACAACCGCCTTTTGCGTATAGCCCTTGCGGCGCTCGGGCATCTTGGTGCGCCCGGCGCGGACCACTTCCTTGATGACCACCTTCTCGACGATCTTTTCGGCGATGACCTGCGCCTTTTCGTGCGGCGTGCCGGTTTCCAGAATTTCGAGCGCATCGTCATCGTCTTCGATCAGCGCCGAGGCCAGCGGCTGCGACAGTTTCGATCCGTCACGGTACAGGGCATTGGCCTTGACCCCGAGCGACCACGACAGCTCGTAAGCAGCCTGACAATCCGCGACCGTCGCCGAGTTGGGCATGTTGATGGTCTTGGAAATCGCGCCCGAGATAAAGCTCTGCGCCGCCGCCATCATGTGGATGTGGCTTTCGACCGACAGGTAGCGCTTGCCCTTCTTGCCGCAGGCGTTGGCGCAGTCAAAGATGCCGATATGCTCGGGGCGCAAATGCGGCGCGCCTTCCAGCGTCATGGTGCCGCAAACGTGATCGTTGGCGGCGTCGATCTCGGCCTTGCTGTAGCCAAGATGGCGCAGCAGCTCGAAGCTGGCATCGTTGAGCTTTTCCGCCGGAACCTTCAGAACGTCGCGGCAGAATTCGGCCCCGAGCGTCCACTGGTTGAACACGAAGCGGATGTCAAAGGCGGTGGCCAGCGAGGCTTCGATCTTTTCAATCTGCGTCTGGCCGAAGCCTCGGCTGCGCAGCGATGTGTGGTTGATGCCGGGCGCATTGCCGAGGCTGCCGTGACCGACAGCGTAGGACACGATCTCTTCGATCTGCGCCGAGCCATAGCCCAGCTTTTCAAGCGCGCCGGGAACCGAGCGGTTGATGATCTTGAAGTAACCGCCGCCCGCGAGCTTCTTGAATTTCACCAGCGCGAAATCGGGCTCGATGCCGGTGGTGTCGCAATCCATCACAAGGCCGATGGTGCCCGTGGGGGCGATCACCGACACCTGCGCGTTGCGATAGCCATGCGCCTCGCCAAGGCGCAGCGCCTCGTCCCAGCTGGTCTGGGCCAGCTCGACCAGCTTGTGATCGGGGCAGTTGTCGATATCCAGCGGCACCGGCTTGACGGCGAGGCCCTCGTAACCCTCGCTTTGCCCGAAGGCGGCGGTGCGGTGGTTGCGGATGACGCGCAGCATGTGTTCTGCGTTACGCTCATGGCCCGGGAAAGCGCCCAGCTCTCCAGCGATCTCGGCAGAGGTGGCATAGGCGACGCCGGTCATGATCGCGCTCAGCGCGCCGGCAAGGGCGCGGCCCTCGTCGCTGTCATAGCCAAGGCCCATGTTCATCAGCAAGCCGCCGATATTGGCATAGCCAAGGCCCAGCGTGCGGAAATCATAGCTGCGCTGCGCGATTTCCTTCGACGGGAACTGCGCCATCAGCACCGAGATTTCCAGCGTCAGCGTCCAGAGCCGCGTCGCATGCATGTAGGTTTCGGCGTCAAAGCGCCCGTCCTGCAGGAAGGTCAGCAGGTTCATCGACGCAAGATTGCAGGCGGTATCGTCAAGGAACATGTATTCCGAGCACGGGTTGCTGCCGCGGATCGCGCCATCTTCGGGGCAGGTGTGCCAAGCGTTGACGGTATCATGGAACTGGATGCCCGGATCTGCGCAGGCCCAGGCCGCGTGGCCGATCTGTTCCCACAGCTCCTTGGCATCGACGGTCTTGGCAACCGAGCCATCGGTGCGGCGGATCAGCTCCCACGGCTGGCCCTTGCGGACCGCGTCGAGGAAGGCGTCGGTGACGCGGATCGAGTTATTGGAATTCTGGCCGGAAACCGAGGCGTAGGCTTCGCTATCCCAATCGGTGTCGTAGGTCGGAAATTCGATCGAGGCATAGCCCTGCCGCGCGTAATCCAGCACGCGCTTGATATAGGTCTCGGGGATCGACACCTTCTTGGCCTCGCGGATGGCCTTTTTCAGCCCGAGGTTGGCGTTGGCCTCATAGGCATCCGATTCCAGACCGTCCCAGTTGCGGATCGCGGCAAAGATACCGTTGAGCATCTGCTCGTGCATCTTGGACCCGGCGACAAGGCTGGCGACCTTCTGCTCTTCCTTGACCTTCCAGTTGATGAATTCCTCGATATCGGGGTGGTCGGCATCGCAGATCACCATCTTGGCGGCGCGGCGCGTGGTGCCGCCCGACTTGATCGAGCCCGCGGCGCGATCGCCGATCTTCAGAAAGCCCATCAGGCCCGACGACTTGCCGCCGCCCGACAGCGGCTCGTTCGCTGCGCGCAGGCTGGAGAAGTTGGTGCCGGTGCCCGAGCCATATTTGAACAGGCGCGCCTCGCGCACCCACAGATCCATGATGCCGCCCTCGTTGACCAGATCGTCGCTGACGGACTGGATGAAGCAGGCGTGCGGCTGCGGGTGTTCATAGGCGGATTTGGATTTGGTCAGCTTGCCGGTCTTGTAGTCGACGTAGAAGTGCCCCTGCGACGGGCCGTCGATGCCATAGGCCCAATGCAGGCCGGTGTTGAACCACTGCGGCGAATTGGGCGCTGCGACCTGCGCCGCCAGCATGTGGCGCATTTCGTCGTAATAGGTGCGGGCGTCATCCTCGGAGCCGAAATAGCCGCCTTTCCAGCCCCAATAAGCCCAGGCCCCTGCCAGCCGGTCGAACACCTGCTTGGCCGAGGTTTCGCCGGTGCGCGGCGTGTCAGCATTGGCCGGGACGGAGCGCCACAGGAACTGCGGCACGCCCTTTTCCGCAACCTTTTTCAGGTCGGTGGGCACGCCAGCCTTGCGGAAATACTTCTGCGCGATGACGTCCGATGCGACCTGGCTCCAGTTTGCGGGAACCTCGAGCGTGTCGAGCTTGAAGACAGTGCTGCCATCCGGGTTGCGGATCTCCGAGCTCGTGGTGACGAACTCGATCCCTGCATAGGCGTCCTGACCTGCCCGGGTGTATTTTCTCTCGATCTTCATCGCTCTGCCTCTGCCTTCAGATATGCTCAAACCACCCCCGAAGCGCAGGAACACCCGACCAGCCGATGGCAGTTGCCCTGCCCTCGTCGCCGCCTCGCCGCGGTCTGTCACTGCTATGTCGTGTCGGTTTATCCCCGCCAAAGACCACTACATCTTGTGTCGCGACCTCGGGTCTACACAAACTGGCCTCAATCTAAGGTAATGGTCAACGAATTTTTTGACCCTTTTTACATATATTTGGTATTGACCCAAAGCCGTGCCACTAGGGCTATGGGTTGCTCTTGCCTTATCCACATTTGCACCCTGCGACGGGCTGGCCTGTTCCCTTGGGAAAACCTGCCGAGCGGCGTTGTTTATCCACAGCTGTTGAGAACTTGCCTGAAGATAACTCAGCGGATTGGCGTTTTTTCGCCCCGGCCCGGCCCATGCAGGCGGAGCACTGCCGCGTGATCAAAAAACCGGCAAAACCACGCGACTCGACGAGTCAGCGCGGCGGAACGGATCAAGATGTGGTGCTGAGGAAGATGGTCGGGGCGGCGAGATTCGAACTCACGGCCTTCTGTACCCAAAACAGACGCGCTACCAGGCTGCGCTACGCCCCGACGGGCCTCGTTTACAGGCGAGGCATGGGATTGAAAAGAGCGAAAACGCGTCTTAGTCGCACGGCCAGACCGGATCGGCGATGGCCGGGTGTTGAATCTGGCTGCCGGGCGCAATGCCCATCTGCTTTGCCAGCCCCGCGTTGATCTCCAGAACGTAGCGCACCGGCGCTCCGCTGGGGATCGGGGTCTCGTCATGGGGCACCGCGTTGGAATGCACCCGCGTGACCCGACCACTTGCATCGGCAAAGATCATATCGAGCGGAATGAAGGTGTTCTTCATCCAAAAGGATACGGGCTGCTCGCGCTCGTAGGCAAACAGCATCCCCGTGGCGCTTGGCATCTTCTGAACGTACATCAGCCCCTGCGCGCGCTCGGCCGCATCATCCGCGACAGAGACGTGAAAACGCGCCGATCCCCAGTCGCCGCGCAACCAGAGCGTATCGTCGCGGCACTCGGCAGCGCTGACGGGTGAGGCCGCCAGCAGCGCGAGCAGCGTCAGGAAGTGGGGAGTGCGGCTTCCCATGCCCAAACCTCGGTTGCCATCAGGCCACGTTTGCCCGGAATTTTGCGAAGCGCCAGCGCCTCGCCAGCCTGAAGGTCGGCAAGGCCTGACCGGCGCAGCACTTCGATGTGAATGAAGATATCGTCGGAAGAGCCGAAAATATTAGCAAAGCCAAACCCCTTGGCCTTGTCGAACCATTTCACCCGCGCCGGTTCCAGCGGAGCGGCCCGCATGATCTCGGGATCGATTCCCTCGAAGTCTGCAAGCGGCAATCCTTCCGGCACTTCCGGCGGCGAGATCTTCAGGACCTCGATGGCCTGCACGCCCCTGTCGGTGCGCTGGACCGTGATTTCAATACAAGCACCGTCTGCGACGGAACTCTGCCCAAAGTTGCGTAAAACGTTCGCATGCAAAAGGATATCCGGCCCCCCTGCATCGGCAATAACGAAGCCGAATCCCTTAACTGGATCAAACCACTTCACTTTGCCGAGGACGTGCTGCGCCTCATCATAGTGCTGTTTCAACTGTGTTTCCATTGTTCTTGTTCGCGTATCCCCGCCCCCTCTTGCGATACTGTGCACATGGAATGCAAGGGATGTATGGAACAGTTTTTTATAGTGTCCCCTGCGTCAACTTAGTATCAGCCTAAGGATTAAGCCGTTTTACTGACCAAGGGTCAGATATCGTCTGGCGCCGCCAGCAAAACCGGTCATGCAACCGGAAGGCGCCATCGGCCCAGAACTCAATTTCAATCGGAGCGATCCTGAATCCCCCCCAGAAAGGCGGGCGGGCAGGCATCGGGCCATGGCTCGCCGTCACTTTTGCCACCTCTGCCATCAGGGCCGCGCGCGAGGCCAAAGGCTGGCTTTGCTGCGAGGCCCATGCCCCGAGTCGCGACTTCAGCGAGCGCGAGTCATAATAGGCATCCGCTTGCGGCCCGTCTTCGCGGGTGACCGTGCCGCGCACCCGGATCTGTCGGCGCAGCGATTTCCAATGCATGACAAAGGCGGCCTTGCCGCCCTGTTCAATTTCTTGTGCCTTGGCGCTGGTGTAATTGGTGTAGAACACAAAGGCCGCGTCCTCGATATCCTTGAGCAGCACCATGCGGGCGTTGGGCATTCCCTGCGCATCGACGGTCGACAGGGCGATGGCGTTTGGATCATTCGGCTCGCTCGCTTCGGCCTCGGCCAGCCAGCTGCGGGCAATGGCAAAGGGGTCGTCCCCCGCGAATATTCCGGTGCGGTCAGACATCATGATCTCCATTGCTGTGGGGCGCCAACAGTCCCGGCCCTTGAAGCCCTGCCGGGCTTTGTCTAAAGGGATCGGAAACATAGCAATGCCGGTTGGGGAATGGGAATGTCAAACACTCTGATGGCGGGCAAGCGCGGCCTGATCATGGGCCTCGCAAACGACAAGTCGATCGCATGGGGCATCGCCAAGGCGCTGAGCGCCGCTGGCGCCGAGCTGGCCTTTTCCTATCAGGGGGACGCGCTGAAAAAGCGGGTCGGCCCGCTGGCCGCGCAACTGGGATCGGATTTCGTGCTGCCCTGTGACGTAGGCGACGAGGCGTCGATCGACGCGCTGTTCGACGGAATCAAACAGCGCTGGGACAACATCGATTTCATCGTCCACGCCATCGGCTTTTCCGACAAGAACGAGCTGCGCGGGCGCTATGTCGACACCAGCCGCGACAATTTCACGCTGACCATGGATATCTCGGTCTACAGCTTCACCGCCGTGATGCAGCGTGCCGAGAAGATGATGACCAAGGGTGGCTCGGCGATCACGCTGACCTATTACGGCGCCGAGCGCATCATGCCCCATTACAACGTCATGGGCGTTGCCAAGGCCGCGCTGGAAGCCTCGGTGCGCTATCTGGCCGAGGATCTGGGCAAGGACGGTATCCGCGTCAACGCCATCTCTGCCGGACCGATCAAGACGTTGGCCGCCAGCGGCATCGGTGATTTCCGCTATATCCTGAACTGGAACGCCTACAACTCGCCGCTGCGGCGCAACGTGACCATCGACGATGTCGGCGGCTCGGCGCTGTACCTGCTGTCCGATCTCGGCAGCGGTGTGACGGGCGAGACTCACCACGTCGATGCAGGGTATCACGTGGTCGGAATGAAGGCGGTGGACGCGCCGGACATCACCAAAGCCTGAGGAGACACGCCATGGATCTGGATCGCCTGCCGCATGAAAAAGGATTTCACGTCAGCTGGGACCAGCTGCACCGCGACGCGCGGGCGCTGGCCTGGAGGATGCAGGGGCACGGCCCCGCGGATGGCGGCTGGCGCGCCGTTGTCGCCATCACCCGCGGCGGCATGGCCCCGGCGATGATCGTCGCGCGTGAGCTGGACATCCGGCTTGTCGATACGATCTCGGTGAAAAGCTACAATCATCGGGCGCAAAGCGAGCCCAAGGTCATCAAGTTTCCCGACATGGAAGTGATGGGCGACGGCACCGGCGTGCTGATCGTCGATGATCTGGTCGACACCGGTCGCACGCTGGAAGTGGTGCGCAAGCATCTGCCCAAAGCGCATGTGGCAACGGTCTATGCCAAGCCCAAGGGCAAGCCGATGGTCGACAGCTACATCACCGAGGTCAGTCAGGACACGTGGATCTTTTTCCCGTGGGACATGGCGCTGCAATACGTCAAACCCTATCGCGGCGTCAGCGACTGAGCGCCCGATCCCGGATGATCTCGACTTTGCCCCGCGCCCGATCAAGGCGCGGGGTTTTCTGTTCCGCCGCGCCCTTCAACCAGTCGCCAAGGCGGGCCCGGGTGGCGAAGGGCTGCGACAGGATGCGCCCCCGCGAAACGCTTGCGCGATCTGCCAGTGCGACGGTCACCAGACCACGTCTTTGCGGCCGCAGTCTGACCCTTCCCCCTGCCCGCCGCCGCTGCTAGCGTGCGGCAAATTTCGAGGCAGGACAGATCATGACCCACAGCAGCAGCACCCAATCGACCTTTGTGCCCCCCGTGCCGGAGGCCAAGCGCTGGATTGCTGGCATCACCTTCCCGCCCGAACGCCCGCTGATCAACGTCAGCCAGGCCGCCCCCATCGACCCGCCGCCCGCACCGCTGCGTCGCGCCATGGCCGAGGCGCTGGAAAAGCCGGAAACCCACCTTTACGGCCCCGTGCTTGGCCTGCCCGCGCTGCGCGAGGCGCTGGCCGCCAACTGGTCGGCCCATTACGGCGCCCCGGTCGCGCCAGAGCGGGTCGCCATCACCGCCGGTTGCAATCAGGCCTTCGCCGCGACCCTGTCGGCGATCTGCGGCAATGGCGACGAGGTGCTGCTGCCGGTGCCGTGGTATTTCAATCACAAGATGTGGCTCGACATGCAGGGCGTCACCACCGTCCCGCTGCCCACCGATGAGCAGCTGCTCCCCGATGCCGACACTGCCCGCGCCCTGATCACCGAGCGCACGCAGGCCATCGTGCTGGTGTCGCCCAACAACCCCGGCGGCGTCGAATACCCCGCCGAGACGCTGAACGCGCTGTTCGATCTGGCGGTGGAAAAGGGCCTGAAGCTGATCGTCGACGAAACCTACAAGGATTTCGACAGCCGCAGCGGCGCGCCGCATGACCTGCTCAATCGCAAGGGCGCGGACGAGACGCTGGTGCAGCTTTACAGCTTTTCCAAGGCCTATCGCCTGACCGGCCACCGCGTTGGCGCGATCATCGCCGACCCGGCGCTGTTGCAGGAGATCGAGAAATTTCAGGACACCGTGGCGATCTGCGCGCCGCAGCTCGGCCAGCACGCGGCGCTCTGGGGGCTTGAAAACCTGTCGCACTGGCTCGCGGGCGAGCGCGACGAGATCCTTAATCGCCGCGCCGCCATCGCCGACAACATGCCCAAGCTTGAGGAAAAGGGCTGGGTGCTCAAGGGGCTTGGCGCCTATTTTGCCTATCTCGAACACCCGTTTGCCATGTCGTCCGACGAACTGGGCCCCAAGCTGGTGCCAGAGGCCGGTGTTCTGGTGCTGCCGGGCACCATGTTCACGCCTGCCGGCGATGCCACCGGCGCGCGCCATCTTCGCATCGCCTACGCCAATGTGAACCGAAGCGGCATCGAAGAGCTGTTCGACCGGCTTGCGGCGCTGGACTGGCCCCTTGCGGGCAGTGACGGCGCGGCTTAGACACTGGCGCCACGAGGCCAAGGCAGACAATACGGGGAAAACGCACCATGACGCGCAAGAACGGCATCACAAAATATGCGGTCTGGGGCGTTTTGATCGCGTCCTTTGTCGGCTTCGGCGCCTTTGGCACGGTGAATTTCACCGGCACCACCGACCGTATCGGAACCGCGGGCGACATCCCGATCAAGGGCTCCGATTACGCCCGCGCGCTTGACAGCGAGATGCGCCAGCTTTCACAGCAATCCGGGCAGGCGGTGACGCTGGAACAGGCGCGGCAGATGGGGCTGACCCAGCAGGTTCTGGCCCGCGTGGTGAGCAACGCCGCGCTCGACAACGAGGCGTTGCAGATCGGCCTGTCGGTGGGCGATGCGCAGGTGGCCAGATCGCTGCAGGACATCGACGCCTTTTCCGGCCCCGACGGCAGCTTCAACCGCGATGCCTATGCCTTTGCGCTGAGCAACGCCGGTCTGAACGAAGGCGCGTTCGAGGACAGCCTGCGCGCCGATGCCGCCCGCTCGATCCTGCAAGGCGCGATCCTTGCCGGAACCACCCTGCCCGACACCTATATCGACACGCTGCTTGGCTATGCCGGCGAAACCCGCAGCCTGACATGGGCGACGCTGGGCCGCGATGCGCTGACCATCGGCATTCCCGAACCGACCGAGGCGCAGCTGAAAGACTGGTACGATGCCAACATCGACCGCTTCACCCTGCCCGAAACCCACGCGATCACCTATGCATGGCTCACGCCGTCGATGATCATCGACAGCGTCGAGATCACCGAGGACGTGCTGCGCGCCACCTACGAGGAACGGCGCGCCGAATTCAACATGCCCGAGCGGCGTCTGGTCGAACGGCTGGTCTATGGCAACGAGGCCGAAGCGCAGGCTGCCGCCGAACGCATCGCCTCTGGCGCGGCGAGCTTCGAAGACGAGGTCGAAACCCGCGGCCTGCAGATCGAAGACACCGACCTTGGCGATCAGGACGCAGAGCAGCTGGGCGAGGCCGCCGATGCGGTGTTTGCCGCGCAGACTGGCGAGGTGGTCGGCCCGGCACCATCGCCTTTTGGCCCGGCGCTGTACCGGGTGAACGGGGTTTTCCCGGCGCAGGAAACCAGCTTCGAAGAAGCCCGCGATGCCCTGCGCGACGGCGTCGCCATGGACGAGGCCCGCAAGGCCATCGACGCGCAATCACAGGCGCTGGATGACGAATTGGCCGGCGGCGCGACGCTGGAAGAGCTCGCCGCGGACACCGACATGCAGCTTGGCCAGATCGACTGGACCGAAAGCAGCAGCGACGGGCCGGCGCAATACAGCGCCTTCAACACCGCCGCCGCACAGGCAGTCGAAGGCGACTATCCGGCCATCGAACGGCTGGGCGATGGCGGCTTGTTCGCCCTGCGCGTCGATGCCATCAACCCGCCCGCACCGGCCCCCTATGACGATGTGGCTGACGAGGTCCGCCAGCTTTGGGACGCCGAGAAAGCCGCCGAGGCGCTCACCGCGCAGGCCGAGGTGAAGGCCGAGGCGATCGCAGGCGGTGCCAGCTTCGAAGACGAGGGGCTGAGCACCCAGACCAGCAGCGGCCTGCGCCGCGACAGCCAGCCCGACGGCCTTGCCGCCAGCGTGATCGCCGCGTTGTTCGAGATGCAGCCCGGAGAGACCCGCGCCCTGCCCGCCAATGACGGCGCCGTCGTCATCCGGCTAGACGAGGTCACCCCGGTCGACATGCAGGACGCGCAGGTGCAGATGCTCTCGCAGATCCTGCGCCAGCAGGCGGGCAATTCCGTCGCGCAAGACCTGTTCTCTGCCTTCAACGCCGATGTGCAGCAGCGCGCGGGCGTCAACGTCGATCAGGCGGCGGTCAACGCCGTGCTCACGAATATCCGGTAAGCTCATGGCCACGCTCATTCCCAGTTTCGACGATTTCGCCCCCGGCTACGAGGCCGGTCAGAACCAAGTGGTCTATGCACGTCTTGCGGCGGATCTCGACACGCCGGTGTCGCTGATGCTCAAGCTGACGGGCGCTGCCAAGGATGCCTTCATGCTGGAATCGGTGACCGGCGGCGAGGTGCGCGGGCGCTATTCCATCATCGGCATGAAGCCCGACACGGTGTGGAAATGCCATGGTGAGGCCGCGCAGATCAACCGGCAGGCGCGGTTCGACCCCGAGGCCTTTGTGCCTTGCGATCAGGACCCGCTGACCAGCCTGCGCGCGCTGCTGGCCGAAAGCCGTATCGAATTACCGGACGATCTGCCGCAGGCCGCCGCCGGGCTGTTCGGCTATCTCGGTTACGATATGATCCGGCTGGTGGAAAAGCTGCCCGACGTGAACCCCGACCCGCTGGGCCTGCCCGACGCGCTGATGCTGCGCCCCTCGGTGGTTGCCGTGCTTGATGGCGTCAAGGGCGAGGTGACGGTGGTGGCCCCGGCATGGGTTTCGGACGGGGTATCGGCCCGCGCCGCCTATGCCCGCGCCGCCGAACGGGTAATGGACGCGGTGCGCGATCTGGAACGGGCCATGCCGCAGGCCAGCCGCGATCTGGGCGAGGCGCGCGAGATCGGCGAGCCGGTGTCGAATTTCACCCGCGAAAGCTACAAGGCCGCTGTCGAAAAAGCCAAGGATTACATACGCAAAGGCGACATCTTTCAAGTGGTGCCCGCACAGCGTTGGACGCAGGATTTCCCTCTGCCGCCGTTTGCGCTGTATCGCAGCCTGCGCCGGACCAACCCCTCGCCCTTCATGTTCTACTTCAACTTCGGCGGTTTTCAGGTCATCGGTGCCTCGCCCGAGATCCTCGTGCGGGTCTTTGGCCGCGAGGTCACCATCCGCCCCATCGCTGGCACCCGCCCGCGCGGCGCCACCCCCGAGGAAGACCGCGCCCTCGAGGCCGATCTGCTCGCCGACAAAAAAGAACTGGCGGAGCATCTGATGCTGCTCGATTTGGGCCGCAACGACACTGGCAAGGTGTCCAAGATCGGTACCGTGCGCCCGACCGAGCAGTTCATCATCGAACGCTACAGCCACGTGATGCATATCGTGTCCAACGTGGTGGGCGAGCTGGCCGATGATCAGGACGCGCTGTCGGCCTTCTTTGCCGGGATGCCCGCCGGAACGGTGTCTGGCGCGCCCAAGGTGCGCGCGATGGAAATCATCGACGAGCTGGAGCCGGAAAAGCGCGGCGTTTATGGCGGCGGTGTCGGCTATTTCAGCGCGGGCGGCGACATGGACATGTGCATCGCCCTGCGCACCGCCATCGTGAAAGACGAAAAGCTGTATATTCAGGCAGGCGGCGGCGTGGTCTACGACAGCGATCCGGAATCCGAATATCAGGAGACGGTGCATAAATCCAACGCCATCCGCCGTGCGGCTGCGGATGCGGCGCGCTTTACCGGGCATGGCAACGGCTGACACGGCCCCTCTATGCGTGGGGCATTGCCCTACACATAGACTGCCAAGTAAAAGCTCTGGCAACGCTGAAACGCCACAACCGGCCTTCAGCGCTGCCAGAGCGTCACCCGTTCAGAACCCGCATTTGTCACGAATGAAGGCCAGCGCGACGCTGAGCCCATCGGGCGCGATGCCATGGCCGGTGCCTTTCTGGATATGGGCAAAGACCTCTTTCCAACCAGCGCCCTGAAGCGCTTCGGCCGCCTGCGGCAGCGATTCCACCGGCACCACGTCATCCTGATCGCCATGCACCAAAAGCACCGGCGGGCGGCTTACAGCCTCGTCGGCCAGCAGTTCGGGCTGCAACAGCCGCCCGGAAAACGCCACCAGACCGGCAAACTCATCCTCGCGCCGCGGCGCGACATGCAGCGCCATCATCGTGCCCTGCGAAAAACTGAACAGTGCAACCTGTTCGGGCAGCAGATCCTCGTCGACCATCAGCGCATCGAGGAACGCGTTCAGATCCTCGACCGCGCGGGCCATGCCCTGCATCGATTCCTCTTCGGAGGAGCCGTCGATCCACGGGATCGGAAACCACTGGAAACCCATCGGCGAGCCGGCGCAATCCTCGGGCGCGTCCGGGGCGACGAACAGCGTGTCGGGCAGGTGTTCGCCCAGCGGATCGGCCAGCCCCAGAAGATCGGCCCCATTGGCCCCATAGCCATGCAGGAAGACCACGCAGGAACGGATTTCGCCCGAAACGGGCTCCTTGCGGCCAGCTGTCAGAACGCGCGTCATGCAATGCCCTCTCTTTGCTTCGCCACATGGTAGTAGGCCCAGAGCGCGCGCGCCGCAACCGACCTCCATGGCGACCACGATTCGGCCATGATGCGCAGCGCCTTGTCCTTGGGCCGCTCGGGCAGATCGAACAGCAGCCGCGCCCCTTCCTGCAAGGCCAGATCTCCGGGGGCGAACACATCCGCCCGGCCCAGCGAGAACATCGCGTAGATCTCGGCGGTCCAGATGCCGATGCCCTTGACCGCCACCAGCGTCTTGACGACCTCCTCCGTTGGTGCGGCGCGCAACGCGTCGAAATCGATGCCCGCGCCGGCCAGCGCCTGCGCGTAGCTGGCCTTTTGCCGCGACAGCCCCAGTGCGCGCAGCTCTTCATCCGAGGCGGCCAGCACCGGCCCCGGCTGCGTCATGCCCGCCGCTTCAAGCCGCGCCCAGATCGCCCGCGCCGACGCGACGCTGACCTGCTGGCTGACCACCGCCGAGAGCAGCTGCGCAAAGCCGTCGGGGCGCAGGCGCAGCGGCAATGGCCCGGTGAGCGACAAGGCATGGGCAAAGCGCGGCTCGAGCTCGGCCAGCCACGCTGCGCCTTCGGCGATACAGGCATCGCTTTCGATGATCCGTCCAACCACGGTGAGCCTTTCATCTTGTGTTGAATGCACTTATCCCGGTGCCAAAGCAAAGGGTTGCCCCCAGTCTGACACGGGGGACACCACAAGCTCCACCCGAAACCTGCGCCGAAAGACCGACATGCCCCAAGACAGCCTCGCCAAACGTAACGTCATCGTGCTGGTCATGGCGCAGGCCCTGCTGGGCGCGCAGATGCCGATGATCTTTACCATCGGCGGGCTTGCCGGGCAGAGCCTTG
Organism: Citreicella sp. C3M06; assembly: GCF_018860705.1. Lineage (GTDB taxonomy): Bacteria > Pseudomonadota > Alphaproteobacteria > Rhodobacterales > Rhodobacteraceae > Salipiger. The sequence continues at coordinate 355,198 of NZ_JAHKQA010000072.1, forward strand.
CCCCCAACCCCTGCTTTGCCACGCTGCCGATCTCGCTGATCGTGCTCGGCTCGATGAGCGCAGCCACCCCGGTGTCGGCGTTCATGCAGAAATTCGGCCGCCGCGCCGGGTTCATGCTGGGCACGCTTGGCGGCGCACTGGGCGGCGCTGTCGGGGCTTATGCGCTGTATATCGCATCCTTCCCGCTGTTCCTTGTGGGAAGCTTCCTGACCGGCATCTACATGTCAGCGCAGGGGTTCTATCGCTTTGCCGCCGCTGATACCGCCAGCGAAGCATTCCGGCCCAAGGCGATTTCCTATGTCATGGCGGGCGGTCTGGCCGCCGCGATCATCGGCCCACAGCTGGTGAAGCTGACGGCCAATGCCTTTGTCGTTCCGTTTCTTGGCACCTATGCGACGGTGATCGCGGTGAACCTGGTCGGCAGCACGCTGTTCCTGTTCCTGCGCATTCCCAAGCCGCCGGTGCCGGCGCATGACGCGCCCAAGGGCCGTTCAAGGCGCGAACTGCTGGCCACGCCGCGCATCGCCGTGGCGGTGATCTGCGCCATGGTCAGCTATGCGCTGATGAACCTCGTGATGACCTCGTCGCCGCTTGCGGTGGTCGGCTGCGGGTTTGAAACCGCGGATGCCGCCAATGTCGTTACCGCGCATGTGCTGGCGATGTATGTGCCAAGCTTCTTCACCGGCCATGTCATCGCACGCATTGGCGTCGAAAAAGTGATTGCGCTGGGGCTGGTGATCCTCGCCAGCGCGGGCGGCGTCGCGCTGACCGGGGTCGAGCTGGAACAGTTTTTCGCCGCGCTTGTGCTGCTGGGGATCGGCTGGAACTTCGGTTTCATCGGCGCAACGACCATGCTGGCCGGCGCCCACCGCCCCGAAGAGCGAGGCCGGATGCAGGGCCTGAACGATCTTCTGGTGTTCGGCGGGGTGACCATGGCCTCGCTCGCCTCGGGCGGGCTGATGAACTGCACGGGGGGCTCGCCGCAGGCTGGATGGGCGGCGGTGAACATGGCGATGGCGCCGTTTCTGGTGCTGGCAGGCAGCGCGCTGATCTGGTTGCTGTTGCGCCCCAAGGAGGCGTGACAGGCGCAAGCCACGACGAACAGACAAAAGCCCCCGACGCATTGCGCATCGGGGGCTTTTCATTGTGTGGTGTTCTGCGCTGAGGCTACTGGTTGGCGCGCTCGGCCTCGAGCCTGCGATAGCCGGCAACGTTGCGGTTGTGTTCGTCCAGCGTTTCGGCGAACAGATGCCCATCTGCCGGGTCCAGCGTCTTGGCGACAAAGTAGAGATAGTCGGACTCAGCCGGGTTCAGCGCCGCCTCGATCGCCAGACGACCGGGGTTGGCGATGGGGGTCGGTGGCAGGCCGTCGATCACATAGGTGTTGTAGGGCGTCTCGCGGCGCAGTTCGGACTGCCGGATGCCGCGCCCGAGCACGCCTTCACCCTTGGTGATGCCATAGATCACCGTCGGGTCGGTCTGCAGGCGCATGCCGCGCTCGATGCGGTTGACGAAGACGCTAGCCACCAGCGGGCGTTCATCCGGACCGCCGGTTTCCTTCTCGACGATCGAGGCCATGGTCAGCGCCTCTTGGGGCGAGGCATAGGGCAGACCCGGCGCGCGGTTCGCCCATGCCTCGGCAAGGATCTGCTGCTGGGCGTCCTGCATCCGGGTGATGACACTGGCGCGGGTGTCGCCCTTGGCGATCTCGTAGCTGTCAGGGGCAAGCGCGCCCTCGGCGGGCAGATCGGCGACCTCGCCCTCAAGGATATCGACCTGCCCCAGCTCGGTGACCACCTGCCAGCTGGTCACGCCTTCGGCCAGCGCGACGCGAAAGCGGGTGCCGACATCGTCGCGAAACGCAGCGTAATCTGCGGGCGCGTCTTCGGCGGGATCAAAGGCCAGAACCTCGGCGTAGCGGCCCTGCGCCGGGTCAAGCTCGCGCACCTGCACTTCGGCGCTGGTGACGCCGATGCGATAGACCACCTCGGTGCCGCAGGTCGAAGCCCCGCCGCGGGTGATGATGTCGGTGATCTCGGGCATGGTTGCGCCTTCGGGCACCAGATACGAGCCAGCCTTCAACAGCGCGGTCTTGTCGGTGTAATCCGCCCCAAGCCGGAACAGCGTGCCCGAGGTGATCGCGCCCTGATCTTCAAGATCAGCCGACACCCGGTTGAAATTGCTGCCGCGCTGCACCTGAAGACAGATCGGCGCGTCCAGAGGACCCGCCGTGCGGTATTCGTTCTGCGCCCAGAGCAGCACGCCCCCGAAGAGGAAGACGATGACCACGAGAAAGGTCATCGCATTGGAGGCGATGTTGCGCCACATGGCTCAGTCCACCTTTCCGAAGATCACGCTGGCGTTGGTGCCACCGAACCCAAAGGAGTTGGACAGGGCGTAGTGCACCTTGCGCTCGCGCTTGGCGTTGGGCGCAAGGTCGATCGGGGTCTCGACCGCCGGGTTATCGAGGTTGATGGTCGGCGGTGCAACCTGATCGCGGATCGCGAGGATCGAGAAGATCGCCTCGATCGCGCCCGCCGCGCCCAGAAGGTGCCCGGTGGCCGATTTGGTCGAGGACATGGTGACGCTGGCGGCGTGATCGGCCAGCAGGCGTTCCACCGCGCCCAGCTCGATGGTGTCGGCCATGGTCGAGGTGCCATGCGCGTTGATGTAATCGATATCCGTCGGCGCAAGGTTGGCCGATTTCAGCGCCGCGCGCATCGAGCGTTCGGCGCCGTCGCCATCTTCGGACGGCGCGGTGATGTGGTAGGCGTCGCCCGACATGCCATAGCCCAGCACCTCGGCATAGATCTTGGCGCCGCGGGCCTTGGCGTGCTCGTATTCCTCGAGCACCACGATGCCCGCGCCCTCGCCCATCACGAACCCGTCGCGGTCGGCGTCATAGGGGCGGCTGGCCTTGGTCGGATCATCGGCGCGCTTGGTCGACAGCGCCTTGCAGGCGTTGAAGCCGGCGATGCCGATGCGGCAGATCGCGGCCTCGGCCCCGCCGGCGACCATCACGTCGGCATCGCCATAGCGGATCAGCCGCATGGCATCGCCGATGGCATGCGCGCCGGTGGAACAGGCGGTGACCACCGAATGGTTCGGGCCGCGGAAGCCGTATTTGATCGACACCTGACCAGAGATCAGGTTGATCAGCGCGCCCGGCACAAAGAACGGCGAAACCCGGCGCGGCCCCTTGGTTTCCATGGTGACAGCGGTATTGGCGATGGAATTCAGCCCACCGATGCCAGAGCCGATCAGAACGCCGGTGCGGTCCAGATCTTCGCGCTCTGTCGGCATCCAGCCGGAATCCTCGACCGCCTGCTGCGCGGCGGCAAGGCCGAACAGGATGAACGTGTCGATCTTGCGCTGCTCCTTGGGTGCCAGATAACGGTCCGGGTTGAACTCGCCCTCGGCCTCGCCCAGCGGCACCTCGCAGGCATAGGTCGTGACCAGCCCCTCGGTATCAAAATTCTTGATGGGGCCCGCGCCCGACTGACCGTCGAGAAGGCGTTCCCAGCTTTTTTCCACTCCGTCCGCGAGGGGCGATACAAGCCCCAGCCCGGTGACAACGACACGACGCATGCTGTCTGCCCTCTTCTCGGTCGATATAACGTGATTTTTCGTGGCCCCGCTCATACCCTGCCCCAAGGCCCCGGGGCAAGCCTTGGCGAGACCATCAGGCCCATTCCGAGCCGAGATCCGCCCGCGAGCGGTCTATCCAGTGGTCTTGCAGCCAATCGCAGGGCTTGGAATGGCGGATCAGCGAGCCATTCCAGCCGCTCAGCGCGTCGCTCATCTTGGGCCGTCCGTGGAAACAGACGACGCGCGCGTCCTGCGGCAGGCGCGGCGGATGCAGCCAGTTGCCCGGAAATGGATTGCAATCATATTTGAACGACACCACCCAAGGTTCGGGGATATAGGTGAACACCCCGCGATCCATCGCCTTGTGGCTGGTGTAGCGCTGTTCCGATCCGCGCGCCTGTTCAACTTCCCTGTAGGCATCGGCGGCGAGATCCTCGTAGAGAAACCCGTGTTGCGCCGGATCGAAGCGAAACACCGAGCCATGTCCGGTGGGCCGACCCTTACGCTTTTCGGTCCAGTCGTGGCGCATGGCAACGGTGCCGGGGGCGAGATCGTGAATCTCGTCAAGACTGCCGGTGATTACCACATCGAGATCGAATCCCAGATATGGTCCATCCAGATCGGGCACGAGGCCGGGGCGAAACAGCGACACCTTGCGCATCGCCCCCTGCCGATTTGCCACAGCCAGCGCCTGTGCCATCGGTTCGGCAAAGGGTTCGGTGGGCAATGGCAGCACTTCGATATCCGGGTGCAGGCCCTGCGCGTGTTCGGTCATGCAGAAAAACCGCACGGGACGCGCCATGTTGCGCCGCACTCCGGAATACAGCCGGTTGACGTATTCCGGCCCGAACAAGGTGCCCCATTTGATGCAGATGATATTGGCGCGTTGGCTCACGCGGGTCTCCTCGGGCTGCTCTTGCGCGGGGTTTAGCGCAAAGCGCATCCGGGTGCCATCCTTGCGCGTTCCGGCAGGGATGGCTTATCGGCGACCGGTGATCATTGGGGTCACGAGGTCTTCGCCCTTCCAGCGCCTGTAAAAGACGATGGCCCCGATGTGGATCGCCACCATGATCAGCAGCAGCGTCGACAGCGGCTCGTGCAGGGCCAGCGCCCTCTGCGTGGTCTCGTAGCTGACGTATTTCGCCAGCGGGCCGACGTTGATGTAATCCTCGGGGTCCGAAAACAGCCCCGACAGCACCTGCATCGCCAGAACCGCCAGCACGCCGACCACGAAGAGCGCGCCCACCGGGTTGTGCCCCCACGTCCGTGACGGCGCGCGATTGGGCAGGCGCCGTGCATAGGCGGCGATGGCGCGCGGGCCTTTGACAAAACTCGTAAACCGGGCGGTGCGCGGCCCGATCAGCCCCCAGATCACCCGCAGCGTCACGATGGCCGCCACCGTGTAGCCCGCGTAAAAATGCAGCGTCATCTGCGCCGGGCCGAACTTCCCCAGCCCCCAAGCGGTGGCGAAGGCCAACACCAGCGCCCAATGCAGAACCCGGACTACCGGGTCCCACATCTCGCCGGAGGGCTCGTTGGTTCCGGCGCTCACGGGATCAGAAGCTCTTGGCGCGGTAATCGTCGTGGCAGGCCTTGCAGGTACCGCCAAGCTGACCGACCGCCGGGCGCAGCGCATCCAGCCCGTTGCCCGCCGCGCCAGCCATGGTTTCAACAGCCGCGTTCAGCGCCGTGGCCTTTTCCATGAAACCATCCATGTCTTCCCAGATCACCGGCTGCGCGCGGGTCTTGCCCGGCAGATCGGCGTTCGATGTCTCTGGTGCAAAGTAATCGGCGATATGCAGCGACATCAGCGTCGACAGATCCGCCGCGTGGGCGCTGGCCGCCTCGGCGTCATACTCGACATCGCCCTTGGCCATGGCGGCAAGACCGCCCATCTCGAAGCTGATCAACTGAAAGAACCCCTGACGCGCCTTCAAGGTGTTTTCGGCGGATTGGGCAAGGGCCATCGTGGCAGGCACGGCGGCAGCGAGCGTGGCAATCAGCAGCTTGCGCATGATATCGTCTTTCCTGTTGTCAAACCAAAGGAGGGGCCAGACATGGCCCCGCCCTACTCGTCAGTGATCATTACATATCACAAAATAAATGTAACAATCCGAGCATTGATGCTCACGACATTGTCAGGCGGCGGGCATCCGCCGTTCCGCCAGTCCGGCCCACCACGAACACCCGGCGGGAATCGCCTCGTCGTTGAAGTTGTACTCGGGCGAATGCACCATGGCGGTGTCGCCGTTGCCGACGAGGATGTAGGCACCGGGGCGTTCCTCGAGCATGAAGGCGAAATCCTCGCCGCCCATGATCAGCGGCGCATCGGCGCAATCACCCGACACCTCGCGCGCCACTTCGGCGGCAAAGGCGGTCTGCTCGTCGTGATTCACCATCACGGGATAGTTACGGGTGTAATCCACCTTTGCGCTGCAATTATAGGCACTAGCGATGCCGGTGCAGAGCTGGCTGATACGTTCCTCGGCAAGATCGCGGTTCTCCGCCGACAGGGTGCGCACGGTGCCGCGCAACGTAACGCGGGCGGGAATCACGTTGAACGCCTGGCTCGAGGTGACAAAGCTGGTGATCGACACGACGATCTGGCTGACCGGATCGGCATTGCGCGAGGCGATGCTTTGCAGCGCCGTGACGATGGTCGCCGAGGTCACCGTAGGGTCGATCGTCTCATGCGGCTTGGCGGCGTGACCGCCCCGCCCCTCGATGGTGACCTCGAACACGTCCGTCGCCGCAAAGAAGGCGCCGGGCCGGATCGCAAAGCTGCCCAAAGGCTGGCCCGGCCAGTTGTGCATCCCATAGACTTCCTGAATGCCCCAGCGGTCCATCATGCCATCGTCGCACATGACCTTGCCGCCGCCGCCGCCCTCTTCGGCAGGCTGAAAGATCACCACCACGGTGCCGTCGAAATTGCGCGTCTCCGACAGGTATTTCGCCGCGCCCAGCAGCATGGCGGTATGGCCGTCATGGCCGCAGGCATGCATCGCGCCCGGCGTTTTCGAGGCATACTCGACCCCGGTGTTCTCGGTGATCGGCAGCGCATCCATGTCGGCGCGCAGCCCGATGACCTTGCCCGAGCTCTGCGTCTTGCCCTTGATCACGCCGACCACGCCGGTGCGCCCGATGCCCTCGACCACCTCGTCGCAGCCAAAGGCGCGCAGCTTGTCGGCCACCACGCCCGATGTGCGGTGGGTGTCGAACAGCAGTTCGGGGTTCTCGTGCAAATCGCGGCGCCAGGCGGTGATTTCTGCCTGAAGCTCGGCGAAACGGTTCTTGACAGGCATGAAGGGTCCTTTCCAGTTTTGCGGCGCAGCCTGCCAGCCCGGCGCACCGCCCGCAAGCGGATCGGCCCGGCACGGTCGGGCGCGCGTGTCAGCCCAGCCGGGTCAGCAGCCGGTCCATGAAACGTTGCCCGGCCTCTAGCTGGGCGATCTCGATATACTCGTCCGGGGTATGGGCAAGGATGATATCCGATGGCCCGCACACCACCGCATCATAGCCCGCCGCCTGAAAATGCCCCGCCTCGGTGCCATAGCTGACCTGCAGGCTGGCATTGTCACCGGTGATCGCGCGCACCAGTGTTTCGGCACTGTTGTCGGCGCTTGGCCGTAGCACTGGCACCTCGAACATCGGGGTGATCTCGATCCACGCCTCGGGGCGCACCTGCTGCATCTGCTCGGTCAGCCGCGCGACTTCGGCCTTGAAACGCGTCACCCATTGCTCGGTGGTCTCGCCCGGCACGATGCGAAATCCAACCCCGAAGGCGCAATCCTTGGCGGTGATGTTATGTGCCGTGCCGCCTGAAATCTGCCCGACGTGGACGTTGGTATAGGGCGGCTCGAACATCGCCGCCACCGGCCCCGGTGTGCGCGCGGCGTTCTGCGCATTGATGCCGTTGCACCAGTCGATCAGCTTGGCGCCCCACATGATCGCCGAAACGCCGGTGTGCAGGATCGATGAGTGCACCTCGACCCCGTGCACATGCACCCAGAAATTCACCGATCCCTTGTGACCCGACACCGCCTTCATCATCGTCGGCTCGCCAACGATCACCGAGGCGGCGCGCGGCAGATCACTGGCCACCAGCGCCTCGGCGAGATCCCTGCCTCCGACGCAGCCGATCTCTTCGTCGTAACTCAGCGCCAGTTGCAAGGGCACGCCCCGCTGCTGCGCTTCGACCATGGCCCAGATCGCAAGCGCATCGAACCCCTTCATGTCGGTGGTGCCGCGCCCATAGAGCCGCCCCTCCCGTTCGGCGAGCACAAACGGGTCCGATGTCCAGCTCTGGCCATCCACCGGCACCACGTCGGTATGTCCCGACAAGACCACGCCCCCCGCGACGCGCGGGCCAGCATGGGCAAACAGCGCCGCCTTGGTGTCCGGCTCGGTGGGTTTGCGGTGCTGGAAACTCTCGATGCCGTGGCTGTGCAGATACCCCGCCACCCATTCGATCAGCGGCAGGTTCGGATCGCGGCTTACGGTCGCAAAACCGACGAGCTCGGCAAGGATTTCACGGGGGGAAAGATGCTGTGGCATGTCCGGGTCCTTCGTATGTCCACCAATGACCTACGCCCGTGCCGCCCCGGCATCAAGCCACGCAACACCCCCATAACGCGCCGCGCCCGCGCTTCATCTTGCCCGGAAAACTCCGGGGGGAGCCGCAGGCGGGGGGCTGGCCCCCCTCTTCAATACCCGCTGTCGGAGGTCAGGACAAAATGCCCCGGCGCAACCTCGGCATAGACATTCGCGGCAGGTTCATAGCCGACCGGATGGATCGGCGACGGAATCGGCTTGAAATTCAGGTCTTTCTCGGATTTGCGCCGGCGCGGATCCGCCACCGGCACCGCCTGCATCAAGGCCCGTGTGTAGGGGTGCTGCGGGTTCTCGAACACCGCCGCCCGCGGCCCCATCTCGACGATACGGCCAAGGTACATCACGCCCACATTGTGCGACACCCGCTCGACCACCGCCATGTCATGGCTGATGAACAGATACGACAGGCCCAGATCCGCCTGCAATTCCATCATCAGGTTCAGCACCTGCGCCTGCACCGACACGTCCAGCGCTGACACCGCCTCGTCGGCGACGATAAGCTTGGGCGACAGGGCCAGCGCACGGGCAATTGCGATGCGCTGGCGCTGCCCACCCGATAGTTCGTGCGGATAGCGCCGCATGAAACTGCGCGGCAGCTCGACCCGGTCGAACAGCATCGCCACGCGGTCCATCATCTCCGATCCCGAATGGGTAGCGTAATTGCGCATCGGCTCGGCCACCTGATCGGCCAGCCCCATCTGCGGGTTGAGCGAGGCAAACGGGTCCTGAAAGATCATCTGCATTTCGCGCCGCGCATTGCGCAGCATGTTCGGCCCGAGCCCCATTACGTCAGTGCCATCGAGCACCACCCGGCCCTGATCCGGCTCGACCAGCCGCAACAGCGAGCGCCCGCAGGTCGATTTGCCGCAACCCGATTCGCCGACAAGGCTCAGGGTCTGGCCCTTGTTGATGGTAAAGCTGACATCCTCGACCGCATGTACATTGGCCACGGTGCGACGGAAAAAGCCGCCCTTGACCGGAAACCGCGTCACCAGATTCTCGACCGTCAGCAGCGGCGTGTCGGTGCCGACGATGGGCGCGATGGCATCCGACTCGCGGCCCAGCAGCTTCATCGGCTCGGGATAGGCCTTGCCGGTCATCTCGCCCAGCTTGGGCACCGCCGCCAGCAGCGCCTTGGTATAGGGATGCTGCGGGGTCTCGAAAATCTGCGTCGCCGGGCCTTCTTCGACCTTGTTGCCGCGGAACATCACCACCACGCGATCGGCCATCTGCGCCACCACCGCCATGTCATGGGTGATGAACATCACCGCCGTGCCGGTCTCGCGCTTGAGTCGGTCCATCAGGGCGAGGATTTCGGCCTGAATGGTCACATCCAGCGCCGTGGTCGGCTCGTCGGCGATCAGCAGGCGCGGCTTGCAGGCCAGTGCCATGGCGATCACCACACGCTGGCGCATCCCGCCCGAAAGTTCGTGCGGATACTGCTTGAGCCGCCGCTCGGGCTCGGGAATGCGCACCTGTTGCAGCAGTTCAAGCGCTCGCGCCTCGGCCGCGTCCTTCGACATGCCGCGATGCACTCGCAGCCCTTCGGTCAGCTGGCGGCCCACGGTGAACACCGGGTTCAGCGCGGTCATCGGCTCCTGAAAGATCATGCCGATCTCGTTGCCGCGGATGGTGCGCATCAGGTCCTGATCCGCCGTGGCCAGATCCATCTCGCCGCCATCCTTGCGATCGAACAGCAGCCGTCCGCCCGCGATGGTGCCGCCGCCGAACTCGATCAGCCGCATCAATGCCAGCGAGGACACCGACTTGCCCGACCCGCTCTCGCCCACCACGCAGACCGTCTCGCCGGGGTTGATGTCAAAGCTCACGTCCTTGACCCCGGCGACGGTGCCGTCCTTGGTCTGGAATTCCACGCGCAGTTTTTCGATGCGGGCGATGGGTCCGGCGCTGTCCAGCATTTCGGCTCTCCTGGGGATCTCAAGATGCCAAGGCTACGGGCAGCGCCAAGCAAGTGTCAAACCCCTCGACAAGATTTCCCGACGGCAGCGCTTGCAATTCCCTGCGCATGTGGTTCGAATTGGCGCAGGGAAGCGCCATGGCCGATGTGTCGACCGGTGGCCCCAAGACCAACAAGCGGCCCAGAGCGGCCGTGAGCCCAACAAGGAGAGACTCATGACCCTCAAGACCCTGCTGCTCGGGGCGGTCGCCACGTCCGCGCTGGCCCCGGCCGCCTATGCCGAGCGAGGCGAGGACGGGCACGTCAACATCATCTACTGGCAGGCGCCGTCGATCATGACGCCCTACCTGTCGGGCGGCACCAAGGACATCGAGGCCGCCAGCCTCGTTCTGGAACCGCTGGGTCGCTACGACCAGACCGGCGCGCTGGTGCCCTATCTCGCGGCCGAGATCCCCACCGTCGAGAACGGCGGCGTCTCCGAAGACCTGACCACCATCACGTGGAAGCTCAAGGAAGGGCTGACCTGGTCCGATGGCACCCCGCTGACCTCTGCCGACGTGAAATTCACCGCCGATTACTGCATGGACCCCGAAGGCGGCTGCGCGCAGCTGGCCAAGTTCGACCATATTTCGGAAATCGAAACGCCGGATGATCTGACCATCATCGTGCATTTCGACAAGGCAATGCCGAACCCCTACGGCCCGTTCATGGGTGGCCAGTCACCGATTCTGCAAAAGGCGCAGTTCGAATCCTGCATGGGCGCGGCGGCATCGACCTGCACCGAGGCCAACTTCAAGCCGGTCGGCACCGGCCCGTTCGTGGTTGACGAGTTCAAGCCCAACGATGTGATCTCGCTGTCGGCCAACCCCAACTACCGCGATCCGGCCAAGCCCGCCTTTGCCACCGCGACCCTCAAGGGCGGCGGCGATGCGGAATCGGCGGCCCGGGCCGTGCTTCAGACCGGCGAGATGGATTACGCGTGGAACCTGCAGCTGGCCCCCGACGTGCTGGCCTCGATGGCCGAAGCCGGCGCCGGTGTACCTGTGTCGGCCTTCGGCACGCTGGTCGAGCGCATCGAAATGAACATGACCGACCCCTCGCCCGACCTGCCCGAGGGTGAGCGCGCGACCGTGGCTCATCCGCACCCGATCCTGTCGGATCTGAACGTGCGCAAGGCGCTGTCGATGGCCATCGACCGCGATCTGCTGGTCGAGGTCGGCTACGGTCAGGCTGGTCGTGCCACCTGTAACCTCGTGCCCGCGCCCGAGATGTACGCCAGCCCCAACACCGACTGCCTGACGCAGGATCTGGACGGCGCCAAGGCGCTGCTCGAAGAGGCCGGCTGGACCGACAGCGATGGCGACGGCATCCGCGACAAGGACGGCGAAAAGCTTTCGCTGCTGTACCAAAGCTCGACCAACGCCGTGCGTCAGGATTTTCAGGCCCTGATCAAGGATTGGTGGAACCAGATCGGTGTCGAGGTCGAACTGCGCAATGTCGACAGCTCGGTGTTCTTCGGCGGCGATCCCGGTTCGCCCGACACTTTCCAGAAGTTCTATGCCGACGTGGAAATGTACGCCAACAACTTCGATGGCACCGATCCGCAGAGCTATCTGCAGATGTACCGCTGCGGCAACGAGCCCAAGCCCTCGTCGCAATGGCAGGGCGAAAACATCAACCGCTACTGCGATCCCGCCTATGATGCGCTGCTCGACGAGCTGGCCGCCACTGGCGAGCTGTCCAAGCGCGGCGAGATCGCCAAGAAGCTGAACGAGATGCTGACCAAAGACAGCTACACCATCGTTCCGCTGGTCGACCGTGGCCGCGTTTCGGCCCATTCCAACAGCCTTGGCGGCGTGATCCTGAACACTTGGGATTCCGAGCTCTGGAACGCCGCGGACTGGTACCGCATCGACGGCTGATGCCGTCTTGGCGCGCCCTCGGACGGGGGCGCGCCTGATTTTCGGGCGTCTTGCCAGCGGCAAGGCCCGTTTTCCGTAACGCTGCCCGTTGCAGGGTGGCGCCCGCGCCGCTAGAGCGCGATGAAACGGAACCGCTTCGCCAGCCGCGCCCAGACCGGAGGCCACCGACCATGCTGACATTCGCCGTAAGGCGCCTATTGCTGTCCATTCCGACGCTGCTGTTCATCAGCTTCGTCATCTTCATGCTGCTTCAGCTCGCCCCCGGCGATCCGATGGCGCAGGTGCCACTGACAGTGCCACCAGACGTGAAGGAAAAGATGCGTCAGGCGCTGGGTCTCGGAGAGCCGCCGCTGGTGCAATACTGGAAATGGCTGGTGCAGGTGTTCTGGACCGAGCCGAAGATTTTCATCGACTGGCTGACCCGCGATTCCTTTCTGCTGGGCTGGCTGCCCGATACCCATCTGTATCAGAACGAACTTCGCGTGCTCAGCTGGCAGACCCGCTCGCCGGTGATGGACATCGTGCTGCAACGCCTCCCTCAGACACTGTGGGTGGTGGGGCTGTCGTATATCGTCGGCATCCTGATCGCGCTGCCCATCGGCATCTATTCCGCCTACCGGCAATATTCGGTGTTCGATCAGGCCGGCACCTTTGTCACCATGGTCGGCTTTTCGATCCCGCCGTTCTTTACCGGGCCGCTGCTGATCGTGATCTTTTCGGTCTATCTTGGCTGGTTCCCGTCGATCTATGACACCACCCATGTGGTCAATGACTGGGACAGCTTCACCGTGCAGCTGCGCCAGATGGTCATGCCGATCATGGTGTTGGCGCTGCAGACCACGGCACAGCTGTCGCGCTACATGCGCGCCTCGATGCTGGACAATCTAGGGCAGGATTACGTGCGCACCGCGCGGGCCAAGGGGCTGTCCGAAGCCATCGTGGTCATGGTGCATGTGCTGCGCAATTCGATGATTCCGGTGGTCACGGTGATTGCGCTGGGGGTTCCGGCGATCTTTGGCGGCGCGATCATTACCGAGAACGTCTTCAAGGTGAACGGCATCGGCCAGCTGCTGCTGACGGCGCTGTTTGCCAATGATCTGCCGATGGTGATGACCCTGACCTTCATCTTCGCCTTCCTGATCGTGACCTTCAACCTGATCGCCGATGTGCTTTACGGCCTGCTCGACCCGAGGATCCGCTATGACTGACAGCCCGCAGGACGATCTGATTGTGGCCGCCCCCGAAACCGTGGCCCCCATCGAAGCGCTCAGGGACAAGGGGCCGGATGCCCCGCCCCGGTCGAAATGGAAAGACGTCTGGGCGCAGTTCCGCAAACACCGGGGCGCGATGATCGGCGCCTTCTTCCTGATGCTGATCACCTTCGGTGTGCTGCTTGGCCCCTACCTGTGGACGCTGGATGCGCAAAAGCTCGATATCCGGGCCAAGGACATGCGCCCGATCTATACCGCGCTGTGGAACCCCGAGGCCAAGACCGGCTGGAACCATCCGCTCGGCTCCGACCAGCTGGGGCGCGACAACCTGGCGCAGCTGATCGCGGGTGGGCGGGCCTCGATGGCGGTGGGCTGGGCGGCGATGCTGCTGTCGCTGATCATTGGCACCGGGGTCGGCGTGGTTGCGGGGTTCTTCAAGAGGCTCGACGGGCCGCTGATGCGGCTGACCGACCTGTTCCTGAGCCTGCCGATCCTGCCGCTGCTGCTGGTGGCGGTCACGCTGTTCCGCCAACCGCTGCGCGCCAATTTCGGCCCCGAGGGCGGCATGTTCATCCTGATCGTCGCCGTGGTCGGCATCACCTCGTGGATGCCGACGGCGCGGATCGTGCGCGGCGATGTGCTTGCGCTCAAGGAGCGGGAATTCGTGCTGGCGGCGCGCTCCATCGGCACGCGTCCCTTTGCCATCATCCGGCGCCACCTGCTGCCCAACGTGCTCTCGCCGATCATGGTGTCGGCGACGCTGGGCCTTGCCACCGCGATCATCACAGAATCCGCGCTGAGCTTTCTGGGCGTTGGCTTTCCATCGGACTTTCCGACATGGGGCAAGATGCTGGCCGATGCTGTCGCCCGGATGGAGGATTACCCCGAACGCGTCGTTCTGCCGGGTATCGCGATCTCGCTGACGGTGCTGGGGGTCAATTACCTTGGCGACGGCCTGCGCGACGCACTCGATCCGCGCATCCGGGGCCGCTAGAATATCAACGGTGTCGGGGCTTGCCCCGGCACCTGTGTGTTGCGCAGACCGCTACTACAAATTTATTGCACCCAGAAAGCTATATCCGAAGACCGCGTTCTCAAGCCGTCTTCGGCGAGCATTGATGTCCGCTCAGTGGAACAGAGCCCCCATTTGCCAGTCGTCTCTCAATGACTGGACTCAGCCCGAAGCGGATGTGGCGGTCTAGCACGTCGGGCGGAAGCCGGACATTCACTGCCCGTTTGCGAATAAACGCAATTCTCAGGTTACGATTCAACAAGTCGAGCTTAACACCCGCTGCGGGCATGGCTATCTTGTTGCAGAGAGCATTGGCAACAACGAGATATAGATGGCTCTGGACGTACTCCACTACTATTGCGACTGCAGCAGCTACGCGGGTGACAACAAGTACGCTGTCGTCGGCGGCATTGCAGTCAAGGCTCACATGGTTGACCTCCTAAACGGCAAGGTCCAGTCGTTAAAGGAGGGGATCGGTATGCAGAGCGAGTTCAAGTGGAGTGAATATCGCGGTGGCAGGAAGAAAGCGACGTATGAGGCGTTAATCGACCTTTTCTATGAGGCGATCGACCTGCACTATATGCATTTCCATGCGATGATTGTCGATTTTGATGAATTCGATCATCACAAGAAAGGACGTGGAGCGCCGCATCTATCCGTAAATAAGATGTACTACCAGCTTATGCTTCATGAAGTTTGCAGGCGGTATGGAGACAAGTGGCGCATAGTCATGTTCCCGGATCATGGGCCGGATTCTTATCAAATTGGCGACTACAGAAACGGGATTTGCGGGCAAGCGTATAAGAGGTACACCGCTAAACCGAACTGTCTTAGAGAGATCCACCCAACTGCATCAAAGAAGGTCGGTCTTCTGCAAATGACAGACGTGATCATTGGGGCAATGGCTGCGCATCGTGAAGACAGATCGGTGAAAGCGGTGAAGGCTGACCTGCGAGACTACGTGATGGCGAAAAGCCCGATTTCTGACCTGTCAACAGACTCCCATCGAGACGAGCGGCAGTTCTCTATTTGGAACTTCAACTGTTAAGAGGATTCACACGCGACAGCCTATCGGTTCTCCCGAGGAGACTGGTCTGGCCAGCCGGTTCAACTGCCGCGAGCTAAGAACAGCATACTATGCGCTGCCTGACATTCAAGGTTTCTCTTCTTAAACATCAAAAGCGTGATCAACGGACGGCAAGGAGGCGGCTCATGCCACGACTTTGCAAAGCCCGCTTTCTGCGCATAGCAGTCGTTCACTACCGAGCGCTGCATCCGACAAAACGGGCACGAAAGCTCATCTAGCGGCCTGCCCAGCCACTCCGGGCTAGTCGCCTCGCGGCAACATGGTGGCAAGCGTCAGCACCGGGCCCGTCGGGCCTGCTTCTGGCGAGCCGCCCAGCGGTTCGTCCGAGATCGCGACCGTGGCGCCGGGCACCTGCTCCGCCAATTCGTCGGACAGCGGAATTTCTGTCAGCGTGACGTCTTGCAGCAGGCCGATCGAGACCGGCGTATTGCTGCCTTTGGGGATCAGCCAGAGCTCGAGCGAGCGATCCTGCGGCAGCGTGCCCGCATCGCGCCGCACCATGAAAGTCTGGCTGTCGGGCGCGTAATGCGCCAGCAGCACCAGCTCGGGCGCGCGGATTTCCAGATCGGCCCACAGGTCGGGCGCATTCCCGGTATCGAGCAGCCCCGAGAAGCTGACGCCCCAAGCGATGGCCGCAGCGGTAATGGCCCCGAGCAGATAGGGCACAAGCTGCCGCCAGACCGGCTTGCGCGCCGCGCCGAACAGCTGCGCCTCGAGACGGTGCAGAACCTGCGGCGGTGCCTCCTGCGGTGCGATCCTCTCCGCGAAGCTGGCGAAATATTCCTGCCAAGCGGCCACGTCCTGTTCCAGATCGAGATCATCCAGCAGGCGCTTTTCGAACGCCTTGCGCTCTGGCGCCGGCAGCAGGCCGAGCACATATTCCGCCGCTGCGGCTTCCCAGCCGCCGGGGAAATCTCTGGGAAGGTCATGGTCCGCCGGTCCGCTCATCGACCAAGACACTCCCTGAGCTGCATCAGGCTGCGCCGCAGCCAGGTCCGCACGGTGTTGAGCTTGGTGCCGGTGGCCTCGGCGAGTTCCACGTAGGAAAACCCGTCGAGATAGGCGCGGCGCACCATCTCGGCCCGCTCGGGCGGCAGTTCGGACAGGCAGCCATGCAGCGCGCGCGACTCGTCGCTGGCCTCGGCCTGCTGCGCGGGGCCCGGCCCCGGATCGGCGATCTGCTCTGCCGCGTCGATGGGCGCGTAGCGGCGCGCCCTCCCGGAGGCACGGCGTTTGTCGACGGCTGTGTTGCGCGCCAGCGTGATCAGCCAGGTCATCGGCGAATACCCGTTGACCCGGTACTGCCCGGCGCGTGTCCATATCTTGGCATAAGCTTCCTGTAACGCCTCCTCGGCCTGTCCCCTGTCGTTCAAGACACGCAGGCACACGCCAAAGAGTTTCGCAGAGGTTCGCCCGTAAAGCGCGCGAAAGGCCGCACGGTCGCCCATGGCGATGCGCGAGATGAGTTCTTCAATCTCGGATAAGGGCGTGTTCACGTCCAACCTGCCTGCCGGGTGCGTTTCGCCAGAGCCTATCGCGGCGGCATTGGAACGGCAAACCCCAAAGCATGGGCCGGGCACTCTTGCCCTTGCGCCTGATATCGGGCACCACGGGGCGACAATTCTTGCAAGAAAGACCAGGGGCCGAAGATGAGCGATATCGACGTCAATGCGAAGCCGACCGAAGAGATCGCGGTGCGCGAAGTGTTCGGCATCGACACCGATATGGTGGTGCACGGATTTGCCGACCGCACCGATCGGGTGCCGGAGTTGGACAGCACTTACAAATTCGACCCCGATACCACGCTGGCCATCCTTGCAGGGTTCCGCAACAACCGCCGCGTGATGATCCAAGGCTACCACGGAACGGGTAAGTCGACCCATATCGAACAGGTGGCAAGCCGCCTGAACTGGCCGTCGGTGCGGGTGAACCTCGACAGCCACATCAGCCGGATTGACCTGATCGGCAAGGATGCGATCAAGCTGGTCGACGGCAAGCAGACCACGCAATTTCAGGAAGGCATTCTGCCTTGGGCGCTGCGCAACCCCTGCGCCATCGTGTTCGACGAATATGATGCGGGCCGCGCCGACGTGATGTTCGTGATCCAGCGCGTGCTGGAGACCGACGGCAAGCTGACGCTGCTGGATCAGAATCAAGTGCTGACGCCGCACAAGTATTTCCGCATCTTCGCCACCGCGAACACCGTCGGCCTTGGCGACACGACGGGCCTGTATCACGGCACCCAGCAGATCAACCAGGGACAGATGGACCGCTGGTCGCTGGTGGCGACGCTCAATTACCTGAGCATCGACGCCGAGGTGAACATCGTTCTGTCCAAGGCGCCGCATTACAACAATGAGAAGGGTCGCAAGACCATTCGCCAGATGGTCACGGTGGCCGATTTCACCCGCCGCGCCTTTATGAACGGCGAGCTGTCGACGGTGATGTCGCCGCGCACGGTGATCGCATGGGCGCAGAATTCGGAAATCTTCCGCAATGTGGGCTACGCCTTCCGCCTGTCCTTCCTCAACAAATGCGACGAGCTTGAACGCCAGACCGTGGCGGAGTTCTACCAGCGCTGCTTTGATGAAGAACTGCCCGAGAGCGCCGCAAGCCTAAGCATCGCCTGACCCGTTTGCCGCATCGACGGTATCGAGAGCCCCGCCCTTGTGGCGGGGCTTTTACGTTCCGACGCCGCGAAGCCGCAGCGCGCAAAGCGCCATGCACCCGGCGAGGAGCATGAGCATCGAGGCCGGAAGCGGCACCGGTGCAAGCGGGGTCAGCAAAAAGGTCCGGTTGGCGTCCGCGCCGAAAAAGCTGCCATCGGTATTGCCAAGGGCGAGGATCTGGCCCGCGTCATTGATGTCGACCGCCTCGATCAGCGAGATGCCGAGCGCCGGGTCAATGAGCGTATTGAGATCGACCATGCCGCCCTCCATCGCCCAGGAGAAGGCGGAAAAACCCGCCTCGTCGTCGCCCGCCGAGCCCACGACAATCCCGTTGTTGTTCAGCGCGCTCGGGGTAACGACCGAGAATCCAAGCGCACCCGACTCGACAGAGCGGTATTCACTGCCATCCAGATAAAAGCCAGACAGCACGTCGCCCGTGACCTCGCTGCCGGTGATCACTCCGAAATCGTTGATATCATTGCCCGATGTCAGCACGGTCGCGCCCGTATCGACCCGATCGTTCAGATCCAGCATCCCGGTCCCAAGGTCCCAGATGAAGGCATGCGGCAGATCGGGCAGGCCGTACTGCCATTCGACGTCGCTTTGGCCGACCACCTGACCAGACTCGTTCAGGGCATATGCGTAGGAATACCGGTAATCTGCCGAATAAAGATGGCCGAGGTAGCGCTGAGACCCGTCCGCGAACCAGACGAAGGCCTCCTCATTGCTGAACCCACTCCAGGCAATGCCGGCGCTCATTCCGCTGTCGTTGATATCGCGCGCGCTGGTCCTGAAGTTGGACATCTCCTCGCCGACACCACCCGCCCATTTCGTCGCGTTGGAATTGCCGGAGTCGTAATAGTCCCAGGCCGTGTGACCGACGGCGACATCATCGTTGTTCACGGCAAAGGCGATGCTGCAACAGTAGTGATCGTCGTCAGGCGGAAGCAGCGTCATCGCCGAGTCCTTGTAGATGAATCCGTAGGCACCGTCACGGCCGACCACGGTTCCGGAATCATTCAGAGCGTTGCCAAGCACCCTGTCTCCGATTTCAGTCACAGAATATGAGAGCGTCGCGGCTTGCGCGGTGCCAGTCAGTGCGAACAGCGCCACAGGCACAAGGCGAAGAAAGGCCATTCCCGGTTCCTCCGAAGACAGGTCAGGATTGCCCCTGACGCGTGTCAGCGTAGCCTGATTCTACCTTTGATTGATAGGTTAACGGCCAATGCAATCAGGTCGAACGCGTCCGTGCGGTGTTTTCACGGAATCTGAAGGTTTGCGTCGCAGGCTCACGGCATGACCAGATCACCTCTGATACGCCTGCTGTACGCGCGCATCTGCGCCCTGTTCTGCCTCTGGCTGGCGGCAGGCGCGGGCGCTGCCGAGACACAGGATCTTGCGCAAACCCACGAAAGCAACCGGGGGCAAATGCTTCTGGCGGCGGATTACGCCGTCTGTCTGGGGCGGCTGACAGCGCTGCTGCAACATTCCTGGCTCATCCAGGACCCGCTCGCCGACGCGCTGGAACTCCGTCGCGACTGGGTCAGGGCGCTGTATGACGCCACGCGCCTTCCCCTTCCCGGCGAAACGCAGGCGGGGCGCGAACTCAACATGATGCTGCGCATCCGCGCCAAACGCGACCAGCTCGCGCTGCTCGAAACCGGCAGTTTCAACGATGACGCCCGCCGCGCCCGGCTCGCCGAAACGACGGCGATGAACCAGCTTTTCACCTGCCACCGGATGATCAACCGCTAGGGCTGCATTTGCCCCTTGCCAAGCTCCCGCCAAGGCGCGAAACCTGAGCGCATGGCAATGCGCGATGACAACCCCGCTGATCCCTTCAAGAAAGCTCTGGCCGAGGCAACAAAGGTCATGGCCGACGACCCCGATCTGTCGGTGAATTTCACCGTCGATCCATCGGGCGTCTCCGGCGACAACATGCGCCTGCCGCAGGTCAGCCGGCGCATGACCCGCGACGAGGTGCTGCTGGCGCGTGGCACCGCCGACGCGCTGGCGCTGTATCGCCGCTATCACGATACGGGCACCCACGCACGTTACGCGCCCCCCGGCGACATGGCGCGCGAGCTTTACGAAGCCATGGAAACCGCCCGCTGCGAGGCGATGGGCGCGCGCGACATGCCCGGCACCGCCGGCAACATCGACGCCAAGATCGGCAACGAAGCCGCACGTCGCGGCTATGGCCAGATCACCCAGGCGGCAGAGGCGCCCCTGCCGGTTGCGGCGGGCTATCTCATTCGCCATCTCGCCACCGGGCGCGATCTGCCCAAGGATGCCGCCCATGTCATGGAACTGTGGCGCGGCTTCATCGAGGATCAGGCCGGCGGCACGCTCGAAGGGCTCGAAGACACGCTCGCCAATCAGGCCAGCTTTGCCAAGTTCGCCCGGCGCATGATCACCGATCTGGGCTATGGCGATCAGCTTGGCGAAGACCCGGATTCGCTCGACGAAGACGACAGCGACGAGGCCGAACCCGAAGGCGCCGAAGAGGACCAGCCCGACAGCAGCGGTGACGATGCCGACGATCAGGACGAGGCCGAGGCCTCTCCCGAGCAATCGCAGGACCAGACCCAGGATGCCAGCCAGGCCCAGGTCTCGACCGACGATCTCGCCGATCAGGAAATGGGCGAGGAAACCGAAATGCCCGAGGGCGACGCTCCGATGGAGCCGCCCGCCCCCGCGCCGGTGTCCGAGGCCGACCCGGAATACAAGGTCTATGACGGCGCCCATGACGAAGAGATCCCCGCCGAGGAACTCGCCGATCCGCAAGAGCTAGAACGGCTACGCGCCTATCTCGACCAGCAGCTCGAACCGCTCAAAGGCGCGGTGTCGCGGCTGGCCAACAAGTTGCAGCGTCGGCTTCAGGCCCAGCAGAACCGCAGCTGGGAATTCGATCTCGAAGAAGGCATCCTCGACGCCGGCCGCCTCGCCCGCGTCGTCGCCAACCCGACGACACCGCTCAGCTTCAAGATCGAGAAAGACACCGAATTCCGCGACACAGTAGTCACGCTGCTGCTCGACAACTCGGGATCGATGCGCGGGCGCCCGATCTCGATCGCCGCGATCTGCGCTGACGTTCTGGCCCGCACGCTGGAACGCTGCTCGGTCAAGGTCGAGATTCTCGGCTTCACTACTCGTGCGTGGAAAGGCGGCACCGCGCGTGAGAAATGGCTTAACGAGGGGCGCGAACAGCAACCGGGGCGGCTCAACGATCTGCGCCACATCATCTACAAGCGCGCCGACGCGCCTTGGCGTCGGGTGCGCGACAACCTTGGCCTGATGATGAAAGAGGGGCTGCTCAAGGAAAACATCGACGGCGAGGCACTGGAATGGGCGCACCGCCGCATGATCTCCCGCCCCGAGGCCCGCAAGATCCTGATGGTGATTTCCGACGGTGCCCCGGTCGATGATTCGACCCTGTCGGTGAACCCGGCGAATTACTTGGAGAAACACCTGCGCGACGTGATCGCCATGGTCGAACGGCGCAAGCAAGTGGAATTGCTCGCTATTGGCATTGGTCATGACGTGACACGCTACTATAACCGCGCGGTCACGATCACCGATGTCGAACAGCTTGCCGGCGCGATGACCGAACAGCTTGCGGCGCTGTTCGACAGCGATCCGCGCGCGCGCGCCCGCTTCATGGGCATCCGCCGGGCAGGGTAATGCAACGATTGGGGGCGCTGCCCCCCTTGGCCTTACGGCCAATTCCCCCCGGAGTTTATTCGGCAAGATGAAGCGCAACGCCGCCCCTTCATCTTGCCCTTAAACTCCGGGGGTGCGGGGGCTGGCCCCCGCCTCGGCGCTCACAAAGCGCACACCATCAAGGAAAGGCGCAGCATGTATCAGCAGTTCACCGAAACCGCCCATCCGGATCAGGGTCCTACGCGTCTCGAAGAGCTGCGCGGGTTGTTCGATGCGCGGCAAATCGACGGTTTCATCGTTCCTCGGGCCGACGCTCATCAGGGCGAATATGTTGCACCACATGATGACCGGCTGGCATGGTTGACCGGCTTCACCGGCTCAGCGGGTTACTGCGTTGCCTTGCGCGACGTTGCCGGGGTCTTTGTCGATGGCCGATACCGGGTGCAGGTCAAGGCGCAAGTGGCCGATGTCTTCACTCCCGTCGACTGGCCCGAGACCGGCCTTGCCGAGTGGATCTCGGACAAGCTGCCCGATGGCGGCAGCATAGGTATCGACCCCTGGCTGTTCTCGGTCGAACAAGTGCGCCGCCTTGAGGCCGATCTGCGCGGCTTAGAACTACGCTTCACCGACAACCTCGTAGATGAGATCTGGGAAGATCAGCCTGCGCCGCCCATGGGGGCGGTCTTTGCGCAGGACGTCAGTCTTTCGGGCGAATCCCATGACGACAAGATCGCCCGTCTGGCACGGGATCTGGGGGCGGCTTGCTGTGTTCTGACCCTGCCCGACAGCATCGCTTGGCTGCTCAACATCCGCGGCAGCGACATCCCGCGCAACCCGGTGCCGCACAGCTTTGCCCTGCTCAACGCCGATGGCACGGTCGAGCTGTTCATCGCCGAAGAAAAGCTGGCAAAGCTTGGCGCACATCTCGGAGAGCGGGTGTCGATCCTGCCACCGGAGGGCTTCCTTGCGGCCATCGCAACGCTGGAGGGACGGGTGCGCATCGATCCGGCCACCTGCCCCGTTGCCGTCGCCGATGCGCTTCGTGGCACCAAGATCATCGAGGCTCCGGATCCTTGTCTGCTGCCCAAGGCCTGCAAGAACACCGCCGAGCTTGCCGGTGCCCGCGCCGCCCATCTGCGCGATGGCGCGGCGATGGTGCGTTTTCTTGCATGGCTCGACCGGCAGACGCCCGGCAACTTCACCGAGATCGACGCGGTGAAGGCACTGGAAGCCAAACGCCGCGCCACCAACGCGCTGCGCGACATCTCTTTCGAGACGATTTCGGGCGCCGGGCCAAATGGCGCCATCGTGCATTACCGCGTCACCGAGGCTACAAACCGCGTGGTGAACGCGGGTGATCTTCTGTTGATGGACAGCGGCGGGCAATATGTCGACGGCACCACCGATATCACCCGCACCATCGCCATCGGCACGCCCGGCGATGCCGAGAAAGACAGCTTTACCCGTGTGCTCAAGGGCATGATCGCGCTGTCCCGGCTGCGCTTCCCGCGTGGACTTGCCGGGCGTGACATCGACGCACTGGCGCGCGCCGCGCTCTGGCAGGCGGGGCTTGATTATGGGCATGGCACCGGGCATGGCGTGGGTGCGTATCTTAGCGTGCACGAAGGGCCGGCGCGCATCGCCCGCACCGGCACCGTCCCCCTTGCGCCGGGCATGATCCTTTCGAACGAACCGGGCTTCTATCGCGAGGGGGCTTATGGTATCCGTATCGAGAACCTCATCGCGGTCGAAGACGCGCCGCCCCTGCCGGGGCAGACGGTGCCCGCGATGCTGCGTTTCGAAACCCTGACATGGGTGCCGATCGATCGCAGGCTGATTGTGCCAGATCTGCTGACCGAAGAAGATCGTGACTGGCTCAATGCCTACCACGCGGAAATCCTCGTCAGGATTGGTCCGCTGGTCGACACGGAAGACGCGGCATGGCTCGCCCGCGCCTGCGCTCCTTTCTGAGCGCAACAGGCTGCGGCGTCGCCTCGCCGAACAGACACAAGCACGCGGCGCGCCTGCGCCGTAATGACACAACACTGTCGCATTCCGATTGGTATATCATCCGGGGTGCAAACGGGGAGAGAAGACATGTTGAAACATATCAAGGTCCGGCCGACGAACGGCACATGGGTGATCCGCGCCGGCGGCGCTGTCCTTGGCGAAAGCAGCCGCGCGATGGAGCTGACCGAAGGCGACATGCCCTTTGTGATTTATTTCCCGCGCGAGGATATCGCCACAGCGTTTCTTGAGCCGTCCGACTACCGGACCCGCAACCAGTGGCTTGGCGAGGCTACCTATTACAACATCGCATCAAAAAGCCGGACCTACGAAAACGCCGTCTGGTCCTATGAGAACCCGACCGATGAGGGCGCGGCGCTTCGGGGTTATCTTGCGTTTCATGTTCAGGATGGCGTTGCCGTCGAACTGGTCTGACGCGCATTTCCCGAATGTGAAAAGGCCCCCGAACCGGGGGCCTTTTTCGTATCAGCTATCCTGCTTGGGATAGATGAACCCGTTGATCGGGTATGGTTTGCCAAAGCTCCCCGGATTGCTCTCTACCCGCACCGAGCTCCAGTCATTGCGCGGCGAGATATCCTCGACCAACATGCCAAGCGATACCTTGTTGCGGTTCCAGTTGGCGTGGTCGATCTTGAGCATGCGTTCCGACACCACCTCAGAGACCACCGCGACGTGACCCATGCTCATGCCCGAGGTGCCGGCAAAGGCCATGACAGCGCCAACCACCGGCTTGCGACCGCGATCATAGACCCCCGCCGCCTTGCCCCACCATGTGTTGGCGTTGCCGCGAATATTGACGCCGCTGGCGTTGCGGGCGAAGGGCACGCACCACACGCGAGCCCCCTTGTTCTGAAGCGCCTTCACCTCGCGCAGCGCCATGGCGCGGCGATCAAGGTCAAGTCCGCCTTCGGAGGCATATCGGATGTCGGGGGTGGGGTTGCTGGAACAGGCCGCAACGGCCGTCATCAACACACACATCAAAGGAAGGGCGAGACGTGCCCTCCGGTTGCCGTTCACACTCATTCTGTCCCTCGAAGAGTTTGGATCTGCCCTGCCTCGTGTGTCCCGAAGCTCAGTCACATCTTTTTACGATCACTTAACCAAAAGAAAGGGGGCGTGATCGCGATGCGCGGAAATCCGCGCAGATCCAGACACATCCGGGAACCATTTCGTGCAGGAACTTGACGCCTCAGCTGTGTTCTTCTGCAGCGGTGGCCGCAAGCGCGCGGTTATAGGCCTTGAGCGCATCGACATGGAACAGTGCGCCCTGCAGAAGCGGCTCCTGGGTTTGCGCATCCAGCGTCACCACCGGCAGGAAGGCCACGCCGGATTTGTCAAAGCGCGGCAGCGCGGTTTCCAGCGTCGCCGTGGTTTTCACATAAAGCCCCTGATCGATCATCCGCAGGCAGGCTTCTTCGTCTGCCGCGCCCGGATCGTCGATCTTGCGCATCACCCCGGCAACGCGGAACATCGCCAGCAGATAGCTTTGCGGCCCGGCGGCCAGATGCACCTTGCGCCGCTCCAGCTGGGTCAGGAAGAAGCTGCGATTGACCAGACGCGACGCCACGGCGGTGGACATCGACACCGACACCATCACCGCAAGCCCGGTCTGCCAGTCGCCGGTCAGTTCGAACACGATCAGCGTGGTCGAGATCGGCGCGCCCAGAACCGCTGCCGCCACGGCGCCCATCCCCGCAAGCGCATACAACGTGAAGGCCGAACTCTGCTCGGGGAACAGGCTGGTGGCAATATGGGCAAAGGTCAGTCCGGTCAGCGCGCCGACCATCAACGACGGAGAAAACACGCCGCCACCCATGCGCCCTGCCATGGTGATCGACACCGCCGCCACCTTGACCACGCAAAACACAAAGGCCGCGCCAAGCCCTAGCCCCCCGGTCAGCGCCAGCGAGGTCGTCTCGTAGCCAACGCCGATGATATGCGGGAACTGGATCGCAAGCGCGCCCAGCAACAGCCCGGCCAGTGCCGGGCGCAGCACCAGCGGCAACCCCAGCCATTTCTGCACGCGATTGCCGAAATCGTCGGACCAGAAGATCGCCCGCATCATCAGCACCGCCACCAGCCCGCACACCATCCCCATCATAAAGAACGCCGGCAGCTCGAGATAGAATTCGACCGTGGTGGTGCCGGGCAGCAGGAATTCGGTCACATCGCCAAAGGCGAGCCGGTTGATGACGGTGCCCGCAGCGCTGGCCACGACGATCGGGGCAAAGGCATGCAGCGCGAAATGGCGCAGCACCACTTCGAGCCCGAACAGCGCCCCGGCGATGGGCGCGTTGAAGCTGGCAGACACCGCCGCCGCCACCGCACAGCCGAGCAGATCGCGCCCGGTAATGCCGTCGACTCTCAGCCGGTTCGAGGTCCAACTAGCGATCATCGCGGCGATATGGACAACGGGGCCTTCGCGGCCCGTGGAACCCCCGGTTGAAAGCGTGATCCAAGAACACAATGCAGAGGCGATACCCGCCTTCTTTTCCACCCGCCCGTCGTTCAGCGCCGCCCCTTCGATCACATCGGAAACCGACCGCACGCGCCCGTCCGGGGTGAAGTACTGCACAATGATTCCGACGACGATGCCTCCGGTCACGGGGATCAGCAGCACCCAGATCCACGGCAGGGTGCTGGCAAAACTCGCCAGCGTATTGACATCTTCGGTGCCGTAAAGAAACGCCTGCAAGCGGCTGATTGCAAACCTGAAAACCGTCGCTGCGCAGCCGGATGCAATGCCGACGAACAGCGCGACAAACCAAAAGCTCACCTGCCCCGGTGCCTTGTGTCGCATTGTGTGCCAGCCCCGCCCGAAGCTGCTGGTCATTTCCGTCCATTGGCGGGAAAATGCCCGGACCATCGCCACGTCCCCTTTGGCTTTTCGAAGGCGCATGGCAAGGGTAACATCAACCGATTGCTCGGAGGTATTCATGACCATCGCCACGGCGCTCGACGCTCTTTCCTCCCTGTTAGGCGAACGGCTCAGTCGCTCCAAGTCAGAACTGGAACTTCATGCGCGCTCGGAATCGTATTTTCCGCCGGTGGTTCCCGATGCGATCGCCTATCCGCAGAGCCTGAGCGATGTGCAGGGGCTGGTGAAGATCTGCGCTGAGCATCGCTGCCCGATGATCGGCTGGGGCGCGGGCACCTCGCTAGAAGGCCACGGGCTGGCGGTGCGCGGCGGCGTGGTGATTGATTTCACCCGGATGAACAAGCTGCTGGAACTGCGCCCTGCCGACATGGATGTCACGGTGCAACCGGGCGTCACCCGTGAGGCGCTGAACGAAGAGCTGCGGGCGACGGGGTTGTTCTTTCCGGTCGATCCGGGGGCGAATGCCACGCTGGGCGGCATGGCGATGACCCGCGCCTCGGGCACCACCACGGTGCGCTATGGCTCGATGCGCGACAATGTTCTGGGCATGCAGGTCGTTCTGGCCGACGGGCGGGTGATCCGCACCGGCACCCGCGCCCGCAAATCCGCCGCGGGCTACGATCTGACGGCGCTGATGCTGGGCTCGGAGGGCACGCTGGGCCTTGTCACCGAGCTGACGCTGAAGCTGCACGGCATTCCCGAGGCGACCAGCGCGGGCATCTGCGCCTTTCCCGATATGCACGCGGCAGTTTCTGCGGTGATGGAGACGATCCAGATGGGCATCCCCATGGCCCGTATCGAATTTGTCGATGCGGCCACGGCGCGGGCCTTTACCGCCTATTCCGGCATGGCGATGTCCGAGGCACCGCATCTGCTGGTGGAGTTTCACGGCTCGGACGCCAGCGTGGCGCAGGACGCGGAACGCTTTGCCGAGATTGTCGCCGATCACGGGGCCTCGACCTTCCGCTGGTCGGCGCGCGAGGAAGAGCGCCGCGCGCTCTGGGCACTGCGCCACAACGGCTATTACGCCATCCTTGCCAGCCGCAAAGGCGCGCGGGCGCTGGTCACCGATATCTGCGTGCCGATCTCGCGTCTTGCCGATGCGGTCGAGCAGACGCAGGCCGATATCGCGGCAAGCCTGATCCCCGGCCCGATTCTGGGCCATGTCGGCGACGGCAACTTCCATGCCATCCTGCTGATCGACCCGGATCAACCCGCCGAGATCGAAGAGGCCAAGCGCCTGTCGCATCGCATGGCAGAGCGCGCGCTGGCGCTTGGCGGCACCTGTACCGGCGAACATGGCATCGGCATGGGCAAGACCGGCTATATGCGCGCCGAGCATGGCGATGGCTGGGATGTGATGGGCCAGATCAAGACCGCGCTTGACCCGATGAACCTGATGAACCCCGGCAAGCTGGTGCCCGCCCGCTAAGGCAGCAATTGGCCGCGCCGGGGTGGCGCATAGTTGCGCCAGAGCTTGCCACTGCCCCGCGCGCGGCGCATCGCTTTGATGCGGCAACCATATCGAGCCGCCCCGGAAAAGGACTCTGCAGATGCCATCCGCCCCCGATACCAACCTCTGGCAGGCCAGTGCGCGCGAGCATGTCTCGGGCGCACCGTTCGAAGCTGATGCCGTGGTCGATCTTGCGATCATCGGGGGCGGCTTTACCGGCTGTTCGGCGGCGCTGGAAGCGGCGCGGCGCGGCGCGAAAGTGGCGCTGTTCGAAGGGCGCAAGATCGGGCATGGCGGCTCGGGGCGCAATGTCGGGCTGGCCAATGCCGGGCTGTGGCTCAAGCCCGACGAGATCATCGCAAAGCTGGGCGCTGGCCCCGGCCGCGCGCTGATCGACCGGCTTGGCGGCGCGCCCGATCAGGTGTTTGATCTGATCGCGCGCGAGGGCATCCGCTGCGAGGCCACCCGCAACGGCACGCTGCACTGCGCCCATGCCCCCTCTGGGATGGACGATCTGCGCGAGCGGCACCGGCAAGGCAATGCCGCCGGTGCACCGCTGCAACTGCTGGACGCCGCCGAGGCGCAGGCCCGCACCGGCAGCCGCGCGGTGCATGGAGCGCTGTTCGATCCGCGCGCCGGTACGATCCAGCCGCTTAGCTATGTGCGTGGCCTCGCCCGCGCGGCGCAGCAGGCGGGCGCAACCCTGCACGAGGCCAGCCCGGTGAGCAGCGTGGTGCCGGACGGCAGCGGCTGGCGCATCACCTGCAACGGGCACAGGCTGCGCGCCGGGGCGCTGCTGCTGGCGTCGGGGGCCTATCACCTGCCACTGGGCGGGCCTCCCGCGCCCGCCTATGTGCCGGTCTGGTACGGCCAGTTCGCCACCGTGCCGATGCCCCAGCCAGCGCGGGCCAAGATCCTGCCCCGGCTCGAAGGCTGCTGGGATACCGCGCTGGTGATGTCGTCCTTTCGCACCGATAACGATGGGCGGATGATCATCGGCGCCATGGGCAATCTGGACGGGCCCGGCGCGGGCATCCACGCCGCATGGGCCCGCCGCAAACTGGCGCAACTGTTCCCCGAACTGGCCGATCTGCCGTTTGTCCACGGCTGGAGCGGGCGCATCGCCATGACCTCGGATCACATCCCCAAGATCACCGCGCTTGGCGAAACCGGGCTTGGCTGCCACGGCTATTCCGGGCGCGGCATCGGCCCCGGCACGGTGTTCGGCACGGCCTGCGCCGAGGCGCTGCTAAGCGGCAATCGCGCGAGTCTCCCGTTGGCCCCGGTGCCGCGCCACAACGAAAGCCTGACGGCGCTCAAGGCTAGCTATTATGAATTCGGCGCAACCCTGACCCATGCGATAAGCGCGCGCTGAGCCGGGTCAGGTCAGCAGCAACACCAGCCCCGGCACCGCAGTCAGCAGCGCCACCCGCAAGACATCCATCACCACAAACGGGCCGAGCCCGCGAAAGATCGTGCTTAGCGGTACGTCTGGCACCACCGAGCGCAGCACAAAGGCATTCATCCCGACAGGCGGCGTGATGTAGGAAATCTCGGTCACCATGACCACAAAGATGCCGAACCAGATCAGGTCAATCCCCTGCGCTGCAACGATGGGATAGAACACAGGTACAGTGAGCATGATCATCGACAGGCTTTCCAGCAGGCACCCCAGCACAAGGTAGATGCAAAGGATCACCAGAATGGTCGTGGTCGGGCTGTCTCCGAACAGTGCCAGAAAGGCCTGAATGTCGGCGGTCATACCAGACATATTGACATAATTGGTAAAGGTCAGCGCCCCGAACAGGATGAAGAACATCATCGAGGTGGTCTTCATGGTGTCGTAGAGCACCGCGATCATTCTGTCCTTGCTGAACTTTCCGCTGAGCAGCACCAGAAGAAACGCGCCCCCCGCGCCCATCCCAGCGCTTTCGGTCGGGGTGAAGACGCCCAGATAGATGCCCCCCATCACGAAGACGAACAGGGCCAGCGCCCCCGCCGTGCCCTTCAGCGCCCGGATGCGATCCATCAGCGGCAGCTTTGGCTCGACCGGCAAGTCGATCTTTCCCAACGCGATGGATAGCCGCACCGCAATGGCATAGCCGATGACACCGATCACGCCGGGGATCAGCCCGGCCAGAAACAGCTTGCCAATGTCCTGCTGCGTCAGGATGCCGTAGAACACGAGGATCACCGAGGGCGGAATGAGAATGCCCAGCGTGCCCCCCGCGGCAATCGACGCGGTCGACAAGCGGTCAGGATAGCCAAAGCGCCGCATCGAGGGCAGCGCGATCCGCGTCATCGTCGCCGCCGTCGCCATCGACGAGCCGCACACCGAAGAAAACGCCCCGCAGGCCACCACCGTCGCCATGGCCAGCCCGCCCTTGCGGTGGCGCAGCCATGCATAGGCCGAGGTATAAAGCTCTTCGGCGATCCCCGATTGCACCACGAAATTGCCCATCATCAGGAACAGCGGCAACACCGACAGCGAATACTCCCGCCCATTGTCGAAAAACGCGCTGCCAATCAGCGACAGCGCCGGAGACCAGCCGATGATCGCAGCGACCCCGGCCAGCCCGACCCCGGCCAGCGCCATCGAAATCGGTACGCCCAGCAGCAGCAGCACGGTCAGCACCGCCAATCCCGTCGGCCAGTGTTCCATCTCAGTCTTTCCGGAAGAGGCGCGGCAGCGGCATCAGCGCGGTGATCAGCGCCCCGGCCCCGGTGCACAGCGCGCAGAAATAGCCCAGCGGCGCGATCGGAAGGCGCAGGCTGTTCGTCGCCCCGCCATAGCTGCCGATCTGCCCCGCGTAAATCCAGATGCGCCAAGTGACCAGCGCCAGCACCACGCCGGAAAACACCCCTGCCAGCGCCAGCCGCCACGGCTGCACCCAAGGCGGCATCCGGTCGGTCAGCAAATCGACGCTGACATGCTCTTCAGCCAGCGCCACGGCGGGAAGGCCAAGGAAGATGACGGCGGCCAGCAGCAGCTCGGTCAGCTCGGTCGCCCCGATCAGCGGTGAATTGAACAGATAGCGCCCGATCACGTCCACCACCGTCAGCGCCATCAGCGCCATCAACAGCACACCGCCGAGCGCGGCCAGCGCCACGCGCAGTGCCCCCGCAGGGGCACCGTGATCAATTGGGGCGGGCCGGGTCATTGGCTGGCGGTTTCCGTCGCGATTTCCGCCTTGAGCATGTCATAGGCCGCCTGCGCATCGATCCCGGTCTCTGCGGCCTCGTCAAGCTTGGCCTGCACCAGCGGCGACAAGGCGCCCTCCCATGCGGCAAGCTGGGCCTCGGTTGCGGGGAAAATGTCGATTTCACCTTCCATTGCGGCCTTGCCCTTGGCATCGGCGGCATCCCACATCTTGCCCGCCATCCGCGCCAGCGCCTCGCCGGTGACGCTGTCGATGGCCTCTTGCTGCTGCGGCGTCAGGCTGTCCCACTTGGCCTTGTTCATGACGACGTAGAACGAGGTGTTGTACAGCCCGCCCGGCACCGCAATCGCCTGATCGAGCTGCGGGATCAGCTTGAAGAAATTCACCGACTCATAGGGAAAGAAAATCCCGTCGGCGACGCCTTGGCTCAGCAGCTCATAGGCCTTGGTAGACGGCCCCTCGACCGGAACAGCGCCAAGCGCGCTGGCAACCTCGTGAACGATGCCGCCGCCGACACGGATCTTCTTGCCCTTCAGCACATCGGGGCTGCTCAGATCGCCCTCCTTGACAAAGATCTCACCCGGCCCGTGGCTGAACACCCCCAGAACCTTGACTTGATCGTATTCACCCGCGTCCTTCAACATAGCGTCAAACACCCGCCAATAGGCAACCGAGATCGCCTCGGCCGTCTCGCCGAGGAACGGCAATTCGACGATGTTGGTGGTCTTGAAGCGGCCGGGAGTGAATCCCTGCACGCCAAAGGTGATGTCGGCGACTCCGTTGACGGCGAAATCGAAATGCGCGGGCGGCGGCCCTAGCGGCGCGGGAAGAATGTTGGCGGTGACCTCGCCGCCAGTTGCTTCGGCGATCTTTTCGGTCATCGGAACAATCAGGTCCGAGACCAGAGGATGCGACGGCGGCAACCAGTTGGCGACTGTCAGCATGGTCTGGGCCGAGGCAGCCCCGGCAAGGCTCAGCGTCAGCGCGGTTGCGATCATCAGGTGTTTCATCGGTCTGTCCCAATTGGTTGTCCCCGGATGCGCATAGGGGGCGCGATCCTGCTGGCCCATCTCTTGAGCAATCCGCTCCAGGACGCAAGGCCCGCCCCCTCGCCTGCAGCGATTGCGAGCCCCGCAGAGACCTGCCCGCCCAAAATTCGACGACGCGCCCGGCCGCAAGGTTCCGCCTGCCTCCGGCGGGGATATTTAAGGCCAGAAGAAACCAAGGCGCGGCGCCCCTGCTACTTCTGGCCTTAAATATCCCGGGGGGGCGCGACGCACGGGGGGCAGCGCCCCCTACGCCCTCGCCGCACGCTCCAGCGCCGGGTAGCGTGCGCCAAGAGACAAGCCTCGCGCTACGAACGAAATCAGCATCGCAAGCCATAGCCCATGATTGCCCATCGGGCCGATCAGCAGCAGTACGGCGCACAGATAGATCCCTGACGACAGGATCATCATGTTGCGCATGTCGCGCGATCGCGTGGCACCAATGAAGATGCCGTCGAACATGATCAGACCAAGCTGCGCGACAGGCGCGGCCACCATCCATGGCAGATACAGTCGCGACGCCTCGCGCACCTGCGGATCCTTCGCCATCAGATCGACCAGCCACGGCCCCCACCACCAGAACACCCCTGCTAGCAACATTGCGACCCCGGCGGCCCAGAGGCTCGTCACCACTGCGCTGCGCCGCAGGGCCGACACCCGGCCAGCCCCGAAGGCGCGGCCAACCAGTGCTTCGGCCGCATAAGCGAACCCATCCAGAGCATAGCTGGTGATCATCAGGAATTGCAGCAGCACCTGATTGGACGCCAGAGTGACATCTCCGAACCGGCCGCCGAGCAGCAGAAACGACACGAAGATCGATTGCAGCAGCAGCGAGCGGATCAGGATGTCAACATTCACCGCCGCCATGCGCAGCAGCCGCGCCTTGTCGAACACCCGTGCCCAGACCCGTGCCGCCGGATCGCGCAGCGCCTCGCGGCACAGCCACAGGCCCATCACCAGCCCCGCGATTTCGGCGATGGCGGTGGCCAGCGCCACACCCTCGACCCCAAAGCCGAGGACCGGCACGAACAGCAGGTCGAGCCCCACGTTCACCCCGTTCATCAGAAGCTGCAGCGCGAACACCGCCCGGGTGCGCTCTTGCGCGATGAGCCAGCCGGTGATGCCGTAGATCGCCACGGCTGCGGGGGCAGACCAGATGCGGATGCCCATGTAAGACCTTGCCAGCCGCTCGACCTCATCCGAGGCTGGCGACACCGCGAAGGTTCCGGCAAAGATCAGCGGCTGCAGCAAGATCAGCGCAACCCCTCCGGCCAGGCCGATCAGCAGCGCGCGAGTCAGAAGCGCGGTGACTTCGCCATGATCGCCAGCCCCGGCCGCCTGCGCTGCGAGCCCCACCGTGCCCATGCGCAGGAAACCGAAAATCCAGTAGACCGCCGACAGCACGATGGCGCCGACGCCCACCGCCGCGATCGGTTCCGCCTGCGGGATCTGGCCGACCACGCCGGTATCCACCGCCCCGAGGATCGGGATCGTCACGTTCGACAGCAGGATCGGCAACGCGATCTTCAGAACGCGCGCATGTGTGACGGGTGTACCAGCATCCGGAGCGGTCATCATGGGCCTCGCGTGTCAACTTGCC
This sequence comes from Citreicella sp. C3M06, assembly GCF_018860705.1. Taxonomy (GTDB): domain Bacteria; phylum Pseudomonadota; class Alphaproteobacteria; order Rhodobacterales; family Rhodobacteraceae; genus Salipiger. The sequence continues at coordinate 389,045 of NZ_JAHKQA010000072.1, forward strand.
CGGAGCGCTAACCGATTGCCGCGCCCGGAACAATCATTCGCAGGCATCCAAATTGCCCTAGCCTTCGCGCGGCATCAGAAAATGCGCGTTCGACGACGCGATGGGCCGGGCGTGATTGTCCTGCCATGCCTCGGCCCGCACCGAGGCATAGCGCCGGCCCGACCGGGTCACGGTGGAACGCGCATAGGCATCGCGCGGCAACCCCGTGCGCAGGTAATCGACGCTGAAGTCGATGGTCTTGGGCAGGCGCGGCAACGCTTCGGGGCTGATTGCACCGCTTTCCACATCTTCCCAGAGCAGCGACCAGCTGAGCGTAATGATCGAGGTCACCTCGAGAAAGGCCGCAGTCACGCCGCCATGCAGCGCTGGCAGCAGTGGGTTGCCGATCAGCTTGCCGTCGAAATTCAGCACCCCGGTCAATTCGTCGCCGCGCCGATCGAAGGTGATGTTCAGAAATCGGATGTAGGGCACGCGTCCGGCCAAGGTCGTCAGCGCGGCGTCGCGGCGCTGTTTGACCACCTGCATCGGCTCGGGGGCCGGACGGCTCATGGCTTGGCCTCGACGGTAAAGGTGCCGGTGGCGGTGGCCACGGGCCGGTCGGGATCGTCGTCATGCGCCGTGGCCCGCACGAAGGCGACCGAGCGCGTCACGTGGTGGCATTCGGCCCGCGCGGTGATCGCCTGCCCCGGCGTCGCCCCGCGCAGATAATCGATACGCAGCCCGATGGTCGCCGTGCCGCCGGCGTTGCCCGGGTGCGAAATCGTCGCCGCGCCGCCGCAGGTGTCCATCAGCGTCGACACTGCGCCGCCATGGATCACCCCGGTTTCAGGATCGCCCACCAGCGCCTCGGCATAGGGCATCCGGATCACCGCAACGCCGCCCTGCATCTCGAGGATCTCGAGCCCGAGCGCCTGCGCCTGCGGGATCGCCTCCATGAAACGGCGGGCAGTCTCGGTCTGATCGGTGCTCATCGGGGTCTCTTTCGCTGCAAGTTGCGACCTTTATGAAAGCCCCGCCCCTGCCCTGCAAGAGGCGGTTGCTCTGCCCTTGCGCCGGGGATACCGTCCGGCCCGAGGGCTAGGAGGAGCAGATGAGCGACACCCGTCTCAGCTTCAGGGAAATGTGCGAGCGGTTCGAGGTGACCCCCCGCACCCTGCGCTATTATGAATACATCGAACTGCTCTCGCCCGAGCGCGAGGGGCGTGCGCGCTGGTACGGCGCGCGCGAAGTGGCCCGCATGGTGCTGATCCTGCGCGGGCGCAAGTTCGGCTTTCAGCTCGAGGACATCCGGCAGTGGCTTGAGATGCGCGACCGGCAGGGCTCCGAGGCACAGATGCGCGCCTGGGTCGACATGGCCGACCGGCAGATGAAGGAGCTGGCCGAGCAGCGCCGCCAGCTTGACGAGGCGATGGCCGAGCTGCGCAAGCTGCGCGACGAAACCGCAGCCTCGCTGCCCTGACAGCGAGTCGCCACCGCGGCCTGCCCGCCACCGAATCCCGGCAAAACCGTTTTAAAAGTGGAATTAAAGCGCTTTAATGCCTATTTTAGGCAGATCGGCGCAGATCTGCCGGCAAGGATGTTTCAGCAAACCCCGACTGACCGGAAAGGAAGTTACGTAACCCTACAGGGTGACGTTACGTCCCCGTTACGTAAACCAAAATGCCCATTGTATGTTTTATGACGAGGGGGCACCTGACGCTGATGAGAACGCTAGGTGAGGCCCGAAGAGCAATGAGCGAAGACACGGCAATGAGCATCCGCGAGATGTGCGATCTTTTCGAGGTGACCCCGCGCACCTTGCGCTTTTACGAACAGAAGGAACTGATCTTTCCGCAACGCGTCGGCCAGAAACGTCTGTACAGCCGTCGTGATCGCGCTCGCCTCAAGCTGATCCTGCGTGGCAAGCGCTTTGGCTTCAGCCTCGAGGAAATCCGCCAGCTGCTTGAGCTGTACCATGTCGGCGACCAGCAGCAGACCCAGATCGAGCGCACATACGAGATCGCCCGCAAGCGGCTCGACGATCTGCTCAAGGAGCGTGAAGATCTGGATGCGGCGATCAAGGATCTGAAGGATCAACTTGCCTGGGGTGAAAAGATGCTCACACAATTGGAGCAGAAAAAGGCAGGCTAAGGTGCCCGCGGTCAGGAGGAGGCCGCCGCCCGACGCCACAGGAGGAGGATACCGATGCCAAGCTACACCGCTCCCGTCCGGGACATGCAATTCGTGCTGCACGAGATGCTCATGGTCAGCCAAGCCGGTATTCCGGGTTACGAGGATCTTGACAGCGACACCACTCAGGCGATCCTTGACGAGGCCGGCAAGCTGGCCTCCAGCGTGCTCGCGCCGCTGAATGCGGTGGGCGATGCACAGGGCTGTCGTTTGGAAAACGGCGTGGTGCGCACCCCCGACGGGTTCCGTGCCGCCTCCGATCAGCTGCGACGGGGTGGCTGGACGGCGCTGGACTGCGACCCCGAGTATGGCGGTCAGGGGCTTCCCTACCTGATGTCGACCGCGGTCGGCGAGATTCTGAGCGCGGCGAACATGGCCTTCAACATGTACGCCGGGCTGACACATGGCGCCTATAACGCCATTCACGCCCATGGCTCGCCCGAGCAGAAGGCGATGTACCTGCCGAAACTGGTCAGCTGCGACTGGGGCGGTACAATGAACCTGACCGAACCGCACTGCGGCACCGATCTGGGGCTGATCCGCACCAAGGCCGAGCCGCAGGACGATGGCAGCTATGCGATCACCGGTACCAAGATCTGGATTTCCGCTGGCGAGCACGATTTGTGCGACAACATCATCCACCTTGTGCTGGCCCGGATCCCCGGCGGCCCCGAGGGGATAAAGGGGCTTTCGCTGTTCATCGTCCCGAAGTTCCTCGTCAACGAGGACGGCTCGCTGGGCGCACGCAACAGGCTGGAGTGCGTCGGGCTCGAGCACAAGATGGGTATTCATGGCAACGCCACCTGCGTGATGAGCTATGAGGGCGCCAAAGGGTGGCTGATCGGTGAGCCGCACAAGGGGATGCGCGCCATGTTCACCATGATGAACGAGGCTCGGCTGGGCGTCGGCCTGCAAGGCTATGCACAGGGTGCGGTCGCGTATCAAAACGCACTGGCCTTTGCCAAAGAGCGCCAGCAAGGCCGGGCCGTCACCGGCGTCGCCGCTCCTGACGCGCCAGCCGATCCCATCATCGTGCACCCCGACGTGCGGCGCGGGCTGATGGACCAGAAAGCCATCACCGAAGGCGCGCGCGCCTTTGTCTTCTGGGGGGCGAGCCTGATCGACCGAGCGCAGCGCTGCAACGACCCCGATGCCGAAGGGCTGATCTCGTTGCTCACGCCGGTGATCAAGGGGTTCCTGACTGACAAGGGGTTCGAGACCTGCGTGCTGGCCCAGCAAACACCGGGCGGCGCCGGATTCACCCGCGATCTGGGACTGGAACAGTTCGTGCGCGATGCGCGCATCACCATGATCTACGAAGGAACCAACGGCATCCAGTCGCTGGACCTTGTCGGGCGCAAGCTGACGGCGGACGGCGGCAAGCACGTCATGGCGTTTTTCGATCTGGTCAAGACCTTCATCGCCGAAAACAAGGGCGACGACAACTTCGAGGCGCAGTTCCTGACCCCGCTCAAATCCGCGTCGAAAGATCTTCAGGCGGCGGCGATGTTCTTCATGCAGAAGGGCATGACGTCGCCGGATGAGGCCTTGGCGGGCTCGTATGACTTCATGCATCTCTTCGGGCATGTCTGCCTCGGGTTGATGTGGGCCCGCATGGCCAAGGCCGCGGGAAAGGCGATGGGGTCTGGCGGTGACACGGCGTTTCTGCAAGCAAAGATCGCAACGGGCCACTATTACATGGCGCGCCAGTTGCCCGCGACAAAGCTGCACCTCGCCCGGATCGAGAGCGGCGCCGCGCCGGTGATGGCTCTTGACCCGGCGGCGTTCTGAATCAGACACGAGCCGCGAGTACCCGCGGAGACCGACATGCCGAAGCGCTTCCGCCTCACCCGCCGCTTTTCCGCCGCCATGACCGAAGACGGCGACCACGGTCACAGGAGGTTTGCATCCGATGCTGGGCTGGATGAGGGCAAGGCGCTGTCCTTCCTCTTCAAACATGACGACAGAGTAACTGATGGTGAATTGCTGGCCCACTGATTGCGGCAGCCCAACGCCGAACTGGATGAGCGTGAACGCTGAGGGCACCCCACAGAACCGGCACCAGCGCCCGCATCGTAGCAAAGGACCGGGGGTTTCACACCCCCGGACCCCCGCGGAGTTTAGGGGCAAGATGAAGTTGAAGACCGTACATCGAACCCCGAATGGATCATGGGCAGCACCCGGTCGGCTCCCCCGTCAGCCCGACCGCCAAGCGGAACGCAGGCAGGCGGGGGAGCTTCACCTTGCACGCCGCTCAACTCTCCAGTCTGCGACGCAGGACCATCTTAGCCACGACATACTTAACGCAAAGTAAATAATCGAATGTCACGTTGACTCCCTTGCGATGAGGTTGAGGATACACGCGGCGCGCCCCTTCATCTTGCCCCTAAACTCCGCGGGGGTGTGGGGGCGCGAAGCCCCCACTGCCGATCCCGGATTCTGGCGCAACCAAAGGACAACGCGATGACGATCAAGCTTTACTGTTTCGGAGAGTCGGGAAATGCCTACAAGGCCGCTTTGCCCCTGCACCTGTCGGGACTCGACTGGGAGCCAGTGAAGGTCGACTTCTTCAACGGCGAAACCCGCAAGGATGCCTACCGCGCCGAGGTGAACGAGATGGGCGAAGTGCCTGTGCTCGTCGACAGCGACACCCGTCTTACGCAATCTGGCGTCATCCAGATGTATATCACCGAGAAAACCGGGAAATTCGGAGGTGCCAGCCCGGAGGAGACGCGTGAGGTGATGCGCTGGTGTTTCTGGGACAACCACAAGCTCTCCAGCCAGGCCGGGATGACGCGGTTCCTGATGAACTTCCTGCCCGAAGACAAGCGCCCTGCCGAGGTGATCGCCTTTGCCCAAGGCCGGCTCGCCGCAGCATACAAGGTGCTCGATGGGCATCTTCAGGGCCGGGATTGGATGGTCGGCGACGGCCCGACCAATGCGGATTTCTCTTGCTGTGGCTATCTCTTCTACCCCGAGCCCTTTGGCTTCGTCCGCAAGGACTGGCCCGACATCGACCGCTGGTTGTCGCGCATCGAGGCCCTGCCCGGCTGGAAACATCCCTACGATCTAATGCCCGGCTCGCCCGCCGACCGCGTCTGAGCCGACACGACCAAGGAGGAGGACCACATGACCGAGGCCTATATCTACGATGCCGTGCGCACCCCGCGCGGCAAAGGCCGCAAGGACGGGGCGCTGCACGAGGTGACCTCGCTGCGGCTCTCCGCCCTGACACTCAATGCCATCGCCGAGCGCAACGGGCTGGAGGGCCATGCCGTCGAGGATGTGATCTGGGGCAATGCCACGCAGGTCGCCGAACAGGGTGGCTGCCTTGCGCGCTCGGCCGTCCTTGCCTCGGACCTGGATCAGCGCATTCCCGGCCTTTCGATCAACCGCTTTTGCGCCAGCGGCATGGAGGCAGTAAATCTTGCCGCCAACCAGATCCGTGGCGGGGCCGGCAGCGGCTATATCGCAGGCGGGGTCGAAATGATGAGCCGCGTGCCCATGGGCAGCGACGGCGCGGCGATTGCGGTCGATCCGAGCCTTGCGATGAAGACCTATTTCGTGCCGCAAGGCATCAGCGCCGACATCATCGCGACGCAATACGGGTTCTCGCGACATGATGTCGATGCGCTGGCGGTGGAATCGCAGCGCCGCGCCGCTGCCGCATGGGCCGATGACCGGTTCTCCAGATCCATGTTGACCGTGCGCGACCAGAATGGCGTCGCGATCCTTGATCGGGACGAGTCCATGCGTCCCGGCACCGATATGCAGGCGCTGGGCGCGCTCAAGCCCGCCTTCAAGGAGATGGGCGAAGTCATGCCCGGGTTCGACCAGCTGGCGCTGATGAAATACCCGCATCTTCAGAAGATCGAGCATGTGCACCACGCGGGCAACAGCTCGGGCATTGTCGATGGGGCTGCGGCGCTGCTGATTGGCGACAAGGCCTTTGGGCAGGCGCATGGGCTGACGCCTCGCGCCCGCATCCGCGCCACCGCCAAGATCGGCACTGATCCGACCATCATGTTGACCGGCCCGGTTCCGGTGACCGAGAAGATCCTGCAAGACAGCGGCATGGCCATCGGTGACATCGACCTGTTCGAGGTGAACGAGGCCTTTGCCGCCGTTGTCCTGCGCTTCATGCAAGCCTTCGACGTCGACAGCAACAAGGTCAACGTCAATGGCGGCGCCATCGCCATGGGCCACCCGCTGGGGGCCACCGGCGCGATCATCATCGGCACGCTGCTGGACGAGCTGGAGCGCAGCGGCAAGGGCACGGGCCTTGCCACGCTTTGCGTTGCCTCTGGCATGGGCGCGGCCACCATCATCGAGCGGCTCTGAGGGAGGGATACCATGACCGAATTCACCATGAGCACCGACGCCGACGGCGTTGCGCTGATCGTCTGGGACACGCCCGGCAAGTCGATGAACGTGATGAGCATCGAGGGCTTTCACCAACTGTCGACCCTTGTCGACGCGGCGCTGGCGGATGAGGCCGTCAACGGCATCGTGCTGACCTCGGGCAAGGCGGGCAGCTTTGCCGGGGGCATGGATCTGGGGGTTCTGGCCAAGATGCGGGAGGATGGCGGCGACGATCCCGCCGCTGGAATCCTGGACGGGGTGCTGCAGATCCATACTATCCTGCGCAAGATCGAGCGCGCTGGTATGGATGAGCGGAACAAGGGCGGCAAGCCCATCGCCTGCGCCCTGCCCGGCACCGCGCTGGGCATCGGCTTCGAGATCCCGCTGGCCTGTCATCGGATCTTTGCCGCAGACAATCCCAAGGCCAAGATCGGTCTGCCGGAAATCATGGTCGGCATCTTCCCGGGCGCGGGCGGCACCACGCGGCTGGTGCGCAAGCTGGGCGCGATGGCGGCGTCGCCCTACCTGCTCGAAGGCAAGCTGTCCGATCCGAAGAAGGCGAAAGCGGCGGGCCTGATCGACGAGGTCTGCGAGGATCCGCTCGCCGCCGCCAAAGCATGGGTGCTGGCAGCCAAGCCTGCCGATATCGTCAAGCCGTGGGATGCCAAGGGTTACAAGATGCCGGGCGGCGCCCCCTATCACCCGGCGGGCTTCATGACCTTCGTGGGTGCCTCGGCCATGGTGCATGGCAAGACCAAGGGCGTCTACCCGGCGGCCAAGGCGATGCTGTCCGCCGTCTATGAGGGCGCGCTGGTGCCCTTTGACACCGCCCTGAAGATCGAGGCGCGCTGGTTCACCTCGGTGCTGCTCAACCCATCGTCTGCGGCGATGATCCGGTCACTGTTCCTTAGCAAGGAAGCGTTGGAAAAGGGCGCGAACCGGCCCGATGTGCCGCCACAGCAGGTGCGCAAACTTGGCGTCATCGGCGCGGGAATGATGGGCGCGGGCATCGCGCTGGTCTCGGCCATGGCGGGGATCGAGGTGGTTCTTTTGGATCAATCCAAGGCAGCCGCCGACAAGGGCCGCGATCACACCGCCGCTTACATGGACAAGGGCATCGCCCGGCGCAAAACGATGCCCGAACAGAAAGAGGCGGCGCTGGCGCTGATCACCGCAACCGACGATTACGCCGCGCTAGAGGGCTGCGATCTGATCATCGAGGCGGTGTTCGAAGACCCGAAGATCAAGGCCGAGGTGACGGCGCAGGTGCTTTGCCACGCGCCGCAAGATTGCATCTTTGCCACCAACACCTCGACCCTGCCGATTTCGCAACTGGCCAAAGCCTCGAACAACCCCGAGCAGTTCATCGGCATCCACTTCTTTTCGCCCGTCGAAAAAATGGCGCTGGTCGAGATCATCAAGGGCCTTGCCACCGGTGCGCGGGCCGTGGCCAAGGCGCTCGATTTCGTGCGGCAGATCCGTAAGACGCCGATCGTGGTCAATGATGCGCGGTTCTTCTACGCCAATCGCTGCATCATTCCCTACATCAACGAAGGCATCCGCATGGTGGCCGAGGGGGTTTCCCCAGCGCTAATCGAGAACGCCGCCAAGCTGGTGGGCATGCCGCTGGGGCCGCTGCAACTGGTGGATGAAACCTCGATCGATCTTGGGGTCAAGATCGCCAAGGCGACGCGGGCGGCGATGGACGAGGCCTATCCCGATGGCGCGGTCGATGAGGTGATCTTCTGGATGGCGGATGAGGGCCGGCTTGGGCGCAAGGCCAAGGCCGGGTTCTACGACTATGACGAAGCGGGCAAGCGCGGCCTGCTGTGGGACGGGCTGGCGGCGAAATATCCCGCCGGGCCGCAGCCTTCGCTGATCGACGTGCAGCAGCGGCTGCTGTTCGTGCAGGCGCTCGAGGCGGTGCGGGCGCTGGAAGACGGCGTGCTGAGCGATATCCGCGAAGGCGACGTGGGCGCGATCCTTGGCTGGGGCTTTGCGCCGTGGTCGGGCGGGCCGTTCGGATGGCTCGACATGCTGGGCACGCCCTACGCGGCCGAGCGCAGCGAAGCGCTGGCGCAGGCCCATGGCGCGCGCTTTGCCTGCCCCGATCTGCTGCGCGAAATGGCCGAAGACGGCATCGGCTTTTACCAGCGCTTCGGCCCTGCCCGCACCGCCGCGGCGTGATCGCGCGGCCTCTCGGGCAAAGCGTCCGGGGGGCCATCGTGCGGCAGATTGAGACATTGGTAACCTCTCGTTGTTAGCATTTGGGATGTCCCGGATCATCGGGACACCGGGCCGGAAGCGTTTTGCACCCCGGCCTTGCGGCAGAACCCGTCGCACCCGCTTCAACCCTGCGCCTGACCCAGACGCCGCGCCTGCGTGCAGTGCCGGACTGCGCGCGCCTTGTCTCCTTCGGGGGCTTGCCCCCGCAACCAACGCATCGCCATGACCCGTCACGTGCTGACCCATACCGAACAAGAGCATCGCGCCGACAGCATCGTTCTGCTGCTGGGGGCCTGTTTCGCCATTGGCGCCGTGCCTGCGCTGTTCGTCTGGGCCCGCCTTGCCGCCCCGCCGCATGCCTTCTGGCCGCTGGTGCCCTATGGCCTTGGCCTGCTGGCAAGCTTTGCCTTTTCCGCCGCCTACAACCTGACCTTGCACGCGCCAACGCGGCGGGTGCTGCGGCGGTTCGATCATGCGGCGATCTACCTGCTGATCGCGGGCACCTACACGCCGATGGCGCTGCTTGGCGTCGGCGGGCTGGCGGGGGTGGCGCTGACCACGGCCTCCTGGGTGATCGCGCTGATCGGCGTCGCGCTCAAGCTGACCTCGGTGCAGCGATGGGCGCGACTGGGGTTCATGCTGTATCTGGCGCAGGGCTGGCTTGGCGGGCTGGCGGCATGGCCATTCCTGACCCGGCTCGATGGCACGGCGGTGGCGCTGCTGGTGGCGGGCGGGGTGATTTATTCCATCGGCACGGTGTTCCTCCACACCCGGCGCATCCCTTACGCAAGCGCGATCTGGCATGTGCATGTGCTGACAGCGGCGGCCTGCCATTACGCATCAGTGCTGCTGGTGGCGCGCTAGGGCGGAACTGCGATCTTTGTCTCGGTTCAACGCGCTGCTCTGGCGTGCCAACCTGCCCCCGCAGCGCCGAAGGGAGGCCGGCCATGCAGCGCAAGGATCACGTGGCCGAAATCGACCGCGTGCTGGACGGACAAGACACCGGACGCGATGCCGTCGTCGCCGAAAGCTGGCGGCGCTGCGTCGAGCGTTACGGGCTGGATCCCGGCCGCGACGCGCCGCCGCATATCGTTACGGCGGCAGAATTGCGCGAACATCGCGAGCAATCCGAACGGCTGATCGCCACCGCGCGCTCGGGGTTGCAGTCGCTCTTCCGACAGGTCGCCGGGCAGAATTACGTCTTGCTGCTGTCCGACGCCAAGGGGGTCTGCGTCGATTTCTTCGGCGATGCCCGCTTCGAGAACGAGCTTGCGCAGGCCGGTCTGCGACTTGGGTCGAACTGGTCCGAGGAACTGGCGGGCACCTGCGGGGTCGGCTCCTGCATCATCACCGGCGATGCGGTGACCATCCATCAGAGCGATCATTTCGGGTTGGCGCATGTGCCGCTATCCTGCACCTCGGCGCCGATCTTTGACACCCATGGCGCGCTCTCGGCGGTGCTGGATATTTCGCTGCTGCGCTCGCCCAGCCCGAAACCGTCGCAGAACCTTGCGATGTCGCTGGTCACCGCCTCGGCGCGCCGGGTCGAGATGGCGAACCTGATGGCGATGACCCGGCGCGACTGGGTGTTGCGTCTGTCGATCAACCCCGAATTCCTTGAGGTCGATCCCGAGGCGGCGGTGGCGCTGGATGGCTCGGGGCGTATCGTGGGCATGACCGCCGGGGCGCGCCGGGTACTGTCGCCCGACGGGCGCAGCTCATTGATCGGGCGGCGTATCGACGAGCTGGCCGAGCTGACGGTGGACGATCTGCCCGAGCTGATGCGCGGGCGGCCCCCCGAAGAACGGGTGCTGCGGCTCAAGGATGGGCGCGGGCTGTTCGGCCATGCCATCGCGCCGCAAGCCCGGCCTGTTCCGCGGCAGGCACCCGACCTGCCCGGCGCGCTTGGCAGCTTTGCCGGGCCTGACCCGGCGATGGCGCGGCTGCTGGCACGCGCCGGCAAGCTGGCGCTGACGGCCCTACCCCTCCTGATCACCGGCGAGACCGGCACCGGCAAGGAACGGCTGGCGCGCGCGCTGCATCTGTGCGGCCCGCAGGGGCGCGGCTTTCACGCGCTGCGCTGCGCTGCCAGCGACCGGATCGACGTGCCGGTCAGCGGCACCCTGTTCCTGCGCGGCATCGAAGACCTGCCGCCCCCGGCGCAGGACGCGCTGCTGGCGCGGCTGGACGCTGCGCCGGATCTGCGGATCATCGCCTCCTCGCGCCTGCCCGCGCCGGATCTGGCGCAGCATCTGCGCGACGATCTGTTCTATCGCATCGCCGGGGCGACCATCGACCTGCCACCGCTCCGCCACCGCGCCGATTTCGACTGGCTGCTCGATCGCCTGCTGCGCCGCCGCTCCAGCGGCGAGCTGCGGCTGTCGCCCGTTGCCCGCGCCGAGTTGAAGGGCCGCCCATGGCCCGGCAACATCCGCGAATTGGAACGCACGCTCGACGTGGCGCTGACGCTATCTGGCGGCGATGTGCTCGACCTGCCCGACCTGCCGCCGCCTCCTGCCCTGCCCGCTGCCCAAGGCGATGATCTTGAAGACGTGCTGCTTGCCTGCAACTGGAACATGTCGCAGGCAGCGCGCCGGCTTGGGGTCAACCGCTCGACCATCCTGCGCCGCATCCGCAAGGCCGGGCTGACGCCGCCCTGACGTTGCGCCGCTGTTGCGCGCGCAACGCCGCGCCGCGCCTCCGTCACATTTCCGGCAGTATGCGTGCAAAACCGCTGTTCGCCGCGCCCCCCGATCTGCCAGCCTAAGCAGCGGAGGACCACACGACGCATGAGAGGGAGGACCAAAATGCTCGACTCGACACTCGCAACCCAGACACAGGCCATTCTCGATGACTTTGGCGAGGCGCTGGAACAAGGCGACATTGCCCGCGCCAAGACCATGTTCACCGAGGATTGCTACTGGCGCGATCTCGTCACCTTTACATGGAACCTGAAGACCGTCGAAACCCCCGAGGGGGTCGGCGACATGCTGGAACACCAGCTTGCCACCACAAAGCCCAGCGGATGGGCGTTGGCCGAGGGCGAACTGCCCAGCGAAGACGACGGCGTCACCACCGCATGGATCCGCTTTGAAACCGCGCTGGCGCGGGGCTATGGCCTGCTGCGGCTCCGCAATGGCAAGATCTGGACGCTGCTGACCGTGATGTCGGAACTGAAGGGGTTCGAAGAGCCGCGCGGTTTCAACCGCCCGCTCGGGGCCAAGCATGGCGCCGCCAAGGACCGGCTCAGCTGGTCCGAGGAACGCGCCCATGAGACGGAAACCCTTGGTTACACCGAACAGCCCTATGTGCTGATCATCGGCGGCGGTCAGGGCGGCATCGCGCTGGGGGCGCGGCTGCGCCAGCTGGGCGTGCCCACCATCATCGTCGAGCGCAACGACAACCCCGGCGACAGCTGGCGCAAGCGCTACAAGTCGCTCTGCCTGCATGACCCGGTGTGGTACGACCACCTGCCATACATCAAGTTCCCCGACAACTGGCCGATCTTTGCCCCCAAGGACAAGGTCGGCGACTGGCTCGAAATGTACACCAAGGTCATGGAGCTGAATTACTGGACCCGCACCACCGCCAAATCTGCGACCTATGACGAGACCACCAAGGAATGGACGGTCACGGTTGATCGCGACGGCACCGAGGTGGTGCTAAGGCCCAAGCAGCTGGTGATGGCCACTGGCATGTCTGGCAAGCCGCGCATGCCAGAATTCCCCGGCATGGATATCTTCAAGGGCGAGCAGCAGCACAGCTCGCAGCACCCCGGCCCCGATGCCTATGCGGGCAAGAAGGTCGTCGTGGTCGGGTCGAACAATTCCGCCCATGATATCTGCGCCGCGCTGTGGGAACATGATGCGGATGTCACCATGCTTCAGCGCTCCTCCACGCATATCGTGCGCTCTGACACGCTGATGGATATCGGCCTTGGCGCGCTCTATTCCGAACAGGCCGTGCAATCGGGCATGACCACGGAAAAGGCCGATCTGATCTTTGCCTCGCTGCCCTACAGGATCATGCACCAATGGCAGATCCCGCTTTATGAGCAAATGAAGGAGCGCGACAAGGAATTCTACGATGGGCTTGAAAAGGCCGGGTTTTGGCTCGATTGGGGCGATGATGGCTCGGGTCTGTTCATGAAATACCTGCGGCGCGGGTCGGGCTATTACATCGACGTGGGCGCCAGCCAGCTGATCATCGACGGCAAGGTGAAACTGGTGCGCGGACAGGTCGAAAAGCTGGACGAAACCGGCGTCATCCTTGACGACGGCAGCCATCTGGACGCGGATCTGGTGGTTTACGCCACGGGGTATAATTCGATGAATGGCTGGGTCGCGGATCTGATGGGCCAGGACATGGCGGACAAGGTCGGCAAGGTCTGGGGGCTGGGCTCCGACACCACCAAGGACCCCGGTCCGTGGGAAGGCGAACAGCGCAACATGTGGAAACCCACCCAGCAAGAGGCGCTGTGGTTCCACGGCGGCAACCTGCACCAGTCGCGGCATTATTCGCAATATCTGAGCCTTCAGCTCAAGGCCCGAATGGAGGGTCTGCCAACGCCGGTCTACGGCTTGCAGCCGGTGCATCACCTGTCCTGATCGGGATCGCCGGGCCGGGGTCGCATGGCCCCGGTTCTGGCCCTGCTTCTCACCTCGGGCAATCGCCCGATTATCGTTAACAAGTTGTTAAGGGATGACGCCTAGCATCATCACGGACAAGAATCTCATTGCACCCTGTTCGGTTTGAACGGCAGGATCTCTTCGATCACAAAGAGGACTTGGCGGTTCGTGAAGCTTGCATCGAGATTTCCCGCTGATACGCACAGCCTGCGCCCCGCCGCAGAAGCCCTCACGCAAGAGATCGAGCTTATCCTCGACCTGCTCCTGTCCCGGGATACCGATGCGCTGTGTTTCATCCCCTGCCCGTCGCGCCGGATGCCTCTGATCGACCCGGTTTCGGTCTCGCGCCAACCGGACCACGTGCTGGACCTGCACGGCTGGATCGAACAGGTAATCGGCACCAGCAGCTGGGACGAGATCTCCCTGCCGGGCGAGCAATCCACCGCCCCGGTTGCAACCGAGCTCGAACCCGGACGGACGCTGATCTTGCGGCGCGTGCTGTCGCAGGATGGCGATGTGCTCGGCCTGCTCGCGTTCCGGCAGAAAACCGTGCAACTGCCCGACCAGAGCGGCATCTCGGACACCCTCAATGCCTGCGGCCTGCTTGGCCACGCCATCAGCCGATGGCGCGAGATGATGCTGCTGGAGCTGGACTGCGCCGACGAGATGCAGCGCAGCCGCCGGCTGTCGAAACAGGCTCAACTGGACGGGCTGACGCATCTGCTGAACCAGAACGCCTACCGGATGCGATGCGCCGAAGCGCTGGCCGGCGTGCATCAGAACCACGCCATCATGATGATCGACGTGGATAATTTCAAATCGGTCAACGACATCTACGGGCACCATTTCGGAGATGTCTACCTGCGCGAAGTCGCCCGCGCGATCACCCGCGCGCTGCCCCGGGGCGCTCTGATCGGGCGCATTGGCGGCGATGAATTCTCGGCGCTGATCCCTTTGCCACCGGACAGCCGCGGCTATGTCGATCGGCTGATGACAAGCTGCGTCAGCGACGTTCAGCGCGCCGCGGCGCGGATTGGCAAGCCGAACCTCGGGCGGGTCAGCATCGGCTCTGCGACCTGCGAGGATTGCGGCTGCGACGTCGACACGCTCATGCAATGCGCTGATGCTGCGCTTTATGCCTGCAAGGCGGCGGCGCGCGGCACCGGCGTGACCTTTGATCCGCTCCGCCACGAGAGCCTCAGCGCGCTGCTGATCAAGCCGCGCTTTCTTGCCGCGCTGCGCAACGACGAGATTCAGCCCTATTTCCAGCCTGTCGTCGATCTTGACAGCGGCGACATCAAGGGGTTCGAAGTGCTGCTGCGCTGGTTGCACCCGCAAAAGGGCGTGCTTGGCCCGGCGGAATTTTCCAGCGTCATCTCCGATCCCGAGATGGCCGAGACCCTGACCCGCCGCATGGTCGAAACCGCGCTGCGCGCCTTTTCCAAGCGCGATGGCTACCGGACCGAGACACTGGCGTTGAATCTGGGAACCATCGACCTGATCAAGTCCGAGTTTGTCTTCGACCTTCAGGCCCAGCTGGCGCGTTACGACATCGAATGGCGGCAGATCGTCATCGAGGTGACCGAGGGTACGATGCTTGGCCCGATCAACGGCCCGGTGTTCCAGAACCTCAAGGAAATGCGCAGCCGCGGCGCCAAGGTCGCGCTGGATGATTTCGGCACCGGCTATGGCGGGCTGTCGCATCTGCGCGACTGGCCGGTTGACATCATCAAGCTGGATCGCAGCTATATCGCGAATGCCGCCCGCAGCGACGAGGATGCGATCTTTGCCCGCGCGTTGATCGACATCGCGCGCACGCTGCAGCTGGATGTGATCGCCGAAGGGGTCGAAACCTGCGCCACCGCCCGGCTGCTCAGCTCGCTTGGCTGCCGTCTGGTGCAGGGCTATCTGTTTGCGGCGCCAGCGCCGATCGAGACATTCGATCATCGCTCGACGCTGGCGGCCCGGGATCCGCAGCGTCAGCCCGAACGATCCTGATCGCATTGCTCAGCAAGGACAGGCTCATCGGTTTGCGCAGCACGACAAAGGCGCTGTCGCGCACGCCGGGGGCATCTTCATGATAGCCGGTCATCAGCAGCACCGGCAGGCCGGGGCATCGCTGCACGGCGCGTTGCGCCAGCGCGATGCCGCTTATTCCTCCCGGCAGACGGATGTCAGACAGCAGCAGATCGAAACTCTCACCGTTTTCCAGCCGCTCAAGCGCCGGTTCGGCGGCACTCTCACGGGCGAGCACGGCGCCAGCAGACCTCAGCGCGCCGGACAAGGCATTGCGGAACTGCGGATCATCCTCGACCATCAGCACCCGCATGCCTGACAGATCGGCAAGGGCGTCGGCGGGCGCGCCCTGCGGCGCAACGGCAAGCGCACGCCCGGCCAGCGGCAGCTCCAGCCGCGCCGTCGTGCCGGTGCCAAGGGTCGATTGTAGCGTCAGCGTGCCGCCATTGCGCTGTGCAAAACGGTCTGCCATCGACAGCCCCAGCCCGGCGCCGCTGCGCCGCGACGTGTAGAAGGGCGTGGCGGCGCGGGCGAGCGTTTCCTCGGACATTCCGGTGCCATGGTCTTCGACCTCGATGGCCGCCCGCGCCTGCGACACAACCAGCCGCAGCGTCAGAACCGAGGAGGCGCCCGGCCTGTCCCGGATCGCATCGCGCCCGTTCAGCGCAAGGTTCATCAGCATCGCCACCAGATCGCTGCGGTTGCACATCACCGTGACCGGCGCGCTGGGAAGTTCGAACCGCAGCGCGACCTCGCCAGACAGCGCCGCATTCAGCAGCGGCTCTGCCTCGCGCAGCAACGCCACAAGCTCCACCGGCTCGGACACCGCAACCCCGTCGCAGGACAGGTCGAGCAGGCGCTGCGTCATTGCCGCGCCGCGTCGACAGGCCTCGGAGACCGCGTCGAACTGGGCGCGGGTTCGCCCGCTCGAGGTCAGTTGCCCGACATCCGCCGTCAGCTGCAAGGCGCCGAAGATGTTGCCGAATTCATGCGAGGCGCTGCTTGCCATCAACCCTACCGCCTCGAGCCGCCCGATCCGGGTGATGTGGTCGCGCGCGGCCCAGCTTTCGGTTTCATCGACCACGGTCAGAATGACGATACCGGCCCGGCCCGGCATGTCGGTGACGCGGTGGACGTAAAGGCCAAGGTCACGCTGGCCGCGTTCCGGGTCGATCCAGCCCACGTAGTGCCGCCCCTCCAGCGCCGCCCCGCGGACCAGTGCCGCAGGGTGCTGGGCCCCCTCCAGAGGCTCTAGCGAGCCCGGGACAAAGAACCGGGTCTGCGTCAGCCATGCCAGCGGACCGCCCGAGCCACGCGTCATGTCTTGGGCAAGGCGGTTCGACAGGATCGGCAGACCGTTGTGATCGAATACCATCGCGGCGACGCCAGTGGTGTCGAAGACCCGGCGCAACCAGAGGTTTTCGCCATGCTGCAACGTTTCGGCGCGGGCGCGCTCACGGCTCAGCGCCAGCACCATCGCCACCGAAACAGCGGTGATCACGCCGATGAGCAGCGCGATCTCCAGCGATGGCGGCAGGCTGCCCTTGGCCGCGCTGCCCCGCAACAGCATTGCCAGCCCCACCGGCAGACCCAGCGCGATGACCATCCCAAAGCGCGCCGACCGGGCCGCGGCGCCCGGGCCGATCAGCAGCCCCGTCCAGCTGCGCGCCCCAAGGCGCAGCAGCGCGGCAAGCGACAAGAGCGCCAGACACAGCGCGGTTGGCATCGACATGCCCGACAGCAGTGGAAAGTCGAACAGCGCACGCGCATCGACCAGATATCCCAGCAGACACCAGAACGACAGCAACAGCACAGCGCTCGCACAGAGCGAAGACAGCAAGGCCCAGCGGCAAAGCAGGATCGATGCGGCCAACAGCAGCGCGCCGAGCGCCGTACCGATCGCCACGCGGTCGCTCTGCGCGGCAGCGCCGCCTGTGCTGAGAAGCACGAGGACCGCTCCGGCAGCAACCGCCATCGCCGCCAGTTGCCCGCCCTTGCGATCCCCAAGCCAGAGAGAGGTTGCAAGCAGCAGCACGAACAAGGCCGTGACCGGCACCATTGCCGGAAACTCCGGTGCCAGACGCGCGGCGACAGAGGCGCGCGGCCAGACCCAGCCCAGCAAGGCCAACGCGGCCAGACAAACCGCCAGTCCGGCCAGTAGACGTACCGGCCCGGCCGATGTCTGGGCGGCGCCGCGCCCTGCTCTGGGCTGCCGCACCGTCACGATCAGGGTCCGAGAAGCCGCGTGACCACCTTGTCGAATTCCTGAAGCCGCGCGGGTTTCGAAAGACGGTCATTGGCCAGCGTCAGCCCGTCGATGAATAGCGGCGAATCCAGAAGTTCAGATCGCCCTGTGATCACCACCACCGGCAAATTCGGCCAGAGATCGCGAATGCGATGCAGCGTGATGACACCGCCGCCGCCGCTCATCAGGATGTCGAGAAAGACCAGATCGACCGCCCCATCCAGAACCTTGAGCCGGTCGAACGCCTCGTCCCCCGTGCTCGCGGTCTCGACCTCATAGCCAAGGGCGCTCATTCCGGATTGAAAGGACGTACAGAACAGCGGGTCGTCATCAGCCAGCAAGAGATGTGCCATAGTCTCGCTCCGGTTGTAGGGCGCGTGGATCCTGCGGCGCTTGTTCGAGTTTTAGTATGTGCTACGCTCATAGCTACGACAAGTGATTTTAGGGTGACAGTTTTGGCCAGTGACACAAATTCCGACCCTACGGTCGGGACATCTTCGACTATCCCTGTGGTTGCAATCGGTGTGTCGGCCGGAGGGCTCACCCCCCTTGAGGACTTCTTCGAAAACGCGCCCGACGATGCGGGATGGTGCTATATCGTGATACAGCATCTGTCTGCGGATTACTGGTCGGTGATGAACGAGGTTCTTGCGCGCAAGACCCGGCTGCGTGTCCTGCATATCGACGATGGCCTTGCGATCGAGCCGGACACGATCTACCTCAACCGGCCCAACACGCGCTCGACGCTGGACGTCAACATCTTCCGAACCTCGACCTACGGCGCAAAGGACCTTGTCCCGCATCTGCCGATCGACAGCCTGTTCGCCTCGCTCGCCTCTCGCGGCGGCCAGCCGACCGCAGCGGTCATCCTGTCAGGATCGGGCCGCGACGGATCGAACGGCGCGCAGATCCTGCATGCGGCTGGCGGCGCCCTGCTGGTGCAATCGCCGCAAGAGGCCGATTTTCCATCGATGCCGCGCGCCGCCCTGTCGCTTGGCATCCATGATCGCATCGCCTCGGCAGGCTGCATGCCGGGGGAAATTCGCGGGATGTTCGAAGCCGGGCTGCGTTCGCGTGCCGCCGAGATCAATTCCGAGGCCGATGTGACCAAGGCCATCCTTGAATTGCTCGAACGGCATCACAATCTGGATTTCAGCGCGTACAAGGAAATCAATGTGCAGCGGCGGATCGACCGGCGCCAGACCCTGCGGGACATTGACGAGCCCCGCCAGTATCTGGAACTGCTTCAGAACAACCCGGAAGCGATCAGCGAACTTTATCAGGATCTGTTGATCGGCGTGACCGAATTCTACCGCGACCCCGAGGCCATCGATCTGCTGCGCGAAACCGCGATCGAGCCGCTGGTGCACAAGAAATCCGAAGATGAGACCATCCGGATCTGGGTCGCCGGCTGTGCCAGCGGCGAAGAGGCCTATACCCTCGGCATCGAGCTGTCCGAGGCGATGGAGCGCGCTGGCAAGAACATCAGCTTTCGCATCATCGCAACCGATGTGCACCGCCAGTCGATCGATTTTGCCTCGACTGGAAGTTATTCCGCCGAAGCGATCAGCAAGATCCCCAACGAGCTGCGCGAGAAATATTTCACCCGCACCGGATTTCGCTATACCGTCTCGCCGACGCTGCGCCAGCGCATCATCTTTTCCGTGCATGACGCGCTCAGCGATCCGCCTTTTCTGGATCTCGATCTGGTCTCCTGCCGCAATCTGCTGATCTATCTGCGCGACACTGCGCAAGCCCGGGTGATCTCGATGTTCGTGTTCGGATTGCGCAAGCATGGCGTTCTGCTGCTTGGCCCCTCCGAGACGCTGGGACGGTTCGACCAGGATTTCGAGACGATCAATGCCCGCTGGCGGTTGTTCCGCAAGGCAACCGGGCACCGGGTGTTCGACAAGTCCGTGATGACGCGCAGCATCGGTCGCCGCGCCCAGCCACTGCATGCCCAGAACGACGACAGCATCCCGGTGACCCGCCCGAAGATGTCGCCGGTTCTGCGTGAATTCGCCGACCTGCGCGGGCGTGAAGCGCTGATGCGGGCCTATGATGTGCTGCTCAAGCGCTACACGCCCTCGTCCTTTCTCGTGACCTCGGATTCCGAAGTGCTGAGCTGGTTCGGCGCCGCCAGCGCCTTTGTCGATACGCGCAGCAACCTGACCGACTGGTCGGTTGAGCACATCCTGCACCACGACCTGCATTTCGTCATCAACGTGGCTCTGGAGAAACTCCGCTCGGGGGACTTCGATACCTTCTCGCGCCGCGTCGAGATCGACATCGGCGAGATGCATCCGCAGGCCCTGACCCTGACCTTCGAACCGCTGGACCGGGCGTCCAAGCCCGCGCTCATGCTGATCCGTCTGCGGCTCGAGGGAGAGAGCGACCAGCCAGCCTGCAAACCCATCGAACAGGCGGGCGAAGAGATCAGCTCGCAGGACGCGATGCTGCTGGCAAAGCGCGTGCACGAGCTGGAGCGCGATCTGCGCCTGACCGAAGAGACGCTGCAGCATGTGACCCAACGGCTCGAGGCGAGCGGCGAAGAATTGCAGGCCTCGAACGAGGAATTGCAGGCCTCGAACGAGGAACTGCAGGTCTCGAACGAAGAGCTGCAAAGCTCGAACGAAGAGCTGCACGCGGTCAACGAGGAACTGGTCATGGTCAGCGCCGAGCACGAGCGCAAGATCCTTGAATTGTCCTTGCTCAACAACGAGACAGAGCAGCTGCTTGAACTGCTCGGCACCGGGGTGATGGTGCTGGACGACAGCTTGCAGGTAAAGCGGTTCAGCCGGCTGGTGGAGCGGCTCTTTGCGCTGGAGCCGTATGACATCAACCGAAAACTGAGCGTGATCGGGCCAAGGTTCGATTTCATCGACCTGACCCAGGCGGCGAAAGACGTGCTAGAGGGCCAGACGACGGTGAGCGCGCACGGCACGCATGAAGGGCGCAAGATGACAATCGACGTACAAAGGGCGCTTGGCAAGCACAGCAGCGGCACCCACAAGGGCGTGTTCGTGATCATCCGCCCAGAGGCATGAGCGCTTCGAGAACAACCATTTGCTAACGCTTGCCTGCTAGGAACGTCGCAGAAGCGCAGGCGAATGGTGGGGCAGCAAATGAGCGACACGACCAAGACGATTCTCGTGATCGAGGATTCTGCTGCCGACCGGGAAATGTTCCGTCGGGTTCTCAAACAGGTCTGTGCGCCCCGGTTCGAGATCAGCTTCGCGCATGATCTCAAGACCGCCAGACAGTTCCTGACACAAGCGCACTTCGCGCTGATCATCCTCGATAACGTGCTGCCCGATGGCTACGGGGCGGACTTTGTTTCGGAACTTGGCCAGAGCAAGGCATGGCGACGCATCCCGGTGCTTGTGGTCAGCGACTGGCCGACCCCTTTCATGTTCGACAAGGTGCGCAATGCCCGCGCCGAAGCGATCCTGAGCAAGGACAACTTTCGCGCCCCGGTGATCCGCCCCTACATCGAAAAGATGCATCGCACGGTCGTGCGGGCCTGACCATCGCTTCAATCTGAACAGACGTACAGAACTCCTGACCTCGCTCCGGGGCCCGATGCAACACAGGCCCATAGCAGCAATACCCTACCTTCCTGTGACCTGCCACGGGATTTTTCCTCCACCGTCGATTAGAGTCTGGCCCAACTTGAGGACGGACAATGAAGCGAACGAGATTCACGGACGAACAGATCATCGGCATCCTGGCCGAGCACGAGGCAGGCGCAAAGTGCGCGGACCTGTGCCGCAAGCACGGTATGTCGGAAGGCACCTTCTATAACTGGAAGGCCAAATTCGGGGGCATGACGGTGTCAGAGGCAAAGCGGCTGAAGACGCTCGAAGACGAGAACGCCAAGCTTAAGAAGTTGCTGGCCGAGCAGATGCTGGACCTGGCGGCGATGAAGGAACTGGTTTCAAAAAAGTGGTGACGCCCGCCGTGAAGCGCGAGGCGGTCGCGCATCTGAAGGCCCTTCTCGGGCTATCGGAACGGCGGGCGTGCCGGATTGCCTGTGCGGATCGTAAGATGGTCCGCTATCAGGCGCAGCGTGCGCCGGACACGGTGCTGCGCGGGCGACTGCGAGAACTGGCCAACGAGCGTC
>NZ_JAHKQA010000046.1 GCF_018860705.1 Citreicella sp. C3M06
TCCCATAATGCTTCCTTCCAGGCCTGAGAAAGGATCACACCATCAAACCGCGGGATCAAACACCTAGCCAGCGGCTTTACCCTGTTTTCGGACGTGCTGGTGCTTCTGGGTCTTTGCGTTGCCGCGATCGCCGCGCGGCGGCGTCAGGCCTCATGGCCCATTGCAACGGGGGGAAACGCCTTGTCCCAGCCCCAGTTGAACACGAAAGCGTAGACCAGATAGAACAGCGCTAACCCCGCCTCCATCAGCAGCGCCTCGATCAGCCCCACACCCAGAGACAGCGCGATGAGCGGCAGCGAAACCATCAGCAAACCGGCTTCGAACAGCACGGCGTGCAACACCCGCAGCGCCGGGGTTTTGCGCAGATCGCCGCGCCAGCGCAGCAGCGCCCGGTCGAAGACGATGTTATAAGCATAGTTCCAAAGCGTCGCGATGCTGGCGAGTGTGATCGACAACAGCCCCACCGTCGTCAAGTGAAGTCCGAAGGCCAGCGCGCCTAGCGGCACGACCAGCAGGATGCCGAAAATTTCGAAAGTGATGGCGTGGAACAGACGCTCTGAGGTACTGCGCATGGGAGACCCTGTCATTGGGCTGGGCCGTCCCAGTCTGGTACCCGGAAGTGGGGGAAGTCGTCTTCGCTTGCGAGGCAGATAGCTCGCGCGG
Organism: Citreicella sp. C3M06; assembly: GCF_018860705.1. GTDB lineage: Bacteria > Pseudomonadota > Alphaproteobacteria > Rhodobacterales > Rhodobacteraceae > Salipiger. Next base: position 664 of record NZ_JAHKQA010000046.1, read on the forward strand.
CGAGACTTGTCCAGTTTGCCGAGTCGCCACCTGCCAAGGCCGGGGTCCCTGCGAATGGCCCTGTTGCGACAGGCGGGTAGCGCCTGATCGCTAAAGGGTTTCTTCATTGAATTTTAGTGGCTTGCGTTTCTCAAAAAACCACTGATATATACAGGCCCTTCGCATATGTCAGTAAACGCTGGAATATGAGAGAAAATCTGATACAACAATAAAAAACGCAAGAACCATGAGGACAGGCATGACGGCGGGTCTACTTGCCTCCGAGCAGCTGATGAAGTTCAGTGACATCATCGATACCGCGCTGACCCAGCAGCGCGAGCTTTTGCACGCGCCTGACAAGCGCAAATCCGACAAGCCGCTGCGCAGCTTTTCGGTACGCGAAGTCTCACATGCGCTGCGGGTGAAATACAACAGCCTGCGCCAGTATCTGAACACGCTGCCCGGCATGCCCGCCGGAACCACAGAACCCGGAAACCGCAAGTATTTCACCGCTGACGAGGTGAACGAGATCCTGTCGGTGCTCTACGCCGAAGGCAAGATCGGCGACGAGCGCATGCCTCGCCGCAAGCCCGGCGACGCACAGGCGCGGCTGGTGGTCTATAACCTTAAGGGCGGGGTGTCGAAGACCTCGCTTTCGGTCAACCTTGCGCAGTTTCTGGCGCTGAGGGGCTATCGGATCCTGTGTATCGACCTTGACCCGCAGGCCAGCTTTTCCGACATGTTCGACGTTCAGGCCGATCTGGATGGCTTGCCCTCGGTCTATGATGTGCTGCGCTACGAGGATGACAGCGGCGGCCCGGTGCCGATCACCGAGGCCATTCGCGCCACCTATGTGCCCAATATCGATCTTGTGCCCGGCTCGATGTCGATGACCGAATTCGAATACGAAACCTCGGCCTCGTTCCGTGGCGGTGGCGATGGCACGCCGTTCCATCGCCGCATCACCGACGCGCTTGAGCTGGTCGATGATTACTATGACCTCGTGCTGTTCGATACGCCGCCGCATATGTCCTTTGCGGTGATCGCGGCGGTCTATGCCGCGACAGGGATGCTGATCCCGCTGTCCGCGGGCATGCTGGACGTGGTGTCGCTGGCGAAATTCCTTGAGCTGGCGGCGGGCACCATGGAGGTGGTCGAGCAGCATCAGGACAAGCGCTACGATTTCATCCGCTTCGTGCTAACGCGCTATTCCGCGTCGGACCCGGCGCAATTGCAGCTGTCGTCGTTCCTGCGCTCGCATCTTGGCCCGGCAATGTTGCGCAATGATATGGTCAGTTCCACCGCCATCGCAGATGCCGGGAACACGATGAACCCGCTGCTGGAACTGGATCCAAGCAGCTTTCATCGCAAGACCTACGACCGGATCTTTGAATCGCTGTGCGGCATTGCCGATGAGGTCGATGCCGAGATCATGCAATCTTGGGGCCGCGAGCCCTTTGAACGGGAGTCGCGCTGATGGCGCGCAAATCCCGCCCGACCTTCCCGATGGCCCCCGCGAGCGATGCCGAAGAAGCCGCGCCCAAGCCGGTCCGTCGCTCGCCGATGTTCGCCAAGGGGGCGGCCAGCCTTGAAACCGCGCTGAAATCCGCCGCGGCCGAGGAACGCATGTTCCGCAACCTGCCGATCGCGCAGATCGACCCGTCGCCTATCCGCGACCGGATCGACATTGCCGAAGGGCTTGAGGTGCTCAAGCGCAGCCTTGCCGAAGACGGGCAGCAGATCCCGATTCTGGTGCGCCCCCTGCCCGGGGACCGCTACGAGATCGTCACCGGGCGTCGCCGCCTGCGCGCGCTGACCGAACTGGGCCAGGACACGATCCAGGCCTTTGTGCGCCGGATGAGCGACGAGGAAGCCTTTGTCGCGCAGGGCATCGAGAACAACGCCCGGCTTGAGACGTCGTTCATCGAACGCGCCCGGACCATTCTGTCGGCGCTCGAGGCGGGATTCACTCAGGTGCAGGTCGAGAAATTCCTTGGCGTGGATCAGACGATGATCAGCCGGATGAAATCCATCTACACGGCGGTGGGCGAGGATCTGGTGGTTCGCATCGGCCCGGCCCGCGGCGTCGGACGGCGCAAATGGGACAGGCTGGCCAAGCTGCTACGCGATGGCGATGCGGCGCTGGTGCGCAGCGATCTTGCTGACAGCACCGAGCGCTTCGATGCCCTGCTTGAACAGCTCGAGGCACGCGAGGCCACCCCCCCTGCCCCGCAGGCCGAGCCCCGCACGCCAAAGCCTGCGCAGGAGGCCCCGGTGGTCACCACGCGCCGCGGCACTCAATTGACGGTAAAGCTGCGCGAGGATATCCCCGACGACTTCCTCGACTACCTTGCCAAAGAAATTCCCGCGCTTCTCGAAGCCTACAAAGAGCGCGGATAAAGAGCCGGGGGCCACCCCGGGAGCAGTTAGAAACCAAGAAAAGGAGCAGACGAAAGGCAAAAAAGAAACCCTCCGAAACCGAGGCTCCGAAGGGTTCTCAAGATGTGTAGCAACTTCTTGGTACCCTGAAATCGAATCGTTTTCAACATCGATCTTCGGTGAACGGTGGGATTTTGCCGTCTGACAACCCATGACATCATCCGTTCCGCGGGCAATCGCCCCGGGGCATGGCAAGGCTATGCCCGAATCCAACATCCCCTTCAGCCATGATCGCTGGGAGGTTCTTGCCCTGTTGCGAGAGATTTCACGCGAGCTAAAGCTAGGCGAACGTGAATTGTCAGTGCTGTCCGCGCATCTTTCGGTGCTGGCAAAGGGACCGATCCGCTCTGAGCAGGTACTGGTGTCTTACGCCGGGCTGCCAGTGCTTCTGGAGCGCGCCAATTGCATGGATGAGCGGCGGTTTCGTCGCGGCGAGGCGCGTCTCGAAGCGCTCGGGCTGGTTGCCCGCAAGCTGTCGGCCAATGGCCGGCGGTTTCCCGTGCGGAATGGCGCGGGCCGGGTTATTGACGCTTACGGCCTCGATCTGCGCCCCTTGTTTGACGCCCTGCCCCGCCTCCTGCTGATCAGACAAGAGAAGCGCGCCTTGGAGGCCGAACGCAAAGCGATCTGCACCCGCATCAGCGCTCGATTGTCCGCGGCCCGCAGGCAGTTCGAGGCTGCGCAAACCGCCTTGCCTGATTGGTTCTGCGAGCTTGCCCGCGACATCCGCAACACCTTGCGCCGTGCGGTTCCGGCTCTCGACGCGCTCGCCCAGATCGAGGAGAACTTGAGCCAAGCACTCTCGAATGAGACCTCTGCCAAAGCCTCCGAACCAGCTTCTACGCCGGACATCATGGCCGCGGATGACGGACAAACTGTCCGGCACTCAGACTCCAAAGAAAAAGAAATATATAAGCAACCGGCGACAAGCGTTGCCGAGATCTGGCAAACCTGCCCCACGCTATCGGAATATTACCCAACGCCGCCAGCACACGAAAGAGATCTACTGACTAGGATCCATGACGTCTGCGGCTTCCTTGGGCTCAGACCCGCGACAAGAGATCGTATGGCAGTAACACTCGGACTTCATGGAATAGCACGCTGCCTGGATGATCTCGCAGGACGCATTTCCGGCATAGAGCGGCCAGATGCATATGTCGCGTCGATGCTCAGACGCCTCGAACTACGAAAGCCATCCAAGACCAACCATGTAAGGCATATACCACATTATGACCGGGGTCATAGTGGCTTGGAGATCGGAGTATGACCGCGGTCATAAATGCGTTTCGTTTGAACTCAGGATTTCAACACGTGATGCCGGAACATTCATCGCCAGCATAGCTACCCTTGACGAAACGAGCGGGCAGGGCGCATGGAGCCCGCATCCGTTATAGCCCGAAAGCCAGCCTCCGTGTCGAGCAATCCCTACGAGAAACCTGATTTCTATTCGTCTGCGATCGCCGCTGGGAGGCACCGTGACATCGTTGGCGGACGCTGGGACGAAACAGGGCGGGTACAGATGTCGATACTGCAGCAAGCCGGGCTGAAGCCGCACCACCATCTTCTTGATATCGGGGCAGGGGCCCTGCGACTTGGCTGCAAGGCCGTGCCTTACCTTGCCCGCGGCCATTACTGGGCGACAGACGCATCGCGTGCGATCCTGCTGGCCGGGCATCGGGAGGAGTTAACCGATCCACAACAGCTGGATGAAGCGCAACTGATCGAGGACACGGGGTTCCGCTTTCCAGGCGTCTCTGACTGCATCACCCATGCCATCGCCTTCGCGGTTTTCCCCCACCTGACGATGGATTGCCTGCGGCGCGCACTGATTGAGCTGCGCCGCTTCGATCATCTAGAGACGCTGCTTTTCACCGTGTTCCTTGCGCCTGACGCAGCAACTGCTCAGGCGCCATACCGACAGCGCGACGGCGTGGTCACCCATGCCGGCCGCGCGCCGTTTCATATGCTGGAAGAAGATGTCGCCGCGCTGGCATTGGCCTGCGGCTGGACGCAAACGCGTAAGAACGTGATGCTCCCGCGCGGGCAGGTTTTGTTCGTGGCACGTCCGCTCGGGCGTTGAAAGCAGTCATACGAAGATGATGACCTGACGCTTCGCCTCGCCGATGGCCAACCGGTAGAAGCCTTCGTTGATGTTGTCGAGTTTGGGCCCAAGGGTTGCAGGGCGCAGAATATGAAAATTGTCGCTGAGATCACGTCCGTCAAGGCGTTGTAATTTGCGAGATGGCCTGGGATCCTGATCTGGCGGCTTTCATGGTTATGTTGAGACGCAGGCCGATCTCATCCGTGTCGATCTGACGGCGCAGCCTTACTGTATAACGCGTGCGCACTGGAGCAGACCTGCCGCCATGCAATATTTCCCTAAAGGCTCGGAAGAGGTGGTCGTGATCCTGAGCCACTAGATGGACGAGATCCGCCGTTTCGAGGCGCGCGACACCCCTTACCCCCCGCCAATCGTGTGACCGGAAGGAAAGACATCATCGTCGGCGCCGGGCTGATGGGGCAGGGCTGGGCCATTGTGTATCCTAGCGCCGAACGAGCCGGCTGATTACACCGAAGGGCCGGTGTCGTTGAATGCGGGGTTTATTGCGTGGCACAGTCCTGATCGTGACTGGCGGGGGGGGTAAGGGGTGTCGCGCGCGGATGTAGAGCGGCGTAAGGTTTTGTCATTCGATACAGTGCCGAACCGCCGCTGTTGGCGAGACCGGAAGCTCGTGGCGTTTTTGCGCGGCAAAGGCTGCTGACTCGCCCGGATTCAGGCCCCGTGGTCACGATTCTGGCTGTGCTTGTGGGTAACCATGTGGTTAAGTCATGTTCATGGGATTTGGGTCGCTAAGCTGCCCTTGGGGAAATGGGGTCATGCTTTGAGGTTTCGGCGGATCTGCAAGAAATCTTCCCCTCTAATCTACTGATTTCATTTAATTATCTGATTTTTGTGACGGATATTTGGCGGAAATGTAAAAAAGGGGTTGCGGGTATGTTGGTGTAA
>NZ_JAHKQA010000053.1 GCF_018860705.1 Citreicella sp. C3M06
AATGCATCCTGACCCTATGCGAACCCTAGGCGCGATTGTTCAACCCTTTGTGTTGGCGATGCTCGATCCCAGGGGCCAAGTCGGCCTTTGCTGCGCCGTAGGAACGTAGTTTGTCCGTGATGATCACGCGCGGTTGGCCCCAAACTTTGAACAATTTCCTGAAAAAGCGCATCGCAGCCGCCTTGTTCCGGCGGGATTGAACCAGGATGTCAAGTACGTCACCGCTGGCATCGACCGCCCGCCAGAGCCAGTGTTTACGACCCTTGATCGGCACCACAACCTCGTCGAGATGCCATTTGTCGGCCGCCCGTGGCCGATCTCGTCAGCCCTTCGCAGCAAATTGGACACCGAAACGCGCTACCCAGTCCCGGACAGATTCATAGGAAACCGTGATGCCCCGCGCCGCCAGCAGATCTTCAACGTCACGAAGACTGAGAGCAAACCGATGGTACGCCCAAACCGCGTAGCCGATGACCGAGCGCGGGAAACGGAACCTCTTGAGGCGGGTGAGATCAGACGGATTCAACATGGCATCGCGCTACAACGGCAAGTCGGTTTCAACAACTTGACAATGCCGCCAGCACAGCTTTCACGAAATAAACACTGTTGCCTGTGTATTGAATACCCGGTCGCGCAAAACGCTGGGTTGGCGACCGCTGGCAGAAACACTCGCCCGAATGCTCGATCAGGATATGATCGAAGCTGTTGCGGCGACCGGTTGACTCCACCACAGGCCTCAGCTCGGGGCAATGCAACATCCCCGAGCGAGGAGATTACAGATAAGCTGTCGGGATGGCTGTCGTGAATTTCAGCTCTTCCATCGAGATCATGGAATTGACCTGATTGAACTCGAGTTTCTGGATCATCTGTTTGTAGACAGCATCATAGGCGCCCATGTCGGGAACCACCACCTTGAGGATATAATCCACCGTGCCGGTCAGGCGATAAGCCTCGACCACCTCGGGGATTTCATCGATCAGTTCGCGAAACCGGTTGAGCCAGTTGATCTCGTGACGCGAGGTGCTGACTCCGATAAAGACGGTCAGAGGCACATTGGCCCGTGCCTGATCGACGAGGGCAACGCGCTTCTTGATCACCCCTGCTTCTTCCATCCGCTTGATACGTCGCCAGCACGGGTTGGCCGACAGGCCCACGGTCTGGGAAATTGCCTGAATCGGCGTGTCGCTGTCCTCCTGCAGGATTTCGAGAATCCGTCGGTCCGTCTCGTCGAAGGTGATGCTCTCGATCGGCTTCGATCCTGTTTTGCGACGGCGCATTTCTGTCATGTGCGAACAAACTCCAACAGAACACCTGCTGAAAACTCCGGTCCGACGGCGAGTCCGGAGGCGGTTTTGCAAAAGCTGACCTTCGCAGTCTTCAGGCAGTGCTCCGCCGCGTCAAGATCACGTACCTTGACGCGCATCGCCGTAAAGGCGCCCTTCGCGGTTCCCGAAAGATCGATGCCAGGGAAAAGCGCAGCCATACGTGCCGGTGTGGACAGGATCAGCGGCGCGGAGTTCGGCCCGGTGGTGATCTTGACCAACCCATCTTCGGTACTGACCGTGCCATCGGACCAGAGCCGGGCGAGGCGCAGCGCGTCCTCCTCGGGGGTATCGGAGATTGCAAGGATCGCATCGAGGCCGCAGGCGGTGTTCGCATGTTCGAGAAGGTCCGGTATCCAGACCGTGTCGCGGGTCTTGTGCTGACACATGAAGACCATGCCGAGCGGCACTTGGTCAGGGCTGAAGCTGACCGTGGAAAAGGCCGCGATGCCCTCGGAGCCGCCCGGCAGAGGGACCGGGCGCGAAAAGCTCCCCAAGCCCTGTGTCGCGATGCCAAGTTCGGCGAGCGCCTCGGCGGCCTGCTCGGCATCGTCGATCCGGCAGGCGATGGCATGAAGGCCCTGACCTGCGCTGGCCAGCAACGCGCGGCGGGGGGCGTTCGCCTCGGTCGGCTGGAGGATGCCGAGAAGCTCGAAGTAGTCCTGTGGAAACATGATGGTGTAATTGGCGGTGCCCTTGGCGGCGGAATGGATGCCGCGCGGCGAGAGGGTGAAGCCCAGGGCCGCGAATTGCGCGGCGGCGGCATCGAGATCGTCCACGAGGGCAAAGCAATGGTCGATGCCTTTGACGGGATGGGTCATTTTGGTCTCCAAAGGGTTTTTCTTGATATGGGGTTACGTTCGAACGGGGCTCAGAACGATTTCGGGAAGGCAGATGCCGGGCTGCATTTCGGCCACGAAAAGCGCGGTTTTCGCCATGTCTTCCGGCTGGATCATTGCGGCCATTTTCGCGGCATCAAAGCCGGGACGCTTGGCGAGCAGGGGCGTTGCAACTTCGGCGGGGCAGAGTGCGGTCGACCGGATGCCGTTCTTGCCCTCTTCGTCGTTGAGGCTGAGCGACAGGTCTGACAGCGCGTGTTTCGAAGCGCCGTAGACCGCGCCGCTCACCGACGAATGAAAGCGTCCGGCCCAGCTTGAGGTGTGAATCATCACCCCGTCCCGTTGTTCGCGCATGATCGGCAGGCAGGCGGCGATCACGTTGATTGCGCCGGTGACATTGACGTCGATCACCCGGTCCCAGCTGTCCCAGTCGAGATCGGCCCAGCTGCGCTTGGGGATGTTGAGCCCGGCGTTGTTGCACAACACGTGCAGCCCGCCAGCCCAGTCCGCGACCGTCCGGGCAATTTTCGCCATGCCGTCACGATCCGTCACATCCCCCGGCACGATCAGGGCGGTCTTCGGGTCGGGAAGGCTGGCAACCACGGCTTCAAGGCTCTCGCGTCCACGTGCGGTAAGGGCCACACGATAGCCAGCCTTTGCAAAACGCTGCGCCATGGCGGCGCCGATTCCGGAGCCTGCGCCGGTGATCCAAACGGATTTCGCCATATGTCTTGTCCCAGTGGCTTCAATCATAAGAGGTAGCTAGCACCAATTTTTAGCCATTGTGTAGATTAATTTTCGAAGCTTGTGTTGAAACTTGGTTTTCAATGTTGACTGATGCGGAATGCTGCCGTCAGGTAAGGTGGCGACACCACCATATGAGCCCGTTCAGGGCCGCTTAACCGACCAGGGGAGCCAGGACAGATGACATTGATGAAGAAACGGGCGGGGCTTGCGCTCGCCTTGACCGGGGCCCTTAGCTCTGCGGCCTTCATGGCCAGTGCGCAGGAAGAGGTGCAAAAGGGCGGCACCGCCATCATCCACATGATTTCCGAACAACGCATTCTGAACCCGGGGCTGCGTGCGTCGACGGGGGTTTACAACATCACCGGCAAGATCATGGAGCCGCTGATCGACAAGAGCTATGACGGCTATGAGCCGGTTCTGGCGACCGAATGGACTGGCTCGGACGACGGCAAGACCATCACGCTGAAGCTGCGCGACGGGGTGAACTGGCACGATGGCGAGCCGTTCACATGCGATGACGTGGCCTTTTCTGCCATCGAACTCTGGAAAAAGCTTCTGAACTACTCTTCCGCGCTTCAGGCAAATCTGGAAAGCGTCGATTGCCCGGATCCGCTCACGGCCGTGTTCAACTATTCCAAGCCGATGCCGATCGAGCTGTTCGTGGCCGCCATGCCCGATCTGGGTCACCCGGTGCCGAAGCACCTCTACGAGGGCACGGACATCCTCAAGAGCGAATACAATACCGCGCCGGTCGGCACCGGTCCGTTCAAGTTCGTCGAATACGAGCGCGGCCAATACGTTCTGGCCGAAAAGAACGAGGATTACTGGCGCGAAGGGTTCCCCTATCTCGACCGTATCGTCTGGCGATTCATCAAGGACAAATCCGCTGCCGCTGCCGCACTCGAGGCGGGCGAGGTGCATGAATCGGGCTTTATCGGGGTGTCGATGGCGGACGTCGAACGCTTCAGCAAGGATGAGCGGTTCGACGTCGGCACCAAGGGATACGAGAACAACGTTGCCCACTCGACGGTGGAATTCAACCACCGCAACCCGATCATGGCCGATCTGCAGGTGCGTCAGGCGATGTACCATGGCCTCGATATCGACTATGCGATCAACACGATCATGCATGGCTTTGCCGAGCCGGGCCGTGGCCCTGTTCCGAGCGCGGGCGGCCTCAACTACACGGACGACGTGCCAACCTATGACTACGATCCGGAGCTGGCCAAGACGCTGCTGGACGAGGCGGGCTATCCCGTCAAGGACGATGGCTATCGTTTCCAGTTGCGTCACCGTCCGGCGCCCTGGGGGGAATACACCCAGCTTTGGGCAGAGTATTTTTCTCAGGCGATGAAGGAGATCGACATCGATGTCCAGATCCTGACCAACGACGCGCCCGGCTTCCTGAACGGTGTCTATCGTGACCATGATTTCGACACCGCAAACGGCTGGCACCAGTTCCGCTCGGACCCGGCGGTTTCCACCATGGTCTGGCTGCGTTCCGGTCAACCGGAAGGCACGCCCTGGACCAACCAGTTCGGCTGGAAGAGCGATGAGATCGACGCGATGATCGACGCCGCGGCCTCGGAACTCGACGTCGAGAAGCGCGCCGCGATGTATCACGAGATCCAGGTCAAGGCGATGGAAGAGCTGCCGGTGATCTTCGCGATCGAACACCCGTTCATCTCGGTGACCTCCACGAAGCTTCACAATCATCACAACACGCCGCGGTGGAACTCTTCGAGCTGGTACGACCTCTGGCTCGAGCAGTGACTTGACTGCTGGCGGGCGCGTCTTCTTGCGTGCCCGCCGCTTCGCTGCTCCTTGCTTACGATCCCGAAGGATCCAGGAATAATGACATTGCGTATGCCCCCAATCCTGATCTACGCGCTTCGGCGTCTGCTTCAGGCCATTCCCGTGGTCGTCCTGATCATGATCGGCACCTTCCTTCTGCTCAAGCTTGCGCCCGGAGACACGGTCGATGCGCTTGTCGGCGACATGGGGGGCGCCGATGCTGCCTTCATCGCGCGGCTGCGGGCGGAATACGGGCTGGATCAACCGATCTGGGTTCAGCTCTGGCGCTACATGACCAAGCTGGCCACGTTCGATTTCGGCTGGTCTTTCGTCTATGAACAACCGGTTTCGACCGTCCTGATGGACCGGCTCGGCACCACCCTTCTGCTGATGGCGGCCTCGCTGAGCATCGCCTTCACGGCGGGCATCACGCTGGGGGCGATTGCCGCGCGCCGGGCCTATTCAGTGACCGACAACCTGATCTCCATCCTTGGCCTCGTGTTCTATGCGACGCCGTCGTTTTTCCTGTCTCTCATGCTGATGCTGGTGTTTTCCGTCAAGCTTGGCTGGCTGCCGGTGGGCGGAATCAAGACCATCGCTGCCTTTTACACCGGCTGGGATCACGTCTGGGATGTGGCACGCCACCTGATCATGCCGACGGCTGCGCTGTCGCTGATCTATCTGGCCTTTTACCTGCGCCTGATGCGCGCCTCGGTGATGGAAGTCGCCGATCTCGACTATGTCCGCACTGCCCGCGCCAAGGGCGCCCGGGAAGGCCGTCTGATGATCCACCACATCATGCGCAACGCGCTGTTGCCGGTGATCACGTTGCTGGGGTTGCAATTCTCTACCGTGCTGGGCGGTTCCATCGTGGTCGAAACCATCTTCACCCTGCCGGGACTGGGGCAGCTTGCCTACCAATCCGTCGTGCAGCGCGACATGAACACGCTGATGGGCATCATTTTCCTCTGCGCGATCATCGTCGTCGTCGTCAATTTCCTCACCGACCTGCTTTACGCACGTCTCGACAGCCGGATCGAACTCGCATGACCCTCGCCGATGCTCAAATCGCCCCGCCAGAGCCCCCGCGCCATGTGATGTTCTGGCGTCGCTACAAACGCAACCGTGCCGCGGTTCTGGGGTTGGTTCTCTTTGCCGTCGTGGTGCTCATGGCGCTGTCGGCGGGCGTCATCGACCCGGGCGACCCGCTGCGCCGCGCCGGTGAGCCGCTGACCCCGCCTTTTGTCAATTGGCAGACACCGCTGGGCACCGATCAGCTGGGGCGCGATGTGATGTCCGGCGTGTTCTACGGCGCGCGCATCTCGCTTCTGATCGGCGTTGTCGCCACGCTGGTCGCCATTGTCATCGGCGTCGTGATCGGTGCCTTGGCCGGCTATTTCGGCGGCTGGGTCGATGATCTTCTGATGCGCATCACCGAGGCGTTCCAGACCATCCCGAACTTTGTCCTGCTGCTGGCGCTCGTCGCCATCATGGGCTCGAAGATCGAGTGGATCACGCTGGCGATCGGGATCGTCAGCTGGACCGCACCGGCCCGCATGGTGCGCGCCGAGTTCATGTCGCTGAGGGGGCGCGAATTCGTCGATGCGGCGCGCAATCTCGGGGTGTCGAACACCTCGATCATCTTCCGCGAGATCCTGCCGAACGCCCTGCCGCCGATCGTGGTCTATGCCTCGGTCATTATGGCCCTGTCCATCCTGATGGAAAGCGCGCTGGCCTTTCTGGCATTGGGGGATCCGAACTATGCCAGTTGGGGCAACATGATCGGGCAGGGCCGCGCGGTGCTGCGCTCTGCCCCTTATTGCGCCGTGATCCCCGGCATCGCGATCATCTTTACCGTACTCTCTTTCTCGCTGCTGGGTGAGGGGCTGAACGACGCGCTCAATCCGAGGCAAAAGAAATGACAACCACAGCTCGATCCGTTCTCGAACTTCGCAAGCTGCAGATTTCTCTGCCGAAGGGCGCCGACCGCCCCCATGCGCTCGAAGCGCTGGATCTGACCATAAAGGCGGGTGAAATCGTCTGTCTGGTGGGGGAAAGCGGATCGGGAAAATCGCTGTGCGCCGGGGCGATCATGGGGCTTTTGCCCGAACCACATGTGCGCGTCACTGGCGGCGCGATCCGGTTCATGGGCGAAGAGCTGCGTGGGAAATCCGAGGCACAGATGCGCGCGTTGCGCGGGGCTGATATCTCGATGATCTTTCAGGAACCGATGACCGCGCTCAACCCGCAGAAAACGGTCGGTTGGCAGATCGACGAGGTGTTGCGCCTGCACGCGAAGATGACCAAGACCGAGCGAAAGGCCCGCGCCATCGAGATGCTCGAACGGGTTCACATCCCCGATCCCCCCTCGGCCTACAACGCCTATCCGCATCAGGTCTCTGGCGGGCAGCGGCAACGGGTGATGATCGCGATGTCCCTGGTGCTGTCCCCGAAATTGATCATCGCGGACGAGCCGACCACGGCGCTTGATGTCACCACGCAATTGCAGATCCTCAAGCTTATTCGCGAGCTGCAGGACGAAGAGGGCGCCGGGGTTCTGTTCATCACCCATGATTTCGGCGTGGTGGCGGAGATCGCCGACAAGGTCGCCGTGCTCTGTCGCGGAGAGCTGGTCGAAAGCGGCACCACCGACGCGGTTCTGAACCATCCGCAGCACCCATACACCAAGGCGTTGATCGGGGCGGTGCCCGCGCTGACGCCACCGCCGGTCAAGGCCGCCTCGACTGCGCCCGTGGTGCTCAAGGGCACCGGACTGAAAAAGACCTTTGCTGCGCGGGGCGGCTTGCTTTCGGGCAAGCGCAAAGCAGTCACGGCGGTCAAGGATCTCAGCTTCGAGCTGCGCCAGGGCGAGACCCTCGGCGTGGTCGGCGAAAGCGGGTCGGGCAAGACCACGGTGTCGCGGATCGTGACGCGGCTGTTGGAATGCGATCAGGGCTCGGTCGAGCTGGACGGGACGGATCTGCTGGCCGCCTCGCCCAAAGAACTGCGCGCGCTGCGCCAGCATATCCAGATGGTGTTCCAAGACCCGATGGCTTCGCTCAATCCGCGCAAACGGGTGGTCGACCTGATTGCCCAGGGCCCGATCGTGCATGGGGCCAATCCCCAGAAAGCCCGCGAGCAGGCCAAGAAGCTGCTGGAACTGGTGGAGCTTTCCCCCGCTGCCGCCAACCGGTTTCCGCATGAGTTTTCTGGCGGACAGCGCCAGCGGATCGGCATCGCGCGTGCCCTTGCGATGGAGCCCAAGGTGATCGTCGCCGATGAACCGGTCTCGGCGCTGGATGTTTCGGTGCAGGCGCAGGTGCTCAAACTGCTCGTGGACCTGCGCGACCGGCTCAACCTGTCGCTGCTGTTCGTGACCCACGATCTGCGGGTCGCGGCGCAACTGTGCGACAGGATCATCGTCATGCAAAAAGGTGAAATCGTCGAGAGTGGGCTGACCGCCGAGGTCTTTGCCAACCCGCAGCACCCCTATACGCAGAACCTTCTGTCATCCATTCCCGGCCGCGACTGGACGCCCCCTTCGCTGCAACCGGATGCCGCCTGAGGACACTCTATGGACTTCAAGGATATCCGCAGCGCCCTGATCGGCGAGGGGACGGCGATTGCCGGCCCCTTCGGTCCCCGCGCGCTGATCTATGCCGATTACGTCGCCTCGGGCCGCGCGCTCGGGTTCATCGAAGATGCGATCCGCACCCATGTGTTGCCCTATTACGGCAATACCCATACCGAGACCTCTTTCGTCGGGCGGCGCACCACGCAACTGCGGGAAATGGCCCGTGAGGCGGTGCGCAAGGCGGTGAATGCCGATGCGGACCACGCGGTGATCTTTACCGGATCCGGGGCGACCGGGGCGGTCGACAAGCTGGTGCGGGCCTTTGCGATGAAAGGTCTTGCGCAGGCTGTGGTCTTTGTCGGGCCCTATGAACACCACTCCAATGACTTGCCGTGGCGCGAAAGCGGCGCGACACTCGTGCGCGTGCCGCTGACCGAGGCTGGCACGATTTGCGTCGAGGCGCTGGCGCGCGAACTCGCGATCCATGCCGATGCGCCGCTCAAGATCGGGGCGTTTTCGGCTGCGTCCAACGTGACCGGTGTGCGTACTGATCTGCGCAGCATCGCGCGCCTGCTGCATTCGCATGGCGCCTATTGCGTCGCCGATTACGCGGCGGCGGCGCCCTATATGCCCGTCGATCTGGCCGCGAGCGCCGAAGACGCGGGCGATCGGATCGACGCGGCGGTGATCTCGCCGCACAAGTTTCCCGGTGGGCCGGGGGCGTCCGGCGTGCTGATCGCCGAGCGCAGCCTGTTTAACACAGCGCGACCAACGCGGACAGGCGGCGGCACTGTAAGTTACGTGACGGCGACGGGGCACAGCTATATTTCCGACCCCGAGCACCGCGAAGAGGGGGGCACGCCCGCGATCATCGACGACATTCGCGCCGGCATGGTGATGCAGCTCAAACGAGACATGGACGAAGCCCGCGTCGAAGCCCGCGAGACCGTGCTGACACGCCGGATGGAAGGCGCCCTTCGCGCCATTCCGGGCATGGAGCTTCTGGGGCCCTCGAACGTGCCGCGCCTTGGGATCTTTTCTTTCAACCTGCGCGTCAAAGGCAAGGTGTTGCATCACAACTATGTCGTGGCGTTGCTCAATGACCTGTTCGGCATTCAGGCCCGTGGCGGCTGTTCTTGCGCCGGGCCGTATGGGCATGCCTTGCTTGACATCGACCAGCCGACCAGCGCCCGCCATGAGGCGGCCGTCCGGCAGGGCCACTCGATCTTCCGTCCGGGCTGGGCGCGGTTTGGCGTGAACTGGTTCTTCGAAGAAGACGATGTGGACAAGATCGCCCGTGCCGTCCGCTTTGTCTCGGAACATGGTCTGGACATGCTGGCCTATTATCAGCTTGATGCGGTCGAAGGCATCTGGCGCGCGACGCCCTGGTTTGAGGACAGCTGCCCATCGGCGCTCTCTGCGCTTTGGCAGGGATCTGTCGCGACCAAAGACGCGGTGCCCGACTTTGAAACCTGCCTCGAAGACGCCCGACGCCTGGCCCAAAGCGCCAAGGAGCAAGGCCTTGAGGCCGCACCTGTCCTGTCGCCCGAGGAGGAATCGCTGTGCTGGTTCTGGTTGCCGCAGGACGTGGCGGGCCTGACGATGGAAGGGGCTGCATGATGGCGGTTGAATTCCCGAAATCGCTCTGGGCCGCCACGGCGATGGGCCGACAGCTGTCCGCGTCCTTGCAAGGCGTCGAAGAGACCGACGTCGCGGTGATCGGCGCGGGGTTTACCGGCCTGTCAGCGGCCATCGAGGCGCGCAAACGTGGTCATGCGGTCACCGTGCTCGAGGGCAAGGCGGTGGGCTGGGGCGCATCGGGGCGCAACAACGGTCAGGTCATTCCGATCCTGACCTCGGCCGAGCCTGATGTCTGGGTCTCGCGCTATGGTGAGGTGGGCAAGCGCATGGTCCGGCTCATCGGCAACTCGGGCGATGTGCTGTTCGATCTGGTGCGCGATTTCGACATGCAGGCTGAAGCGGAGCAAAGCGGCTGGTTTCAGCCCGCGCACAGCCCCGGACGCGTAAAGCTATCGCAAAAACGGGTGGATGCATGGCAACGCCATGGCTTCCCTGCCGAGATCAGGGACGCGAAAGACTGTGCCGACCTTCTGGGTACGGATTTCTGGCATGGTGGCATGTTCAACCCGACGGGGGGCCATATCAACCCGCTGGCCCTTGCGCGAGAAATGGCTCGCGTGGCCGAACATCTGGGCGCGGTGATCCACGAAGAAAGCCTCGCCACATCGTTTGAACGGGTCGGCAGCCAATGGGTGATCAAGACCCCCAAGGGCACTTTGAAAGCCCGCGCCCTGATCATGGCAAGCAACGCCTATACGGGCGAGCTGGTGCCGCGGCTCGCCCCCCGCATCGCGCGCTCTGTGGTGCCGGTGCTGAGCTGGCAAATGGCCACCGAGCCCGTGGGCGACAACCTGCGTCAGAAAATCCTGCCGGGGCGTCAGGCCGTATCCGACACGCGCGGTGATCTGCGGTTCTTCCGCTATGACGCGCGAAACCGGCTGATCACAGGCGGGGCGGTGATCGGGTCTGTGAACGTGGCCAACCGCGTACGCCGGAAAGCCGCGGAAAATCTTGCCGAAGCCTTCCCCGAATTGGGGGTGCCGGAGATGACCCATGTCTGGTCTGGCTATATCGGCATGAATTGGGACCGCTTCCCGCGCATTCATAAACTGGGCCCCGATGGATGGGCTTGGATCGGGTGTAACGGGCGCGGCGTGGCCCTTGGCACCTCGCTGGGGCGCGAACTGGCCCGCGCCGCCACCGGCCAACCCGAGGATGAACTGGCTCTGCCGGTGAGCGAGCCCACGCCATTTGCGATGCACGGCCTCGTGCGACGCGTGGCCCCAACCTATCTGGCCTGGCTCAAACGTCAGGACCACAAGGAGATCAGATCTTGACACAGACACCCATGGCAGAGGCCAAAGGCATGGACCTGAACGACATCCCGATCCTGCTACGCCGCAAGGTCGAGGCGATGATCCTCAAGCATGTGCTCGATGTGATCACCGAGCGTTCTGGCCGCGAAGAGGCAGAGGCGGTGATCGGCGCGGCCTGTTCGAAATCCGCGATCGAGCAGGGGCAAATGCTGGCCGACGATCTGGGGCATGCGCCCGACCTGACGGATTTCGCCGCAATCCAGCCGAACTGGACCCGTGAGGATGCGCTCCGGATCGAGACCATCGAGATGTCCGAAGAGAAGATGGATTTCAACGTCGTGAAATGCCGCTATGCGGAGATGTATCAGGAAATGGGGCTGGGCGATATCGGCCATCTGCTGTCCTGCAACCGGGATGGTGATTTCTGTATCGGCTACAACCCAGAGATCGAAATGACCCGGACACAGACGATCATGAAGGGCGCGAGTCACTGTGATTTCCGCTACCGCATGAAAAAGGAGGCCTGAGGCCATGGCTGTCGAAAACTGGGTCGCCAAGGAGGTCGCGGAGCTGACGGAATTCCGCCGTGATCTGCACATGAACCCTGAGCTTCTCTATGACGTGACACGCACCGCGCAGAAGGTGGCCGAGGCGCTGCGCGCGGCGGGTGTGGACGAGGTTCACGAGGGCGTTGGACAGACCGGCGTCGTTGGTGTGATCCAGGGCCAGGGCAATGGCTCGGGCCGGATGATCGGGCTGCGGGCCGATATGGATGCCTTGCCGATCATCGAGGAAACCGGCGCACCCTATGCCTCGCAAACCCCGGGCAAAATGCATGCCTGCGGCCATGACGGTCATACGACGATGCTATTGGGCGCGGCGCGGCATCTGGCAGAAAGCCGGGCCTTCGACGGCACTGTGATCGTCATTTTCCAGCCCGCCGAAGAGGGGGGCGCAGGGGCACGGGCGATGATCGAGGATGGTCTCTTTACCCGCTGGCCCTGTGACGAAGTCTACGCCATGCACAACCGTCCGAACCTGCCTGTCGGACAGTTCACCATCAATTCCGGGCCGATCATGGGCTCGGTCGACGAGTTGAAAATCACCATCACCGGGCGCGGTGGACACGCGGCGCGGCCCGAACAGACCATCGATCCGCTGCCCATCGCGGGCGCCCTGTTGCAGGCGGTGCAGACTCTGACCTCGCGCAACATGGACCCGATCGACAGCGCGGTGATTTCGCTCTGTACCATTCAGGCCGGGAATGCGTTCAACGTCATTCCGCAAGACCTCACCATGACCGGCACGGTGCGCACATTGCGCGAAGAGGTGCGCGACATGATCGAGATGCGCCTTGAGACGATGGTGGGCAATATCGCGGCCGCCTACGGGGCTGTCGGCACGCTCGAATACACCCGGCATTACCCGGTGACGGTCAACCATGAGCGGGAAACCGAACTGGCCGCGATGGCGGCGCAAGAGGTGGCCGGCATCGAAAACGTCCACCTCGACATGCCGCAAACGCTGGGTGGTGAGGATTTCTCCTTCATGCTCAACGAGGTCCCCGGCGCGATGATCAATGTCGGCAACGGCCCATCCGCAGGCCTTCATCACCCGAGATATGATTTCAACGACGAGGTGATCGCTTGGGGGAGTTCCTATTGGACGACCCTGGTGCGGCAGAGGTTGCCGCTGACCTGACAGCGTGCGTGGTCGTGGCGCTACCATGACGAACTTGCCCCGTAATGCTTGCTTCCAACCTTGAGAAAGGATCACACCATCAAACCGTGGGATCAAACACCTCAGCCCGTCGCGCGTGATTGGCTGGTGGTAGGCGATGGAGGCCAGCACCGCGACGTCAAATTCATTCAGATCCAGAAACTGGTCGCCGACATCCGCCGCAGCGCGGATCGCGGCGGCGTAGATAGCCCGCCCCTCCAGCTCGGCTGACAGGCCTTCAACCAGCAGATCGACCGAGGCCCCCTGCCCCACCACACGCGCCAGATCCCCGCGCGGCACCGGCGAGGAAGAGGCAAACAGCACCGCCTCGATCCGGCGCATCCATTCGCGCCAGCGCAGCTCCGGCGGCAGGTCGGACAACTCGCGGTCAAGTTCAGGGTCGCGACAATCCTTCACCATCGCTCAGACCCCGTAGAGCCGGAAGGTATCGCGGCCCGTGAGTTCGCGCACCGCAGCGAGATCGACCAGCCGGTCGCAGAGCCGTCGCGCGGCGCGATCGGGCAACGGAAGGGCCGTGGGCGCCACGGCATCGCGGGTCAGGAACATCTCGACGGCGACGCCCGCCGCCTTGGCCCGCAGCTTCGGGGTGACTGCCTTCAGATGCGCCGCCCGGCGGGTGAGGTCGGAGGAAAGCCGAACTGCCTCAGAGACCAATCCAATCAGCGCGCGATGACAGGCCAGGCGCAGGTCGTCGCCCTGCCGACGTAGATCTGCGCGTTTCAGGCCCGTGGCCAGCAGCGGGACCAGATAAGGCCAGCCAAGGGCCTGCGCGAGGGCAGCATCGGCAAGCACCAACGCCGTCGCATTCGCGCGAAGGGCATCGGGCAGCACCCTTTCCAGATCCATCGCCGCGCGGGTTACCGGCATTCCGCGTCCCGCGTCGCGCCAGGTGGCGATCTGGCCGGGGTCGAGGCTTGGCAGGGCACGGGCCAGCGCCTTGACCGAAAGGGCCCGTTCTGCAGCGCGGCGCCAGGCCAGGCAGGTTTCCCCCGCCGGTCCCGGCAGATCCCCCGGGCGCAGATGGTGGATTGCGTCGCGCAGCTCCGCTATCCGCTCCGGACGCCCGGAAACGCAACGCAAACCGCCGCGGCCCGCAGCGCCAGCCTGTCGCGCAGCAGGGCGTACGGCACCTCCCCGCGCTCCAACACAAGGTGCAGATGGCTCAGCCCCGAGCCCGACAAAAAAAACGCAAAATCTTCAATGGTTTCAGCGCGCGCATTTGTGACCCTGGAGGTCATCCTGTCCGTCGCACGCCATCCCCGCATCCTGCTGCTGTTCCTCCTCCGGTAGGTCGATCAGACCTTGCGTCGACGCGGTCCAGCCCTCCCGGACCGATCTGCACCGACCTCAAACGGTGTTTTTTGCCTATATATTCCGCCAAAACCGCCGCATCTTGTGCTTTTCCCTTATGTCTAATAAGTTTGCCTTATCGGACATGGCGTGGCCGCTTGCCGCCCTGTCCCGAAAAGCAACGGGTTTGCGGGTGTCGGATGTCCGGAATTCGTGAGATTCAAGCACTTCCTTGAAAAACGAGTCGGGGTTCATGAGATTCTGTACCGGTATTTATGAGACTGGATGAGTCGGAGTTTGTGAGACCGGCGTTGTCTCGCGGCTTTTTCTGCAGACTGCCGTGCTCTCTCGTCACGCTCAGCGCGCCAGAACCGGGCCGAGATACTTCGCCTCAACGAGAGAGGCCATGCGTCAATCGCCTGCCCGACCCGTCCCCGCCCCTCCGCATCGCTCATGAGCATGACTGAGATCGCCCATTTGACCGGATCTTCAATGATCCGCCCGGCGCCGACCGCCAGCGCGAAACATTGCAAGAGCGAGCCCTGCGCCAGAGCGTGGAGACCGGGTCGCACCGGCTTAGCAAGCACTGGCGCCACCTGATCGTATTCGGGAACTACGACCGTGAGCGCCTGTCGGATGAGCGGCGTAGTCAAAAAATCATGATAGTCCCGGCGGTCTTTCAGAGACATTCGTGGCAGCTCGCACACGTTCGGAGGCGAGGCCCGGCGATGCCGCACCGTCAGAACCCGAAGCACTTCGGGCGCTTCCAGGTCTCCCTGCCCCGCGCCGCGCGCCCAAGCATCGAGATGCGCGGCACCGACCTCGGCAGGCCCTTCAAGCTTCTTGAAGCAGTCCGTACCGAACTGGTCTGACAGGGTCTCGCCGGTGGCATCCCGAAACTCCACACCATGCACCGGGCAGCGAAATCGCCACGGCAGCGCGGCGGCTTTGCGATGCAGGTCTTCGGGACGGTGCGGGCACGGAGACCGGTTCTTCCGCGCGATCATCAAGCGCGCCGCAGACCCCAACTCCCGGAAAGTCATGGCCTGCACCGCTTCGGGCGAAAGGCCGGTCCGAGCCGCGATCAGAGCCCCCTGCCCTTCCGAAAGACGCCATTCCAGGTCGAACACGTCGTGCCCCTTCAGGCCAAGCGTGGCGACGAATTCCGAAACCGTCATGGCGTAGAACGGGGCCATACGTGCGATCCAGGAGGACAGCCGCTCGTCGGCCTCTGGGGCGAATACGACCGGCAGGCGCCCGCACCCCGTCACACCGGCTCTCCCAGAACCGCCTGCAACCGGTCGCCGCCCAGAATATCGCGCGAGAGGATGCGTTCCTCGCCACTTTCGATGGCGGCGATCGCCAGCTGCGACAAGATCGAAAAGATGCCCGAGGTGATGCCGCCAGTCACCTTGATCATGCGCGTCACCGCAAGATCGGCGATCTGGCTTTCGCGCCGAAGCGGCAGCGTGCGCGTGAGCGTGCTCATCAGCCCGTTCAGATCCTCACCTTCCCGCCAGGGCGGCAATGCGAAGGCCTCGAACCGGCGCACCAGTTGATCATCGGTGCGCAGCGCGTTGCGAGCCTGCGCTGTACCAACACAGACCAGCGGGATGCGCAGCTCGTTGCCCAGAAAGCGCAGCATGTTCAGGAATCGTGCCTGTTCGCGGATCGTCCCCGCCTTCAGGCTGTGAATCTCGTCGATGACCAGCATCCCCGGACGCAATTCGGCGAGCAGACGCAAGGCCAGGCTTTCCAGCACAGACAGTGTCGCCCGCGGCGGCTCCGGGGCACCGATCGCCGCCAGGATCCGGCGGTAGAAGTGCGATTCATCAGGCCCAGACACCATCTGCACGGCGACAACCGGCATATGCAGCCGTCCGCTGGTCTCGTCGAAGCTCGATGCGTGATCGCTGGTGAACTTCTCGATGATCATCGTCTTGCCCATGCCGCTGTCGCCGACAATGAGCAGGTTCGGCATGCGGGCGCGCTCGGGAAACGACATCAGCGTTTCCAGCTTCTCCAAGGCGGCCTTAACCCTGGGATAGGAGATCCAGCGGTCGGCGCGAATCCTATGAATGCGCTCCTCGGCGCTGAGCGCGGCGATCTTGCCGGCTCCCGGATAGAGATGCGGGAACTCAGTCATCGTCGTACCACTCCTCGTCCTTGGAGCCGCGATACGGGATGGTGACGTCCAGGGTCCTCTGGCGGCGCAACAGGGTGCTAACGTCAGGCACGGACCACCCCAGCCCGGAAAGGTCCAAAAGGCTTGCCACGAACCCTGTCGTTTGGCGGAGCGGCAGTCCGAGGAGGACCTTGAGGATGAGGCAGACTTGGATCGCCGCGTCGCTATAGGTTTGCTGGCGGCCACACCGACCGGACGTGTTTGTCGATCTATCCCGGAGTGTTCCTCATGATCACCGTCGTCACCATCAACCTTGTCGGGGACCAGGTCCGTCACGTGCTCGACCCAAGGAACCAACGATGAGCGCCGCGCTGGATGTCCGGAGCCTGACCACCCGGTTCGACACCCGCAAGGGCCCAGTGACCGCGGTCAATGACGTCAACTTCAGCGTTCAGCCCGGGCGCATCATGGGACTGGCGGGCGAAAACGGATCGCGCAAAAGCGTCACCGGCTTTTCCATCCTCGGGCTGATCGATGCGCCGGGGCAGATCACCGAAGGTCAGGTTCTGGTCGATGGCACCGACCTGCGCAGCCTCTCGCCGGACGCGCTGCCCCGGATGCGGGGCAAGCATGTGGCCATGGTGTTTCAGGAGCCGATGATGACGCTGAACCCGGTGCTGCGGGTGGGCGACCAGATGGCGATGGCGGTGCGCGTGCATGACCGCGTTTCGAAATCCGCTGCATGGGATCGCGCCCGGCAGGCGCTGGAAACCATGGGCATCCCCGCGCCTGCCGAGCGCCTGCGCGCCTATCCGCATCAGCTGTCGGGGGGCGTGCGCGAGCGCGTCGCCATCGCCACGGCGTTGTTGTACCGCCCCTCGGTGATCATCGCGGATGAATCCACCACCGCGCTGGACGTGTCGATCCAGGCGCAGGTGCTCAACCTGTTCATGGATCTGCGCAAGCGGTTTGGCTTGACGGCGATCTTCATCAGCCACGATCTGGGGGTGGTGCGCCATGTCTGCGACCGCGTGGCGATCATGTACCTGGCCGCGTGGTCGAAAATGGGCCGCGCCGAGACGCTTTATGCCAGCCCACAGCACCCCTACACCCGCGCTCTGTTGGCCTCGGTCCCGACTTTGGGCACCGGGCGCGCCGCGTTCCAGCCCACCAAGGGGTAAATGCCGTCGCCGCTTGACCCACCGGCGGGTTGCGCCTTTCACCCGCGCTGCCCGCATGCCGGGCCCCGTTGCCGTGCCGAGGTGCCGATGCTTGGCCGCATCGGCGCACAGCGGGCCGGCTGCCACCTGCATCACGGGGGCACAGGGCAGAACGCAGCCCAACTGGGACCGCGCGCAGTTGGCCATGGCCAACTTCATATTCTTGCGTCAGACATAACGATCCGGTTGAAATAACCCGATGGGTGTTTGATCCGTTCGATATCCTCCGCGATGCGGTCCAGACAGCGCAGCACTTGCGAACCCCCAAGCCGGGCCATGCCGGCGGTGATGAGCGCATCCTCTATTCCCAGCATCTTTCCAAAGCCAAAGATGATCTGGTGCAACGCATGCCGCGTCCTTGGTGGGTCGGGGTAGAAGCTGGCGAGCGTTGGCATTTCGGACCAGTCGAGCCGATCCTCGCCG
Source organism: Citreicella sp. C3M06 (assembly GCF_018860705.1). Lineage (GTDB taxonomy): Bacteria > Pseudomonadota > Alphaproteobacteria > Rhodobacterales > Rhodobacteraceae > Salipiger. Next base: position 17,972 of record NZ_JAHKQA010000053.1, read on the forward strand.
TCGCAAGGTTTTTTAGTATCTGGAATATTACGCTCTTTGTGCCGGACGTTTTGTCCGTCTGTGGCGGGCGTCTGTTCTGGTTCCGGGGCGGGGTTGGCCTTGGTCCGGGTGGCGATCAGAGTCTGTATCCGGCGCAAAAGGTCACGCGCGGCGCTCGGGGTGATGCTCGCACGGCGCACCAGCGCGCGGGTCTGTTCGACCCAGTCGCGCTGCGCCTCGTCCAACGGAAGCGCAAGGCAATCCTGCCGCAGCCGCCCGATGATGGCCCGCAAACCGCGCAGCTCCGCGTCCTGTTCGCGGCGTTTGCGCGCGCGATCCACCAACGTTGCCGCCTGCGCCAGAAGCGGAGACAGGTCGATGCCAAAGGCACCGACGATCTTGCCCGCCCGGTGCACGGGAAAGCGTTTGCCATTGGCGCTGTCGCGGCGCTGGATCATGCCGATGTCTTCCAGCTTGGCAAGGTGACGCCGCAACTGACGGTCGGTGATGCCGCGCGCGCGAAAGCACAGCGTGTCATTCGCCGCATAGATCGTCAGCAGCATGTCCGGCGTGATCGGCCGATCGGTGCGGGTCTTGGGGTCGCGGCAGGGCAGGCAGCTGAGCAGCGCATCGATTACGACCACCGAGGCGGCGCGCAGCCCCAGGTCTCGCGCAACGGTGTTCACTGCGACCATCAGATCACGGCGGGAAATCGGTGCGAACCTTGGCTGATCGCAAATCGCTCCATAGCTCGCGCCGGTGAGCGGGGCGGGTTGGGCACAGGTTTCCTGCGCCCCGGCGCCATGCGCCACGGAATTCTGGTGGGTCATCTAATGTCAGACGGCAAAAAAAGATCGTTCACCGAAATCGGTGTTGCAGTGATTCGTGATTGGGGGTACCAATGAAGTGCTAGTAAATCGGAACCCTTCGGAGTGCCTCACCGCCTTCGGGGGGTTTCTTTTTGCGCGTTGTCTGCCTCCTTGCGGCTGGGTGTGTATTGGGTTGGCCATGGCCAACCGGCGGGTGTTGCGGGGCGCGGGCCTAGCCCTTGCCGGATTTCCAGTCGTGATACAGCGCGGCGAGACGCGCCTCGACGAAACCGATGAAGGCGGTGTCGCTGTTGCCCGACACCTCGATCGTCAGCCGGTTGCCGCGCGCGGTGCTGCGCACGGGCGCGGGGGCTGGCGGCACCGGGGCAGGGGGTGTGGCGCGCGGCGTGGCCTTCGTCGACAGGGCGCGGATCAGCCCGGTCAGCCGGTCGGTGGGGCTGTCTGCCTGCGGCACCATCGCCAGCAGCGCGGCCTCGTCCGGGGCGGCATCCAGTTTCAGCAGCCGCCGTAATTCCAGCCAGGGGCGGCGGCCCGCATCATGGGCCGCGCCGATGGCATAGATCACCGCATCGGGCACATCGCGCGCCACGCCGATCAGCTTGCTCAGCGTGCCCTTGTCCACCGCCAGCACATCGCCGATGTCGGCCCGGCTGAAGCCCTGTTCCTCGAGCCGCACGGCAAAGATCGCCTGTTCGATGAAGCTGCGTTCCAGCCGCGCCGAGTTTTCCAGCGCCTGACTGACCAGCGCCTCGCGGTGGTCCATCTCGCGGATATAGGCGCGCACCTTGATGCCAAGCTGGCGGCAGGCGGCGATGCGGCGGCGGCCATAGACCACTTCGTAGCGCGGCCCGGCACCGCGGCGAAACCGCAGCAGCGCGGGCAGTTGTTGCCCCGACGCCTGGATCGAGGCGACAAGATCGTCCAGCCCCTGCGCCACGTCGAAGCGGTCGGCGATCTGCGAATCGGCGATTTCGGCCGGATCGATGTCTTGCGGGGCCTGCGCGGACACTTGCGACAGCACGTCGGACATGCTGCGCAACGACTTGGGGGCGGCGCCCGGGGCAGGGGCCTCGGGGGTGTCGCGGCTGCCCATTTGCGCAAGGCTCTTGGCCAGAAGGTCTCGTTTCATGGCTTGCTGTCCCTCCCCCATGCGGTCTGGATCATCCGTTCGATATCGTTGGAAAACCCGATGACAGAGTTAATCGCGCGTTCGTAGGTCTTGCGGTTGCGGCTTGCGCCAAGGTCGACCTCGAAGATGGTTTTCTGCGCCAGCCCCGCCTCGGACACGGCCGAGGATTTCACGAAGGGCGTTTCGATCACGCTGTCGCCCAGCAGCTTGCGGATCCATTCGGACAGGTCCTGCTGCGTGCTGATGGCGGTGTCAAAGCGCGTGAGAAGATAGGCGAAATTGTCATAGGCCCCGACGCCGCCATTGGCGTGCAGCACCTCAAGCACGCCCGAGGCCATGGTCAGGAACTGGCTGGCCGATGCCAGATCGACCCGTTCGGGGATGATGGTCATCAGCAGGGAAGACGACGCGCAGACCGCCGACATGGTCAGATAGCCCAGTTGCGGCGGGCAATCGATTAGGATGATGTCATAATCGTCTTCGACCTGCCTCAGGCTGTCGCGGATGCGGTTGAAGAACACCGGCTGTTCGCCCCGGCTGAGCGCGGTGGGCGTTTCGGTTTCGTATTCGGACAGGATGATGCCGCCGGGCACCAGATCAAGGCCGGGGAAATAGGTCTTGCGCAGCACATCGGTGATCGGCACACGCGTCGTGTCGCCGTCATTGTAGCGGATCGCGTCGTAAAGCGTGCCGCCCTCGCGGAAATCCAGTTCGGGCTGGTAGCCGAAGAACGTGGTGAGCGAGGCCTGCGGGTCCGCATCCACAAGGCACACCCGATAGCCGCGCAGCGCAAGCCGCATGCCCAGCGTGACCGTCGTGGTGGTCTTGGACGAGCCGCCCTTGAAGTTGACCGTGGACCAGATCTGCAGCTTATCGCCGTCGCGCCGCCCGGGCAGGAACTGGAACGGGTCCTTGGCGGTCTGCGACAGCGCGTGGCGGATTTCGCGGATGTCATCGGCGCTATACAGGCGTTTGCCGCCCGCGCCCTGTTCGACCTCGGGGATGCGCCCGTCGAAATGCGCCTTGCGCAGGTAACCATCGGACACACGCAGCAGCTCGGCGACCTCGGCGGTGGTGAAACTGCGCAGGCTTTTTTCCTCGCGCGGGGCAAGGAACAGTTTGGACATGTGTTCAAGCGCCTCGGAGAGCCGCCCGGCATCCGCCTTGAGCTTGTCATGAAGGATCGGATAGCTCATGCCATGTCCGCCTGAATCTGTCTGCCGCCTGCGCGCCCCGCTTGCGTTCCACCCGTCGATCATATGCTGCCGACTGTGCCAAGGAACGCGCTGGACGCATTTTTGCTGTTTACGCGTTACAGGTATGCCGGGTTGGGGGATGGATCTCAAGGAAAATCGCCTGTGGAATTTGCGGGGCAGGGCGGTGCGCCGGGCCAGATGGGCGGTGAAACTTTCTGTGATACATCAAGGGCAGGAAGTAAGCGGCTGTTTTTGCGTCGAAAAACCATGCACGTCTTATCCACAGATTAAGGGCGGGTCAGCGCGGGTGATATGGCGGCGCAACGGGTTGCGGGCGGCTCGTAACGCAAGACGGGGGCGGATCGGGCGAATCTCATCCCCCCGCGCTATTGAAAGAGTGGCGAGGAAAGCCAGTGCCACGTTGCGGGAATCGCCCACCGGAACCCGGGGTGATTTGGATATCATATATGATGGTCAAACTGGCAATCATGCCATATATGGTATCGTATATGATCATTTGATGCACGGGGACACATGGCCTATCTTGATGCTCTCAAATCCGCCGAGGATCTGCGGGCCGGAATCGCGGAGGCGGCGCGGGCACGGCGGCTGGCGTCGAACCTGACCCAAGACGAGCTGAGCCAACGGTCAGGGGTGTCGATCGCGACGCTTCGCCGTTTCGAAGCGGGCGGGGCGGCCAGCCTTGAAACCGTGCTGCGCATCGCCGAGGCGCTTGGGGCGCTTGAAGGGTTTGCCGACCTGTTCCCGATGCCCCCGGCGCAGACGCTTGACGAACTTGACTCCCTGCCCAAACGCCAGCGCGCCAGCGCAAGGCCCAAGCCATGATCCGCCGGCTGGAGGTCGGGCTGGATTTCGGCGGCGATGCCATCCGGGTCGGGCAGCTGGGACGCGATCCGCGCGATCGGGTCACGGTGCTGGAATGGGGCAGGGATTTCGCCGCGGCGCCGTTGCCGATCCTGCCGCTGGGCAGCGGTTACGGCGGGCTGCTGCGGCCTGACCGCGCCCGCGGTGCTACCTTGCCCGGCCTGTTCGAAGACAGCCTGCCCGACGGCTGGGGCCGGCTGCTTCTGGACCGCGAGATGGCCGCGCGCGGGATCGGTCGCGCCGGGATCGGCGACCTGGAACGGCTGGCATTCGTCGGATGCCACGGGTCAGGCGCACTTACCTATGTGCCCGAAACCGGCGGGGACGGCCCCGGCGAAATCGACCTGGGCTGGTTCGAGTCCATCATCCCCCGCGTCGAAGAGGATGCGACCGCTGACGACCTGACCCGCCTGCGCCGGATTTCTGGTGGCAGCCAGGGGGCGCGGCCGAAATTCGTCGCGCAGATGAACGGGCAGTGTTTGCGCAGTCACCGGCTGCCCCTTGGCGACGGATGGCGCCATGTTCTGATCAAGGCGCGCGCGGCGGGCGATCCGGTCGGCAGCATCGAGGCAGAGCTGGCCTATGGCGCGGCGATGCGCCTTGCGGGCATCGACACAAGCCCCATGACCCGGCTGACCGGCGCCAGCGAAAGCTTTTTCGTGACCGACCGTTTCGACAGGCCGGGCGATGGCCGGCTGCATCTTGCGACGGTCGCGGGGATGCTGGATTGCGGCATGACATATGGGGCGGTCGATTACGCCGACCTGATGAAGCTGGCGCGCATCGTCTGCCGGGATGTGCGCGCGGTAGAGCAGATGTTCCGGCGCATGGTGTTCAATGTGCGCGCGCTCAATCGGGATGACCACGTGCGCAATCACGGCTTTCTCATGGACAGGGCGGGCGCCTGGCGCCTGGCCCCCGCATATGATGTGTCCTGGTCCCAGGGGCCGGGCGGTGAACATTCGCTTGCCGTGGCCGGGGAAGGAAGGCGCCCCGGCGCGGCGGCGCTTGCCCTGGTGGCAAGGGGGGCAGGGCTGCACCCGCGCAGCGCCGCGCGGATCATCGACGAGGTCGACGCCGCCCTGTCCCAATGGCCCCGCCTTGCCGAGCAATTCGCGGTGCCGCCCGCGCTTGATCGCGAGATCGCCGCCGCCCTGACCGAGGCGCGGCGCTGGCGCTAGGCGTTGCCCGCGGTTCGCGGCAAACCCGGGCCGCTTCAGGTCTGAGCAAGCCGGAAGGCGCGCAGCCGGGGCAGAACGGCGCCAAGGTCAAGCGGTTCGCCCTTGCCGAAACCCATGTAGAGGCTGCGAAACAGGCCGTATAGCTCTTGGTAGACGGCTTGGCGCGCTGGGTCGGGATCAAAGCGCCGTACAGCAGGGGCAAGCCGGTCCTGCGCGCTTGCGATGTCGGCAAAAAGCCCCGCCGCGACCGAGGCCACGATGCAGGCGCCCACCCCCGTGGGCGAGCTTTGCGGCACCAGCACCGGCTTGCCCAGCACATCCGCATAGATCTGGTTCAGCACGTCGTTCTTCTGCGGGATGCCGCCGCCGTTGATCACATGGGCGATGGTCATGCCGGTTTCGGCGATGCGCTCGTGGATAAGACGGGTGTGCATGGCCATGCCCTCGATGGCGGCGTGCAGCTCGTCCGCGGCGGTGTGGCCAAGATCCCATCCAAACGTCACGCCCCCAAGGTCCGACCGCACCAGAACCGTGCGGTCGCCGTTGTCCCATGTCAGGCGCAGCAGGCCGGTCTGGCCCGGGCGGTAGACATCAAGCCCCTGCATCAGCGTCGCCACGTCGCTGCCCGCGCGGCGGGCGATGGCGTCGAACAGATCGCCGGTGGCGGATTGACCGGCTTCGACGCCGGTGGTGCCGGGTGTGACCGACCCGGGCACGGCGCCGCAGATGCCGGGCACGGGCCGGATCCCCGCGGGCGCAATGGCGATGAAGCAGGTCGAGGTGCCCACAACGTTCACCACGTCGCCAGGGCGCCCGCCGCTGCCAAGCGCATCCCAATGCGCATCGAAGGCACCGAAGGGCAGGGGAATGCCGGGCCTGAGGCCAAGCTTTTCGGCCCATTCCTCGCACAGGTGACCGGCGACGTCGGGCGCGGCGCCGACGGGGCTGTCGAGCTTTGCGTTGATGCCGTCCAGCAGCGGATCGACGCGGGTCAGGAAATCCTGCGGCGGGTAGCCGCCCCATTTCGGGCTCCACATCCACTTGTGGCCCATGGCGCAGACCGACCGGCGCAGCTGGCCCGGATCGCGCACGCCGCAAAGCGTTGCGACCAGCATGTCGCAATGTTCAATCGCGGTGCCGACGCGGCCCCGCTTGTCCGGGTCGTGGCGCAGGAAATGCAGCAGCTTGGCATAGCCCCATTCATGCGAATAGGTGCCCCCGCACCAATCCAGCGCCTCAAGCCCTTCGGCGCGGGCAAGGGCCGTGATCTCGGCGGCTTCGCGATGCGCCGAATGATCGGCCCACAGGTAGTAATCGCACAGGGGCTGCAACCGGTCGTCCACGACGATGACGCTGGATCCGGTGGTGTCCGCGGCAAAGGCGGCGATGGCGTGCCCGTCTATCCCGGCCTTGGCGATGGCGCCGCGCATGGCGCGGGTCAGCGCATCCATATGGTCGGCGTGGGATTGCCGGGCGACCAGCGGGTCGGCGGGATCGCGGTGCAGCGGGTAGCCTTCGGCCACCGAGGCGACGGCGACGCCCCGGGCTGTGTCCATGATGGTGACGCGCACGCTGAGCGTGCCGAAATCGGCGCCTGCCACATAGGTCATGGTTTCTGCCCGTAGGTGGCTTCGGCGCCGTGCTTGCGCTTGTAATGACGATCAAGCAGCGTCTGCGAGATGGGCTCGGTCGCGGGCACCAGCGCCTGGGCATGCCAGGCCATCTTGGCCACCTCTTCAAGGATGACGGCGTTCAGCACTGCCTCGTCCGGGGTGCGCCCCCAGACAAAGGGGCCGTGGCCAGCCACCAGCACGGCAGGCACCTCAAGCGGGTCGCGCCCTTGGAAGGCTTCGACGATGACGTGGCCGGTGGCCTCGACATAGCGGTTGCGGATCTCGGCGGGGGTCAGCTGGCGCGTGACGGGGATGTCGCCGTGGAAATAGTCGGCATGGGTGGTCCCAAGCGGGATGATCGGCCGGCGCACCTGCGCCATGATGGTGGCAAAGGTCGAATGGGTGTGGATCACCGCACCGATGCCGGAAAAGGCCCGGTACAGCACCAGATGGGTTTCCAGATCGGACGAAGGATTCAGGCGGTTGTCATGGGGCCGCCCGTCCAGATCGCACAGCACCATGTGTTCGGTGGTCATCTGGTCATAGGGCACGCCGCTGGCCTTGATGGCGATCAGCCCCGAATCCCCGTCAATGCCGCTGGCATTGCCGAAGGTCGCCGTCACCAGCCCGTGGCGTACGGTGGCAAGGTTCGCTTTCAGGACCTGGGCTTTGAGGGCATCGAGAGGCATGGCGGTCTTTCGGTCGGGATGGGGCAGGGAACCGCGCGGCGCCGGGAACGCCGCGCGGTGAAGTGGCTTAGCGCTTGGCGGTCCAGCCCTGGTAGTCATCGAGGTTGTCGGCGGTGATCAGCTTGGGTTCGATCAGCACGGTGGTTTCTTCCAGCGTCTCGCCCTTGAACAGCTTGTAGCCAAGGTCAAGCGCCTGGCCCGCCATGGTGTAAGGGTCCTGCGAGGCCGAGGCCTTCATCATCGACCCTTCGGTGGCAAGGCTGTCTTCGGTATCGGGGGCGCCGTCGACGCCGGTGATGATGATGCCATCCCGGCCCAGCTGCTTTGCGGCAAGCTGCGCGCCAAGCGCCATCGGATCGTTGGCACCGAAGACGGCGTCGATGTCATCGAAGCGGGTCAGCAGGCCCTGCATCACCTGCAGGCCGCCATCGCGCGAGCCCTGGCCGTTCTGGTCGTCGGACAGCACGGTGATGCCGTCCGCCGCCGCGAAGACCTCGGAGCAGCCGTCGAAACGATCGTTAAGCGAGGACGACGACGGCCCCTTGATGATCGCCACGTTGCCGGTCCCGCCCAGCTGATCGACGATGTATTCGCAGGCCTTGCGACCGGCGGCGATGTTGTCGGTCATCACCGTCACGTCCGCCCCGGGGGCCGAAACGTCAAAGGCGGCGACCACGATGCCCGCCTGCTTGGCGCGCATCACGGCGGGGGCGATGGCTTCGTCATCGACGGCGTTCAACATGATGATGTCGACGCCTGCCGCGATGAAGTTTTCAATCTGGCTGACCTGCTTGTTCAGGTCGTAATCCGCCGAAACGGACGTGATCTTGACATCGGGGTTGATGTCGCGGGCGCGGTCCTCGATCCCTTCGATGGTGGCGACGAAGAACGGGTTGCCCAGCAGGCCGACCGAAATGCCGATGCTTTCCAGCTTCTTGTCCTGCGCCATCGCAGCGCCAGCGCCAAGGCCGATGGCCGTGGACAGGGCAAGCGTGGCAAGTCCCTTGGTGATACGCATGTCTTCTCCTCCTTGAAAGTCTGCTGCGTCGAATGGTTCAGGTGCGGGCGTTGCCCTTGAGCCGGTAGCGGTCCAGCGCCACGGCGGCGATAATCACAAGGCCCTTGATGATGAATTGCCAGATGTCCGACACTCCGGTCAGGATCAGCCCGTTGGACAGCACCGCGATGATCAGCGCCCCGATCAGCGTGCCCCAGATCGACCCAACCCCGCCGACAAAGCTGGTGCCGCCAAGGATGACCGCCGCGATGGCGTCAAGTTCGTAGGCCTGGCCCAGTTGCAGCCCGTTGGCGGCGTAAAGGCGCGCGGCGGACATCACCCCGCCAAGCCCGGACAGCAGCCCGGACATGCCGTAGACGAACAGCAGCACCAGCGACACCTTGATGCCGGTCAGGCGCGCGGCCTCCTGGTTGCCGCCCACCGCATAGATCCAGGTGCCAAGCACCGTGCGGCGCAGGATGAACCAGGACAGCACGATCACAAGAAGCGCGATCAGCGCAAGGATCGGGATGCCAAGGACCGACCCGTTGCCAAGCACCGCAAAGGGCAGGTTGGCGTTGAACACCGTGGTGTCGTGCCCCATCAGCCGCGCCACGCCGCGCACCGCCGTAAGCGAGCCCAGCGTCACGATGAAGGGCGGCAGCGCGAGAAAGGCGATAAGCGCCCCGTTCGCCAGCCCGAACACCGCCCCGATGCCCAGCCCCACAAGGATGCCAAGCCAGCCAAGCCCCGGCACCAGCGACATGATGACCGCCCCCATCGCCGCCGCCGCCAGGGTCGCGCCGACCGACAGGTCGATCCCCCCCGTAAGGATGACAAAGGTCATGCCCGCCGCCAGCACGATGTTGATCGACGCCTGCTGCATCACGATCGAAAGGTTGTTCACGCTTAGGAACTTGCCGGTCATCAGGTGGAAGCCCACCGCCAGCAGGATCAGCACCGGCAACATGCCAAGCGCGGTGACGAAGCTGCGGATCTGCTGCGCGCCGCCGGGGGCGGACGCTTCGGTGATGTCGCTCATTGGTCTCTCCTCCTTGCCGCGCGTGCGGCGGCCTGCCTGCGGTCAGGCGGCCTGTGTCGTTGCATGGCTGCCGGTGGACAGCTGCATGATCGCTTCCTGGGTGACGGGGGCATCGGCGGTGGGGCTGAGGCATCCGGCGATGGTGCCTTCGCGCATCACCAGCACCCGGTCCGACACGCCGATGACCTCGGGCAGCTCGCTTGAGATCATCACCATGGCAAGCCCCACTTGCGCGAGGCTGTCGATAAGGCGGTAGATTTCGGATTTCGCGCCAACGTCGACGCCGCGCGTCGGCTCGTCCAGGATGATGACCTTGGGCTGCGCTTCCAGCAGACGGGCAAGCAGAACCTTCTGCTGGTTGCCCCCCGACAGGCTGCCGACGCTGATCTGCGGCGTGGGCGCCTTGATCGCCAGAGACTTGAAGGCGCCGGCCGAGCGTTTCGCCGCGCTGGCAAAGCGGCGCAGCCCCATCGGCCCCGCGTCGCGTTCCATCACGCAGATGTTGATGTTGTCATCGATGGTCATGTCAAGGAAAAGGCCAAGCCCCTTGCGGTCTTCGGTCAGGTAGACAATTCCCGCATCCAGCGCCGCGCGCGGGCTTTTGGGCGTGACGTCGCGCCCTTCCAGCAGCACCTTTCCGGCGGTGGCGGGATCGGCGCCGTAGATCAGCCGCGCCAGTTCGGTGCGCCCCGAGCCCACCAGCCCGGCGATGCCCAGCACCTCGCCCCGGCGCACATCGAAGGTGCAATCCTTTACCAGCCTCCCATCGCTCATGCCTTCGACTTGCAGCACGATTTCGCCCGATGCCGCCCCGTCGGAATGCGCTTTCTTGTAAAAGCTGGACACGTCGCGCCCGACCATCATGCGCACCAGCGTCTCGGCGCTGAGGTTCTCGCGCTCAAGCGTGCCCACATAGCTGCCGTCGCGCAGCACCGAACAGAAATCGGACAGGCGATAGATCTCGTCCATGCGGTGGCTGATGTAGATGATCGCGATGCCCTCGGCCTTGAGCGCGGCGATCACCTCGAACAGCTTCTCGGTCTCGCGCATCGACAGCGACGTGGTGGGCTCGTCCATGACGATGATGCGGGCCCTGGTCGAAAGGGCGCGGGCAATCTCGACCAGCTGACGTTCGCCAAGCGACAGGCCCGCCACCTTCGTGCCCGGGGTAAAGCCGACCCCGAGCCTTTCGAGGATCGGCGCGGTTTCGCGGTGCATGGCAGCCCGGTCGACGATGCCGCGCCGCGCGCGTTCGTTGCCCAGAAAGACGTTCTCGGCGACGGTCAGGTTGGGCGCCAGCGACAGTTCCTGATAGATGACGGCGATGCCCGCCGCCTTCGACAGCTTGGGGTTGCCGGTCTGAAGCGGCGCGCCGTCGATCAGGATCTCGCCGCCCGCATCGGGGGTGTAGGCCCCCGACAGGATCTTCATCAGCGTGGATTTGCCCGCGCCGTTTTCGCCCATCAGCGCGTGGACCTGACCGGCGTTTACCCGCAGCGAAACCTTCGACAGGGCCTTAACCGGGCCGAAGGTCTTGGAAATGTCGCGCATGTCCAGAAGCGTGGTCATGGTTGGCCTCCTTCGCCGGTCGGGGCGATGACGACGTCGACGCCCTCGTCCTCAAGCATCCGGGCATCGGCGTCCGACAGCCCGTCGTCGGTGATAAGCCGATGCGCCCGCGACAAAGGCAGGGCGACGGTGGGCGCGCGCACGGCGAACTTGCGGCTGTCGACCATCACGATCGTCTCGTTGGCCTGTCGCGACATCTCGTTGCACAGGCGTACCAGCAGCGGGTGGCTTTCCAGCAGCCCCGCGGCCGAGATCCCCAGGGCGCCGACAAAGAACTGATCGGCGAAAAAATCATAGCTCTTGAGCGCTGGGTCATACAGAATGCCCGGCTCGCGGTGCAGGTCTCCGGCGCCGACGGTCAGCTGACAGGTGCCGTGTTCCGCCAGGTAGCTGGCCAGCGGGATCGAGTTGGTGAACACCCGCAGGTTCCGGTTGGCGATGCGCGAGGCCAGGTGAAAGCAGGTCGACCCGGCGTGCACGATGATGGAAGAGCCGTCGCGCACCAGTTCAGAGGCCGTTTCGGCAATAGCGCGTTTTTGCGTCACGGCGATGTCGCGGTTTTCGAAGAACGGCAGGTTGACGGTCCGGCGCTGGCCCGGGGTGGCGGACGCAGCGATGCCGCCGTGCACCTTCTGACCAAGGCCAGCCTCGGCCAGCTTATCGATGTCGCGGCGCACGGTGGCGGGCGACACGCCGATGATCGACACAAGGTCGTTGACCGACACGAACGCCTGCTCGTCAAGCAGGGCCACGATGGCTTGCTGGCGTGAAAGATCGCTCATGTATCCTCCCCAGGTCCGAGCGTCTTGATGGCGGATCGGGCCCGACATCGAGGTATTGTGCGCATTCGTGACGTATTTCGATCATAAGTGCAATATATTTGTCATTATTAATCGAAAATGATGCGAATCAATCATGAAAACCGGCCGTGTGACGTTTCCCAAGGGTCCGATGGCAGGGGTCACGCACCCTGGCACCGCGTCATCCCGCGCACGAATCGCGGGCCTCTGCCCTGGCTTTCGGGCCTACCTCACCGGCGCGGGCGCGCCGTGTGGGCAGGCGGCGCGGCGGCGCCAGTTCCTACACCATTTCCCGGGACACCACCCAGGCTGCCATGTGACAGCGCTGGCGATGCCTTGGCTCCCTCTTTAATTCAGGCGCTGCCATTGGGAAACAGGGCGGCATTCAGCTTGATGAAGGCCCCTTCATCAAGAGGCTGAAGCTGGGGCCCCTGTCATCTGTCTCTTCATCTGGAAGGCGGGATTTCGAACTGTGGACGTCTCAGAGAAGCCCTCCCAGAAGCCGTCCTATCCACAATCGACGTTCATCCGTGGAGAGATGACAAGCTGCGACCTGTCAAAGATCAGGAGCATTTATTCTGGAAAATGGGCATCAAGGCGAATTTTTCGCAAAAAAAACGAGCGCACCAGGTTTTCCAACGCGAGATTGACCTTTCTCCATTCTGAATCGAATTTTGGTATGCAATCTAACTTTAAGGTATGCATAAGTATTGATCGGAATGCCAATGACACGCCAGATCTCTGAAAGAGCGGCACCTTCAACCGCCTTGCTTGGGGCGGGCAGAAGCGGGAATACCGTCGCACAGCCGATACGGCGTGCATCGACTCTCCTGTTTGATACCGTCGCCGATCTCGACAGGGCCAAGGCGGCCAGGTTTGACAAAGGTACCGAGTTCTACGGTCGGTTCGGAACCCGCGATGTCTTCGCCTTCGAGGAGGCGGTTAGTGTGCTGGAAGGCGCCGAGGCGTCACTTGCCGTACCTTCGGGTCTTGCAGCTTGCGTTCTGCCATTCGTCGCATTCGTAAAGCCTGGCGATCACGTGCTGATCGCGGATACGGCTTACGAGCCCGCCCGAACCAGCTTCGTGCAATACATTGCGCGCAACAACGTCGAGGTAGAGTTTTACGATCCGACCATCGGAGCGGAAATCTCGGAGTTGATCCGGCCGGAAACCCGGCTGATCTACCTCGAGAGCCCCGGCTCCATGACATTCGAGGTGCAGGACATTCCGGCGATTGCTGCGGCCGCCCGCGCTCGCGGTGTGATGACAGTTTGCGACAACACCTGGGCCACCGGGTATTTCTGCCGCCCGCTAGCGCTTGGCGCCGACATTTCTGTACAGGCGGCAACGAAATACATTGTTGGCCATTCCGACGCCATGCTCGGTACCCTTTCGGTGGCCGACACCGAACTCCTGACGCCGCTGCGTCAGGCGGCCAACTGGCTGGGCTATCACGTATCGCCCGACGACGTATTCCTTGCGGCTCGGGGACTGAGGACATTGCCCGCGCGGCTGGAGCTTCACCGCACCGGCGCGCTCGAAGTCGCGTCGTGGATGGAATCCAGGCCGGGTATCCGCCGTGTTATCCATCCCGGGCTCTCATCGCATTCCGGCCACGCGCTCTGGAAACGCGACTTTACCGGATCAACCGGCCTGTTTGCGGCCGTGCTCGATATCACCGACCGCGCACAGGCCGTGCGGTTCGTCGAGGCGCTGCGCCATTTCGGCCTCGGGTTCTCTTGGGGTGGTTTCGAGAGTCTGACCTTGCTCGGCGATCCGTCCGGCGCCCGCACGGCGACGCGCTGGACCGAGACAGGCACGCTGTGCCGGTTCCATATCGGGCTTGAAGCCGTCGCCGACCTGATCGGTGATCTCGATCAGGCGCTGGCCTCAGCGGGGCTCGGCGAAACCGTGGCTGCCTAATTCCTTTTCAGGACCGGCACGCAAGAAGCCGGCCGCCCCTACGGACCCAACAGGAGATATCCATGTCCAGAACTTTCAAACGCCTTATCGCCCCGGTGCTTGCCGCCGGCACGCTGGCCGCATCGCCGCTCAGCGCGGAGAACCTAGAATGGACCTCCGGCTCTCCGGGCGGCAGCTGGTTCAGCATCGTCACCGGCTTGTCCAATATCATCATGGAGCACAATCCGGATATTGCTATCCGCGTGGTCCCCGGCGGTGGTCGCGACAACCCGACCAAGATCGAAGGCGGCATCAGTCAGATGGGCATGGGTATCGATTTCCTCGCTGCCGCGGCGATGAAGGGGATGGATCCTTATGATCAGCCGCAAGAGAAGCTGACCTCGATGGGAGGGACCTGGGCGCCTGCAGAATTCCACGTCATCGTCGATGCCGAAGAAACTCGCAGCCTCGAGGAAATCTTGTCCGATCCCGAGTCGCGCATCGGCACCTCGCCAAGGGCGACGTCCGAGGAACTGACCCTGCAGCGGTCGCTGGCCTTTTACGATAATTCCGCGGATGCCATTGCCGATGGCGGTGGCACCGTGATCACAGGCACCTATAGCCAGCTGACGGCAGCCTTCCAAGACGACCAGATCGACGTGCTATTCGGCGCCGGCAGCGTGCCGACCGGCATCGCACTGGAGGTCGAGACCGGCCGTCGCGACGCCAAGCTTCTGGCCTTCCCGGAAGCTCTGATGGACTACCTCAACACCGAATACGGCTATGGCAAGGGCTCGATCGCAGCGGGCAGCTATGAAAGCCTTCAGTCCGAGGAAAGCGGCGCAGTGCCAGTTACCACGCTAGAGGCAGTGATCCTCGTGTCCACCGAGGTTCCGGAAGACACCGTCTATGCGATGACCAAGACGTTGCTCGAGAACCAGGAAGGCTTCGGCAACATCTACCAGGTTCTGGGTGGATTCGACGCGGAGCGGGCTTGGCAGAACCAACCCGTGCCGCTGAACCCCGGAGCGGAGCGGGCTTACCGCGAGCTGGGCTACATGGACTGATCCTCAGGACGGGCGGCGTCCCAACGCCGCCCGAACCTATACGGCGACGTTTCCCAAACCACAGCCAAGAGTCTGCCATGCGCAAGTTAACCGGAATCTCCCAAGCCGTCATCGGCCTCTGGCTCGCCATTTCGGCAGCCATCCATTTCTACTTCACCTTCGCGGGCTATCCAGAACCTCTCAGGCTGGCCGCTTTGCACCTCTTCCTTGCGGTTCCGCCCGTATTCCTGCTGTATCCCTCACATCAAGGCGCTCCGCATCACAGGCCGACCATTGACGACATGGCCCTAGCGGCCCTCGCCCTCCTGCCTAGCGCATACATCTACTTCAACACTTCCTACGTCTATTCTAGGAGTGCTTTCTTGGACGCCCTCAGCCCGCTGGAAACCGGGCTTGGTGTCCTGATGACCGTCCTGATCCTCGAGGCGGTACGTCGGGCTCTTTCCATCATGCTCTCGGCGCTGGTGCTGGCCGTTATCATCTACATGGCAATCTGCGACCAGCTGGGCGGCCTCTGGTACTACCGAGACCTGTCCGTTGGCGAGATCGTCGACATTCTCTACCTGATGAACGGTTCTGGCCTCTACGGCAGCCTGACTGGCATTTCAGCGACAATCGTTGCTGCTTTCCTCGTTTTCGGAGCGTTTCTGCAGGCCAGCGGTATGGGCCGGCTGTTCATGAACCTGGGAACTTTCTTGGCGGGCCGCTATACCGGCGGACCAGCCAAGGTCGTCGTGGTCGAGTCCGGCCTCTTTGGAATGACCAGCGGATCCTCCGTGGCAAATGTGGTGGTGACCGGCAACGTCACCATTCCCGAAATGAAGCGTATGGGGTTTCCACCGGCACTGGCCGGCGGAATCGAGGCGGCCTCGAGCGTCGGCGGGCTGATCATGCCGCCGCTGATGGGGGCTGCCGCCTTCGTCATGGCTGAGATGCTGTCGGTTCCCTATCTGTCGATCGTGTCGGCCTCGATCGTCGGCGCCGCTCTCTATTATCTGGGGATCTTTGTCTCGGTTCACTTCCAATCGCGCAAGCTTGGCATTGAGGCGCTGCCCAAGAATGAGATCGCAACCGTGCGGGACATCCTGCGCGACATCCACTTCGTGATACCTCTCGTGGTACTCATCGGATTGATGGCCCTACGCTTCTCGCCCTATTTCGCCTGCTTCTGGGCGACTGCGGCTCTTATCGCCACGACCTGGCTGCGATCCCATACGCGGATGGGGCCGCGCAAGTTGCTTGAGGCCCTGACCGAAGCCGGCGCGACGATCTCCACTGTTGCGGTGGCCGTGGCTGCGGCAGGGATCATCACTGCGGCGCTCACAAACACTGGACTGCTGCTTGCATTCACCGGGATCATCAAGTCTCTGGCGGGGGATTCACTGCTTGTGCTGGTGCTTCTTGTCGCGGTGTGCTGCCTTTTCCTGGGCATGGGCGTGCCGACCACACCGGCTTATATCGTGACTGCAGCCATCGGTGCTCCGTTGATTGCCGAGCATGGAGCTGCGCCGCTGCTCGCGATTCACCTCTTCATTCTCTATTTCGCGGTGCTCGCTGACGCGACGCCGCCGGTGGCGGCGGCCTCCTACGCAGCGGCTGCAATCGCGAGGGCGAACCCCCTTCTGACCGGTGTCCATGCATTCCGAATGGCGGTGGGCGGGTTCATCGTGGGCATCAGCTTCATCTTCGAGCCCGCGCTGACGCTCAGCGGCACTCTGTTCGAGACCCTCTCCGCCACCTTCGCCGTTTCGGCCGGGATCATGCTCATCTCTCTTGCGTATGTAGGTTTTGGCCACGGGCCGATCCCTCTTTGGTGGCGGCTCGCGCTGTTTGCCGGGGGAGCCGCCTCGGCGCTCTGGCACACCCAGCCCGAGCTGCTTCGCGGCGCCATCGGCTACGCGGTTTTCCTTGGCACCCTTTACCTGCCCAAGGTGCAGGAACGTCGCCTCAGTACGGCAGAATGAAACTCCCTTCACAATTGGAAAGACTGGCATGACGACTTCCAGAATCAGAACCTACTATGGTGTCTCCATTGGCATCCTGATGGTGAACTCCACATTCCAGCGTTACGTTGGCGATATCGGCAATGCCTCCACCTGGAACTTCCCGGTGCAGTACAAGATCGTGCACGATGCCGTGCCGTCGCGGATGACCGAGCTGCACGAAGCAAGCCTGCTGGACCCTTTCAAGCGCGCCGCCGACGAGCTGATCGAAGCGGGGGTCGACGGGATCACGACGACCTGCGGCTTCTTGTCAATCTATCAGAAAGAACTGGCAGACTACTGCTCCGTGCCGGTGGCGACCTCGTCGCTGCTTCAGGTGCCCATGGTCGAGCGCATGCTGCCGACCGGCAAGACCGTAGGCATCATGACCTACAACGGTGATGTCCTGAACGGGCCCTACCTGGATGCCGTGGAGGTTGACCGCGCCACGCCGGTTGCGGGCATCCCCCAGGACAGCAACTTCGTCCGCTGGATCAAGGAAGGTGACACTTCGGTTTCCTACGAAACGCTGAAATCCGAGGTTGTGGGCACCGCGAAGGACTTCGTCGCCGCCAATCCGGACATCGGCGCGCTGGTTCTCGAATGCACCAACCTTGCGCCGTTCTCTCACTGGATCGCCGAGGCGACGGGGCTGCCGGTCTATGATACGGTGACCATGGTCAATGCCTTCCAAGCAAGCCTCAGGCCTCGCGCCTATCCGATGTGGTGATCGGATGATCAGCGACTATCTGGTCGTCGGCGGCGGAATCGTCGGCGCAGCCATTGCCGAGGGGCTGGCGCGTGTGGGCGAGGACGTGGTGTTGCTTGACGAGGGTGACATCGCACTTCGCGCCGCCCGCGGCAATTTCGGCAATGTCTGGGTCCAGGGCAAGGGGGCGGGAGCGCCCCCCTACGCCAACCTGACCCGGCAAGCCGCACATGACTGGGCTGACCTGGCTGATCGGCTTGGCAGCGACACCGGCATTGACCTTCAGTTCAGGCAGCCTGGGGCCGCCTACATCTGCTTCTCGGAGGAGCAGCTCGACACCCGCGCAGCGGTGTTGGCCCGCTCCAACGAGGGGGCCGCGATTCAGTCCCGTTATGAAAGGCTGGACCGCGCCGCGCTGGCCGAACGACTGCCGGATATTGGCCCGTCGGTGGCGGGCGGAACATACTGTCCGGACGACGGCACCGCCAACCCGCTCCATCTGCTGCGGGCGCTGATCGCCTCGCTGCAGTCGCATGGCGGCCGCTACCTGCCGCACCGCAAGGTCGAGAAGGTCAACCGCGACGGCACGGGGTTCTCTGCGCAAACTGCCGCAGGAACCCTGATGGCAGGGCGGATCGTACTGGCTGCGGGCCTTGCAAATGCCCAGCTCGCGCCGATGCTGGGGCTGCGCGCGCCGGTGCGCCCGGTCCGGGGGCAGATCTTGGTGACCGAGCGGTTAGCCCCCTTCCTGGGCTGTGGCACGAACTTCATTCGGCAAACGGTAGAGGGCAGCTGCCTCTTCGGTGAAAGCTCCGAGGAGGTCGGCAACGACGACGGGACCACACTCCCGGTGCTGACCGATACGGTGAAGAAAGCCGTGGCCGCCTTTCCTGTGCTGGCAAACGCACGCGTGGTGCGCAGCTGGGGAGCGCTCCGGATCATGACGCCGGACGGTGTGCCGGTTTACCACTCCCGCGATGGGGCCTTTGCGGTCAGTGTCCATAGTGGTGTCACCCTCTGTCCTTTTCACACCGACGGGCTGATCACACACATTCAGGCCGGAAGCTTTGACGGGCCTGAATTTTCCTCCTTCCAACCGGAGCGCTTCGATGTTCAGAACAATTGAGATGCAGCCCCCCCGCCAGCTGGTCGAAATTAGCGTCGACGGCCGCCGGGTAAGCCTTCCGGAGGGCGCCAACCTTGCTGCCGCATTGCTGGGAGCCAATGCCTACCCCGCGCGTCGCACGCCGGCAGGGGGCGTCTCGCGCGCGCCTTTCTGCATGATGGGGGTCTGTTTCGACTGCCTTGCGGAAATCGACGGTGAGCCCAACCGGCAGACCTGCCTTACCACCGTGCGCGGCGGCATGACGGTACGCCGCCAGACCGGTGCAGCGCAGATTGTGGAGGGGCGGGGATGACACCATCTTGCGATCTCGCAATTATCGGCGCCGGTCCTGCGGGCATGAGCGCGGCACTCGAAGCGGCCACGTGCGGTCTGTCGGTTGCCGTCTTCGACGAGCAACCCGGTCCCGGGGGCCAGATCTACCGTAACGTCTTGGCCGAGCGCACCGCCGCCGGAGGCAAGGTGCTGGGCAGCGACTATCTTGCCGGGCGTGATCTGGCCGAGCCTTTCATGGCCGCGCCAATCCGGCGCGAGTTCCGCGCGACGGTCTGGCAGTATGACGAGACCGGGCTAAGCTGGACGGCCCCGGGCGGTGGCGGACGCATCACCGCGCGGCGGGTGCTTCTGGCCAGCGGGGCCATGGAGCGGCCGGTGCCCGTGCAGGGCTGGACCAGGCCCGGGGTCATGACAGCCGGCGCGGCACAGATCCTGCTCAAGACCGAAGGGGCCGTTGCCGACGGTGCGGTCTTCATCGGCAACGGGCCTCTGCTTCTGCTTGTGGCATGTCAGTACCTGCAGGCCGGTGTTCGGATCGGTGCTGTCCTGGAAGCTTCCGAGCCGGGCGCGATGCGCGGCGCGCTTCCACATCTGGGAGCGGCGCTGTGCAATCCGGGGCTGCTATGGAAAGGTGCGAAGATGCTGGCGCGGCTGCGTGCCGCCGGGGTTCGACATCACCGCAGTGTTCAGGACATTGTGCTGGACGGCGACGGGCCTGACGGCGCGCTCGCCGAGGTGCGCTGGCGTGACCGTCGCGGCAGCCACCGGATCGAGACGGCGCACGCCTTTCTTCATCAGGGTGTCGTGCCCAACATGAACGCGTCCATGTCCGCCCGGGCGGCACAGACTTGGGACTCCGATCGGCTTGCGTGGGCGCCGGTGCTGGATGAGTTCGGGCGCACCGATCTTCCCTGGCTTTTGGTGGCTGGCGATGCGGGCGGCATCGGCGGTGCCGCGGCGGCCGGGCCGGCCGGGCGCCTCGCAGCGCTTGCCGTCGCCTCGGATCTGAAACTGCTATCCAGCGAAGAGGCCACGCGCCGTGCCATGCCGCATGCACGGGAAAAGGAGCGGGCGTTGGCTCCGAGGCCATTCCTGGACAAGCTTTACCGGCCCGCCGTATCCGTTCGGGTGCCGCAGGACAATTCAGTGAAGCTCTGCCGCTGCGAGGAAGTGACACGCGGCACGCTGGCAGCCGCAGTGGCCGAAGGATGCCCCGGCCCGAACCAGTTCAAGAGCTTCAGTCGGGCGGGCATGGGGCCCTGCCAGGGCCGGTTCTGCGGCGGCACTGTTCAAGCTGTGATGGCGGACCTGTCCGGGCGCGAGCCTGCCGAAATTGGGTACCTGCGCCTGCGTATGCCAGTGAAGCCCGTCACGCTCGGTGATATAGCCGCAGCGGACGCGGCAACGGAGATTTGATCATGGATAATTTTATAGCTGCCCTGAAAGATCCGGCTGAAGTCCCCGAAATGTCGTCAGATCAGCCGCTTCCGGCGCAGATCGCGGGCTATATCCGCAACCTGATCATCCACGACATTCTCAAGCCCGGAGAGTCGGTTCGCGAACGCTTCATTGCCGATACACTGAATGTGTCACGCACGCCGATGCGTGACGCGCTCAAAATCCTGTCGGTGGAGCGGCTCGTAAAACTCTATCCGAACCGCAGCGCAGTGGTGGTGGACAACAGTCTGGAGGACATTACCGACATGCTGTCGGTCTATGTCGAGCTCGACAAGATGGCTGCCACCACGGCCTGCCGGATGGCAAGCGAGACCGATTTCCTTCGTATCGAGCGGCATATCGAAGAGATGCGGAAGGCTCAGGTAGAGCGCAATCGCAGCGAATATTTCCGCGCCAACCAGAATTTCCATTTCGCCATCGTCTCCGCAGCCCGCAACCAGACCTTGGCAGAAATGCACATGACGCTGAACCTCAGGCTCTACCGCGTGCGCTACCTGGCGATCCTGTCGCAGGAAATCTGGACAACGCGCGAGGACGAACACCGAGCCATGCTGAACGCCCTCAGGGCGCGGGACCAAGAAGAGCTGGCCATACTCCAGAAGGAACACTTCGCCGTGGCTTGGCGGCTCATCGACGACTGGTGCCGGTCCGCCGCGTCCTGAGGCCGGGCGTATCGCACCCCCAACAAGAAGACCCAGCATGTTAGTTCTGCCAGATTGTCCTATGGTTGCCACGCATTGGGGCACCTATCGCGGGGTTATGGAAAACGGTCGCCTATTGAGGTTGGACCCGATCGCGGAGGATCCAGCGCCGTCGCCGCTCGCCGCCGGTATGATCGAGGCGCTCGATGCTCCAGTCCGAATTCGGCGACCAGCCATACGGAAGTCATTCCTGGCCGCACGTGAAGCGGGGAAGATCATCACCGAGGGCGCTGGCCGCGGCTACGAGCCCTTCGTCGAGCTGCCTTGGGACGAAGCGCTCGATCTTGCCGCGGCTGAAATCGACCGCGTACGCAGCGCGCATGGAAACAGTTCTGTCTACGGGGGATCCTACGGCTGGGCGTCGGCCGGACGGTTCCACCATGCCCAGAGCCAGATCCATCGCTTCCTCAATTCCATAGGCGGTTACACACGGTCGGTTCAGAACTACAGCTACGCCGCAGCCGACACGATCGTACCCTACATTCTCGGCGACAAGAGTGGCCTGGTCAGTGGCCACACGCCATGGGACCGGATCGCCGAGCATACCGAGATACTGGTTGCTTTCGGCGGCTTGCCGGCGCGAAATTCCCAGGTCTCTTCAGGCGGCATTTCCCGCCATATTCTACCGGGGAGCCTATCCCGGCTCTCTGCACGCGGTGGCAAGGTCATCTCGGTGTCGCCGATACGCGATGATACCGATCCAGGCATCAGCAGCTGGATGCCGATCCGGCCCGGGACCGACACGGCGCTGATGCTGGGGCTCGCGTCGCATCTTCTTGCTACGGATCGCGCCGACCGCAGCTTCCTTGCAAGCCACACGGAGGGGTTTGCGGCGCTCGAAGCCTACATCACCGGCCACAGCGATGGCGTCGCAAAGACACCTGACTGGGCGGCGGAGATCACCGGAATCGGTGCGGAGGAGATCCGGGGGCTTGCCGAGCGGATGGCGGAAACCCGGTGTTTCGTCATGGTGGCGTGGTCCCTGCAACGTGCCGAAGGAGGCGAACAACCCTATTGGATGGCAGTGGCGCTGGCATCAATCCTTGGCCAGGTCGGCCAGCCCGGCGGCGGCTTCGGTTTCGGCTACGGATCGGTGAACGGCATCGGCAATAGCCGTGCGGCGTTTTCCTTCCCGTCGCTGCCGCAACTGTCGAATGGCGTAGAGGAATACATCCCGGTGGCGCGCATCGCTGATGCGCTGCTAAACCCGGGGGAAACCTATCCCTTCAATGGCGAGAACCGGACCTATCCGGACCTGCGTCTCGTCTACTGGGCTGGAGGCAATCCGTTTCACCATCATCAGGACCTCAATCGCCTGCGCAGAGCCTGGCAACGACCCGAGGCGGTGATTGTTCATGACAGTTGGTGGAACCCGCTTGCGCGGCATGCGGACATCGTCTTCCCGGTCACGTCTCAGCTCGAACGGAACGACATAGCCTTCTCCTCGCGCGATCATTTCGTGACACCGTCGCACGCCGTGGCAGTGCCGGCAGGTGAAGCCCGGGATGATTACGAGGTGTTTTCCGCGCTGTCGAAGCGCCTCAGCGCGGAAGATACCTTTACCGCCGGGCGCGATGTCGAGAGCTGGCTGCGACACATTTATGAGGGAGGCCGCGATGCCGCTGCAGCCGCAGGATACAGCCTGCCGGACTTCGAAGCATTCTGGCAGGCCGGTATGCAAGACCTGCCCGTGCATGATGATGGCGAAAGCGACCTGCTGGCCGCGTTTTGCGCAAATCCGGATGCTGCAGCTCTGGGAACGCCATCGGGGCGCATCGAGCTCTTCTCGCAACAGATCGCAACCTATGGCTATGCCGACTGTCCGCCACACCCGGCTTGGCTGCCACCCGACGAATGGCTCGGTGCGGAGGCGGCAGGGCGTCATCCGCTGCATCTGATTTCGAACCAGCCCAAGACCCGGCTGCACAGCCAGTACGACTTCGCGGGCATTTCCCGCGCTGCAAAGCACTCAGGCCGAGAGCCGATGCGGATGCATCCGGATGATGCAGCTGCTCGCGGTCTGGCCTCTGGCGACATCGTGCGCGTGTTCAACGATCG
The DNA here is from genome assembly GCF_018860705.1 of Citreicella sp. C3M06. Classification (GTDB taxonomy): domain Bacteria; phylum Pseudomonadota; class Alphaproteobacteria; order Rhodobacterales; family Rhodobacteraceae; genus Salipiger. The sequence goes on from NZ_JAHKQA010000053.1 coordinate 41,160, forward strand.
AGGCGCCTGCCTCGCGGCCTTGGAAACCTGTGACGCGCTTCTGCCTGGTGTAGTGCAGCTGTCCACAGGGGCATGGTTCGATCCGTCTCCGGCGATGCCAAGTGATGGCGGCCCGCCACTGGAGCGACAGGGAAACCCGAATGTCCTGAGCCAGGACAAGGGCGCCTCCAGCCTTTCGCAAGCGCCTTCGGCTCAATCCTGCCTTGTGGACGTCGAGGCATTCTCCGGGCCACAGCTGCCTGTAGAGGCCTTCGATCCGCAGCACATTGTTCCGCGCGGCTGAACCCGCGCAATCCCTGCCAATAAGAGGAAAAACATGAAACATTTCGACAACAACGGGCGTCGTTCGCGGGCAGTTCTGGCCAATGGCGTGCTTTACATGGGCGGGCAGGTTGCAGACGATTGGTCTGCGGATGCGGCGGAGCAGACCCGGCAGGCCTTGGCGCGTATCGATGCGTTGCTGGCCGAAGCCGGGGGCGACCGCAGCGCCGTCGTTTCGGCGACGATCTGGCTCAAGTCCATGGACGATTACAAAGCCATGAATGCAGTCTGGGACGGCTGGGTCAACCGTGACGCAGCCCCGGCGCGGGCTTGCGGTGTCGTGGAGATGGCTGATCCACGCATTCTGGTCGAGATCATCCCGACGGCCGTCCTGCAATGATGCGGATTCCGCTAATCGAGCGGTTCTGGTCAGCGGCGCCGCTTCTGCTGTCGCTGGCCAGTCTTTTCTGGGCGGGGAATTTCGTCGTTGGCCGGGCATTTGGCGGCGAGGGCACGCTCAGCCCGGTGGCGTTGGCATTCTGGCGGTGGGCGGCGGCTTTTGTGCTGGTGCTGTTGCTCGGGGGCGCGCGTGCATGGCGCGAACGCGCGGCTATTGCACGGTCGCTCCCGCTGCTGACGGCATACGCGCTCCTGTCGGTTACGCTCTACAATACATTGGTCTACGCCGGGCTGAAGTCGACGACGACGATCAACGCGCTTCTCTTGCAATCGACGATGCCGGTCATGATCCTGGTCTGCGGCGCAGCGATCTACCGAGACCGCATTGATCTTTCACGCGCGGGAGGCGTGGTGCTCTCTCTCGCAGGGGTCCTGCTGATCCTGTCCGAGGGCGACACCGCCGGGCTCGGCGCTCTGGAGTTAGGTAGGGGTGGCGGACTTGTCCTCGCCGGAGTTGCCGCCAATGCGATATACTTTTCGACGCTCCGCAGCCGTCCCGACCTGCATCCGATGACTTTTCTCGTGGCGATCTTCGGGCTGGGGACTTTTCTGTTGCTGCCTTTCTGGATCCAAAGCGGTGCGGCAGTGCCGCAGGGGGCGGTACAGCTCGCCGGGATCGGCTACTTGGCCCTGTGTGCGTCGCTCCTGGCGCTCCTGTTCTTCAACCGCGGCATCGCCCTGATAGGTGCGGGTCGTGCGGGGGTGTTCCTGCACTTGATGCCGGTCTTCGGTAGCCTTCTGTCCATGCTGGTCCTAGACGAGCAGTTAAGGCTATTTCATGCATTTGGGTTTGCGCTTGTCTTAAGCGGCGTTTTGCTCGCGACGCGAAGCGCGAAGAAATCCAGCAGCACTGCCACGTAGAGCCAGCCCTCTGCGGTCCAGACGCAGATGAAATCCGCGAGCTACTTCTGGTTCGCAGCCAAGGCCGCGAAGTCGCGACCCAGATTGTGGTGACGTGCACGGACGTGGTGCGAAAATCTGACTGATCATCGGCGGGAGCTACCCACCTGCTCTTGTGGGGTCGCCAACGTGACGGCACCTGCAAGGAGCATCGACGTCGCGTGAGTGCGATCCTGACAGAGACAGCACCAAACAGCAGGTCTGCCCACCGCGCTGAAGAAAGGCGACGCAGGATCGGGCTGATGCGAGGTTGCGGCCCGACCCGTCCGCGTTCGAGCGTTCTGCCTACGCAAGCGCCGCTCGGGTTCCAAAACGCTTGATCAGCAAACGAAATCAACCGATTATGGCGTCGAACGGCATACCACCTAGGTGGTGTCGACTTTTACTTATGCACGGCCAAGGTTATTTCGGGAGGAGCGTTTTTCATGGGCTACACGGTCTCTACCTGTCGCGACGATTATAACGAGGGCAGCTGGATCTATATACAGCTGACCTATCACTACAGCGAAGCCCCTTACCCCGAAATGATCACGCCCGACACCATCCTGGGCCCAAACTTCCCAATACTCGAATACTCCGACTACCTGCGGCTTGGTGGGTATACCGACGAGGTCAGTTTCGAAACCACAGTCCCCAAATACGGCTCGGTACGCGATCCCGACGAGGACTCCGATTGGGTTGATGGCAGCCCGGACGGCGACTGGTATGGCGATGATTATTACATGGCCTCGATCAGACAAATTTTCCTGAGCGCGCCCGACGCTTATGTCGATTGGATCGAGAACGACGGTTATCTGAATTCTCCATATTTTGACCGCGTCGAGAGTGGCTGGCAAGCGATGTGGCTCGAACCCGAACAAGTCGGCATGATGATCGGCGGAGCGGAAATCGTTTCCCATTGCACCGATCTGACCGAGAACCCAGTCGATCTGGGAAGCTTGCCCAAGGATGAGCTGGACCTGCTGATCGACAAGGAAGTGGTGGCCGACTACATTGATACCGTCGTCATCCATCAACCCAGCCTGCTGGAACGCGGCTGGGCCTTCATCGAAGAAACAGTCGAAGGCACCGTCGATAGCATCGTTACACGGTTTGATTCCCCCGAATATCAGTGGGAAGATATTCCCGATCTTTATGAGGACAGCGACTGGGCTAACACGGACCCAACCGCGACCGAAGAGACCGAGGGCAGCGGACTCGAATCCTACTACGAGACGGTCACCGATAGCGGCGCCTCCGGCCTGATGAACCTGCTCAAGGACAAGATCCGCGACGCCGGATACGCCAATCTGGCGGATCTGTTCGATAACGCGGGCGAGGCCAAAGAGTTGCATGATTTCAATCAGGATCTGATGGACGAGACCCTGCCGATGCTCGACAATTTCGAGATCGTCGACGGCGAAATGCGCAATATCGACACGCTGGAGGAGATGGAACAGAAGAACGAGTCTCTTCGTGACCGGGTGGCCGAGTATCTTGACGAGAACTTCCCCAGTCTTGGTGCTGTCTTCAAAGATCTGACCATAAGCTCGCGCCATTCCGACGTGAGCTACGAGATGACTTTCGACTCCACCACCCTGTCATCCGGCGACAGCCATTCGAACCGAGTTAGCTTTGGCGCTCAAGACGACCTCTATGCCGGTCAGGCCGGCGATGATATCCTGCTGGGCGGGCTGGGCAGTGACACACTGAGCGGCGGCGCAGGCGATGACTGGATCGCCGGCGGAGCGCAGGCCGACCAGCTGTCGGGCAATGCCGGCGCGGATGTGCTGTCAGGCGACTATGGCAATGACACGCTCTTCGGCGGCAATGGCTACGACACCCTCTTCGGCGGCCTAGGGGCGGACACGCTCTTCGGCGGCAATGGGAGGGACCTCGCATTCCTCGGCAATGGCAACGATATCTTCTTCGACAACTCACAAGGTGGCGCTCACGGTAGCGACACAGTGCGCGCTGGCGGCGGCAATGACACGATCGAAGGCGGCAATGGCGACGACACGTTCTTTGGTGACGGGGGTTTTGATCGCATCCAGGGACGACTTGGTAACGACCAGCTATTCGGCGGCGACAACGCAGATACGCTGTTTGGCGGCGATGGCAACGACACCGTGATCGGCGGAAATGGGACGGATCGCGCTTTCCTCGGAAATGGCAATGACGTCTGGTTTGACAGCGATGAGGTAACGTTTGGCGACGATCTGATCTTTGGCGCTGGGGGCAACGACACGATCCACCTCGGCGGCGGCAACGACACAGCGACGGGCGGCGCAGGGGCGGACGTCTTCATCGTCGCAGCGCAGATTAATGCCGACACGATCGCGGATTTTGGCACCGATGCAGACCGGCTGGAGATTGACGCTGGACTCTGGGGCGGAGCGCTAGACGAAGCACATCTTGATGCTCTGTCGAGCGTCGCCGACGGCAATTTGATGCTTGATTTCGGTGGTGGTAACACAATTTTGTTCGAGGGTCTTAGTTCAAATGCTGGCTTGCTGGACGACATCACATTGGTTTGATCCCACGACCTGCCCCCGAAACCGCCTACCGCAATGCCGAGACTGCTCTACCTCTGAACGAACAAGCAAATGCGTAAAGTCCATTTACCCAAAGCATTGACAATCGGTATGCATCAAGATCGAGTGGTCCTTTCCTGCGGCACAGGTCTGCCGCCCCCTTCATTGAGATCATCGGGGAGAATCGTCAGCTCAAGAGCGAAAGATTCCGGTGCTGGGCGTTTCCCTCAATGCGCTTCGAGGATTCCCGGAAGGCTTTGATCGGTACCGCACGAATTCCGCTTCCCTGAGTGCAACTGTCAACAAGTTCTTGAAGGAAAACGGCCTCAAAGAAACCGATGGTCACACCATGTAGGGCTGCGCCACGTGTTTGAAGATCGCATGCTGGAGGCCCGTATTGACCAGTGGATCCGTCGTGATCCTCATGGGACACGCGCTTGACGGAGTACGCTATGGTCAAGGTGGTTCGCTGACCGATGTGGCATCTGTCCGCGCGGCGATTTCGTTTTGAGGCCCGTTCTGGTGCTAGCAAGTAGCGCACGCGCCTGCGCCCCGTTGGCAAGGGCATCTTCTTCCTGTCGGATCTCTTCTTCGAGCCGTTCGAAAAGAGGCGCATAGACCGGATCGTCTATCAGCAAACAGACCACGACCTGCAGCGCCGTCTGGAGCCGGTTGAGGTCGTTCCCGGAATTCCGGGTCGAGGGCCTGTTTATGCGCGGATCAATGGTCATTGTGAACAAGCATGCAAAATTGACCCCGTGGTGGAGTGCGCCCTTTGGGCTGGACCAGTCAGGCGGCTCGTTTTGACCGGGGCGCGGCGTTTCTTTCTTCGAACTGGTTGGGGCTCAAGTAGCCGAGCGCAGAATGCAGCCTGGTGGAGTTGTAGACGTTGTCGATGAAGTTTGGCAAATCCGCTGCGACGTCTTCGAAGGTCGCGTATTCGGTCACATAGACC
>NZ_JAHKQA010000063.1 GCF_018860705.1 Citreicella sp. C3M06
TTCGAAGCCGTGAATCATGCTGGTGCAGCGAAATCAATGCATCCTGACCCTAAGATCCTGAGAGGTCATCTGCAAAGACGTGCCAATCGCCCTCCAATGACTGGATATGGTATCCGCCATGTCACGTATCATACTCCGCGCCTCGCCCTCGGACAGATCGAAATACGGCGCTGCGTCGAGAGCTGAAGCGATCGAGCACTCCGCACCGTGAATTTCCGAAATCGAGGTCTGAAGATACCCACCAGCCCGGTGCTCCGGATTGATGTCGAAGGCCGGGGACAGGCGCCAACCGGTGGGTGCGCGCAGGAAGCCGTGATTGCGCAGATGGTCATCGGTGTTGCGGATCAGGATCCCAAAGCACATCCGCCTGTAAAGCTCGAGGATATCCCGCTTTGGGTCTGCGCCATGTGTGCGCAGCGCCATCGCGATATCCTCGTAGGAGTGGTCGTCGCCTGAGTATTCGGAGACGAATGTCTGGGCCGAGATGTAAGGAACGCGAGCTTCATGGTTCTTCCCCATACGATCAAACCGTTTGACCATGATCATCGGGAAATGTGGAGCGTCGTTGAGCACATGCGCTTGTGCAACCTCGATACCTGCAAGTCTAGCAAGGCGCAGTGCGAGAACTTCTGCACGGGCCATGGCATAAGTGTCATTTTGCTTTGGAAGCTTGATGATCCACAGGGCGCCATCCTCGTCGATAGCGTTGACCTTCGGCCGGGCACCACCGAGTGATCCCACGGCATCACGCAGGATGTCGCCACCGACGAGTTCTCCGCGCTTTTCGACATAAGCATCGGGATCGGCCTCAAACGACCTAGCAGCATGAATGACATCAGCCATATTGTGCAGCATCGGAACGCGAGGGCTTCCCTTTTCAGTCGAAACCTCGGTCAGCGCGCGGCCCTTCTCTCCCGGAGCATCGAAATACCGCAACGCACCGATGCGCAGGACATCATCAGTTCCGATCAGATAGTCGATGTCAAAGAGGTGTCCTCCCCCGCTTGTCTTGTCGATGATCTTGCGGCCCCAGGAATCTGGGGCCCCATCCTCGATCGGGCTGGGGAGGGACGACATGTTGCGGTCCTTCTTCCCGAAGAAAGGGGCAGCCTGCAAAGGCATGAATGGTGAGAGGGGGAAAGCCCGTGCGTTCTTGAGCCATGTTTCGGCGTAGCGGAACGTGGAGGTCTCACGACGCCCATCATGCTCACAAACAAGCGTTCCAACCGGAACACCCGACGCCCCCATGCGGACATCGATTTCCTTCTTGCCCATCACCAGCCCTCCGGATCATTGCTTCCAGCAGCATCAGGGAGAGATCCTAGCGGCTTGGTCTCTTCCGCAGGCCGAGGCCTGACGATCCTTTTCGGCAAGGCTCCATGGGCGGCCATGAGACCGATATCGTCCGAGGCGCGATCAGCGAGATCAATTATACGGTCCAGCATTCCCAAGGCGTGCAGTGCCATGGCCAGCGTGTTCAACGATACGCCAGGATCGCCTTTTTCAAGCCTGCGCAATGTCCCGCGGTCCACCCCCATACGCTCGGCCATGTCCACCGTGGACAGCTTGCGGGCTCGCCGGGCAAGGGCCATATCCTTACCGAGCTTTGATAGCCCGTGTTGGATGATGGGATGTACAGCGCTTCCCTTTGTCATCTTGCTGATCATGGTGTTCAAAAGCCTCATAACATCCGATTAAGGTGTATCTGCGCACCATAAGTGTCATCACTCGGAAAATCACCAACTAAATTTTCTTCAATCATCAAGGGATGCACACATACACCAAATCATGCTATTCTTGTGCATTTGTGCTGCGTTACCTCCATGCGAGCCTTGTTGCACTTATCGGTGATACTTGCCGTTATGAAATCCTGAGGCTCATGTGTCTCATCCCTGCTATGAGTACCCCGTCGCCGTTCCCGGCCAGGACCGACGACGGGGTGGGATACAGCGCTAAACACCTTGTGGCACGACCACGTTCTCTAGCAGGCTGATCCTGCCTCTCTTCACCGTCTCGAACAGTTGACGGCGGCCCGTTTTGCGGGACCGCGAAGCATAAGGAAGAGAGAGTGACATGATACCTGACACAACCCTCATTGGGATAGACGTATCGCGCGACTGGCTGGACGGGTTCTGCCTTCATGACCAAAAGCGGTTCCGACATTCCAACACGCCAGAAGGCCATAGGGCGGTGATCGCCATGATCCGGCAAATACCCGGTCAGGTCAGAGTTGGCTTCGAGGCTACGGGTGGGCATGAATGGGTGCTCTGGACGGCACTTGCAGCTGCAGGAATCGATGCGGTTCAATTGCCTCCGGCGCAGATCAAGGCCTTCGCGTTGTCTCGGGGTACGCGGGCCAAGACAGACCGGATCGACGCAGAACTCATTGCCCGGTTTGTGGCGTTTCGACCCGAAGCGGGGCGAGAACTGCCAAATGAAAACTTGCGTGTTCTCAGGACCCTGACGACCCGAAGAGGGCAACTTGTCGATATGCGCAAACGGCTCAGAACTCAGATCGGTGCTCGCAGGAAGCAGGGTGTATCTGCCGACGTCAAGGGCATGGATGATGATCTTCAAGACGTGCTCGACGCCCAGATCTCTGCCATCGAACGAAGGATCGAAAACGTCATTGTGCAGACTGAGCCACTTGCTGCAAAGGCGAACCTGCTGCGATCAATCCCGGGAATTGGTCCAGTCTCTGCGGCGATGTTGATCGCCGAATTGCCTGAACTCGGCCGGATGACGTCGGGCGAAGTCGCTGCCATGACCGGCCTGGCACCGATCTCACATGACAGCGGGGCGATGCGAGGCAGGAGAACGATTGCGGGCGGACGACGGTCTCTGCGACATGTACTGTTTCAGGCAGCGCTCGCCGCTGCCTATCATAACCCGGTCCTGAAACCGGTCGCAAAACGCCTCAAAGAGCGCGGAAAGCCACTCAAACTCGTCGTCATTGCAATCGCACGAAGGCTGGTCACAATCGCCAACGCGATCATCAAAACCGCCATACCATGGCAGATTCAGCCCGGGGAATAGACACAGTTACTAGCTGCCCCCGGGGCCCTCGGGGCCGCTAGCGGCCCCGCTCAGGGCAAGTAGCTTCTCCCGGATGTCGATGCTAAGTGACTGGGCCGCGGCCTGCAGGTTCTTGCGCCATTTTGGACCCCGTTCTAAGGCTTCGTTCCAGACAAATTCCACGTCATCTGGCCGATCCTCCAGCAAAACCTCAAACAGCGCCTGAGCCTGTACGATGTCCTTGCGCGCTTTCGTTAGACTGGAGGGGGTGCTGCTGCGCATGCGTGAAACAATCAGCTTATGAACCGCGTATCGCTCAGGGGCGGGGACATTGATGGGAATGCCCGCGCCATGGAGACTCACCGCGTTGATCTCTCCAAAGATGAGGAAGTCGAGATACCTCAAGAGTTGCGCATCCCCCTTCAACGCCGGGAGGTTGGTTGTCTTGGGGCGCTCAGCGCCGCGATGAGGTGACAGCAGATCGACCGCGAACTCCTCCTGGCTGCCGGTACGGATCGCATAACGCAATGTCCGGCGCCCATCAATTGGGGAGGGGATCGCCCGAAACCGGCTATCAACTTCTTGCAAAGTCTCAATGAAGCTATCGGGAACGCTGTCTTCAACGGCTAGGGAGATCGAATGGAACTGGGCAATATCGAGGTCTGATGTCTGGCCAGCCGCGGCGCTGAGTCGAACGCCGAGCATAGCACCATAGGTCTGAAATGCCGCGGAACCCACTACAACCGCGCGAAGGCGAAATGCACCCGCCTCCGAGAGTGCAGACATAATCTTCCCAGAAATCGGGTCCGGTCCCGGGATTCGAGACGACCGCAGCGCACGAACCATGCTCATGCGCTCCTTTCGGATGAGGTTCAACGCTTTGTGCTGCTCCAGCCTGGTCCGCACATTCGGACCATCTGGTCCCAGGTAGCGGTCCGGGCGGCGCTCCCCGTTGACCATCGGCATTTTCACATACCAGTAATCGCGGCCGTGTGCGCTTTGCTTGTAGGGGGAGCCACCTGCCTGAACCAATTCCTGATAGGATCCCGCCCAGGCGCGATCAACAAGGTCAGCGTAGAGTGTTTGGGTGGATACAGGTAGGCGTTGCATCGATTGCGGCTCCCATTGCTTGCATGACCTTATAGACAATTATTATTTTTTGTCTATAAACCCCTCTTGGAAGCGGATAAGTAGTATCCCGAAACATCGCCAGCTCATCTTCGCTCCTTGGCTCCGGGGTTCCAAAGAGTGCCCGGGCACGGCGGATCAGCTCGTTTAGCAGGCTGCTTCTTTGGTAGCCGCCCGTGATGCAAGACCCTTGTGATCCTGTCGGCGTGTGATCGAGTGCAGTCTTCTTTCTGGCCTCATTTCGCGGCGCTTCCATGGCCGCGGGCCGGTATGGAGATCAGCGGATCAGGTCCAAATCTGAAAAGCGAGCTTTGCGCTCTTAGCAGCCTTCTGGTTTTCCTGGTCCAGATCTGTTCGATCGTTGCGTCCATTCAGGTTGTCGGCTTCTCACATTCCCCTTGGCACCGTTGCCAGCAACTATGCCACGATAGACATGCCGCAGCTGCCAGCGCCGGAGCCTTGTAATCCTCGTTCTTGGTCAGCATAGCCCAGATCTGCCGGGCCATCTTGTTAGCCAGCGCGATTGCGACCAGCATCTTCGGCTTCTTCGCCAGCATCCTGGCGAGCCAGGACCCTTCCGAGATCGTCTTGCGCCCAAGCCAGTTCAGTCGGGACATCGCCCCGATGATCAGGAGCCGTCGGATATCGGCCTGCCCCGCTTTCGAGATGCGTCCCAACCGATCCTTTCCGCCCGAGGAATGCTGACGCGGGACCAACCCAAGCCAAGCCGCAAAGTCGCACCCACGCTTGAACTGCGCCATGTCTGGGCCGAATGCTTCGACTGCCAGAGACGTCAGTGGGCCAACGCCAGGTATGGTCTGCAGGCGCCGCGCCGTGTCCGGCTGTCAATCGGCACCCAATATTGACCCCCAATTGGAGTGCGCCCCTCGGGCTGGACAGCTTGAGCTGAAGATTTTGACCGGGTCGTGGTTCTGATAAGGAGAACCGCATGACCAAGAAGCACCGTCGTCACAGCACGTCCAAGAAACGCGAAGTCGTCGAAGCCTATTTCAACGGCGAGTCGATGCGCGCGCTCAGCCAGAGGCACGATATTTGCCGCACGCTGATCCCGATCTGGATCGACAAGTATGAGCGTGGCGAATTTGACGATGACGCCATCGAAGAGGAACTGCTCCCTGAATACGAAACGCGGATCGCGGCGCTCGAACGGCTTGTCGGCCGTCAGGCGCTCGAGATCGAGTTTTTGAAAACGGCGCGGGCGCACACACGGTCGCACAGAAACGGATCTACATCCGT
>NZ_JAHKQA010000073.1 GCF_018860705.1 Citreicella sp. C3M06
CGGTCAAGGGTCAGGGCATCTATTGCTACGTGACGCTGATGAACGATGTGGAACCGTCCGACGCGCTGGTCAAGGAGCTGCGCAGCTGGGTGCGCACCGAGATCGGCCCCATCGCCTCGCCAGACCTGATCCAGTGGGCGCCGGGCCTGCCCAAGACCCGATCCGGCAAGATCATGCGCCGCATCCTGCGCAAGATCGCCGAAAACGACTTCGCCGCCCTCGGCGACATCTCAACCCTCGCCGACCCTTCCGTCGTCGAAGACCTCATCGAAAACCGCGCAAACAAGGGGTGAATCGCCCCGAAGCCGGCTGAACTACGGACTGGGCGCGGCATTCCGCGCCCATTTTACCGGTTTCCTGTGTTTTCAAAGGCGGCCTTAACCATTGCTGCGATTCCATCGCGCCGCATGCGAAAAGACATCACACAGACTTCGCCGATGCTGGTACTCTGCAGGCAGTGGGGGCGCTGTATCTGATGGAGTATGTCTATGCAGTTCCCAAGTCTGACGCAATTTCTGGCCCCTCTGGCGACGGGCCACCCCCAGGGGCTTCCTGCGGTGCAAAACGAACCGGCCCGGATCTCGCGCGTTCAGCCAGTCAAGGAACAGGCCAGCACTGGAACCCAGACCGGCACCGATCAGGATCCCTCTGCCGAGTCCCGACAGATGGCTGCACGGCAAAGCTCGCAACGCATTTCACCGCCCTCTGTCATGCAGATCCGCATTGCAAAGATGCTTCAGGATCAGGCCGACAAGATGCATAGCGAAAGCGCCTCTGCGCCAACCACGCCAAAGCCCGCAGAATCCCTGCCCCAGACCGCCCAGACACCCGACGAGCCAGCCCCCGAACCGGTCAACGCGCACGCGCCTGAACCCGCCCCGGACCCGGACAGCCCCAAATCTGCGCCGCCTTTACCCACCCCTTATGCCTCACGCGCGGATCTGCCGACCGACACCGGCTTTGTCGAAGACCTCTGAATGACGGCCTGCCGTCACGGCTTCGTGGTGGGAAACCTGCCCTGTGCGCCGCAAATCCCTGCGCCGTCGCTTTTCATGGCGAAAGGCTTGGCCTATAAGCCCGTCAATCCACGGGCCCCCTGACACAGGCCCTGACATCTACCGGCGAGGATTGCATGAGCAAGAACACCCACGAAGCCGATGTGGCCTTCATCAAGGCATTGGCGGAGCTGCTCCGCGACAACGACCTGACCGAGCTTCAGGTCAAGCGCGATTATGCCGAGGACGACAGCCTCAACGTACGCGTCAGCCGCCATACGCACATGACCGCTCCGGTCGCGATGGCGGCCCCCGCGGCCCCGATGGCGGCGGCCACGGCCGCCCCTGCTGCGCCTGTCGCAGACACCATGCCCGAAGATCCCGCTGCCCATCCCGGCGCCGTGACCTCGCCCATGGTCGGCACCGTGTACATGCAGCCCGAACCGGGCGCACCGTCGTTCATCAGCGTCGGCCAGCAGGTGCGCGAAGGCGACACGCTGATCATCGTCGAGGCGATGAAGACCATGAACCACATTCCCGCGCCCCGCGCCGGGACCGTCAAGCGCATCCTCGTCGAGGACGGCGCCCCCGTCGAATACGGCGCTCCGCTCGTCATCCTTGAATAAGGGGGCATCATGTTCGACAAGATTCTGATCGCCAATCGCGGCGAGATCGCGCTGCGGGTCATCCGCGCCTGCCGCGAAATGGGCATCGCCTCGGTTGCCGTGCATTCCACCGCCGACGCCGACGCCATGCATGTGCGCATGGCCGATGAAAGCATCTGCATCGGCCCGGCGCAGTCTTCGGAAAGCTACCTGTCGCCCGCCGGGATCATCTCGGCCTGCGAAATCACCGGGGCGCAGGCGATTCACCCCGGCTACGGCTTCCTGTCGGAAAACGCCCGATTTGTGCAGATGGTCGAAGACCACGGTCTCACCTTCATCGGTCCCTCTGCGGCGCATATCCGAATCATGGGCGACAAGATCACCGCCAAGGATACGATGAAGGCGCTTGGCGTGCCCTGCGTGCCCGGCTCCGAAGGCGGCGTGCCCGATGTCGAGGCCGCCAAGCAGATCGGCCGCGATTTCGGCTATCCGGTGATCATCAAGGCCACCGCCGGCGGCGGCGGGCGTGGCATGAAGGTTGCCAACAACGAAGCCGAGATGGAGCGCGCCTTTCAGACCGCCCGCGCCGAGGGCAAGGCAGCCTTTGGCAACGATGAAGTCTACATCGAGAAATACCTGCAAAAACCGCGCCATATCGAAATTCAGATCTTTGGCGACGGCAAGGGCACGGCGGTTCATCTGGGCGAGCGCGACTGCTCGCTTCAGCGCCGTCACCAGAAGGTCTTCGAAGAGGCCCCCGGCCCCTGCATCACCCCTGAAGAGCGCGCGCGCATCGGCAAGACCTGCGCCGATGCCATGGCCGAGCTGGGCTATTCCGGCGCTGGCACCGTGGAATTCCTCTATGAGGATGGCGAGTTCTATTTCATCGAGATGAATACCCGGCTTCAGGTCGAACACCCGGTGACCGAGGCGATCTTTGGCGTCGATCTGGTGCGCGAACAGATTCGCGTTGCCGAACGCCGGGGGCTGTCGTTCACTCAGGACGATCTGAAAATCGACGGGCACGCCATAGAGGTGCGCATCAACGCCGAGAAGCTGCCGAATTTCTCGCCCTGCCCCGGCAAGATCAGCCAGTATCACGCCCCCGGAGGACTTGGCGTGCGGATGGATTCGGCGCTGTATCAGGGCTATTCGATCCCGCCCTATTACGACAGCCTGATCGGCAAGCTGATCGTCAAGGGACGCGACCGCACCGAGGCGCTGGCGCGGCTCAACCGTGCGCTGGCCGAGCTGATCGTGGATGGGGTCGACACCACGATCCCGCTGTTCCACGCATTGCTACAGGAACCGGCGATTCATAGCGGGGACTACAACATCCACTGGCTGGAAAAATGGCTGGCCACGGATCCGTTCAAGGCCGAGTGATGCAGCGGCAGGGGGCATTCGGGGGCGCCCGGCCATGAGCCTTGGCGCGGAGCAGCTGCTCATCGCCTACCGCTCGGGCGTCTTTCCGATGGCCGAGCACCGCGACGACCCGGAGCTGTTCTGGGTCGATCCCCGGCGGCGCGGCATCATTCCGCTTGATGGGCTGCACATCTCGCGCAGCCTTGCCCGCCGCCTGCGCAAAACTGACTATACCGTCACCGTCGACACCGCCTTCGAGGCGGTGATCGACGCCTGCGCCGACCGACCGGAAACCTGGATCAACCCCGAGATCCGCCGCTTATTTCTGGAACTGCACCAACGCGGCGTGGCGCATTCGCTTGAGGTCTGGATCGATGGAGAGCTGATTGGCGGGATCTATGGGGTCGAAATCGGCGCGGCCTTCTGCGGCGAATCGATGTTCTCGCGCCGCCGGGACGGCTCGAAGATCGCGCTTTGCTGGCTGGTGGACCTGTGCCGCCGCGCGGGGTTCACCCTGTTCGACACGCAATTCCTGACCGAGCATCTGGCCTCGCTCGGCGGGGTCGAGATCACCCGGATGGACTATCGCTTCCGCCTGCGCGACGCGCTGTCACGCAGTGCGGATTTTGCCGGAACGCCGCTGACCAGCGGTCACGAGGTCGTGCAGCGCAACACCCACACGTCATAGCGCTGGTGATCCATGGCGTTCAGCGCCGGCGACGAGGCAACCATCCAGCCCCGGAACACCGGCTCGGCCTTGCCCGCCTCGCGCACGGTCAGGAAGGCAAAGGCATCGCTGGCAGGGTCGCCTTCGGGGTAGCGGCATTCGGACATCGACACTTCGATGCGACCGAATTGCGCCATCCCGCCAGACCGGATCTCGATATCGCCCGCGCGCCCGGTCAGCTTGTCGAGCCCGCGCAGCATGGCGCCACTGCCGGTATCGGTGGCCTCCTGAGCGCTGGCGGTGCCAGCCAGAATCGTTGCGACAAGAAGAAGGAACCGCATCAGTTGCTTCCTCCGCCAACGTATTTCAGCAGAAGCGAAATCAGGCTGACAGAGCCTTGGGTGTCGACGATCTCGTCTCCGGCTTCGAGGTAGAACATCGAGCCGCCGGGGCTGATCTCGACAAAATTGCCGCCCAGCAGCCCCTCGGAGGAAATCAGGATGGCGCTGTCATCGGGCACCTGCACGCCGCGTTCCATGGTCAACGACATATCGGCGCGGTAGGTCTCGGGGTTGAGCGCGATCTCCGAAACCGTGCCCACCTTCACCCCGGCAAGGCGCACATCGCTGCCGACACTCACCCCCTCGAGCGAACGGAAGCTGGCGGTCAGCGGATAGCCGTCGCCGCCCATCGAAAATCCGGTGGTGGTAATGGCGTAGGCGCCAAAGGCGATCGCTGCGGCAAGGACGACCCCGCCGACCAGCACCTCGGTTGTGGAGGTGGTCATGGGGTTATTCCGGGCTCCAGGCCTCGTAATCCGAGCGCGGCTTGGGCTGCGGCTGGCGGATCGAGCCTTGCGGTGCATAGGCCAGCGCAGTGCCGGTCAGGTTTTCAAGATGCGGCTTTTCCCAGCTTTTATGGGTCAGCGGGCGCGTCGTCGGGGGCTGATCGAAGGTGTAATGCAGCCAGCCGTGCCAGTCGGGGCTGACGCGCGACGCCTCGATTTCGCCATTGAAGATCACCCAGCGGCGCTTGCCGTCCTTGGTCTGGTAAAAGGCGTTGCCCTGTTCATCCTCGCCGACGCGGGTGCCGTGCCGCTTGCTCCAGATAAGCGTGTTGAGCGTGGCGCCGTTCCACCAGGTCACGGCCTTCAGAAGCGAATTCAGCATTCCCATGGGCGACTCCTCGGATCTTCCTGTTTTGCTTATGGCAACTTGCAGCCCCCGCGTCCAGCACGGGGCGCTGCAAATCGGCGCGATCAGGCCGCCGGGGCCAGCGTCGTCAGCTCGATCTCGATGCGGTATTTCGGATCGATGAGGTTCGTTTCGATCATCGTGCTGACGGGCGGGTTGTCCCCGAAGGTCTCGACCAGCACCGGCCAGCAGGCTTCGAACTCTGCCGCGTCGGGCAGATAGTAGGTCACGCGCACCGCGTCGGCAAAGCTGGCCCCAGCCTCGGCCAGCGCCTTGCCGATGGTCTCGAGCGCCGAGCGGCACTGCTCCGGTGCCGTCTCGCCCTGCCCGACGGTGCCCGCGACATGCACGAACCCGCCGGCAACGACGGCGCGGCAATAGCCGATCTTTGCTTCGAACGGGCTGCCGGTGTGAATGCGTCTGATCATTCGATACTCCTGGGTGATCTGCGCTTGTATACGAGGATGCATCGGGGGAATGCCAGAGCATCAATCGCCTGACTCCACCCCGCAACAGGTGCCATTCTTCGGTGCCCTGACGAAGTCGGTAAGGCGACGTTACAAAAAATGGCGCCCCCGACAAAGCGAGAGGCGCCATCATTCTGTTTGCGATCCGACGGCGTAAGATCTTCGCCGTCAGGGTCGGGCCTCAGCCCGGCTCAGGCCGAAGCGCCTTCCTTTTTCTGGTCGGCGTAGATCATCAGCGGCTTGGCGTCCGAGTTCACCGCCTCTTCGTTGACCACGACCTCGGTCACATCGTTCATGCCGGGCAGCTCGAACATGGTGTCGAGCAGGATGCCTTCGAGGATCGAGCGCAGACCCCGTGCGCCTGTCTTGCGCTGGATGGCCCGCTTGGCCACGGCGCTGAGCGCGTCATCGGTGAAGTTGAGCTTGGTGTCCTCCATCTCGAAGAGCCGCTGGTACTGCTTGACCAGCGCGTTCTTCGGCTTGGTGAGGATGGTCACCAGCGCATCTTCGTCCAGATCCTCGAGCGTTGCGATCACCGGCAGACGGCCGACGAATTCCGGGATCAGGCCGAATTTCAGCAGATCCTCGGGCTCGAGTTCCTTGAAGATCTCGCCGACGCCACGTTCTTCCGGGTCGCGCACATCGGCACCAAAGCCCATGGCAGACCCTTTGCCACGCTGCGCGATGATCCGGTCGAGACCGGCAAAGGCACCGCCACAGATGAACAGGATGTTCGTGGTGTCCACTTGCAGGAATTCCTGCTGCGGGTGCTTGCGCCCGCCCTGCGGTGGAACCGACGCCACGGTGCCTTCCATCAGCTTGAGCAGCGCCTGCTGCACGCCCTCGCCCGACACGTCGCGGGTGATCGACGGGTTTTCGGACTTGCGGGTGATCTTGTCGACCTCGTCGATGTAGACGATGCCGCGCTGCGCCCGCTCGACGTTGTATTCGGACGATTGCAGCAGCTTGAGGATGATGTTCTCGACATCCTCGCCGACATAGCCCGCTTCGGTCAGCGTGGTCGCATCCGCCATGGTGAACGGCACGTCAAGAATACGCGCCAGCGTCTGCGCCAGCAACGTCTTGCCGCAGCCGGTCGGACCGATCAGCAGGATGTTCGACTTCGCCAGTTCGATGTCCGCGGACTTCTGACTGTGGTTCAGTCGTTTGTAATGGTTGTGGACCGCAACCGAGAGCACGCGCTTGGCCGTGAACTGGCCAATCACGTAATCATCGAGCACGTCGCAGATTTCGCGCGGGGACGGGACGCCCTCGGACGATTTCAGTCCGGCGCCCTTTGTTTCCTCGCGGATGATGTCCATGCACAGCTCTACGCATTCATCGCAGATAAACACCGTCGGTCCCGCAATCAGCTTGCGGACCTCGTGCTGACTCTTGCCGCAGAAGCTGCAGTAGAGGGTGTTCTTGCTGTCACCGCCGCCGGAATTGGTCGCCATATCACACCTTTCAGGGCCTTTGATCGCCTGGGCGAGCTCCCATTGCCCGCCGTGGCCCGTTCTCTTTTAGCATCCTGTAGAGGATAGGGCAGACCCCTTTGCTCTACAATCCGGAAATTGCCCCGCGACCCGATGGCCCCGGGGCAAGCACTCAGGCCGCGTCGTCCGTGCCGCCGCGCTTCTCGACGATCTCGTCGATCAGGCCCCAGGCCTTGGCATCCTCGGGCGACATGAAGTTGTCGCGCTCGAGCGCCTTCTCGACCTCTTCGAGGGTGCGACCGCAATGCTTCACATAGATCTCATTGAGGCGGCGCTTAAGCTTCAGCGTCTCCTCGGCGTGGATCATGATGTCGGTCGCCTGACCCTGATAGCCGCCCGACGGCTGGTGGACCATGATCCGGCTGTTAGGCAGCGAGAACCGCATTCCCGACTCGCCCGCCGCCAGCAGCAGCGAGCCCATCGAGGCCGCCTGACCGATGACCAGCGTCGACACCTTCGGCTTGATGTACTGCATGGTGTCGTAGATCGACAGGCCCGAGGTCACGACGCCGCCGGGGCTGTTGATATACATCGAAATCTCTTTCGACGGGTTTTCCGCCTCGAGGTGCAGCAGCTGCGCCACGATCAGCGACGACATACCATCATGCACCGGGCCGGAAACGAAAATGATCCGCTCCTTCAGCAGGCGCGAGAAAATGTCGTAGGCCCGTTCGCCGCGGCTGGTCTGTTCGACCACCATCGGAACGAGCGTGTTCATGTATGTCTCGATTGGATCTTTCATATGTGCCTGCCTGTCGTAACTCTGTGATGCCTAGCCGGGTGGTGTTGAGAGATTCTTAGTATCGGGCCGGAGGGGCTGCAAGGGCTGCCGCCCGAATTGGCACCGGTTCGAGGATGCATCAGCTGTCGCCCCATTGCGCCGGAGCGGCGCAGGCATGCCGCGCGCACTCCATCTCCAGCACCACATGCGAGATGCCGAACCGCGCCTTCATCCGCGCCTTGACCTCTGCCTTGATGTCGTCGGCCCTGCCCCACGCACCGTCGATGACGACAAGATGCGCCTGCAACGCGGCAGTGTGTTCGTCGATCTGCCAAAGATGCGCCTCGTGCACCCCGGCGACCCCTTCGATCGCCTGCGCCTCGCTCAGCACCTGCGAAGGCGCCAAGGCCGGAGGGCTGCCGAGCATCAGAATGCGGATCACCCCGCCGATTTCGGACAGCGCCATCCAAAGGATATAGCCCGCGATCAGCAAGGTCACCGCCGGGTCGATCCAAGTCCAGTCGAACAACAGGATCAGCGTGCCCGCAAGGATCACCGCAACCGAGCCCAGCGCATCGGCGACGTTGTGCAGAAAGGCCGCGCGGATGTTGACGCTGTCCTTCGACATCGCCCAGGTCAGCATCGCCGTCACCAGATCCACCAGCAGGGCCACAGCAGCGATGATTACCACCAGCCAGCCCTCGACCGGCTCAGGCGACAGGAATCGCAGCACCGCTTCCATCGCAAGATAGATCCCGATCACGATCAGCGTGGTGTAATTGACCAGCGCGGCCACGATCTCGGCCCGCGCATAGCCAAAAGGCATATCCTCGTTCGCCGGTCTGCGCGCGATGCGCCGCGCCACGGCGGCGATGATCAATGAGATCGCATCCGAGAAGTTGTGCAGCGCATCCGCGATCATGGCAAGGCTGCCCGACACGATGCCGCCAGCAACCTGAACCACCGTCAGGCCAAGGTTCACCGAGATCGCCCCGATCAACCGCCCATCGCCCGCATTCTGGTCAATCGAGTGGTGATGGTGGTGGTCGTGGGGCATCGTGTCTCCTGAGCGTTGCCGATAAGCCTGCACGGCATTTGCCCCACTAGGTGGCTGCCACTCCGCCAAGGTCAACCCCGAAGCGGTCACCTGAGCGCAGCGCTCTCACGGTGCAAGCGGATCTGGCCGCACAAGGCGCCCCTCCAACGGGGTTCTGGCGTACCAGGGTTTGCGCCCAAATGTGCGATCCCACAGCATATCGGATTGGGGGCGCCACCGGTACCGATCATCCGTCACCAGCTTCCAATACAGGTTGCCGCTGCGGCGACAGCCATCCAACACCAGCCCGCTCGTCAACGGCGCGCCTTTTGCGGTTACCACCACGGTGCTATGCGCAAACGGCGTGTTGATCGACGGGTCGGCCATCGCCATGCGCAGATCAAGCGTGCGCGGCGCTTCCTGCAACAGCCTTTGCAGGTGCCTGTCCGCCCATTTTGCACAGACCGCCGGCGTCTTGATATCGAAAACGGGCGGGCGTCTCGCGTTCAGCGCCCCCAGTTTCGCCTGATAGTCGCGCAAGAGCACATGCGGATAGGTATACGCCACCGAACTGATCCGTTTCGCCTCGTCATAGGCAACCCCCGGCCCCAGCCGCATGATTGCCAGTGTCAGCGCGTCGCGGTCGCTGTCCCTGATCTGGCCAGGAGGTGGGGGTGGCCCGACCGAACAGGCCGCCAGCGCAAGCAGAACAACAAGAAGAAGCAACTGGTTCATGCGGTGATCCGTAGCACCGCGATCGGAAAAATACGGTTAACGCCAGCCTGCGGTCAAAGCTTGAATCCAACCGCCCTTGGCACGCTGCCCGGCGCGATATCGTCGCCCCGTGGCACAAGGCCGACGGCAGCGCCAAAGGCAATAAAGCCGGCAAGCCACAGAATTCCCATACGAAAGGTCATCTACCAAACTCCTCGAACTGCCGCCCTGAAATTGAACGGCCCTGATGAAGACACGGCTGGGCAGAAAAACCTGCGCCAGAAACACCACCAGTCTGACTGGTTCCACCGCGACCTGCAACGGAGGGATTCCAGACCGCCGATAACGGCAAGACGCCGCCCCTTGGATGGGACGGCGCAGAAACGATCCCAATGGCAGGAGGTTGCGGAATACCTTTGAAAGGCTCGATCTCCGCGTCGCTCTCACTGCCTATACGCCGGTCGGCGAATGGCAACTTGCTGCCTTTCCCAAAGCGTCAATGGTCGGCAGGCTGACGCTGTCCCAAACAAAGCCCATGCCGCGGAGGATCATCGCCACCCCGGTGGCAAAGCACAGCTGCAACCGCCCCATGGTACAGGCTGCAGGGTAATGAGACGCAGACCGGCCAGCGCCGCCCCCGTGCAGCACATATCAAGCAAGACCCTTGTCGCTTGTTGAATTCATACATTCATATTATGTTAATCGTTAAACCCTAATCAATCGGTCTGCGATGATCCGTCTGCGCAACATACGCTCTGCCCTGCTGGCTGCGCTTTGCGCACTGCCGTTTCTTGCACTGCAGGCACCGGCAGAACCGCACTCAGTGCTGATCGAACAGCCCGGATGTGCCTGCGGCACCATCGAAATCACGCCCCCCTATCCCGAGACCTCCGCAGGACGCTTTGCGCCGCGTTTGCAGGCAGAACTGCGCGAAATCCGGGTGGACGGCATTGTAGACAAGCGCAAGCCCTTGTTCACACCGGCCTTTCTTGTTGTAAACGTCGACGTTGAGCGACCCCGGTTCGAAAGCCATCCGGGGGCGGATTTCTCTTGGCCGACGCGGGACAGGATGTGGACCGCACATTCCGGCTACCGCCTCGAACTGGCGCCCCCAGAGGGCGCAGCCACGACGCCGCAAGGCCCTCCGGATGGTGGATGACGAACATGACACTCCCCGTGATCAACGACAAGATGAGCACCGAAGAGCTCGACCGCATCGCCAAAAAGGCGGCCAATGCCGCGGCCTTTCTCAAGGCGATCAGCCACGAGGGGCGGCTGATGATCCTGTGTCACCTTGTAAGCGGCGAAAAATCGGTGACCGAACTCGAAGACCTGCTGTCGGCCCGGCAGGCGGCGGTGTCGCAACAATTGTCGCGGCTGCGGCTCGAAGGGTTGGTCGTGCCCCGCCGCGAAGGCAAGGCGATCTATTACCGCCTCGCCGACGACCGCCCCAAGCGGATGCTCGAAACGGTCTACGAGCTGTTCTGCGGCGACGACTGAGCGCGCCGAACCCTTGCGCGCGGCGCATGGTCTGTTGCCAGTGCATCCTGCAGACGGAGGAAACCCTCGGCTAGTTCGCGCGGCCTGATCTGCGCCAGCTGATCCGTGGCGTCACCCCTGCCCACTAGCGCGCCCCTTGCGAAGCCGCGCCCGTCGTGGCAATGGAACATGTCATGAACACCCACGATTTCCGCTTCCATGGCGCGGATCTGCGCGCCATGCCCTCTGGCGCGCTGCATTGGCCGGGCGAAGACCTGCTTGTCGTCTCGGATCTGCATTTCGGCAAATCCGCCCGTCTGTCTGCGGTTGGCGGCGCCGCCCTGCCCCCTTACGAGACGCGCGAGACCTTGCTGAAGCTCGACGCAGATCTCGAGGCAACGCAGGCCAGCCAGGTGATCTGTCTGGGCGACAGCTTCGACGCCATCGGCATCGCCGATGAGCTGCCCGAGGATGACCGGCTGTGGATTCTCCGCCTGCAGGCGGGGCGCAGATGGATCTGGATCGAAGGCAACCACGACCCCGATCCCGCCGCGCTTGGCGGCACTCATCTGGCAGAGGCCCGGATCGGCCCGCTGCTGTTCCGGCATATCGCACAAGAGGGTGCCAGCGCCGAAGTCTCGGGGCATTACCACCCCAAGGCTCTGCTGAACCTGCGCGGGCGCCGCTTGTCGCGCCCCTGTTTCCTGATCGACGCGGTGCGGCTGATCATGCCAGCCTACGGCGCCTATACCGGCGGTCTGCGCTGCGATCGCGCGCCGCTGAACACGATGATGGGCGATGGGGCGACGGCGATCCTCACCGGGCCAAAGCCCTGCGCCCTGCCAATGCCACGCCGCGCCTTGCCAGCCGCCGTGCCGCCCGGCACCATGCGCCGATGAACATTGAACAACGCATCCGCGACAGCTTTGCCCGTCAGGGCATGATGGAAACGCTTGGCGCGCGGCTGCGCAGCATCCGCGCCGGCGCCGTCGAGATCGAGGCTCCGATTCGCGCCGAGGTCTCGCAGCAGCAGGGCTTTGGCCACGCCGCGCTGGCCTTTGGCATCGGCGACAGCGCAGCGGGCTATTCCGCCCTGTCGATCCTGCCCGAGGGCATGGAGGTGCTGGCCTCGGAAATGAAGATCCACCTGCTGGCCCCCGCAAGGGGAGAGCGGCTGATCGCGCGCGGGCGCATCATCAAGCCGGGGCGACGGCTGGTGATCGCCGCCGCCGATGTGTTTGCGCTGTCAGATCAGGGCGAGGTTCAGATCGCCCTGCTGATTGGCACCATCGTGCCGGTGCCGGCTTAGGCGGTCAGCCCCTCGGGCTCGGCAAGGCCGTTGGCGCGGCAGCAGGCGGTCACCGTGTTGGCCAGAAGACAGGCGATGGTCATCGGACCAACCCCGCCCGGCACCGGGGTGATTGCCCCGGCCACCTGCGCGCAGCTGTCGTAATCGACATCGCCCACAAGCCGGGTCTTGCCGGTCTCGGGCACATCGATGCGGTTGATGCCGACGTCGATCACCGTCGCGCCCGGCTTGATCCAGTCGCCCGGCACCATCTGCGGGCGGCCCACCGCTGCCACCACGATATCGGCGCGGCGCACTACCTCGGGCAGATCCTTCGTCCGCGAATGGGCGATGGTCACCGTGCAGCTTTCGCCTAGCAGCAGCTGCGCCATCGGCTTGCCGACGATATTGCTGCGCCCGATCACCACCGCGTTCAGCCCCGACAAGCTGCCAAGCTGCTCGCGCAGCATCATCAGGCAGCCCAGCGGCGTGCAGGGCACCATGCTTTTCTGACCTGTGCCCAGAAGCCCGACGTTGGAGATATGGAACCCGTCGACATCCTTGGCCGGGTCGATGGCATTGATCACCGCATCGGCATTCATATGCGCGGGCAGCGGCAGCTGCACGAGAATGCCATGCACCGCCGGATCGGCGTTGAGCCGCGCCACCAGCGCCAGCAGGTCGGCCTCGGGGGTGTCGACCGGCAGCTTGTGCTCAAAGCTTTGCATCCCGCATTCGACGGTCTGCTTGCCCTTGTTGCGCACATAGACCTGAGACGCCGGGTCTTCGCCCACCAGCACCACCGCCAGCCCCGGCGTGATGCCGTGATCCGCCTTCAGCCGCGAGACATGCTCCGCCACTTTTTCCCGCACCTTGGCCGCAAAGGCCTTGCCGTCGATGATGCTTGCCGCCATGCGCTTTTCCCTATTCCCGCCCAAGCGCGGTTTCCTCGCGCCGGATCGACCATTCCACCAGTTCCGTCCAGATGTATTCCGCCAGCGCAGGGTCCCAGCCATCGCGCGCGGCGTTCGCACGCGCGTTCGCGATCACCTCGTCGACCCGCGCATCGATCCGCGCCGGCCAGCCATTGGCCGCCTTGAGTTCGGCGGCGCGGCTGATCAACTGCGCCCGATGCGCCAGCAACGCGCTGAGCTCGGCGTCGGTCCTGTCGATCTCGACGCGCAATTCGGTCATGTCCGAAAGGGTTGCGGGGTCGCGCATCCGGGGCTCCTGTATGACTTGCCCCCTGATGCCGCAGCCGCGCCGGATGTTCAACGCACCGACGCGACGAAATGCACAAAGCTTGCGTCACCGAGGTTTCCGAAAGGCGACGACGCGGCTCAGAACAGCCCCTCGACCTCGCCCGCGGCATTGAGGCGGATACCCTCGGCGGCGGGGCGACGCGGTAGGCCGGGCATGGTCAGGATGTCGCCGCAGATCGCCACGACGAATCCCGCGCCCGCCGCAAGCCGCACTTCGCGCACCGGCACCACATGGCCTTCGGGGGCGCCGCACAGCAGCGGGTCGGTGCTGAAACTGTACTGCGTCTTGGCCATGCAGACCGGCAGATGGCCGTAGCCGAGCGAATCCCATTCCTTGAGCTGATCAAGGATGCGGGTATCGGCGGTGACCTCATGAGCGTGATAGATGCGTTCGGCCACGCATTGGATCTTGTCCCACAGGGGCATCTCATCGGGATAAAGCGGCGCGAATTGCGTGCCCCCGGCATCGGCGATCTGCGCCACGCGCCGCGCCAGATCCTCGGTCCCTGCACCGCCATCGGCCCAGTGGGTGCACAGATACGCCTCGGCCCCCTGCCCCGCAACATAGCTCTGGACGGCCTCGATTTCGGCCGGGGTGTCGCCGGTGAAATGGTTGATCGCCACCACCACCGGCACACCAAAGCCCTTGATGTTCTGGATATGCCGCCCAAGGTTGGCACAACCGCGCGACACGGCTTCGGCGTCTTCGCTGCCAAGCGCGTCCTTGCTGACCCCGCCGTTCATCTTGAGCGCCCGCACCGTCGCCACCAGCACCACGCAATCGGGGGTCAGCCCGGCCTTGCGGCACTTGATGTTAAAGAATTTCTCCGCCCCGAGATCCGCGCCAAAGCCCGCCTCGGTCACCACGTAATCGGCCAGCTTCAGCGCGGTGCGCGTGGCGACCACGGAATTGCAGCCATGGGCGATATTGGCGAACGGGCCACCATGCACGAAGGCCGGCGTGTGTTCCAGCGTCTGCACCAGATTGGGCTGCATCGCCTCGCGCAGCAGCACGGTCATCGCGCCATCGGCCTTGATGTCGCGCGCATAAACCGCCGAGCGGTCGCGCCGATAGGCGACGATCATGTCGCCCAGCCGACGTTGCAGATCGTTCAGGTCGTCGGCAAGGCACAGGATCGCCATGACCTCCGACGCAACGGTGATGTCAAAGCCGCTCTCGCGCGGAAAGCCATTGGGCACCCCGCCAAGCCCACAGACCACGTCGCGCAGCGCCCGGTCGTTCATATCGACCACCCGGCGCCAGACCACCCGGCGCAGGTCGATATCCTGCTCGTTGCCCCAGTGGATGTGGTTGTCGATCATCGCCGCCAGCAAGTTGTGGGCGCTGGTGATGGCATGGAAATCGCCGGTGAAATGCAGGTTCATTTCTTCCATCGGGACGATCTGCGCATGACCGCCGCCCGCCGCGCCGCCCTTCATGCCAAAATTCGGCCCGAGCGAGGCTTCGCGAATGCAGATCGCCGTCTTCTTGCCGATCCGTGCCAGCCCGTCGCCCAGCCCGACGGTGGTGGTGGTCTTGCCCTCGCCCGCCGGGGTCGGGTTGATCGCGGTGACAAGAATCAGCTTGCCGCTCGCGCGCCCGTCCAGCCCGGCGATGAAGTCGCGGCTGACCTTGGCCTTGTCATGCCCATAAGGCAGCAGGTGTTCGGGCGGAATGTCGAGCGTTGCGCCGATCTCGAGGATCGGGCGTTTGCTGGCGGCGCGGGCGATCTCGATATCAGGGATCATGGTGGCTCCTTTGGCTGTTGCCGCGACCATGTACCGGAAAAGACAGGAGACGAAAGCCGATAGACGGTCTTAGCCCAGCACCGCCTCGGCATGGGCCCAGAGCCGTTGGTCGGGGACATGCAGCGTCAGCGTGTCGCCAAGGCGCAGCGTGCCGGGGCGCTCGACCCACGCGGTGATGCCGCGCCGCGACTCGGCGGCGCGCTTGTACAGCTTGCCAAAACCTGCCCGGTCTTTCTCGATCTCGCGGCCGGGCAAGACGCAGGGCCGGTTTTCCATATCGACCACCAGCGTCGCCCCGTTCGGCCCCTGCAGGCGCGACGAGGGCGGCAGATGTGTCAGGTCGGGCAGGCCTTCGACGATGATCGAGGCGCCGACCCATGCCGGATCGAGCGCATCGAGCCCCATCAGCGCGGCGGTCTGGGCGATCTCTTCGGCAGAGAGCACGGTCAGCTGGCGCACATTGGCGATCGGCGTGCCGCGCGGATGTTGCGCCGTAACGCGGCTGCACGCGGCGCGGGTCAGGCCCGAATGCCGCTCACCGGCCACGCCTTCAAAGCTCAGCTCCAGCGCCTCGCATGGCTCTGATCGCAGAGCGCCGCCATCAACCGGGACCCGCCCGAGCCAGCGGATGGTTCCGGTAAAATCGGTGGGTTTCAATGCCGGCATTGCAGGGCCTTTTCAGATGGTGAGGGTAAAGAACAGGCGACGGAACGGGAACAGCACCCGCCCGTTTGCGCCGGTCGGATAGGCAGATCCAACCACGGTTTCATAGGCGGCGATCAGGCGGGCCTGTTCGGCCTCGCTCAGCGCGTTCAGCACCGGGCGGGCAAAGGTCGCTTCGGTAAAGCGGCGCACCGGGTGGCCGTCGCCCTCATCGCTCAGTTCCTGATAATATTCCGTCTCCCACAGGGTGACGGTGCCCAGCGAGGACAGCAGGTGGTGGTATTCCGCCGGCAGCATCACCCCCGGAATGGATTCGGGATCAATGGCATCCGGAAACAGTTCATGCGCCATGGTCAGCCATAGCCGGTGCGAGGGCGCGTTGTTCTGATGCGGCATCTGCACCGCCAGCGTGCCGCCGGGGGCCAGATGGCCCGCCAGCCGTTCCAGCAGGGTTTCGTGATCCTTGACCCATTGCAGCGAGGCATTGGCAAAGATCAGCGCCGCCGGAACCTCGGGGGCCCAGTCCGACAGATCGGCCTGAACCAGCGCATCGTAGCAGCCGGTTGCCCGCGCCTTTTCCAGCATCGAGGCGCTGAGATCGACGCCGCTCACCGGGCGCTTCAGCGCCTTGAGCGCCGGGCCTGCCGCGCCGCTGCCGCAGCCAAGATCGACGACCCCGCCTTCGGGCAAAGGCCCGACGGCGCGCAGCAGATCCATTGCGGGGCGCAAACGAAGACCCCGGAACTTGTGATAAAGTCCGGGGTCCCAGTCGCGATGGACGCTTTCACTCATGCGGTGGGCTCGGGTTCCATACTGCCGTCGCCCTCGGGTTTTGCCTTGGGCTTGGTCTTGGGGATCGCCGTGATCGACGGCGTATCGTCGGAATCGTCGTCCTTGCTCGTCGAATGGGGCGGTTCGCCGCGCATCACGCGCTTGATCTCTTCGCCGGTCAGGGTCTCGTATTCCAGCAGGCCCTGCGCCAGACGTTCCCAATCTTCGTTATGATCGGTCAGGATCTGGTAGGCGCGGTTGTAGGCTTCGGTGATGAAACGGTTCACCTCGTCCTCGATCAGCTCCTTGGTGTGAGCCGAAACCGACAGGCCGGCGGTGTTGCCCTGATAGCCTTCATGCGCTTCGGAATAGTCGATGTTGCCGACCTTGTCCGACATGCCCCAGCGCAGCACCATGGCCCGCGCCAGTGCCGACGCCTGCTGAATGTCGCCCGCCGGGCCGTTCGACACGTTGGCCGCACCGTATTTGATGATCTCGGCGGCCTTGCCGGCCATGGTCATCGCCATCTTTTCCTCGCACTCCGAGAGATGCCAGTTCAGACGGTCGATTTCCGGCAGCGACACCACCATGCCAAGCGCACCGCCGCGCGGGATGATCGTGGCCTTGTAGACCGGGTCGCATTGCGGCAGCAAAAGGCCCACCACGGCGTGACCGGCCTCGTGATAGGCGGTCTTTTCCTTTTGCTCGGCGGTCAGGACCATGCTGCGACGCTCGGCGCCCATCATGACCTTGTCCTTGGCGTTCTCGAAATCTTCCATAGTGACAAAGCGGCGGCCAACGCGGGCGGCGGTCAGGGCCGCCTCGTTCACGAGGTTGGCCAGATCCGCGCCCGAGAACCCGGGAGTGCCGCGCGCGATGATGCGCAGATCGACATCGGGGCCAAGCGGGGTCTTGCGCGCATGCACGCCAAGGATCTTTTCGCGGCCCTTGATGTCGGGGTTGCCCACCATGACCTGACGGTCAAAACGGCCCGGACGCAGCAGCGCAGGGTCAAGCACGTCGCGCCGGTTGGTCGCGGCAACGATGATCACGCCCTCGTTGGCCTCGAAACCGTCCATCTCGACCAGCAGCTGGTTAAGCGTCTGTTCGCGCTCATCATTGCCACCGCCATAGCCAGAGCCACGGTTGCGGCCCACAGCGTCGATCTCGTCGATGAAGACGATGCAGGGCGCGTTCTTTTTCGCCTGCTCGAACATGTCACGCACCCGGCTTGCACCGACGCCGACGAACATCTCGACAAAGTCGGAACCAGAGATGGTGAAGAACGGCACGCCGGCCTCGCCCGCGATGGCGCGTGCCAGCAGCGTTTTACCGGTGCCCGGAGGGCCGACCAGCAGCGCACCCTTGGGGATCTTGCCGCCAAGGCGGGAATATTTCTGCGGGTTGCGCAGGAATTCCACGATCTCTTCGAGCTCTTCCTTGGCCTCGTCGATCCCGGCGACGTCGTCAAAGGTGACCCGCCCGTGCTTTTCGGTCAGCAGCTTGGCCTTCGACTTGCCAAAGCCCATGGCGCCGCCTTTGCCGCCACCCTGCATCCGGTTCATGAAATAGATCCAGACGCCGATCAGCAGCAGGAAGGGCAGAAGGCTCAGCAGAAAGGCCTGAAAGCCCGATTGTTCCTGCTGTTCGGCCCGCACCGTCACGTTGTTGTCGATCAGCAGATCGGTGACCTGCGCGTCCTCGGGCTTGACCGTGACGTAATCGTTGCCGTCGCTGCTGCGATAGCGGATCTGCTCGCCGTCTATGGTGACCGAGCTGACACTGTTGTCCTCAACCGAGTTCACGAAATCCGAATAGCTGATTTCGCGGCTCTGCAGGGTGCTGCCACCCCCTGAAAACAGGTTGAACAGAGCCAGAATGAGTAGAAACAGGACCACCCAGAAGGCGATATTGCGTGCGTTGCCCAAGGAATCCTCCAAACATGCGTCGCGCGCCCCTGACAGGAACGCGTTTGTTACAACATAGAGACTGCGCGCCCCGGTTCAACGTGATTCACCGCGAAAGGAGAAACCCCGCGAAACCGCGCGCGCCCGGAACCAGCGTTGCGGTGCCCCCCGGACCAAGGTTCAGCGCGTCGCAGGCCACCAGCCTATCGCCCCGCCACAGCGACGGAAGACCGCGGGAAATGGCATGGGCGGGGCCGTGTTCACGGGCAGTTTCCGCTTGCCGCCAGCCGTCATCGCCAAGGGCGCGCACCGTCAGGTCAGCGCAATCAGGATGCGATATCAGCCACTTGCCATCCCACAGGCCCGCCGCTGCCGGAGTACGCGTTGCTGCAACGGCGGCATACTCGCGAAAAATCCGCAGATTGGTGCGCCCGCAGCGCGCCTCGCAGCCATGCAGCGTGCCAGCCCCGCCGGCGAGCAGACGGTCGAGCAAGGACTCAAGCGCTGCGCTGCGCGGGCGATAGCTGGCCTGCGCGACAAACTGAAGCGCGGCCGCCAGCAGGCGGGCCTGCGTGTCGCGGTCGAGCGCGGCAAACGAGTCGCGCTCAAAGCTCAGCGTCGCGGCGGCGCTGTCCTCGGTTCCGATGCGTGTCCAGGCTTCGGCGGCGCGCTGGCGCAAGGCGTCGGCAGAGCGCGACATCCGGTTGGCGGTTTGTGCCAGCGTCGCCGCATCCAGCCCATACCCGCCCAGCGTCGCCAGCAGCTTGCGCAGGCGCGCCCGCTCGTAACGGTCATCTTGGTTGGACGGGTCTTCGACCCAAGTGCCCTTGAGCGTGCGCAGATAATGACGCAGCTCTTCGCGCCCCATGTCGAGGCAGGGGCGCAGCACGCTGAAACTGCTGCCATCAGGCCGGGCAATGTCTCGCAATGGCGCCATCGCGGACAGGCCATCGACCCCGGAGCCCCGCGCCAGTCGCATCAAAAAGGTCTCGGCCACGTCATCGCGGGTATGGGCCAGCAGCAGATGGCGCGTGCCCTGCAACCAGTCGCCGATGACGGTCAGACGCCCGCGCCGCGCGGCATCCATCAGGTTGCCCTGCCCGTCCCAATGCCAGTGCAAAATATCATGAGGGTGGCCCAGCTCGTCGCAGGTCGCGCGCACCAACGCCGCCTCCTGCGCGGCTTCGGGGCGCAGACCGTGATCGACGGTAACGATGCGCAGCCGCACGCCCCAGCGATGCGTCCAGTTATGGGCAAGGGTCAGCATCGCCATGCTGTCGCCGCCCCCCGATACCGCAAGCGCGATCTCGGATGGGAACGCAGGGCCAAGCGCCGCACCCATCGCCTCGGCGAAGCGCTGGTCGAGCGTGCTCACCCGCTGCGGCCTTTCACTGGCAGCCGAGACGGCCCATCTCGGCCTTGGCCTCGGCCACGGGGTCGGTACCGGGATAGCGCGTCTCGACCTCTGACAGGGTCACGCAGGCCTCGCTGGTGCTGCCAAGTTGGCCCAGCGATGCGCCCAGACGCCACAGCGCCTCGGGCGCCGCCTCACTGGCCGGGTAATTGGCATAGGCTGACAGAAAGCGGCGGGCCGCTTCCTTGACATCGCCGGTGGCGCTCAGGGCGTTGCCCTCGCTGACGAGGGCGGCCGCTTCGAGGGGGCTTCCCGGAAAGGTCTCGCGGAAGGCCGCAAACTGGTTCGCGGCGGATTGAAAGTCACCCGAGGCGAGCGCCTCCCGGGCTCGCCTGAAGTCTGCTTCCTCGGCCACGGCCAATTCTGCGCCGCCCGACGGCAGCGCCCCGGAGGGCGCTGCGGGGGCTGGCGCGGGCGCAGTCACCGCCGTTTCGGGAGCCGCGCCGCCCAGCGGGGGCGTGCTGCCCAGAGCGCCGATGTCGCAGCCCGGCTCGATCTCGCAAAGCCGGAATTGCAGATCGCCGATGCGGTTGGTGCCATCCTGCACAACGGTTTCGATGCGATGCGACAGCTGCTCGGTTTGCGCGGTCAGCTGCTGAAGCGCCGCCTCGATGACATTGATCCGGTCAAGCACAGAGCCGCTCACCTGCACGCCATTGCTGGCGGATGCGCTCAGTTCCTGGCGAAGCCCGGAGAGCTGGCCCGACAGCGCGGTCAGATCCTGCCGGATGTCGGCAAGGCTCTGGCTGTCCTGGGCGATGGCCCCGCTCGCAGCTAGCGCGAGCGAGACGGCAAGGGCGGTCAGGCGCATCGGATCAGCTGCCCATGCCCATGGAGATCACGGTCACGGCGCGGCGGTTCTTGGAATAACACGCCTCGGAGGCGCAGACCTCGACCGGGCGTTCCTTGCCGTAGGACACAAAGCGCAGGCGGTTCGGCGCGATGCCCTTGGAGATCAGGTATTCCATGGTGGCGTTGGCGCGGCGGGCGCCAAGCGCGATGTTGTATTCGCGGGTGCCCTGTTCGTCGGCGTGACCTTCGATCACGGCGAGATAGTCATTGTTGGTCATCAGCCATTGCGCCTGACCGTCAAGGGTGGCCTGCGCCTGCGCGCTAAGGGTCGACTGATCGACCGCGAAGAACACGCGGTCCCCGACGGTCTGGTTGAAATAGGCGGGCGAGGCCGGATCGTTGGCCGATCCCGGCAGCACGCCGCCGGAAACGCCGCCATTGGCGCCTGAACCGTAGCCGTCGCCAGCGCCGTTGCCGAAGCGGCCACCATTGGTACAGGCCGCCAGACCGAGAACGGCGGTGAGGATCAGAGCCTTGGAGAAGATATGCATGGAGATGTCCTGCTCGAATGTTGCCGATGTCTTAACATGGCGGTGACGTCTTGAAAACGGTTGCAGCATGCCCGGGATGAACCGTAGGCGCATTTCCCGGGCACCCTGTTACTGAAGCGGGCCCCAGGCCGGGTCGGAGGCGCCATCGGGGGTGCGCACGCGGGTCAGCTTGCGCCCGGCGACATCGACCGAATACAGCGACGACGTGCCCTGCGCGCCCAGCGTCTCGCGGCTGAACATGATCACCCGCCCGTTGGGGGCCCATGTCGGGCCTTCGTCAAGCGGCGAGGCGGTCAGCAGGCGCTCTTCGCTGCCATCGGTGCGCATCACCCCGATGTGGAAGCGCCCTGACAGCTGCTTGGTAAAGGCGATAAGATCGCCGCGCGGCGACCAGACCGGCGTGCCATAGCGCCCCTGACCAAAGCTGATCCGCGTTGCCTCGCCGCCCGCTGCCGACATGATATACAGCTGCTGCGTGCCCGAGCGGTCGCTTTCGAACACGATCCGGCTGCCATCGGGCGAAAAGCTCGGCGCGGTTTCGATCGAGGGCGTGAAGGTCAGCTGACGCGTCGCACCGCTGGCAAGCTCCATCAGGTAGATGTCGGTGTTGCTGCCCGAGGTCACCGAATAGACCACCCGGCTGCCATCCGGCGAAAAGCGCGGCGCAAAGCTCATGACGCCGCCGCCGTTCTGCAGGATCTGGCTGCGCACCGAACCGACGTTGAGCACATGAATGCGCGGCTCGCCGGTCTCGTAGCTGGTATACAGAACCCGGTCGCCACTGGGCGAGAACCGCGGCGCCAGCACGATGGAACGCGAATCGGTCAGGTATTGCACGTTGGCGCCGTCGTAATCCATGATCGCCAGCCGCTTGGCGCGCTGGTCCTTGGGGCCGCTTTCAGACACGAACACCACGCGGCTGTCGAAATAGCCGCTTTCGCCGGTCAGGCGGGTGTAGACCTGATCGGCCACCTTGTGCGACAGCCTGCGCCAGCCATCGGCGGTGGCGGCGAATTGCATCCCCTGCCCCAGCTCGGTGCCCGAGAACACATCCCAGACGCGGAATTTCACCGTGATGCGCCCGCCCTGCTCGGCGACCGAGCCGGTGAGCAGCACCAGCGCGTTGATAGCGCGCCAGTCGGCAAACTGCACCGGGGCCTCGAACGAGGTCACCCGGCTGATATGCGCCTCGCGCGGGATTTCGCGAAACAGGCCGGTGCCGCTCAGATCGTCGGCGACCACCCGAGCCAGTTGCTGGGCATATTGCGACGCCCCCGGCGTTTCGGCGACAAAATCGGGCACGGCATAGGCCATCGGCTCGATGGTGCCCTCGGTGATCTCGATCCGCAGCGGGCCGTTCTGAGCCTGCGATGCGGCGGGCAACGCCACCACCGCAAGAAGGGCAAGGCAAAGCGCCATCAGCTGTTTCATTCCGAACCTCATGTCTCTGGGGGCATCTCGCCCCTCTTGTTGTGACGCATCGGGGTGCGACGGCCCCCCTGAAAATCCCGCAAGACGCAGCGATGCGCGAAGTCTGGCCGCCTTTATGCTCATCTCAGCCTCATTTCGTCGGGGTTAAAGGTCATCTCAATGCGCTTCCACTGCTCATACTTGTCCGAGGGCAGCGTGTAACCCGTGTCGCCCTGACAGCGCAGGATGGCGCGCCGCGCCGCCTGAAACGCCGCCTCGGAGGCCGCGCCGCTGCCGCCGCTGCTACTGAGCAGCTTCAGGCTGGAGCTGACCACACGGCCGTTGGGTTCCATATCCATCGCGACGGTCACCGTGACGCTGGCAGCCTCGCTGCCCACATCGACCAGCCAGCAACGCTGCACCGCGACCCGCAGCGCGTCCTGCTCGCCGCGGGTCAGTGGCGGCCCCGAAGGCGCGGCCCCCTGCGTTGGTGCTCCGCCGCCCGCCAGCGCTTCGGCGATGGCATCGTCGACCGCCTCCTTGACCTCGGCGCTTTGCGTCGCAGGTTTCGCGGCGGGCTTTTCCGCTGGCGTGGCAGCGGCGGGCTTGTCGGCTGCCGCGGCGGCTGGGGCCTCGGGCTGCGGAGTTTCCTGCGCCTGCGCGATGTCGCGCGGGCGGGTCTTGGGCCGCATCGAGGATGCCGGTGCCGAAGCCGGCTCCTCGGCCTCGGTGACGATTTCGGTCGCGGTTTCCGGCGGCGCGGTTGCTTCCTGAGTCTCTTCCACGATCTCAGGCGCCACGGCCTCAGGCTCGGCGGCGTCCTGACGGGTTTCGGCCTCCGCAACATCCGGCGCGGGGGCAATCACCGGCTCGGCAGCGACGCGCGGCGCGGGCCGCGGTTTCGGGCGCGGCGCGGTGACGGGCGCAAGAACCTGCGGCACCTCTTCGAGTGCAGGCGGCAGCGGCTCGGGCACCGGCTGCGGTTCGGGAACGGGTTGCGGTTCGGGCACCACAGCGGGCTCCGGGGTTGGTTCGGGCGCAGGCTCCGGAATCGGCTCGGGCGCTGCCTCGGGTTCGGGCGTCGGCTCAGGCTCGGGCGTTGGCGCTGGCACGGGCTCGGGCTCTGGCACGGGCTCTGGCGCAGGCACGGGTTCGGGCGCCAAGGTGGGTGCCTCGACCTGATCCTGTACCTTCGGCGCGCGCGCCGCTTCTGTCATCGCTGCGAACTCCGCCTCGGAAATCACCGAGATATCGGCAACCTCGAATTCAGGCGGATCGGGCCGGAAGACGTTGCCAAGCAACGCCCACAGGATCACGAGGGCGTGCGCCCCTCCGGATATGGCAAGTGATCTGCGCAATCGCGCCCCCTCAACCGCCGCTCGCGCCGTCAAGCGCGGGGCCGCCAGTGTCGGTCACCAGACCGATCGAGGAAAAGCCGCCCCTGTTCAGCGCCCCCATCACCTGAGCGACGGTCTGATAGGGCACCGCCCCGTCGGCGCGCAGGAAGATGCGATCATCGGCCCGCTCGGCCGCGATGGCGCGCAGGCGGCTCACCAGTTCTTCCATCGTGACCTCGGTGGTCTGGATCGACACAAGACCCTCGGCGGTGATGGTCACGGTCAGCGGCTCTTCGGTATCGGCGGGCAGCGAACTGGCCGCCGTCTTGGGCAGCTCGACCGGCACGCCCACCGTCAGCAGCGGAGCCGCCACCATGAAGATGATCAGCAAGACCAGCATGACGTCGACCATGGGGGTGACGTTGATCTCGGCCATGGGCCGGTTGGCACCGCTGCCGCGCCGCCGCCTGCGACCGCCGCCGCCGCTCGATTTCATCACACCCCCACCCATGGATCAGGAATCCAGCTGGCGCGAGAGGATGGTCGAGAATTCGTCGGCAAAGGCTTCGTATCCGGCGATGATCCGGTCGCTGTCGGCAGAGAGCTTGTTGTAAAAGATCACCGCCGGGATCGCCGCGACAAGGCCAAGCGCCGTGGCAAACAGCGCCTCGGCGATGCCGGGGGCCACGACCACAAGCGAGGTGTCCTGCTGCTGCGCGATCTCGATGAAGGCATGCATGATGCCCCAGACCGTGCCGAACAGCCCGACGAAGGGCGCGGCAGACGCGACCGTCGCCAGCACCGGCAGACCCTTTTGCAGGCTTTCGGATTCCTTGAGGATCGCCACGTCCATCGAACGGTCGATGCGGGCATGCGCCCCGGCGATCATGCCGCCATCTTCCCGGTGCGAGCGGCGCCATTCGGTCATGCCAGCGGCAAAGACCCGCTGCGAGCGGCCCTTGGGCGCTGCGCCGATCTGGTCATACAGCTCGTCGAGCGGCTCGCCCGACCAGAACGCCTCGTCAAAGCGGCGCGACTCGCGTCGGGCGCGGCGGTAGCTCACCAGCTTTTCGCCGATGATCGCCCAACCCCAGATCGAGGACAGCACCAGCATCAGCATCACCAGCTTCACCGTCAGCGTGGCACGCGCGAAAAGGCCCCACATGGAGAAATCTATCTCCTGCGCGACCGCAAGGGTGTTTGGATCCATAAGCCTGCTCTTCTCTCGTCGGGCCCCTGTGTACGAGGCTCTCGTTATCCGTGATTCTAACGGATTTGCAGAGCCAACGCCAACACATTGACGTGTGGGTCGTTACATCCTGACGCGGGACGAATTATCGTCGGCGGATGTGCGCCGAGTGGCCCGCCATGTGGAGGGCATATGATCGACGCCGGGCCACGCAGCGGGCGCATCGCACATGTGCTGGCCGCCGGTGATGCAGCCGCGATCCGCGGGCGAAGGACCGGCAGAGCGTAGGATGCCTTCGCCCTTGCCATTGGCCAATCGGATCAGCGCGGTGCGTCGCGCAGCGGTTCGGGGGCAAGCTCTCTTGTCAGCAGAACGCCCCGTCCATCAGCAGCGTGGCACGCAGTCCGACTTCGGTCCGGACATCCCCGATCCCGCCTTCGGCATCGGGCGACGTGACGTGGCCCATGCCAGAGCCGCGCAATCAGTGCACCTTGCGCCGGATCTGCTGCGGCAGGCGCGTCGGCAGCCCGTCGAGGGTCATGGCAACCAGCGTCACCTCGGCGGTGAACAGCGGCGCGCCGGCCTTGAGCACCTCCTGATGCAGCACCAGCCGCACGCCGCTGACCGATGCGGTGCGGGTGGTCACCATCAGATCCTCGCCAAATCTGGCGGGGGCGCGGTAATCGGCTTCGATCCGGCGCAGAACGAACACCACGCCCTCGTGCTCGCGCAGCGCGTTCTGGTCGACGCCAAGGCTGCGGACCCAGTCCGACCGGGCCCGCTCGATGTATTTCAGGTAGTTGGCATGATAGACGATGCCCGCCATATCGGTGTCTTCGTAATAGACCTGCACCCGGAATTCATGCATTGCGCCCGCCTCTTGCGTGGATGTCCTGCCTGTCCCGGCGCGAGCGTATGTGTCGCAGGCGCAGAGCGCAACCCGCGCTTTTCCGGCGCGCTCAAAGCGCCTAAACCTCGCGTCATGCAGACGATCCTCATCCTTGCGATCACCCTGAGCGCGGGTGCGTTCCTCGCTTGGCCCCGGCTGGCAAAAGCCACGCTGTGGCGCGCCACGATCACCCCGCTGGCCTCGATCATCGGCAGCGGGTTCCTCGTGCTCGGGCCGGTGCTGAACGCTGCCTACGGGGGCTTTGCCCCGCTGGCCATGGCGGCGCTGTGTCTTGTGGCCTGGGGCTTTGGCACGGCGATAAGGGCCAACATCGCCCGCCGCGCGGCAGGCGTGCGCAGCGCCTTCGAAGAGCGGGTCGAGACGCTGGCCTCATGGGCGCTGGCCGTCGCCTATTTCATCTCTGTCG
Source organism: Citreicella sp. C3M06 (assembly GCF_018860705.1). GTDB lineage: Bacteria > Pseudomonadota > Alphaproteobacteria > Rhodobacterales > Rhodobacteraceae > Salipiger. The sequence goes on from NZ_JAHKQA010000073.1 coordinate 26,388, forward strand.
CCTATTACCTCAACCTTCTGGGCGCCTTTGGCACCCATCTGACGCCGTGGAACGACACGGTGTATGCGCGGGTGCTGACCAGCGCGGTGCTGCTGGCAATCCTTGTCATCGGCTGGCGCAAGGGGTTTGCGGCGCTCGAACGGCTGGAACAGGTCAGCGTCGGGCTGAAACTGGCGATCATCGCCGGGTTGCTGGCGGGGCTGGCGTGGTATGTCGCCGGGCTGGCATCGCAGGGCGGGCTGCGGATCGATGCGCCAAGCGAGACCGGCTGGAGCGGACTCGCCATCGGTTTCGGCCTGATCGTCACGGTGCAGGGCTTTGAAACCTCGCGCTATCTTGGCGATGAATACGACGCGGCCACCCGCATCCGGTCGATGAAACTGGCGCAGATCGTCTCGGCGGCGATCTACATGGTCTATGTGGCGATGCTGGCCTATGCCTTCGATACGCCAGACGGGGCGCTGGACGAGACGGCGATCATCGGGATGATGGCGCAGGTCTCGCCGATCCTGCCATTGCTGTTGACGGCGGCCGCATTGGCGGCGCAGTTCAGCGCGGCGGTGGCCGACACCGGCGGCGCAGGCGGGCTGGTCGAGGAGCTGACCCGGCGGCGGGTGCCGCTGCGGGTCTGCTATGCGGCGCTGGTCGGGTTCGGGCTGATGCTGACATGGGGCGCGGATGTGTTCCAGATCATCGCCTATGCCTCGCGGGCCTTTGCCGCCTATTACGCCCTGCAATGCCTGATCGCATGGCGCGGGGCGCGCGGTACAAGGGCGGCGCTGTTTGGCGCGCTGGCGCTGCTGGGCGCGGCGATCACGCTGTTCGGGGTGCCAATCGAATAGTCAGCGCCGGTTGGCCAGCCATGCCAGCCGCACAAAGCCGCGCTCGACCAGCGCCATGGCCGGGGCGCGCTGCCCAGCCGAGCGCAGCGACAGGTCGGTGTCCATCAGCATCCCCAGCGCCCGTTCCAGCCCGTCGGCCGACCAGCCCTGCGCCTGCCGCAGCATCCGCTCGCGCCGCGGCCCGAACAGCGGCGGGCGCAGGCTCTGCACCGCCGCCGAGGGCCCGCCCCGCGCCGAGGCCAGCGTATACAGCACCCGGAAATGCCGCATCGCCATGATCAGCAAGGTCACCGGGTTCATCCCCTGCGCCGCCAGCCGCTGCATCAGCGGGCCGATCTCGGCCGAGCGGCCTTCGGCGACCACATGCAGGATGTCATCCAGCTCTGCTTCGATCGAGGCCGGCGCGCAGGCCATCACCTCATCCGGGGTCAGCGGCGCGGGATCGTCCAGTTTGTAAAGCGAGACCTTTTCCAAAACCTGACGGAAATCGCCCGGCTCGAGCGCCCGCGCCAGCGATTCAAGCGCATCCCACGCGGCGCGGTCGATCTGTTCAAGCCCGGCCTTGCGCAGCGCCGCCTCGATCTCTTCGCGGCCCGGGGGTTCGGAATAGATGCCGATGGACAGCGCGTTGCGATGCCCCTCGAACAGCTTTCGCAGCTTGGATTTGCCGCTGAGCTGACCGGCGGTGACGATGACCTGCGCATCACCCTCGCGCCAATCCTCAAGCGCGGGTTTCAGCGTGTCGGCCAGCCCGTCGCCAGCGTCTTCGACAAAGGCGACGCGCGGGCCGGGGAAAAACCCCTGCGCCTTGATCGCATCCAGCAGCAGCGCCGGATCGCGGCGCAGATCGGCGGCGGGAATGCGGGTGTGGCGCATTTCGGCCTCGCCCTCGGGGCCGATCAGCGCGGCGATAACCTGCTGGCGGCGGTGCGCGACGCGCATGGTGTCATCGCCGAACAGCAGCACGCCCGCGCGAGTCGGGTCGGGCTTGCGAAAGAAAGCCTGCGCGTCCCGCCCCGTCAGTTTCATGGCGCCAGCTTGTCCGCGTCAAGCAGCAGCCGGTCGATGACCTGATCCGCCAGAAGGATCATCAAGCGCTGGCGCGCATCGCTTTGCGACGCCTGCCGCGAGGCGCTGGAGCCGGTAACCGAATAGCCGGTAAACGCGTCGGTCCGCCCCGAGATCAGCACCTCGCTGCCGCCAACCGGCATCAGCGCGTAGGTCGCGCGCCCGGTCAGCTGATAGCGCGTGGTGGTCCCGTCCGCGAGGCTGCCAAGCCCGGTGGAATTCACCGTGATGTCGCGCACCAGCGCATAGGGGCCGGAAGCGCGCCCCATGCGCTCCTCGAAGCGCAGGTTGAAGGCGTAGTCGTCACTATCCTCCGGATCGGGCAGCGCAATGCTGCCGAGCAGCTTGCTGCCGCCGCCCTGCGGCCCGTAGACCGGGGTGAAGCCGCAAGCGGCGAGCGCCCCGAGCCCCAGCAGGACCCACCGGCGATCAGGCGACCACATTGACGATCCGCCCCGGCACAACGATCAGCTTTTTCGGCGCGGCCCCGTTCAGCGCCCGCTCGACGGCGGAATGGGCCAGCACCAGCTTTTCGATCTCGTCCTTGGCCATGTCGACCGGCACGGTCAGCTCGCCCCGGCGCTTGCCGTTGACCTGAATCGGCAGGGTCACGCTGTCTTCGACCAGCATCGCCTCATCGGCCACCGGCCACGGCGCGTTGGCGATCAGCCCTTCGCCGCCCAGCAGCGACCAGATTTCCTCGGACAGGTGCGGCGTCATCGGCGACATCAGCTGCGCCAGCGCCTTGGCTGCCGCGCGCTTGGTCTCGCTTCCGGCGCGCGACTTGGTCAGCGCGTTGGTAAAGGCGTAAAGCCGCGCGATGGCCGCGTTGAAGCCAAAGCTTTCAATGGCCAGCGTCACATCGCGGATCGCCTTGTGCATCTCGCGGGCGAGCGCCTCGTCTTCGCCGGTGGGCGGCACCTCGGATTCGGCGATCTCGGCGCAGGCGCGGAACACCCGGCCAAGGTGGCGGTTGGCGGCCTCGGCACCCGAGGCTGTCCATTCCACGTCCCGCTCGGGCGGGCTGTCGGAGAGCACGAACCAGCGCGCGGTGTCAGCGCCGTATTGCTCGATGATGGCGACCGGATCGACCACGTTGTTCTTGGATTTCGACATTTTGGCCGAGGGTACAACCTCAACGCCCCAATGCGGAAAGTCATGGAAAGCAGTCGCAACAGCTTGGCGATGCGCCTCGTTGTCTACGTCCATGCCCTGTTCTTCAAACGCTTTCTTGAGAACAACCACGCTCTTACCTTCGAATGGTATGGAAACCACTTCTTCGGGGTAGTGATAGACCGGGCGGCCCGCGTCGCTGGTGGTCTGGTAGATGGCGTGGGTCACCATGCCTTGGGTGAACAGCGCCTTGAACGGCTCGGCACAGGACTCGGGCAGATGGCCAGTCTGGATCATCGCGCGGGTGAAGAAGCGCGAATAGAGCAGGTGCAAAATCGCGTGTTCGATGCCACCGACATATTGGTCGACGGTCATCCAGTAGCCCGCCTTATCCATGTCGGTGGGCGTTTTTGCGCGCGGCGCGGTGAAGCGGGCGAAATACCACGAGCTGTCGACGAAGGTGTCCATCGTGTCGGTTTCACGCTTTGCCGCCCCGCCGCAGGACGGGCAGGCGCAATCGCGCCATGTCGGGTGCCGGTCAAGCGGGTTGCCGGGGATCGCGAAATCGATCGCCTCACCGCCATTGTCGTAGGGCAGCGCGATGGGCAGGTTTTCTTTCTTTTCGGGCACCGTGCCGCAGGTCTCGCAATGCACCACCGGGATCGGACAGCCCCAGTAGCGCTGGCGCGACAGGCCCCAGTCGCGCAGGCGGTACTTGGTGACCCCCTGCCCGACGCCATTGGCCTCGCAGAAGGCCACGGCGGCCTCGACCGCCTCTTCGCTGGTCTGGATCTCTTCGCCCGCGATCAGGCGGGTGTAGCGGACCTTTTCCGTTTTCTGCGGCACAAAGGGTTCGGCCTTGATGTCGATGCCGCCCTCGATGGGCTCGAAGGTCTCGACGATGGGCAGGCCGTATTTGGTCGCGAATTCATGGTCGCGGGCGTCATGGCCGGGGCAGCCGAAGACCGCGCCGGTGCCGTAATCCATCAGGATGAAATTGGCGATATAGACCGGCAGCTCGACCGCTGTGTCGAAGGGGTGGCGCACGGTGATGCCGGTGTCAAACCCGAGCTTTTCGGCGGTCTCGATGGCCTCTTCGGTGGTGCCACCCTTGCGGCATTCGGCGGTAAAGGCGGCAACTTCGGGGTTGTCACGCTCCAGCACCTTGGCCAGCGGATGGTCGGGCGAGATGCCGACAAAGCTTGCGCCCAGCAGGGTGTCAGGGCGGGTGGTGTAAACCTCGATCCGGTCATGGCCTTCGGGCGCATTGACGGTGGAAAACGCGAATTGCAGCCCGCGCGAGCGGCCGATCCAGTTGGCCTGCATCAGCTTGACCTTGGCGGGCCAGTCATCGAGCGTGTCCAGCCCTTCGAGCAGCTCGTCCGAGAAATCGGAGATGCGGAAGAACCACTGCGTCAGCTCTTTGCGTTCCACCAGCGCGCCGGAGCGCCAGCCACGCCCGTTCTCGACCTGCTCGTTGGCCAGCACGGTCATGTCGACGGGGTCCCAGTTGACCATGGCGTTCTTGCGGTAGATCAGCCCGGCCTCGAGCATGTCGAGGAACAAGGCCTGCTGCTGGCCGTAGTAATCCTCGTCACAGGTGGCGAATTTGCGCGACCAGTCAAAGGACCAGCCCATCGGCTTCATCTGCGCGACCATGTCGTCGATGTTGCCGTAGGTCCAGTCCTTGGGGTGGCCGCCATTGGCCATCGCGGCGTTTTCAGCCGGCATGCCGAAGGCGTCGAACCCCATCGGGTGCAGCACGTTGTGCCCGCCCGCCAATTTGTAGCGCGCAATCACGTCCGACAGCGTGTAGTTGCGCACATGGCCGATATGGATGCGCCCGGACGGGTAGGGAAACATCGACAGCACGTAATATTTCGGCTTCGACGTGTCGTCGGACGCCTTGAAGGTCAGGGCCTCATCCCAGGCGGCCTGCCATTTCGGCTCGATTTCGGCGGGGTCGTAACGCGACATTCTCTTATCCCTATAGGCGGACGGGTTTGCCACGGGTGATAGGGTCTGCGCGCACGGGCGTAAAGCCCCGGCTGGCAGGGCGGGACGCAATCGCCCCGCCCAAGGCCCGATCAGCTGTCGCTGGACGGCGCGGGTGCGGCTGTGCCCAGTGCCCAGCCCTTGCCCGCCGCAACTTGCAACGTGGCCCAGCTTGCCGCAAGATCGCGCTGGTTGGACGCCAGCGTCAGGCGCGCGCTGGCCAGAGAGCGCTGCACATCGAGCAGGTCAAGCAGTGTGGTCGTGCCGCCGTTGTAGGTTTCGCGCGACAGCGACACCACGCGCTCATAGCTGTTGACGCTGCGCTGATAGGCGGCCACGGCGCGGAGATTGCGCAGGTAGTCGGTCTGCGCCGTCTGGACATCCTCGACCGCATCCAGAACCGTGGCGCGCCAATCGATCTCGGCGCTTTCGGCGGCGGCAATGGCGGCATCGCGCGCGCCCAGCAGCGTCGGCCGGTTCAGCACCGGGATCGAGACCGATGGCCCATAGGACCAGCCGGTCACCGCATTCGATCGCGAGATCGTGCCGCTCAGCTGCAAGGACGGGTAGAGATCCGCCTCGGCCACGCCGATATCCGCCACCGAGGAGGCGTAGCTGCGTTCCGCCGCGCGCACGTCGGGGCGGTTGCGCAGCAGGTCCGCCGGGACGCCAACGTTCGATCCGGCTCTGACACTGGGTTGCGCGGCACCGCGTTCCAGCCTGTCTTCGATGTTTTGCACCGGGACGGCCAGCAGCGTCGCAATCGCGTAAGATGCCGCGTAGAAACCGCTTTCGAGCCCCGGCAGGCTGGCGAGGCTTTCGTCCAGCGCCGCCTGTGCCTGTGCTTCGTCCAGCGCGGTGGCGGCGCCCGCTTCGCGCTGGCTCTGGACCAGCCCGAGCGTATCGCGGCGGGTCTGGATGGTCTGCCGGGTGATCGCCAGCGCGTTCTGGTAATAGCGCAGGTCGATGTAATTTGACACAACCGACGACAGGTAGGCCAGCCGCGCCGTCCCGACATCCAGCTGCGCCGATTCAAGGTCCAGCAACGCCGCCTCGCGGTGACGGCGCACGCCCCCGAACAGATCAAGGATCACCGCCGGGCTGAAGCTGCCGGTGTCGGTGACGCTGTTGCTGTCGGTGTTTTCATTGCCCGAGATGGTGCGGCTGCCCGACACGTTGCCCGAGATCAGCTCGGGCGCGCCGGTAACGCGGGCGGCGGCCTGCGCTTCCTTTACGGCCGAAATGGCGGATTTGATGTCGAGGTTCTGCGAAAGCCCCTGTTCGATCAGATCGTTCAGGATTCTGTCATTGTAGCTGCGCCACCAGTATTGCGCCGCGGCGTCGCCGATGGGGGCGGCGCCGCTTTCGGCAAAGCTGGTGGCCAGCACGGCCGAGGGGGCCTTGTAGTCCGGGCCGACGGTGCAGGCGGTGAGGCCGACCATCAGCGGCACGAAGGCGAAATTGCGAAATGTCATGTGCTCGAGTCTCTCTACTTGGTCCTCACGACCAGTCGCATGATGAGCGCGTAAAGCGCTGGCACCATGAAGATGCCGATGAATGTTGACGCCACCATGCCCCCGATTACCCCGGTGCCGATGGCATTCTGAGCGGCGGCCCCTGCCCCTGTCGCGGTCGCAAGCGGCAAAACGCCGAGGATGAAGGACAGCGCGGTCATCAGGATCGGACGTAGCCTCAGTCGCGCGGCTTCTGCGGCCGCATCGATAACGCTTCGGCCCTGCGCCCGCAGGGTTTCGGCGAATTCTACGATAAGGATAGCATTCCTCGCTGCAAGTCCGATCGTCGTAAGCATGCCGACCTTGAAATAAACATCGTTAGACTGACCAAAAAGCCACGCTGCAGTAAGGGCACCGAGCACCCCGACCGGCACCGCCAGCATCACCGAGAACGGAATCGTCCAGCTTTCATAAAGGGCTGCGAGCGCCAGAAAGATGACAAGCGCCGAAATCGCGTACAGCACCGGCGCCTGCGTGCCGGACTGGCGTTCCTGATAGCTGATGCCGGTCCAGGCCGCGCCGTAGCCGCCATCAAGGCTTGAAACCAGTTCTTCCATGGCTTCCATCGCCTCGCCCGAGCTGAGACCGGTCGCCGGCGAGCCGGAAATCTCGATCGCCGAGCTGCCACCGTAGCGTTGCAGGCTGGGCGCCACCGGCTCCCAGCTGGTGGTCATGAAGGCCGAGAACGGCACCATCTCGCCAGCCGAGTTCGTGGCGTACCATTTCATCACGTCCTCGGGCTGCATCCGGTACTTCGCATCCCCCATCACGATGACCGGCCGCAGCGACGCGCCCAGCACGAAATCGTTGACCTCGGTGCCGCCGAAGATGGTCGAGAGCATGCTGTTCACAGCCGACAGGGACACGCCGAAGCTTTCGGCCTTTTCCTGATCGATGGCGACGCGCAGCGCGCTTTCGCTGTCGGTGCCGCGCGCCGAGGCATTGACCACGCGCCCGTCGGCCTGCGCCGCGGCAACCAGATCCTTGGCGGCCTCGATCAGCGCGTCGGTGCCGTTGCCGGCCTGATCGACAAGATACATCGTGAAGCCGCCGGTGTTGCCCAGCCCCTGAATGGCGGGCGGCTGGCGGAACATCACCTGCCCCGCCCGATGCCCGGCAAAGCGTGCATTCGCCCGCCCGGCCAAGGCCGCAGCCGACCGGGAGGCATCGCTTTGGCGCTCTTCGAAATCCTTCAGCTTGACGAAGACCAAGGCGTTGTTCTGACCGGTTCCGGCAAAGCCGAAACTCAAGGCGGCAAAGGTTGAATCGACGGTGTCGGTTTCCTCGGTCAGCAGGTAGTCTTCGATCTGCTTGACGGTTTCCAGCGTCTGCTGGCTGGTCGAGCCTTCGGTCAGCTGGACCACGGTCATCAGCACGCCCTGATCCTCGGTCGGAATGAAAGAGCTGTTCAGCCGCGAATAGACCGCCCATGCGCCGCCCAGCACCAGCGCCAGCACCAGCAGCATCATTGCCGGGGCCTTCAGGCTGGCCTTTACCCCCGCCGTGTAGCCATCGACAAAGCGTTCCATGCCGGCGTTGAACCAGCGCGCGGGCGCAAAGCGCGTCGGCCCGTGCGACGGTTTGAGCAGCCGGGCGGCCATCGGCGGTGACAGCACGATGGCAAAGATCAGCGACAGCGCCATCGCCGAGACCATGGTGATCGAGAACTGCCGATAGATCACCCCTGTCGATCCGCCGAAAAACGCCATCGGCAAAAACACCGCCGCCAGCACCACGTTGATGCCCATCAGCGCCGAGGTGATCTCGCCCATGCTGCGCTTGGTGGCCTCAAGGGCCGACAGCTTGTCCTCTTCCATGATGCGTTCGATGTTTTCGACCACCACGATGGCATCATCGACCAGCAGGCCGATGGCCAGCACCATGGCGAACATGGTCAGCGTGTTGATCGAATATCCGGTGATCATCAGCGTCGCGAAGGTGCCCGCAAGCACCACCGGAACCGCGACCAGCGGGATCAGCGTCGCCCGCCAGCTTTGCAAAAAGATGATCAGCACGGCGGTGACCAGAATCACCGCTTCGATCAGCGTGTCGTAGACCTGCTCGATCGACAGCTCGACAAAGGGCGAGGTGTCGTATGCGGTGCGGAACTCGACCCCCTCGGGCAGCGAGTTTTCCAGTCTGGCAAGCGTTTCGCGCACCGCGGCGGCGGTGTCGACCGCGTTGGCGCCGGTTTCAAGGTTCACCCCGAAGCCGGCCGCATTCAGCCCGTCAAAGCGCGAATCGCCGCCGTACTCCTCTTGACCGATCTCGACCGTGGCCACATCCGACAGGCGCACCGCGCCGACGTCTTCGTCGGTCTTGAGCAGGATGTTCTCGAACTCTCCGACCGTGGTCAGCTGGCTTTGCGCCGTCATCGTCGCGGTGAATTGCTGCCCCAGCGCGGTGGGCTGATCGCCGAGCGAGCCGACCGACACGGTGGTGTTCTGGTTGGCGACGGCGGTGACCACATCGGTCGCGGTCAGCTGAAAGCGCGCCAGCGAGATCGGATCGAGCCAGACCCGCATTGCATAACCCGAGCCGAACTGGTTGATGTCGCCAACCCCTTCGGTGCGCTGGATCGGCCCCTCGAGCGTCTCTTCAAAGATGTCGGCAAGTTCGAGAGAGCTGTATCTGTTGTCGGTCGACACCAGCGCGCCGACCATCAGGATCGACGAGCTCGACCGGCGGACCGTCACCCCGGCGCTTTGCACCGCGCTGGGAAGCTGGCTTTCGACCTGACTGACCTTGGATTGCACATCGTTTTGCGCCTGCGACGGGTCGATGCCGTCATCAAAGACCAGCGACAGCGACGACGAGCCCTGCGTGCTCTGGGCTGTCATGTAGAGCAAGCCCTCGAGCCCGGTCATGTTGTCTTCGATAACGCGGGTCACCGAGTTTTCCACAGCCGAGGCGGTGGCGCCGGAATAGCTGGCCGAGATGCGCACCGTGGTCGGCGCGATATCGGGATATTGCGACACGGGCAGGCTGAAATAGCCGTAGATGCCCGCCAGAACGGTCATGATCGCCAGAACATAGGCAAAGATCGGGCGGCGGATGAAAAAGAGGCCCATCAAATCAGTTCCCGTTGGTGGCGGTATCGCTGACCACGCCGTTTTCGTCGATGCTCACCGGCGTGGTGGTGATGGTTGCGCCATTCAAGAGGGTCTTCAGCCCGTCGACGATCAGCGACTCGCCCGCGACGACCCCATCGGTCACCACCCAGCTGTTCTGATAACTGCCCTCTTCGGTCAGGGTCCGCTGCTCGGCCTTGCCATCCATGGCAACGAAGGCGGTCAGCGCGCCTGTGGCCGACCGCGAGGTGGCGCCCTGCGGCACCAGCACCGCCTCCATGCTGCCAAGCGTCATGTCGACGCGCAGGAACTGGCCGGGCACGATGCGATGTTCTTCATTGGCGAATTGCAAGCGCATCTCGCGCGTGCCGGTGGTTGTCGAGACCGTGGCACCGGGCGAGATCATCTCACCCTCGCCCGCATAGGTCTCGCCGGTTTCCAGCACCAGCGCCGCCTGAAGCCTTTCGCCGCGCTGAAGCTGGCCGGCCTCGATCTGGTTGCGGATCTCGCCGATGCGGCGGCTGCTTTCGGCCACATCGACATAGATAGGGTTGGACTGGGTCACTGTGGTCAGTGCGTCGGTCTGCGCCGCCGTCACCAGCGTGCCGACCGACACATCCGGCACCGAGGGAAAGCCATCGATGGGGCTGGTGATCTGGGTGCGCTCTAGGTCAAGCTGCGCCACCGCAAGCGCGGCTTTGGCCGAGCTGAGATCCGCCTGCGCCTGTTTCAGCGCGACCTGCGCGGTGCCGAGTTCTTCCTGAGTGATGCCGGTGCCAAGCAGACGGGTGTAGCGATCGACGGTCTGCTGGGCATCTTCGACCGAGGCCTGCGACAGATCCACCGACGCCTGCGCGGCGTCAACATCGGCCTGATAGGTGTCGTCTTCGATGCGGAACAGCACGTCGCCCGCTTTGACCGGGCGGCCGGACTGATAGACGATTTCCGAGATCATGCCGCCGACCCGCGGGCGGATGTCGACCTGCTGGTAAGCAACGGCGCGGCCCGGCACGGTGATGGTGAAGGGCACATCCTGCGTTTGCAGCGTGACGATGCCGACAGCGGTTGCACCGCCTCCCGGGCCCGACGCGCCCGGCCCCTGCTGCGCCGCGGCGGACGTGGCAAGGGACAGAGCAAGCGCGCAAACGGCGGCGCGGGGGATGGTGCGAAGGAAAAACTGCATGGAACCTCTCGAGACAATGATCCGGCGCGGGGTTGAAACTGAACTTCCAAATTGGAGTCAATTCGTATGTGAACGCAGCAAACCCCAGCTTCCGCCGCGCAAAGAGGATTATTTTCATGACGCTGCGCGGGTGGTGCAAAACTGCGACGAATGGGCCGATTTCACTCGCCATCATATTACATTATCGTGATAAAGTCGCCCTCGTGATGGTGCATCCGGCTGGCAGCGGTACGGCATCAAGGTAGCGACATACACCGTCGCATGAAAAAAATGCCAAGGGAGTATTGCGTGATGCCCAAGCTCATCCGTCTTTATATCGTTCAGGTTGTCGCCGGCTTTGCCCTGTCGGCTGTGTTCGTCGGGCTGCTGCTGTGGCTGAACGTGGCGAACCTGTATCACCTCGTGACCAGCAGCGAGGCGGGTTTGCTTGCGGTGTTCCTGCTGTGGCTGTTCAACGGGCTGGTGTTTGCCGGGGTGCAGTTCGCGATCTCGATCATGCGGATGGGCGATGACGGCGCGGCGCCCCCTGGCGGCAAACGGATGCCGGGCGCGACGATGGCGCCCGCAACAGTGCGGATCAAAGCCCCGTCGGCGCGCGGCCGCCCGCTTTGATCGAGCGCCCCGCGGGGCGGTTTTTCTTTGCAGCGTCAGGCAAAGTGGCGGGAACCGCGGCAACCGTGGGGTTATCTCATTCCCGAGGACCTGTATGTACAGGTGGGCGCCAGGTAAACGGGCCAGGGCCCGGACAGAGCCAGCTCCCTCGGAATTGCTTAAGGCCACCGGAATGCAACCATGCACGAGGAGCGCAGAAACCCGCCTGACCGCCATGTAGGGGCGCGGACCGGTTCCGGCAATCCCTTGTTGTCATCTTTCGTTGAAATTGCTGCGGAGGGGTGGCGTTGCAGGGGGGCCAGCCCCCCTCGGCCTGCGGCCTCACCCCCCGGAGTTTATCTGGCAAGATGAAGGGCGGGCGCGGCGCAGGGCTTCAACTGTCTGTGGCAGTTTCGAAACCGTATCGGTCGAGTTCTTCGGGAAGCAGCACGTAGATCTCGTCTGACGGGGTGGTCAGGGCGTGTTGCATGACCATCGGATCGATCCCCATGTCATTGAGATAGGTCATCACTTCGCCTTGTCCGCGCTGGATGCTCTCGACGGCGACGAAGGCGGGCAGGATCGTGCTTTCGCCGAAGTAATGCTGGTGCACGCCAAGCGAGGCGCCATCTTCGATGCGGCGCTCGGTGCCGCCCACGAAGAGGTAGGGACAGGCGGAATAGCAGATCTCGCCGCGCAGCATCGCCGTGCCGATGCCCGCATCGCGCAGGTGGCGCCCGATCTGCAGAGCGTCCTGAACAGAGCCGCCCGGGCTTTGCAGGATCAGGGTGGCGATGGCGGGATCGGCGGCGGTCAGCTGGTCGATGATGCGCTCTGCGTCGCCGCCCGCGATGGCGCCTTCGAGTCGCCAAGTGGTGCCGCTGTCCTGCGTCAGGGTCAGCCGCTTGGGCAAGTCGCCGGGATTGCGGGCAGGGTCGAGCGGCGGGCGCTGGTAGTCTGGATTGTACAGGCGGCGCTGATCGCCGGGCCGCACCGGTTCGCTGAGGCGCGGAGCAGAGGGGCCGAAGGAGGGCATGCGCAGCCCGTCCTGCACGTCTCCGACCACCAGAAGCGCGCCCAGCACGATCTGAACCCCAAGGATGCCGCTGAGGACGCGGCTCACGCTCATCGCCATCAGCTTGCCCGATCTTGCAGGCGCGGGATCTCAGGCTCGTTTCCTGCGGCGGGGTCTGGCGTGGGGGGCAGCTTGGCGAGGTCGGCTTCGACATCGCGCAGTGCGGCCAGGGCAGCGCGCAGTTCGGCAAGGCTCATGCTGTCTTCGATGCCGCTGCCCTCGCGGTTCTCGCGGATCACCCCTTGCGTGACGGCGACGATGAACACAAGCACCGCGGGCAGCAGGTCGATGGCGATTGCCCCCGCCCAGGACGGCACGAAGTTGCGTGCATAGAGGATCACCGCGTCGGCGGAAGAGACCGGCGTGTAGGTGACCTCGCTCGCGGGGGCCATCGCCGTGACCGCGCGCGCAGCCTGTTCGAGCGTGGCGGCGCGGCTGGCCAGCGCGGCAAGCACGGAATCGATCGTGGCGGTCTGATTGCCGCGAATCTCTTCGGTGCTACCGTCGAGATCGGGCAGGACCACCGAGGCCGACAGATCCTGCGCCGCGCGTTCCACCAGCGGCGCCACCGACAGCTGGCGCAGCTGCGCGAGCAGCCCCTGCAACTGCACCGCAGCTTCGGAGAATTCCACCGAGCGGGCCTCGACCGGGCCGGGTTCGACCGTCAGCGCGCGCATCCGCGACAGGATGGCGTTGCCCTGTTCAAAGGCTTGCTGCACCAGCGGCGTCTGCCCGGCGATCTGGGTTTCCAGCCCCGTCAGTTCGGCGGATTTCTGGCGCAGCACCCGGAACACCGCGCCGCGCCCGGCAAGGCCCGACAGCGTGCCGGCGGCCTCTTGTTCGGACAGATCCTCGAAGCTCTGGCGCACGCGGGCGACATCGCGTTCCAGCGATTGCGCCGACAGGGCGATTTCATGCGTGCGCTCGAGCGAGGCCTGATAATCCTGCACCGTCTTGGCAAGATGCTGTTCCACCGCCGCCGAGCCAGCCAGCGCCGCAGCGTTGAGCCACGACGACATGGCGACGATGGCAAGGCACCCTGCCCCCATCGCCGCCAGCAGCCCGGCGCGCGCGCGGGCTGTCTTCACCGCCGGAAACAGCCGCATCAGGTAGGACCAGAACACGAAGATCCCCACCGAGACCGCGACCGAATAGGCAACCGCAGCGAACACCGACATGGCGCCGTTGTCATCGAGCAGCGACGAGACCCCGAGATAGGTATAGATTCCCGACGCCACCGCCAGCACCCCGAGCGCAGTGCCCGAAAACGTGTCGAGCCAGATCAAGTGGTCTTGCAGTTCGCGGGCATGGCGTACGCCACGGGCCTTGGAGCCGTGGATTTCGGTCATCGCGGGAACTCCCTGGGTTGCAACCTGTGTCAGATAGGTGCGCGCGGCGCTCAAGGAAGGGTGAGCCGCGGCGGGCTTGCCTTCGTTCACGTATTGTTCATATCATCAGCGCATGATGAGCGCCCCTGATCCGCTTTTGATGCCCGGCCAGCTGCTTGCGCGGGGCGTGTGCCGCCACCTGTCGGCAGGGCACGGCTTTGCCGTGATCGAGGAATTCGTGCCCGAACGCGGCAAACGCGTCGACGTGATGGCGCTGGGGCCCAAGGGCGAGATCTGGGTGATCGAATGCAAGAGCAGCCGCGCCGATTTCCTGTCGGATGGCAAGTGGCAGGGCTATCTTGATTGGTGCGACCGTTATTTCTGGGCGGTCGACGAGCAGTTTCCCACCGATCTGCTGCCCGATGGCACCGGGCTGATCATCGCCGATGCCTATGATGCGGAGATCCTGCGCATGGGGCCGGAATCGAAACTGCCCGGCGCCCGGCGCAATGCGCTGGTGCGCCGCTTTGCGGTCCATGCGGCGCGCCGTCTGCAGGCGCTGCGCGATCCCGGAGCGCTTCTGGATGGTGCCGGTTAGCGCCGGGTCTTGACCTTGCGGGCGGTGGCGGCGGCGGCACGCAGCTCTTCGGCGATCTCTTCGGCCTCCTCGGGATGGAAATCCATCGGAATCTCAAGGTCTCCGGCAAGCACGAACAGCCGCACCATGCCCTTGTCGGTGGGGCCGATCTGAAGGTTCGCCTCGACGTCGCGTTCGGTATTGATGCCCATGATACACATGTCCCTGTCGCGGCCCCCGGAGGAGGCCAAAAAGATCGCGCAGGCCTAGCGCCGGAGCGCTCGATTTGCAAGCGCGCGCCTGAGGTCGCGCAGCCATGGCCCGGGTGCGCATCACCGTTTGCATCCCGCCGGACCGGCGCTGGCTGCTCGACACGCATGGCAGGCTCGACGCGCGCGAAAACGGCTTTACGCCACACGCAACGCGCCCCGTGCACAGCTATGGCGCCGCGCTGATCGAACAATGCTGGGATCGCGTGCTTTTCCTGCGGAATTCCGACTTGCAATCAATTTGAGTGGGCGTTATGTCCCCCTCCATCGTGCCGCCTTAGCTCAGTAGGTTAGAGCGCTTGATTGTGGATCAAGAGGTCACCCGTTCGAGCCGGGTAGGCGGTACCATTAAAAATCAAAGACTTGCCTGATGTAAAAAGCCCCTAGCGATAGGGGCTTCTTGTTTTGGTGAGATGCCAGAGCAACATCGCGCCCTTAGCTGTTGCTGTTAATCCCGAGCTCTTGCTGACCAGACTTGGCCAGCATCGCGCAAACGCGTCATTTCAGCGTCGTAGGCCTGCCGCATCTCTGCCGCGGCATGTGCACCTTGACTGCCAGCGATCACTTGTTCCGCACGGTCCACGACATCGCTGGGAAGTTCGAATAACGTTGTCTTGGAAGAAGTATAGGTGCAGGGATTCGCCTGATTATAGACCTCATAGGTGTTGCTGAAGATGTAGAAGTCTCGCGATATCCCCTCAAGCACCTTGCCGTTCCTGCGCCAGCTCCGCAACGTATCTTCTTCAACCCCGACGATATAGGCCATCTCGGCCTCGGTCAGACTATAACTTTCAAACGCTTCAGCGGGTTTCACTCAATATCCTTCTTTGTGGTTTCTTCGGGAATCAGCCCCAACCTGGCTGGATGACGTGACCATTGGCCGAAGGTCGAAGGTAGGCCAGACCGAGTCCGCCCGATGCCGCGCACATGTGATGCGCAAAGGCACGAAAATCGCCGGAACGCGGCGCGATTGGTGCGATGATCTGATCATACAGCGAAGGCAGCGCCGCGCCATGCGGCAGGCAGAAATGACGTATCAGTTCAAGCCAAGGTCTCTGCCGAGACGCCGCCCGGACATTGGTGCGGGCGGCGGGAATCGAACCCGCACGGGCAATGCCCTAGCGATTTTAAGTCGCTTGTGTCTACCGTTCCACCACGCCCGCAGCGAACCGGGCCCTTGCGGGCGCCAGTGCTTTCCTAACCGGCGCCGGGTCGAAGAACAATCCGCCGTTCGCAACCGCCCGGATGAATTGCGCTCTAATCCGCCCCTTCCGGCGCGACGCCAGCTTCCTTGACCGCCTGCATCGCCACATAGGTCGAGGTCGTCGACACATGCGGCAAGGTCGAGATCTTTTCCGCAAGCACCCGGCGATAGCTGCGCATGTCGGCGGTGCGCACCTTGAGCAGATAGTCGAAATTCCCGGCGATCAGGTGCACCTGTTCTATCTCGGGCACGCTGGCGACCGCCGCGTTGAACGCTTCGAGCGAGGCTTCGCGGGTGTCGAACATGCGCACCTCGACAAAGGCCACGTGATCCAGACCCAGCCGGATCGGATCCAGAATCGCCCGGTAGCCGCGGATCACCCCCAGTTCTTCGAGCCGCCGCAGCCGTGCTTGCGTCGGGCTTTTGGACAGGCCGATCCTGCGCGCGAGTTCGGTGATCGAGATTCGCCCTTCGGATGCAAGGGTGGTGAGGATCGCCTGATCGAACCGGTCGAACTCTTCCTGATCGTGCTGCATCGAAAATCCTGCGTTTTTCGGTCGAAAAGATGACCCGGTGGCACACAATAAGGCCAAACGACTTTCTCTTAGCCTATATGGTGGCAAAAATCACCGAGGACAAGAGATGCCCCGCGACATCGCCCCCGAAATCCGCTCGCTTATCGACCTGAACATGTATGCGCCCGAAGAGGCCACCGTGGCCCGGCTGCGCCAGACCGCCGCGCTGCCGCCCGAGGCGCGCGCCCAGATCGGCCAGCGCGCCGCGCAGCTGGTGCGCGATATTCGCAGTAGCACCAAGCCCGGCCTGATGGAGGTGTTTCTGGCCGAATACGGTCTGTCCACCGACGAGGGCATCGCGCTGATGTGCCTTGCCGAGGCCTTGTTGCGGGTGCCGGACGCCGAAACCATCGACGCGCTGATCGAAGACAAGATCGCGCCGTCCGATTGGGGGCGGCACATGGGCCGCTCGTCCTCGCCGCTGGTCAATGCCTCGACATGGGCGCTGATGCTGACCGGGCGCGTGCTTGATCCTACCGCCCGCCCCGGCCCTGCGGGGCATCTGCGCGCCGCCGTCAAACGCATGGGCGAGCCGGTGATCCGCACCGCTGTCGGGCGCGCCATGAAAGAGATGGGCAGCCAGTTCGTGCTGGGCGAAACCATTCAGAAGGCGATGAAACGCGGCGAGGCGATGGAGGCGAAGGGCTACACCTATTCCTATGACATGCTGGGCGAGGCCGCCCGCACCGAAGGCGACGCGCTGCGCTATCTCGAGGCCTATTCCAAGGCCATCGACGCCATCGCCAAGGCGGCAAAGCACAGCGACATCGGCGCCAATCCCGGCATTTCGGTGAAGCTCTCGGCGCTGTTCCCGCGCTACGAGGAAGGCCAAGTCAAACAGGTCATGGCAACGCTGGTGCCGCGCCTGTTGCAACTGTGCGAGCAGGCCAAGGCGGCGGGCATCGGCCTGAACATCGACGCCGAGGAAGCCGACCGCCTGTCGATCTCGCTCGACGTGATCGGCGCGGCCTTTGCCTCGCCGACGCTGGCGGGCTGGGATGGCTTTGGCGTGGTGGTGCAGGCCTACGGGCTGCGTGCCTCTGAAACCATCGACTGGCTGCACGCGCTGGCGCAGGCCTATGATCGCCGCATCATGGTGCGGCTGGTCAAAGGCGCCTATTGGGACACCGAGATCAAACGCGCGCAGGTCGAGGGAATCGACAGTTTTCCGGTCTTCACCAGCAAGACCCACACCGACATTTCCTACATCGCCAACGCCCGCAAGCTGCTGGGCATGACGGCGCGCATCTACCCGCAATTCGCCACCCACAACGCCCACACCGTCGCCGCCGTGCTGCACATGGCCAAAGAGGGTGGCGTGGCAAACAGCGCGTTCGAATTCCAGCGCCTGCATGGCATGGGCGAGACGCTGCATGCGCTGGTGAAAAACACCGGCACCCGCTGCCGCATCTACGCCCCTGTCGGCGCCCATGCCGACCTGCTGGCCTATCTGGTACGGCGGCTGCTGGAGAACGGCGCGAACTCCTCTTTCGTTAACCAGATCGTCGACGAAGAGGTCCCGCCCGAAACCGTCGCCGCCGACCCGTTCGACGCGAGCGATCGCCGCCCCCTCGCCCGCGCCTCGGAGCTGTTCCTGCCCGAACGGGCAAATTCTCAGGGTTTCGATCTGACCCATCGCCCGACGCTGGCGCAGATCGACGAGGCGCGCGCGCCGTTCCGCGCGCATCTGTGGCAGGCCGCGCCGCTGGTCTGCGTCGATGCCCCGGTGGGCGCTGTGGCGGATGTGCCGAACCCCGCCAATCCCGCCGACAAGGTGGGCGAGATCACCTGGGCCAGCGCCGAAACCGTGTGCGCCGCCGCCGCCGCCGCGCACCCCTGGGCCGCCGCGCCGCAGGAGCGCGCCCGCATCCTGAACGCCGCTGCCGACCTGTTCGAGGCGCATTTCGGAGAGATCTTCGCCTTGCTGCACCGCGAGGCCGGCAAGACCCTGCGCGACGGCGTGGCCGAGCTGCGCGAAGCGGTGGATTTCCTGCGCTATTATGCCGCCCGCGCATTGGATAAACCCGACGCCCCGCGCGGCGTGTTCGCCTGCATCTCGCCGTGGAACTTCCCGCTGGCGATCTTCACCGGGCAGCTGTCGGCGGCGCTGGCCACCGGCAACGCCGTGCTGGCGAAACCGGCCGAGCAGACCTCGCTGATCGCCTATCGCGCCGTGCAACTGCTGCACGAGGCCGGCGTGCCCGCCTCGGCGCTGCAACTGCTGCCCGGCGCCGGTGATGTCGGCGCCGCGCTGACAAGCGCGCCGCAGGTATCGGGTGTTGCCTTCACCGGCTCGACCGACACCGCGCAGATCATCCATAGATCCATCGCGGCAAACCTTGCGCCCGGCACCCCGCTGATCGCGGAAACCGGCGGGCTTAACGCGATGATCGTCGACAGCACGGCCCTGCCCGAACAGGCAGTGCGTGCAGTGGTGGAATCGGCCTTCCAGTCGGCCGGTCAGCGCTGTTCGGCGCTGCGCTGCCTGTATCTGCAAGACGACATCGCGCCCCACGTGATCGAGATGCTCGAGGGAGCGATGGATGCGCTTGTCGCCGGCCAGCCGTGGGAACTGACCACCGACATCGGCCCGGTCATCGACGCCGAGGCCTTCAACGGTATCAAGGCCTATATCGACGCCGCCCGCGCCCGCGGCGATCTGATCAAGGAAACGCCGATGCCCGGCGTGGGTCATTTCATCTCCCCGACCATGATCCGCGTCAAAGGCATCGAATCGCTGGAGCGCGAGATCTTCGGCCCGGTGCTGCATGTCGCCACCTTCAGGGCCGACGCGCTCGACAAGGTGATCCACGCGATCAACGCCACCGGCTACGGGCTGACCTTCGGCCTTCAGACCCGCATCGACGACCGGGTCGAACATGTGACCAAGCGCATCGCCGCGGGCAATCTGTACGTCAACCGCAACCAGATCGGCGCCATCGTCGGCAGCCAGCCCTTTGGCGGCGAGGGTCTGTCGGGCACCGGCCCCAAGGCGGGCGGCCCGCTCTATTGCGAGCGCTTCCGCCAGCACGTCGCGCCTGGCCCCGTTGGCAGCTGGGATAAAACCGAGGTCGCCTCGCGGCTGACGGCAGCCATCGACAAGGCAGGCGAGGCGCCCGCGCCGAAAACCACCGACCTGCCCGGCCCCACCGGCGAAGCAAACCAATACACCACCCACGCTCGCCCGCCGGTGCTGTGCCTCGGGCCGGGGCACGACTGCGCGGCGGCGCAGGCCGACGCTGTGCGCCTGCTCGGCGGCGTCGCAGTCTGTGCTCAGGGCAAGGTAACGCCCGAAATGCTCGAATCGCTGGAAGGCATCTCCTCGGCTCTGTGGTGGGGCGACGAAGACAGCGCCCGCGCCTACCGCAAGTCGCTGGCAAACCGCAGCGGGCCGATCCTGACGCTGATCACCGGCGCGCCCGATACGGGCCACGCCCGCGCCGAAAAGCACGTGTGCATCGACACCACCGCATCGGGCGGCAACGCCGCGCTGCTTGGCGGCAACATGTGATCCCCCGCCCCGGGCACACGCAGCGCGCCCGGGGCGACAATCGCGCTTGACGCAGGCCAGCTTCGCGCCACTCTGACGTCATGTTTCCCATTCGCGATCACAACCCGTCTGGCCGAACGCCCTATGTCACTTACGGGCTGATCCTGCTCAACGTCGGTCTCTTCATCAGCTACTGGGGCCTGTTTCGCGACCCGCGCGCCATCAACGCGTTGTTCTTCGACTGGGCGCTGATCCCTGCCCTGATCAGCGAAGGGCAGGGCTACGCGGGCATCCTGACCTCGATGTTCCTGCATGGCGGGCTGATGCATCTGGCTGGCAACATGCTGTTCCTGTTCATATTCGGCGACAATATCGAAGACGCGCTCGGCCACGGCCCCTATCTTGGCTTTTACCTCGCCAGCGGCATCATCGCGGCGCTGACCCAATATGTCGCGCAACCCCTGTCGGTGGTCCCGACGGTGGGCGCATCGGGAGCGATCGCTGGCGTCATGGGCGGCTACCTGTTGCTGTTTCCCAAGGCACGGGTCGATCTCGTCGTGATCCTGATCATCGTGATCAAGGTCTTTCCGGTGCCCGCCTGGCTGATGCTGGCGGTCTGGTTCGCGCTGCAGCTCCTTGGCGAACTCAGCGGGCAGTCCGATGGCACCGGCGTCGCCTACCTCGCCCATCTGGGCGGGTTCATCGGCGGCATGGTGCTGATCCTGCCCGTCTGGCTGCGCCGGGGCGGCCCCGCGTTCTGGAACCGTACCCACGGCCGCCCGCCCCACCCCACCGGGCGCTACACCGACACGATCCGCATTCCAAAGACAGGACGAAGACGATGACAGATCCGGTGAAAGCCACTTGCCACTGCGGCGCCGTCGAACTGCAGGTCACGCTCAGCGACGGGCTCGACACGGCGCGCCGCTGCGATTGCTCTTATTGCCGACGCCGCGGCGCCCCTGCTGTCAGCGCACCGCTGGGCGGCGTAAAGGTGGTCAAAGGCGCCGACAAGCTGACGCTCTACCAGTTCAACACCAACACCGCGCAGCATCATTTCTGCTCGGTCTGCGGCATCTACATGTACCACCGCCGCCGCTCGAACCCCCATGAGTATGGCGTTAACATGGGCGCAATCGACGGCGTGACCCCCGCCGATCACGAACCCATCCCGTGGAACGACGGCATCAACCATCCCTCGGACCGCTAGGAGATTGATCCCATGGTTTGACGCTGCGATCCTCTCTCGGCCTTGGGAAAGAGCATCATGGGACAGGTCCGCCGCAGGAGCGCCACGCCGTGTGACCCGAATGGCGATTGTCGCAGCAAAGCATGAGACGGCCGCGCCACCGGGCACCGCCATGTTCCGATGGCTTGGCCTGCCCCGGAACAGGCCGGGCCGGATGGGCGCAAGGCCTCTCGCATCCTGATGACGCGCCTGTCAGGCAATGTATACTGCAACGTGCCGATGCTGTCCGAAGCGACGCAGATCACCGGCTACTGCACGGGATAATCAGGGGGGTGATCGGGCCGGTCCCGGCGATCAATATGCGACAACAAATAGCGTTCAAAGACGACAGAGAACCCATCACCGCGAAAGCTGCGGAGGCACCGACCGGCTTCGCGGCGAAACCGCGGCCCTCTCTCATGCCTGTAAACCCGCCTCGCCGGGCAATGGAGACCCGATGCCAGAGTCCACTCTTCGGGTGAGCAACCATGTCGCGGGGTTTGGCCAGTTCCGAAAACTCATTGGCGGCGAACAAGAGCAGGTGATGATCAAACGACGCGATCCCAATCGCCATCAGGGGCAGGATCACCTGCATGTCATTGGGATCGCTCTTGTCGCGGATTCCGGGCAGCGAGGCTGCGGATGACACAAGATCCACCTCGAAGCCAGCGCGACCGAGATAGCAGGCCAAGGGAATACCCGTGGCCTCGGATACCACCCGAACTGAGCACTGATAATCTGCGCGTGTCGCGATCAGCCGATGGAAATCGTCGAATGGTTTCAGCACAGCCACAGAGGCGAGCGTCAAGCGCGTCCCCTAGCACGACCAGTTCCGCCTCCGTCTGGCGGACGTGATCACCGCCGGCAACCTCGCGCGCAGGCCCAAGACCCTCGGCGGCCTTAGGCCCTCCGCATAGGTCCGCAAACTCTAGCCGGACAGGCTCACCTCAAACCCGGCCCACCATATGCCGCACCTACACAGCCCGACAGCGCCCGCAGCTTCTTCTGGCCGGAAATATCCCGGGGGGAGCGCGACTCGCGCGGGGGGCAGCGCCCCCCTGCAGCGATTGCCTCAGGCGCCGCGGATGGTCTTTGCGAAGCTGGCGAAGATATCGTTGTTGGCGCACAGGATCGAGCCCGACTCAAGCGGCTCCTGCCCCTCGCGCACACCTTCGATCAGCGCGCCAGCCTCCTGCGCAATCAGGTAGCCTGCCGCGATGTCCCAAAGGTTCAGTTCACGCTCCCAGTAGCCGTCGTAGCGGCCTGCCGCCACATAGGCCAGATCCAGCGAGGCCGCGCCCCAGCGCCGCACCCCGGCGCATTCCGGCATCAGCCGGCCCAGATCCTTCAGCATCGCCGGCAGCGTGTTCTTGGCCGCAAACGGAATACCCGTGGCAAACACCGCCTCGATCATCCGGTTGCGCCCCGACACCCGCAGACGACGGGAATCGTTCAGCCAAGCACCAGAACCTTTCTCGGCATAGAACATCTCGTCCTTGGCGGCGTCATAGACCACGCCAGCGACGATCTGACCCTTGTGCTCGAGCGCGATGGAAATCGCCCAGTGCGGCATGCCGTGCAGGAAATTGGTGGTGCCGTCGAGCGGATCGACAATCCAGCGCCGGGTCGGGTCCTGCCCGGCCTGCTCGCCGGTCTCTTCGCCCAGCCAGCCATAGGTCGGACGCGCCTCGAGCAGCGCCTCCTTGATGATGGTTTCGGCGGCGGTGTCGGCGCGGCTGACGAAGTCACCGGCACCCTTCATCGACACCTGAAGGTTCTCGACCTCGCGGAAATCCTTCACCAGCGAGCGGCCCGCCTTGCGCGCCGCCTTGATCATGATGTTGAGATTGGCGCTACCCTGCATGTCACGATCCCCGCAAATGGTTGAGGCCGCGCGTATACGCGGCCCGTAGGGTCTTGCCAAGGCCGGATGACCCGGAACCTTGCCGCTGCGGCTTATTGAGAGACCACACCCTTTTCGCCAGCGGGCGCATAGGCGCGCGGCAAGTAGGCCTTGGCGGCGGGCTTGGGCGCATGGCTCGCGCGCAGCGGCTGCGGGTCGTAATAGCGGCCAGCGGTCGGAATGCCGCAGAAGATCGCACCGCCAACGATCACCGGCTGTTTCCCGGCGGGGCAGTGACTGCCCTGCGGCCAAGCCTGCACCAGCGGCTGGCGGCTCAGATCGGAGGTGGCATCGCCGGTATAGGCATCCCCCCAGGCAAAGGCGCCAGAGGCACCAACGGTCACGGCCGCGAGGGCACCAAGGAAAGTCATTGCGCGCATGGTATCTATCTGTCCTTTAGAAAACCGCACTATCAAAAGCTGCTGCTCGAAAGCCTATCAGCATCGAGCAATCCGTCAATGAAATGTGATATTTCCAGAGGAATGTCGCGCGGGCCAAAACAATGCCCAGCCCGCGCAGTGATTGTTTCGCGTCACCTGCCGCTCAGCCGATCGGCCTTCTTGCGCACCAGAACCGTGCGCAGGTCGTGCATCGCCAGCAGCAGCGCATCAGTCACCGCCTCAAGCTGATCCTGCGACGCCCGGGCCTGCGCCCATTGCGCCGTCTGGTTCAGATGGTCGATGGCGCGGTGAATGTCGTCGATTTCGCGCATCGCCAGCAAGGTCTTGCGCTCGCTCATCCAGGCGCGGATGGCGGCCTCATCCTCGGCATTCAGCTCCCGCTCGCCATGCGGCCTGATCTCGTCCTTGTTGAGATTGACCACGGCGATCTGATCCATGTCGATGCGGCGCTGGCGGTTCTCGGTGTCCACCCGGAACACCGTCGCGCCATTGTCGCGGATGCGAAAGTAATGTTTCGGCAGATCGCCCGACATCGCCTAGCGCAGCCCGTCGCAGAACACGGCGATGCGGGCGCAGGCCTCTTCCAGCACCGCATCCGAGGTCGCATAAGAGATGCGAAAATTCGCAGACAGCCCGAACGCCGCCCCGAACACCACCGCGACGCCCTGCTCTTCGAGCAGCGCCGTGGCGAAGGCTTCGTCATCGCCGATCACCCTGCCCGCCGCCGAGGTCTTGCCCAGCAGGCCGGTAATCGACGGATAGACGTAGAACGCCCCCTCAGGCACCGGGCAGGTGATGCCGTCGATGGCGTTCAGCTTTTCGCAGACCAGATCGCGGCGGCGCCGGAACGCCTCGGCGCGGGGGGCAAGGAAATCCTGCGGGCCGTTCAGCGCCTCGACCGCCGCCCACTGGCTGATCGTGCAGGGGTTGTTGGTCGATTGCGACTGCACCTTGCGCATGGCGGTGATCAACGCCACCGGGCCGCCCGCATAGCCGATGCGCCAGCCGGTCATGGCATAGGCCTTGCTGACGCCATTGACCGTCAGCGTGCGCTCATACAGCGCCGGTTCGACCTGCGCCGGGGTGCAGAATTCGAACCCGTCATAGGCCAGATGTTCATACATATCGTCGCTCATCACCCAGACATGCGGGTGCTTCATCAGCACCTCGGTGATCGCCTTGAGCTCGGCCCAGGAATAGCCCGCGCCGGTTGGGTTGCTGGGCGAGTTGAACAGGAACCACTTGGTCTGGGGGGTGATCGCCGCTTCAAGCTGATCGGCGGTGATCTTGTAGCCAAGCTCCGGCTTGCCCTCGATGATGACCGGCGTGCCCTGCCCCAGCTTGACGATATCGGGATAGCTGACCCAGTAAGGCGCGGGAATGATTACCTCGTCGCCCGGATTGAGCGTGGCGATGAAGGCGTTGTACAGCACCTGCTTACCGCCCGTGCTGACGCTGATCTGCGAGGGCTCATAGCTTAGCCCGTTCTCGCGGGCGAACTTGGCGCAGATCGCCTGTTTCAGCTCGATGATGCCGTCCGGGGCGGTGTATCTCGTCTGGTTGGCATTGATCGCGGCGATGGCGGCGGCCTTGATGTTGTCGGGCGTGTCGAAATCCGGCTCTCCGGCGCTCAGGCCGATGATGTCCTTGCCCTGCGCCTTCAGCTCGGCGGCAAGCTGGGTCATCGCCACGGTGGGCGAGGGTTTCACACGAGCGAGCGTATCGGAAAGGAAAGCCATGACGGGGCACCGTTTGTATTGAGATCCCGTCTGTCATAGGGTGCCCCCCGCAGCCGTACAAGCCGCTTGCGGGCGGAAGAGGAGACACGGATGACAGACGATTGGTACGGCCCCGACACTGCCACCTTCGGAGATCGCGTCGCCGCCGCGCGCGAGAGCGCGGGCATGACGCAAGAGGCGCTGGCACGGCGGCTGGACGTCAAGCTGAAGTCGCTTCAGGGCTGGGAAAACGACGTGGCCGAACCGCGCGCCGCAAGGCTGTCGCAACTGGCCGGGCTGCTCGACGTTTCGGTGAACTGGCTTCTGAGCGGCGAGGGCGATGGCGTACCCGCCCCCGACGGGGCGGACGTTCTGCCGCAGGATCTGCGCGAGGCCCTGCTGGACATCCGCGAGCTTCGCGCCCAGATGAAAACCTCGCAGGACCGGCTGGCCCGGCTGGAAAAATCCCTGCGCCAGATTCTGAAGGACACCGCATGACCCAGATCCAGATCCCCCGCGCCGTGCCGCCGGAAAACGAGTCTCCTGAACACCGCCTGAAGCGGTTGCGGATGCGCTCGATGCGCCGTGGAATCAAAGAGATGGACATCATCCTCGTGCGCTATTGCGATGCGCGGCTGGCGTTGATGGATGCCGCCATGCTGGACACTTACGAGGTGCTGCTCGAAGAGAACGATCAGGATCTGTACCAGTGGGTTTCCGGCCAGATCGAGGCCCCCGAGTCGCTGCGCCAGATGATCGCAGACATCAAGGCCACCGCCTGCGCGCCATGACTTTTCCAATAAAACGCCGCGATTTAACGCAATCTTGGCTTTTATGCCCGAAATCTGCCTGAGGTTCTGAACAGGCGGAGACGGTAATGAGCATTCATGCCTCCATGGGAAAGAAGCCGCTGAGCGGTTACATGGCCGGGTATCTCGAGACTCTTGCGCTCGTGGAACGGCTTCACAGGCTGTTGCTCGACGTGATCAAGGATGAGTTCGAGCGCACCGGTGTCATCGAGATCAACGCAGTGCAGGCGCTGCTGCTCTACAACATCGGTGACAACGAGGTCACGGCGGGCGAATTGAAGTCGCGCGGTTATTATCAGGGCAGCAACGTCAGCTACAATCTCAAGAAGCTGGTCGAGATGGGATACATGCACCATCAACGCTGCGAGATCGACCGGCGCTCGGTTCGGGTCCGCCTGACCGCGCAGGGGCGCGACATTCGCGATACGGTGCAGCACCTCTTCGAGCGCCACGCCGATGGTCTCGAAGCGCGCAACGTCGTCGACCTAGACGGGCTCGACATGATCAACAACGGGCTGCGCCGGGTGGAACGTTTCTGGACAGACCAGATCCGCTACATCTACTGACGGGCGTCAGCGGCGGCCTTGTCCGCCGCAGCCCCGCAGCGCGCGCCTGCATTGACGACACCCGTGGCGTTGTCTCTCAGCGCCTTGGCGGCGCCGCTCACCGGCAGCCCCGTTGGCAAGCGATCCGCTCGGCCTGTCGACAAGGCGCCCGCTGCATTGCCCAGATGGTGCGGCTGCCCGCCGCGTCGCGCGCGGCATGACGATACCCCCCAAGATTCGCAATCACCGCAGATGAGGTTGAAAACACGAACGGCCGCTCCCGAAGGAACGACCGTTCAGAGACGTGTTTCGCGTGGCGTCAGACCAACAACAGGCTCGCCCACAAGACCCCGAACGCAGTGCCTGCCCCTCCTCGGGCCACACCGCGCGCCGGGCTGATCAACGGGCGGCGCTGCCCCCGACAACGCGCAACGCTGGCTGGAAACCACGCGCGAAATCGCGCTGCATCCCGCCCTCTTTGCGGGCAATCAATCCGGCGTAAAGCGCAAGCCCGATCACAGGGGCCATGATCAACAGGCCGATGCAAAGGCCAATCAGGTATGGTGTCATTCAGGTTCCTCCTCACCGAGAAGGCTAACACGGAATTGCCGCGTCACAATGCCGCATTTCGAGAGATGGTCATTTTTCTGTTACCTTACGACAGCAGTGCTGACTCTCTTGCGCCTCAAGGCTCGAGCGAGCCGACGATCATGTCGTTCAGCTCGCGAAACAGCTTGAGCGTCATGGCGCGGCGAAAGTCCTGATATCCTTCGGCGATCTCGACAAAGGCGCCAGGGCCATGCGCCACCTCGCCGCGGAAATACTCGACCACGCGCGGATCCGATCCCATCACCGCCAGCCCATTCACCGTGACCCCGGCAAAGGGAAAATGCTGATAGGCCTGCTGCGGGCGGAAGCCATCGTTGGTGATGCCGTCGCCTGATATGTCGATCACCTGCCGCGTACAGGGCGGCGCCTCGCGGAGCAGCTCAGATCCGAATCCCAGCGCAAAGCCCATCGCGGTGGGAAACCGGTCGAAGCTGCGCGGCGCGGCAAGCAACGTCGCCACCGCGCCCTGCAGCGTCGCAGCGCTGTCGAGCAGCACCCAAGGCAGCACCACGGTCGATTGCCGCCGACCGCTCCACTCATAGATCGACAGCGCAACCCGTTGATCGCCGTCCAGCAGCGCGCCGCGCACGTCCGGATCCGACAGCGCGGCGGCAATGCCTTGTTTCTGTAGGCTATATTCCTCGGCATCGACCGAAGATGACACGTCAAGCGCAAGCAACAACGCCAGTCGGCACCCTTCGGCCCGCGCCGCGGGAGCGCCCGCAAGCCCGAGCGCAAAAAGCACCGACCAGAGCGCCAGCCTTACCAATGGCCGACATTCTCCATGCTGGCCCAAGGCTCTTGCGGCGGCAGCGCATCGCCCTGCTGGAGCAGTTCGATCGAGATATTGTCGGGCGAGCGGACAAAGGCCATGTGCCCGTCGCGCGGTGGGCGGTTGATGGTGACCCCGGCGGCCTGCAGCGCGCCGCACATCGCGTAGATGTCGGGCACGGTATAGGCGAGATGGCCGAAATGCCGCGAATCCGATGGCAGCCCGTCGTCGCCATCCCAGTTATAGGTCAGCTCGACATCGGCGGTGCCGTCATCCTGATCGGGCGGGCACAGGAACACCAGCGTGAACCGGCCCTTTTCGTTTTCACTGCGGCGGCGTTCCTTCAGGCCCAGCAGTTTGTAAAATTCAACAGATTTTTCCAAATCCGCAACGCGGACCATGGTGTGCAGATACTTGATGCCCATTGGGGGCACCTCCTTTCCGTTCGTGCTGAGGAAAACAGTAAAGGGCAGGACGCATAAGTCGAGCCTGCCGTGCTGCAAAGCCGCATTCTGCCCCACCACCAGCCAGGCGTGGCACCGCCGGACCGGCCGTGATTCGCCGCCACGCCCGCCTTGTGGCGCTCAGGTTCGAACGCCTCGTCATCGTGGCCAGCCCACATTGCCCTCATACTGGCGGCGGCCACGTGCAGTTTGCCCGCGCAAAAGGCCTCAATAACCTTCAACGCAGCTGCAAATCTGTGTACACCCGCCCGCAACACACAGCTTTATGAGGACCCCCAATGCCGCTCAGCCCCGATCAGCAGTCAGAAATCGACACGCTGCGCGCCGCCCCGCAAGGCACACTGCGCGCCACGGCACCGGGGATGGAAAAGCATCTCTACACCGCCTACCCGGTGCTCGATCACGGCTTTGTCCGGGTGGTGGATTACATGGGCGACGATGCCGCGATCTGTCAGGCGGCGCGAGTCAGCTATGGGCGCGGCACCAAGTCGGTGAGCAATGACGAAGGGCTGATCCGCTATCTGATGCGGCACTGGCATTCGACCCCCTTCGAGATGTGCGAGATCAAGCTGCATGTCAAATTGCCGATCTTCGTGGCGCGGCAGTGGATCCGCCACCGCACCGCCAATGTGAACGAATATTCGGCGCGCTACTCGATCCTCGACCGGGAATTCTATGTGCCGGCGCCGGAACATCTGGCAGCGCAATCGGCGATCAACAATCAGGGCCGGGGCGAGGCGCTGTCGGGCGAGGAAGCCGACCGCGTGCTGCGCTATCTGCGCGACGATGCCAGCCGCGCCTACGACCATTACGCGCAGATGATCTCGACCGAGGGCCAGCAGGGGCTGGCGCGCGAACTGGCGCGGATGAACCTGCCGGCCAACATCTATACCCAATGGTACTGGAAGGTGGATCTGCACAACCTGCTGCATTTCCTGCGCCTGCGCGCCGATGCCCATGCGCAATACGAAATCCGCGTCTATGCCGACGCGATCTGCAACGTCGTGCGCGATTGGGTGCCCGCCGCCTATGCCGCGTTCGAAGATTACCGCATGGGCGGCGCGCAGGTGTCGGGCAAGGGCATGGACTGCATCCGCCGCATGCTGAAGGGCGAGGACGTGACGCAGGAAAGCTCTGGCATGTCCAAGGGCGAATGGCGCGAATTCCAGGCGCTGCTCGACGGCAGCGCCTGACAGTTACTCGGCGGCCTCGGCCAGCGCCAGGCCGCCGATCTGCGTTAGAAGCTCGACGATCTCGTCCACGCCCTTGCTATGCTTGACCTGTGCAAACACAAAGGGTTTGCCCGCGCGCATCCGCGCCGCGTCGCGCTGCATCACCTCGAGCGAGGCGCCCACATGGGGCGCAAGATCGGTCTTGTTGATGACGAGGATATCCGATTTGGTGATCGCCGGGCCGCCCTTGCGGGGGATTTCCTCGCCCGCGGCGACGTCGATCACATAGATCGTCACGTCTGCCAGCTCTGGTGAAAAGGTCGCAGACAGGTTGTCGCCGCCGCTTTCGATCAGCACCAGATCCAGATCGGGGTGCGTTGTCGTCAGCTCGGCGATGGCGGCAAGGTTGATCGAGGCATCCTCGCGAATCGCGGTGTGCGGGCAACCGCCGGTCTCGACCCCCTTGATGCGATCCAGCGGCAGCACCTGCTGGCGCATCAGCTCTTCGGCATCCTCGCGGGTGTAAATGTCGTTGGTGACGACGGCCATCGACAGCCGCTCGCGCAGCGCACGCGCCAGCGCGGCGGTCAGCGTGGTCTTGCCGGCGCCGACCGGCCCGCCAAGGCCGACGCGCAAAGGTCCGTTGGGAGAGCTCATCAGGGGTTCCTCATGATCGAAAGGTCCGGGAATAAAGCATGTCATGGCGCTGGCTGGCAATGTCGATCAGCGGGGCAAACCCGCCGATGTCGTCGCTCGTCGCGCTTTGCGCCCTGTCGGCAAGCTCGGCGCAGAGCGGCGCAAGCGCAAGGGTGATGCGCTGACCATCGGTCTGGCCCAGCGGGATCAGCCGCACCCCGGCGCTGGTGAGGTTGGCGGCGAAAGCCTGTAGATACAGGCGCAGCGCCTCGACCAGCGGCAGGCCGAGTGCGCGCACCGCCAGCCCCGCCGCCACCGGGTAGGGCGCGGGCGGGATGGCAACGCCCCAGACCGCGCAGACCGTGGAGGAAAAGGCCCTGCCCTGCTGGTCTGTCTCGGCGCGACGCTCGGTCGAGGGGCTGAGGGCGAGGCCCAGCTCTGTCAGGAAAACGGGGTCTTCGCCCCGCGCGGCGCAGGCCATCAGCACCGCGTCGGACCAGCCGGAACCATGGCGCAGCGCGGTTTCCAGCCATGCGCGCAGCGTTGCCGAATCTGTCACGCTGCCATCCTGTATCGCGGTTTCCAGCCCGTGCGACCAGGCAAAGGCGCCGGTTGGAAACGCGGGCGAGAACAGCTGGTGCAGCGTCAGATCATCCGTGCTCATGGTCGTGCGTGTGGGAATGACTGTGGGTTTCGGGCCCGTGCTGATGGGAATGGTCGTGACCGTGGGTGCGCCCATGACCGTAGGCGCCGCCTTCGGGGGTGAAGGGTTCGTCGACTTCGCGGACAGTCGCGCCAATGCGCGACAGCATGTCGGCGATGACGTGATCGCGCTGGATCAGCAGGCGGTCGGGATCAATCTGGCACGGGGTGTGGCGGTTGCCAATGTGCCAAGCAATGCGGTGCAGCGCCGCGCCGGTGACTTCGAGCAGCGGTTCGACCGCCGCGACTACCGCGATGCAACGCCCATCTGTCAGCACGAAGGCATCGCCTTCATCGAGGCTTTCGGTATGGGCGAGATCGACCAGAAAGCCGGTGCCACCCTCGGTGGTCAGCACCTTGCGGCGCAAGAAACGGTCGTCGTAACTGAGCACGACACTGTCGACAGCGGTGCCTTCGGCCTTGCGCAGGATGTCATGTGAGGTGGGAAGCGGCATGGCGGTCTCTTTCGTGATGCGAACGCCAGATCACTTCAGTTGCCCGGAAAAGACAAGGCCACGCGCCGGGTTTACCGGTCACGTGACCCCGAATGCCTTGAGCTTGCGCGGTACCTCGCCAGGGTGAACCGGGGCCGAGGCCCGGGATCACAGGTAGTAGACGTCGCGGAATACGTGGCGCACGATGTCTTCGCGGCGCAGGCCCTTGGCGGCAAGCTGCTCGTCGGACAGGCGCTGGAGCGCTTCGACGCGGCGCAGGCGCGGGTTTGCTTCGCCGATTGCGACGATGGCGTTGCCAAGCGCGGCAAAGAAGCGGCTCAGGAACGGTGCGGTGTGTTGTGCGTGGCTCGCAGTGAGAAATGCCATTGGGAAACCTTTCTGTTGGTCGTCAGGTCCCCTCCCTTGGCTCAATAGGTAAATGATGCTGCCCAAGTTTACAAATGCTGCAACTGCAAAGTCGGGTTTCGCACAGCGCATGGCTGATGGTTTAATATTGAACTAAATTTTACGCGCCTTCATGGCGCCGAGGGGGCGCTGCCCCCGCCCTTCGGGCCCCCCGGAGTTTACCGGGCAAGATGAAGGGCGGGGCCGCGCCCCGATCCTGCGGTCAGTACAGGAAATAGCGTTGCGCCATGGGAAGTGTGGTGGCGGGCTCGCAGGTCAGCAGCTCGCCATTGGCGCGGACCTCGTAGGTTTCGGGGTTCACCTCGATCTGCGGCGTGGCCGTGTTGAGCTTGAGGTGGGATTTGCCGATGCCGCGGGTGTTCTTGACCGCCACGGTCTGTTTGGCGAGGCCGAGCGTGTTGCGGATGCCTTCGGATTGCGCCGCTTCGGAGACGAAAATCACCGCCGAATGTTCGACCGAGCGACCATAAGCGCCCCACATCGGGCGGCTGTAGACTGGCTGCGGCGTCGGGATCGAGGCATTGGGATCGCCCATCTGCGCGCAGACGATGCTGCCGCCCATCAGCACCATTTCGGGTTTCACCCCGAAGAAGGCCGGGGACCAGAGCACGAGGTCGGCGCGCTTGCCTTCTTCGATGGAGCCGATTTCGGTTGCGATGCCATGGGCGATGGCCGGGTTGATGGTGTATTTTGCGATGTAGCGCCGGACGCGGAAGTTGTCGTTGTCGCCGGTTTCGTCGCTGAGCTTGCCGCGCTGTTTCTTCATCTTGTCCGCGGTTTGCCAGGTGCGGATGATCACCTCGCCGACGCGGCCCATGGCCTGGCTGTCGGAAGCGATGATGCTGAAGGCCCCCATGTCGTGCAGGATGTCTTCGGCGGCGATGGTTTCCTTGCGGATGCGGGATTCGGCGAAGGCCACGTCTTCGGGGATCGACTTGTCGAGATGGTGGCAGACCATCAGCATGTCGAGATGTTCTTCGAGCGTGTTGGCGGTATAGGGCCGCGTCGGGTTGGTCGAGCTGGGCAGCACGAATTCCTCGCCGCAGATCTTGATGATGTCGGGGGCGTGGCCGCCGCCCGCGCCTTCGGTGTGGAAGGCGTGGATGGTGCGGCCCTTCATCGCCGCAACGGTGTTTTCCACGAAGCCCGATTCATTGAGCGTGTCGGTGTGGATCATTACCTGTACGTCCCACGCATCGGCAACGCTCAGGCAGTTGTCGATGGTGGCAGGGGTGGTGCCCCAGTCTTCGTGCAGCTTGAGGCAGCAGGCACCCGCCTTGATCTGTTCTTCAAGCGGGGCCGCCAGCGAGGCGTTGCCCTTGCCCGCGAAGGCGAGGTTCATCGGGAAGGCATCGGCGGCCTGCATCATCCGCCCAAGGTGCCACGGGCCGGGGGTACAGGTGGTGGCAAGCGTGCCATGGGCCGGGCCGGTGCCACCGCCGAGCATGGTCGTCAGGCCGGAATGCAGCGCGTCTTCGATCTGTTGCGGGCAAATGTAGTGGATATGGCTGTCCATGCCACCGGCGGTGAGGATGCGTCCCTCGCCCGCGATGACCTCGGTTCCGGGGCCGACGATGATGTTGACGCCCGGCTGGGTGTCGGGGTTGCCCGCCTTGCCGATCTTGTGGATGCGCCCGCCGCGCAGGCCGACGTCTGCCTTGTAGATGCCGGTATGATCGACGATCAGCGCGTTGGTGATGACGGTATCGACAGCCCCCTCGGCGCGGGTCGCCTGCGACTGGCCCATGCCGTCGCGGATCACCTTGCCGCCGCCGAATTTCACCTCTTCGCCGTAGACCGGCGCATTGCCACCGCCCGCCTGCCCGACCGCTTCGGCGGTCAGGTCACGCTCGACCTCGATGATCAGGTCGGTGTCGGCAAGGCGAAGCTTGTCCCCGGTGGTGGGGCCGAACATCGCGGCATAATCGGAGCGGGAAATCCGTGCGGGCATGGGTGTGTCCTCGTCTGTCGTGTCGGCGCGTGACCCGCGCCCGTTTTTTGGCTGGCCTGCCGGCCCTATTCCTTGAAAACCTCATCCACCGGCACCTGAAGCGCATTGGCGATGGCGTTGGTCTGGCTCGCCATGCCGATCACGGCGAGCAATTCATTCAGCATGGCGTCGCTCATGCCCTTGGCCTTTGCCGAAGCCGTATGGGAATGGCAGCAATAGGCGCAGGAATTGGCGGCGGACACCGCGATATAGATCATTTCCTTGGTCAGCGGATCAAGCGCGCCGGGCGCCATCAAGACCTTCAGCCGGTGCCATGTCGCCCGCAGCGTTTCGGGATCATGGGCCAGCGCGCGCCAGAAATTATTGATGAAATCAGTGCCGCGGGTGGCGCGGATGTCGGCGAAGACCTCGGCTGCAAGCGGGCTTAGCTGATCGTCACTCAGCAGCGGGCGGGTGACCATGGGCGATCCTCAGTCCTGCGCTTCGGCATCGCGCACCGGCGCGAGCGTCGTTGGCCGGGGCGGCGTTTGCCCGGCATTGCCGCAGGACGGCACCGAGCGCAGCCCCGCGGACGGGCGCGCACGCGGATGGCCGGGGCGGCGAAGCGGGGCGCAGATGTTGCCCGTCGCTCCGGGCAGCGGCACCCGCGCAAGGCCGATCGCCTTGCGTTGCTGGTCGAGCGCCATGCCGACCATGGCGCGTGCCAGCCTCAGCTGCAGCGCCATAACCTGCGTGCTTCCGCGCAAGGCAACCTTCGTCCAGTCCATCGGTGTGATCGGAAACATCGGCCTGCCCTCCTTGAGCGTGCCCTGTGTCAGCGTCGCATCGTCAGAGGTTTGGCCCGCGACGGGCAAGCCGCTTGCGGTTCGAGCGCGCCTTGCGCTCGAGCGGGACCGTCCATGCATCCAGCACCCGTTCCGGCGCGTCACCGTTCATTGCGGCGCGGCTGGCGCTCCACCAGCTTTGCAGGAAAGCCGGACCCTTTTCATTGACCATCCGCGCATTTTCGGACGGTTCGACCGACCACATTCCTGCCATGCCGAGCACACGATAGGCGATGACCTGCTGGGATTCGGCCACAAGCGAGCCGAGCTTGACCATGCTGCGCTGCCAGGCAAGCACGTCGTTGAACATATTCATAGTGAACCCATGACTTTCTGATTGAATCCATAAACCTTGCGGGCACCCGCAAGGGGGATAAGCGCGACCTCGCGCCGTTGTCCGGGCTCGAACCGCACCGCAGTCCCGGCCGCGATGTCAAGCCGGGTGCCGCGCGCGGCCTCCCTGTCGAAATCGAGCGCCGGGTTGGTTTCGGCGAAGTGGTAATGCGAGCCGACCTGTACGGGCCGATCACCGGTATTGGCCACCATCAGCACGATGGCCTCGCGCCCGGCGTTCAGCTCCAGATCACCCTCGGCGGGAAACAGCTCTCCGGGGATCACTTGCGCGACCTCACCCGCTTCAGCACCATGTGGCCCGCCAAGGCGGCGATGCCAAGCACCGCCACGGTCACCAGCCATGATGCGCCGTCATGAGGATGCAGATGGGCACCCTCGCCCGTATGGGCAAGGGCAGGCGCTGCAAAAAGCACGAGAGGCAAGGCGTATTTCATTCCAGGATTCCTTGGCGAGATCAGCGGATCGGGTTGTGAACGGTGACGAGCTTGGTGCCATCGGGGAAGGTCGCTTCGACCTGCACCTCGTGGATCATCTCGGGAACACCCTCCATGCATTGCTCGGCGGTGATCACCCGTGCCCCCGCCTCCATCATATCGGCCACCGAACGGCCGTCGCGCGCGCCTTCCACCACAGCGTCGGTGATCAACGCGATAGCCTCGGGATAGTTCAGCCTGACGCCGCGTCCGAGTCGTTTTCTTGCCACTTCGGCAGCTATTGCGACAAGCAGCTTGTCCTTTTCGCGGGGGGTCAATTGCATTGGTCAGATCATCCAGGGTCGTGGGAGTTCAGCGCCGCACAGATAGCGCAGGACAGAGGCAAGGTGGCCTCGCAAAGCGAAGCCGTCAACGGAAACCATACGAATTGCAACAAGATCCGGCGTCAGGGCGGACACGCCCGCCGTCTGCGGCAGCATTTCACGCAGGCGCTCGACGCAGCCCGAGGCTCCGGGGGCGGCGCGGAGCACCGTTGCCATCGCCCCCGCACCATTGGCTGTCGCCGGCTGCGACAGGATCTGCGCCGCATCGCCATCCAGCCGCAGACGGTCGGCGAAAACCAGCCTGCCGCCGATGCGCAGGTCGATCCGGTCGCGCAGGTGGATGTCGTGCAGCACCTCTCCCATGGCGCGGCGGCCAAAGATGAACGACTCGCAGGCGACAAGACGGGCATCTTCGGCCATGTCGATGCTCAGCCGTCGGTTCAGCGCCGCGCCTTCGAACAGGATCGTTTCCTGCGGCAACCAGTCAAGCCGCGCGCCAGCATCAACCGTAAGCTGTGTGGCAACGCGCCCCACCTGCCCCGGCACCGCCCGGTAGATGCGCTCGGCCGCCTGCGTGGTCATCACCAGATGCGCGCCTGCCTGCGCATGGGCGGCGACATCAAAGGCATCGCCCCCCGTCACCCCGCCCGAACTGTTGAGATAGACCGCCTGCAACTCATCTTTCCCGCGCGGGAACAGCAGCTTGGCGCTGCCCGACATATGCAGATCGTCGATGGTGCTGCGGCCATTGCGCAGCTTCGCCGACAGGCGCGCCTTGCCGCGCGCGCGCTGCGGCCTTGCGCCGATGTCAGCCAGATCGGTCGGGCTTTGCTGCGTCACGTCGCGGCCTCAAGCCCGGCATAGGCGCGTTTGAGCCCCTCAAGCGCCATACGCGCGCCATCTGCCACCAGCACCGGCAGGCCCTGCGCCTCGAGCGCGATGCGATGCGCCGCGCTGTCCCCGATCAACGCCACGTTCTGCCCCAGCCACCACGGCTTTGCCGCCGACAGCTCGACCCCGATCAGCCAGCCCAGCGCTTCGGAGCGGGCCGCGCCGCCCTGCCCCGCCATGAGGCGCGCCCGCAGCCCCGCAAGATCGCCGGTCAGCGCCGCCGGGCGACCCATGGCGCGATCCACCGCCGCGCGCAGCGTTTCCGGATCAAGCGCGTCGTCCAACACGCCCAGCGCCTCGGGGGCCTGAAGCAGGCGCAGCATCGTTCCGGTCAGAAAGCTGCGAAAACTCACGATTTCGCCCGCGCTGATCTGCACCCAGCGGGTCACCGCGCCGGGCAGGCAAAGCGCCCCGTCGAACCCGGGGTTGAGCGCGAGGAAACCCGCGATCCGCGTCGCCTCGAAGCCCATGTCGTCAAACGGCTGCGCCTGCCGCACGCCGGGCAGCAGATGAAACCGCCCGGAACGCAGCGGAGCGGGGATCGCGCAGGGCACTTGCGCCTCATGGCCGCGAGCACCAGACAGCAGCACCGGCAGATCCGGCAGCTCTGCCCCCAGTTCCGACACAGGCTCTGGCGCGGCATCGTGGCGGGCCAGCACATCGGGGCCGCGCATTTGCCATGTCAGCATCCTGTCGGGGGTAATTTCGACAGCGATCCAGTCAGCTTGGGTCATCGGGGTTCCTTTCCGCCCTTCGAGGTAGCGATCCGCTACGGCCCCGGCAAGGGCCTAGAGCCACGCCGCGCCCACCTCGAACAGCAGCTTCAGGCACAACAGCCCCAGCGCCGAATAGATTAGCGTAAAGAACAACCGTTCGGGCAGCAGGCGGGTGAAGCGAAAGCCCGCCCATGCCCCAAGCAGCGCCACCGGCGCCAGCACCGCCACCTGTTTCAGACTATCCCACGTCAGTTGACCCGCCAGCACATAGGTCGGCGCCTTCATCCAGTTGATGCAGGCAAAGACGATGGCCGTCGTGCCGGCAAAGGTCATTTTCGGCAGCTTCTGAGGCAGCATATAGGCCTGATAGGGCGGACCTCCGGCGTGGCTGATATAGCTGGTGAAGCCCGAAAGCGCGCCCCAGAAAAGACCGCGCAGAACGTCAGCATCGCGCGCGCGATAATCGCGTTTCAAACGTTTGCGCAATGCATCGGCGAGATAGCCAAGACCGATCAGCGCAACAACCAGCTTGGTCGCCTCGACCGGCACGCGGCTGACCAGCACAAAGGCGATCAACACGCCGATCGCGCCGGCGGGCACCAGAATGCGGATGTTGCGCAGCGAATATTGCCCGCGAAACAGCCAGATCGCATAGGCATCGGCAAGAATGTACATCGGCAGCAGCAGTCCCGCTGCCATGCCCGGTGGGATGAAGATCGACAGGATCGGCACGCCAAGCATGGCAACCATCGGAATGCCGCCCTTGGACATGCCGATAAAGAAAGTGGCCGCCGCCGCCGCGATCCAGAATCCTGCCGTTTGTTCCAAGCGCCATCCCCTGCCCGTGCCGCGACGGGTCTGGCACGGGGGCGCAGAAGGGGAAAGGGCAAAGCGGTCAGGCGGCTTTCGCGGCGTGCGCCTTGAGCAGCGGGTTGGTCAGTTCGACATCATCCTGAAGCGCGCGGCGCGGCGTCACCCCCGCCGCCGTCAGCTCGTCATGATAGATGCGCACCGCTTCGAACGAGCTTGCGCCATCGTGCACCACCCGTCGCATCGCGGTCAGCATCAGCACCGGATCGTCGCAATCAGCGCTGCTGCGGCTGAGCCCGCACAGCCGCGCACCATGCTTTTCCGCCTGCACCAGCCGTTCGAGACAGTCGCGGGTCGTGCCTTCGGTGCAACTGGTGATGCCGACCACGAGCCGCGAGGGATCCCAAGACGCCAGTTCCTCCATCGCGGCGGGGCCGTGATATTCGGTTTCCACAAACATCGGCCGTTCGCGCCGCGCGATGCCCGCCAGCATCCGTGCCAGCATGTCGTTGCGATAGCCCTCGGGCTTGGCTTCGCCGGTTTCCACGGCGACGCAGGGGTCGCTCACCTGAAGGAAATGCCGGATGCCGACCCGCCCCGCGATATCGCGAAATTCCGTATAGGCGGCCAGCGTCGCGTGATCGCGCGCCGGATCGTTGTAAAAGGTCATCCCGTATAGCCCGAGGCTGGCCACCGGCTTGACGGCATCAAGACGCGACGAGCGAAACGGCAGCCCCTGCGCGGTGACATAAGCCCCACCACGCACGCGCCAGCTTTCGGTCGGATCGTTCAGCCGCACCGCCGGCGTCGCGTTCGAACGCAGGTAGGCGCCATCGTCGGCCAGCGCCTCGGCGGTCGACAGCGAGGTGAGGACAATGTCGGCCAGATCCGATTCGATCACCCGCCTGACATCCGATCGATAGGACGACAGCGACCGGCCTTGCCCCATCGCATCCAGCCCGCTGGCGGAACAGCCGCGCAGCAGATCGGCATCCTTGGCGAAGGTGATGATGAAATCGCGCGGGCCATAGTTTCCCGCGGCGATCTTCGCCAGCTTTTCATCTATCCGTCTCATGCGCCCTCGCCTTCCCCGGTGTGACACGCCGGTGGGGCAGTCTAGTCCCGCACAGATTGAACATTCGTAAAGACCTGTCTCAGGGATGAGACACTTCGCCCCCGGCGCGGCGGGCGCGCCGATGACACGGCCCCCGACGGCAGCCCATGCTCAGCGCAGAGCCGGGTGGAGGACCCGGCATTCTTCAGGAGGACACGCAATGAACGTCATGAGTGAAACCGAAGGCAAGTACGCTTCGCCCTTCAAGGCCCGCTACGACAACTTCATCGGCGGCGACTGGGTCGCGCCCGTGGGCGGCCAGTACTTCAACAACATCACCCCGATCACCGGCGGCGTCGTCTGCGAGGTCGCCCGCTCTGGCGCGGCGGATGTGGAAAAGGCGCTGGACGCCGCCCATGCAGCGCGCGAAGCCTGGGGCAAGACCTCGGCCTCCGAGCGCAGCAACATCCTGCTGAAGCTGGCCGACCGGCTGGAAGCCAACCTTGAAATCCTCGCGCAGGCCGAAACCTGGGACAATGGCAAGCCGATCCGCGAGACCATGGCCGCCGACATTCCGCTGGCCATCGACCACTTCCGCTACTTCGCGGGCGTTCTGCGTGGGCAGGAAGGCAACATGTCGGAAATCGACCACGACACCGTGGCCTATCATTTCCATGAACCGCTCGGCGTGGTCGGCCAGATCATCCCGTGGAATTTCTCGATCCTGATGGCGGCGTGGAAACTGGCGCCCGCGCTGGCGGCTGGTAACTGCGTGGTGCTCAAGCCTGCCGAACAGACCCCCGCCGCGATCATGGTTCTGGCCGAACTGATCGCCGATTTGCTGCCCGCCGGTGTGCTGAACATCGTCAACGGCATGGGCGCAGATGTCGGCGCGCCGCTGGCCCGCAGCCCGCGCATCGCCAAGATCGCCTTTACCGGCTCCACGGAAACGGGCCGCAAGATCATGCAGGCCGCGACCGAAAACCTGATCCCCGTCACGCTGGAACTGGGCGGCAAATCCCCCAACATCTTCTTCAGCGACGTGATGGCCGAAGATGACGCCTTTCTCGACAAGGCCGTCGAAGGCTTTGTGCTGTTCGCCTTCAATCAAGGCGAAGTCTGTACCTGCCCCAGCCGCGCGCTGATTCAGGAAGACATCTACGACGAGTTCATCTCGCGCTGCATCGAACGGGTGCAGGCCATCAAGCAAGGCGATCCGCGCGACATCGACACCATGGTCGGCGCGCAGGCCTCGGCGGAACAGCAGGACAAGATCCTGTCCTACCTCACCATCGGGCGCGAAGAAGGCGCCGAAGTGCTTACGGGGGGCGATGCGGCGCGTTTCGACGGCGATCTGTCGAACGGCTTTTACATCCAGCCGACGATCCTCAAGGGGCACAACAAGATGCGGGTCTTTCAGGAAGAGATCTTTGGCCCGGTGGTGTCGGTGACCACCTTCAAGGACGAGGCCGAGGCGCTCGCCATCGCCAATGACACCATGTACGGGCTTGGCGCCGGTGTCTGGACCCGCGATGCCAACCGCTGCTACCGCTTTGGCCGCAACATTCAGGCGGGGCGCGTCTGGGTCAACAATTACCACGCCTACCCGGCCCACGCGGCCTTTGGCGGCTACAAGCAATCGGGCGTCGGGCGCGAGAACCACAAGATGATGCTCGACCACTACCAGCAGACCAAGAACATCCTGATGAGCTACAACCCCAACAAGCTGGGCTTCTTCTAAAGGCTCCTCCTGTCCGGGGCGGGTTTGCGCAAGCGCCGTGCCCCGGACACGCAAGATCGCTGCGCTGGTTGGCGCGGCGATCCAGCGCGGTGGCTTGTGTGCCTTCCCCCACGAGGCCACCGCGCCCTTTCCCTACGCCTGTCTGCAACAGCCGCTCAGGCCGCATCCACCTCGCACAGAGGCGGGCCGGATATCCCCGCGACTTTGGTCGAATCGGCAGACCGCGCGGTCTTGGATACCAATGCGCCATGCGCCTGCTTCTTGCCCTTCTGCTTGGCCTTGCCGCCCTGTCCGCCCGCGCCGATCCGATGGATCGCGCCGCGATGGAACGCTTTGTCTATGCCCCCTACGGGCTGGGCGAACCCGTCAATGACAAGGGCGTGTGGGAGCTGCTCAACTCCGGCGGAGGCCTTGCGGGCTATGCGTTTGAAACCGCGCTGATGGCCCCGCTGCCGGGCTTTTCCGGCGCGCCGATCAACGTCTTCGTCATGCTTGATCTCGAAGGGGCAATCCGCGACGTCAAGCTGATCGCCCATAACGAGCCGATCTTTGTCTCGGGGCTGGGCGAGGCGCCGTTTCGTGGCTTTCTCGAACAATACGCCGGGCGTTCGATTTCCGAAACCATGGTGGTTGGCAGTGCCTATGGCAGCGCCGCCGACGGCTCTGGCCTTGTCTATCTGGACGGGGTGACCAAGGCGACGGCCAGCGTGCGCATCGCGCATGAAAGCATCATGGCCGCCGCCCGCGAGGTGGCGCGCGAAAAGCTGGCGGGGGTGTCTTCGGGCCCGCCCGCCCGGCCCGACCCTGATTACGACGAGCCGCTGGACTGGGACGCGCTGGTGGACCAAGGCATCGCCACCCATCACCTCACCAGCAACGCTGCGGTCGACGCGCTGTTCGCCGGCACGATCTGGGCCGATGACGACCCGGCGGCGGGCGAGGCCCCCGATGCGCCCTATCTTGACCTCTGGGTGATCGACATCGGCCCGCCCAGCATCGCGCGCGCGGTGCTCTCGCCCGATACGCTGGGCGAATTGCAGCGGTTCCTTGATATCTCGCCCGACGAGGAGCCCCTGCTGCTGATCGAAAGCGGGCGGCACGGGCTGGTGTCGGAGGATTTCGTGCGCAACACCGCCCCCGACCGGCTGGCCGCCGAACAGGACGGGCTGCCGATCGCGCTGCGCGACGCCGATCTGCTGGTCGAACTGGCGGCCGGGCTGCCGGACGCCCTGCAGGATGGCACCGCGATGATCCTGCGCACCGACCGGCGGCTGGGCTTTGACCCATCGCGCGAATGGACGCTGAAGGTCGAGGCGGTGCGCGCCCATGGCATGTTCCAGCCCGCAATCGGACGGCAGGAAATCCTTGTCTCTGCGCAGACGCCCGAACGGTTCTTTCTCAAGCCGCAGGTGGTGCAGACCCTGCCGCCGTGGCGCGAGGCGATCCGAGGCCGGCAGACCGATCTGCTGCTGCTGTGCGGCTTCCTTGTCGTGCTGCTGATTGCCGTCGGCCCGCTGCAAAAGCATATCGCGCGGCGCCCGGCGCTGACGCCGCTGCGGCTGGGGCTGCTGACGGTGATGACCGGCTTCGTCGGGTTCTGGGGTCAGGGGCAATTGTCGATCGTGACGCCTTTGGGCGTGCTGCGCACGGCGCTTGAGGGCGGCAGCTTTGCCTTCCTGCTCTATGATCCGTTCTCGTTGCTGGTGTGGATCGCGGCGGGAGCCGGGTTCGTGCTGTGGGGGCGCGGGTTCTTTTGCGGCTGGCTCTGCCCGTTCGGCGCGTTGCAGGAATTCGCGGCGCATCTCGGGCGGCGGCTGCGCCTGCCGCAGATCGAGCCAACGCCGCGCTGGGATCGCCGGTTGAAAGGGCTCAAATACGTGGTGCTGGCGGGCATGGTGGCGACGGTGTTCCTTGCGCCCGGCAAGATCGACACCGTGGCCGAGATCGAGCCGTTCAAGACCGCGATCACCACCTATTTCCAGCGCGCATGGCCCTATGTGCTCTGGGCGGCGGGGCTGCTGGCGCTGTCGATGGTGCTGTTCAAGGGGTTTTGCCGCTACCTCTGCCCGCTGGGCGCGCTCATGGCCATCGGCGGGCTGCTGCGCAGGCGCGACTGGATCGCGCGGCGCAAAGGGTGCGGCGCGCCCTGCCAATTGTGCCGCGTGCGCTGCCGCTACGGGGCGATCGAGAAGTCCGGCAAGATCGCCTATTCCGAATGCTTCCAGTGCCTTGACTGCGTTCAGATCTACGCCGACCCCAAACAATGCGTGCCCCTCGTGCTCACCGCCCGCAAGGGCCGGCCCGTTGCGCCGCTGGAGCCTGCCGAATGATGCTGTCCCGTCGCCGCTTCCTGAGCATTTCCGCCGCCGCGCTGAGCATGGGGGCAAGCGCTGCGCCCGCCCGCTGGAGCGGCCTCGCGCTGGGGGCCGAGGCGCAGATCACCCTGCACGGCCCCGGCGCCACCGAGGCCCTGCCCCGCGCCATCGCCCGCCTGCGCGAGATCGAGGCGGCGTTCAGCCTGTATGACCCCGACTCCGAAGTGTCGCGGCTCAACCGCGCGGGCAGACTGGTGCCCTCGCAGGATTTCGCCGCGCTGATGGCGCTGGCGGATCGGGTGCATCGGGCGACCCAAGGGCAGTTCGACCCCACGGTTCAGCCGCTCTGGCAGGCGCTGGCGCGGGGCCAAGATACCGGCGACGCGCGCCAGTTGATCGGCTGGGAAAAGGTCCAGCGCGCGCCACAGGTGGTGCTGGGCAAGGGTCAGGCGCTGACCTTCAACGGCATCGCGCAGGGCTATGCCACCGACGCGGTGGCCGATCTGCTGGAAACCCGGGGGTTCGGGCGCGCATTGGTCAATATCGGGGAATTCCGGGCGCTTGGCGGGCCGTGGCGGCTGGGTCTGGCGGACCCCGGTCAGGGTCTGCTGGGCTCGCGCACGCTGACCGGCGGCGCGGTGGCCAGTTCCAGCCCGTCGGCGCTGATGCTGGGGGCTCAGGCGCATATTCTCAGCCCGCAGGGCGGCGCGGCCCTCTGGTCGACGGTCTCGGTGGAATGCCCCAGCGCTGCGCTGGCCGATGCGCTGTCGACCGGGTTTTGCCTGATGGACGAAGCGGCGATCCGCGCTGCGATCCGCCACATTCCGGCCCGGGTCACGCTGGTGGATGCGGGCGGCAACCTGCGCCGCCTGCCCGCCTGACCCCTAGCGTTCCGGCGCCAGATGCGTCAGCCCGTATCGGGCAAAGATCGCCGCGATGCTGCCGTCGTCCAGCCCGGCGCGGATGGCATCGTCGACCGCATAGCCCAGCGCCCGGTAGCGCGTGTGAACCGCCACCCCCACCGTCCAGTGGCTGACGGCAAAGCCCGCCAGTGGCGGCTGGTGGATCGCGGCGCCCGCGCCCAGCCCGTATTCCAGCTGCGCCAGCGGGCCCATTGCGGCCATGGTCTCGCCCGCGCTCAGCGCCTGCATCGCCGCACCATAGGACGGATAGCGCCGCACCCCCTGCGCCAGTTGCCCGCCCGCAAAGGAGGTGAGGTAGAAATCGGCGATGGAATCGTTTTCGACCGCAACCGTGTCAAAGCGAAAATAGGCCGGAACCGGGGGGTCTTCGGGGTAGGCGTCCTTGCGATAGGCGATGGCCACCCGCTCGGCGGCGTATTGCCCGGTGAACACCACCTGATCGACGCGGCAGGCGTATTCGCTGTCATAGGGCACATGCATCATCAGGTTTGACACCGCCCCGCCCACCACCGGCCCCTGCCAGATGGTGTTGCGCAGATCGCCGTCGAGATTTTCGGCGGCGGGCACCAGATGGAACCGCGCCTCGACCCCCAGCCCCTTGGCGATCAGCCGACCGATGTCGATATCGACCCCGGCAGGCTTGCCGCCCTGCTGAAAGGACCAAGGCGCAAAGTCTTCGTAAGCGGCGATGTCGATGTAGCCACGCTCG
This sequence comes from Citreicella sp. C3M06, assembly GCF_018860705.1. Lineage (GTDB taxonomy): Bacteria > Pseudomonadota > Alphaproteobacteria > Rhodobacterales > Rhodobacteraceae > Salipiger. The sequence goes on from NZ_JAHKQA010000073.1 coordinate 71,147, forward strand.
ATGATCTCGTCGAGATCCTTGCCCACGATATCGCGGCTGGCGTTCTGCGGCTTGGCCTGCGGAACCCAGTCTTCACAACGCGCGAAAGCCGGGCCTGCAACGGCAAGCCCGGCCAGCGCGGCAAGCAACAGGCGGCGTTTCATCAATGCGCCGCCGACAGCCCGATGGTCAGCGTTTCGGCCGCATGGGTCAGATCATCGGGATACGCCTGAAGCTGGCCCGCCGCGCGAAAGGCGATGCTGTCGGCGACAGGCGCGCCCGACAGGGTCTCGATCTCGCCGGCGATCTCGGTCAACCGCGCCACGGTGGCGTCGACGTCCACATCGCCCGAGGCAAGGTGATCACGGATCGCCTTCAGCTCGTCCTGCCGCTCGTCGATCATGGCGTCGTCGGGGCGGGTTTCGACATAGGTGCGGATCGCCCAGGCGGCTTTCTGCCCCAGCAACTCGCCAAAGGCGGGCATCTTGGTGATGCCATTTTGCGTATAGCCTTCGCGGAACCGCTCCATGAACCACTCATCGCCATACTCCTCTGCCTCGAGAAAACGCAGATCGGGGGCCAGCCCGCCGGAGATCACCTCGAGCCCGTGGCAACGCGCACAGTTCTGGTTGTAGCCCGACGCACCGATGCTCACCGCCGCCTGCCACACCTCTTCACCGGCATCGCGGTAGGGGTTTTCGGTCAGCCAGTCTTCGCCGATATCGGGCAGCGCATCGGTGTTGACCGGCTGCGGGGCGACATCGCCATGGGCCAGCGCAAGGCTTGCGCTGAACAAAGCAGCAGCGCTGGCAAGCGCGGCACGGGTCATCGTTGACATGCTGGGAACCTCCTCCGGATGCGTCTCTTCGTCGATGCCTAGCAAGCCCCCCGCAGCGGCAATATTGCACCTTGGTCGCGAAGCCCCCCGATCTGCGACCATGGTCCTACGGCATGACGCCCCGGCGCAGAGTAGCGTGTCGGCAAGGAGGACAGTTCATGCGCATCTTGGGTCTTGCCGCCCTGTGTTCGCTGGCGTTAAGCGCGGCTGCCGCGTCGGAAACCACGCTGCGGATCGGCTATCTTGGCGTCGATCGCATCGCGCCGCCGGTGCTGTCGAATCTCGATCCCGACCCGGCGGATCTTGGCCTTGCGGGCGCGCGGCTGGGGCTGAGCGACAACGCCACCACCGGGCGCTTCATGGGGCAGACATGGCAGATGGAGGAAACCCGCGTCCCACCGGGCGGCGATGCGCTGGCCGCGGCACGGGCCGCGCTGGCGTCAACAAAGCTGCTGGTGATCGACGCCCCCGCCGGGACCCTGTTGCAGATCGCCGATCTTCCCGAGGCGCAGGGCGCGCTGTTGTTCAACGCCACCGCCCCCGACACGCGGCTGCGCAGCATGGATTGCCGCGCCAACCTGCTGCACAGCGCGCCGTCAAACGCCATGCGCGCCGATGCGCTGGCGCAGTTCCTCGTGTCGCGACGCTGGAGCGATGTTGCACTGATCTCTGGCCCGCTCCCCGAGGACATCGCCTTTGCCGATGCGCTGAAAGCCTCGGCGCAGAAATTCCAGCTGGATCTGGTGGGCGAAAAGCCGTGGCGCTTTGACGCCGACATGCGCCGCAGCGCCTCGTCCGAAGTGCCGCTGTTCACGCAGGAACTGGGCGATCACGATGTGCTGCTGATCGCTGACGAGACGCATGATTTCGGGCGCTACATCGCCTATAACACATGGGATCCGCGCCCCGTCGCCGGATCCGAAGAGCTGGTGCCCGAAGCCTGGGCGCCGGTGATGGAACAATGGGGCGCGGCGCAGCTGCAATCGCGTTTCGAGGACAGCGCCCAGCGCGACATGCGCAGCGCCGATTATGGCGCTTGGGCCGCCCTGCGCACGCTGGGCGAGGCGGTGACCCGCACCGGATCGGACGATCTGACCACGCTGCGCGCCTATATCCTGTCGGACGCGTTCGAACTGGCCGGCTTCAAGGGCCGCCCGCTGAGCTATCGCGACTGGAACGGCCAGCTGCGCCAACCGATCCCGCTGGTCACCGCACGCGCCGTAGTCGCCTCTGCCCCGCTCGAAGGCTTCCTGCATCAGGGCAACGAGCTCGACACGCTGGGGCTCGACGCCCCGGATTCCGCCTGCACCGCGTTTCAATGAGGCATCCCATGTTTCGCACCACCGCCCTTGCCTTGCTGCTGGCCACCCCCGCCCTTGCGGATGAAATCTGGGTGACCAATGAAAAGGACAACACCATCAGCGTGATCGACACCGCCACGCTGGAGGTTACACGCACCATTGCCACCGGCGAGCGCCCGCGCGGCATCACCTTTTCCGCCGATCATTCCGTGGTCTATATCTGCGCCTCCGACAGCGACGCGGTGCAGGTGATGGACCCGGTGTCGGGCGAGATCCTGCACGATCTGCCCTCGGGCGAAGACCCCGAACAATTCGTGCTGCACCCCGACAACCGGCGGCTGTACATCGCCAACGAGGATGATGCGATCACCACCGTGGTCGATACACAGACCCGCCGCGTCATCGCACAGATCGACGTTGGCATCGAACCCGAAGGCATGGCGGTCAGCCCCGATGGCAAGACGGTGATCACCACCTCGGAAACCACCAACATGGCGCATTGGATCGACACCGGCACCGAGACGATCTTTGCCAACACGCTGGTCGATTCGCGCCCCCGTCACGCAGAATTCGTCAAAGACGGCGCCGAGCTTTGGGTGTCTGCCGAGATCGGCGGCACGGTGACGGTGTTCGACACATCCGACCAGTCGGAAAAGGCGAAACTGCATTTCGCCATCAAGGGCGTGCATGACGATCTGATCCAGCCCGTCGGGTTCGAGCTGACGCCGGACGGCAAGACCGCCTTTGTCGCGCTCGGGCCGTCGAACCACCTCGCGGTGGTGAACGCCGAGACCTACGAGGTCGAACAGTATATCCTTGTGGGGCGGCGCGTCTGGCACATGGCCTTTGATCGCGATCACGCGCAGCTGTTCACCACCAATGGCATCTCGGGCGATGTGACGGTGGTCGACGTGGCCACGCGCAAGGCGGTGAAAACGATCAAGGTGGGCCGCTACCCATGGGGCGCGGCCTTCCGGCCAACCGAGGGCTGATCGAAGGCAGGCCCTTCGAGCGCTGATGCCCCGCAAAGGGAGGAAGACATGCGACACCTTTGGATGCTTGCCTTGCTGGCAAGCCCCGCTCTGGCGGATCAATACGGCACCACCAACCCCGAAGAGCTGACATGGCGGTCGGTGCGCGACAAGGCAGAGCGCGGGCAGACCGACATGATGACCTGCGCCGCGGGCTACATGATGACCAAATCCGGCGATCATGACACCGCCCGCGCGATCTTCGAAGCCTGCGCCGCGGCGGGCTATACCCGCGCGATGACATGGATGAGCTACATGGAGCAGAACGGCTTTGGCGGCGCGTTCAATCCCGAAGCGGCCGCCGACTGGGACAGGCAGGCCGCCGAGGCGGGCGATCCGGTGGGCCAGTTCAACCACGGGCTCGACCTGATGCGAGGCTTCGGCACCCGGCAGGACGAAGCGCGCGGGCGGGACATGATCGACCGGGCGGCACACGCCGGGCTGGAGATCGCTCAGCGGCTTCAGGGCGCGGATTATAACCTCGACGAGGTGACGCCGGATGCCGACAACTGGCGCTACGCCCCGCTGTTCTGACCCAAGCCGTTGATTGCCATTACAAATTTGCGTCCGAACGCATCGGAACGCTCTTAAACAGCGCCCCGCCCGGCGCTGTTCAGGGCCCACGTGATCCCTGCCAGAGTGACGCACTGTTCATCACGCGACATGCATGCCAGTTTGAACCCGAACAGCCATGAGGAAACGCGTCATGAAGGTAGGAATCGTCGGGGTCGGCATGGTCGGATCGGCCGCGGGCTATGCGCTCGCGCTGCGCGGCGGAGCGAGCGAAATCGTGCTGGTAGATCAGTCGCTTGCCTTTGCCCGCGCCCAGGCCGAAGATATCTCGCACGCGGTGCCCTTCGCGCATCCCTGCCGGGTGCTCGCCGGCGGGTACGAGGCGCTCGAGGGGGCCGAAATGGTCATTCTCGCTGCCGGGGTCGCGCAAAAGCCGGGCGAGTCGCGCCTCAGCCTGTTGTCCCGCAACGCCGATGTCTTTGCGCAGGTGATCTCCGGCGTGCGCAAGGCCGCGCCGGATGCGATCCTGCTGGTGGCGTCGAACCCGGTCGACATCATGACTGACGTGGCGCTGCGCATTTCCGGCCTTCCGGCGGCGCGGGTGATCGGATCTGGCACCATCCTCGACACCGCGCGCTACCGCAGCCTGATTGGGCAGCACCTCGGCATCGCGCCGCAATCGGTGCATGCCTATGTGCTTGGCGAACATGGTGATTCCGAGGTTCTGGCCTGGGCCTCGGCGCGGGCAGGTTCGCAGCCGGTCGAACGCTTTGCCGCGCAGGTCGGGGCGCCGATCACCCAGGATGTGCGCGATCAGATCGACGACGCCGTGCGCCGCGCCGCCTATCGCATCATCGAAGGCAAGGGCGCCACATGGTACGGAATCGGCGCCGGGCTGGCCCGCATCGTGCAGGCGGTGGGCGGCGATCAGCGCTCGGTGCTATCGGTATCGATTGCCACGCCCGAGGTCGAGGGGGTCGAAAACGTCGCGCTCAGCCTGCCGCGCGTCGTCGGGCGCGAAGGGGTCATCGCCACGCTGCGCCCCGAACTGTCCAGCGCCGAGTCCGAGGCGCTGCGCCGCTCAGCCGAAATGCTCAAGGAGACGGCATCGCAGCTTTAGGCAATGATGTCAGGCGTCAGGCGATCTTCGATCAGGGCGATCTTGTCCTTCAGGAACAGTTTCTTCTTCTTGAGGCGCTGCAGGGTCAGCTGGTCGGCGACCCCCCGTTCGTGCAGCGCGTTGATGGCATCGTCCAGATCGCGGTGTTCTCGCTTGAAAACCTCCAGCTCGATCCGCAGCACCTCCTCGGTTTTCATCGAGATGTCTTGCGGCGCATCCATTCGGGCGATCTCCTTGCAATGCAGGTATTTAGATTAACAAACTGTCGCGGCTTGGCAAAGCCATTGCAAGGGGCTTGCGCCGCCTTCGCGCCTTTCCCATATTATTCCCACGAGGGTTGCCGCAAGCGCGGGGCCCGACCGACGGTCGCTTTTCCGCAAAGGACGTGTCATGAGCAAACTGACCCTGGGATCGTATCCCCATATGCTTGGTTTCGAGCAGCTCGAGCGTCTGCTTGAACGCACCGCCAAGACCAGCGAGGGCTATCCGCCCTTCAACATCGAACAGACATCCGAAAGCGCCTATCGCATCACGCTGGCCGTGGCCGGGTTTTCCGAAAGCGATCTGAGCATCACCGTCGAAGACCGCCAACTGGTCATCCGCGGACGCCAGCGCGACGATTCGGCCGAGCGAATTTTTCTGCATCGCGGCATTGCCGCACGGCAGTTCCAGCGCAGCTTTGTGCTGGCCGACGGGGTCGAGATTGGCGAGGCCATCATCGAGAATGGTCTCCTTCACGTCGATCTGACCATCTCGAGACCCGAGACCGTGGTGCAGACGATCCAGATCAGAAAGGGGTAACTCATGGACACGAAATACGATTTCACTCAGCACGATGCCGACCGCATCGTCTACGTGCGCCCTGTCGACGCCGAGGATCTGCCCGCCGAGGTGCAGGACCAGCTAGGCGGGCTCAAGACGCTTTACGCCGTGCACAATGCGCTTGGCGAGCGGCTGGCGCTGGTCAAGGATCGCAATCTGGCGTTTCAACTGGCACGGCAAAATGATTTTGCGCCGGTGACGGTGCACTGACCGCGGGGCTTCGGCCCCGCCCTATCCGCGCCGCCAGCGATGCAGCACATCGCCGCCGATGGCGCGGACCTCTTCCAGCACGAACCGGGGCGCTTCGGCCAGATGGTCGACGCCCATGGCGCCGATTCCGGGCCGCCCTTCGGCCCCCAGCGCGATGCCGGCGGTAAACCCGACCAGCTCGTCAACCAGATCCGCCGCCAGCAGCGAGGCCGCCAGCTGGCCGCCACCCTCGCAAAACACCCGCGTCAGCCCCTCGGCCCCCAGTTTCGCCAGCAGCGAGGCCGGATCGATGCGCCCGGCGCGGATGTCGCATTGCAGCAACTTCGCGCCGCAGCTCTCCCACGCCTTGCGCGTCAGCGACGCGGCGTCGGAGCCATGTGCCACCCAGACAGGAACCTCGCGGGCGCTGCTGGCGAGCTTGCTCATCAGCGGCACGTCGATCAGCCGTGAGGCGATCACCCGCACCGGCTGGCGCGTCGCGCCAAACTCGCGCACCGTCAGCGCCGGGTCATCCGCCCGCGCCGTGCCCGCGCCGACCATCACCGCATCGTGGCGCGCCCGCAGCCCATGCACATAGCGCCGCGCCTCTGGCCCGGTGATCCATTGGCTTTCGCCGGTGGCGGTGGCGATGCGCCCGTCAAAGCTGTTGGCCAGTTTCAGCGTGACCAGCGGGCGGCCCTCTGCGACCCGCAGGAAAAACCCCGCGTGATCGCGCGCTGCCTGCTCGCCAAGCACACCGGTGACAACCTCGACCCCGTGCCTGCGCAGATAGTCGAACCCCCGCCCCGACACCCGTGCATCGCTGTCGGTCATCGGCGCGACCACGCGCGCGATGCCAGCGTTCACCAGCGCTTCGCAGCAGGGCGGCGTCTTGCCATGATGGGCGCAGGGCTCCAGCGTGACATAGGCGGTGGCGCCGCGCGCCGCATCGCCAGCCTGCGCCAGCGCCTGCGGTTCGGCATGGGGGCGACCGCCGGGCGCGGTCACGCCCCGCCCCACGATGCGACCATCCTTCACGATGACACAGCCGACCGCCGGGTTGGGCCAGCATTGCCCCATCCGCCTGCGCCCAAGCCGCAGGGCGTGCGCCATGTGGTCGTGATCAGAGATCACTTGTCGATGGGGCCGACCGGCCGCAACTCGCTGACGAATTTATCGAAATCATCCGCCGCCTGAAAATTCTTGTAGACGCTGGCAAAGCGCACATAGGCCACGGTGTCAATCCGGGCCAAGGTTTCCATGACGATCTCGCCAATCTGCTTCGAGGCGATATCGGTATCGCCAAGGCTTTCCAGCCGTCGCACGATGCCGCTGATCATCTGCTCGACGCGCTCTGGCTCGATCGGGCGTTTTTGCAGGGCGATGCGGATCGAGCGTTCCATCTTGGTGCGGTCGAAATCCTCGCGGCGCCCGTTCGACTTGATCACCACCAGATCGCGCAGCTGCACGCGTTCATAGGTAGTGAAGCGGCCACCGCAGGCCGGGCAGAACCGGCGACGGCGGATCGAGACATGCTCTTCCGCCGGGCGCGAATCCTTCACTTGGGTGTCGATATGTCCGCAAAACGGGCAGCGCATGGTCTGTCCCCCTATCCTATCCCGCCTCTGGTGTGGGGTTTGCCCCACTTATCCACAGAGACTATAGGCGAGCCGCCAGACCTTGGGTAGCCCGTAAATGTCGCAACAACATGCAGGCCTTAGATCAGGGTGAAAGATGCGCCACCACGTCGCGCCGATGCGCTGCGTCGCGATGTTCGAACAGGTAGATCCCCTGCCATCTTCCCAGCATGAGGGCCCCATCGCTCACCGGGATCGACAGCGACACCGGCAGAAGCGCCGCCTTGATATGCGCAGGCATATCATCGGGGCCCTCGTAAGTGTGGGTGAGATAGCGCATGGACGGGTCGGTGGTCGGCGGCACCAGTCGATGGAAAAAGGCGCGCAGATCGCTGCGCACCTCGGGATCGGCGTTTTCCTGAATGAGCAGCGAGGCCGAACTGTGCCTGATGAACAACGTCAGCAGCCCGGTGCCCTCGACCCAATTGGCGACATCGCGGGTGAATTCGTAAAGCCCCTGCCCCCGCGTCGGAATGGTAAAGATGGTCTGCATGGGCGGTCCCGCGGTATGGCCCCGTAGGCAGGGCATAGGGTGGCTCAGGCGTCGATCGAGATGGCGCAAACCACGCTTGGCAACCCGGCGCTGCCTTCGAACAGGAGCGGACTGCCATCGTCCGCCACACCCGGCATCGCACCGACCTCGCGCAGCGCGCGTTCGCAATCGGCAAGCCGATCCGGCGCAACCTCGATCCGGATGATCTCGGAGGGCTCGGTGATCATCGCATCGGTGGCGGCAAAACCGGTGACAGCGATCATCGCGGCGGCAACGCTAAGGGTGGCAAGGCGGAACATCATGGCGGGCTTCCTTGTTACTCTTGCCTGATCAACACCCTGAAACCGTTAATGTTCCCTCTATTCAGACACGAGCCTCAGGGATTGAGCCGCCTTATCCCCAGCTTTTTGCCCAAAGTCATCAGGCCCTGCTCAAAGGCAAGGCAGTGTCGGTGTCTCTGCATAAGATGTGGCAAGGCCATGAACGCCAAGACGTGGGGCCCGCGCGGGCCCCAACAACCGTCAGCCGAACAGGCGCAAGCCCTGCTCGTCGATCATCTGCTGCGCCTTGCGCACCGAAGCCGCGATGGCCTCTTCCCGGTCGCGGATCACGTCAGCGCGGACAAGCTGGTGAGACTTCGTCTCGCCCTCGACCTCGGCTTCGATCAGCGCGGCAATGCGAAAGCCATCGCCTTCTTTGAGCGGCGCGGGGGTGATGCGAAAGTCCTTGTACGCGACCGCCTCTGCCTGCGGTTCGGGGGCAGAATTGCCCCCGCCGAACAGTTTCTTGAAAAACGACATGGCTTACTGGTCCAAAAAGCTGCGCAGCTTGCGCGAGCGCGACGGATGCTTGAGCTTGCGCAGGGCCTTGGCTTCGATCTGACGAATGCGTTCGCGGGTCACGCTGAACTGCTGGCCAACCTCTTCAAGCGTGTGATCGGTGTTCATGCCGATGCCAAAGCGCATCCGCAGAACCCGCTCTTCGCGCGGCGTCAGCGACGACAGAACCCGTGTCGTGGTTTCCTTCAGGTTTTCCTGAATGGCGGAATCCAGCGGCAGGATCGCGTTCTTGTCTTCGATGAAATCGCCAAGCTGGCTGTCTTCCTCGTCGCCGATCGGTGTCTCGAGCGAGATCGGCTCCTTGGCGATCTTCATCACCTTGCGGACCTTCTCGAGCGGCATCTGCAGCTTTTCCGCCAGCTCTTCCGGGGTCGGCTCGCGGCCGATCTCGTGCAGCATCTGGCGGCCAGTGCGGACCAGCTTGTTGATCGTCTCGATCATGTGGACCGGGATACGGATGGTGCGCGCCTGATCCGCGATGGACCGGGTGATCGCCTGCCGGATCCACCACGTTGCATAGGTCGAGAACTTGTAGCCACGGCGGTATTCGAACTTGTCCACCGCCTTCATCAGGCCGATGTTGCCTTCCTGAATGAGGTCGAGGAACTGCAGACCGCGGTTGGTGTATTTCTTGGCGATCGAGATCACCAGACGCAGGTTCGCCTCGACCATTTCCTTCTTGGCCTGACGCGCCTCTTTCTCGCCCTTCTGCACCTGATTCACGATGCGGCGGAATTCGCTGATATCAAGGCCGACATACTGGCCGACCTGCGCCATATCGGAGCGCAGCGCTTCGACCTTGTCCGAGAACCGCTCGATGAACATCTGCCAGGCGCGACCCGGCTTTTCGTTCATCCGCTCCATCCAGTTGGGATCAAGCTCGCGGCCACGGTACTCATCGACGAATTCGCGGCGGTTGATGCGAGCCTGATCGGCCAGCTTCACCATCGCCGAGTCGATCGACATGATGCGCTTGTTGATGCCGTAAAGCTGGTCGATCAGCGCTTCGATGCGGTTGTTGTGCAGGTGCAGCCCGTTCACCAGCTCGACGATCTCGCCGCGCAGCTTCTGGTAGATGACCTCGTCATCGGCGTCGAAGGTGCCATCCTCGTTCAGGGTCGCGCTGATGCGCGCGTCCTGCATGGCAGCAAGGTTCTCGTAATCCTGCGCGATGCGATCCAGCGTTTCCAGCACGCGCGGCTTGAGCGCGGCTTCCATCGCCGCAAGCGACATGTTCGCCTGCTCGTCCTCGTCCTCGTCGTCGTCGGTGCGGATCGGGTTGCCGTCGGCGTCCAGCTCGGGCTCGTCGCGCTTGGGCTTTTCCACCGTGGCGCCCGAGGTATCGATCACCGGCTCTTCAAGACCGCCCTCTTCGTCAAGCTGGTTGCCGAAGGTGGTTTCAAGGTCGATCACATCGCGCAGCAGGATGTCTTCGGACAGAAGTTCCTCGCGCCAGATGGTGATCGCCTGAAAGGTCAGCGGGCTTTCGCACAGCCCGAGGATCATCGTGTTGCGACCGGCCTCGATGCGCTTGGCGATGGCGATTTCACCTTCGCGCGATAGCAGCTCGACGCTGCCCATCTCGCGCAAGTACATGCGCACCGGATCATCGGTCCGGTCAAGCTTTTCAGTCGCGCCGGACGACAGCGCCACGTCCTTGCCGCGCGAGGCGTCGACAAGTTCGGTCGAGCCCTTGTTCGGGCTGTTGCCGTCTTCGTCGGCTTCCTCGTCTTCCTCGGTGACCTGAATGCCCATTTCCGAGAGCATCGACATCACGTCTTCGATCTGGTCGGAAGAGACCTGATCGGGCGGAAGAACCTGGTTCAGCTGATCGTAGGTGATGTAGCCACGCTCGCGCGCCTCTGCGATCATCTTCTTGACCGCGGCCTGGCTCATGTCGAGGCTGTGCGCATCGTCAGAGGTGTCCGGCTTGGCGTCGTCGTTGTCTTTGGCTGCCATTAGAAGAAGTGCTCCATCCGAGGGAGGCGGCCCCGTCGGGCCGGCGTTCACGCGATAAGATTGATTCGATTCCCCGAATCATGATTGGAATCGACTGATTCGGCCAGAGATCCTAGCGCGATTTCCTCCATAATTTCTGACCGAACATCTAGTTCGGCCCTTTTGAAAAGCGAATCTGGTCCCAGATGGCCTCGGCCCGCTTCTTTTCCTCCCTGTCGATTCGCATCCCGTTGGGGGCGATCTCAAAGTCGGTCTGGGCCTCGTCCTTGCGCAGGACAGCCTCGTTGCGGGCCTTTGCGGCCTGGCCGAGCCGCCATGTCAGCGCCTCGTCCGCGAGATCCCGTAGATCCTCTTCCGCCTCGTCTATCTCGGCGGCCAGCCCTTTCTGCGCGTCGATCTTGCCCAGCTCCTCCGCCACCGTCAGGCGGGCGAGCGAGATGTCACCGGGCGTACGCAGGCAGGGAACGATTGCCACATGGCGTGCCGAGAGCAAGGTTTCAAGAGCCATCGGCCCGATTGCCTGCTCGCAGGCGTCGCGCAGCGCGCCCGGTTCAGTCTCGCGGCAGCGCATCAGCACGTCACGCAGGGCGGCGCGATCGGGGTCGGCGCAGTCGAGCGAGTCAAGCTGATGCTCGAATTCGGGGATCAGCTCGGGCGTGGTCAGCAGCACGGCGAGAATCACCGCCTCGCGCAGCTCGGCCTCGGCGTGCTCTCCGGCAGAGGCCAGAAGCGAGGCCCGCGCGCTGGAGGTCGAGGGCAGCGGCGCGTCCCATTTGCGCCACTTGCCCTTGCCGCGCGCGCCGCCTTGATACCCCTGCCCGCCCTGAAAGCCGCGCTGCTGGCGTTGCGGGCGGAACAGCTGATAGCGCAGCTCCTTGATCTCGTCGCCGTAATGGCGACGCAGGCCCTGATCCTGAATGGCCCGCAGCACGTCGCGCAGCCGGGCATCCAGCGTCGCCTTGCGCTCGGGGCTGTCGAACACCTTGCCTTCGGTCTCGCGACGCCAGAGCAGCTGCACCATGGGCAGCGCCGCATCCAGCACCTTGGTCACGGCACCCGCGCCTTCGGCGCGCAGAAGATCGTCCGGGTCCTTGCCTTCGGGCATCAGGGCAAAGCGCAGCGATTTGCCCGCCTCGAGCACCGGCAGCGCAAGGTCGATCACCCGGTAGGCCGCCCGCAGCCCCGCCTTGTCGCCATCCAGCGCCATGACAGGTTCCCCCGACACGCGCCAGATCATCTGAAGCTGGCTTTCGGTCACCGCCGTGCCCAAAGGCGCGACGGCGGCACCAAAGCCCGCTTCGGACAGCGCGATCACGTCCATGTAGCCCTCGGCCACCACCAGCCGCTGCCCCTTGCCCGCTGCTTCGCGCGCGGCGCGCAGGTTGTAGAGGTTGCGCCCCTTGTCGAACAGCTCGGTCTCGGGCGAGTTGAGGTATTTGGCGTTGTCGTTCGGATCCATCGCGCGCCCGCCAAAGGCGATGGCGCGGCCCCGACCGTCGCGGATCGGGAACATGATGCGATTGCGGAACACATCATAGGGATCGCGCCCCTTGTCCGAGGCGCGCGTCAGCCCGACCGCAAGCATCAGCTCGTCCGAAACCCCCTGCCCGCGCAGATGGTCGCGCAGGTTCTGCCAGCCCTCGGGGGCGAAGCCGATCTCGAAACGGTCCCGCACCTCTGCCGACAGGCCGCGCCGGTCAAGATAGCTGCGCGCCTGCGCCGCCGCCCCGCCGTTCAGCTGCATCCGGAACCAGCGCACCGCCTGCTCCATGATCTCGGCCAGCTCTTCGTGGCGCGAGGCCTTCTTCGCCGCCTGCGGATCGCGCGCGGGCATCGGCATGCCAGCCTCGCGGGCAAGGATCTCGATCGCTTCCATGAATTCGACGTTCTCGGATTCGCGGATGAAGGAAATCGCGTCGCCCTTCGCCTGACAGCCAAAGCAGTAGTAATAGCCCTTGCGGTCATCGACATGGAATGAGGCGGATTTTTCCTGATGGAACGGGCATGGCGCCCACATGTCGCCCTTGGCCTGATTGGATTTGCGCGTATCCCACATGACCTTGCGCCCCACGACCTGAGACAGGCTCGTACGGTTGCGCAACTCGTCAAGGAAACCGGGGGGAAGACTCATGGGGCGAATATCCACCCAGCCGCGCCCCGAGTCCAGACACCGCGTTGTGGCAAGCCACGCATCACCGGCCCGCCCGCGCTATTGCGCCTCACATTGGGTTTTCCACGCCGCGCCCACCGCCGGGGTCAACTGGTCCTTTGGCAGCGACCACACCCATTCGACCAGCATGTCGCCCGCCTCGCGTCCGAGGCGCTCGCGCAGCGGCGCGCGGGCCTTGGCCCTGCTTTGCCCGTCGGCGCGGGCAGCCACCGTTTCGGCAACCAGCCGCGCGGTGAGGTCGCAGGTGCTTTCGTTCTGCACCATTTCGCCCTGCCCTGTTTTGCCATGGCCCGTTTCGCCCCGCCCTGTTTCGCCCAGAGCAGGCCCTGCCAGCAGCAGGGCACCAACAATCCATAATGCGCGCATCACCATCCCCTCAAAAAAACACCGCGCCGCATACAGCAAGCGGCCCCGCCTGTCACGACGAGGCCGATGCTCTTGCGTCGGTACAGCGTCAAACCTGCGGCATCGGCATCCGGGGCCGAAAGCACCAGCGCGTCGCCAAGACGCTTTGCTCAGCCTGCGCCGGACGCGCCCCGATCCGCAAGGGCGTCACCGCCCCGGCCACGATCCGCCGGACATCGCGCAAGGCAGGTCATGCGACTGCCACCCAGCCCGTCAAACCGCGTGTTCACCGGGCTGGGTTGCGCAGAGATGCCTCAAAGCCCCTTGGCGCGGTAGCTTTTCGCCACCCGGTCGATGGCGGTGATAAAGGCGGCGGTGCGCAGATCAGAGACATCGTCGCGCCCATGCCAGACCTCGCGCATAGACTGATAGGCGGTGCGCATCGTGTCATCGAGCCCCGAGCGCACAAGTTCCAGCTCGTCGGCGCCGCGCAGGTACTTGTCCTTGAACGTAGGCGACAGCGACCACCTATCCCCCATCGCCGCATCGAGCCGTTCCAGTTCGTCGACGACAAGCTGGTGGCGCGCTTCTTCCTGACGGCGCTGCATCCTGCCAAAGCGGATATGGCTGAGGTTCTTGACCCATTCGAAATACGACACCGTCACCCCGCCCGCATTGGCGAACAGGTCGGGGATGATGACCGTGCCGCGGGCGCGCAGGATATCGTCGGCCCCGGCGGTGATCGGGCCATTGGCCGCCTCGAGGATCAGCGGCGCCTTTATCCGGTGCACATTGGACAGGTTGATCACCCCTTCCAACGCCGCCGGGATCAGGATGTCGCAGTCAGCCTCGAGCACCGAGGCGCCAGAGGCCACGGTGTTCGGCTCGTGATAGCCGGTCAGCCCGCCGTGGCGCACCAGCCAGTCGCGCACCTGTTCGACGTGAAGCCCGTCTGGATCATACAGCGCGCCGTCGCGTTCGACGATGCCGACGATCAGCGCGCCGTCTTCCTCCGACAGGAACTTGGCCGCGTGATAGCCGACATTGCCCAGCCCCTGCACCACGATGCGCTTGCCATCGAGCTTGCCCGACAGACCCGCCGCCGCCACGTCCTCGGGGTGGCGGAAGAATTCGCGCAGGGCGTATTGCACGCCGCGCCCGGTCGCCTCCGTGCGGCCCTGAATGCCGCCGGCATTGATCGGCTTGCCGGTCACGCAGGCGCGGGAATTGATGTCGGTGGTGTTCATCCGGGCATATTGATCGGCGATCCACGCCATTTCCCGCTCGCCCGTGCCCATGTCGGGCGCGGGCACGTTCTGGCTCGGGTGGATCAGATCGCGCTTGATCAGCTCATAGGCAAAGCGCCGGGTGATCAGCTCCAGCTCATGCTCGTCATAGTCGCGCGGATCGATGCAAAGCCCGCCCTTCGATCCGCCGAACGGCGTCTCGACCAGCGCGCATTTGTAGGTCATCAGCGCCGCCAGCGCCTCGACCTCGTCCTGATCGACGGAGGCGGCGTAGCGGATGCCGCCCTTGACCGGCTCCATATGTTCGGAATGCACCGCACGGTAGCCGGTAAAGGTCTGGAGCTGCCCGCGCAGCCGCACCCCGAAGCGCACCGTATAGGTGGCGTTGCACACGCGGATCTTCTGTTCGAGCCCCGGGGGCAGATCCATCAGCGCCGCGGCGCGGTTGAACATCAGATCGACGCTCTGACGGAATGTCGGCTCATTTGCCGGTGCTGCGCACATGTCGGTCTCCTCCCGTTTTGGCGAATGCAAAGAGGGCCTGCTCTGCCCCGATTCTGCCAGGAACAGCTTCGCAGAGAATGGTTTCCAATCTCAGAAGCCGTGAACGATTCTCTTTTTCAACAAACTTGCACCTTCTTTGCAGGGTTTGGGAAACCAGTTTCCCGCCGATTGTCCGACCCGCCGAAACAGACCTGCGCAAGCGCCCAGATCTGTTTCCACAAATACCATTAATATCAAATACTTCCCATAAACTTCGCCCTATTCCTGCCATGAAACAAGGGCATAGTCTGGCCATTCTAAAAAGTGCCATGTGGGGGCATTTCCGGGGCCTGCGCCCGGAAGGAAGGAACCGGGATGACTCAGATTCGTTCTTCATGGGAGAACGCCCAGGCGCCGCGCACCGAGACTGCCATCTCGGCCCTGAGCAGCGGCCTTCGCAACTTCGCAACCCGCGATGATGGCAACATGACGCTTATGGCGCTGTTCCTCGTCACCCTGATGCTGATCTTCGGCGGCTTCAGCATCGACATCATGTATGCCGAACTGAACCGCAACAAGATTCAGAACACGCTCGACCGTGCCGTGCTGGCGGCGGCCGACCTCGACAACACGCTCGACGCAACCGGGGTGGTCGAGGATTACATGGCCAAGATGGGGGTCGGCGAAGCGCTGATCCGCGTCGATGCGCAAAGCACGCTGACCTCGAAGACGGTGACCGGCGAGGGCTACAAGACCATGCCGTCGAACCTGTCGCAGGTCGCGCTGCCGATCAAAGCCTTGCAGGAATTCATCGAGCGGACCAAGACGCTTCAGGCATATGGCCTGTCGACCGCCGTCGAAAAGTTCAACAAGGTCGAAATCTCGCTTGTGCTCGACGTCTCTGGCTCGATGGATGACGGCGACAAGATGTCCTCGATGCAGGATGCGGCTGCGCTGTTCATCGACACAGTGCTGGCGGATGGCACCCAGGATTACACGTCGGTCAATCTTGTGCCTTATTCGGAACAGGTCAACGCCGGCCCCGAGATCCTGAGCTACATGAACGTCGACTGGATGCACGGCTATTCGCACTGCCTCGAATTCCCGAACTCGGTCTTCACCGAGACCGGGCTGAGCCTCAGCACCCAGTTCGAGCAGATGCAGCATTACCAATGGAACTATGACGGCTCGAACAACTCGCTCACCGATACCATCTGCCCGCGCTACGAGTACGAGCGCATCCAGCCATGGAGCAACGATGCCACCGCGCTGAAAACGCAGATCTACAGCCTTCAGCCGCGCGCTGGCACCTCGATCTTTCTCGGGATGAAATGGGGCACCGCGCTGCTTGACCCGTCGACGCGCCCCATAGTCTCGGGGATGATCGCGGACAGCACGGTCGATACGGTGTTCGAGGGCCGCCCGGCCGCCTATGATGACGGCGAGACCGCCAAGGCCATCGTGCTGATGACCGACGGGCAGCACGACCGGTCGTTCCGCATTCAGGACTGGGCCTATAATTCCGACAGCGAATACGTGCACTGGAGCAAGTACAACCTCTGGTACTACCTCAACCGTTACGTGAAATATTCAAGCCGCTCTGGATTTTACACCCAGAAATACGACGCCACCACCGGCGATTCGCTGCTGAGCAGCATTTGCACCGCGGCCAAGGCCCAAGGCATCGTGATCTGGACCATTGGCTTCGAGACCACCGAACATGGTGGTGACGTGATGAAAGCCTGCGCCTCGTCGCAGTCGCATTACTACGCGGTCGACCGCACCCAGATCGCCGCCACCTTCAAGTCCATCGCCGGATCCATCAATCAGCTGAAGCTTATCCAATGACACATGCCGTCCTGAAAAAACTGCGCCGCTTCTGCGTCAGCGAAGACGGCACCGGGGTTGTCCCCGTAATCCTCTGGACCCCGCTGATGCTGGGCATCGCCGTCTCGACCGTCGATCTTGGCGCCTACACGCTGCGTCAGGTCTCGCTCGAGCGGGCGCTTGATCAGGCCATCCGCGAGGTCAAGCTCGACACCAGCACGGTCTGGACCCACGACGCGCTCAAGACGGAAATCTGCGCGCGCTCGTCGGTCCTGACCAACTGCAACGAACTGCTGAACCTCGAAATGCTGGGGGTCGACATGCGCGACTACGTGGCGCCAGACGACAAGCCATCGTGCGCCGACACCATCAAGCTGTTCACCGTAAGCAACGAAATCGGCGAAGACATTCCGCTGACAGACCGCCTGACCCCGGCGCGCAACTTTCAGAACGGCGTCGCGCACCAGACCATGATCCTGCGCGCCTGCTACAAGTACAAGACCGCCACGCCGGGATCTTTCCTCGCCGGGGCCGGCGTCTCGGACGAGCTGGGCTACACCGCCGTGGTGTCGACCGGCATCTTCGTTTACGAACCGACCTGAGGGCAGTGTGATGTTAAATGTTACCGCAATTTCCACATCTCTGCGCCACGGGCTGCGTCGCTTCGCCAAGGATAGCGAAGGCTACACCACCGTCGAGGTGGCGATCATCCTGCCGACCCTGTTCACGCTGTTCGCCGCATGCTGGATCTATTTCGACGTCTTCCGCCAGCAGGCGGTGGGCCAGAAGGCAAACTTCGCCATCGGCGACATGCTCTCGCGCGAAACCGACGAGCTGAACGACGCCTATATCGACAACACCTACAAGATGCTGGCGCTGCTGACGCACACCGGCACCGAGCCGGTGAGCAGAACCATCAGCACCACAGTCACCGACATCGATGGCATTGAATCCGTCCAAACAGAGACCATCAGCGCCTATGACATCTCGATGCGCATCACCGTGGTCAAGAATGTGCTTTACGCTGATGGCAGCAACGCGCTGGCGGTGAAGTGGTCCGAGGCCCGCGGCGGCATGGTTCCGATGAGCAACAGCAATCTGAGCAGCAACTATGCGGCGCGAATCCCCGAGATGCAGTCCGGCGACGAGGTGATCCTTGTTGAAACCAGCGAATACTGGACCCCGGCGCTGCGCATCGTGGGCCTGCGCAACAGCGCGCCAGGCCTCGGAGATATGGAGCTGACCACCTACAGCTTCACCCGCCCGCGCTATACCAACCAGGTGTCGTGGGAAGGGCTCGACGAAGGGCTCTACATCGATGCTCTGGTCGACAGCAGCACCTCGGCAGAGGGCAACATCGATGGCACCGACAACAACGAAGCCACCTCGAGTTATCCCGACCGCGATCACCGCGGCTAGAACCGCAGTGTCATGGCAGCGTGCGCCGGCCCTTCGGGGCCGACGACGGCGCTTCTGGGTGCCCGGCGTCGCGGATCAGCTGCCCGACTGGCGGGCGACCAGAATGGCAAGCGCATCGGCAAGCGGCTTTGAATCGCGCCCCGCCGTGACCCCGCCCACCGCGACGCGGCGTCCAAACCGCCACCACAGGCCGGGGTGCCACGCCCGCGAACCGGGCGTCTTGAGCCGGATGACAAAGCCGTTCGACGGCTTCATCGCGAACATCGAGCGATCGACCTTCTGGATGTCATCGACGCGGGCCAGCACCGCGCCGGTGCTGTCGCGCAGCTCGACGTCGGTCAGCACCAGATTGCGGGCGGTATCACGCCACATCCGGACCGCCATCCACAGCGCCGCCGCCCCCATCAGCGCCAGCGACAGCTGCCAGGCCAGGCCTGCGGCGGGCTGGCTTGCCGCCATCCAGACCAGCAACCCTCCAAGCAGCCCCAGCGTGCCCACCCCCGTCACCCGCCGGGCGCCGGATGTGCTTACGGTCGCAATGATCTCTTCGCTCATTCTGCCCCCCTTGGCGTTCAGTCCCGGCGCGGATCGCGCGGGTAGACCCCGAGGATTTCAAGCCGCTCGGTGAAATAGTCCAGTTCCTCAAGCGCGCGGGCCACGGCCGGATCCTCCGGATGGCCCTCGATATCGGCATAAAACTGCGATGCCTCGAACGAGCCGCCGACCATGTAGCTTTCCAGCTTGGTCATGTTGACGCCATTGGTGGCAAAGCCGCCCAGCCCCTTGTACAGCGCCGCCGGGATGTTGCGCACCTGAAAAATGAAGGTGGTCATCATGCCATGGCTGCCGCGCCGGGACAGGTCTGCATCGGGCGACATGATCACGAAACGGGTGGTGTTGTGGGCGTGGTCCTCGATATGCCGCGCAAGGATCTCCAGCCCGTAGGTCTCGGCCGCCAGATCCGACGCCAGCACACCCATCGTGCGATCACCGCTGCGCGCAAGCTCTGCCGCCGCCCCGGCGCTGTCGGCATAGGCTTCGCCGCGAATGCCGTATTTGGTCAGAAAGCTGGCCGCCTGTGGCAGCAGCACCACATGGGCGCGCACATTTTTCAGCTCTTGCAGCGTCACGCCCGGCAGCGCCATCAACGAGATATGCACCCGCACAAAGGCCTCGCCAACAATGCGCAGGCCGCTTTCGGGCAGCAGGCGGTGGATGTCGGCGACCCGCCCATAGGTGGTGTTTTCGACCGGCAGCATCGCCAGCGCGGCCTCGCCCGAGCGCACCGCCGCGATGACATCCTCGAAGGTCGCGCAGGGCAGCGGCTCCATATCGGGGCGGGCATTTGCACAGGCTTCATGCGAATAGGCGCCAAGCTCTCCCTGAAAAGCGATACGGTTGCTCATGTCATACTCATCCGGTCAGTGATGTTTTGCACACGCAATGCGGTTGGTGCACATTTGGTCGCGCCTCATATACCTTGCCAGAAACCATGGGAACCCGTAGAAAACCGCGAGGAGAACTTAGGGATACGCGATCATGTTCGACACGATGACGATGACCAAGGCCGTTGGCGGCGCATGTGGCGCGCTTCTGGTCTACCTGCTGGGCAGCTGGGTTGGTGAATCCCTGTACAGCATGGGTGGCCATGGCGAAGAACACGCGGCGGCCTATGTGATCGACACCGGCAGCGAGGGCGGCGGCGCCGAAGAGGAAGCCCCGGTCGATTTCGCCACCCTCATGGCCAGCGCCGATGCCGGCGCGGGCGAGAAAGTGTTCGGCAAGTGCCGCGCCTGCCACAAGGTTGACGGCAGCAATGCCACCGGCCCGCATCTTGACGGCGTGGTGAGCCGCCCGGTCAACGCGGTCGACGGCTTCAACTATTCCGGCGCGCTGCTGCAGGTTGGCGACACATGGACGCCCGAGAACCTGTTCAACTTCCTCGAAAGCCCCAAGGCGGCTGCTCCGGGCACCACCATGAGCTTTGCCGGGCTGAGAAAGCCCGAAGACCGGGTGAACCTGATCGCCTATCTCGACGGTCTCGACGGCTGATCGACACCGGCACAAGGCAGGGGACAGGGGGCCGCGGATCGTCTCGGCCCTTGCGATACCGGACCGCCCAGCTGCAAGATCGCCCGGCACATCGCGGGGCGATCACGCAAACTCTAGCAATGATCGCTTGAACATGGCCCTGTGGCTCTCGTAGCTTGCACAGGCGGCAGACTGCCGCCGAACGGACTCGCCACAACAGCCACAGACAGGGAGATCTCATGATCCGGACGACGCGCGCCGCAGCCACCCGACCCGCCCGTTTCTTTGGATCTTCGATCCCCAAGTTTGGCCTTGCGCTTGCTCTGGCCCTTGCCACCCCGGCGCTGGCACAGGATGACACCGTCATTCACGCCCATGGCGTGTCGTCCTTTGGCGAGCTGAAATACCCCGAAGGCTTCGCGCATTTCGATTACGTCAACCCGGACGCCCCCAAGGGCGGCGAGATGTCGACATGGGCCTTCGGCACCTTCGACAGCCTGACGCCGTTCATCCTCAAGGGTAACGCTGCGGCGCTGTCTTCGGTGTTCTACGACAGCCTGCTGACCGGCACACTGGACGAACCCGACAGCATGTACGGCCTGCTGGCAAGCAGCGTGGAATACCCCGAAAGCCGCGAGTGGATCATCTTTCACATGCGCCCCGAGGCCAGATTCCGCGACGGCTCGCCTGTCACCGCGCAGGACGTGGTGTTCAGCTTCGAGACGCTGGTCGACAAGGGCCTGCCCAGCTTCAGGGTGCAGTTCAAGGACATCCTCGGCGCCGAGGCGCTGGACGCCCATACGGTGAAATTCACCTTCAACCCCGACGGGCCGCTGCGCGAATTGCTGATGACGGCGGGCGGGCTGCCGGTATTCTCGAAAGACTGGTACGCGGATCGCGACTTTGCCGAAAGCAGCCTCGAGCCGCCGATGGGATCGGGCCAGTACGAATTGCTGTCGGTCGACCCGGGGCGCTCGGTCGCCTACAAGCGGCGCGACGATTACTGGGGCAAGGATCTGCCGGTGAATGTCGGGCAGAACAATTTCGACGTGCTGCGCGTCGAATATTTCGCCGATTACACCACCGCCTTCGAGGCGTTCAAGGGCGGCGCCTATACCTACCGCGAGGAATTCCTGTCGAAGCTCTGGGCCACCGGCTATGATTTCCCTGCCACGCAGGACGGCACGATCAAGGTCGACACCCTGCCCGATGGTCGCCCGGCGGGCACGCAGGGGTTCTTTTTCAACCTGCGCCGCGACAAGTTTGCCGATCCGCGCGTGCGCGAGGCAATCGGCATGGCGTTCAATTTCGAATGGTCCAATGAAAGCCTGTTCTACGGGCTTTACGAGCGCACCGACAGCTTCTGGGAAAACTCGCAGACGCTTCAGGCGACGGGGATGCCCTCGCCCGAGGAACTGGAATTGCTTGAACCGCTGCGCGAGTACATCCCCGAAACCGTGTTCAGCGAACCGGCCTATGTGCCCCCGGTGTCCAGCGCCGAAGACCTTGCCGACCGCCGCAGCCTGCGCGCGGCCGGCAAGCTGCTTGAAGATGCGGGCTGGATCGTCGGCGATGACGGCTTCCGTTACAAGGACGGCCAGCGGCTGACCCTCGAGGTGCTCAACGACAGCCCCTCGTTCGACCGCATCATCAACCCGATGATCGACAACCTCGGGCGGCTGGGGATCGAAGCGACAGCCAACCGCGTCGATTCCGCCGAAGCGCAGGAGCGCGAAAAGAACTTCAACTTCGATATCGTCACCCAGCGCTTTGCCATGAGCCAGACCCCCGGCGACGAGCTGCGCTCGGTCTTTGGCTCGGAAACCGCCGATGTGCCCGGCTCGATGAACACCGCGGGGCTCAAGAACGAGGCGGTCGACCGGCTGATCCGCATCATCGCCGATGCCGAAAGCCGCGAAGACATGACCGTGGCGGTGCATGCGCTAGACCGGGTGCTGCGGGCGCTGCACATCTGGGTGCCGCAATGGTACAAGGGCGTGCACAACATCGCCTATCTGGATGTTTATGACCGCCCCTCCGACACGCCGCCCCCGCAAGGGCTGGGCGAGATGTCGATCTGGTGGTGGGATACGGCCAAGGCCGACGCGCTGCGCGCTGCAGGAAAGCTGTAACCCCCTATGGGCGCCTATATTCTCAGACGACTGCTGCTGATCATCCCGACTCTTCTGGGGATCATGATCATCAACTTCACGCTGGTTCAATTCGTGCCCGGCGGGCCGATCGAGCAGATCATTGCGCAGGTTCAGGGCGGCGGCGACGTGTTCGAGGGCTTCTCGGGCGGCGGCGGCGAGGTGGCGGCCGGTGGCGGTGGCGGCGCGGATCAATACGCCGGGGCCCGCGGCTTGCCTGCCGATTTCATCGCCGATCTGGAAAAGGAATTCGGCTTCGACAAGCCCCCAATCGAACGTTTCCTGACCATGCTGTGGAATTACATGCGTTTCGATTTCGGCGAGAGTTACTTCCGCTCGATCTCGGTGATCGATCTGGTGATGGAAAAGATGCCGGTGTCGATCTCGCTGGGCCTGTGGTCGACGCTGATCGCCTATATCATCTCGATCCCGCTGGGCATCCGCAAGGCGGTCAAGGATGGCACCGCTTTTGATACATGGACATCCGGCGCGATCATCGTCGCCTATGCGATCCCCGGCTTCCTGTTCGCCATCCTGCTGCTGGTGCTGTTCGCGGGCGGCTCTTACTGGCAGATTTTCCCCATTCGCGGCCTGACCTCCGACAACTGGGAGGCGCTGAGCTGGCCCGCCAGGATCGCCGATTACTTCTGGCACATCACGCTGCCGGTGCTGGCCTCGACCATCTCGGCCTTTGCCACGCTGACGCTGCTGACCAAGAACAGCTTTCTCGACGAGATCAAGAAACACTACGTGATGACCGCCCGCGCCAAGGGGCTGACCGAACGCCGGGTGCTGTACGGCCATGTCTTCCGCAACGCCATGCTGATCGTCATCGCAGGCTTTCCGGCGGTGTTCATCGGGGTGTTCTTTTCCGGCAGCCTGATCATCGAGACGATCTTTTCGCTCGACGGGCTTGGCCGGCTGGGCTTTGAGGCCGCGGTGGCGCGCGATTACCCGGTGATCTTCGGCACGCTGTTCATATTCGGCCTCATTGGCCTTGTGGTCGGCATCCTGTCGGACCTGATGTATGTCCTCGTCGATCCGCGCATCGACTTCGAAAAGCGCGAGGGCTGAGATGAGCTACGAATCCTCTCCGCTGCGCCCCAACCCCGAACCGGGCGCAGGCCCGATCCCGCAGAGCCGGGCGCGCTTTGCCCTGTCGCCGCTGAACGCGCGGCGCTGGCGCAATTTCCGCCGCAACGGGCGGGCGTTCTGGTCGCTGGTGATCTTCACCATCCTGTTCACCCTGTCGCTGTTCGCCGAGTTCATCGCCAACGACAAGCCGATCCTCGTGAACTATCGCGGCGAGTACCGGATGCCGATCTTCAGCTTTTACGCCGAGACCGACTTTGGCGGCGATTTCCGCACCGAGGCCGCCTATCAGGACCCCGAAGTCAAATGCCTGATCCGCACCGGCGGGCTCGAGGCCTGTTTCGATGACCCCGACGGGCTGATCGCAAAGGTCGACGCGGGCGAGGATCTTGGCATTGATGCCCAGCCCGGCTGGATGCTCTGGCCGGTGATCCCCTACAGCTTCAACACCCCGGTGGATCGCCCGGGCGCCGCCCCCCTGCCCCCGAACGCGCAGAACTGGCTGGGCACCGATGACACCAAGCGCGATGTCGCGGCGCGGGTGCTGTACGGGTTTCGCCTGTCGATCCTGTTTACTTTGATCGTGACGGTCTGCGCCTCGCTGATCGGCATCATCGCCGGGGCGCTTCAGGGCTATTTCGGCGGCTGGCTCGACCTGATCTTTCAGCGGGTGATCGAGATCTGGTCATCGACCCCGTCGCTCTACATCATCATCATCCTCTTCGCCATTCTGGGCCGCAGTTTCTGGCTTCTGGTATTCCTGACCATCGCCTTTGGCTGGACGGCGCTGGTGGGCGTGGTGCGCGCCGAATTCCTGCGCGCGCGCAACCTTGAATACGTGCGCGCGGCCAAGGCGCTGGGGGTCAGCAACACCGTCATCATGTTCCGCCATATGCTGCCCAACGCCATGGTCGCCACCCTGACCATGCTGCCGTTCATCGTCACCGGCACGATTTCCACGCTGGCGGGGCTGGATTTCCTTGGCTTCGGGCTGCCGTCTTCGGCGCCGTCGCTGGGCGAGCTGACGCTTCAGGCGAAACAGAACCTGCAAGCGCCGTGGCTTGCCTTTACCGCCTTTACCGTGTTCGCGCTGATGCTCTCGCTGCTGGTCTTCATCTTTGAAGGCGTGCGCGATGCGTTCGACCCAAGGAAGACCTTTTCATGACCCTGCTCGATGTGCGCGACCTGAAGGTGAGCTTCCGGCAGGATGGCAAGACCTCGCAAGCGGTCAAGGGCGTGTCGTTTTCGCTCGCCAAAGGCGAGACGGTGGCGCTGGTCGGCGAAAGCGGCTCTGGCAAATCGGTGACGGCGCTGTCGACGGTGTCGCTGCTGGGGGATTCCGCGCAGGTCGAAGGCTCGGTGCAGTACAAGGGGGCCGAGATGATCGGTGCCTCGCCAGCCAAGCTGCGCGCGGTGCGCGGCAATGACATCAGCTTCATCTTTCAGGAACCGATGACCTCGCTCAACCCGCTGCACACGCTGGAAAAGCAGCTCGGCGAAAGCCTTGCGCTGCATCAGGGGCTGGTGGGCGATGCGGCGCGGGCACGCATTCTGGAGCTGCTGACCAAGGTCGGCATCCGCGAGCCGGAAAGCCGGCTGTCGGCCTATCCGCACCAGCTTTCGGGCGGGCAGCGTCAGCGGGTGATGATCGCCATGGCGCTGGCCAATGGGCCGGATCTGCTGATCGCTGACGAGCCGACAACGGCGCTGGACGTGACCATTCAGGCGCAGATCTTAGAGTTGCTGGCTGAGCTGAAGCGCTCGATGGGGCTGTCGATGCTGTTCATCACCCATGACCTGAACATCGTGCGCAAGATCGCCGACCGGGTTTGCGTGATGAAACAGGGCGAGATCGTCGAGCAGGGCCCAACGGGCGAGCTCTTCGCCAACCCGCAGCACCCCTATACGCAGATGTTGATTTCCGCCGAAAGCAGCGGCCAGCCGAACCCGGTTGCGCCCGATGCCGAAGAGGTGGCGCGCACCGACAAGTTGAAGATCTGGTTCCCGATCCAGCGCGGCTTTCTGAAAAAGACGGTTGGCCATGTCAAGGCGGTGAACGAGGCCAGCTTTGCCGTGCGCGCCGGTGAAACCGTCGGCATCGTCGGTGAATCTGGCTCGGGCAAGACCACGCTGGCGCTGGCGGTGATGCGGCTGATCGCATCAGAGGGCGGCATCACTTATCGCGGCCGCGACGTGCGCGGCTGGTCGACCCGCGAATTGCGCCGCCTGCGCAGCGAAATGCAGATCGTGTTTCAGGACCCGTTCGGCTCGCTCTCGCCGCGCATGACCTGCGAGCAGATCATCGCCGAGGGGCTGGGCGTGCATGGCTCGCCCGATGGCAAACCGGCGGCGCAGGCGGTCGAAGAGGTGATGCGCGAGGTTGGGCTCGATCCGGCGACAAAGCACCGCTACCCGCATGAATTCTCGGGCGGGCAGCGCCAGCGCATCGCCATCGCGCGGGCCATGGTACTGCGGCCCCGGCTGGTGGTGCTGGACGAGCCGACCTCGGCGCTGGACATGACGGTGCAGGTGCAGATCGTTGAGCTGCTGCGCGAATTGCAGCGCAAGTATGATCTGGCCTACCTGTTCATCTCGCACGACCTGAAGGTGGTGCAGGCGATGTCGCACAAGATCATCGTGATGAAACAGGGCGACGTGGTCGAAACCGGCGAGGCGGCAGCGATCTTTTCCAATCCGCAGACGGCCTATACCCGCAAGCTGTTCGCGGCGGCCTTTGATCTGGCGGGGTAGCCCCGCGCGCGGCTGATTTCGACGGCGCTCAGATCGCCGAACTGTGCTTTGCCTTGGCCGTATCGTAGCTGTCGAAGGCGCGCGCGACGAGGCGGGTCAGCGGGCGGGCGTCTTGGGGGATGAACAGCCCCTCGCTGCTCACCCTGAGCAGCCCGTCGAACGCGTCATTCACCTTTGCATAGATTGCAGCAAGCGCTTCGCGCTCGGCGCCGTAAGAGCGCACCAGCTCGTCGTTGCGCGTGTGGAAGTCACACATCAGCATTTCGATCATGCGGGCGCGCAGCCGGTCGTCGCCGCGAAAGGCATGGCCTCTGGCCGTGGCAAAACCACCGTCGCGCACTGCGCCCTGATAGGCCGAGGTCGACGAGACGTTCTGCGCATAGCCTTGCGGGAAACGCGAAATCGAAGACGCCCCAAGCCCGATCAACACCTCGGAGGTATCATCGGTATAGCCTTGGAAATTGCGCCGCAGCTTGCCGGTCTTCTGCGCGATGGCCAGCCCGTCGTCGGGCGCGGCGAAATGGTCGATGCCGATTTCCGCATACCCATCCCAGGCGAACAGCCGGCGCGCGGTCTCGAACAGCGCAAGCCGGTCTTCCGGGCTGGGCAGCGCGTCAGACGGGATCATCTGCTGGCGCTTGGCCATCCACGGCACATGCGCATAGCCATATAGCGCCACCCGGTCTGGCGCGAAGCTCAGCAGCTTCTGCACGGTTTCGGTGATGCGCTCGCGGGTCTGATGCGGCAGGCCAAAGAGGATGTCGGCATTCAGGCTCGCCACACCGCGCGCGCGGATCATCTCGACCGCGTTGCGGGTGATCTCGAAACTTTGCGGGCGGCCGATGGTCTCTTGGATCTGCGCGTTGAAATCCTGCACCCCGATCGAGGCCCGGTTCATCCCGCCCGCCGCCAGCACATCGAGCCGCGCGCCGTCGATCTCGTTGGGATCGATCTCGACCGAGAATTCGGCATTCTCGGCGAAATCCGCCACCTCCCGGACCTTGTCGAGCAGCGCGCGCATCATGTCCGGCGTCAGCAGCGTCGGCGTGCCGCCGCCCCAATGCAGACGCGACAGCTTTACCCCGCGCGGCAGATGCGCCTTGAGCAGTTCCAGTTCGTCCATCAGCGTTTCGACATACCCCGCCACCGGCGACAGGGTCGTGGTGCCTTGGGTGCGGCAGGCGCAGAACCAGCAGAGCCTGCGACAGAACGGCACGTGCAGATACAGCGACACTGTACCGTTGGCCGGGATCGCCTCGATCCACGAGGTAAAATCCTGCGCAGACACCGAATTCGAGAAATGCGGCGCCGTCGGATAGCTGGTGTACCGGGGCACTTTCGCGTCGAAAAGCCCCAGGTGGGAGAGTTGTGTTCGCGTGATCATGCGCCTACACTTAGAAGTGCGCGCAAGCCCATACTTTGACCCAGATCAAGAGCCCCTGCTGCCATGGGGCCTGATCGTCAACAGGACTGTGAACACCATGCTCAACGACCGCAGCCCTGCATTTTCTCAGGATTGTAACGAATGCCCAATTCGCCACAGGGCGGTCTGTGCCCGTTGCGAAACGGACGAGCTCGCACGCCTGGACGAGATCAAGTACTATCGCAGGTTCGAGGCGGGCCAGACGGTGATCTGGTCAGGCGATCGGATGGATTTCGTCGGCTCGGTGGTGTCGGGCATCGCCACGCTGACGCAGACTATGGAAGACGGGCGCACACAGATGGTCGGCCTGTTGCTGCCGTCGGATTTCGTCGGGCGGCCGGGCCGCAACGCGGCGGCCTATGACGTGACCGCCACCACCGATCTGGTGATGTGCTGTTTCCGCAAGACGCCGTTCGAAGACCTGATGAACCGCACGCCCCACATCGCGCAGCGCCTGCTGGAAATGACGCTGGACGAGCTTGACGCCGCCCGCGAATGGATGCTGGTGCTGGGCCGCAAGACCGCGCGGGAAAAGATCGCCTCGTTGCTGTCGATCATCGCCCGCCGCGATGCGTCGATCAACCTGCGCAGCGCCACTGGCGATGTCGTGTTCGACCTGCCGCTCACCCGCGAGGCGATGGCCGATTACCTTGGCCTGACGCTGGAAACCGTGTCGCGGCAGATCTCTGCGCTGCGAAAGGACGGGGTGATCGCGCTGGAAGGCAAGCGCCACGTCACCGTGCCCGACATGACGCGTCTGCTGGAAGAAGCGGGCGACGACGCCGATGGCGGCGTTTTCGCCTGATACCTTCGTGATTAAGCATATGTGTCAGTTGCATCCGGGTGTTTGCGCGGCGATGCTGCGTTGATATCAACGCAGGCGCAATATGGATCCCGACCTCCCCCTGACAGCAACTCTTGAAGTGCGCGAACGATGCCTGTGCCTGTCGGCGCAGCGTGCCGCGCGGGTGCTGGCGCGGCGCTTTGATGCGGCGCTCAAGCCATTCGGGCTGACCAACGGCCAGTTTTCGATCCTGATGTCGCTGAACCGGCCAGAGCCGCCGCGGATCTCGGACCTGTCGCCATTCCTTGCGATGGATCGCACCACGCTGACCGCTGCGCTCAAGGTGCTGGAACGGCGCGGGCTGGTGGCCAGCGCCCCCGACCCGGCGGACCGGCGCAACCGCCAGCTGACCTTGTCCACCGAGGGGCGCGAGCTGCTCAAGTCTGCGCTGCCGGCGTGGCGCGCCGAACATGATGCGCTGGACGACGATCTCGGCGCGGATCCCGCGACGCTGAAGGCGCTGCTGGACACGGTCCGATAAATAAGGGCGGCGCCCGAAGGCACCGCCCTGCACTGATCCGCTCTCCTTCGGGTCAGTGTGCCAGGAACACCGGCACTTGGGCCTGTTCCAGCATGTTCCGCGTCGCCCCACCAAGGATCGCCTCGCGGAAGCGCGAGTGCCCATAGGCCCCCATCACCACCATATCGGCGTTCACGTCCTGCACGTGGCGTGTCAGCAAATCCGATACCCGCGGCATGGTCTTTGACAGCACGTCGATCTCGGCTTTCACGCCGTGCCGGGCAAGAAACTGCGACAGCGCGCCGCCCGGATCGGACCGGTTCGGCCCATGCTGCGGCGGGTCGATGACCAAGACATGTACCTTCTCTGCCGAGCTGAGCATTGGCAGCGCCGCGCGGACAGAGCGCAATGCCTCGCTGCTTTCGTTCCAGCCGATCACCACGCATTTTGGCGTCGCGGTCGGGGCCGTGCCTTCGGGCACGATCAACACCGGGGTCTGGCCTTCGAACAGCGCGCCCTCGGTGACTGGCTCCAGCTCGACGCCATGATCCTTGCCATAGGGCTTGGGCAGCACCACGAGATCGGAAAACCGCGCCCGGCCTGCCACATGGCGACCGATGTCAGCCAGCTGCGCAACGCTTTCTTCGACGGCCCAGCGGCAATCGTACCCGGTAAGGATCTTCCGGCAGCTTGCCGCCAGCGCCTCGGCGTCGGCGGTGGCACGGCTGATGCTTTCTTGCAGGATCATCGCGTTGGCACCGGCATAGTAATACCCGGTCTGCGTCCGATCGACGCCAAAGCAAAGGACGTCCAGATGCGCATCGCAATCCTTGGCGATGGCGGCGGCGTGTTCAATGGTCGATTGGGCAAGTGCCTCGTCCGTGACGACCGTCAGGATGGTTTTGTAGCCCATGCGATGCTCTCCTCGGCATATGTCTGTCAGCGGATGTTACGTCCGAAAAATGGGACGCACTTTGACCATGCGCAATGCTTGGGCAGAAATGCCTTGATACAGATCAAAGATACGTGACGGGGGAATGCCCATTAAGCGGTAAGCCTAAAACCGCTCGTGCGGCGCCGAATCGTGCGAGAGAGACGAAGGGACGAAAAATGATCAATTACTTCAAGCTGATCGTGCTGGGGGTGATCGCGGTTTTCGCGCTGATCGCCTCCAACTACGCACGCGATCTGGCTTATCAGGTGCACGCCATCCTGATTTTTCTGGTGGCGGCGGGGATGTTCCTGTGGACCTTGCGCAGCACCGACGAACCGGTGCCAGCCGCGGTGCTGCAGACCTCTTACATGGATGACGTCATCCGCGCCGGTGTGATCGCCACCGCCTTCTGGGGCGTTGTCGGCTTTCTTGCCGGAACGTTCATCGCCAGCCAGCTTGCCTTTCCGGCGCTGAATTTCGACTGGGCCAACGGCTACCTGAACTTTGGACGGTTGCGCCCGCTGCACACCTCGGCGGTGATCTTCGCCTTTGGGGGCAACGCGCTGATCTGTACGTCCTTTTACGTTGTCCAGCGCACCAGCGCCGCGCGGCTCTGGGGCGGCAATCTCGCGTGGTTCGTGTTCTGGGGCTACAACCTGTTCATCGTACTGGCGGCCACCGGCTATATCCTCGGCGGCACCCAGTCCAAGGAATACGCCGAGCCGGAATGGTACATCGATCTGTGGCTGACCGTGGTCTGGCTGTGCTACCTTGCGGTCTTTGTCGGCACCATCGTCAAGCGCCGCGAGCCGCATATCTACGTGGCCAACTGGTTCTACCTGTCCTTCATCATCACCGTCGCCATGCTGCACGTGTTCAACAACCTGTCGATCCCGGTGTCGATCTGGGGCAGCAAATCGGTGCAGGTGTTCAGCGGCGTGCAGGATGCCATGACGCAATGGTGGTACGGCCACAACGCCGTGGGCTTCTTCCTGACCGCCGGTTTCCTTGGCATGATGTATTACTTCGTGCCCAAGCAGGCCGAGCGCCCGGTGTTCAGCTACAAGCTGTCGATCGTGCACTTCTGGGCGCTGATCTTCATCTACATCTGGGCCGGTCCGCACCATTTGCATTACACCGCCCTGCCCGACTGGGCCTCGACCCTTGGCATGGTGTTCTCGATCGTGCTGTGGATGCCGTCCTGGGGCGGGATGATCAACGGCCTGATGACGCTGAGCGGCGCATGGGACAAGCTGCGCACCGATCCGATCATGCGGATGCTGGTGATCTCGATCGGCTTTTACGGCATGTCGACCTTTGAGGGCCCGATGATGTCGATCCGCGCCGTCAACTCGCTGAGCCATTACACCGACTGGACCATCGGCCACGTGCATTCTGGCGCGCTTGGCTGGAACGGCATGATCACCTTTGGCGCGCTGTATTTCCTGACGCCGCGCCTGTGGAACCGCGAGCGGCTCTATAGCCTCAGCCTCGTCAGCTGGCACTTCTGGCTCGCCACCATCGGCATCGTTCTGTACGCCGCTTCGATGTGGGTGACCGGCATCATGGAAGGCCTGATGTGGCGCGAAGTCGACGCCAACGGCTTCCTCGTCAACAGCTTTGCCGACACCGTGTCCGCCAAATTCCCGATGTATGTGGTGCGTTCCATTGGTGGCCTGCTCTACGTCGCTGGTGGGGTGATCATGTGCTACAACCTCTGGATGACCGTGAAAAAGGCACCGGCTGTCGAAGCCACCGCCGCCGCGGCTCATGCGAATCCGGCCGAATAAGGAGAGCCAGGATCATGGGAATTCTCGAAAAACACGGCGTGCTTGAAAAGAACGTCACGCTGCTGGCGATCTTTGCCTTCCTTGTGGTGACCATTGGCGGGCTGGTGCAGATCGTGCCGCTGTTCTACCTCGAAAACACCATCGAGGATGTCGAAGGCATGCGCCCCTACACGCCGCTGGAACTGGCTGGGCGCGACATCTACATCCGCGAGGGCTGCTACGTCTGCCACAGCCAGATGATCCGCCCGATGCGCGATGAGGTCGAACGCTACGGCCATTACAGCCTCGCGGCGGAATCGCAGTATGACCATCCGTTCCAATGGGGGTCCAAGCGTACCGGGCCGGATCTGGCCCGCGTCGGGGGGCGCTATTCCGACAACTGGCATGTCGATCACCTGCGTGACCCGCAATCGGTGGTGCCGGAATCGGTGATGCCGAAATACGGTTTCCTCGAGGCGACGCTGATCGACGGCGAGCACATTCAGGATCTGATGAGCACCCATCGCTTTGTCGGCGTGCCCTACACCGACGAGATGATCGAGGCCGGGTATCAGGATTTCCTTGCCCAATCCAACCCCGACCGTGACTACGACGGCCTGCTCGAGCGCTACGGCGAGGCAACCAACGTGCGCAACTTCGACAGCCAGCCGGGGATCTCGGAGCTCGACGCGCTGATCGCCTATCTTCAGATGCTCGGCACGCTGGTCGATTTCTCGACCTTCGAGCCGGACGCAAGCCGCTAGGGGGCAATATGGGACACGAAACCTATAACGCCCTGCGCCATTTTGCGGACAGCTGGGGCCTGCTGGCGATGTTCGTCTTTTTTGTCGGCGTGATCGTCTGGGCCCTGCGCCCCGGCAGCCGCAAGGCGCATCAGGACGCGGCCACGGTGGTGTTCCGCAACGAGGACAAACCGGCGCCGCCGGCGGACGAGACCGAGGGACACGACAAATGAGTGACCACAAGAAAAACGACCAGGACCACGACTACGAAACCACCGGCCACTCGTGGGACGGCATCGAGGAATACAACAAGCCGCTTCCCAAGTGGTGGCTGATGATCTTCTACGCCAGCATCGTCTGGGGCATCGGGTACAGCATCATGTACCCGGCATGGCCCGGCGTGAAATCGGCCACCGCGGGCATCCTTGGCTGGTCGACGCGCGGCGACGTGGAGCAGGCCATCGTCGATCACGCCAATGAACTGGCACCGATCAACGCCCAGCTGGCCTCTGTCGATCTCGAGGATATCGCGGCAGACCCCGAGCTGAACACCTATGCCCAGAACGCCGGCGCGGCGGTGTTCCGCACATGGTGCGCGCAGTGCCATGGCTCGGGCGCGGCGGGGAACGTCGGCTACCCCAACCTGCTCGATGATGATTGGCTCTGGGGCGGCACGATGGAAGACATCCACTACACCGTCACCCACGGCATCCGCAACGAACAGGACCTCGATGCGCGCTATTCAGAAATGCCCGCCTTTGGCCGCGACGATCTGCTGCCGAAAGAAGAAATCGCGCAGGTGGCAAATTTCGTCATGACGCTGTCAGGCGAAACCCCGCCCGCGCCCGATCTGGTGGCCGCTGGCGCCGAGGTGTTCGACATCAACTGCGCGTCCTGCCACGGCGAAGACGGCGCGGGCGACCGCTTTCAGGGCGCGCCCAACCTGACCGATGCGATCTGGCTCTATGGCGGCGATTACGACGCCATCCACGAAACCGTGGTGAACGCCCGCTTCGGCGTCATGCCCCCGATGGGCGGCGCCCAGTTGTCCGAAGCCGAAATCCGCGCCGTGACAACCTATGTCCACGGACTGGGGGGCGGCGAAGCGGCCGAGTAACCCCCCAAAAAGACACCTTCAGGCCTTCGGGTCTGAAGGCAAACGCCGGCGCCCCCTCCTGTTCGCGCGTTTTCAGGGGCACCGGCGTTTTTCGTGCCCGGCTCGCACACCGGTCACATGAGGTGTTTTCTGAGTATGGCGGTGGTCGCGCATCAATCAAGGCAGATTGCGCAAAACTCTGGCCCTTGGCACATCTTTTTACACAAATCGAGCCCTACCACCGGCGGTTACCGCAGCCTCTCATCCTTGCGAAAACGCTCCAGCCGGGCTTCGACCTCGGCGCGCGGCGCCGGGCGCCAACGATCTGCCTGCGGCTCGGTGCGGCTGGCGGTCATGAAAGTTCTGGCGAAAATTCCAAGCATCGTCTTTTCTCCTGTCTGGCACATCCATGCCATTCATATTGACTGAACCGCCGATTCAGGCCAGTCAGGAAGCCTGACATGATGTAAGCTGAGCTGACATGGACTGGACCGCGATCCCGCCGCTTTCCGCGCTGCGCGCCTTTGCCGCCTATGCCGAGCACCGCTCGGTCGAACAGGCCGGCAATGCGCTCAATGTCAGTCACGCCGCGATCAGCCAGCAGATCCGCAATCTCGAAACTCATCTTGGCTTTGCGCTGCTCGACCGGCATGGCCGCCGCATGACGCTGACCCCTGACGGAGAGCGCCTAGCCGAAGCACTGCTCGACGGGTTTGGCGGCATCGCCCGCACGCTGGCCGAGATGACCGGGCGCGATGCCGGGCGGGCGCTGGAAATCTCGGCCACGCCGGGGTTTGCCGCAACATGGCTGATGCCGCGCCTGCCGGGATTTCGGGAACGCCACCCCTCGCTCAGCCTTGCCATCGACCCATCGTCGCAGCTGCGCAGCCTCCAGCCCGGCGGGCTGGACGTGGCGATCCGCTATGGTGATGGCAACTGGCCGGGGCTGGAGGCCGAACGCCTGTTCCTGTCGCCCATCGTGGTGGTGGCCGCCCCGGCGCTGGTGCCGCGCCCGATCACCGATCCGGCCGAGCTGCGCGCCTATCCATGGCTTCAGGAACTAGGCACCTCCGAGGCGACCGACTGGCTGGCAGAATACGGCGTGACCCCGGACACCGCCCATGGCATGACCGGCCTGCCCGGCAACCTGATGATCGAGGCCGCCCGGCAAGGTCAGGGCATCGCCATCACCGCACGGCTCTTCGTCGAACAGGATCTCGTGGCCGGGCGTCTGCGCCTGCTGTTTCAGGACGCGCGGCAAAAGGGCTATTGGATGGTCACCCGCCCCGGCATCCCGCGCCCGCCCCTGCGACACTTCGTATCGTGGCTGCGCCGGGAGGCGGCAAAAGCTTCATCGCCGATATAGTAATTGATGCATGTCAAAGCCTGCCGCGCGCGTCCGGTCCAGAACCGCCCGCAAACAGGCAACCGACGCGAAGGCGAATCCCCGTGGCCGATACCCCTCCTTCTGCCCCCTCCCTTTATGAATCGCGCGAGCCGATCTTTCCGCGCCGGGTCAGCGGCCCGTTCCGCAACCTGAAATGGGCGCTGCTGGCGGTGATGCTGGGGATCTATTACATCACCCCGTGGATCCGCTGGGACCGCGGCCCGGCGCTGCCCGATCAGGCGGTGCTGCTGGACATGGCGAACCGGCGCTTTTTCTTCTTCTGGATCGAAATCTGGCCGCATGAATTCTATTTCGTCGCCGGGCTGCTGGTGATGGCCGGGCTGGGGCTGTTCCTGTTCACCTCGGCGCTCGGGCGGGTGTGGTGCGGCTATGCCTGCCCGCAGACGGTCTGGACCGACCTGTTCATCCTCGTGGAACGCTGGATCGAGGGCGACCGCAACGCCCGCCTGCGCCTGCATCGGCAAAAGCAATGGGATCTGCGCAAGGCCCGGCTGCGGGTGACCAAATGGGTGGCGTGGTTTCTGATCGCCATGGCGACAGGCGGGGCCTGGGTGTTCTATTTCACCGATGCGCCGACGCTGCTGCGGGATCTGCTGACGCTGCAGGCCCATCCTGTTGCGTGGACGACCATCTTGGTGCTGACCGCCACCACCTTTGCCTTTGGCGGCTTTGCCCGCGAACAGATCTGCATCTACGCCTGCCCATGGCCGCGCATTCAGGCCGCGATGATGGACGAAGACACCCTGACCGTCGGCTATCGTGACTGGCGCGGCGAGCCGCGCGGCAAGCATCGCAAGGCGGAGGGCGCCGAGACCCTTGGCGATTGCATCGACTGCCGCGCCTGCGTCAACGTTTGCCCGACCGGAATCGACATTCGCGACGGGCAGCAGATGGCCTGCATCACCTGCGCGCTGTGCATCGATGCCTGCGACGACGTGATGGCAAAGATCGGCAAGCCGCGCGGGCTGATCGATTATCTCGCGCTGTCGGATGAAACCCGCGAGCGCGCCGGCAACGCGCCGCGCCCGGTGTGGACCCATGTGTTTCGCCCGCGCGTCCTTTTGTACACTGCGCTCTGGACGCTGGTGGGCGTCGGGCTTGTGGTCGCGCTTGTGCTGCGCCCACCGGTCGAGATGACCGTGGCCCCGGTGCGCAACCCGACCTTCGTGATGCTGTCCGACGGATCGATCCGCAACACCTACGATGTGCGCCTGCGCAACAAGCACGGCGAGGATCGCCTGTTTGCGCTGTCGATCGATGATGCTCCGGCGCTGACAATCACGCTTGAGGGCGAGGATGACACCACCGTGGACGTGCGCGCCAACGAGACGTATCTTCAACGCGTCTATGTGACCGCCGCCCGCGGCACGCCCGAGGCGCAGAACGAGCGTACAGAATTCGTGTTGCGGCTCGAAGACACCACCACAGGTGACATGGCGACCAAGGAAACGGTCTTCAACGGACGGGACAACTGATGGCACGCGACTTCAGACTGAACGGCTGGCATGTTCTGGCGATCTTCGTCGGGGCCTTTGGCGTGATCATCGGGGTGAACCTTGCGCTGGCGTGGAACGCCGTCGCCACCTTCCCCGGCCTCGAGGTCGCCAACTCCTACGTTGCCAGCCAGACCTTCGACGCCCGCCGCTCCGCACAAGAGGCGCTTGGCTGGACGGTCGAGGCAACTGCGGCAGATGGGCAGATCGTGCTCGCCATCACCGATGCCAAGGGCTACCCGGTGCAGCCAAAAACGCTGAACGCCAAGGTCGGGCGCACCACCAGCGCCAAGGATGACCGCACACCCGAGTTCACCTTTGACGGGCGCGCCTATAGCGCCAGCGACCCGCTGGCCCCCGGTTACTGGAACGTCTGGCTGAGCGCCGAGGCCTTCGACGGCACCCAGTTCCAGCAACGCCTGTCGCTGCGCGTCCGGTAAGCTGCCATGACCACCGCCATGCGCCCGCCGGTCTCGGCCTGCCCTGCCTGCTCTGCCGCCCCTGCCGCCACCACGCTGGCCGAGGTTGCAACAAAGGCCCGCGTGGTGCTGTCACTGCCCACCATCCATTGCGCCAACTGCATGCGCGGCGTCGAAGAGGCGCTGACGGCGCATCCCGGTGTGCGCTCTGCCCGCGTCAACCTGACCCTGAAACGCGTTGCCATCGACGCCGACGCCGGGCTGAGCGCCGAAGAGCTGATCCCGGTGGTCACCGCCGCGGGCTATGAGGCGCATGAACTGGATGCCAGTGCCCTGTTCGCCACGCAGACCGACAAGGCCGGGCGCGATTTGCTGATGCGGTTGGCGGTGGCGGGCTTTGCCATGATGAATGTCATGCTGCTGTCGGTCTCGGTCTGGTCCGGTGCGGACGGGCCGACGCGCGACATGTTCCACTGGATTTCGGCGGCGATCACGCTGCCGACCATCGCCTTTTCCGGGCAGGTATTCTTTCGCAGCGCCTGGGGCGCGCTGAAGGCCGGGCGGCTGAACATGGACGTGCCGATCTCGCTGGCGATCCTGCTGGCGGTGGTGACATCGCTCTGGGAAACCTCGCTGTCGGGCGAACACGCCTATTTCGACGCGGCGATCGCGCTGACCTTCTTTCTGCTGACCGGGCGTTACCTTGACCATCGC
This sequence comes from Citreicella sp. C3M06, assembly GCF_018860705.1. Lineage (GTDB taxonomy): Bacteria > Pseudomonadota > Alphaproteobacteria > Rhodobacterales > Rhodobacteraceae > Salipiger. The sequence goes on from NZ_JAHKQA010000073.1 coordinate 108,686, forward strand.
ACCCGCTCGATCGCCCGCTCTGCCGCCGAAGAGCTGGCCGCGCTCGAGGTGCCGCGCGCGTGGCGGCTGACGGCGGATGGCGAAGAACAGGTTTCCGTCGCCGATCTGGCGGTGGGCGATCTGCTGCGGGTGCGCCCCGGCGGACGGATGCCGGTGGACGGAGAGATCACCGAAGGCCAGTCCGAACTGGACCGATCCCTGCTGACCGGCGAGACGCTGCCGGTGTTTGCCGCGCCCGGCACGCAGGTCAGCGCCGGCGAGGTCAATCTGACCGGCCCGCTGGTGGTGTGTGCTACAGCGGTCGGGCGGGAAACCTCGCTGCACCGCATGGCGGATCTGGTCGCGGTGGCGGAATCGGGGCGGGCCAATTACACGCCGCTCGCCGACAAGGCGGCAAAGCTCTATGCGCCGGGGGTGCATATCCTGTCCGCGCTGGCCTTTGTCGGCTGGTTGCTCTGGGCGCAGGACTTCCGCGTGGCGCTGAACATCGCGGCGGCGGTTCTCATCATCACCTGCCCCTGCGCGCTGGGTCTCGCGGTGCCTGCGGTGACCACGGCCGCGTCGGGGCGGCTGTTCAGGCAGGGCCTGCTGATCAAGGACGGCACCGCGCTGGAACGGCTGGCCGAGGTCGATACGGTGATCTTTGACAAGACCGGCACGCTGACTACGGGAACACCCGAGGCGACCAATCTGGGCGATTTCTCTGCGCGCGATCTGCAGATCGCGCTGGCGCTGGCCGAAGGGTCCTCGCACCCCTTGTCGCTGTCGTTGAATGCCGCGCTGCGAGCGCAGGGCGTCACGCCCGCAGCACTGAGTGATCTGTGCGAAGTGCCGGGCCATGGCACGCAAGGCATGTGGCAGGGGCAGAGGGTACGGCTGGGCCGCTCGTCCTGGGTTGGTGGGGGGCAATCGGCGCTGACTTCGGCATGGCTGCGGGTTGGCGACGGGCCGGCGCAGCTGTTCACCTTTGCCGACACGCTGCGCGACGGGGCCGAAACGGCAATCCGCGAGCTGATCGCCAGCGGCAAGCAGGTGATCCTGTTGTCGGGCGACACGGCGGCGGCGGTCGAAGCGATGGCCCTGCGCCTTGCCATCCCGCAATGGAGCGGCGAGGCCCTGCCGCAGGACAAGGCCGCACGGGTCAAGGCCCTGTCGGACGCGGGCGCGAAGGTGCTGATGGTCGGGGATGGGCTGAACGATACGGCGGCGCTGGCCTCGGCGCATGTGTCGATCTCGCCCGCCTCGGCGCTGGATGCGGCGCGGGTCGCATCGGACATCGTGCTGCTTGGCACCACGCTGGCCCCGATCCCGGAGGCGCTGGCCACCGCAACCCGCGCCACCCGGCGCATCCGACAGAATTTCGCCATCGCCACATGGTACAATCTCATCGCCGTGCCTTTGGCGATCGCGGGATTGTGCTCGCCCCTGATCGCGGCCTTGGCGATGTCGGCCTCGTCGATTACCGTGTCGCTGAACGCGCTGAGACTGAAGTAACCCCGGAAGGACCGGTCATGACCATCCTGCTGTATCTCATCCCGATTTCGCTGTTTCTGGGCGGCGCAGGGCTGGTGTTCTTTGTCATCACCGTGCGCACCCGGCAATATGACGACCCCGAGGGCAACGCCGCGCGTATCCTGTCGGGCCAGTATGATGACGCGCCCAAGCAGGACTGATCCTCGCGCGCTGCGGTCTGACTGAGGAGCTGGCGGTTCGCGCGGCGGATGGCCCGGAGGGGGCGCTGCCCCCGCCCTTCGGGCCCCCCGGAGTTTACTTGGCAAGATGAAGACGCGGCGCGGCGCCCGGTTTTTCTTGGACTGGAGACGTCTGGCATCGCAGCCTTGTGCCCGTTTGTCAGGCGCGCAGGATCATGTCGGCGGCCTTTTCGGCAATCATGATCGTCGGGGAATTGGTGTTGCCGCTGACGATGCGCGGCATGATCGACGCATCGACAACCCGCAGCCCTTCGATGCCGTTGACGCGGCATTTTGCGTCCAGCGGGGCGGCGGAGTCGCTCCCCATGCGGACCGTGCCGACCGGGTGGAAGATGGTGGTACCAATATCTGCAGCGGCGCGGGCGAGGTCTTCGTCGCTCTGGTAGGCTGGGCCCGGCTTGATCTCTTCAGGGGTGTATTTCGACATCGCGCCTTGCGCCATGACGCGGCGCGAGAGCTTGATGCTGTCGATGGCGGTGCGGCGGTCGGCGTCTGTCGAGAGGTAATTGGGTGCGATCACCGGGGCCATGCGGGGATCGCTGGAGGCGATGCGGATGCTGCCGCGGCTTTCAGGGCGCAGGTTGCAGACGCTGGCGGTGATGGCCGGGTAGCTGTGCAGCGGCGAGCCGAAGGCGTCGAGCGAGAGCGGCTGCACGTGAAATTCCACGTCGGCGGTGGCGAGCCCTTCGCGGGATTTTGCGAAGGCGCCGAGCTGCGAGGGCGCCATCGACATCGGGCCGGAGCGCCGCGCCACGTATTCCAGCCCGATTGCCAGTTTGCCCATCAGCGAATTGGCCAGCTGGTTGAGCGTTCTCGCCCCGCTCAGCCGCCATGCGCAGCGCAGTTGCAGGTGGTCCTGCAGGTTTTCGCCAACGCCGGGGGCTTCATGCATGACCTCGATGCCGTGCTCGCGCAGCAGCGCGCCGGGACCGATGCCCGACAATTGCAGGATCTGCGGCGAGTTCACCGCGCCCGCCGACAGGATCACGTCGTTGCCGCAGCGAGCCTCATGCGTGGTGCCGCCCTGCTCGTAGCGCACGCCCACGACCTTGCGGCCCTCGAAGATCAGGCCCAACACATGGGCGCCGGTTTCAACGCGCAGGGTGTCGGCCTTGCTGGTGCGCAGAAACGCCTTGGCGGTGTTCATCCGCCAACCGCCGCGCTGGTTGACCCGAAAATAGCTGACGCCTTCGTTGTCGCCTGTGTTGAAGTCGGAGACCTTGGGGATACCGGCCTGCGTGGCGGCCTCCATCCAATCGTCGAGCACCGGCCAGTGCAGGCGCTGGTTTTCCACCCGCCACTCGCCGCCCGCGCCGTGAAATTCGCTTTGCCCTTCGACGAAATCCTCGGATTTGCGGAAATACGGCAGCACGTCGTCCCAGCCCCAGCCTGTCAGTCCCATCTGCCGCCAGCCGTCATAATCCGCCGCCTGCCCCCGCACATAGAGCATACCGTTGATCGAGCTGCTCCCTCCCAGCACCTTGCCGCGCGGATAGATCAGCGCCCGCCCGTTCAGCCCCGGATCGGGCGCGGTGCGGTAGCACCAGTCGGTGCGCGGATTGTCGATGCAGTAAAGATACCCCATCGGAATGTGGATCCAGTGGTAGCTGTCGCGCCCGCCCGCCTCGAGCAGCAGCACCCGGCGGCCCGCCTCGGACAGCCGATTGGCCAGAACGCAACCCGCACTGCCCGCGCCGATGATGACGTGGTCCCAAGACATTGGCGCCCCTCCCCCTTAAATGTCGGACAATTCTTAGGTCAGGCAATCAAGGGACGCAACCTTGGCGCGCTCAGACCGGCAGGGCAGTGGTCTTGAACACGGTCTTGAGCGCAAAGCTCGATTGCATCTGTGCCACCCCCGGCAGGCGCGTCAGGTGCTGGCGGTGGATGCGGGCGAAATCCTCGGTATCCTCGGCGACGACCTTGAGGATGTAATCCGCCGACCCCGCCATCAGGTGACATTCCAGCACATCGGGAATGCGCGCCACCGCCTTTTCGAAGGCGTCGAGCACCTCGTCCGCCTGCGCGCTGAGGGTGATTTCCACGAACACCGTGGTCGGCACGTTCATCTTCCGCGCGTTCAGCAGGGCGACATAATCGCGGATGAAGCCATCGCTTTCCAGCCGCTGCACGCGGCGGTGGCAGGCCGAGGCCGACAGGTTGACCTGCTCGGACAGATCGGCGTTCGAGATCCGCCCCTGTTTTTGCAGCACCCGCAGGATGCGGCGGTCGATGTCATCAAGCTCCATGGCGGATTCTTTCGTCGGATGCGAATTTTTTCGAAGGCCCTGCGAAGAACCTGTTGCGCTACGCATCAAATCCGCGCGGAAATTGCAAGCCAAGGCGCGCAAGATGACGGGGGAAGAGGAGGATTTATCATGAAGATCGGATGTCCGAAGGAAATCAAGCCGCAGGAATACCGGGTCGGGCTGACGCCTTATGCGGTGCGCGACGCGGTGACGGCGGGCCATGAGGTGCTGATCGAGGCCGGCGCGGGCGATGGCGCGGGCTTTGCCGATGCCGATTACACCGCACAAGGCGCGCAGATCGTCGACACCGCGGCAGAGCTGTTCGCCGACGCCGAGATGATCGTCAAGGTCAAGGAGCCGCAAGCCGGTGAGCGCGCCATGCTGCGCGAGGGCCAGCTGCTGTTCACCTATCTGCATCTTGCGCCCGATCCGGCGCAGACCGACGATCTGCTGGCCTCGGGCGCGACCTGCATCGCCTACGAGACGGTGACGGCGCCGGGCGGCGGGCTGCCGCTGCTGGCGCCGATGTCCGAGGTGGCGGGCCGCCTTGCGCCGCAGATGGGGGCATGGGCCTTGCAAAAGGCCAATGGCGGGCGCGGCGTCCTGATGGGCGGTGTTCCGGGCGTCGGCCCGGCCAAGGTGCTGGTGCTGGGCGGCGGCGTGGTCGGCACCCATGCGGCGCGGATCGCTGGCGGCATGGGAGCCGATGTCACGGTTCTGGACCGGTCCCTGCCCCGGCTGCGCTATCTCGATGACGTGTTCTCCGGCAGCTTCCGCAATCGCTATTCCACTGCCGGTGCGCTGGCTGAATTGCTGTGCGAGGCGGATATGGTGATCGGCGCTGTGCTGATCCCCGGTGCCGCCGCGCCCAAGCTGATCAGCCGCGCAATGTTGGCCGACATGAAGCCGGGGTCCGTACTGGTCGACGTGGCCATTGATCAGGGCGGCTGTTTCGAAACCTCGAAGGCGACCACCCATGACGATCCGGTCTACGAGGTGGACGGCATCCGGCATTACTGCGTCGCCAACATGCCCGGCGCGGTGCCGCGCACCTCGACGATTGCCTTGGGCAACGCGACGCTGCCCTTTGTGCTGGCGCTGGCGGGCAAGGGCTGGCGGCAGGCCTGCAAGGATGATCCGCATCTGGCCGAAGGTCTGAACGTGCACGCGGGCAAGCTGACCAACCTTGCCGTGGGCGCGGCGCTGGGGCGCGATGCCGTGACGCCCGCCTCGGTTCTATGAGTTTGCAGCCATGAAAAAGGCCCCTCCCCGCAGCGGGGGAGGGGCCTTTTTCCTTGTGATCACAGATCAGGCCTGTTCGGGCACCAGAATTTCGCGCTTGCCGACGTGGTTGGCGGGCGAGACCACCTGTTCGTCTTCCATCTGCTCGACCAGACGCGCGGCCTTGTTGTAACCGATGCCCAGCTTGCGCTGGATGTAGGAGGTCGAGCACTTGCGGTCCTTGATGACGATCGCCACCGCCTGATCGTACAGCGCATCCTCGCCGCCGGTGTTGCCGCCGGTGTTCAGCCCCAGCACCGCGTCGATGTTGTCGGCCTTTTCGTCATCCGGGCCCTGCACCACGCCGCCGACATATTCCGGCGGACCGAAGGCCTTGAGATGGTTGACCACCTCTTCGACCTCTTCATCCGATACGAACGGGCCGTGGCAGCGGGTGATCTTGGCGCCGCCCGCCATGTACAGCATGTCGCCCATGCCAAGCAGCTGCTCGGCGCCCATCTCGCCCAGAATGGTGCGGCTGTCGATCTTGGACGTGACCTGAAACGAGATCCGGGTCGGGAAGTTCGCCTTGATCGTGCCGGTGATGACATCGACCGAGGGGCGCTGCGTCGCCATGATGAGGTGAATGCCAGAGGCCCGCGCCATCTGCGCAAGGCGCTGGATGCAGGCTTCGATTTCCTTGCCCGCGACCATCATCAGGTCGGCCATCTCGTCGACGATGACGACGATATAGGGCATTTTCTTGGGCTCGATCTCCTCGGTCTCGAACACCGGCTCGCCGGTCTCGTCGTCAAAGCCGGTCTGAACGGTGCGGCTGAACATCTCGCCCTTTTTCAGCGCTTCAGCGACGCGGCCATTGTAACCATCGATGTTGCGCACGCCCATCTTGGACATCTTGCGGTAGCGGTCTTCCATCTCGCCCACGACCCATTTCAGCGCAACGACCGCCTTTTTCGGGTCGGTCACAACCGGCGAGAGCAGGTGCGGAATGCCGTCATAGACCGACAGTTCCAGCATCTTGGGGTCGATCATCACAAGGCGCAGATCGTCCGGCGTCAGCTTGTAGAGCAGCGACAGGATCATGGTGTTGATCGCGACGGATTTACCCGAACCGGTGGTGCCCGCGATCAGCAGGTGGGGCATCTTGGCAAGGTTCGCGACCATGGCGTCGCCGCCGATGTCCTTGCCCAGCGCCAGCGGCAGCTTCTGGTTGCCATCGCCGTAATCGCGGCTCGACAGGATCTCGCGGAAAGACACCATCTCGCGGTTTTCATTGGGCAGTTCGATGCCGATGACGCTGCGCCCCGGAACCGTCGACACGCGGGCCGACAGCGCCGACATGCTGCGCGCGATGTCATCGGACAGGCCGATCACCCGGCTGGCCTTGAGACCCGGCGCCGGTTCGAGCTCATACATGGTGACCACCGGGCCGGGGCGGACCGAGACGATCTCGCCCTTGACGCCATAATCGTCGAGCACCGTTTCCAGCATCCGGGCGTTTTCTTCCAACGCCTCGTCCGACAGGTGGTGACGCTCGATCGCATCGGGGCTGCCAAGCAGGCTGAGCGGCGGCAGCTCGTAGCCGCTGTCCTGATCCTTCGGGCCAAGCGCGGATTGCGATTCCGCCTGAGCGCGTCTGGACGGCTGGATCGGCTTGCGGATGTCGGGCTGCACGAGCTTTTTGGGCTCGGCAACCGGCGTCGTCATGCGCTCGGAGGGTTCCACGCCACCGCGCAGGATGGGCGGCGGAGCGTAATCCTCGGGGTTGAAGCTGGCGTCATCCTCGTCCGTGTCGTCCCATGCGCGCGGGGTGTCGTCGTCGTTTTCGCGGAAGATATTGACGCCGGACCCGTCTTCGCCGGTCTCTGCGTCATCTTCGCCGTAATCGTCGAAATCGCGCAGGTCGTCGTACTCATCCTGCGCCGCGGGCGCGGCGGTGTAGCGGGCGGGAACATGTTCGGTCGGGGTGAATTCATCGTAGCCCAGATCATCGGCAGGGCGCTGGCGGGCGCGCGGACGGGCGACAGGCGCGGCGGCAACCGGCGGCTCTTGGACCCACGGCTCGTCATAGACGTCGGCGAAATCATCCTCGGGCAGTTCGGTTTCCGGCAGGGGGCGGAAGGCTTCCGGCTCGGCGCGAGGTGCCGGCGGCACGGCGCGGGCGGCGGGAAGGTCAGGCGCCGGGGGGATCGCCGCCGGAGCGCGCGGCACGGCGGCCCGCACGGTGGCGGGCGCGGCCATCATCGCGGCGGACCGCTTGGGCGCTGTCACCGGCGGTTCGGGCGGCAGTGTCGGCGGGGTGTGGGCGGCGGTGATCGGCGGCTCGCGGCGCAGCTTCGGGCCGGTCTGGATGATCAGCGGCGCCGGGCGTACGCCGCGCCCCTTGGTCAGCGGCTTGCTGGGGTCGGCGACAAAGCTTGGCGCGGGGCGCGGGCCGTTGCGGCGATTGCGGATCACATCGGCGATCTTGCTGCGGATGCGCTCGTCGCCCATGTCGAATTCTTCCTCGCCCCAGGCTTCGGTGTCGAAATCATCCTGAGGATCGGGTTCGGGGCTAGGTTCGATATGCTTGATGACGCGGGCCAGCAGGCCGGGCTTTTTCGGCTCGGGCAGATCCTGCCACGGGGCGGGATCCTGCGCGTCGATCACCGGCGGCTCGTCAAGCTCTGGCTGCGGCGCCGGGGCTGCACGGCGGGGCGCAACAAGCGTCGGCTGCGGCGCGGGCGCCTGTGCAGACATGGGCTGAGGCACGGGCTGGGGCGCAGCTTGCGGCATTGGCCGACGCGGCGCGGCTTCGGGATGGCCGACACCGGCAGGCTCGGCAGCAACGCGGTGCACGCGGGTCTGCGCCGCTGGGGCGGCGGGCACAGCGCGCGGCGGCGCCGGGATGGCTTCCTGCGCGGCGGCCCATGCGGCAGCCTCGGCCTCTTCGGCGCGGCGGCGATCACGGCGATCGGCCTGCGCCGCCTGCAACTGGCGCGCGGCGGCGAGCGAGGCACCGGCCCCGCGCCCCAGCAGCTGCAGCACCGAGGCATAGGCCATGACCATGCCCAGCAAGAGAAAGCGCGCGATGGCCTTCAGCTCTTCGCGGGTGAAGCCAAGCACAAAGGCCCCCAGCGCCAGCAGCCCCACGGCCAGCACGATCATCACCAGCTTGAGACCCAGCCCTGCGTCGATCGGCAACACGCCCAGAACGGTGCCCATCATCATGTCGCCGAACAGCCCGCCAAGGCCAAAGCTGTGGGTCCATTCCGGCCCCACGGTCTGACCGGCGGCATAGACGGCGGACAGCGCGATCCAGATCGGAGCAAAGACGATGCGCGAAAAAGCCCGGTCTTCACCGGCATGAAGGGCGAGGCGCACTCCCCAGACCAGCAGAACCAGCGCAAGCCCCCACGCGCCCTGCCCGACGATCATGAACAGCGGCGCCGCGATGGAGGCACCGATCCGGCCCATCCAGTTCTGCACTGGCGCATCGGTGGCCGACAGCCAGCTCGGGTCTTCCGGCGTGTAGCTGCCGATGGTCGCGGCGGCCATCAGCCCGAGGATCACCAGGCCAAGGCCCGCCAGTTCCTTGCCCCGCCGCTCGATCGCGGCCTGCATGTTCCTGTCGAAGAGGGGGTCCCTCCCCCGTGCCTGATATGCCATCGCTTGCCTCGTCGTTTTTTTCTTATGGGCCATAGAGACAGTCACGGATTGCCATGAGTCCCTTTTCGGTCTGTGCTTCGGGTGCCACGAGAGCCACCCTGATATATCCCTTCCCAGGGTTTCCTTGATCAGTATCACGTGACAGGTAGGCGCCGGGCAGAACCCGCACGCCAGTCTCTTGCCACAGTTTCAGCGTCGCCTGTTCGCCATCCTCCACCGGCAGCCACAAAAAGAACCCGGCCTGCGGCGGCGTGTATCCCGGCACATTGCCGAAGATGCGATCGGCCATATCGAACTTGCGCCGGTACAGCGCGCGGTTCTCGATGACGTGCTCTTCATCTGCCCAGACCTTTTCGCTGACCCGCTGGATCGGCAGCGGCAAAGGCGTGCCGGCATAGGCGCGCAGCAGGCGGATGCGTTTCATGGTTTCCGGCCCGCCCGCGACAAAACCCGAGCGCAGCCCCGGCAGGTTCGAGCGCTTGCTGAGCGAGTGAAAGATCACCACCCGCTCGGGATCGGCGCCCATCGCCTGCGCCACCTGCAACGCGCCGGGGGGCGGGGTGTCGCGGTAAAGCTCGGAGTAGCATTCATCGGCGAGGATCTGGAAATCATGCCGTTCGGCCAGCGCGATGAGGCGCTGCCAATAGGCTTCGTCCGCCACCGCGCCCTGCGGATTGGCCGGCGAACAGATGTAGCACAGCGCGGTGCGGTTCAGGATCTCGGCCGGCAGGCTTTCGTAATCCGGCAGATGGCCGGTTTCGCGGTTCGCGTTGACGAAGACCGGCTCCGCCGCCACCGACGCCGCCGAGATCGCGTAAACCTGATAGAACGGGTTGGGCATCAGCACGGCGGGGCGCTGGCCGCCCTTGGTTTCCGGACACAGCGCCATGCCAGCGTTGTAGAGCCCCTCGCGGGTGCCGTTCAGCGGCATGACCTGCGCGGTGTCGAGCCGCACGCCATAGCGCCGGTCGATCCAGTCGGTGATCGCCGCTTGCAGTTCGGGCGTGCCGTCGTTGGGCGGATATTTCGCGAATTCAGCGACATGGGCGGCCAGCACATCGCCCACCCATGCCGGGAAGGCATGTTTGGGCTCGCCGATTGACATATGCGTAACATCGCCGCCCGGCGCGTGTGCGTCGAGAAGCGCCCGCAGGCGCGGAAACGCATAGGGCGGCAGGTTCGAAAACCGCTCTGGGAACATTGGGCTCTGCCTCGGGCTGCCTGACGTACTGCTGTTATTCAGGGGGTCGTTTTCCGCCCCTCTTGCCCGGCACGATACGGGATGGGGGGGCGTTTCGTCCAGCACCATCAGGGGTTGGGTGGGGGATGTGGCGGGAAAGTCGCAGGGCCTTTGAAAAATGCCGCGCGCCGTCCCCGCCCCATGGTGTTGCCGGGAGGCCGCAGGGGGGCCAGCCCCCCCGCGCTACGCGCCCCCCCGGAGTTTATTGGGCAAGATGAAGGGGCTGGCGCAGCGCCTCTTCGGCGGCCTTGCCCAGACGCAAAAGCCGGTCTTCGGTATTTGGCGCCCCCATCAGCGTCAGCCCGCAGGAGGGCACGCCGGTGGGCAGGGTCAACGCGCACAGGCCCATGACATTGCCAACGCGGGTGTTGCGCAGGGCGAGCAGGTTTTCGGTGACGTAGTAGCTGCCGCCTTCGAGCAATTTCTCGGCGTTGGGCGGCAGGATCGGCGCCGTCGGGCAGAGCACCGCGTCAAAGCCTACGCTCGCCATTGCATAGGCCTTGCGCGCGGCGGCCATGCGGTTTTTCGCGCGAATGTAATCGGCGCCGCTTGTGCTGCGCCCGGCCTCGAACCGCTCGCGGATCGGTGCGAACATCGCGTCGGGATTGGCGTCGATGGCCTCGCCCCAGGTCGCCCAGGCTTCGGTGGTGAACAGGATGCCCGCGTCGGCCATCGGGATGGCGATTTCCGGCACCTCGAGATCGACGATCTCGGCCCCGGCGGCAGCAAGCTTGTCCAGCGCCTCGGCGAAGGCGCGGGCCGGTTCGGGGCGCAGATCGTCGAGCACGATGGTGGTGAGCCGGGCGACGCGGCGGCCCTTGAGGCTGGCACCTTGCAGATCGGGGGCGGCGCGGCCTTCGAGCGCGGCGAACACCTGCGCGGCGTCATCGACGCTTTGGCACAGCGGGCCGACGGTATCGAAGCCCGCCGCCAGCGGCACGGCGCCGTCGAGCGAGATCCGCCCCGAGGTGGTCTTGAGCCCGACAAGGTCGTTCCAGCACGACGGGATGCGCACCGATCCGCCGGTGTCGGACCCGATGGCAGCGGCGGCCAGCCCGAAGGCCACGGAGGCGGCCGCGCCCGAGGATGAGCCTCCGGCCACGGCATCGTGATCGTTGATGCAAGGCGAGGTTGCCGTCATCGGGTTCAGCCCCAGCCCCGAAAATGCCAGTTCCGACATATGCGTCTTGCCAAGGCAGACCAGCCCCATCGCGGTGGCGGTGCGCAGTACCGGGGCGTCGGCGTCCGGCACGCGCCCCTCGAGCAGCTTCGAGCCGGCCTCGGTGGCGATGCCGGCAGTATCGAAGAGGTCTTTCCAGCTGACCGGCACCCCGTCGAGCGGCGAGCGGCGCTGCCCGGCGTCGGCGCGCGCTTTGGCGGCGGCGGCCTCGGCGAGGGCCCGGTCCGGCGTGACGCGGGCGTAGATGCGATTCGCCATCGGATGCGCCGCGATCTTGTCGAGGAACGCCTGCGTCAGCGCCACCGGGTCTATTTCTCCCCGTCCGATCCCCTGCCCCAGCGCGGTTGCGCTCATTTCCGTCACGTCGCTCATCGTCGCCCTTTCCTGTCTTCGCGGCATTGGTAGCGGCAGAGCAGCGCATGGACAATCCCGCCGCGGGGCGCATATTTGCCGTCATGGAACATGATTGCGACATCCTCATCGTGGGCGGCGGGCTGAATGGCCCCGCGCTTGCGCTTGCCTGCGCCAAGGCAGGACTTTCCAGCATCGTCGTCGATGCGCTGCCCGAGGCGGCGCGGCAGGCCGGCGATTTCGACGGGCGCAGCTATGCGCTGGCGCTGTCTTCGGTGCGGATGCTGGCCAGACTCGGACTGTGGGAGACGCTGGAGCCCAACGCGCAAGCCATGCGCGAGATCAAGGTCACCGACGGGCGGGTGGGCGAGGCGAAGGTCTTCCTCGGCCTGCATTTCGACAGCGCCGAGATCGAGGAAGGCCCGATGGGCCAGATGCTCGAAGATCGCCACCTGCGCCGCGCGCTGCTAGACGCGATGGACGCCGCGCCGCTGGTGACACATCACGCCAGCTCGACAGTGATCGCCCAACAGATGACGCAGGACAGCGTGACGGTAACGCTCGACAACGGCAAGACGCTGAGCGCCAGACTGCTGATCGGCGCCGACGGGCGGCAAAGCGGCACTGCGGCTCGCGCTGGCATCAGGCGCACTGGCTGGCGCTATGGGCAAACCGCGCTGGTCTGCGCCATCGCACACGAGCGATCCCATGGCGGCGTGGCGCACCAGTTCTTCATGCCGGCGGGGCCGCTGGCGATCTTGCCGCTTCCGGGCAACCGTAGCTCCATCGTCTGGAGCGAAAGCGATCAGCGCGCCCGCGCCATCCACGCACTGTCCGACGAAGACTACCTGAAGGTGCTGTGCCCCCGCTTCGGCGATTTCCTTGGCGAGATTTCACTTGCAGGCCAGCGGTTCACTTACCCGCTCGGCCTGACCTTGGCGAATGCCTTTGTCGCCGAGCGCCTCGCATTGGTCGGTGACGCGGCGCACGGCATGCACCCCATCGCGGGCCAAGGGCTGAACGCCGGGCTGCGCGATGTCGCCGCGCTGGCCGACGTGCTGACACAGGCCAAAGCCCGCGGAGAAGACATCGCCTCGCCATTGGTTCTGGAGCGCTATCAGCAATGGCGACGTTTTGACACCGCATCTCTGGCCGCAGCGACCGACCTGTTCAACCGCCTTTTTTCGAACGACAACCCCCTTCTGCGCTTGGGCAGGGATCTTGGCATGGCAGCGGTAAACGCCCTGCCCGGCCTGCGCCGGAATTTTATGCGCGAAGCCGCCGGGATCACCGGAGATCTGCCCGAACTGATGCGCCACTGACCAAGCGCACCGCCCGGCCGCGATCCCGCGCCTGCCTCCGGCGGGAGTTTAACCAGCAAGATGAAGCCGAGGCGCCGCGCCCCATCTTCATCTTGCAAGATAAACTCCGGGGGGAGCCGAAGGCGGGGGGCTGACCCCCCTCTGCCCTCGCAGATGCAGGCTGATCTTTCCCTGTCGCGCCGTCCGTGCCACAACCTGCCCGACTGTCACGACGGGAGGAGACGGACATGACTTCGAAATGCGCCATCGTCACGGGGGCGGCTCGCGGGATCGGGCTGGCCACGGCGGATCTGCTTGCCGAAAACGGCTGGAAGGTTGCGCTGGTTGACCGGGACCAGAGCGAACTGGCGCAGGCCGCCGCCGAGCGGCCCGAGATGCTGGCGCTGCCGCTCGACGTGTCGATTCCCGAACAGGTCGACGCCATCATCGCCAAAACCCTCGAATGGGCCGGGCGCATCGATTCGCTGGTGAACAATGCCGGCGTGGCCGAATTCGGCCCCATCGCCGATTGTGATTTCACCGCGTGGCGCCGTGTCATGGCGACCAACCTCGACGGCGTGTTCCTGTGCAGTCAGGCCGCGACCCCCGCGCTGAAGCAAAGCCGGGGCAGCATTGTCAACATCGCCTCGATCAGTGGGCTACGGGCGTCGACGCTGCGGGTGGCCTATGGCACGTCGAAGGCCGCCGTGATCCAGCTGACCAAGCAATACGCCGCCGAATTTGGCGAGCATGGCGTGCGCGTCAATTGCGTGGCCCCCGGCCCGGTGCGCACCAAGCTTGCCATGGCCGTGCACAGCCCCGAGATCATCGCAGCCTATCACGATGCGTTGCCGCTGAACCGCTACGGCTCGGAACGCGAGCTGGCCGAGGCGGTTGTCTTTCTCGCCTCGGACAAGGCATCCTATATTACCGGGCAGGTGCTGGCGGTGGATGGCGGGTTTGACTCCACCGGCGTCGGGCTTCCGGCGCTGCGTCAGGCCTGAGGGTCACTTGATGCGCTGGCCGTTGGCAAGGATCTGCCCGCGGCCATTGATCTCGATGGTCGAGGTCAGGCTGTCCTCGGCATTGCCGGGGACGGCGAACATTCCCAGCATCATCCGCGTGCCCATTGCCTGTGTCTCATCGACAAGCCCCAGCGCCATCAGCTTGTCGAGCAGCCCGTTCGCCCCGCTCAGGGCCAGAACGAGCGTGCCTTCGGGCGCGGGGAAGCCATCGAAGCTTTCAAGATCGTTGTTGTCGAAGGTAAACGCACCGGTGCCGCTCAGCCTTGCCCCCGCCGCCTCCAGCGTCAGACCGTTCAGGGTCAGCGCGTTCAGCTCTCCGGGCTTGACGTTGCCGCTGTCCAGCTCGGCCAGCTTCGCCGGGTCGAACATCTCCATGTAGGGCGTGACCTTGCCGGTGATGTCCAGCGCCAGCGTCGCCGGATCACGCGGCAGCACTGCCTGCGGATCAATCATCGCCCAGATCATCTCTGACAGGGTCAGTTCGCCGAGCGTCAGGCCGATGGCGATGTCCTGCGGGGCCTCGGCCGGGCCAACCGGGCCTTCCAGCTTCATCTCGAAACTCTGCATCGCCGCGGACAACGGGAAGGGCATTCCCGGCGGCGACAGTTCGATCGACATGTCCGCGCTTTGCAGGTCGTAGCGCAGCCCTTGCGGCCCCATCGCCACCTCAACTGCACCAACGCCGCTGCGGGTGCTGCCGGTGGTCTCGCTCCCGGTCTCGGTCACGGCAAAGGCGGTCTGGCTGCTGTCCCAGTTCAGCGTCGCCGCCACGTCGAACCCATCGCCGAGCAACGCCGACATGTTCTGTGCGTCGCCCTGCGGCAGGCTGGCGCGGGTTTGCGAGCGCAACCCGGTCAGCGCCCCGGCAAGGGTGCCGCCATTCGCGCTGTCGGGATCGTTGCCAAGCAGATCCCATGTCAGATCGCCAAAGCTGACCTGCTGGTCGATCTTGCGCAAGCCGTCGGCCAGCGCCATGCGGCTGGTGCCGCTGACCGGCCCGGCAGAAGCCTGAGCGCGGGCGGCATCGCGACCGACCGTCGCGTCATCGACGATCAGCTCGCTCAGCGCCATGCCGATGCGCTGGAAAGCATAGTCCCACGTGGTGTCGCCCGGATCGCCCGACACCGTCATCTCGGGGGCATCGAGCGAGACCTCAATGGTCATGTCGACGGCCTCGATATCTTCCTCGGGCTTCGGCGTCGCGGTCAGCGTGATCGGAAAGCGCGCGGGCAGCGCCACCTTGACCGCCCCGCCATCGGGCGTCAGCAGCATCTCGCCGATCTGGGCGGTCATCTCGCCGTCGCCCTCGGGAAAGGGCATGTGTATCGCCACATCCGACAGACGCAGCGCGCCCCCGGCACGGCTTTGGCTGGCGCGCAGATCGTAGCCCATGTCGGTGACATAGGCCTCGAGCTCCTGCCAGACCTGTTCGGGCGATACCTCGGCCAGCGCCGGATGGCCGAGGCAAAGCGCCATGGCCGCAACCGCGAGCCCCTGTTTTGATACGAGCATGATCACCCTCTCCCGCTCTGCGTCTACCTGTAACTAACGTTGGCGCGCAGCCCCCTCGGGTCAAGAGGGTGGACCGCCGCAGGGCCAGCCATTACCAAGAAGCGAGTCGCAGACAAAGGGGGGTTCACGTGGATCTGACAGGCAAGACAGTGATGATCACCGGGGCAAGCCGCGGCATCGGCGCCGCCGCTGCCCGCCGCTTTGCCGCAGCCGGGGCCAAGGTCGCCCTTGTGGCGCGCAGCAAGGACGCCATCGCCGAAATCGCCGGGGAAATCGGCCCTGACGCCGCGGCGATCCCCTGCGAGGTGTCGCGCTACTGGGAGGTCGAGCAGGCGGTGCAAAACTGCCTCACCGCCTTTGGATCGCTGGATGTGCTGGTCAACAACGCCGGGGTGATCGACCCGATCGCGCCGCTGGCCGAAGCCGACCCCGACGCTTGGGGCGCGGCGCTGGACATCAACACCAAGGGGGTGTTCCACGGCATCCGCGCGGCGCTTCCGGTGATGCTGGCGGCGGGGGGCGGCAGCATCCTGACCATCGGGTCGGGGGCGGCGCATCGCCCGCTATCGGGGTGGTCGGCCTATTGCTCGAGCAAGGCCGCCGCGCTGATGCTGACCCGCGCCGCGCATGAGGAATACAGCCAAAGCGGCATCCGGGCGATATCTCTGTCGCCGGGCACCGTGGCGACCCAGATGCAAAAGACCATCAAGGCCAGCGGCATCAACCCGGTCAGCCAGCTTGACTGGTCCGACCATATTCCGCCCGAATGGGTGGCCGAGGCGCTGGTCTGGATGTGTTCGCCCGAGGCAGACGGTTGGTGCGGCGACGAGGTCTCGCTGCGCGATCCGGACATCCGCAGCAAGGTCGGCGTGGCGTGATCTCTCTGGAAAAAGATGCCGGTCTGTGGATCGTGACCATCGACCGGCAGGACAAGGCCAATTCGCTGACGCCGCAGATGCTTGAACAGCTGTGCGAGATCGCCGAATCCGCGCGCGAGGCGCAGGCGCTGATCCTCACCGGCGCGGGCCGTGTGTTTTCCGCCGGTGCCGATCTTGAGGCCGCCCGCGCCGGGCTTGCAACCTCGCCGCTGTGGGAGCGGCTGTCCGGGGCAATCGCGCGTCTGCCGGGGCTGACCGTCGCCGCGCTGAACGGAACGGCGGCGGGCGGCGCGCTGGGGATGGTGCTGGCCTGCGATCTGCGCCTCGCGGTGCCGGAGGCCAAGCTGTTCTACCCGGTGATGAAGCTGGGCTTTCTGCCGCAGCCCTCCGATCCGGTGCGGCTGACGGCGCTGATCGGCCCGGCGCGCGCGAAAATGATCCTGATGGCGGGGCAGAAGATTCCCGTCGAAGAAGCGCAGCTTTGGGGCCTGATCGACCGCCTCGCCCCGCCAGATTCGCTGCTGGCCGAGGCGCGGGCGCTTTGCGCCGACACGCTGGGCGCAAGCCCGGCCCATGCCGCTGCGATCAAGGCGATGATCCGCTGACATGTGCGGGCGCTACGCCATCACCCTCGCCCCCGAGGCCATGGCGCAGATGTTCGACGCCGCCCCCGCCAACGACCTGCCCCCGGTACCGAATTTCAACGTCTGCCCGACGGTGCAGGTGGCTACGGTGCGCAGCGCGGACGGGGTGCGCAGCCTTGCGCCGATGCGCTGGGGCTTTGTGCCGCATTGGTACAAGACGTTGTCGGATGGCCCGCTGCTGATCAATGCCCGCGCCGAGACCCTCGCGGAAAAGCCCGCCTTTCGCGCCGCCGCCCGCGCCCGGCGCTGCCTGATCCCGGCCAGCGGCTATTACGAATGGACCAAGGATGCCGACGGCAAGCGCCTGCCGTGGTACATCCAGCCAGCCGACGAGACTGCGCTGGTCTTTGCCGCAATCTGGCAGGACTGGGAGGTTGACGGCGCGCAGCTACGGACCTGCGCCATCGTCACCACGCAGGCGCAAGGCGCCATGGCCAAGATCCACCACCGGATGCCGGTGATCCTGCGCCCCGAGGACTGGCCGCTCTGGCTGGGCGAAACCGGCCACGGCGCGGCGCGGCTGATGCAACCCGCGCCCGAAGGCCGCCTGCGCTGGCACCGCGTTGCGAGCGAGGTCAACTCCAACCGCGCCAGCGGCCCGCAGCTGATCCGCCTGCTTTAGCTCAGTTGCTTTGCGCGTTGGCCGCAAGATCCAGCGGCGGCGGATTGACGTAATCGATGGTGCCTTCGGCGATGCTGTCGATATTGACAGTATCGGTGAAGGTCTGGGTCATGCCCTCACTCACATCCAGCAGCACCTCGGCGGCAGGAAGCATGATGCCGGTGGTCCAGCTGGCATCGGTGGCGGTGGCCGCCATGGCGATATCGGATTGGTTGACGAATTTCACCTGATCCCCGATCGCGGGGTAGACCGCATCGGGGAAATAGCCGCTTCCCATCATCAGCACATAATGCACCTCGGCCATGGCGGGGGCGGCAAGCAGACCCAGCGACAGGGTCAGAAACCCGGTTTTGCGACGCATCGGACGCTCCTTCAGCAGCACGAACGGCCCCCACCGTTGCGACTGTGATCCATAAGCTCTGATTTGGGCGAAAGTTGGACCCGGCGCCGGAATTTCACCCTGCCGTTACAGCAGCGCGCCGCGGATCATGTCGGCGGCAGACGGGCCCAGCGCCAGCGGCGTGTCGTGCAGAACCGCAAGCCGGGTCAGCGCCTGAAGATCGGCCTCGCCGCCGTGCGGCACGGTGGGATCGGCGAAAAAGATCACCGCGTCCAGCTCTCCGGTGGCGATCAGCGCGCCAAGCTGCTGATCCCCCCCGCGCGAGCCCCGCGACAGGCGGCGCAAGGTCAGCTGCGGCGCGGCCTCGGCGATCATTCGCCCGGTGCCGCCGGTGCAGATCAGCCGGTGACCTTCCAGCGCGCCGGCATGGCGCAGCACCCATGCGCGCAAATGCGCCTTGCGGGTATCATGCGCGGCCAGCGCGATGTTGCGCGGCGCGGTCGAGCGCGCCTGCCCCGCCTGCGTCAGCGCGAGGATGGCGCGCACCTGCGCGGCAAATCCCGGCCCTTCGGCGGGAAACGCCCCGGCCAGCGCAGCGGTGCCGACGGTAAAGCCCGCCGCGCCGGATTCGGCCGCCGCCATGATGCGCGCGTCGCTGTCGATGCTGCCCGCCATGATCACCGGCTTGCCCACCCCCACGCAGACGCTGCGCATCAGCGCCGGCACATCGCCGGCAAAGCGATAGGCCAGCAGGTCAAGCCCGTGCACATGTTCCAGATCCACCAGTTGCCGCGCGCTGTCGGTGATCGCCTCGATCGGTCCCTGCAACACGCTGGGATGGCCGGTGATCTCGCCCGCAAACGGATAATAGCGCAGCGGGTGGTCGCGGGTGACCCGGCTGACCGCTTTTGGCCGCGTGCCGCCCAGCAGGCAATCCACATCCAGCTCGACCGCCGCGCGGGCCGAGGCCAGTTCACTGGCCTCGTCAAGGCTCACCACTTCGAGATAGCTGCGCCCACCCGCCGCGCGGATCGCCTCGGCAAGGCCCTTGAGTTCGCCCAGCGGCAGGCCCACGTCCTTGAAGCCGATGTGCCGCACGCCGCCCTCAAGCGCCTCGTCGATCCGCGCCCGCGCATCCGGGATGGTGCGGTCGTTCTCGGTCAGCATCAGGATGAAATCGAAGGCCATGCGCGTCTCCCGTCACGGTTGCCCGCAAACGGTAGGGCGCGCAGCGCGCCGGGGCAATGTCAGACCGCGGCCAGCACCACGATCTCGACCAGATGGCCCGCCGCAAGGCCGCTCTGCACGCAGGCGCGTTGCGGCCAATGCGCCGGATCATCGCCGATCCATGTGGTCCACGCCCGGTCCATCGCGTCTTTCTGCGCGATGTCGGTCAGGTAGATGGTCGCGCTCAGCAGGCGGGTCTTGTCGGTGCCCATCTGCCCAAGGATCTCGTCAAGGCGCGCAAGCGTGCTGGCGGTCTGCTCGAACACATCGTCCGTGTCGATCTGCGTGGTCGCAACGGCCCAGCCCATGCCGTTGTAGCTGGTGCCGGAATTGCGCCCGGTATAGGGGCCGCGAATGCGGGTGATGTCCATGTGTTGCTCCTATCGTCCGATGGCATAGGCCTGCATCAGGCGCGGGGTCGCCGCCGCCTGTAGCATCCCGTCCGGGTGGCGCCGCGCCGCCGTCAGGCGACCGACGGTGTTGGGCGCGGCCACGATCACCTCATGCCCCTTTGCGCGCAGCGCGTCGATGACCGGCTGGCCGATGCTCGCTTCGATCATCAGGCGGCCCGGTTGCGCGCTGCGCGGATAGAACGAGCCCTGAAAGTGCTGGGAATGGAACAGCGGCGCGTCGATGCCCTGTTGCAGATCCATGCCGTGATGCACGAAGCGCAGGAACCAGACCAGCTGCCACTGGTCCTGCTGATCGCCGCCGGGGGTGCCAAAAGCCAGCAGATCGTCGCCCTTGGTGGCGATGGTCGGGGTCAGCGTGGTGCGCGGGCGCGATCCGGGCCGCAGGGTCGAGGCCAGCCCCGGATCAAGCCAGAACATCTGCGCGCGCGAATTGAGCGCAAAGCCAAGGCCGGGGACAACCGGATTGGATTGCAGCCAGCCCCCCGACGGCGTGGCCGACACCGCGTTGCCCCAGCGATCAATGATGTCCAGATGCACCGTGTCGCCCTTGCGGTCGGTCAGATGCGCCATGGTCGGCTCGCCGGTGGCGGGGTCGGTGGCAACCTCGATGTGCCGCGCGGCGCGGGCGATGGCGGCATCGGCCCAATGCTCATAGCCGGGAATACGGCCGGGCCGCTGTTCGAGGCTGGCCTGAGGGCCGATCAGCTTTGCCCGCTCGCGGCCATAGGATTCGGACAGCAGCACGTCCATCGGAATGTCGCTGAAATCGGGATCGCCGTAATAGGCCTCGCGGTCGGCATAGGCGAGCTTGATCGCCTCGATGACGGTATGGGTGAACTCTGCGCCCAGCGGATCCATCGCGCCAAGATCGACCGCCTTGAGGATCTGCAACGCCTGAAGCAGCACCGGCCCCTGCCCCCACGGGCCGGTCTTGTGCAGGGCCCAGCCGTGATAGTCGATGCTTGCCGGGGGCTCGTATCGCGCCTGCCAGGCTGTCAGATCCTCGCGCGACAGCAGCGCAGCATGCCGCGCGCCGGTGACATCCATCACCTTTGCCTCGGACAGGTAGTCGCAGATCGCATCGGCGACAAAACCGCTGCGCCACGCGGCACGGGCGGCGTCGATCCGGGCTTCGCGGCTGTCGCCGGGGCTTTGCGCCAGACGTTCCCATGTTGCGGCAAGTTCGGGGTTGCGGAACAGCGCCTGCGGCTGCGGGATCTCGCCGCCCGGCGTCCAGAGATCGGCGCTCGATGGCCAATGCGCGGCAAAGAAGCCAGCCAGCCCGCCAATCGCCCCCGACACCGAGGGCAGCATCGGGTGGCCATCGCGCGCATAGCCGATGGCGGGGGTCAGCACCTCGGCCAGCTCCATGGTGCCATGATCGCGCAGCAGCAACAGCCAGCCATCCCACGCCCCGGGCACCACCGTCGCCAGCAGGCCCGAGCCGGGGATCAGCCCCTCGATGCCTTCCTGCGCCATCCGCTCGGGCGTGGCCGCCATCGGCGCGGTGCCCTGCGCACATAGCACAAGCGGCGCTTCAGACGCCGTTTTGAAGATCACCGGCAGATCGCCCGCCGGGCCGTTCAGATGCGGCTCCACCACCTGCAGGACAAATCCCGTGGCGACGGCGGCATCAAACGCATTGCCGCCCTTTTCCAGCACCGCCATACCGACCGCAGACGCGATCCAGTGGGTCGATGTCACCACGCCAAACGTGCCGCGGATCTCGGGCCGTGTCGTGAACCCCATCATGCCACCAGCAATTCGCGCGGGCAGTCGGCAAAGCACTCTGCCCCCTGCGGCGTGACGGCAAAGGTCTCGGAGACCACCAGCCCATATGTGTCGCTCCAGAGCGCCGGAATGCAGTGGAATGTCATGTTCTCTTCCATCACCGTGGTGTCTCCGGCGCGCAGCGAACAGGTCAACTCGCCCCATGTCGGCGGAAAGCCGATGCCGACCGGATAGCCGATGCGGCTGTCCTTCTCGATGCCATGTTTGCGGATCACCGCGTCCCACGCCGCTGCCATGTCCTGACAGGCGACGCCCGGCCTGACCACGTCCAGCGCGGCCTCCAGCCCCTCGCGGATGATCTTCGTCGTCTCGACCAGCTCTGCCGGGGGCGTTCCAACGTAGACGCAGCGCGACAGTGGTGCGTGATAGCGGTGCCGGATGCCGCCCATCTCGATGTAAAAGATCTCACCCTCTTCCAGCGGCGCATCGGTCCAGCTCAGGTGCGGCGCCGAGGCGCGCTCGCCCACCATGGCGTTGGGCGGCTTGCACGGAAAGGTGCCGCCAAATTCCGGCGTGCCCGATGTGGTCACGCGGTAAAGCTCTGCCATCACATCGCATTGCCGCACGCCGGGTTTGCACATCTGCCGCGCCGCGTCCTGCGCCAGCGCGGCGATCTGTCCGGCCTGCCGCATGTAGATCAATTCGCGCTCGGATTTCACCATGCGGCAGCGGTTGACCAGCAGAAACCCGTCATCGAATTCCCCCTGCCCCAGCCCCGCCACAAGGATGCGATTCCACTTGGCGGTGTAATAATAATCATCCTGCTCGGCGGCGATGCGGCCCTTGTCCCAGCCCTTTTGCTTCAGCAGGTCCACAAGGTATTGCATCGGGTGCAGCGTGTCGCTGCCAACGTATTTGTCCGGATAGGGGATGACATTTTCTTCCGCCAGATAAGCGGTGAACTTCGCCCCCACTGCATCCATCTTGCGCCCGAACCAGAACGGCTCGGCGGCATCGACATGCACCACCACCATTTGCGGCGTATAGAACGACCAGCCGTCATAGCCGGTTAGCCAGAACTGGTTTGCCGGGTTCGACACCAGCAAGACGTCAATCCCCCGCCCCCGCATCGCCGCCTGCACCTTTGCCACGCGGGCGCGGTATTCGTCGTGTTCGAAAAGCAGCTGCATCGGGGGTCCTTTCTGATCGTTCGCACAGGAAGGGAACCCCATCCCCGCGCAAAGTCCAGCCTCAAGCTTGCCGTTTCGCGGGCGACAGGGCAGCTTTGTGGCGACCGCCCGATCTTGCACCACAGGGCCGACCCGCCCTCACACAGGCCCCCCGCCTGCGGGCGACATTCCCGCAACGCCCCGCCGCCATCCGCATAGTCGCGCATTGGCCGATCGCCTTGCCCATGCGACAACCAGTCGAAGCACAAGCAAGCGCGGGCCGCCATGAAGATCCTCTGCATCCACCAGAACTTCCCCGGACAGTACAAGCATCTCGCCCCGGCGCTGGCCGCCCGCGGGCACGAGGTCGTGGCCCTGACACTCAAGGTCAAGAAGCCGACGAAATGGCAGGGGGTCAGCATCCTGCCCTATGCGATCCGCGGCAAGTCGGCCCCCGACATCCACCCATGGCTTCAGGATTTCGAAACCAAGCTGATCCGCGCCACCTCGTGCTGCAACGGCGCGCTGGCGCTGCGCGAGCGCGGCTTCACCCCCGATGTGATCCTTGCCCATCACGGCTGGGGCGAGAGCCTGTTCCTCAAGGATGTCTGGCCGGGTGCCCGCATGGGGCTGTATTGCGAGCTCTACCACCAGAGCCTGCCCGACTTCACCGCATTCGATCCCGAATTCCAGCGCGCCCAGACCCAGTCCGACCCGCTGCGGCTGCGGCTGAAGAACCTCAACAACCGCCTGCACGAGGAAATCATGGATGCGGGCATCTCGCCCACCGCGTTTCAGGCCGAAACCTTTCCGGACCACTGGCAAGACCGCATCACCGTCGCCCATGACGGCGTGAACACCGATCTCGTGGTGCCAAAGCCGGACGCGACGCTCGAGGTGACGGGAGGCCGTGTGCTCAGCCGCGATGACGAGGTCATCACCTTCATCAACCGCAATCTGGAACCCTACCGGGGCTATCACATCTTCATGCGCGCCCTGCCCGAACTGCTGAAGCGGCGCCCGAACGTGCAGGTGGTGCTGATCGGCGGCGACGAGGTCAGCTATGGCTCCAAAGCCCCTGACGGCAAGACATGGAAGCAGATCTTCATCGACGAGATCGCCGAGCGCATGACCCCCGAAGACTGGGCGCGGGTGCATTTCCTTGGCCGGGTGCCCTATGAGCGCTTTCTGGCGATGATGCAGATCAGCCGGGTGCATGTCTACCTGACCTATCCCTTCGTGCTCAGCTGGTCGCTGCTTGAAGCGATGAGCGCGGAATGCGCCATCGTCGCCTCGGGCACCAAGCCGGTGCGCGAGGTGCTGAGCGAGGGCGAGACCGGCGTGATGGTCGATTTCTTCGACGTCGACGGCATCATCGAAAAAACCTGCGCCCTGCTTGACGATCCGCAGGCCCGCGCCCGCATGGGCAAGGCGGCCCGCGCCTTCGTGCGCGAGCATTACGATCTGCAGACCCGCTGCCTGCCGCGCCACATCGAGTGGGTCGAACAGCTGGCAACGCTGGCGCCGAGGCCAGTGCAGGACTGAGCAGCGGCTCAGCGCACCGCGAACGCGGCTCGGATCTTTGCGATATCGTCGGGATCTGCCTCGCCGGTCAGCAACGCAAAGATCAACTGCCAGATCTCGTTCCCGCCAAAGCGGCCAAGATCGGCATCCAGCTCGTCGCGCCCGATCGTGCCCGACCCGTCGTAATCAAGCTGCGCGACGATCCGGGCGGCGGTCTCCGGAAGTGTCTGAAAGCTCCGGAATTTCGAAGGAAGGGGCGTACGCGGCTCCATGTCCTCTGCGGTGACGCTGGCCAGTGTTGCCACGCGCAGGCCGCGTGCCAGTTCGGCGGCAGACAGGGCGCCATCCCCCGACAGGTCGAGAAACCCGAACACCGCAACCCCGCAGCCTGCGGAACCAGCGAGGCAGACCGGCACCACATCGCTCAGGTGTAGCGCGGCCAGTTCCGCCAGCAACAACGCCCCGCCCTCTACCGACAAGCCCTCACAGCGCGTGTAGGCGACTCGCTTGGCCGCGTTCATCGCCGCGTCGATCTTCTCGGCCGGAATCGGCTTCGGGTCTTCGATGAAATAGGTTGCAAGCCGTTCGCCCTCAAGCTGCACGATCTCGCTGGTATCGTCCTCGAAGACAAGGTGGATGCGATCGCCGTCATAGGCGGGGATGTCCGTGTAGGTCATCGTGTAGGTTTCGGCCGGGCCGATATAGTACAGGTCCGACGCCGGGCCCAGGATCCAGAAATTGTGACGCCCGCTCGAACAATCCGCTGCGTGCTCGGACTGCACCCAGATCCCCCGCATCGGCTCGGGCACGGTGTCCAGCCTCTGCTGCGCGTTTGCAAGCCGGACACTGCACAGCCCTGCCGCGAGGAGAAGGGCAAGGGAAAGACACCGAGACATCGGGCACCTCATGATGGAAAACGCAAAACTGCAACCTGGGTCCGAGTTTCATCGACAGTGCAAATCCGTCAAGTCCCCGTGGCCGCCGCGGCGCCCAACCGTCGCGCCCCCGCTCGTGGCTTACCGCTTGCGCCGTCCACCGCTCGATCTTGCATGAAAGCTCGGTGGGCGTTTCGCCACCCATTTCAGGAAACGCTCCATCCGGGGATGCGCCCGCAGCGCCTCGGGGGTGTTGAATTCCCGCGCCAGTTCGGCTTCGGTAAAGCTGGCGTGGATCTCGTTGTGGCAGATCTGGTGCAACAGCACGGTCGGCCCGCCTTTGCCGCCTTTCAGCTTCGGCACCAGATGGTGCAGGCTTTGCCGGGCCTCGCGCGGGATCGGGCGCAGGCATAGCGGGCAGATGGGGGCGTTCTCGTCGGTCAATCGGGCACCTCTTGCGCCGCAGGGGCGCGCAGGGCTACAGACTGGCCCCTGACCCGCTGCAATCAAGAG
The DNA here is from genome assembly GCF_018860705.1 of Citreicella sp. C3M06. Classification (GTDB taxonomy): domain Bacteria; phylum Pseudomonadota; class Alphaproteobacteria; order Rhodobacterales; family Rhodobacteraceae; genus Salipiger. The sequence continues at coordinate 134,082 of NZ_JAHKQA010000073.1, forward strand.
GCGATATGGATCAAGACAGCCCAGACGCGCTGATTGTCGGCGCAGGCCCCGCCGGGCTGATAGCGGCGGATGCGCTGGCCGCAGCCGGGCTGTCGGTGCTGATCGCCGATCACAAACCCTCGGTGGCGCGCAAATTCCTCATGGCGGGGAAATCCGGGCTGAACCTGACCAAGGACGAACCGTTCGAAACCTTCGTTGCCGCCTACGGGCCCGCCGCCGCCGATCTGCGCCCGATGCTGGAAAGCTTCCCGCCCAGCGCCGTTCGCGGCTGGGCCGAAGGGCTGGGCCAGCCCTGCTTTACCGGCTCCACCGGGCGGGTGTTTCCGGTCGCGATGAAGGCCTCGCCACTGCTGCGCGCCTGGGCGGCGCGGCTGGGAGCGATGGGCGTGATGACCCGCACCCGCTGGCGCTGGACGGGCTGGGACGGCGCCGCCTGCACATTCGACACGCCGGAAGGCGCCCGCGCACTGACGCCCAAAGTCACCGTGCTGGCGCTTGGAGGCGCAAGTTGGGCGCGCCTTGGCTCGGATGGCGGCTGGGCGCAGATCCTTGGTCGCGACGGCATCGCCCTCGCCCCGTTTTCACCCGCCAATGCCGGGCTGCTGATGCGCTGGTCCGCCCATATGACCCAGCATCTAGGCGCACCGCTGAAAGGCATCGCTTGGCACGCAGGCGCGCTGACCTCGCGCGGCGAAGCGGTGATCTCGGCCCGTGGGCTCGAAGGCGGCGGGCTCTACCCGCTGACCCCGGCGCTGCGCGACGGCGCACCGCTGAGCGCCGACCTTGCCCCCGACCTGCCCCCCAACGCGCTCATCGCCAAGCTAAGCAAGCCGCGCGGCAAGCAGAGCCTGTCCAACCACCTGCGCAAACAGCTGCCCCTCGATGCGCAAACCCGCGCCCTGCTGATGGAATGCGCCCGCCCCTTGCCAAGCGATCCGCAGGCGCTGGCGAAGCTGCTCAAGGCGCTGCCCATCCCCTATGCCGGGCTGCGCCCGCTCGACGAGGCGATCTCGACCGCCGGAGGCCTGCCCTTTGCGGCCCTCGATCAAAATCTGATGCTGACCGCCCGCCCCGGCACTTTCTGCGCCGGAGAGATGCTGGATTGGGAAGCTCCCACCGGCGGCTACCTGCTGAATGCCTGCCTTGCCACCGGGCTTTGGGCCGGACAAGCCGCAGCACGCTTCGTCTCCTGACGCGCCCGCAGCTTCATCTTGCCAGATAAACTCCCGCCGGAGGCAGCCCACAACGCAAAACGGCGCCCGAAAACCGGGCGCCGCCTGTCAAACCTTTCGAAAGGTCAGATCGCGACCTTGAGGCTTTCCGCCAGATAGATCTCGCGCAGCCGCGCCGCGACCGGGCCGGGCGTGCCCGTTCCGATGGCCGCGCCATCCATCTCGACCACCGGCATCACGAAGGACGACGCCGAGGTGTAAAACGCCTCGTCCGCTGCCTTGACCTCATCGATGGTAAAGGGCCGCTCTTCGACCGCCATCTGCGCCTCGCGGGCAAAGGCCAGAACCGCAGCGCGGGTGATGCCGTGCAGGATGTCGGTCGACAGGTTGCGGGTGATGATCTTGCCGTCCTTGACGATATAGGCATTGTTCGACGTGCCCTCGGTGACAAAGCCGTCCTCGACCATCCAGGCATCGTCGGCCCCAGCCTTCTTGGCCATCATCTTGCCCATCGACGGGTAGAGCAGCTGCACCGTCTTGATGTCGCGGCGGCCCCAGCGGATATCATCGATCGAAATGACCTTGATGCCCTTTTTCGCGGTCGGGTTGTCGGCCAGCCCCGGCTTGCTTTGGGTGAACAGCACCAGCGTCGGCTCGGTGGTCTCGGGGTCGGGAAAGGCGAAATCGCGATCGCCGGGCGCGCCGCGCGTCACCTGCAGATAGATCAGCCCCTCGTCGATGCCGTTCAGCTCCACCAGCTTGCGGTGGATCTCGAGCAGATCGTCAAAGGCTGCGGGCTTCTTCATCTCCAGCTCGTTCAGCGAGCGTTCCAGCCGCTTGAGATGGCCTTCGAAGTCGATCAGCTTGCCGCCCAGCACCGAGGTCACCTCGTAGACGCCATCCGCCATCAGGAAGGCGCGGTCGAAGATCGACACTTTCGCCTCGGTCTCGGGAAGATACTCACCGTTGAGATAGACGGTCCGGGTCATGAACAAAGCTCCTTGGCTTGGGGGGCGGCAGTGCCGCATATGGCGTCGCGGCGGGAAAGCGTTAGCCCGCACGCGGTTGGATGACAAATGCCGAATGCCCATCTATGCGCAGAACAACCAATACAAGAGGGGCAGACATGGCAGAAGACGACAGGCTTGCGGCCTATATCGGCCGGGCAATGGCGCAGGGCGTATCCAAGCAGGCCCTGCGCAGCCAGTTGCAGGCCGAGGGCTGGACGGCGCGCGAAACCGACGCCGCGCTGGCGGGCTGGTCCGACAGCACCGGCCCGGCGGGTGCGATCCCCCGCCCGGTGCGCAGCGCGGCGGCGCGCGATGCGCTGTTCTACGCGCTGCTGTTCGTGGCTTTCGGCATGGTGGCGGGCCATGTCATCGCGCTGCTGTTCGCACAGATCGACAGTCACCTTGCCGATCCGGCCAGCCGCAGCGGCGGCAGCAGCGGCGGGGCGCGCTGGTCGATGGCGGCGCTGATCGTCTTTGCCCCGACGTTCTGGCTGCTCGACCGGGCCGACCGGCGCAGCCTTGACGCCGACCCGGCGCGGCGGCACGGCACCGTGCGTCGCTGGCTCAGCTCGCTGGCGCTGCTGATCGCGGCCATCACATTGCTGAGCGACGCTTTGTGGCTGATCTACACGTTCCTCGAGGGCATGGTGACATCGCGGTTTCTGGGCAAATCGCTGGCGGTCGCGGCCATGGCCGCGCTGGTGCTGGGCTATTTCCGTCAGGACCGGGGCCGGCTGCCCGCTGCGGCAGGGCTGCTCGGGCTTGTGGTGCTGGTGCTCGGCGCCACATACGCCAGTATCGGCGGCCCGGCGCGGGGCCGGTTGGAGGCGCGCGACGCCGCCCGCCTGAGTGACCTGAACGCGCTGTCCTGGGATCTGCGGACCTGCCTGCGCGACAAGCCCGCCCTGCCCGAAACCATCGACCCGCTGAGTTGCGCCGATCACCCCGAAACCCTGACCGCAATGGCCAGCGACATCCGCTACCAGCGCCTGTCGGACAAGGAGTTCAGCCTTTGCGTCAGCGTCGAAGACCCGAAAACCACCCGGCGCGACTCCGTCACGCTGAGCGGCAACGAAGCCTGCATGTCGCTGAGCGTCGACTGACACCGCTCACCCCCAGAGCTCCGGCGAGGACGGGTGCACCCCGGCCTCGTCGAATTGCAGCGGCACGGCGCGATCCTCGCCCAGCAGCAGCGGGCCATCCAGATCGGTGAACCCGGCTCCCTGCGCCAGCAGCACGGCGGGTGCCATGGCCAGCGACGAGCCGACCATGCAGCCGACAAAGATGCCGTAACCCTCGGCCAGCGCGGCCTCGCGCAGGGCCAGCGCCTCGGTCAGCCCGCCGGTCTTGTCGAGCTTGATGTTGACGATGTCGTACTTGCCCTTGAGCCCCGGCAGCGAGGCCCGGTCATGGGCGGATTCATCGGCGCAGACCGGCACCGGGCGATCCATGCCGATCAGCGCCTCGTCCTCTCCGGCAGGCAGCGGCTGCTCGACCATCGCCACGCCCAGCCGCACCAGATGCGGCGCCAGATCGGCGTATACCTGCGCCGACCAGCCTTCGTTGGCATCGACGATGATGGTGGATTTCGGCGCGCCCTCGCGCACGGCTTCAAGCCGGGCCATGTCGTCGGGCGTGCCCAGCTTGATCTTGAGCAGCGGGCGGAAGGCGTTTTTCTGCGCTTGCGCGCGCATCGCTTCGGGCGTGTCGAGCGACAGGGTATAGGCGGTGATCTCGGGGCCGGGCTTGGGCATCCCGAGCAGCTCCCACACCCGTTTGCCAGAGGTCTTGGCTTCGAGATCCCACAGCGCGCAATCGACGGCATTGCGGGCAGCCCCGGCGGGCAGCAGCGATTGCAGCGCCTCGCGGCTCACATCGCCCGGCAGCCCCATGATTTCGGCTTCGACGCTGTCCAGCGTCTCGTCATAGCGCGCGTAGGGCACGCATTCGCCCCAGCCGGTCACGCCGTTCCGCGTCACCTTGACCGTCAGCACCTTGGACTCGGTCCGGCTGCCGCGCGAAATGGTAAAGACCTGCGCCAGTTTGAACGTGTCCCGCGTCACTTCGATCATGCGCTTGCCCTTTCATCTTTCCAATAGATACACACGGCCCGGCGGCACCCGAAAGCGCCGCCGCCCGTGATGTTCAAACCCCTGTCAAAGGGATCAATAGGCGGCAAGCGCCTCGACAAGGCGATCAGCGCCGTGGCGGAACGGATCGACGGTCGGCAGGCCAAGGCGCGCCTCGACCTCGGCGCAATAGGCCAGTGCCTCGTCGTCGCCCATGTGCTGGGTGTTGATCGACACGCCGATCACCTTGCACGCCGGATTCGCCACCTGCGCCAGCGTCAGCGCGACATCGCGCACCGCTTCGAGCGTCGGCAGCTGATAACCCGGCAGACCGCGCATATGGGTGCGGGTCGGCTCGTGACACAGCACCAGCGCGTCGGGCTGACCGCCATGCACCAGCGCCATGGTCACGCCAGAATAGGACACGTGGAACAGGCTGCCCTGCCCTTCGATGATGTCCCAGTGGTCATCATCGTTGTCGGGGGTCAGGTATTCGATCGAGCCGGCCATGAAATCGGCGATGACCGCATCCAGCGGCACACCGTCGCCGGTGATCAGAATGCCGGTCTGTCCGGTGGCGCGGAAAGTCGATTTCATGCCCTTTTCGCGCATGCAGGCATCCATCGCCAGCGCGGTGTACATCTTGCCGACCGAACAATCGGTGCCGACAGCCAGCAGGCGCTTGCCCTTGCGCGGCTCGCCGTTGGCGATGGGGTATTTCACCTGCGGGATGCGCACGTCCCAAAGGTTCTGGCCGGTGGCCTTGGCGACGGCGGCAAGGTCTTCTTCCTCGCGCAGCAGGTTGTGCAGGCCGGAAGCCAGATCGAAGCCCTCTTCAAGCGCCTCGACAAGCACCTTTTTCCAAGTCTGCGAGATCATCCCGCCGCGGTTTGCCACGCCGATCACCAGCGTCTTGGCACCGGCGGCCTTGGCTTCGGCCAGCGTCATGTCGGGCAGCTTCATGTCGGCCTTGCAGCCCTCAAGACGCAGCTGGCCAACGCAGTTTTCCGGACGCCAGTCCTTGATCCCCTGGGCGACCTTGGCAGCGAGCGGATCGGGCGCGTCGCCGAGGAATAGCAGATAGGGGGTCTCGATCATGGCAGTCTCCTTGTTCGTTCGGGGCCGCGCGGCCTCGTCATGCGATTGGGCCGAACCTAGCGTGCGCCCTGCGCAAAGCGATGTCGTTTTCGCACTTGCAGCAGGGATGCTTGCGAAGAATCTTTCGCAATGGGGCGATCTGCACAAAAATTTCACCATTCGCCTGCGACAGCCGGGCGTCAGGCCGCGCCCGATGCGGAAAGCACATCAGAACGCCCGCCCTGACTGCCCCCGCCGGTCGCCATGCAGGTCGCGCCGGGCGCAGGGCATCACCCTCGTTTCAGGTCTTCGACCGCTGTGGGAGTCTCAAGCATAAACGACGGTTCGGGCTGGCCATCCGCTGTCGCTGCGTGTTCCCAGAAGGCCGGAATTCCGGCGTGCACAACCGTTCCCGGCCGGGCGGAGGCGACAAAGATCTGCTTGGTCTTCGCCGGATCGAGCGTTACCGCCGCCGGATCGTCAAGCGTACCGGCATAAAGACCAACCATATCCGGCCAGCGCTCGTAGGTCATGTAGAGCTTTGTTCCACAGGACGCGCAGAAATGCAGGACAACCTGTTTGCCGCTGCCCTCGGAGACATGCGCATAGGTTTCCGGCGCCCCGTGGGTCACGGCAAGATCGGCCAGCGGCGCGATTGGCAGAATGCCCTGCGCGCCCCCGGTCGCGCGCTGGCAGAAGTTGCAGTAGCAGATCGTCGTTCTTGCTGGGGGATGGGCCATTGAATAGGCAACGGCCCCGCACAGGCATGCCCCGGTCAATTCAGTCATAACGTGGATGTCTCATCTCTGGCAGTGTTCCACCGGGACCGTAGCGACAGCATCGGACCGACCGCAACAACTGAAACCATGGCGCTGCCCGCGATCAGCACTGCCCGCGCAAAGCGGAATTCCAAGACATGTCGCACCTGCAGCAAAATCCACTTGCTTGGCGATCCGCAATTTAATAACCCATAGGAAGCACAAAACGAAACATCCTTTCACCGCCACTCAGCCCCGAGGAGACCTCATGAGCTTCCGCATTCAGCCCGCCCCCCCGGCCCGCCCGAACCGCTGCCAGCTTTTCGGACCGGGCTCGCGTCCCGCGATCTTTGAAAAGATGGCCGGCTCGGCGGCGGACGTGATCAACCTCGATCTGGAAGACAGCGTCGCCCCGTCCGACAAGGACAGCGCGCGCGCCAACATCATTCAGGCGATCGGCGATATCGACTGGGGCAAGAAGACCCTGTCGGTGCGGATCAACGGGCTGGACACGCCGTACTGGTATCGCGACGTGGTCGACCTGCTGGAACAGGCCAGCGAGCGGATCGACCAGATCATGATCCCCAAGGTCGGCTGCGCGGGCGACATCTATGCCGTCGATGCGCTGGTAACGGCGGTGGAACGCGCCAAGGGCCGCAGCAAGCCGATCAAGTTCGAGGTGATCATCGAATCCGCCGCCGGCATCGCCCATGTCGAGGAGATCGCCGCCGCCTCGCCCCGCCTTGAGGCCATGAGCCTTGGCGCTGCCGATTTCGCGGCAAGCATGGGCATGTCGACCACCGGCATCGGCGGCACGCAGGAAAATTACTATATGCTGCACGAAGGGGCCAAGCACTGGTCGGACCCGTGGCATTGGGCGCAGGCCGCCATCGTCGCCGCCTGCCGCACCCATGGCGTGCTGCCGGTCGATGGCCCGTTCGGCGATTTCTCTGACGACGAGGGGTTCCGCGCGCAGGCGCTGCGCTCGGCCACGCTGGGCATGGTGGGCAAATGGGCGATCCACCCCAAGCAGGTGACGCTGGCCAACGAGGTCTTTACCCCGTCGGACAAGGCCGTCAGCGAAGCGCGCGAGATTCTCGCCGCGATGGATGCCGCCAAGGCCAAGGGCGAGGGCGCGACGGTCTACAAGGGCCGCCTTGTCGACATTGCCTCGATCAAGCAGGCCGAAGTGATTGTCAAACAGGCGGAACTGATCGCTGCGGGCTGATTGCCGATGCCGCGCAGGCGGCGTTCATTGATCCGAAACCGCGACAGGCGCAGGGTTCGAGGCAGGGAGGACCTGCCTCGTTTTCGTCTGAAGGCCTGTCCATGTCGTATCGCCTTGCCGCTCTGGCCCTGTTTGCCGCCCTGCCCACCCTGCCCGCACACGCCGAACCCATGCCCTTCGCCACCCCCTCGGGCGATGTCGAATGCCGCCCCACATCGGGATCACTGGATTGTTCGGTGTTCGACCTTGCGGTGCCGCTGTCTGGCAATGGGCCGCACGAGTGCGGCAGCGACTGGGGCCACCGCTACGTGCTGCTGTCCGAAGGCCCGGTCCACCTGATCTGCGGCGGCCCGGCAGGGCGCGCCGCGCGGCAGGACATCGCGCCCTATGGCATCTCGGCCAACTGGGGGCCGATCCGCTGCACCTCGGACCCGGGCGGGCTGATGTGCCACAATGCCGATGGGCACGGGTTTGTGCTGGCCCGCGATGCGGTGGGCGTGTTCTGAACTTGACGCAGCGGCAGGACTGCGGAACCCTTGTTGGCATAGTGCCCCTTGGTTTCAGGTGATCCCATGTTCAGACCCACCCTTATCCTTTGCCTTTTTGCCAGCCCCGCCGTCGCCGACGTGGATTTCTTCAGCACCCCGTCCGGGAATATTCACTGCTCGGTGGGAATCGAAGCCAACGGCTCCGACATTTTCTGCACCATCTACGAGCGCACGCCGACCCTGCCGCGCCCCGGCAACTGCCGCAGCGCCGGGCACACCGTGTCGATGCTGAACCGCGGCCCGGTCACCCTCGAATGCGACCAGCCGGGTAAATCCTATGCCCGCCCGAGCGACCCCGGCTCGCAGGTTCTGCAATACGGTCAGCGCTGGGATATCGGGGGGATCCTGTGCAGCTCGAGCCGGCAGGGGCTCGAATGCCGCAACGACAGTGGCCATGGCTTCTTTCTGTCGAGAGCCCGGCAAAGCGTGTTCTGAGCCGGATGGCCGGGATCGCCCCGGCCATCCGCAAACCTCATTCGCCGGGCTTTTGCGCCGCGCGCGCCAGTACCACCTCGGCCTCTTCGTCGATGTGCAGATCGTCCTCGCGCTGTTCGCCAGCGAGCGGATCGCCGTAAACCGCCATGTCGATCTGCCCCTCGCCCTTGGCCACGATGGTCGACACCACCGCATCGCCGGTGATGTTCACCGCGGTGCGGATCATGTCCATCAGCCGGTCGACGCCAAGGATCAACGCGATTCCCTCGATCGGCAGCCCCACCTGCCCCAGCACCATGGTCAGCATCACAAGACCGACCCCCGGCACACCGGCGGTGCCGATCGACGCCAGAACCGCCATCGCGATCACCGTGATATAGCCGCCAAGGCCAAGGTCGATGCCGTAGACATTGGCAAGGAACACCGTCGCCACGCCCTGCATGATCGCGGTGCCATCCATGTTGATCGTCGCCCCGAACGGCACGGTAAAGGACGCCACACCGTTTTTCACCCCCATGCGTTCGGTGACACAGCGCAGGGTGATCGGGATGGTCGCGTTCGACGAAGCCGTCGAAAAGGCAAAGATCTGCGCCGGGCGGATCTTCTTGAGGAAGATGAACGGGTTCAGCCCCGAGAACAGCTTGAGGAACAGCATCAGCGTCACGAACAGATGCAACAGCAACGCCCCGACCAGCACCAGAACATAGGACAGCACCGGCAGGAACAGCCCGATGCCCTGCTCAGTAAAGGTTTTTGCGATCAGGCAGAACACGCCATAGGGCGCAAAGGCCATGACGATCTGCACGATCTTCATCATCACCTCATTCATGTACTCGCAGGCTTCGACGAACGGCTTCGAGCGCTCTGCCAGCATCAGCACGGCCACGCCAAGGGTGATGGTGTAGAAGATGATCTGCAGCATCTCGCCATTGGCAAAGGCCGCGACCGGGTTGCGTGGCACGATGTTGGCAAAGGTGTCCCAGACGCTGGGGGCCTCCCTGCCCGACACGCCCGAGGTGTCGATGCCATCCATGACAAAGCCGTTGCCGGGCGCCACCACCAGTGCGATCAGGATCGCCACCGCGATCGCCGTGGCGGTGGTCGCGAGGTACAGCGCAAAGCTCTTGCCGCCGACCCGCCCGAGGATGCGCACATCGCCAATGCCCGCCACACCGCAGATCAGCGAGAAAAACACCAGCGGCACCACCAGCATCTGTAGCGCGTTCACGAACATCCGGCCGATCATGTAGAACAGCCCGCCCACGACATGGGTGTTGATGAACCCGATCTGGGCAATATTGAGGATCACTCCAAGCACCAGTCCGGCGCACATCGCGATCATGATCCGCGTCGTCAGCGACAGTTTTCCGTCGCCATCCCGAAGTGTCGCCGCCATGGCAGCCTCCTGTTTGTTAAATCCTGCGGCCAGTGTGCCCGCGAAATGTCCGAACACCGATGATTATTCCCGCAATCCCTGCGGTTTTCTCGCCGCATGTCGCAGCGATCCCCAAAACATGCATGACGCTTGATCAGTTCACCGGAAAATTTTGCCAAAGCTGCGCCCGGAAAGCCACGCAAAGGGCGGTAGATTGCCTCTTGCAGCCTTCGTATTGTCCCCGTCACACAGCAGCGCTAAAGCGCGCAACCGACCGTCTGAAAGGAAACCTCATGACGCAGTTCACGCTTGGATGGGAAGAATGGCTTTCGATGCCCGACCTCGGCCTGCCAGCGGTGCGCGCCAAGGTGGACACCGGCGCGCGCACCTCGGCGCTGCATGCCTTCGCCATCGAACCCTTCGGCTCGGCACGAAAGCCGATGGTGCGCTTTGCGATCCACCCCGATCCGGGCGATCCGCTGCTGGAGATGATCTGCTCGGCCCCGATGAAGGACCGGCGCGAGGTCACCTCGTCGAACGGCGAGACCGAACTGCGCTTCGTGATCGAGACCACGGTGACCATGGGCGATCGGTCATGGCCGATCGAGGTTACGCTGACCGACCGCGGATCGATGGCCTATCGGATGCTGCTGGGCCGCACCGCGCTGGATGAAGACATGGTGGTGCAGCCGACGCAAAGCTTCTGCCAGCCGGAACTTTCCTTCGATGCCTACCACGGCATTCCGCGCAACGAACGCCACCGCCGCGCGCTGCGCCTTGCAATCCTGTCCCGCGAGCCAGACAATTATTCGACCCGCAAGCTGATCGCCGCCGCCGAGATGCGTGGCCATACGATGGAGGTCATCGACACTTCGCGCTGCTACATGAACATCCATTCGGTCGGCGGCGAAGTGCATTACGACGGGCGCAAGCTGCCCCATTACGATGCGGTCATCCCCCGCATCGGGGCGTCGATCACCTCCTACGGCACGGCGGTGGTGCGCCAGTTCGAGACCATCGGCACCTATTGCCTTGCCGGCTCCGAAGGCATCACCACCTCCCGCGACAAGCTGCACGCCCATCAGGTGCTGGCACGCCACCGCATCGGCATGCCGACCACGGCCTTTGCGCGCAGCCCCAAGGATTCGGCCAATGTCATCAGCCTTGTCGGCGGGGCGCCGCTGGTGCTCAAGCTGCTGGAAAGCACGCAAGGCAAGGGCGTGGTTCTGGCGGAAACCAAGAAGGCGGCGGAATCGGTGATCTCGGCCTTTCAGGGCCTGCGCGCGGACTTCCTCGTGCAGAGCTTCGTCAAGGAAGCGGCGGGCGAAGACATCCGCTGCTTTGTCGTTGGCGGCAAGGTGGTCGCCGCAATGCGCCGCATCGGCAAGCCCGACGATTTCCGCTCCAACCTTCACCAGGGCGGCACGGCAGAGTCGGCGAAGATCTCGAAACAAGAACGCGAGATAGCGATCCGCGCCGCCCGCGCGATGAAACTCGACGTGGCCGGAGTCGACCTGCTGCGCGGTGATGACGGACCGAAGGTACTCGAGGTCAACAGTTCTCCGGGGCTCGAAGGCATCGAGCGCACATCCGGCAAGGACATCGCCGGAATGGTGATCGACCACATCGAAGCAAAGGTCGCCCCCCGGCCCTCCCGCGCGCGGGCGCGGCGCACCGTTCCGGACAGCCCCGCGAGCTGAGAGCGACGGCCAGCCTCCGGCGGGGATATTTTTAGGCCAGAAGAAACCAGAGCGCGGCGCCCAGCTTCTTCTGGCAGGAAATATCCCAGGGGGTGAGGCCGCAAGGCCGAGGGGGGCTGGCCCCCCTTTCGGCGGCACCCTTGCCGCAACGGTCGCCGGGCGTTACACAACGCCGATACAGCCAAGAAGGGGGAGACCCATGCCCGCCTACCGTTCCCGCACCACCACCCACGGCCGCAACATGGCCGGCGCCCGCGGCCTGTGGCGTGCCACAGGCATGACCGACGGCGACTGGAACAAGCCGATCATCGCCATCGTCAACAGCTTCACCCAATTCGTGCCCGGCCATGTGCACCTGAAGGACCTCGGCCAGATGGTCGCGCGCGAGGTCGAGAAGGCTGGCGGTGTCGCCAAGGAATTCAACACCATCGCGGTCGATGATGGCATCGCCATGGGCCATGACGGCATGCTCTATTCCCTGCCCTCGCGCGAGATCATCGCCGACAGCGTGGAATACATGGTCAACGCCCACTGCGCCGACGCCATGGTCTGCATCTCGAACTGTGACAAGATCACGCCGGGCATGCTGATGGCGGCGATGCGGCTGAACATCCCGGTGGTGTTCGTGTCCGGCGGGCCGATGGAAGCGGGCAAGGTGGTCTGGGACGACGAGGAAAAGGCGCTCGATCTCGTCGACGCCATGGTCGCTGCCGCCGACGACAAGTACACCGACGCACAGGTGCAGGCGATCGAGGAAGCCGCCTGCCCGACCTGCGGGTCCTGCTCGGGGATGTTCACCGCCAACTCTATGAACTGCCTGACCGAAGCGCTTGGCCTGTCATTGCCGGGCAACGGGTCGACCCTTGCCACCCATGCCGACCGCCAGCGCCTGTTCGTCGAAGCCGGTCATCTGATCGTGGATCTTGCCAAGCGCTACTACGAGCAGGACGACGCGTCGGTGTTGCCGCGCTCCATCGCCACTTTCGAGGCGTTCAAGAACGCGATGACGCTGGATATCGCCATGGGCGGATCGACCAACACGGTGCTGCACCTGCTGGCCGCCGCCAGCGAGGGCGAGGTCGCTTTTGATATGACCGACATCGACAAGCTGTCGCGCAATGTTCCGGTGCTGTGCAAGGTCGCACCGGCCAAGGACGACGTGCACATGGAAGACGTGCATCGCGCCGGCGGCATCATGGCGATCCTCGGCCAGCTCGACCGGGCGGGCCTGATCGACAGCTCGGTGCCCACCGTGCATGCCGAAACCATGGCCCATGCGCTGGATCGCTGGGATGTGTCGCGCACCAATTCCGAAACGGTGCATGACTTCTTCCGCGCCGCGCCCGGCGGCGTGCGCACCACGCAGGCGTTTTCGACGGATCGGCGTTTCGAAACGCTGGATCTCGACCGCCAGAACGGCGTCATCCGCGATGCAGAGCACGCCTTTTCCAAGGATGGCGGGCTTGCGGTACTGTACGGCAACCTCGCCGAGGATGGCTGCATCGTGAAGACCGCCGGGGTCGACGAATCGATCCTCGTTTTCTCCGGCCCGGCACGGATCTTTGAATCGCAGGACACGGCTGTCAGCGCGATCCTGACCGGCAAGATCCATCGCGGCGACGTGGTGCTGATCCGCTATGAGGGGCCGCGCGGCGGGCCGGGGATGCAGGAAATGCTGTATCCGACGAGCTACCTGAAATCGAAGGGGCTGGGCAAGGATTGCGCGCTGGTCACCGACGGGCGGTTCTCCGGCGGCTCTTCGGGCCTGTCCATCGGCCATGTCTCGCCCGAGGCGGCCGAGGGCGGCGCCATCGGCCTTGTCGAGGAAGGCGATCTGATCGAGATCGACATCCCGGCCCGCAAGATCCATCTTGCCGTCGATGATGCGGTGATCGCCGAGCGCCGCCTCAAGCGCGACGAAGCCGGCTGGCAGCCCGAGGAAAAGCGCAAGCGCAAGGTGTCCAAAGCGCTCAAGGCCTATGCCGCGCTAACCACCAGCGCCGCAAAGGGCGCTGTTCGCCAGATCTGAGCCAATGCCCCGCCGCCGCGAACCGGCGGCGGGGTGTCTTCGCTACAGTCGATAGCCGCCCGAGACGGTGAGGATTTCGCCGGTGATGAACCCGGCCTCTTCGCTGGCAAGGAAGCGCACCGCGCGCGCGACATCCTGTGGCTGTCCGATCCGCCCAAGCGCGGTGTCCTTCACGAACAGCCCTTTGAGATCATCGGAGCGCGGGGATTCCGGCGTGTCGATGGCTCCCGGTGCAACCGCGTTGACGCGAATCCCCTGCGGGCCCAATTCCTTGGCCATGGCGCGGGTCCACAGGTTCAGCGCCGCCTTGCTGGCGCCATAGATCGACGCGCCGTACGGCGGCAGCACGGCATTCACCGACGAGATATTCACGATGGCCGCGCCCGGCTTCAGATGTGGCAAAGCCGCCGCAAGCAGCGCCTGCGGCGCCAGAAGATTGACGCCAAGCATGTCTTGCAGGGCCGCAGCATCGAAGTCCTGCGCTGGCGACATGCCGATCTGCCCGGCATTGTTGACGATCACATCAAGTGCACCGAACCGGTTCAAAACCTGCGACACAATTGCCTCGGCGGCGCTTTGCGCCAGCAGATCGGCGCGAATTGCCAGCGTTTTGTCCGGCAGGCCTTTTGGAACAGTGGTGGCCCATGTGATGGCGACCGCATGATCGCGGGCGAACTCTGCGGCGATGGCATGGCCGATGCCACGCGCACCGCCGGTGACCAGAACAACCCTTGGCATACTGCGCCTCGCTGTGGATGAAAAAAGGCCCCCCGTTTCCGGAGGGCCGTGTCATCAGATCAGGCCGTGGCCATCATGCCTTGCTCGCGCGCCAGTTCGCGCATGCGCTTTTGCAGCTTTTCGAACGCCCGCACTTCGATTTGGCGAATGCGTTCGCGGCTGACATCGTAGACGCCCGACAGATCCTCGAGCGTCACCGGCTGTTCCGCCAGACGGCGCTGGGTCAGGATATCGCGTTCACGCTCGTTCAGCACGTCCATCGCCTCTGCCAACAGGGCGCGCCGCGCGTCGAGCTCGTTGCGCTCGGCGTAATCGGTGGCCTGATCGGCGCTTTCGTCTTCCAGCCAGTCCTGCCATTGCATCGAACCATCGTCGTCGCTGCCGACCGTGGCGTTTAGCGAGGCATCGCCCCCCGACAGACGCCGGTTCATCGAGATGACTTCGGCCTCGGTCACGCCCAGATCCGTGGCAATCTTCTCGACATGCTCGGGGCGCAGATCGCCCTCTTCAAGCGCGCCGATGCGCGACTTGGCCTTGCGCAGGTTGAAGAACAGCTTCTTTTGCGCCGATGTGGTGCCCAGCTTGACCAGCGACCACGACCGCAGGATGTATTCCTGGATCGACGCCCGGATCCACCACATCGCATAGGTGGCAAGGCGGAAGCCTTTTTCCGGGTCAAAGCGTTTCACCGCCTGCATCAGGCCGACATTGGCTTCGGAGATCACCTCGGCCTGCGGCAGACCGTAGCCGCGATAGCCCATGGCGATCTTGGCGGCCAGCCGCAGATGCGAGGTGACCATCCGGTGCGCCGAGGCGGAATCGCCATCCTCGACCCAGCGCTTGGCCAGCATGTATTCTTCTTCGGGTTCCAGAAGCGGAAACTTCCGGATCTCGGACAGGTAGCGGCTTAGGCCTGCTTCCGGCGACGGAGCCGGAAGATTGGCGTATTTGCTCATATTGCTCACGTGCCCTGTTACCTCCAATGTTATGGGGCTTAACATCCCAGATGGGAAGGCCCGGATCGTTTTTCAAGGGTCCGCCCGGCGGTAGCGCGATGCCGCCACCGAACAGGACCATCTTTGAGTGTTACGAGGGTAACGCGAAACTCCGTCGCCGGGTTCGCATTATTTCCTGACTCACGGTATCGGGAATACTATGTCAGTTGTGCGCACGGAGCGGAATTCGGAAATAATGCAGCCCATATGTGCGTATGCGCTCAGACTTCACCGCGAAGCACGGATAGAAGTCTGGCCATATCTTCGGGCAAAGGTGCCTCGAACAGCAATTGTTCGCCGCTCACGGGATGGTCGAACCCCAGCTCGGCGGCGTGCAGCGCTTGGCGGGGAAACCCGGTGACCGCTGCGGCGGCGGCTTCGCCCAAGGCGGCTGGCGAGGGCTTGCGCCGCCCGCCATAGGTCTGATCGCCGACCAGCCCATGCCCGGCATGGGCCATGTGGACGCGGATCTGGTGCGTGCGCCCGGTTTCGAGCCGGCATTCCACCAGCGCCAGCGACGCTGGCGTGCCAAAGCTTTCAAGCACCCGCGCCCGGGTCACCGCATGTCGGCCCTGCCCGTCGAAATACACTGCCTGACGTTGCCGGTCGGTCTTGTGGCGGGCGAGCCCGGACTGGATGCGGATCACATTGCCCGATTCCATCGAAACGCCCCGCGTGCCCAGCAAACGCGGATCGCCCGCATTGGGTGCGCCATGGCACAGCGCCAGATAGGCCCGATCGGCGCTATGCGCTTCGAATTGCGCGGCAAGCCCGTGATGGGCCCGGTCGGATTTCGCCACCACCAGCAGGCCGGATGTGTCCTTGTCGATACGGTGCACGATGCCGGGACGGGCGATGCCACCCACCCCCGACAGCGCGCCGCCGAAATGATGCAGCAAGGCGTTGACCAGCGTGCCCTTCGGCGTGCCGGGCGCAGGGTGCACCACCATGCCGACCGGCTTGTTGACGACCACAAGGTCGGCATCTTCCCAGACGATGTCGAGCGGGATGTCCTCGGGGCCAATATGGCTTTCCTCGGCCTTGGGCAGGATGATGGCGATCTCGTCGCCCTCGACGACCTTTGCCTTGGGATCGCTCAGCACCTCGCCCCGGCGCATCACCGCGCCATCGGCGATAAGCTTTGCAAGCCGCGTCCGCGAGAGTGCCGCCTCCTCTGGCACATCGCGGGCGAGCGCCTTATCAAGACGCGCAGGCGGGGCCTCCCCGATGACGATGCGCAGAGGATTTTCCATGTCACAGGCTCCCGACCCCGAAGAACAGCTGCCCGAGCCGCCAAACCTGCGCTTCCTGCGTCTTCTGGTTACGGTGCTGACGGGCGTGATGATCCTCGGGCTGATAACGCTCCTCGGGCTGGTTGTCATCCGGAACACGACAACGCGTGCGCCGCTGCCCGATGTCATCACCCTGCCGGACGGCGCGACGGCCACCGCCTATACGCAAGGCCCCAACTGGTACGCCGTCGTGACCGATGAAAACCGCATCCTGATCTTTGATCGCACCAGTGGAAAACTTCGCCAAACCATCCTGATCGAGCCGCACCCCTGAGGCAGCGTTGCCCGCGTCTCCGGGGCAAAGCCGGAGACGCGGCGTGGCCTCAGCTGTGCTGTCGCCGGATCCAGCTGCACAGGCTGCGCATCTCTTCGTCGCTCAGCGCCCTGTCATATTCCACCGCAACCGACAGATCCCCACGGTGATAGGCATTCAGTGGCGCGCCGTTGTCATTCAGTGTTCCCAGCATCGCAGGCACCCCCGGCGTGGTCACACCGGCCTGTGCCGCTTTGTAGATCTTCGAGCCGTTGATCAGCATCCTGACCTCGCTGCCGTCATGCGTGCCGACCGCGGCCTGCCAATTGCTGTTGATCACCGGCACCAGCACCGCCTGCGAATTCGATCCGACCGACATCGCCGTACCCGTCGCCCTGTAGCTGATATAGGATCGCGCATCGGTCGACGACCGGCCTCCGTAAAGGATGCGCATTTGACTGTCCTGCTTTCGGAAACCGACGCCAATGGTGCGCTCGGCGCCATGCACAGGACCGCCGGCGTAATGGTCGTCTGAGCCGTCGAAACTCAGCATTCCGGCGCTGTAGCTCGCTGCGTTCACCGCCGTCAGATCGGCGCTGCCGCCGCTGCTGTCAGCAAGGATCGACGCATCCGCCGTCGGCAAGTACAGCGCCACCAGCCCAGCCAGATCGGTCGGGTGAAACCGCTGCGTCACGATCCAGCCGCGCGCGCGCAGCTCGGCAAGCAGCGCCGCAGACATGTTGTCCGCGCCAAGTTGCGACAGGTGAAAGACATCGGCCGGAGGATCGACGAATTGATCGGTCGCGATCGAGAAGGCGTCATGGTTCAGCCCATTTGACCAGTGAAAGACATGCCCGGGCCAGCGCGACTGCATCTCAAGCCAGATCGCCTCCTGTATGGAGCCAGCATAGCTCGAACCATAAGGATTGATCGGTGGAACAACCAGCCAGCGATCATGCGGGATTTCGGCGATGGCCTCGGCAATCAGGTCGACATAGGCGACGGTTTTGTCCCCCTCCAGATCGTCATAGCCGTTGTAGGATCCATCCCAGATCACAACCGGATAGGCCAGCAGATCGGTGTTTGTCAGCTCCGTGAACTCGGATCGGACCGCGGTGATGTTATTGCCGCCCACCGCGATGTTGTTGATGCTCAGCCCGCTGGCGGCATCGAGCGTTTCCCAGAGCGATACGCCAGACGCGCCCGCCATGAGACTGTCGCCCCCGGTCAGCAGACCTGTGGCACGGGTCGCCATCCCCACTCCGACACCCCAACCAGCCACGAAGCTGAAAGTGCTGATACCTAGTCCGAACATGCTTCACCTCGCTGCGGAATGACATAGCGTTACGGGGCAAATTCTCCGACGGGGTGATTAAGGCTTCCTGCGAGCATCGGCCGGCCCCTGTGCAACGCCGCGGTGCGGCAATCCTTTGGGCTTGAGGCACTGCCCGGCGAGTCCGCAGCTATAGGTTCGGTGTGTTCAGGGACTGGTCCTGAATAAACCGCTGATGATTCCGCTGATGGGTACGCCCGCCGGGTCTGGTGCCGGGGCGGCGATTGTTGGCGTCTACCTGCTCGCTGGCATGGCGCAGCTTGGCGGACAGCTGCTCGCTCGGCCACTCCTCCCACGGCCGGATCTTGCAGCATTCGACAAACCCAACCTGCATCCATCGCGCCGCAAGGCATCAAGGGGGCCCCGACAATCGGACGTCTTGCTAGCAACTGTTTCCGTCAGATGCCTTGAAGGCCCCGTAGTTTGCGCGCTTTGCATAGAGCGTTAGCGATATTGACGAGTTTTCGTGCGACCGCAGTGATGATGACCTTGTGCGAATTTCCGGCGTCGCGCAGTCGCTGCGCGCAGGCTTTCAGGGGCGGGCAGCGACGAGGGCGGCTTGGCACAAGACATGCCGCAGGGCGCGCTGTCCTTCGGCGATGGCTCGTTTGCCCCTCAACGCACCGCCGTCGTGCGCTATGGGAGGCGAGCCCCGTCAGGGCTGCGGCTGTTCTGCGGATATGGCCCCGAGCTCGGGTCGGCGATCAGCATAGCGCTGACAACGGGCCCACCCCCGGGAATGGAGCGCAGGGTACCGGCGGTTTCGACCAGTGTTCAGTCGGCCGCGACGGCTTGCTCGATGCACGCTTCCAGCTCCGAGATCCTGGGTTCGAGCGGAGCCTTCAACTCCATGCCGGTGAACAGTCCAGCGCTCGCGCGGTTTCGTGTGAATTGATCTGGGTAGGTAGCCGCTTTCGCATTTCGACAAGTTGCGCTCGCTTCGATGTCAAAGCTCTGATCCCGCACAACTTTCCGGCCGGATGGCTACCTCCCGCCTCGAGGCGCACACCATGACGCAGGCGATGAGTTCCGCATCGATCCGTCTTGGCCCGGGTACCACGGCTGGCGGCAATTGACGCGCGACGATCCGCAGCGCGTCGAGCGAAGCCCGTAACCGCCACTTCTGCCCGCTGGTAGCTTCGAAGCAGACTAGGGCGCCACGCCGCAGCGCGAGAGACGCCACCCGGGCATGGCCCTCCGATGTGTTCGGCAACCGAAGGCGCGTCGCATCGGGCAGGCAATGGATATCCAGCCAGTCGCGCGAGACGTCTATGCCGATGGCCTGTTCGGATGATAGCGCGCTCATGCTCTCCTCTTTCTGCTCCGCGATCCATGTCGGGCGTATCCAACTGTTCGGGATGATGAAAGAGAGACGGCGCCGGCGCGCTAGAAGACGTGGTCAGGCCACAAGGCCCAGACCCCATACACCCCCTCGTCACCTACCTCGGCCGAGAAAGGGGACGGGGGTAAAATAGCAGCGCCGGGGTGCAGAAGGCTCAGGATCATTATTATGGTTGGTCGAGCGTGATTCACCGTTCGAAAACGAGCGGTGAACACGTTAGATCTCTTCTGGTTGAACGATGCGCAGTGGCACGTCTGGAGCCCTACTTTCCCAAGTCTCACGGCAAGCCTCGACTTGATGACCGGCGCGTGCTGAGCAGAATTATATTCATCAATTGCAATGGCTTGCGGTGACGTAATGCGCCGAACGAATATGGTCCACACAAGTCGCTCGCACCCCGCTGGAAACGGTGGAGGTGAATGGCCAAGCGCCATTGGTTCGAATGCGGCCATGAACGGGGGTCTTCGCGCGGATCATGGCGGGTTTGGTGGCCGAGAACGGTGAGGAGACGACCGTGATTATCGACGCAACGAAATTGAAGGTCCATCCACTGCCCGGCAGCACATGCAAAGCATGTGTGAGAGGGGCACCGTATCCAGCCTAGGCGTCAAAAGGGGGGCCTGATTGGTCGCGCCAAAGGCGGCATGAACACGTCGCAATATGCCATCTGTGAGAGCAAAGGCCGCCCGACCAACGTGTTCGCCTCTGCCGGGCATTACATCGGGGCACGGGCACTTCTCGGCAGTCTCCCGAATGTCGACTGGCTGCTCGAGGACCAGGGCTGCGACGCCGACTGGCTCCGTGACGCCTTTCAAAACAAAGGGTTACACGCCTGCAGTCATGTCAGAAAGAAACGCAAGACAACCGTGAAATATCACCCTTGTGACATTGCTGGCAATGCGCGGCCTTCGTCCTGGCCGTGCAGTGATCGAGATCATGTTTGGCAG
>NZ_JAHKQA010000097.1 GCF_018860705.1 Citreicella sp. C3M06
AGCGTCAGCTTGCGCTCTGCCAGGAACTCTTCGAGCTCGGCGTCGACGATCGGACATTTGCCCGCATTCACCATGTCGACCCGCTCTTGCGAGACATCGACGGCGGTGACCTCGTTGTTCTGCGCAAGCAGCACGGCATTCGACAGGCCCACGTAGCCCAGGCCGGCAACGGCGATCTTCATCTCGGTATTCCTTTTTGCGGCAACGGCCTGACACATTGCGCCCGGTGTAGAATCCTTTGGCCGGGGCCTCAAGACGCCGCTGGCCCGGGTCCCTGCAACGCGCGGTGCTCCAGAGTATTGTTAAGATTTTCGAAGGATTGTCGGACCGGTAACGCCATACGGACAAGCCTTTCCTGTCCCGACCGCCGGAGGAACGATGAGCGAGAACACCCCGCAGCTGGGCCTGCCCTGTATTCAGCCCTCGCAGGCACAAAAACACGTCACCCATAACGAGGCGCTGCGCCTGCTCGACACGCTCGTGCAGATGCGCCTTGAAAGCTTCGGCGCCGTGACGCCCCCTGCCAGCCCCGTATCCGGTGAAAACCATGCGCTGGGGACCGGCGCCACCGGCGCCTGGACCGGCCATGACAACGAGATCGCCAGCTGGGACGGCACCGCCTGGACCTTCCTTGAACCGCGCGCTGGATGGTGCGCCTTTGGCCTTGCCGAGGCTGAGATGCGCACATGGTCGGGCAGCGTCTGGATGCCGCTGGCCTCGGGGGCGAGCACGTTTTCCATGCTTGGCATCAACGCCACCGCCGATGCCACCAACCGGCTGAGCGTCAGCGCCGATGCGACGCTGCTCAACAACGCCGGCGCGGACCACCGGCTGGTGCTGAACAAGGCGGGTGGCACCGACACCGCCAGCCTGCTCTACCAGTCGGGCTGGACCGGCCACGCCGAGATGGGCCTTACCGGAGACAGCAGCTTTCACCTCAAGGTCTCCGCCGATGGCAGCGTCTGGACCGAGGCGCTGGTGATCGATGCCGCCAGCGGGTTGGCCTCGGGCGCGGCGGTGCAAGGCACGGCCACCGACATCACGCCGGGGCGGCTGGCGCGGGCCGATTACGCCTATGGGCGCGGCAACCTCGTGGGCACGGTGGCGCAATCGGGCGGCACCCCGACCGGCGCCGCGATCGAAAGCGGCGACAGCGCCAGCGGCAGCTATGTGCGCCACGCCGATGGCACGCAGTTCTGCTCCGCCACGGTGTCGGTCGCGGCCTCGGGCACCAGCACGGTGAGTTTTGCCGCCGCCTTTGCCGCCGCGCCGCGGGTGACGGTCGCGGGCAAGGGCGCCACGGCAATCATCGCCACCTCGGATGCGGCCAGCGCCAGCACGGTCGAGGTCTATGCCTTCGACACCTCCGGCACCCGCATCGCCGCCTCGGTCGAGGTCATCGCGATGGGCCGCTGGTACTGAACGCGGCGGTGGGCCTTCGGCCTGCCGTCAGCCCCCGCCCGGGTTTCGGGCATGATCGAGCGGCGTGCCCAGCACCCGCTCGATCACATCGGGCTTCATCTCTTCACCCAGAAAATCGAACAGCGCCTTCAGTGTTTCGGGTGCGCTGACATAAGTGTCGTAATGGACACGATGGCAGACCCGTGGATGCTTTGTCGCATAGGCGGCGAACAGCTTTTCTGCGGTTTCGAGCTCTTTGCGCACCGCCTCCGGATCCATCTTTGCCCACCAGCCCGACCGGCCCACCGCCGCATGATCGCGCGTGTTGAACACAAAGCGGCTTTGCGGCAGGAACCTGCGGATAAAGTGTAGCGTCGGGGCGAACAATCCGGGGCGCAGGTGAAAGCGGATCTCCTTGAAGCCCGAAACCCGCGTGCCCGGGTCAGGGTGCAGCACCTCGCGCACGAAAGTGTCGGCCAGCGCCTGCCCCCAGGTATCTGGGTCGATCTTTTCCGCGCCATAAAACGGGTCTTCTGGCGGTGTCGGCACGCCCGCCTTGCGCGCGCCGCGCATCGGCTCGGAGCTGTTCACCGCCGCCCAGCTTTGCGCCAGCGGCTGGATGGCGTGGTTGTTCTCGCCCCGGATCTGATAGCCGGGGATGGCGTTCAGGATGTTCTGCAGCAGCGTCGATCCCGACCGGCCATAGGTGACGATGAACACGTAGCCGCCGGGGGGGTGCGAGAAATTTCCTGTCATGACGAGGGCTTGCAAAGCTGGTCGAGCAGCGCCACCGCCTGCGGATAGCCCGGCACAAGATCCGCGATATCCTCGGATCCCTGCTTGCCGCCGCGATCGAACCAACGCAGCGCCGCATCGTCCGGGGCCACCTCGCTGCCCATTTCGGCGGCCAGTTTGCGCGCCTCTGCGGCGGAATCGACACCTGCGCCGAACAATTCCTCGAAGTGGCGGCAGCTGTGGGCGATGCCCTCCTGCGCGAGTTGTCCCTTGACCAGCGCCAGCCGCTTGCGATCCTCGGCGAGGCGGCGGCGCACGTTCAGCTCCTTGATCGGCTTGGGCGTGATGCGCCCTGCGCGGATCTCGGGGTAGATGCGGCGCGCCTCGGCTCCACCCCAGGCCCCGGTCGACAGGGCCAGGAACAGCGAGCGCAGTCGCCGCGCCTCGTCGCCGCGCGTATACAGCAGGATGGCATAGCCGCGCGCGGCGCAGGCGCGGATCAGTTCGGCGGTCAGCGCGGGCGGCACCACGTCGAAGCAATGCTTGATGTTGGGCCGCTTTGCCGGGTCATCCCCCAGCGCCTGTGCGATGCCAGCGCGCAGCGCGTCCAGATCCTGGGTGTCGCGAAAAGCGCGGGTGACAGGGCCGAACAGGCGGTCGATGTTGAACGGCTCGTGCTCGATGCTGGGAAAGGGCGAGATCCCGGCCAGAAACGCGGTCAGCGATGTGCCCCCGGTGCGGCGCAGCGTCAGGATGAGCCAGGGCTTCTGCGGCATGGGATGTCCTTTCGCGGGCACGGGTCGCGGGCACAGGGTCGGCTGACAGAAACCGCCCTTTTCGCGGCAGGTCAAGGCTTCGAAGGGCGAAGCCGGGCAGGAAAAAGGGCCCGCAGAGCATGTCTGCGGACCCTTTTCTGTCTGGCGGGGCGATCAGCCGAAGATGAAATCGTCGACCGAAAGGTTTGCCAACGCGGTGTTTTCGATGGTGATCACGTTGATGCCGTCGCCGCCGCGATCATAGATTACGTCGTCGCTGGTCTGGACGGCGTTGTTCACGAACTGCGCGAAAGTCGCCACCTCGGCGCCCGCGGCAAAGTGGATCACATCGTGCTGGGTGTTGAAGGCCGCGGTGGCGAAGTTCGAGATCGTGTCGCTGCCGAAATTGCCGTTGCCGAAGACAAAGCTGTCGGCCCCGGTTGCACCGTTCAGCACGTCGTCGCCTTCCATCCCGTTCAGCGTGTCATTGCCCGTGCCGCCAAACAGCACGTCGTTGCCGGTCGAGCCGAACAGATTGTCGGCCCCCGCCTCGCCATAAAGCGTGTCGTTGTCCAGGCCGCCCTTGAGCACGTCATTGCCCGCACCGCCAAACAGGCTGTCGGCGCCGTCGTGGCTTTCCAGCGTGTCATTGCCGGCGCCGCCCAGCATGCGGTCATCGCCCGCGTTGCCGAACATGCGATCGTTGCCGCCGCCGCCTTCGACGGTGTCGTTCTCGCCGCCCCCGGCAAGGATGTCGTTGTCGTTCCCGCCCATCACCACGTCGGAGCCCGCGCCGCCGAACATGCGGTCAGAGCCGATGCCGCCGTCGAGCCGGTCATCGTTGTTGCCGCCAAAGATCATGTCGTCGCCCGCATCACCGGATACCCGGTCATTGCCAGTGCCACCCAGCAGCGTGTCGTCGCCGATGCCGCCGCGCAGGGTGTCATTGTCTTCGAGACCGAGCACGAAATCGTTGCCGGCGTCGCCCATCACCACGTCGCGCCCGCGATTGCCCGCCAGCAAATCGTCGCCTTCGCCGCCTGAGATCGTGTCGCGCCCGGCTTGGCCCTTGATGTCGTCATTGCCGCCCCCGCCGGTGACCGAGTCATTGTCACGGCCCGCCTCGACAACGTCATTGCCGTCGCCGGCGATGATGGTGTCATCGCCCTCGTCACCGAGCAGCCGGTCGTTGCCGCCCTCGCCGAACAGCCGGTCATTGCCGATGCCGCCATCCAGCGTATCGTTACCGGTTTCGCCGTTGAGCGTGTCATTGCCCGCATCGCCCATCAGGGTGTCGTTGCCGCCGCCGCCAAGGATGTTGTCGTTGCCGCCGCCGCCATTCACCGTGTCGGCGTAGATGCCGCCGCCACCGTCCAGCGTGTCATTGCCCCAGCCACCGTCGATCAGGTCGCGGCCAAGACCGCCGACCGCGCTGTCATGGCCCGCGCCGCCGCTCAGCGTGTCTTCGCCCGACCAGCCGTAAAGCTCGTCGTTGCCGGTGCCGCCGTCGAGCACGTCATAGCCCTGACCGCCCTTGAGCGTGTCGTTGCCGCCGTCGCCATAGATGGTGTCGTCGCCGTAATCGCCGAACAGCACGTCATCGCCGTCGGCGTAGGACAGGCTTGCCGGGATGGTGATGAGATATTGCGACGCCGGATCGGAGGGATCGTAGAATTCCGGCCGGATGCGCAGGTTTTCAAGATCGAGATAACCCACGCTGTGGATCGCCGGATCGTAGGCTGCCATGGTGACGTCGTAGAACTGTGTGATCACCCATTCGCGGAATTCGTCCAGCGTGGTGGGGCTGTCGCCGCGGATCAGGTCGTTGCCGTTCGAGCCGTCGATGGCGTCA
Organism: Citreicella sp. C3M06; assembly: GCF_018860705.1. Taxonomy (GTDB): domain Bacteria; phylum Pseudomonadota; class Alphaproteobacteria; order Rhodobacterales; family Rhodobacteraceae; genus Salipiger. Next base: position 4,744 of record NZ_JAHKQA010000097.1, read on the forward strand.
TTGCCGCCCCCGCCAATCAGCGTGTCGTCGCCGAAGTCGCCGGTCATGGCATCGTTGCCCCAGCCGCCGTCGAGCCAGTCATCGCCAAAGCCGCCCAGCAGGTTGTCGCTGCCCGCCTCGCCCAGCATCATGTCGTTGCCGCGATTGCCCTCGGCCCGCTCGTCGCCGGTGCCGCCGATCACGAGGTCGGGCTTGTCGTCACCGTGGATCTCGTCGTCGCCGTCGAGCATGATGATGATGTCACGCCCGGCGTTGCCGCCGATGTTGTTGCCCTGGCCATTGTCGAAATAGATGTCGTCGCCAAACCCGAGGGTCTGGGTTGAATCGCGCAGATCGAGCTGGGTGTCGAGCCTTTGAGACGAGGTGAACCAGATGTGGTCATGCCCGTCGGTCTGGCCAAGATCGAGCGCGGTGTCGTCCGCGACCACCACCTTGATACTGTCGTCGGCGGGGCTGTCGTCGATCTCGTCCGGGGTGGGATCGACGATGAAATCATCGAGGAAATGCCCGGTGCCCGACTGATCTGCGCCGTCGAGGTTGAAGATTTCGAGCGTCAGGTCGGACAGCAGCGTGTCCTTGAGGATCACCGTGCCGCGCGCCGTGATCAGCTTTACGTCGACCCCGTCCTGCATCATCTGGCTGAACAGGTATTCGGCGCTGCGATCCGCCGCGCTCATGTCGAGCTTGTCATGCGCCGGGTCGAAATCCATGATCACGTCGGTGCCGTCGGCCGGGTTGGTGATGATCTGGGTCGGCGTCGCCTCGTCGATGAACAGGTAGTCGTGGTTGCGCCCGATGACGAAGATGTCGGTGGCCTGGGGCGCGGCGATCAGGTTGCCGGTGACCATCGAATTCTGGAAATCGAAGATCCAGGCCAGCGCCGCCTGCCAGCTGGCGGTGTTGTCGGCCGCGCCGGCAAGGCTGTCGAGCAGCGCGATCTGCGGGGCGAATTCCAGCGCGGAATCGCCGTAGAAGGTGTTGTTGGTGGCGCTGCCCATCAGGATGTCATGGCCTGCGCCGCCCATGATACGGGTGCCGCCGTCGATCTCGAAAGTGTCGCCGTTGCTGTCGGTGATCCGGGTGCGGGCCGTGGTGCCGTCGACAAGGTCGTTGCCCGCGCCGCCGCCGAGGAAGCCGACAAGATCGGCGCCGCGCACCACGTCATCGCCGGTGCCGCCAAAGGCGCCGGCAAAGCCCCACAGCGGGCCGGAATCAACGGTGATGTCGGCAATGGTGAAGTCGGGACCCGCCTGGTAGACAAAGATCAGCGTGTCATCGTCGGCGCCGCCATGCAGAAACCGGTCGGGGCCGTGGTTGGCCTCGAGATAGTCGTTGCCAGTGCCGCCGAAGGCGACGTCGATGTCGTGATCGCCGAAGACGAAGTCGTCGCCGGCGCTGCCATGCACGAAATCGTCGCCCTTGTTGCCGCCGACATGGTCGTTGCCAAAGCCGCCGAAGATCACGTCGTTGCCATCGTAACCCGAGACGATGTCGTCGCCATTGCCGCCAAAAACGGTGTCGTCGCCCTCGTTGCCGGTGACGAAATCATTGCCGCTGCCGCCGAAGATCAGATCGTTTCCAAGCCCGCCACCGATCAGCGGATCGTCGCCCTCGCCGCCGTCGAGATGATCGTTGCCATCGCCGCCGTAAAGCTCGTCGGCGCCGGTTTCGCCAAAGACGGTATCATTGCCCTTGCCGCCCGACAGGATGTCGTTGCCCTCGTTGCCGCGCAGCAGATCGAAGCCGTCGTTGCCATCCAGCGTGTCGTTGCCAAGCCCGCCGATCAGCGTGTCGCGCCCACCTTCGTCGCCGCCCGACAGCATGTCATCACCCACGCCGCCCTCTAGCAGGTCGGAGCCCAGACCGCCGGTCAGCGTGTCGTTGCCCGCGTTGCCGATCAGCGTGTCATTGCCATCCTCGCCGTCGACGGAATCGTTGCCATCGCCGGCGGTGACGCTGTCGTTGCCCTCGTTTCCGTTGATGATGTCATCGCCGCCGCCCGCCTCGATGGTGTCATTGCCCAGCCCGCCATACAGGGCGTTGGCGGGTTCATTGGCGGTCAGAAGGTCATTGCCATCGCCGCCATACAGCGTGTCGAGGCCGGGGCCCGCATTCAGCGTGTCGTTGCCCGCGCCGCCCGACAGGATGTCGTCGCCCTCGCCGCCCTCGAGCAGATCGAAGCCGTCGTTGCCATCCAGCGTGTCATCGCCCAGCCCGCCGATCAGCGTGTCGCGCCCGCCGCCATCGCCGCCCGACAGGAAATCATTGCCTTCGCCGCCGTCGATGGCATCGGTGCCAAGCCCGCCCGACAGCGTGTCGCTGCCGCCCTCGCCCAGAATGGTGTCATCGCCATCCTCGCCGTCGACGCTGTCGTTGCCGCCGCCGGCGGTGATGCTGTCGTTGCCCTCGTTGCCGTTGATGGTGTCGTCACCGCCGTTCGAGGTGAGGGTGTCGTTGCCAAGCCCGCCGTACAGCCCGCTGCCGTCGGAGCCGCCGGTGATGCTGTCGTTGCCCTCGTCGCCCAGCAGCAGATCGCTGCCCAGACCCGCGAACAGCGTGTCATTGCCGGTGCCGCCGGTCAGCGTGTCATCGCCATCGCCGCCATCCAGCCGGTCGCCGAATTCGTTGCCGTCAAGGCTGTCATTGCCCGCGCCGCCGATCAGCGTGTCGGATTGATCGCCCCCCGACAGCGTGTCGTTGCCAGCCCCGCCCTCCAGACTGTCGGTGCCGAGACCGCCGGTCAGGCTGTCATCGCCATCCTCGCCCTGCAACGTGTCATTGCCCTGCTCGCCGATCAACGTGTCATTGCCAGCCCCGCCTTGCAGCGTGTCAGAGCCGTCGTTGCCGTTCATCATGTCGGCGCCGTCGCCGCCCTGCAGGACATCGTTTTCGGTGCCGCCATACAGCGCGTCGCTGCCGCTGCCGCCGATCAGCGTGTCGGCCCCGTCCGAACCGATCAGCTCATCGTCGCCGTCCTCGCCCGACAGACTGTCGTTGCCCGCCCCGCCGATCAGGCTGTCGTTGTCCGCGCCGCCGTCCATCACGTCGTTGCCAACGTTGCCCTGCATGTCGTCATTGCCCGCGCCGCCCTGCATCAGGTCGGCGCCGCCTTCGCCTACGAGCGTGTCGTTGCCATCGCCCCCGCTCAGGCTGTCGGCCTCGTCCGAGGCACCGCCCTGAATCGAATCGTCTCCCGCTCCGCCCTCCAGCACATCCTGCCCGGTGCCGCCCAGAAGGGTGTCATTGCCCCCAAGCCCAGTGAGCGTGTCATTGCCGGCAAACCCGGTGATGCTGTCCGCACCTTCCGTGCCAGCAAGCGCTTCTGAATTCGGGGTTCCGTTCACTACAGCCACTGATGTCTACCCTTGTCCTGAGTCTGGGAGTCGCGCGACCATGGCCGCGCCCGTCTTACCTTCTGGTTAAGACAGGCTTGTCGGCAGCGTCTCAATTCAGATGATTTTCTGTGCTCTCGCCGTTGTTTCGCCGCTTTTCCGCCCGCCTGCCGTGTCCCGAGTGGCAGGGTAACAACCTCAGGAAAGCTGTACAGACTTATATCGGATCACCACCGGTTGTCTGGCGCGGGGACAGCATCGCCCCCGCCTGCCCCGTTCCCGCCCCGCGCCTTCAGGCGGCAAAAGGGTGTCGGATGGGCCGCGCTTTGCCCGGCCCCGCCGCGCATGGCTTGACCCTTGCCCGCATTGTGCTGCACAGACGTTCAAACCTAATGCACCCCGGGGGCCCGCGCTGGCAGAGCCTTCGGCACGGCCCAGAAGAACCAGAAGAACCAGAAGAACCGGACCACATGGCAAAGACGCTCATTCTGCACATCGGTCACTACAAGACCGGAACCACCGCCCTTCAGGTCTTCTTTTCGCAAAGCGGCCGTTTCCTGAGAAACAAGGGCGTCGATTATCCCGACCTGTGGATGCACAACGCCAAGCATTCGGCCTTTGCCTTTTCGATCCTCAAAGCGGCCGAGGTCACCGGCCCGCTGATGTTCGATTACACCGATGAAACCTCGCCGCGGCAGATGTGGGGGATGCTGCTCGATCATGTGCGGCGTAGCCCACAGGACCGGGTGCTGATCAGCTCCGAAGAGCTGATGCGCCTTGGCCAGTTTCCGAAGGCCGTCGAGATCCTCAAGGAGCTGCTGGGCCAGCGCGGCGACATCCAGATCAAGGTCGTCGCCTATCTGCGCGAACCCGGTGCGCATGTGCAAAGCTGGTACAACCAGCTGATCAAGATGAACATTCCGGTCTCGGACATGGAAACCGCCCTTGGCGGTGAAATCGAGGATGTGCATTTCGACTATCGCCGCGCGCTGCAGCCGTGGATCGACATCGCCGGCAAGGACAACGTCATCCTGCGGCCCTACCGCTTTGATCGCAACGATCCCAACGCGCTGCACCGCGATTTCCTGAAGGCGCTGGACATCGCGCTGCCGGTCGAACTGGAACGGGCCCAGAGCGATCCGAACCCGCGGCTTGACGATCGCATCGCCGAATTGCTGCGCCTGATGCAGAACCTCGGCTTCCCGCGCGCCAGCGTAAAGGCGGTGCGCAATCAGGCACTGTCCTATCTGGGGGCGCAGGACAAGCTGCGCGCCGAGCGCCTGCGCGGCATGGACGAGATCCGCGCCCAATCGAAGGACGGGTTGGACTGGCTGGCCGAACAGGCTGGCGGCAGCCTGCCGATCGAGCGCTTCGCGCAGAACCTGCCCGAGGGGCGCTCGCAGGAAGAGATCGACCGCAACATCCTGATCGGCTTCGTTTTCACCGAATTCATCCAGCTGCGCCAGCGGGTACAGAACTTCGGCATCCCCGATCTGGCAAAGCGTATCGAGGCGCTCGAGGCGCAGCTGCTCAAGAAGGAAGACTCATGAGGATTCTGTTCTACAACTGGGTCGATTATCTCGACGACGAGCGGCGCGGCGGCGGCGTGTCGATCTACCAGAAGAACGTGATCCATGCGTTGAACGGCGAAGGCGCGACCGACTGCCTGTTCCTGTCTTCGGGGATTTCCTATGACATCCTGTCGGATGTGCCACGCTGGGAGGCGATGAAGCACGGCCCCGCCGAAGATCGCGCCCTGCGCTACGAGATCGTCAATTCCGGCGTGCTCGCCCCCGGCCATCATTCCTATGGCGATCCGCGTCAGGTCGAAGACCCGGCCACCGAGGCGGCGTTTTTCGATTTCCTGCGCGCCAAGGGCCCGTTCGACGTGGTGCATTTCAACAATCTCGAAGGCATCCCCGCCGGGGTGCTGAGGCTCAAGGAACATTTCCCCGACACAAGGGTGATCCTGTCGCTGCACAATTATTTCCCGGTCTGCCCGCAGGTGAACCTGTGGTATCAGGAAGCGGAAAACTGTCTCGATTACGATCAGGGGCGCAAATGCGTGAGCTGCCTGCCCTACCAGCATGACCAGCGGGTGATCCGGCTGGCCAATGGCGTGGCGTTCAACCTGAAAAAGGCCGGCATCCGCCCCGGCTCGCGCCTGTTCGATCGCGGCTTCGGCCCGGCGATGCGGGTGGCCAACCGCGTGGTGCGGTTCTGGTCGCGGCGCATCCGCCGCTCGCGCCCGGCCTCGATGGCAGCGCAGGTGAGCGTGCAGCGCAGCCCCGGTCAGGTGCTGGAAAAGCTCGAGGCGCGCAACCTCAAGTTCGTCAAGCGCCGCCGCGACATGGCGACGCTGATCAACACCCATTGCGACAGCGTGCTGTGCGTGTCGCACCGCGTCGGCGAGGTGGCCGCCCGTTACGGCATCGCGCCCGAACTGCTGGAGACCAGCTATATCGGCACCCGCCACGCCGAGAAATTCGCTCAGACCAGCCCCGCCCAGACCCTGCTGGGCGAAGACGGCACGCTGACCATGGCGTTTCTGGGCTACATGCGCCGCGACAAGGGCTTTTACTTCCTGCTCGAGGCGCTCGAAGAGATGCCGATCGAGCTGGCCGAGCGGGTGCGCCTTGTCATCGCCTCGCGCCGCGGCGATCACGAGACGATGGAGCGCGTGGTGGCGCTGTCCGAACGCTTTGCCTCGGTGCAATATGCCGACGGTTATTCGCACGATCAGCTCGACGCGCTGCTCGAGGGCGTCGGTGTCGGGGTGATCCCGGTCTTGTGGGAAGACAACCTGCCGCAGGTCGCCATCGAGATGCACGCCCGCCACATCCCGCTGCTGACCTCGGATCTGGGCGGCGCGCAGGAGTTGGGCAACAGCCCCGAGATGCGCTTTACCTCTGGCGACATCGACGATTTCCACGCCCGCGTGCAGGCGATGCTCGACGGCGAGATCGACCTGTCGGACTACTGGTCGCGGGCGCTGGCGCCCTATTCGATGGAAAACCATCTGGCCGAGCTGCATCAGGTCTATGCCGCGCCGGTGCGTCCCATCGGGCTGATGCCCTCGGCCCCCGACGCCGACCCCGAGATCGGCGCGGAATTGCGCGCAAGCGTTGCCCCGGCAGACGAGGACGTACCCGTCGGCGCCTACCAGATCGAGCCGGGCGAGATCGAAGATACCGTCGGCGACCCCGAGGAACGATAAGAGCTGGAATTTTTCTCGAATGCACGAATGTGCATTCGGGAACTTTGCCCGGCACCCTGTGCTTACCCGATAGCCTGTGCCTTGTGCATATGTTTCGATCAGACAGTCGTGCCAGCCGCGGAGGCAGTCAGGCGTCGCCGCCAAGGCTAGAGGCTCATGTCGCGTAGCCGCCAAGGCTACGACGCGCCGCCCGCAGTCCCGCCTCGGGCGGCGTCACCAAAAGGCGCAGATCGTGCAGAGTCAGGCTGGTGCGCGGCCGCGGCAGACGCAGAACCAGCGTGTGCCACGCCTCGTCCCCGGCCAGCGGCTGGCCAGCGTCCACATCGTGCAAAAGGCTGACCACCCGCCGCCCGGCGGGCAGGCGCAGCGGCTCGGCAAGGTCGGTATCCAACGTGACATCGCCGCGCCCCGAGCGCAGGAACACCGGCACCTCGCGGGCCTCGGCGCTTTCGACATCGGCTACCAGCCCCAACACGCTGCCGGGCGCAAGGCTGCCCGCCCCCAGCACTATGTTCAGAACCCACCAACCGGGCTTTCCGCTGATCGCGGCGTCGATCGCAAGCAACATGCCGGGCTGCGAGGTCACCTCGCCTTCGACCGTTCCCTCTACTGCATCCCAGCTGAGATAGACATCCTTCGACAGCGGCGCGTCTTGGGTCAGCGGGCCGGAAAACCCGGCCTCGCGCAGCCCAGCAAGGCTTTGCGCCAACGTATCGCTCAGGGCGTGTGCCATGACGGGTCTCCCTTTGGTCTGTGCGTTGCTCCGGACTGCCACGCAGCGCAAGGCTTGTCCAGATCGGCCCCCGCGTCAGAGCGCCGACACCTCCCGCAGGATTTCATCGACGATGCGCACCCGCTCGGCCCGGATCGCCTGCGTATCGGCAAAACGCGCCTGCAACCGGCGCGCGGTGTCCAGCCAGGCCTCGGCCACCGCAAGATCTGGCTCGAAGCTGCGGATCTGCTCGGCTGCGGCATCGGCGCTTAGCCCGAAGCTGTTGAGCATGACCGCCTCAGGCACCAACTGGTGAATGGCATGGCTGGGCGCGGCGTAATAGGTTGGCATACCGCCGACGACGAACGCGTCGAAGATCTTTTCCGAGATATACTGCTTTTGATGGGTATTTTCGTAGCTCGACAGCACCCGCACCCGCGCATCCAGCTTGGCCAGCTTGTCGAGATGCCAGTCGGGCAGGTCCTGCCGCCGGGCCTCGCTGTGCCAGCCCTTGCCCTCGATGTATACGCCGGGCATCTGCGCCATCTTCGCCGCCACGTCCGAGCGATAGCTCGACAGGCCCCAGACCTCCTGCTCGGGGAAGGCGAGCGCGTATTTATCGCCCTCGCGCTTTTCCGCAACAAAGGCGGCGGGCACCGGGGCGCTGCGCCAGCGGGCCAGCAAATCCTGCGGAGTCAGCTTGAGATTGCGCGCGATCAGCGTGGTGTAGCGCGTCAGAAGATCGTCCGAGGTCAGCAGGAAATAGGGGATGCGCTCAAAATCGAAGATGGCCGAATTAGCATGGTTCAGGAAGGTATAGGGCAGCTGCGTGTCGCCGCAGGAGGCGCTGCGCGCGGTGTCGGTGAACCCGCCCGACCAGAGAGAATCCCACAGCGGTTCCTCGGAGATCACCATGACTTTGGTGTCGGGGCTGGCCTTGATCGCCTGTTCGAATTCCTCGGCCTTTTCGCGCAGATCGAGGTTGAAACCGGTCATGATGACATCGGCCTGCGCCGGGTCGTCGACCACGTGGATGCGGCCACGGGCGGTGGCCTGAAACGACGGATAGCTCAGCGGGGTGCGGTTGGAATGGCGCCCCAGAAAGGCGATGCGCAGCCCTTGCGAGTCCGTGACCGCAGGCGCCGCCAGTGCCGTGGGCGCCGCGTGCATGACGTAATCCAGAACAGCGCGATAATGGGCCAGCGCCGGATGCCCCTCGGGCAGCACATCCTGCGCCAGCGTCAGCATCTGACCCAGCGGCGAGTTGTCGTCGCGGTAAAGCGGCAGCAGCGCGGAGCCTGTCGTCAGCAGCTCGGCGGCGCACACGCGCAGCAGGCTCAGCGCGTCGGGCTGGCCAAGCTGCGGCAACAGGCGCATGCGCTCGACCAGCAGCTCGCGCAGCATTGGCGTGCCGGCATTGTCGGGGCGCGGCCCGCCATGGCTCGGGTCCAGTGCCGGCGCGCCCGCTTGCCGGCCCTGCCCCAGTTCCAGCATCAGCTTTTGCACATCGTAGACAAAGCTTTGCGGCCCATACAGCAGCCAGATCTGCGCGCAGGCGCGCTGCATGGCGCGCAGCCGTTCGGGATCGGCGGCGATCTGTTCAAGCCGGGCGGGCAGCGCCGCGATGGCCTCGGCGGTTTCCTCGCAGAAGACCACCGCCGCCTGCCACAGCGCAGGATCCCCCGGCGGCGCGTAGGTATCGGCCATCACCACCGGGATTGCCCCGGCGCCAAGGCTTTCCCACAGCCGGATCGAATTGGGCCCCGACCCCGACGGGCACAGCGAGAACACGCTTTGCGCCAGCGAAATGCGGAACTGTTCGGAATTGGACTTGTCGACCAGATCGTCGGCGTTGCCCTTGCGCGCGCCGGGGCGGATCTGATGTTCGTAGACCACCTTGTTGTAATGCCAGTCGTCGCGCCCGATGATCAGCCCGCGCGGGTGCTCACGCAGCAGCTCGAGGATATGGCGGCGCGCTTCGGTCAGGTAATACTGGTTCGATTTCGCCCCGATGAACGAGAACAAATAGGGGCGCACCGCGATCTCGACCTGTTCGGACGCTTCGGGTATCTGCACAGGAAACAGCGGGAAAGGCCGGATGTCGAGCGATCCTCCCCCCCAAAGGGCCAGATCCTCATGGGTGGCATGGGTCCAGAACACATGGGAAATCCCGGCCTGTTCAAACAGGTCCAGAAATTCCTTCATCTTGATGTGCTGGCAGACCGTGACCAGCACGGTATCCTGCGGCAGCCGATCGCAGAAATCGTGGAATTGCGCCAAATGCACGTTGGCATCCGATGCCTTGGTCTGGATCTTGTCGATCAGGTTGGCCCAGGGGTAGGCGATATAGGTCACGCCCTCGGGTACCGTGCCGGCGGCGCGCACCTGATGGAATGCCTGCTGTTCGGTGATCGCGGGAAACTGCCAGTCGCGGTCATAGGCCAGAATGCCGTTCTCGAAGCTGATGCAGGTGTCCGGCGATGCCTCTGGCACCGGCAGGGTGCCGGTATAGACAGTCTTTTCCTGCCCGGCGTTGCCTGTCAGCGCAAAGCGCGACGCATCTCCGAACACCTTGCCCAGATTGTGCTGCAACATGCCGTTGCGGCCCTCGTCGATCACCGTCAGCTGGCCGTCGCCATAGCCGATCCTGAACATCCGGCGGCACAGGTCGGCGCCGGGGGCGGCCAGCGCCTCGAGCGCGGCGCGCCGGTCGGCTTCGGGCAGGATGCTGTTGATCTCGGCCATGTACGCGTCGCGCTGGCTGGCCGAAAGCTGGCCTTCGGTGATGCGGAAGGCGGCCAGCGTCATCTTGGTCTGGACCAGCGATGCCTTGCCCGCCATCAACCGCCACAGGTTCCAGTCGCCCGCAAGGCGCATGGGGGCCACGGTTTGCTCGGGCTTGACCGACGCCCAGAGCCATTTGCGAAAGAACGTGCCTTCCTGTTGCAGGAAGTTCCAGTGCTTGCCCTCGCACAGCCCAGCCCTGAGCGCATCGCGCGTGATCGGGTTGTCGAAACCCGACACCGGCATGTTGTTGCGAAAGATCGAGGTCGCCCCGCCCACCCACGACACCTGCTGCTGGCTGAACTGCATGCCCACCGCGTCGATGAAGGCAAAGGCGCCCTGCATGAACAAATCGTCGCCGTTGATCCAGCTCATGAAGCCGTCCATCGGGATGCGCATGGCGGCAAAGCCCTTGCACAGACCGTCGTACATGCCGCGGTCGGGCTGCGAGGCGAAGCTGAATTCGATGCCCCGGCACTGTCGGGGAAAGCTCTTGCCGGCGACATGGCGCTGCCACCACGCCAGCCGCTCCAGCGTGCCGTCATCCGATCCGGCATCCTGTACATGGTAGCGGATGAAGAAATCCCCGGCCTGAGTCACGACGCTCTGGATCGTGCGGTCGATGGTATCCGCGCAATTCAGGCAAGGGGTCGTGATGTAGATCGTCTTTGACATGGGGTCGTTCCTGAAATGTCAGTCGGCGGGGCGTGACGGACCTATCCATGCCGCGCACTCGCAGCAATGGCCCTGAACCGTGGGCTGTGCTGATCATAGGGTGCGCCGCGGGTCATGCGCGAGTTTCCTTCCGGCCCGCGCCTGCGGGCCGGAGAACGGTGCCTCAGCTGCGGGCGTAGATGTCTTCGTAGCGGATGATGTCGTCTTCGCCCAGATAGCTGCCAGTCTGCACTTCGATCAGCACCATTGGCACCTTGCCCGGGTTTTCCATCCGGTGCACCGCGCCCAGCGGGATGTAGACCGACTGGTTTTCCGTCACCAGCTTCACCTCGTCATCGATGGTCACCTTGGCGGTGCCCTCGACCACGATCCAGTGTTCCGAGCGGTGGTGGTGCGATTGCAGCGACAGCGCCGCGCCGGGGGTCACGTGGATGCATTTCACCTGAAAGCGCCCGCCGATCACAAGGCTTTCGTACCAGCCCCAGGGCCGGTAATCGCGCGGCAGCTGTACCGCCTGGCTTGCGCCCTTGGCCTTGAGCGCGGTGACCGCATCCTTGACCTTTTGCGCCTGAGACTTGTGGGCCACCAGCACCGCGTCGGGCATGGCGATGGCGACGATATCGTCAAGACCGATGCCCACCAGTTCCAGCGAGGGCACTTCGGAGCGCAGCAGCGTATCGGTGCAATCGATGGCGGTGGCGTGCTCGGAACACACGTTGCCCGCATCGTCGGGGCCGCTTTCCATCCACACCGCGTCCCAGCCACCCAGATCCGACCAGTCGCCCGCATAGGGCATCACCGCCAGATTGGTGGATTTCTCCATGATGGCGTAGTCGATCGAGATGTCGTCGGCCTCGGCCCAGGGGCCCGGCGCAAGGCGGGTAAAGCCCAGATCCTCCTGCGCCTCGTCCAGCGCCTTTTCGACGGCGGTGACCAATGCGGGCGCATGGGCGCGGTAGGCATCGACGGCGGTTTGCGCGGTAAACAGGAAGATCCCGGCGTTCCACAGGAAATTGCCCGCCGCCAGCATGTCGGCGGCGCGCGCCGCATCGGGCTTTTCGACAAAGCGCGCAAGGGTTTGCGGCGCGCTCGCCTTGGGGTCGGCCCCGGCGGCCATTTCAAGGTAGCCATAGCCGGTTTCGGGGCGGTTGGGCGCGATGCCGAAGGTCACCAGATCGCCCGCCTGTGCGCGCGGCACGGCGGCCTGAACGGCGCTGCGAAAACCGCTCGCGTCGGGAATGACGTGATCCGAGGGCGCCACCAGCATCAGCGCCTTGGGGTCCTTGCGCGACAGCCACAGCGCCGCAGCAAGGATGGCGGGGGCGGTGTTGCGCCCTTCGGGTTCGATCAGAATGCCCGAGGGGGCCTGTTCGATCTGCGCCAGCTGCTCGGTGACGATAAAGCGGAAAGGCTCTCCGGTCAGCACCATGGGCGCGGCAAAGCCATCCGCCGACAGGCGCCGGGCCGAGGCCTGGAACAGGCTGTCATCGCCCATCAGCTTAGCGAACTGCTTGGGATAGGATTTGCGCGAAAGCGGCCAGAGCCGTGTGCCGGATCCGCCGCAAAGGAGGATGGGGTGGATCGTCATTGTGGTCATCTTGTACGCCTCTTCATACCAATGGGATCGTTCCAGTTGGTCTCGTAGAAAATATGACTGATGGTGCCGCGTCTCGGCTCGAAACTCTTCACGCCCTTGGCCAAGGGCGTCTCGGGAATCGCCTTGCCCTGCACCACCGTGACTTCGTCGGTGATCTTCGCCGAAATCAACCGGCCGCCCATGCGCTGATAGTAGCAATGCTGGTCGAAACAGTTGATGATCTGCCCGTCACCGTTCATCCGCAGATCCATGTAGCCGGTCCGTGGCCCCATGCCGATAAGGGCCCCGACCACCTTCACCGGCGCGGGAAGCTTCAGGCGAACGCTCTCGCGAGCCTCGAGCTGCAGCACCTGGGTTTCGAAGCCATTGCGTTCAAAATCGGCAATGACGCCGCCATCGTAATCGAGATCGGAAAAATGAAACGCATCGTAATAGAGCGTCCGCGCCGCCAACCCGTAGCCGGACGTGCCTGACCGCAGCATCCGGCCGATCAGGTCTTCGAGCGCATCGGCATAGATCTTGCGGCCCGTGTCATTGGGATGCACGTTATCGCGCAGCGTGTCCGGCACCAAGTCGATGCCGACATTGGGAATGCCGCAACGGCCGAGGATCTCCGCATGGATTCCCGGCATCCAGTCAATCGCCGGATCGATGTTCTCCTGCGGCAGGTCGAGAAATCCGCACCGGATGTTGCGCTCCGCGCAGATCCCGACGATGAAGTTCACCGTCTGCGTGTGGTCGTTGCGGATCCAGTCGGTCGGGGGACGCAGCCGATAGACTGGGGTCACCAGCTCGAAGACCGCCATGTCCGGCGCGTAGCGTTCAAGCATCAGCGGGATCAGGTAGCGCCCCATCCCCGGCTGAAGACCACCGATGGCGATCTTCTGAAGGGTCATGTCCGGATGCGACGCGGCGTGGTCTCTGTGCCAGAACTCTACGTATCCGGGGGTATCCCCGGTGACGCTGAAACCGAAGACGAGGGTCTTCATGCGCGATCAGCCCCTCACGTCTTTCGCGGCTAGGAACCATTCGTAGGTCTCGGCCACGCCGCGCTCCAGCGGCACACCGGCCTTCCAGCCCATATCCGCAAGGCGGCTGACATCCATCAGCTTCTTCATGGTGCCGTCGGGCTTGCTAGGGTCGTTGGAGATCTTGCCGGTATAGCCGGTCACCTTCGCCACCAGCTTTGCCAGATCGAGGATGGAGATGTCGCTGCCAGTGCCGACGTTGATATGGCTCAGCATCGGCTCGGTGTTGGCCTCGTAGGTCGCCTTGTCGAGATCGAGCACAAAGAGCGAGGCCTCGGCCATGTCATCGACATGCAGGAATTCGCGCATCGGCTTGCCCGAGCCCCAGATCACCACCTCGGGGGTGCCCGCCTGCGCCGCCTCGTGGAAACGGCGGATCAGGGCGGGCAGCACGTGGCTGTTCTCCGGGTGGAAATTGTCGCCGGGACCATAGAGGTTGGTCGGCATCACCGAGCGGTAATCGACGCCGTACTGGCGGTTGTAGCTTTCGCACAGCTTGATGCCCGCGATCTTGGCAACGGCATAGGGTTCGTTGGTGGGCTCGAGCGTGCCGGTCAGCAGCGCATCTTCGCTCATCGGCTGGGGCACCGCCTTGGGATAGATGCACGAGCTGCCCAGTTGCAGCAGGCGCTTGACGCCCGCATCGAACGCCTGATGGATGACGTTGCATTCGATCATCAGATTTTCATAGATGAATTCCGCCGGATAGGTGTTGTTGGCATGAATGCCCCCCACCTTGGCCGCGGCAAGGATCACCACGTCGGGCTTTTCGGCCTGCATGAAATCACGCACCGCCGCCTGGCTGGTCAGGTCAAGCTCGGCATGAGTGCGGGTGATCATCGCCAGATCTTCGCCCGCAGCCTTGCGTGCTTCGAGACGGCGAAGAATGGCCCCGCCCACCATGCCGCGATGGCCTGCAATGTAGATTTTCACAACCGGTCTCCATGACATTCAGGGGCTTGTGGGGTCGTTTCGTCACTAGGCCACGGGGGCGAGATTGGCAAGCGGGGGGTGGATTACGGTCTTGACCCTATTCGCTTGGGGCAGCGATGTTCCACGGCGTGAGTGTGGAGTTCTCCGGATTGACTCCACAGGGGATTGGATCCTAAAAATGCATCGTACGGGTCCAGATGCACTTAAGTACAGCAGAAGGATGTGGTAGAAGCTTATGATCTATCCATGCGAAAACCTCTGGCGACGCTGTACCAGAGCCGACATCGATGTTGTGGATCGTCGTCTAATCTGATGGAAAGATTTTGCGCCTGAATGAGCTACTCATCACCGCATATATTTCTATTTTTGGGCATCCACAAAAAATGACGATCTTTTAAAAGCGCGCGGAGAAAAAATGAATTACAGGCCAGCTTTCGATAGTGGTGAGTTCGTAAGGAACGATCTACACTACTTCCTTCCTAATGAAGATGGAAAGGCTATTCTGTATACTTACATTAGAAAGAACGCGTGCTCTGCATTTAAGAGGCTCATGGCCGAAAAGTCTCCGGATAAAACGCCGGGGCTTAAAAAATTCAAACAGTTTAGGGTGCCGCTCGACAACGTATCCTTTGATGAAGCAATATTCGTTTATCGTGACCCTTTTGATCGAGCCATTTCAGCCTTCTTGAACAAGTTTGTCGACAAGTCGGGAAATGCAGATATTTTCGAAAGCTTCAAGTCGCAGACCGGCAAGGATCCGTACACTGCAACCTTCCGTGATTTCACGCAGTATCTCGATGCGCCATTCAAGAACCTGGATCCTCACGTCTGGCCCCAAAAGTCACATCTTCTGGAAGTGGACTACACCCTTCCTTTGGAAATGAAGGAACTTCCGGCCACCATGGCCAAGAAATTCCCATCCATATCAGAAGCTTTTCAGAAGCCGGTGAACAAGTCCTACAAGCACGAGACTCATACCGGCGACCTGTGCGACATTCCGGTGGATCAGATCACCTCCGCAGGGAAGGAGAACTTCGAGGGTCTTCGCGATGTTTTGGAAAGTATATATGAGACTGATATGAAAATGATAAAGGAACTGAAGGCTCTTCGACACAAAGCAGCCTAGCAGATTCTGGAAACATCTCCCTCGGAGGGAGCCACCCCGCCTATTTTTTCGCCGCCAGCACCCGCTCGGCGGCAATCTTGCCCAGGCCCATCCCCGGCGCGTCGAAGCTGTTGAACACCTTCGGCGCGTGGCTGCTGCCCCGATCCGCCTTGCGCGCCAGAAGGTCGGCGAAGAGCGCCTCATAGCGGACCGCCTGTTTCATGAAGGTCAGCTCGGCTTCGGCGTGCTTGCGGCTGTCGCGGCGCATGTTGTTGATCCCCGTCAGGGTCTTGATCAGCCCTTCGGCCAGAGCGGCGGAATTGCCGACCTCGCAATTATAGCCCGACACCCCGTCCACCGCGAGATCGGGGATCGCCCCGGTGCGGAACCCCACCACCGGCACCCCGCAGGCGATGGCCTCGGCTGTGGTGTTGGAAAAGGTTTCCTCAAGCGAGGGCACCACGATCACATCGGCGGCCGAATAGGCCCAGGCCAGTTTCCGGTTGTCCGAAATGTAGCCAAGCGCCTTTTTATCAAACGAAATCTCTTCGGTGGCGGGGGTCTTGTTGCCTACCAGCATTACGAAGGGATCAAGGTCGGGGGCGTCGCGTTGCATGATCCCGAACGCTTCGAGCAGTTGCTTGTAGCCTTTGACCTCGCTTGAAAATGACGGCACATAGCCGATGATCTTGCGATCCAGCGGCAGGCCCAGTTCGCGGCGCCGCGCATTGCGATCATAGGGGCGGAACACATCGGTTTCGATGGAATTGGGGATGTGTTCGATCCGACACTGGTTGAAGCCCGGTGCCTGACGCAGGATTTCGCGGGTGTGCCGCGACAGCGCCACCAGCGTGAGGTTGTCGAAGTTGTAATTGGCGCGCTTGGCCTCCAGCAGATCGCCGGGAAAGCGCGTGACGGCGCTGTCGATCTGCGGGCAGCCATAGCAGGTGTCCCGCCACTTGTTGCAGCCGTGAAAAAAATGACAGCCCCCGGTTATGGGTTGCATGTCGCGGACGGTCATAACCACCGGCTTGTCACCCCAGGTCAGGCTGGCGATGTTTTCCGCCGACAGAAACCGTGCGTGCCAGTGCAGATTCACGATGTCATAGGGTTCGACAAGGCGCATCAGATCCTCGGACGGGATATGCGTCTGGTTGATGGAGAAGATCGTCAGCCCCGGCTTGGGCGGCCCTTGCAGTGCCGACCAGTTGCGGTTGTCCCCCGACGGGTGTTTCAGGACGGTGACGCCCTCTTCGTTCTCGTGGTTACGCACGGTGGTAAAGATATGCGGGCGCACGCCCCGGCTTTTGCGCAGTCCCATGTGCAGCCTGTAGGCGGCGTATCCCGCACCCTGAATGGTCGAGGTCGAAAACATCGCCACCTTGCAGGGTTTTGCGTCGACCTCTGCCAGTGCCGCCGCAACGCGCTGTGTCTGCAGCCTGTCACCAAAGGCATCCAGGCGCGCGCGTGCATAGGCCTGGTTGTCGGCAAAGCACGCCCCATCCGACCACATCGCCGCCAGTGCATCCGCGATGGTATCGGCGCTGCCATGGCCGACGACGCGGGCAAAGGGGGTTGCTTGTGTGCCGATCACCTCGGGCAGTCCGCCGGCATCCGAGCTGATCACCGGCAGGCCAGCCGCGATCGCCTCGAGCACGGCAACACCGAAGGTTTCGGATTTACGCAGCGCGTCGGATGTATAGGTCGACGGGTGAACGAACAGGTCGAAACGCGCGAAATAGGTCGGCTCGGCGCTGAAATCTACAAAGGGTTCAAAGGTGACGTTGTCGATCAGCCCCAGTTCACCCGCCAGCGCCTTCAACGGCTCCAGTCGTTCGTCTCCGTTGCCGTAGACGATGGTCAGATGCACATTGGGGGTGCATTTTTCGCGAAAACTACCCAGCGCGCGCAGCAGGTGGTCGTGGCCCTTCCAGTCGATCAGCCGGCCCACCGACAGCAGTTGCAAAGGGCGCGATCGGTCATAGAAACCGCCCGTCTTACGGTGAGCGAAATAGCGCGGGTTCACCGTATTGGGCACCACGCGCACCTTTTTGGGGTCGACCCCGGCGGCGGTCAATTCGCCCAGCAGGTAATTGGACACGGTGGTGAACACCACATCGGGCCGCCGGCTGAGATCGTCCAGCACATAGCTGGCATATTCATCGGATTTCTTAAGGTTGAACACGTCGATGCCGTGGGTCATCACCACCGTCGGAATCCTTAACCCCAGCGGCGCAGTACGCTGATGAAAGCGGTGTTCGTTGATGGCGAAATGCGCGATCACCGCGTCGGGGGCCAGCGTGTCGATGAAATAGCGATAGATCTCGCGGGCGATGGTTTCGGGGTAATCGTTCCACGGCACCCGCAGCTTTTTCGCCCAGGGGCGTTCCTCGGCCAGCTTTTCGTGTTCGTAAAGCACGAAATTATCCAGATCGTCCTCGGCGTCGAGCCGGGTCAGCAGATCGTAGATGAAGGTTTCCGACGGCGTCGAGAACACCGACACGAAATGCAGCACCGTGCGGCGTGCCCCCGCCTTGCGGCGCGCCACCACATCGTCGATCTGTGCCAGCAGGTCGGCAAAGCTGCCGTTCTTGGTGTTGATGGAAATCGACTTGCGGTCGATGCCCAGCAGATCGCACAGCGCGATGTATTCGGGAAACAGCGTGCCCGCTTCCTTGTGGCCCAGCCCGAAATTGGGCCGGTGGGCAAAGCAGTACTGCGCGTAGTCGCGCAGCGCCTCGCAGAACAGCCGGTTGCCGTAATGCTTGCGCGCGATGGCCGACACCGCCTTGATCCGCGCCTTGTTGAAGCGGAACAGGTACAGTTCCTCGGCGTCCTCATAGGTCAGGTCGGGGAACACACGCTGATAGCTTTGTGCCACCTCGCGGATGAACATCAGCCGGCGCGCTTCGGTGTTGCCCGACGACAGCCCGCCCTCGGTCAGGGTGAACAGCGGCTCGGGCAGATGGGCAAAGCGGATGCCGCCATTATAGGCCGCCCGAATCCAGATCGCATCGCTGACGATCTTCTGGGTCTCGTCATAGGGACCGATGCAATCATAGGCCCTAGCGCTGCCCAAAAAGGTGTTGTGGCAGATGTTCAGGTGCCCCAGCAGCACGCCAGGACCGATCGGCTGGGCCGCCATATACTTGTCGCCCTGCGAATAATCCGTGTAGACTACATCGGGCCGGGCTGGCTCGGACAGGGCCAGCATGACTGCCTTTTCGATGTAATCCTTTTCGTAAACGTCATCCGAATTGAGCAGGCAGATGTAATCCCCCTGCGCCAGCTCGATTCCCTTGTTCATCGCCGAGTAGATGCCCTTGTCGGGTTCAGAGATGAAATAGTCGATCACATCCTCGTTGCGTCGGATCAGATCCACCGTGCCGTCGCGGCTGCCACCGTCAATGACGATGTATTCCACATTGGGGTAGGTCTGGCCCACCACGCTGTCAATGCAGCGCTGAAAGCTGTCTTCATTCTGGAATACTGCGGTGACGATAGAGACCAGCGGCCGGCCTTCTTGGCTGGCCTTGAAGATGCCGTCCATGCGCATGCCGCCTTCGGC
The DNA here is from genome assembly GCF_018860705.1 of Citreicella sp. C3M06. Taxonomy (GTDB): domain Bacteria; phylum Pseudomonadota; class Alphaproteobacteria; order Rhodobacterales; family Rhodobacteraceae; genus Salipiger. Next base: position 23,695 of record NZ_JAHKQA010000097.1, read on the forward strand.
CTGCCGGTGGCCGGTCAGATCCGGGTAAAGCCCGTAGCGACCCGCAAAGCGCCCCGGCGCGGGCCGGCGCTCGTAGTCAAAATCAGCAGGGACGATCGGGCCGGGTTTGGTGGCAGCGGGGGGCTCACCCGCCTCCAGCGCCAGCGCTCGGTCCAGCATCGCGCGATAAAGCGTGAAATCGGGGTCGGTCTCGACCAGCCTGCGAAGCAGAGGCACGGCAGTAGCGGCGTCACCCTCCTGCAGAAGGGTTCTGGCCCTGCTGTAAATCTCTGCGGCAGTAGGGGTATCGGTTGTCACGATCATATTCATTTCTTCGAAAATATCGGCCAGCGCGAAACAAGAGCTGTACCCGCGGGCACCCCCACAGGCAGCACTGCGTTACAGCGATTTCAGGCAGAAAAAACAATAGCGCGACAGTTCGGCAGTAAGGCCGGTTGCCGCATCGTCAAGATCGTCTTCGTAAAACAGGGAGAAAGATCCATACTGGTCGGACCCGCTGCGCCAGCCGGTTTGGGATCTCATGAAATCGGCGCGGGTCTTGAGAAAGGTCCTGCCAGTGGTGCGGTAAGCCTCAATGGCCAGCGGTCCGGTGCCCGACAGATCGAAGCTGAAGATCAGAATGTTTTCCGACAGGGTCTTGCGCTTGCGCAGATCGACCCCAGCGGGAAGCTTGGGCTCCGCGCCAGCCACTGACATGGCTGCGGCCGGGGGTTCAGATGCGGGTGCAGGTACAGATGCGGGACGCAACGTCGGGAGTCGGCCAGCGCGCTGCGCCGTCAACTCGACCGACAGAGCTGCAACCCGGGCGTTCAGGCGCTCAATCTCGCCGGTATCGCGGCGGATCTGCGCTGCGCAATCGTCGAGGCTGGAAATCAGGTCAGGTAGCAGGTCCGAGATCTGCAAAAGGCTTTGCACGTTAACCTCCCGAGCCGTTCCCTCCAGTGACTTAAGCGCTTGGGTCAGTCGTGCCGCGCGCTCCGCGTTTTGTGGAATCATTTCTGGTCAACTTCAACTTGCTGGCCACGGCAAAGCGCCGGGCATTGGAGAGTCTGATGGAACAACCCTCGTTGCCACCCGCGCGGGCACAGGGAGACCACATTTGCAGCCCCAGTCCTAGACTCTCGGGTCCGCAAGCGCAAGTTTGGGTGACCGCGCTAGCCACCGCGCCCGAGCAAACGCCTATGCTCGTGGCGCTCCTTGTCACCAAAGGAGAGCCAGTCCGATAGACCTCGCCATACACATGAAATACGGTTCACGCGCAACCTGCGCAAGCGCACTAGGAACAGCACGAGGGCCACAATGACATTTCAGGAAAAGATCGACCAACTTTTGAGGCGATCCAGCGGCGGCCCCGAGGCTCTTTTGGCCGAGACCCGCGCCATTCTGCCTGCGGATCTGGCAGCGGTCGGGCATGAGTGCCCACATCCCAAGACTGCACGCTACCTGCTCGAGCGCGAATCCCGCGTCAACTCTCCATGGCTCTCCTATGGGCGCGGCCCGGTTCTATCGAGTTTCATCGGGGCTTTTCCTACATCAACAATGGCGGTTACCTGCGCGACAATGTGATCATCGGACGCTATTGCTCGATCGGGCGGCGGGTCACCATCGGGGCGGGCACCCACCCGATGGCCGGGCTCAGCACCTCGATGCACGTGGCGGGCGGCGGTACACCCTATGACCAGACGCAACTGACCGGCATCACCCAGAGTACACCCGCCAAGAAGCGTCCGACGCTGATCCACTGCGATGTCTGGCTGGGCGACGGGGTTGTGGTGATGCCGGGGGTACATATCGCGCCGGGCAGCGTCATCGGTGCCAACGCTGTGGTGACAAAAGACACCGAGCCCTACGGCATTTACGTCGGGATGCCGGCCAGAAAGATCTCGAGCCGATTCAGCCCAGAACTGGCCGAACGGATGGTTGCCTCGCAGTGGTGGGACATCGATCACGACAAGCTCAACAGCCTGCCAACGCGCAATGTTTTTGAATTTCTCGACAACCTCGACAACCTCGCATCCGAGCGCAGCGCGCTGGAGACCTTGCGCATCGCCAACGGCTAGCCCGGCGCTGAATGCGACCACTCGCCTGCCGCCCAAATGCAAGCGCGCCGCCCTTAGGGGACGGCGCGTACCCACGCTTGCTCAGCGCATCGACGTTCTGGTGACGAATGGCCAGTCATCCCTCACCCCCGACAACCTGTGAAACGCTTATATCTCGTGCAATCTGAACGGAGGTCGCTCAGCGTTCATATCTTGCTCCGCAGAATCCGCGGCTGCCACGACGTTCGCCAGTATGTCAGACGAGAAACCATCACTCGAAGGCGTATCCAAAACGCTCGATTTCTGCAGAAAATTTTTGGGCGACATGGTCGATCATACGCGGGTCCGTGTAGTAGGTCCGGTAGTCGCCGTGATCTCCTGCGTTGGCCTTTGGAAGATGCGGCGTGGCGATCCCGATCCTGCGGCACAGCTGTGCAAAATCGTCTTCGAGCTGCTCGAAACGCAGCACGGCATCGACATTCGCAAAGGCATCCGTCTCATCAGAGGCCAGACTTACATAAGAACTGGCCGTCCGGATATCCTTGTCCACGAACGCCGCGAAGGCTTTAGGCGACCAGTCGACAACGCCCCGATGCGGCGAAAAGAAATAAGAAACGCACCTGTCCCACGGATTGCGAACCCCGCAAAACTTGAACAGTGCGCCGAATTGCTCCGCTGGCAGGCGCTTTCGGTACTCCGACAGTTCGAGATGTTTGTGCATCTCGAGTGTCGGAGACCGGATTTCAAACCGATCAACCCCATCCTGATGAGGGGCGAGCAAAGCCATCGTGTCTTCGCTGAACGGCAAGAGCGCGCGCTGAATCGAGTTTCCCGCAGTCTTCGGAACATGAAGAAACAGGAACTGATGCGCGAGCGAGAGCATCCGCCGCTCTCCTTCAGCCTTCCAGAGACATCGGCATCTCGTAGCCATGCTCCTTGAGCAGGGCGTGGCGCTTGGCGGTCCGAAGGTCCTCGGCAACCATCTCGGCGCACATTTCCTGCGCGGTGATTTCCGGTACCCAGCCCAGTTTCTCCTTGGCCTTGGTCGGATCGCCCAGCAGGGTCTCGACCTCGGCGGGACGGAAATAGCGCGGATCGATCTTCATCAGCACATCGCCGGTCTTCACCGCCGGAGAGATCGCGTTGTCGACCGATTTGACGGTCGCGATCTCGTCGACGCCGGTGCCGGTGAATTCCAGCTCGATGCCCAACTCCTTTGCCGACCACGAAATGAATTCACGCACGGAATACTGCACGCCGGTGCCAATGACGAAATCCACCGCCTCGTCCTGCTGCAGCATCATCCACTGCATGCGCACGTAGTCCTTGGCATGGCCCCAGTCGCGCAGGGAGTCGATGTTGCCCATGTAAAGGCAGCTTTCCAGCCCCTGAGAGATGTTCGACAGCCCGCGGGTGATCTTGCGGGTCACGAAAGTCTCGCCGCGGCGCGGGGACTCGTGGTTGAACAGGATGCCGTTGCAGGCATACATGCCATAGCTCTCGCGGTAGTTCACCGTGATCCAGTAGGCGTACATCTTGGCCACGGCATAGGGCGAGCGCGGGTAGAAGGGGGTGGTTTCCTTCTGCGGCGTCTCCTGCACAAGGCCGAAGAGCTCGGATGTCGAGGCCTGATAGAAGCGGGTCTTCTTTTCAAGGCCAAGGAAACGGATCGCCTCGAGCAGGCGCAGCGTGCCGATGCCGTCGACGTCGGCGGTATATTCGGGGGCTTCGAACGACACGGCAACATGGGACTGGGCGCCGAGGTTGTAGACCTCGTCGGGCTGCACTTCCTGAATGATGCGCGTGAGGTTCGAGGTGTCGGTCAGATCACCGTAATGCAGCTTGAAATTCTGGTTGGTGACGTGGGGATCCTGATAGATGTGATCGACCCGGCCAGTGTTGAACAGCGATGCGCGGCGCTTGATGCCATGGACCTCGTACCCCTTCGCAAGCAGGAATTCCGCGAGGTACGAGCCATCTTGGCCAGTAACGCCTGTGATGAGTGCTTTTTTTGTCATTTATCGCAATCCGTCGCTGCAATCGGTTATTGGCTTGCGCCATCCCTACCCCGACCGCAGACGGGGCAGAGCGAACATTAGCCTATTTCGTGGGCCGGCCTACCAAAAGCCTGTTGAGGTCACAAGACTGGAAACCTTTTGACCGGGCTGTGCACGGTGCTGTGCTGCATCTAACTGCCTAAAAGCGCGGCATTACCGGTGATTCGGGGTCTGGATCATAGCCAAGCCGTGCACAGAGCGCATCATAGACGGGCGCACCCTCGGCAAGCTGCTGCTTGACCGTATCGGGTAGCGGACGGCGCGGGCGAAGGCCGATGCGCTCGCTCTTTCGTCCGCTGTCGCCGGACATGGTGACCAGAGGCAGAAAATCCCGCCAGCGCGGATCGAAAGGCAGATCAAGGCTGTCCGCAAGTCGGCGGCAACCGGTTTCGGGATCCTGCGCAAAATCTTCGTAGTAGTGCAAGTCTATGCTAGGACAGGCATCGAGGAACATCTCGTAACGCGCGGCGTAAAGCTCTAGCGTGCGCACCGGCGGGCGCGCCCAGTTCTCTCTGAGCATCGACACAAAGCTGTCGAGCGGGTGGCGCACGGTGATCGCTTGGCGCAGATCGAACTGCGGCGCAAGAAGCGCGGGCAGCGACGGGCGCGACGAAGGATCCTCGGTAGCGCAGTAATGCGAATAGGTGTGATCACGGATCACCAGCCGCCGCCCCTCGGCTCCAAGATCCTCATGCAGCACCTTGAGCGCAGCGGTGAACATTCGCCCCACAGTGTCCATCTGTGGCGGGATGCGGGCTTTGAGCGCCTGATAGATTACGTCGCTCGGCGCAAAGTGATGCTGCGGCCCCAGCATGATATTACTGAAGGGATCGAGCTCGCTCAGCACCACGGTGTTTGGCTGGCTGGCCAGCGCGCGCGAGACCAGCGTGCCGCCGGTGCACGCGAAATGATGCAGCAACCGCACGGGCTCAGGCCGCGCGGCGGCAAGTTTCGTGGTCTGGGCGCGACACTGGTCGAGCAGGCTTTCCAATGGCTCGTCACCCTGCCCAGCACGTACGCTGCGCGGCTGGTAGCCTTGCAGCAGCTCCAGCGCATCACCCACCAGAAGCTGCAGTTCCGAGCGTCTGGTCATGCACCTCTCCTAGGCTTTCTGCGCTTCTTCGGAGCTTTGGGCACAGCGGGTTTCGCAGGGGTGTCCTGATCCGCAAGCCTTCGCGGGGTGTTCTGTGGTCCATTCAGCATATGAAGGTAATCCGAAGCGGCGCTCAGCCGCGTGGTCACCTGAATCAACAGCCCGTCGAGCGCGTCCTTTTCCTGGCGCAGCGTTTCAAACCGGCCACGCAGTTCCAGCAGGTCGGCCTGTGCCGCCGCTTGGCTGCGCAGGGCCACGCCCAAGTCGGTTTCCTTGCGCTCGAGACGAGCCTTGATATCCTTGAGCCAAGTGTCGCGACGTGTGATGTTGTCTTCCGCGTTCGTGAGCTTGTCGGCAGCGGCCTCACTCTGCGCTCTGGCATCGGCGCGGGCCTGCTCGAGCGCCGCAGTTTCTCCGGCCAACCGTGCCTTGAGCGTGTCGCAGGTTTCTTCGCTCTGGCGCAGAGCCTCTTCGCGGTCCGTCAGCTGCGCCGAGGCGACCTTCTGGCTCGCCTCGTGGTCGCGCAGCCAGTTGTCACGACGGGTGATCCCTTCCTGCAGGGTCTCGCTGCGGGATTTTTGCACTGCCAGCTGGTCTTCCAGATCGGCCAGCGCCGCATCAGCATCCGCCTTGGCGCTCGCAAGCGCAACCCGAGCCGCTTCGCGCTCCGCCGATCGCGCCTCGGAGGCTGCCAGCCGGTCTTCCAGATCGGCCAGCGCTGCATCAGCGTCCGCCTTGGCGCTCGCAAGCGCAACCCGAGCCGCTTCGCGCTCCGCCGATCGCGTTTCGGAGGCTGCCAGCCGGTCTTCCAGATCGGCCAGCGCAGCATCAGCCTCCGCCTTGGCGCTCGCAAGCGCAACCCGAGCCACTTCGCGCTCCGCCGATCGCGCCTCGGAGGCTGCCAGCCGGTCTTCCAGATCGGTTGAAACCATCTCCAGCGCCGATTGCAGCGCGCTGATGCTCTCGTCTTGATCCCGCAAGGTCTCGGCTTGCTTCGCAAGCTCCATCTCCCGCTCTTCGGCCAGTCCACGGACATGAACGAAGTCGGTTTCCAGCGCCTCATGTGCGGCCCTAGCCTCCACTAGACTCGTGTCGTGGGCGGCCTTTGCTTCGGCCAGCGCCGTATTGCACTGTTTCAGTTTCGTCTCGACGGCTTGGACCCGGTTTTCAGTTCTGTCGAGCGCAAGACGTTGGCTGGTGGCCTCTTTTTCGGCGGCGCCAAGCGCCTTGCGCAGATAGCCATTCTCCGTCTTCAAGCTGTTCTCGCGCTTGGTGCAATCGACCAGTTGGGCCTCTAGCGATTGCGCGCGCTCGAATTGCGCCTCAAGCGCCTGCGTGCATGTGTCTACATCTGTCTTCGCGGCATCCAGTGCGCTGCGAGTTTTGGAAAGGGCTGTATCGAGACCGGCGATGCGATCCGCCTGATGCGCGGCCTCGGCCTGCGCCTCTGACAGCGCTACCCCAAGCCGGGACACCGCATCCACGCGCAGCACACAGGCGGGAAAATCCGGATCGCCGTTATCGCGCGACACAAGCCGATAGCCCGCATCCTGCACCAATGCCAACGCCTCGGACAGCGGCAACTCGCTCTCGTACAGCGGCTCGGCACCCGCGTGCAGCAGCACTTGGTCGAACTGTAGCATCCGCCCTGACTGCACCAGCTCTGCCAGCAACGCCGCGCTTTCGCCGGGCGCATCCAGCAGCACCAGAACCGACACGTCCTCAGGCAGCGCCAACCTATCGAGCAGCGCACTTAGGCTAAGAACGTCAACCATCGGCGCATCGATTTCGCGCAGAGCCGGAAACAGCGTGGCAAGCGCGGGGCTGGGCGCGCGCAGGCTGGAATGCGCCTGCATATTGAACACGTGCAGCGGCGCGCGGGCTGGCGGAGTTTCGGCTGCCGAAACCGCTGCTGAGATCAGCTCGACGCGAGTGTCACCGCGCGCCATCATCTCGAGCTCTGCAAGGCAATCGGGATTAGGCTCGACCAGTACAATCCGAGTAGCCGACAGATCCAGAAGCGCTGGCAGATCTTCGCCATAGCCTGCGCCGATGTGCAGGATCACCTCCGGACAGTTCTCCTGATCGATTCCGGCCAATTGCATCGTCATCTCGTCTTCCCCTCATGGGTCTTTCGGTGCCGCGATCCGGCCTAGAATTCCAGCCCGCTGCGTTCAATCGCACGGCGAGCCCGCATCAGCCGCTGCGCCATGTCCGAAAACGAGCTCCAAGTGCTGGCAAGAAGGCGCTGCGTCGCAGTCAGCAACAGCAGGTCTGCCAGCGCGTATTGCAGCTGTTCTTCGGACCGATCGAACCGCGCGCGGCTCAGCATCCGCAGCCGCGGCCCATAGCGGTCGGCGAACAGAGCGTAGGTGTCGGGCAGATCGGCGGCAAGGAAGATCGTATCGGCCTTGCCCGCGGCAAGCAGCACGTCAATGCGGGCAACGAACCGGCTGGAATGGCTTTTCTCGCGCCATTCTGCGATTTCGCGGTGGCGGTGTTCGGGCCAGTTATCGGGGCCTTCCTCGGGGCGGTGGTCGTGGCCGGTGCCACTAGCCATGCGGATATGGGCGCTGACCGCGCTGGGGGTCGGCACCTGGGCCACCAGATCGGCCACCGCCGCCGATGGGCGCAGCCCATGCAGAAATGCCTGCTCATCCTCGAGCCGCCGCAGCGGCGAGCGCAACGTGTAGGCCGACCGGATATACAGATCGCCCCCGCACCGCGCCGGGTACACCTGCGCGCCATGGCGCGAACCGGGCTCGACTTCCATGTCATTGAACACCTGCGCCGCGGATGCGCGGCACAGGTCGGCAACGCCGTCCTCAATCACCGGACCGGGATAATCGAACAGATCGCGCATCCGGGCACCGCAATGGATGTCGGTGCGCCAGACCACGAAGAGATCATGTTCGGCCTGCCGCGCGATTGAGGCGGCCGAGGCAATGGTGCGCATCCGGTTTGCAAGCCCGTGCTGGGCGTCGATGAACAGCCGCGGCCGGGCAATGCGATGGGGCGGGGCGGGCAGATGAGGCAGGGCGGGCCGGCTCACTTGCGAAAGCCATAGCGAATCGACCGGATCGCCCCGGCGATTTTCCAGGATTTCGAGTCATGGATATGGTTGAGCTCGGAGCGCGCCTGATCCAGCTCGCCCCTCAGCGCCGTAAGCTTGCGATCCTGTTCGTCGATGTCCTTTTGCTGCAGGTCGGCCATCTCGGCTTGGCTGCGGCAGGTTTCGTCGGCCTTGGCCAGTTCCAGTTCAAGTGCTCGCATCCGGGCACTGCGGTCGTCGATTTTGGCGCGCAGGACGTCCATCTGCCCGCGCAACGCCTCGGCCTCGGACCACAGCGTTTTGGCCTCGCGACTGCGGGCATCCGCATCGCGACCAATCTCAAGCAACTCTGACCCGATCGCCGCCTCGCGCAGCGCGGCGTCTTCGGCCTCGACCGCAATCCGGGCCTCAAGGCCGTCACGCTCAGCCTGAAGCAGCGCGCGGGCTGCCGTTTCGTCGGCAAGCTGGTGTTGCAGCTCAATCAGTCCGGCGCGCAGCAAGCGACAGCTTTCTTCAAGCGCGGCTTGCTGCAGCGCAAGCCTAGGGTCGGCCGCTGCCGAAAGATCAGCAAAGGCACGGTCGAGCTTGGCCAGTTCCAATGGCGGATGCAGATCTCCGACGATGCTGGCGCTCATTTCTTCGGCCAGCCCGCGTAGGCGGGGAGTGGATTTGAGCAGGTGCCGGGCAAGGATTTCGTGCAGCGCAGCGCCCGGGTTTTCGGGCACGGTCGCAGGCGAGGGCAGATCACCAAAGCCGCAGCCGAGCCGATCGGCTAGCGGCTTGATCAACGTGCCGGGGGTGGCCAGCAACGTGTCCTCGCCCAGCAGCAGCACCCGTGCGCGGGCCCGACGCAGCAAGGCCAGCTGCGCCTCAGCCCAAACCTGCCAGTCGGCCACGGCTTTTGATGGTGGCACCCCGCTCGCCAACGCCCGCGCCAACATGCGTTCGGGCATTGCCGCCACCGCCAGCACCGGACCATCGCCGTGCAGGGCCGCCTCAAGCGTTGCCGCTACCACACTATCGGGCCGGGGGTCAGCCGCGCCTAGAAGCGCCGTCAGCATGTCGGTTGCCGCGGGGAACTCGGTGAGGGATACGAGGGTCAGCACCGGGGTGCCATCGCTCTGAAAATCGGTCTGTGCCATCTTATCTTCCATATCGCAGAGCATATTCAGCAGGTTCCCCTGCCGGTGCAAGATCAACCCTTCAGCACGCTGCCCAGTTTTTCGAGGTGGATCGCCAGCAACTCGTCGGCGCGCGAGGGGCTGGCCGCTTCGGTGTAGCAGCGAAATTCCGGCGCGTTGCCCGAGGGGCGCAGATGCACCACATCGCCGCCGTCAAAGCTGACGCGCAGCCCGTCGGTCAGGTCGATGCCGGCTTCCGGACCGACGCCCTCGAAGAACACCGCCCGCGCGCCCGCATCGGTGCCCAGCTCGTTGAGCAGCCGCCCCGAGGCTTCGGGGGCAATGCCGGTCAGCCGGTCGGCGGCGGTGAAGCGCGGCGGCAGCGCGGCGGCCAGATCCGCCAGCGGCACGCCCCCTGCCCTGGCCGCGGCCAGCGGCGCGAGGATCGGCAACAGGCAATCGCGGGTCATCAGCGGCGCCAGCGGCCCGGCGGGCGCATCGGCGGTAAAGCCCAGCAGAAAGCCGCCGTTGGCTTCGTAGCCGACCACCTTGGCCGACGGATCGGCGGCCAGCGCCTCTTCCATGGCGGCGATGACGAAGGGCGAGCCGATGCGGGTGCTGTCGACGCGCGCGAACTCCTCCATCTGCGCCACCAGCGTATTCGAGGACACCGGCGTGCAGATCACCTTGGCCCCCAGCGCGCGGGCGGTGAGCGGGCCCAGAACATCGCCGGGCACGATGGCGCCCTGCGCATCGGCCACCATTGGGCGGTCGGCATCGCCATCGGTCGAGATCAGCGCATCAAGGTGATTGTCCGCGCACCAGCCCGCCAGCCCGGCGCGGGTTTGCGGATCGACCGCCTCGGTGTCGACGGGGATGAAGATGTCGGAGCGGGCCAGCGACACGGGCGTGGCGCCAAGCGCCGCGACCACGCGCACCATGATGTCGCGCGCCACCGAGCTGTGCTGGTAAACGCCAATGCGCATCCCCGCCAACGCCGCCGGGCCGAAGGCATCAGCGTAGCGCGCAACATAGGCATCCGAAGCGGCGCTGCCCGCGTCGATGCGCGCGCCTGCGCCGCTGCCTGTCGGGGCCGACAGGCCCGCCTTGATGCCCTCTTCGTCGGCCTTCGAGATCTCGCCCATGGGGGTGTAGAATTTCAGCCCGTTGCGATCGGCGGGGATATGGCTGCCGGTGATCATCACCGCCCCCTGCCCTGCCTGCAACGAGGCCAGCGCCAGCGCCGGGGTCGGAAGCGCGCCATGCACCACCGCATCCAGCCCGGCCGCCTGCACCGCTGCGATGACGCTATCGGCAATCTCGGGCGAGGAGGGTCGCAGATCCCAGCCCACATGCACCGCCCCGCCCGAGGGGCAGGCGGCCAGAAAGGCGCTTGTGTAGTCACGCACGAGGTCGGGTGTCAGCTCGGTGACGAGGCCGCGCAGACCGCTGGTGCCGAATTTGGGAGCCATGTGAGATATCCTTGCAGCGAAATTACTTGAGAATGGCGCGCACGGCGGGGCTATCGAGCCACGGCACCGAGATTGCCGGATCGAAGATTATCTCGCGCCCTTCGGAGACAAGCGCAAGATAACGGCGATATTCCTCGGCATTGTTGAAATGCTGGCCGCGGGCGACCTCGTCCAATGCCTTTTGCCGGAAATGCGCACTGTATTTGAAATGCGCCAGCAGCATCTTTTGCGGCGCGGGGCGAATGCCGGCGGCGTAATGCAGCCCGTCCGACAGCCGCATCCACGGGCGATATTTCAAAACCGCGTATTTCTGCGCCACGAACAGATCGGGGCGGCTGCCCGCCAGCAGGCGGTGGCGCAGCGCCGAGGTCACGGTGGACGCATCGGAATAGGGCCCGCGGCTGAGCGTGCCCGACAGGAAGGGCTCGCGGTCGACATATCCCGCCTCGGCGAACAGATCGCCCGAGGCGAAACTTGCCGCCTCCAGCGGGCCCTTGGGGTACATGTCGAGCATGCCGGTCCAGATGGCGTCGGCCTCGGCGTATTCGGGGCGGTTCAGCACCTTGGCGATGCCGCCGCGCTGCCATTTGGGGAACACCAGCATCTCGTCGATGTCGGCCACCACCGACCAGCGCCCGACCCGCAGCTGCGACAGGATCGCCAGCTGCCAGGCCACGCCGTAATGGGAATTGCGGTAATCGGTGTCGGCCGAGAACACCGCCACGTCGGGCTGCTCCAGCAGATATTCCAGCGAGCCGTCATCCGAGCAATTGTCGACGAGCAAGAACCCCTCGACCCCCAGCTTGCGATAATGGGCGAGGAAATGCGGCAGCATGACCATCTCGTTGCGCAGGCAGGCGACCACCGCCACCGGGGCGGCATTGGCCTTGGCCAGCTGCGCCTCGGTAGATATCAGTTCCAGCGCGCCCGACTGATAGCCCAGCCTGACCGGCGCAAAGCTCGGCCAGAGCTTTTTCGGGAACAGACCCGGCGCGGCCAGACGGGCCTTGGCATCTGCCATCTGCTCATGGGTATCGAGATGCACCTGAACCACACCGCTCGAGGGGCCCGGGTGAAAACTGTTGAGCCATTTCGCGACGGGAACGCCGCCTGATTGGCTGCGGCGGCGGATCGACACGAGGTAATCCTCGTCCTGCACGGTGAGCCCCTGCAGAGCGAGCAGGTCACCGACGATCTTGTCCTCCATGAAGGAGACATTGATCAGCCGCCGCCCTTCGGGCGTTCCGGCAGCATAGAGCAAGGTCTTCATCGCGTGGCGCGACAGACAGTAGCCGCTGCCGCCATCGGCGTATTCCGACGGCTCGGGCGAGCGGTCGAGCTCAAAGCGGCCACGCTCTGAGCGTGCCTTGGTGCAATGCCAGGAGCGGTCGGTCTGGCCGAGCTCGCGGCGCAGCTTGCGACCGTAGTAATGGTGCCTGCGGTAGGACTGGTTGTAAAAGAAGGACTCGACGTCGAGGAAACAGTCGTCGTCGATCTTCAGCATGTGGCTGAACTCGGTGTGATCATGCACCCAGCGCACTGCGGCGAGGGTCTTTTGCGGCAGGCTTTCGTAATCATCCGGGGCGGTCAGGTGGATGGTGTCGCCCCGATGCGCGCCATCACCATCGCCCACGGCGATCAGATAGGGGATGCCCATGGTGCCCAGCGTGTTCAGCCAGGCCTCGCGCATCGCCGGGATGCGGGTGTCGAGGTTGGGCTTGCAGGACATCACCACCACGACCGTGTCGAACAGCGGGCTGACCCAGCTCCAGTCCGCGATCTGGGCAGGCGGCGGCATCTCGACGCCGGGTCGGTAATTCGGGAACAGCGCCAGCGCCGCAGCGGCAAACCCGCTAGGATTGCCGCGCGCCGCCGGGCTCAGCGCCATCAGCGCGGCATGGATCGCCGGGCGGGTGTACAGATCGCTGCGCTGCTCTTCGGGTAGCTCGCCGCGCACCGCGTTCAGCCGCGCCAGAACCCGCGTGCAAAGCGCCTCATGCCCGCCGCGCTGCAGACCGTTCAGCAACATCAGCATCATGCCGATGCCAAGGAATCCCGAGCGCCCCGCCGCCAGCGCCGTCATGCCGTCAAGCAAGGCCCCCAGCTGCGGGTCGACATCCCGGCCCGCGCCAAGATCGGTCAGAAGTTGCACGGTGTCACGGCTGATCTGCCGCTGCAGATCAAGCTGTGCGCCCTTCGCCATGTCGCCGTAACGCGCGCGGATGGCGCGGCGCGTCAGCGGGACCAGCGCAGCGGTATCCTCTGCACTCAGCTTGCCGCCGGGAAAGGCCTGCAACCGGATCGCAGCGGCTTCGCCGCGTGCACCCTCTGCGCTGAGCTGCGCCGCCAAGGCGCTCCCGGTCACGGGGCTGGCCTGACCTGCGGGGCCGCAAAGCTCGATCTTCCAGCGCGGCAGATCGGGGGTGTCGAAACGTTCGAAAAACGCGAGATCCTCGGGCGCAGGATTTTTTCCCGCAATGGCCGCCTCGCGCAGCCGGGAAAAGGCCGCGGCAGCCGCCTCTAGCAGCGGGCTGTCGGGCGAGCCCAGAACCTGCCAGAACATTGGCGACAGACCATAGGCGCGCAGGGCGAACGTCTCGATTTCGGGCCCCATCGCGTCGGGCAGTCGCGCGCGCGCCCGTACCAGCCGCGCGGCGGCATCGGTCAGCGCGGCGCAGGGGGTGCGATCCCAGTAATGCCCTGCCCGCGCCAGGACCAGCTGCATGAATCCCTGCAGCACCTCTTCGGCCGCCCTGTCACGGTCGGGACGGTGCGGGCGGCGCAGCAGCTCACGCACCACGAAGGCGATGGCCGGGGTGGCCAGCCAGCCGCCCCGCGGCGTGGCCAGCCGGTCCAGCAGGCGGCGCAGCTCACCCAGCCGGCCCTCGAGGCACAGGAACGGCAGGATCACCGAGTTGTACCAGGGCCCGTCTCCTGGCTGAAACCGATGGAGGTCTTCCGAGGCCGCATGGGCATAAAGCGCGCCGAAGGCATCGGCGGCGCAAAAGGCATCGCTCACCGACAGGTACAGCTCGCGCCGTTGCGGCGGGGTCAGCCCGTAGCGGTCGAGCACCTTGGACAGATGGGCCATCAGGTCGGGCGCGGCATCGCCCGCCACGGCTGCGGCGAATTCCGCCTGAGCCCGGCGCAGCGGCAGTTTCTCGGGATCTTCGGCAAGCGCCACGGCAGGCGCGGGCGCCGGTTGCGCCCCCCCGAGCCAATCGGTCAGCCCATGGCGCGCCGCCTTCTCGAAGAGCTGTCCGCGCGCCTCGTCGGACAGCGCTTCGACAAGCCCGGCAAAGCGCACGTGTTCGATGGCCAGCAGGGTCTGTTCCAGAGGGGCCTTGTCGTTCCCGAGAATTGTCGTGACATGTTCCAGCACGCCCTCGCGGGTCAGGTCCAGCTCGTTGCCGCAAGGCGCCCCGTTGTTCCAGATCCGGATGCGCAGCGGCGCGCCGGGTTCCACCCCTTGCCAGACCCGGCCCGGCAAGGCCGCCGCAACGCCGATCATCGGGCGCCGCACGTTGTGACGCTTTGCCAGTTCCGGACGCGCCTGACGTTCCGAGCGCAGCGGATGGCCGGTGCCCTCGACCCGAATTTCCGGGCGCTGCACCAGCAGCACCGGATCGGCCCCCCAGCCCCTGAGTTGCAGCGGCGCGATGAATTGCAAACTTCCCGACGTCTGCCGCCTGGCGTTGCCCTCTCCCTCGATCCAGAAGCTTTCCTCGATCAATCCGCCGGTGAACTGCATCACGGAAATCAGCTCGGTGCCGGGATAGCGCTCGCCATCCGTGATGATCGCGGTGCCGTTCAGATCGACCTGCACGCCCGCGTCGCTGAAGCGGATGATGACACGGTCACCGTGTTTTGCCAGCGACACCTCGGTCGCGGCCTCACCTTGCCATTTGCCACCCCGGCGCGCGTTGGTCACCGCAAGCTGCTTGTTCTCCCGTAGGGAAAGATGAAACAGAATATCGCCGCCCGGTGCTTCGAGAAACGAGATATTGGCGAAATCATCGGTTTCGAAGTTCACCGTGTAGTGAAAGGCTCCGTTCCCGTCTGCCCGGAATTTCTGCATCTCTTTCGTCCTGACGTCTGTTCTTGCCGGGGGCGCCCCCCTCTTGCGAGGTTGTTTGAAGAGTTTTCCCGCAGAGCGCAATCACACCCGGCCGGGTTGCCCCCCTTTAAGGCTGGATCCCCAGCAACGCGCGCAGTCTTTGCCCGACATAGGGATCGACATCGACAGCGCTTTCGGGATGGGCGGCGCCGAAGGCGGCGGCGGCCTCGGCTTCCCAGGTGGCGGCGCCCTCGCCCAGATCGGCAAAGTTCAGCTTTTCCCAGATCGCCCGCACCAGCAGCCGCCCCGCCACGGGCCCGGGCAGGCCCTGCGCCATATCCGCCACCGCGCGCGCCAGCGCCGTGGGCGGCGTCGGCTCAAGCCAGAACGCCCGGGACGCAGGTCGCGACGCCAGCTTGGGTGGCGGCCCCGGCAGGTAGAGGATGCGCCCCGCCTGCCCGCCCGCGCGCAGCAGGAAATCCCAGGACGACAGCGGCGCGGGGGCGAAGCGCAGGCCGCGCGCTTGCACAAAGGCCCGGTCCCAGATCTTGGCCGAGGGGTGGGCATGGATATAGACCGTGTCGCCGGGCTGCGGCGCAAACCCCTCGGGATCGGCCAGCCGCCCCTCGAGCGGGCGGCGGTCGTGCAGCCCGCTGTGGGGCGCATCGGGGGCCATGACAAAGCGCGCAAAGCCCATGTCGGCCCCGGCCTTGCGCAGCCGCGCCTGCCAGATCGCCAGCGCCCGCAGCGGCAACGCATCCCCGGCATCGAGAAACACCAGCGCGCCGCCGGTCGCAGCCTTTAGCCCGGCGTTGCGCGCCCCCGCCGTGCGGGCGTGCATGTCGGCGCCCCCGGGGCCGACGATCAGCCGCGTCCCCGGACAAAGTGCCGCCAGATCCAGCCCGCCAAGCGCCTGCCCCGCGGCGGGGCTGTCGGCGACCACGAGGATCTCGGCCTCGATCAGGCTGCGGGCGGCAAGCGCATCGAGGCTCTGGCGCAGGGCGTCCGCATCGCCGTTGGATGGGATCACCACGCTGACCGGCACCCGCCCTTCCAGCAGATCCAGCCACCAGCCGGGCACGCCCAACCGGTCGTCGGGCGGCAGGCCGGTGGCGGCCTGCGCGGCGCGGGCGGCGTTTACGAACCGCGCCCGGCGGGGGTGGTCGGTGATCGCCTCGGCCCGCTCGAAGGTCAGGCGGGTGGTCAGCTGCGCCATGGCCTCGGGGCCGCCCGTCTTTTGTGGCCCCGAGGTGATGGTGCGCAGGATGTCCAGCACGGCGAATTGTTCGAACACCCGCTCCGACCCGTCGCGGGTGATCTGGCCGGGGCGGCCCTGACGGCAGCGATAGAGCGGCGCGTGCAGATGCACGAGGCGGTCGGTGCGCGCGGCGCAGCGCTGAAAGAACGCGTGGTCCTCGTAGTTCAGCCCCTCGTCAAAGCGGAGGCCCTCGATCAGCGACCGCCGGTAGAGCTTGTTCCAGGCCGAGGGGAAATGGCAGACCACATCGCGCCAGTCGTCCAGCCGGTAGGTCTGCGGCAGCGGTAGGTCCGGCTGCTGCTCCAGCAGGCGCGGCGCGTCGTGGCGGGCGGAATGGCGCATCTCGTGATCGGGGCCATGAAAGAGAATGCCGCAGGCGACCCAGTCGGCGCCGGTGTCGCGCAGCGCCTGTTCCAGCCGTTCGAGATACTCGGGCGCCAGCGTGTCATCGCTGTCGACAAAGGCGATCAGCTCGCCGCGCGCCGCATCCAGCCCGGTGTTGCGCGCCGCCGACAGCCCGCCATTGGCGCGCGAGATCAGGCGAAAGCGCGGATCTCCCGCCGCCGCAGCCGCGGCCAGATCGCCACTGCCGTCGGTACTGCCATCATCGACGGCGATCAGCTCGAAATCGGCGAAGCTCTGATCGAGGATCGAGCGGACACACGCACCGACATAGTCCGCGACATTATAGATGGGCAGGATGACGGAGATCATTCGCGCGCCCTTGTGTCGAGCCAGGCCAGGAAGGCGCGATCCGGCGAGGACAGCCGCGGCTGTCCGGTCGATTGCCACCACGCCTGCCATTGCGCCACCAGCGCATAGACATCGGCCCCCGGCAGGCGGGCGCGGGCGGCGTCGAGCGCATCGGGGCTCAGCAGCGGGCCAGTGCCCGGCTCGATCACCGCGGCGGCGCGGCTGAACAGCACCAGATCGCCGCCCAGTTCGGACAGGGTGTAATCGGGCAGGGTCGCGCCCGCGATCATCCGGCGCACGGCAGCGCGGAACACCCGCAGCGGCGCGGTGCTGCCCGACTTCTTGTGCAGCACCGCCATGCTGACCTGCCACTCGGGCTGGCGGCCGCAATGCTTGCGGGCGATTTCATAGACCCGCCGTTCCAGCGGTTTGCGCAGGTGGAAATAATCGCGCGACAGGGTCAGCACCGATTTGGCCAGCACCGAGCGGAACAGCCACTCCGACAGCGTCACCACCACGCTGATCATCCGCCCCGAGCCCGACCGGCGCACGATGCGCCAACTTTCGATCAGGCCGAACCCCTCGGTGGTCTCGATGCCGCCTGAGGCAAGGTTGGTGGTGATGCGCGTGCCGGCCAGACGCTCGAAGGCGTCGCGCAGCCGGGCGTAGCTGTCGCCCCCGGTGTCGCGGTTGGTCGCCACCAGAAAATCATGCGCGCGCAGGCGCACCGTGCGCGTCACCTCGCGCCCGGCATTGATCGCCGCCATCAGCTGCGAGACGCAATAGATCAGGATGTCCTTGTCGTGGATCGTCGCCCGCCCCAGCACCGAGGGCGTCACCTTGATCGACACGCCGTTGTGCTCGTAATCGAGAATGCGCCGGTCGGGCTTGGTCGACAGCGAAAACACCGGGTGTTCCATGGTGCCAAGATCGTCCTTGGGGCTGGCATCGAAGATGTCGCACAAGAAGAAGTCGGCCACCGGATGCCGATCGGGCGCGTCCCTCGGGAGCGCCCCGCCGTCTGAAGATATTGCCATGACCGGACCTGCTCGATTGCCGGGGAATTTGCCTGCACTGCCCCCGTTTTTCGTATCGGGGTTTCAGTGACACTCACCTTATCCACAGGGGGCCGTGGCGTCCAGCAACCATCGGGGGGTCAGAGTCGCCTGTTCGGCGGATCAGAGTCGCCCTATCGTCGGATCAGAATCGCAAGCTGGTTGAGAGCATCGATCAAGCTCATGAAAGATTATGAAAAATCCGGGTAGGTCAGTTTCGGTAACAGACTATATAACAGAAAATAACAGGATCTCTGGCAACCAGGGCGACAAGCAGAGCGCAATATGCATTGAAAATACTCTGACATCCGAAAAATTCTGTCATGTACGCAAAATAGTGGTATCGTCATGAAAAATGCGCACATCCTTGGGTAACCCTGCGTTGAAGCGCTTTCTGAAACCGGGCGCGAACTCCGCGCCCAAGGCAGCACAGGCAAGGCGACATGGCAGTGAAATCCAGCCCGAAATCTGGCCCCAGAGGCGAGGCGAGCAAACCCGTCCCCCCCTATTTCAACATCGATCCGACCCGTTCCATGGAGCAGCTGGGCGCGCCCACGCGCACCTCGGATTTCGAACGCATCGCCGAGGCCTGCGCCACCGGGCGGCGCGATCTGGTCGGCCGCGGCCTTGAAGAGGGCGGCGCGCGGCGGCTGCGGCTGTTCTCGACATGGGAGATCACCCAATACCTGATCCCGGTCGCCACCGCGCATTTCCGCCGAGTGCTCAAGGCCAACCCCGACCTGCCGCAGGGCAGCAGTGAAACCGCCAACGGCACCCGCTGGTTCAGCCTTGACGAGGTGCTCAAGCTGCGCGCCTTTTTCGGCACCGAAGGGGCGCGCAACAAGCAATACCTGCCCTACCGCCCCAAGGGCCTGCCCGCCAAGATCGTCGCCGTGGCCAATTTCAAGGGCGGCGTCGGCAAGACCTCGACCGCCGCGCATCTGGCGATGAGCGCGGCGCTGGATGGCTACAAGGTGCTGGTGGTCGATCTGGATTCCCAAGGCTCGATGACTTCGATCTTCAACGGCAAGGTCGAAGACGAATGGCAGACGGTGTTCCCGCTGATGGCCCGCCATTACGCGCAATACCTGCGCGAGGAAAACCAGCGCCGGATGGACCGGGGCGAGGCACCCGTGCCGCTGGACGATACGTTGACCGATGCGCTTGAGGTCAAGGCCGCCGATCTGGTGCAAAAGACCCACTGGCCCAATATCGATCTGATCGGCGCCCAGCTGAACCTCTACTGGGCGGAATTTCAGGTGCCGGTGTGGCGCATGCAGGGGCGCGGCTGGAAGCTGTGGGATGCGCTGACCGATGTCTTCGCCGCCGACGGGCTGCTGGATGAATACGACGTGATCTTCGTCGATACCCCCCCCGCGCTGGGGTACCTGACGATCAACGGGCTGGCCGCCGCCGACATTCTGCTGGTGCCTCTGGGGGCGTCGTTTCTGGAATTCGACAGCACGGGGCGGTTTTTCGACATGCTGCATTCCACCTTCGGCTCGATCGAGAGCGCCGAGAACATGGCCGCTCGGGCGCTGGGGCGCGATGGGATCTCGTTCCAGTGGGATGCGGTGCGCGCCGTGGTCACCCGCTATGACGACAGCCAGCAGGCGGAACTGGCGGCGCTGATGCAGGCCTATCTGGGCCAGACCCTGTCGCCGCACCGCCAGCATTTCACCGCCCTGATCGGGCAGGCGGGCGAGCAGGTGCAGGGCATCTACGAGGCCGATTACCGCGATTTCAACCGCGAGACCTATGTGCGCGGGCGCGAGGCCTTCGATGCCACCTATGCCGCCTTCAAGGCGCTGCTGCTGGGCAGCTGGCGCCGCGACGAGCTGGCCGCCGAAACCTCTGCCGCCTGAGGAGCCCTGCCATGAGCAAACGCAAGCGGCTGTCGCCGCCCTCCTTCCTGTCTGCCCCCGAAACCCCGGTGCCCGGCCCCGCCGAAGCCTTGCCCGGTCTTGCCCCGCGTCGGCGCGCCGCGCCGATCGCGGATGTCGCGGCCGACAGTTCTGCCGTGGCGGCGCTGGACGAGCTGAGCCGCACCATGAGCGATGCCCGCGAGGGTGGGCGCATGGTGCTGGAACTGCCGCTCGAGGCGGTGGATCTCGACCATCTCGTGCGCGACCGCCTGCCGATCGAGGACGAGGACATGGCGGCGCTGCGCGAGAGCCTGCGCGCCCGTGGCCAGCAAATGCCGATCGAGGTCACCCGGCTGGAAAGCGGGCGCTATGGGCTGATCAGCGGCTGGCGGCGCTGCCACGCGCTGCGCCAGCTGGCGTCCGAGACAGGCGAGGCGCGGTTTGGCACGGTGCTGGCGCTTCTGCGCCGCCCGGACCTGACCACGGATGCCTATCTTGCCATGGTCGAGGAGAACGAGATCCGCGCCGCGCTCAGCCATTACGAGCGGGCGCGCATCGTGGTGAAGGCGGTTGAGCAAGGGGTGTTCGCCTCCGATCGCGATGGGCTGCAAGGGCTGTTCGGCGCTGCCAGCCGCGCCAAGCGCTCGAAGATCGGCAGCTTCATCACCATCGTGCGGGCGCTGGATGGCGATCTGGCCTTTCCACGCGCTCTGGGAGAACGGCTGGGGCTGGCGCTGGCAAAGGCGCTCGACGAGCGTCCGGCACTGGCGCAGGAGCTTGGCGCGCTGCTGGCGGGCAGCCGGAGCCCCGAAGAGGAACAGGACCGCCTGCGCGCGGCGATCGAGCCCCGGCCCACGCCAGCCCCGGCCAAGGAACCCGCCCCGGCACCGCAGGTCGACACCCCCTGCCCCGGCATCAAGGTCTCGCGCGGTGCGTCGGGGGCGATCACCCTCAGCGGGGCTGCGGTGGACGATGCGCTGCACGCCCGGCTGCTGGAATGGCTTGCGGCGGGGCGCTGATGTTTCGCGCGCGAAACGCGTGATCTTTCGGAACGCGACCGGGCAGTGTTTCGCGCGCGAAACATTTTCCAGACCGCGCTGCTGCCCCCGGTGTTTCGCGCGCGAAACATCCCCGCTCTGGCCAGCCCCCCTGCCCTGCGCTAGAGCGGGTGCCACCCAAGTCCGAGGCCGACGTGACCGCATCTTCCAGAACCCTCGCCGCCGTGGTGGTGACCTTCAATCGGCTCGACAAGCTGAAGGACACGCTTGCCGCGCTGCTGGCGGTCGGCCCGCACCAGCTGCACCACTTGCTGGTGGTCGACAATGCCTGCACCGATGACACCGCAGACTGGCTTGCCACGCAGGGCGATCCCCGGCTCGAGGTGCTGCGGCTGACCACCAACACCGGCGGTGCGGGCGGGTTCGAAGCGGGGATGCGGCGGGTGGTGCGCGATCACGACCCGGACTGGATCGTTGTCATGGACGATGATGGCCGCCCTGCCCCCGGCGCGCTTGCGAGCTTTCACCAAAGCGCCTCCGAGGATTGGGAGGCGGTGGTCTCGGCGGTCACCTACCCAGATGGGCGCATCTGCCCGTTCAACCGCCCCGGCATGAACCCCTTTGCTGGGGGCGGGCCGCTGCATCTGGGCCCGCAGGCCTATGACGGCCCGACGCGCGCCGTCGAGATCGCCTCGTTTGTCGGGCTGTTCATCTCGCGCCGGGCCATTCAGACGGTGGGCTACCCGGATGGCAGCCTGTTCGTTTATGGCGATGACGGCATGTACACGCTGCGCATCACGCAGGCGGGGCTGCGCATGGGGTTCCTGCCCCATATCCGCTTCGAGCATGATTGCGGCACTTTCGCCGGGCTCGAAGGCCGCCTGCAACCGGCCTGGAAGATCTATTACTACCATCGCAACCTGATGCTGTTTTATCGTCAGGCGGCGGGGGCGCGGTTCTGGTTTCTGCTGCCGCCGCTGCTGGCGAAATGGGCGCTCAAGGTCCGGCTCTATCCCGGCCAGCGCCGACTGTTTGCGCGGCTGGTGGCGCGGGCGGTGCGCCATGCGCTGGTGCGGCGCACCGGCACCGATCACGCCGCACTTTTGGCCGAAACCGACAGGGCGACAGAGCGGGCGGTCGAATTGAAAAAGGGGCGCTGAGCGCCCCTTTTTCATGTCCTGTCCCGAAACCGGGCTGTCAGGCATTCAGGATGTCGCGGTGGAAGCGGCCCAGCAGCAGCACCCCCAGTGCCGTCAGTCCGAGCCCCAGCCCCACCACATAAGTGTGGCTGATGTATTGTGGATCGTAGCTCGGATAAAAGCCGCTGCGGAAGATCCCGCTTATGTGCATCAAGGGGTTCCACCACAGGATGTCCTGCGCCATCGTCGGCAGCGTCTCATAGGTAAAGATGACACCCGACATGAGAAAAAGCGGCCGGGTTGCGATTGACCAGATCTGGGACCAGACTGGGTAGAGTCCGGAGATCACGCAGTTGATCAGCCCGACGCCAATACCGATGAGTATTGTCTCAAGCACCGCCGCAAGTACCGGGCCAAATTCCAGCGTGCTGCGGGTCTCGCTTAGCAGGATGATTCCGGTCAGGATCAAAAAACCCACCATCACCTGTGTCAGGCTGTTCAGAATCACCCGCGCAAACAGCGCATCGACCCAGGTCACCGTCGGGTAGAGCAGCAGCGGCCGGGAAAAGTTGATGATGCTGCTCGAGGTCATCGACAGCGACTGGTAGGCGCCAAATGGCAGGAAGCCGGTGGCGTAAAACAGCGGAAAGCTGTTTCCCAGCGGCGGGGTCTTTACGACCATAGAGAACACCAGCGTCAGCACGAAGATCGCCCCGAGAGGCTCAAGGACAGCCCAGACATATCCCCCCGGAGAGGCGCCGTAGCGGGTCGACATTTCGCGCAGCATCAGCGCAATGATGGTGCGCAGGGTGGCAAAGCGCCGCCGCTTGGCGTTGACAGGTCTCAGGGCTTCTGGAACAAGGTGCTCCGCCGACATGGCTCGATTTCCTTTCATCTCGGCTCGGGCGCCAGTTATGTCGAAACGCGGCACGAGATCAAACGGCTTGTTCAAAGGACGGCGGCTTGCCTGACCAGAAAGACCCCAACGAGCGCACCGGCGGGCAGGCATCTGCCGCCGATACCGGTCGCGCACCCCAGCAACAGACCGGCCCGGCACGGCCCGGTGGCACAGGCGCAAAACCCGGACCCGGGCCTCGTGCTGGCCAAGGCAATCAGGGGGGGCAGGCCGGCCTGAACAGGCAGGCTGGCAATGGCGGCCAGAGCGGCCCCAAGGGTGGCCGTGGCCCGGCCCAGGGCAAGCCTGCGGCCGTGGTCGAAGTTGCGCCCATCGCCGCCCCGGCCCGCATGAAGCGCCGCCACTGGGGGCTGATCCTCAGCTTCGTGCTGATGGTGCTGCTGCCGTTTGCGGTGACGGTGGTCTACCTCACCGAGGTGGCGGCCGACCAGTATTCCTCGACCACCGGCTTTACCGTCCGGCAGGAGGACAGCAGCAGCGCCACTGATCTGCTCGGCGGTCTGGCCAGCATCACCGGCTCGTCGACCTCGTCAGAGGCAGACATCCTGTATGAATTCATCCAGAGTCAGGAAATCGTCGAACGCATCGACGCCGAGCTCGACCTGCGCAGCTATTACGCGCAGCACTGGTCCACGGACCCGGTGTTCTCGTTGTGGCCGGATGCCACCATCGAAGACCTGCTGTGGTTCTGGCCGCGCGTGGTGCGCATCAGCTACGATCAGGGCACCGGTCTGATCGACCTCGAGGTGCTGGCCTTCGATGCGCCGATGGCGCAGAAGATTTCGCAGCTGATCGTGCGCGAGAGCCAGGAGATGATCAACCAGCTCAACGAGGCGGCGCGCGAGGATGCGATGCGCTATGCCCGCTCGGATCTCGAGGATTCGCTGGCCCGGCTCAAGACCGCGCGCGAGGCGCTGACCCAGTTCCGCACCCGCACCCAGATCGTTGATCCCGCGACCGATCTTCAGGGCCGCATGGGGGTGCTGAGCAACCTTCAGCAGCAGCTGGCCGAGGCGCTGGTGCAATATGATCTGGTGCGCGGCGACGCCCGCGACGGCGATCCGCGTCTGGTGCAGGAACGCCGCCGCATCGAGGTGATCCGCGCCCGCATCGCCGAAGAGCGGCAGAATTTCGCCTCGGCGGACGGCAGCGCCGAAACCGGCGGGTTGTCGGAAAGCTATCCCAGTCTGATCGGCGAATTCGAAAGCCTGACGGTCGACCAGTCCTTTGCCGAGGAAACCTATCGCGCCGCGCTGACCGCGCTGGATGTGGCCCGGGCCAATGCCTCGCGCCAGAGCCTGTATCTGGCCGCCTATGTGCGCCCGACGCTGGCGCAAAGTTCGGAATACCCACAGCGCGGCATGATTTCGCTGCTGGTGGGGCTGTTCGCCTTTCTGGCATGGGGGACGCTGGCGCTGATCTATTACAGCATCCGCGACCGGCGCTGAGGCGCGCATGATCCGGTTCGAGAATCTGACAAAGAGCTTTCGGGTCAACGGGCAGCGGCAGGTGGTCATCGACAACCTGACCGCCGAGCTGCCCTCGGGCAAGTCGCTGGCGCTGCTCGGGCGCAACGGGGCGGGCAAGTCGACGTTGCTGCAACTGATCGCGGGCACCTTGCAGCCCGACAGCGGGCGCATTCTCAGCGACGGCACGATCTCATGGCCGGTGGGCTTTGGTGCCTCGTTCCACCGCGAACTGACCGGCGCGCAGAACGTGCGCTTCGTGGCGCGCATCTATGGGGTGGATACGGATTCCCTGCTGGCCTTTGTCGAGAACTTTGCCGAGCTGGGGGCGCATTACCACATGCCGGTGCGCAGCTATTCGGCGGGGATGCGCGGGCGGCTGGTGTTCGGCACCTCGATGGGCATCCATTTCGACACCTACCTTGTGGACGAGGTCACCGCCGTTGGCGACCAGCAGTTCCGGCGCAAGAGCAAAGCGGTGTTTCTTGAGCGCATGAAGACCTCCAGCGCCATCATGGTCAGCCACGAGATGGCGCAGGTCAAGGCGTTCTGCAACGCCGGCCTGGTGCTGGACCGCGGCCGGGTGACCTATTTTGACGATCTTGACGAAGCCATCGACATGCACGAACGGCTTCTCGCGTGATTGGTTCGAGTTTTCGCTTTTTTCCATGACGCGGCCCGAATTGCCGCCCGCTAGCCGCCCTTGTCTGTCGCGATGACTAGGGGGGCCGCTGCTGCGCAAGATGTTTCGCAGCAAGCGCGGGGGCGCGGGCAGCCACGGGGACACCCCGGGCACGGACGGGATATGAGAGATGAGGACCACGGGCAGCAGTGGCACGGCTTCGGCCGAGAGTTTGGATGAGCTGATCGAAGGGACGCCCGGCAACGACACGCTGGACAGCGGCGCGGGCAACGACACGGTACGGGCGGGCGCGGGCAACGACCGGGTGTCGCTGGGCTCGGGCGATGATGTCTACTCCGACAGTTCGGGCGCGGGCAATGACAGCGCCTGGGGCGGGGCGGGCGATGACACGCTGAATGGCGGTAACGGCAACGACCTGCTCTACGGCGAGGATGGTGACGATGACTTCTGGGGCGGCTGGGGCGATGACACGCTTTGGGGCGGGGCGGGCAATGATCTGCTGCGCGGCAGCCTTGGGGCCGACCGGCTGTATGGCGAGGATGGCAACGACACGGTCTGGGGCGGCAACGGCACCGACCTGACCTGGCTGGGGGCGGGCAATGACCTGTACGGCGACAGCACCCAAGGCGGCAACTGGGGGCGCGATACGGTCTGGGGCGGGGCGGGCAATGACACCATCCGCACCGGCGGTGGCAATGATGTGCTGCATGGCGAAGCGGGCCGCGACCGGCTTGAAGGCGGTGGGGGCAACGACCGGCTGACTGGCGGGGCGGACAACGACGTGCTTCTGGGTGGCGACGGGGCCGATACGCTGGACGGCGGCATCGGCAATGACACGTTGCGCGGCGGGCGCGGCACCGACAGCGCCACGCTGGGCGATGGTGATGATCTTTACACCGACACCGGGCAGGGCGGGGCATATGGCGCCGACAGCGTCTGGGGCGGGGCGGGCAATGACACGATCAACACCGGCGGCGGCGATGATTACGTGCGCGGCGAGGCTGGCGACGACCGGCTGGTCGGGGCCTATGGCAACGATACCCTGCGCGGCGGCGACGGCGCCGACAGCCTCTATGGCGGCGTGGGCAGCGACCGGCTGGTGGGGCAGAACGGCAATGATCTGCTGCTGGGCGAGGGCGGCGACGACCGCCTGCTGGGCGGGGCGGGCAACGACACGCTGAACGGCGGGGCGGGCGATGATCTGCTGATCGGCGACGGTGACAGCGATGCCTTTGTCTTTGCGCCGGGCGGCGGATCTGACCGGATCGACGATTTCGAACTGGGCATCGACAAGCTGCACCTCGACGATGGGCTCTGGTCCGGCTCGTTGAGCGCCGCCGAGATCATCGACCGTTTCGCCACTGTGGTCAGCGATGGCGTGGTGCTGGATTTCGGCGCCGACCAGATCCGCCTTGATGGCATCGCCAACCCGGAGGATCTGGCGCCCGATATCATCCTGTACTGACAGGGCAGGGGGGCCGGGCGCCTCGATCAGACCAGCGTGATGTCATCGGCGATGGAACCGATGTCGGTGATGCCCGCAAGCGTCACCGAATAGCCCGGCTCGAAGCTGAACACGAGCGCGCCGCCCGTCACCTCGGCAAAGCTGTCGAGCATTTCGGCCACCGTCAGCCCGCCGTTCCAGATCTGTTCGGTAAAGGTCAGATCGTCGATGCCCGGCTGGTAATCGGTCACCAGATCATCGCCCTCGACCGAGGCGATGACAAAACTGTCGGCCCCGGCGCCGCCGGTGGCGGTGTCATCGCCGCCGCCCATCAGGATGGTGTCATTGCCATTGCCGCCCCAGATGCGGTCGTCGCCATAGGCCACCTGATCGTCATCTTCGTAATAATCATTGCCGTTTCCCAGCCAGGCCTGATCGGCGCCGTTGCTGCCGACCACGGTGTCATTGCCGTCGCCGCCATAGAGCAGGTCGTTCTGCCGCCCGCCGTTCAGCAGGTCGTCCCCGATCCCGCCCGCGATCACATCGGCCCCGTCGCCGCCATAAAAGCGGTCAGCCCCACCGCCGCCGTTGAGGGTATCCGCGCCGCTGCCGCCATATACCGTGTCCGAGGCGAAGTCGCCGGTCTGGGCGTTGTCGTTGAACAGATCGTCGCCGGCGTGGAGCCAGGCACGGTCGCGCCCATTGCCTCCCCAGACCGTGTCATTGCCCGCGCCGCCATGCAGCGCGTCGTCTTCGTTGCCGCCCTGCAGCAGGTCGTTGCCGCCATCGCCCCACAGCGTGTCGGCGCCGCTGCCGCCGCTGAGCGTGTCATTGCCCGCGCCGCCATGGGCCGCGTCGCCGCCCCAGAAGCCGGTTTGCGAGGTGTCGGTGTAAAGATCGGCGCCATCTGCAAGCCAGACGACATCGCGCCCGTTGCCGCCAAAGACCCGGTCGTTGCCATCCGCGCCCCACAGCGTGTCGGCCCCAGAGCCGCCATTCAGCGTGTCGTTGCCCGCGCCGCCGCCCAGCCTGTCGGCCCCGTTCAGTCCCGACAAAACGTCATTGCCCGCACCGGCAAGGATCAGGTTGCCTGCGGCATTGCCGGTCAGCGTGTCATCCCCCGCGCCGGTATAAAGATCCTCGATCACCGTGCCGAGCGCTACGCCGATGTTGCCGGTGCCGCCCGCCACGTCGGAAAACCGCCCGGCGCGCAAATCGATGCGCATCGGGTTCACCCCGAAGCCAAGGTCGATCAGGTCATGCCCGCCCATGTCATAGAGGGTGAAGGCCATCGGGCTGCCAAGATACAGATCCGCATCGGTGCTGTTGGTCACGATCAGCGCGAAATAGTCATCCAAGTAGGTGCCAAGGCTCGATCCGCGCCCCCAGACGGTATCGCCGGCGCTGACGCTGTCGGCGCCGGGCGTGCCGTAGATCTGCTGGATCGCCAGAATGTCGACCATCATCGGGCTCAGCAGTTCGGCATAGCTGGCATCGGTGGCGGTGTTGTCGGTCTGATCGAAGTAGGACATGATCGAGATCTGCCAGCTGTCGTTGGCAAAGGTCGCATCATCCGGATAGACCGCGTTGCCATCGTACTCGCCCAGATGCCCCAGCCCCAGCGCATGGCCAAGCTCGTGCATGTAGGTGGAAAAGGCGTAGCTGTCGAGCGTGGTGCCGTAGCGGTCGACCCAGCTGCCCGCGACATTCATATAGGCGCTGCTGATTGCCCCGCGGCTGTAGGTGCTGCCCGAATAGGCCCCTTGGTAGCGATCTGAAAACGTGATCTGCGCGTCGCGCGAAGTTTCGACGAAATCGATGTCGGCCACCGCCTCCCATGCCTGCATCGCCCAGCGGGCCAGCTGCTGCCCGTCGGCGGACAGATCGGCAATGTTCACCGTGATCCGGTTGCTCGAGGAGGTGTCGAAGGAATGCGGGGTCCAGTACCCCGACACAAGGTAATCCGCGAGCTCCTGAAAGGTTCCTGTGCTGGGCATGATCTGGCCTTCTGTCCCTTGGTCTGTCCCGGCGCTGCGCCCGGGTCTGTCGATGGTGGCTCCGAAGGACAGCCGCGGCGGGGGGCGTGGCCGATCCGCACCGGGCTGGTCCATGGCGCATGGGCCTGTCCACCGGCGTGGCGGGACAGTAGTGCGTCAAAATCGGCATTAGAATGGCAAGATGCTACCATGACGTGAATTTTCCGAAGGCGGGCATATCCTGCCTCGGTTGCCACGCGGGGGGATCTGTGGAAAAAGGCCGCGCACGCGTACTCAGGAGGCGATGGTCGTGAAACTGCTTTTCGTTGGCGCCGGCATGTCCGGCGCAGTCGCAGGCCGACACTTGGCCGAAGCGGGCCATGAGGTCCACATCATCGACCGCCGCGATCATGTGGCGGGCAATTGTCACACCGAGCGCGACGCGGACACCGGCGTCATGGTGCATATCTACGGCCCGCATATCTTTCACACCGATGACGAGGGTGTGTGGAACTACGTGAACCGGTTCGCGAATTTCATGCCCTACAAGAACCGGGTCAAGACCACGAGTCAGGGGGCGGTCTATTCGCTGCCCGTCAACCTGCACACGATCAACCAGTTCTACGGCAAGACCATGCGCCCGGCCGAGGCGCGCGCTTTCCTCGAAGAGCAGGCCGACACCTCGATCACCGATCCGCAAACCTTTGAAGATCAGGCTCTGCGCTTTGTGGGCCCCGATCTCTATGCCGCCTTCTTCAAGGGCTACACCGAAAAGCAATGGGGTTGCTCGCCGACGGATCTGCCCGCGTCGATCCTCAAGCGCCTGCCGGTGCGGTTCAACTACGACGACAATTACTTCTTCCACCGCTTTCAGGGCATGCCCGAAGACGGCTACACCGCGCTGGTACAGCGGATGCTGGACCATCCCGGCATCACCGTCACGCTTGGCACCGACTATGCGCCGGACATGGCCAAAGAATATGACCATGTGTTCTATGCCGGGCCGCTCGACGGCTATTTCGATTACAAGCTGGGCCGCCTTGGCTATCGCACGCTGGATTTCGAGAAATTCACCGACACCGGCGATTATCAGGGCTGTGCGGTGATGAACTACGGGGATCGCGACGTGCCCTACACCCGCATCACCGAGCACAAGCATTTCTCGCCGTGGGAAAGCCACGAGGGCACCGTGTGCTACCGCGAATTCTCGCGCGAGGCGCAGCCCGAGGACATCCCCTATTACCCGATCCGCATGGTGGATGAGAAGGCGCTGCTGGCCGATTACGTCAAGCTGGCCGAGGACACCGGCGGCGTGACCTTCGTGGGCCGCCTTGGCACCTATCGCTATCTCGACATGGATGTGACCATCCGCGAGGCGATGGATGTGGCCGAGGCGTTTCTGGTCGCATCGGCCGAAGGGCGGCCCATGCCGGCCTTCGCGGTCTCACCGCTGTAAACGCCATGTCCGGGGAGCTTCTTCTCGGACCCGAGGGCAGCGATCCGCTGGTGTCGGTCATCGTTCCGGTGTTCAACGCCGCCGCCGTGCTGGAGCGCGCGGCGGCGTCGGTGCTTGCGCAGGACATGCCCGATTGGGAATTGCTGCTCATCGACGACGGCTCGGTAGATGCCAGCGCAGAGGTGATCGAGCGGCTCGCCGCGCGCGATCCGCGTATTCGCGGGCTGACGCAGGGGCGCAACTCCGGGGCGGCGGCGGCGCGCAACGCCGGGCTGGACGCGGCGCGCGGGCGCTACATCGCCTTTCTGGATGCCGACGATGCCTGGCTGCCACAGAAGCTGCGGCTGCAACTGGCGTATATGCAAGGGCAGGGCGCGGCGCTGAGCTATACCGGCTTCTGGCGGATGACCGGGGCAGGGCAGTTCCGGGTGCGGGTGCCCACCCGGGTGGACCGGGCCGAGCTGCTGCGCCACAACGTCATCGGCTGCCTGACGGCGATCTACGACCGCTCGGCTCTGGGCTCGGTGCCGATGCCCGATTTTACTCGCAGCCATGATTACGCGCTGTGGCTCGACATCCTGTCGCGCTGCGATTTCGCCGCCGGACTCGACGAGCCGCTGGCGCTGTATTTCCGCTCCAAGGGCTCGCTGACCTCAAGCCGGCTGAAATCGCTCGCCGGCACCTGGGAGGTCTATCGCGTGCATCAGAAACTGTCGCGCAGGGCCTCGGCGGGGAACTTGGCAGGGCATGTCTTCGGGCGCTACCGCAAGCGGCCGTGATCCTCTTTGGGCGTCAGGCGTACCCTAGCGATTCAGCAGGGCGGCGAGGTAGCGGCCGTAATCGTTCTTGCGGAACATCTCGGCACGTTCCGCCAACTCGTCCCGGCTGATCCAGCCCTTGTCATAGGCGATTTCCTCGGGACAGCCGGTTTGCAGCCCTTGGCGTTCTTCAAGCGTGCGCACGAAATTGCCCGCGTCCAGCAGGGACCCGTGCGTGCCGGTGTCCAGCCACGCATAGCCACGCCCCATGCGCTGCACGTCCAGCTTTCCCTCATGGAGGTACATTTCCAGAAGAGTGGTGATTTCCAGCTCCCCGCGTGGGGACGGCGCGACCTGTTTCGCCCGGTGAGTAGCCGACCCATCCAAAAAATACAGCCCCGTCACCGCGTAGTTCGACGGCGGCTCCTGTGGTTTTTCAATGATCGCCGTAGCTTGGCCGTCGGCGTCGAAATCCACCACGCCGTAACGTTCCGGGTCTGCCACTCGGTAACCGAACACGGTGCCGCCTTCGGAGCGGGTATCGGCCTGCGCCATCAGTTCGGGCAGACCGTGGCCGTAAAAGATGTTGTCGCCCAGAACCAGCGCGGAGGGCGCACCATCGAGGAAATCTTCGGCCAGGATAAACGCTTGCGCCAGCCCGTCGGGGCTGGGCTGCACCACATAGCTGAGCGTCACGCCCCATTGCGCCCCGTCCCCGAGGGTGCGGACAAACTGGTCCTGATCCTGCGGCGTGGTGATGATGCAGATCTCGCGGATCCCGGCCAGCATCAGCACCGACAGCGGATAGTAGATCATCGGCTTGTCATAGATCGGCAGCAGCTGTTTCGACACACCGATGGTGATCGGATACAGTCGCGTGCCAGAGCCGCCTGCAAGGATGATGCCTTTGCGTTTCGTCATGCTAGGAATGCCTTTTGATCGAATGCGCGCCGGGTCACTCCGGCAGGTCTGAAAGGATGTGGCCAAGGCCCATGCGCCAATCCGGGCGGGGGATGCCAAAGACGAATTCGGTCAGCGTGCAATCCATGCGCGAATTGCCCGGTCGTTCGGCGGGCGTAGGGTAATCGCTGCCCGGAATGTCGGCGATGTCGCAGGTCAGCCCGGCCTGCGACATGATCGCGCGGGCGAAATCGGCCCAGCTTACATCAGGCGCGCCCGAGAAATGATAGGTGCCGCTCTTGTCCGGTGCGTCTTGCAGCGCGGTGGCGATGGTCAGGCAGGCGGCCCCGATGTCACCCGCCGGGGTCGGTCCGCCGATCTGGTCCGCAACAACGGTCAATCGGTCTCGGCTTTTGCCAAGCGCCAGCATGGTTTTCACAAAGTTCTTGCCATGGGCCGACACGACCCAGGATGTGCGCAGAATGGCATGGGGGCCACCAGCGGCGCGCACGGCGGTCTCTCCGGCGAGCTTGCTGCGCCCATAGGCGCCCAGCGGCGCGGTGGGCGCATCGGGGGTGAAGGGCGCGTCTCCGGCCCCGTCGAACACGTAATCGGTCGAGATCTGCACCAAGGGGATGCCTCGGTCGGCACAGACCCTCGCTATGGCTCCGGGGGTGTCGGCGTTGATCACGGTGGCGAGGGCCTCTTCGTCTTCGGCCTTGTCGACCGCCGTATAGGCGACGGCGTTGATCACCGCGGTGACATCATCGGTGATGCAGGCCGCACAGGCAGCCGGGTCGGTGAAATCCGCCGCGTCCCGGCCCAGAAACCGCGCGTCGGGGGCGCGGCGTGCCAGTTCCTGCGCGACCTGCCCGGTCTTGCCAAAGACCAGGATCATGCGGTGACCCCCAGCCGTTCGCCCACGCCGTGGCGTTCCTGCAACGCGCGCCACCAGGATTCGTTCTCAAGATACCAATCGACGGTCAGCTCCAGCCCCTGTTCAACCGTGACCGACGGGCGCCAGCCAAGCTCGTCGCGGATGCGCGCCGGGTCGATGGCATAGCGCGCATCATGGCCGGGGCGGTCGGTCACAAAGGTGATCTGATCCGCGTATGAGCCCTCTTTGGGGCGTTTGCGGTCCAGAATGGCGCAAAGCGTGCGCACCAGATCCAGATTGCTGCGCTCGTTCTCGCCGCCGATGTTGTAGCTGCGGCCCAACTCGCCCTTGGCGACCACCAGCAGCAGCGCCTCGGCGTGATCCTCGACGTACAACCAGTCGCGTATGTTCGACCCGTCGCCGTAAATCGGCAAAGGCTTTCCCGCCAGTGCGTTCAGGATGATTACCGGGATCAGCTTTTCGGGGAAATGGAACGGGCCGTAATTGTTGGAACAATTGGTCAGAACCACCGGCAGGCCGTAGGTCTCGGCCCAAGCGCGCACCAGATGATCCGACCCCGCCTTGGACGCGGAATAGGGCGAGCGGGGATCATAAGGCGTGTCTTCGGTAAACTGCCCTGTCGCCCCGAGCGAGCCGAACACTTCGTCGGTCGAGATATGGTGAAACCGAAACCCCTCGGGCCGCCCTTGCGCGACCCAATAGGCGCGGGCGGCTTCCAGCATGTGAAAGGTGCCCATGATATTGGTGTCGATGAAGGTGCCCGGCCCGTCGATGCTGCGGTCCACATGGGACTCGGCAGCCAGATGCATCACCGCGTCGGGTCGATGCTGCGCAAGGATGCGATCCAACGCGGCGCGGTCGCGGATATCGGCCTTTTCAAAGGCATAAAGTGGGCTGTCGGCGACGCTCGCCACATTGTCCAGACAGGCGGCATAGGTCAGCGCATCAAGGTTCACGACCGAATGGCCCTGCGCCACGGCGCGGCGCACCACGGCCGAGCCGATGAAGCCGGCACCGCCGGTGACAAGCAGTTTCATGCCGTGCCCTCCCACACAAAGGGGCTGTCGAAATTCGCAAGAAAGGGCGCAGCGGCGTCCTTGTCCGACAGCACCGCCTCGCCCGTCAGGCCCCAGTCGATGCCGATGTCCGGATCATCAAACCGCACCGCGCCGTCGCAATCGGGGGCGTAATAATCGGTGCATTTGTAGCAAATCTCGGTATCCGGTTCACGCGTGGAAAACCCATGCAGAAACCCCGCCGGGATCAACAGTTGCTTGCCGTTTTCGAACGACAACTCTTCGCCGACCCACTGCCCGTAAGTCGGAGAGCCTTTGCGGATATCCACCGCCACATCGAACAGACGCCCGCGCCCGCAACGCACCAGCTTGGCTTGGGCATGGGGGGGCGATTGGAAATGCAGCCCCCGCACCGTGCCGATCTGCGCCGACATCGAATGGTTGTCCTGCACGAAATCGAAATGCAGACCATTTTCGGCCATCCGTCCGGCATTCCAGCTTTCGCAGAAAAAGCCGCGCGCATCCCCGAACCGGCGTGGCGTCAGAATAAGAACGCCGGGCAAAGCGGTCGGCTGGATGTCTAACATGGAACGGCCTTTCGTAGATATGTCTGCAGCAGTCCGCACACTGAGCTAATGCTAATGCAATGTCATGTCCACGCGACATTTTTTGCCACGGTCGCAAGATGAACCCCATCTCGATCAGCTACTTATGCCTTGTCATGGAGGTTCAGGGAGGCTCGTTCGCCGGGATCTGGCCGAGGGCGCGTCGGGTAGCACATCAGGCCGACCATGCACTCATATCCAAACCGGACCACTCGGTGGGGGCAGATCAGTCGGCGCTCTTACTCATCTCTCGGGTCCCTAGGGTCAGGATGCAT
>NZ_JAHKQA010000080.1 GCF_018860705.1 Citreicella sp. C3M06
AATGCATCCTGACCCTAGCTGGGCCGATGCGAGGCAAGTCGCCGGGCGCGCCCCTACAGATCCGCTGACCCTGCAAGCCGGGCCGAAGAGGATCAGGCCAGAAGATCCGCCTTCGCGGTCTCGAACGCATCGGACGGATAGACTTGGGCGTCGACCCCCAGCAGCCTGCGCCCGACCCGTGCAGCGAGCCGCATCCAGGCGGCATCTGCGACGATCGCCGCCCGATCAACAAGCTGGCGATGATCGCGGATCATCCCCAGATGGGCGTCCAGCGCCGCAAGCCCCTGCCAGCCATCGAAATCGCGCAGGTCGAGAAGCAGGCGGAAACGGTCATTGCGGCGGATGAAGGCGTTCATATCCTCTGCCTCGCCGTCATAGGCCGCAGCGTCGAGCTTGCCCAGCAGCGAGACCTTGAGCACGCCGTCGCCCAGATCCTCCTGATGCAGCGCCCCAAGAGATTCGCGCAGCCAGCGGCGGGCGTCGTCTTCCTCGCCGGGGGCGAAGATCGCAACCGGGCAGGGGTATAGCGCCGAAAACCCCCGCACGAGCATATTGATGCTGCGCAGGCCGCAGACCATCGCCACGCGGTCGAACCCGTTCCAGTGGCGCAGCCCGAGCCGCGCATCCTCGAGCATCGCGTCAAACTCGTAGCCCTCGAAATCATCGGCGATGATGGCCAGTATGCGCACCCTGTCATTGGCCTCGATCGCGGCGTCCAGCGCGGGGGTCAGCACGTCTTCGTAATCGTCGTCGGTGATCTTGCCCGAAAGCCTGACCTCCATCGGCGTGGCACCCATCTGTGTCATGAGCTTGATCATGATCTCTTCCTCCTTGTTTGATATAGATGGGGATGACCCGCGCCGCGGCCAAGGCCCTGCGACACCATCACGCGCCGCACTTGTGCTGTGTTCTTAGGGGTTGTCGGGCTGTGCCATCGCACTAGCACCTGTGGCCGACGGGCTGCGCTCATGCCGATAACTGGCGGGTGTTTTGCAGTGCCGTGGCGGGCGCCGGGCAGCCTGTTTGCGCGCAGGCCGATCAAGCCCGCGCCGATTGTTGCGATGGGTCCTCGGGGGTTGTTCCCGCGTTAAGCTTGTGTTCACGCGCCCCGGTCTAGGCTCTGATCGTGAAGCGCGTGACACGAGGAGACCGCAGAAGCGATGCAGATAGCCGAATACGGGTGCCATGGGGAGGAACGCGGCGTTCCTCAGGCCCTGATCGTGGATGATGACGACGCCGACCGGTTCCGGCTCATCAGGATGTGCCGAAAGGCCGGTCTGGGATTTGACTTCCACGAGGCAGAGAGCCTGTCGAAGATGAGGGCGGCGATGGACACGCGCCGCTTTGACATCGCCTTTCTCGATTACCGGCTTGGGATCGACAGTGGGCAGGAGGCGCTTGCGGCGCTGCGCGCGCACCCTCTTCAGCGCGCTGCGATCGCGATCATGGTCACCAGCGTCGATCACCACGACGTGGTGATCGAGGCAATGCGCAACGGTTGCGACGATTATCTTGTCAAGGAAGAGCTGGGGCTCGACGCCATCCTCAGGGCGGTGGCGACTTCGTTCGAACGGCGGGTGATCCGCGTCAGGCGCGGCGAAAGCATCGCTCGGCGCGCTGACCTCGAAGAGCGGATCCGCCGCCTGGGCAGCGGCCTTGCCCCCGAGATGGAGGCGGTTCTGCAACAACTGTTCGGTCGGGTCTCGGCTGCGACGCTGCAAGAGGATGCCGGCCCATGGCGCCGCGATCATCACGACATGACCGAGATGTGCCTCAATGGGCTGACGGCCCTATCCGAAATCGAGGAGGTCTGTCGCTCAATGAGCGAACCGGACTGCGCAAAGGCGCTGCGGATCGCAGAAGGCGCGGTCTGACCGGAACGCCTGTATTGAGCGAGGCGCCTTGCGCGGCTATCGTGACCGCGCAAGACGGAGGCCGCCATGACCACGCGCATCGAGCAGATCCTCGCGCATATCGATGCGCTCTACGACGAGCTTGAAGACGAGATCGCGCAGCGCCGCGAGGCGTTTCGCTACCGGCTGGAAAAGGGCCGCGTGCGCTTTGAGGCCGAGGCCCGCCGCGTCCAGCGGGACGCCCGCATCGGGCTTGCGACCTTTCTGGTCCGCGCGCCGCTCTGGCATATCCTCACCGCACCGTTCATCTATGCGCTGATCGTGCCCTTCGTGCTGCTCGATGCCTTCGTCACGGTCTATCAGGCGGTGTGCTTTCGCGCCTATGGCATCCCCCGGGTGCGCCGGGGCGATCACATCCGCATCGACCGCCAGCATCTTGCCTATCTGAACGCCGTGCAGAAACTGAACTGCATGTTCTGCGGCTATTGCAACGGGCTGCTGTCCTACGTGACCGAGATCGCCTCGCGGACCGAGGCGTTCTGGTGCCCGATCAAGCACGCCGCGCGGGTGCGTGCGCCACATGCGCGCTATGCCCAGTTTCTCGATTATGGCGATGCCGAGGGGTTTCAGGCCGGGCTGGAGGCCGCGCGCAAGGCGATCAGAAAGCCAGACTAGAACGCCTTGAAGGTCAGCGTGGTCAGCGTGCGTTCGATGCCCGGCACGCCGGACACCAGCTCTTCGTTGATGAAATGGCCGATGTCCTGACCCTCAGGGATGTACAGCTTGACCAGCAGATCCCAGTCGCCCGAGGTGGAATACAGCTCGGAATGGAGTTCCTTGAGCGCGATCTGTTCGGCGACCTGATAGGGCGTGCCGGGGGTGCAGCGGATCTGGACGAAAACGCAGGTGGTCATGGCAATCTCCTTTGCGGGGCAAACTGGCACGGGGCGCTGGCCCCGGCAAGATGTCCTTGGCGGGGGCAGGGCGCGCGCCTATAAGCGGGCGCAAATCAGGCGGCGCGCCGACACAGGGGCGCGACAGATCAGGAGACCCGACATGCGTAAGGCCAGCATCGCCCGCAACACCGCCGAGACCGAGATCGAAGTCAGCGTCGATCTTGACGGCTCGGGCGCGTATGACATGCAGACCGGGGTCGGGTTTTTCGATCATATGCTCGACCAGCTGTCGCGGCATTCGCTGATCGATATGACGGTGCGCGCCAAGGGCGATACCCACATCGATGATCACCACACGGTCGAGGATACCGGCATCGCGCTGGGGCAGGCGCTGAGCCGCGCGCTTGGCGACAAGCGCGGCATCCGGCGCTATGGCGCCTGTCTGCTGGCGATGGATGATGCGCAGATTCGCTGCGCGCTCGATCTGTCGGCGCGGCCGTTCTTCATCTGGAACGTCGAGATTCCAACCCAGAAGATCGGCACCTTCGACACCGAGCTGGCGCGCGAGTTCTTTCAGGCGCTGTCGACCCATGGCGGCATCACGCTGCACATCGACATGCTGCACGGGTTCAATTCCCACCACATCGTCGAGGCAACGTTCAAAGCCGTCGCCCGCGCCTTGCGCGAGGCGGTGGAACCCGACCCGCGCAAGCTTGATGCGATCCCCTCGACCAAGGGTGCGCTTTAACGCATCGTACCAGTGTCGATGAAGCGCTGGTGCCAGCTCAGCGCCTCACCCGGCAGCGAGGGCGCGTGTTTGCCAAAGCTGCCGCTCAGCGCGCGGGCGTAGTAATCATGGAGCGCATCGCGGTAATCGGGGTGGGCGCAGCGCTCGATGATCAGCTGCGTGCGTTGCTTGGGCGCAAGGCCGCGCAGATCGGCCAGTCCCTGTTCGGTGACGATCACATGCACGTCCTGCGCGATGTGATCCACATGCGACGCCTGCGGCACGATGGCCGAGATATTGCCGCCCTTGGCAATCGACGGCGTCATGAAGATCGACACATAGGCGTTGCGGGCGAAATCCCCCGAGCCGCCGATGCCATTCTGGATGCGCGAGCCCATGACCTGGGTTGAATTGACGTTGCCGTAGATGTCGGCCTCGATCAGCCCGTTCATCGCGATGCAGCCCAGTCGGCGCACCAGTTCGGGGTGGTTGGAGATCTCCTGCGGGCGCAGGATCAGCTTTCTGGCATAGCGCGCGGCGTCGTTGTTGAACCGCTCTGCCGCGTCGGGCGACAGCGAAAACGCCGTGGCCGATGCCATGCGCAGCTTGCCCGCATCCAGCAGGTCGAGCATGCCGTCCTGAATGACCTCGGTATAGGCGGTCATGTCGTGGTAAGGGGCGTCCATCAGCCCCGAGAGCACGGCGTTTGTCACATTGCCCACGCCCGATTGCAGCGGCAGCAGATTGGCGGGCAGGCGGCCTTGCGCGACTTCGTGGGCGAAGAACTCCAGCAGGTGGCCGGCGATGGCATTGGCCACCGCGTCGGGCTTGGCGAAGGGCAGGTTGCGGTCGGGCGCATCGGTTTCGACCACGGCGACCACCTTGGCCGGATCGACCGTGAAATGCGGCTGCCCGATGCGATCATCAGGACGGACCAGCGGGATCGGCACCCGGTGCGGCGGCAGCGCCGTGCCGTAGTAGATGTCGTGCATCCCGTTCAGCGCGCCAGATTGCCAGCGGTTAAGTTCAAGGATCACCCTGTCGGCCCGGTCGAGCCACGTCTTGTTGTTGCCGATCGACGACGACGGGATCAGCGCGCCCTCGGCGGTGATGCCGGAAATCTCGACCACCGCCACGTCGAGCGGGCCAAGAAAGCCCTGCCACGCCATCGGCGCGACCTGACTTAGATGCATGTCGAAATAGTTCATCTCGCCAGAGTTGATCTTTTCCCGGGCGATCGGGTCGGAGTTATAGGGCAGGCGCAGTTCGATGCCGTCGGCCTTGGCCAGCGCGCCGTCCAGTTCCGGCCCGGTCGAGGCCCCCGTCCAGACCTTGACCCGGAAGGGATCGCCAGCGGCATGGGCAGCCTCGATCCGCGCGGCCAGCGCGGTGGGCACCGATTTGGGATAGCCCGAGCCGGTAAAGCCGCTCATGCCGACGGTCATGCCATTGTGGATCAGGGCGGCGGCGTCTTCGGCGCTCATGATCTTGCTGCGGAAGTCGGGGTTCTGGATGCGGGCGTGCAGGGTCATGGCTCCTCCGGGCTACGGCCTTGCGACATATTCTGTCGTGTCAAGGCCGGACTGCGCTCATATGCTGCGCAGTATTTACGCAGTTATGCCCGGCGGCGACCAGATGTCGATGGGACCAGCAGAACGGGTATTCCTAAAACGCATAGCTTATCGCAAAAGCCTTGCGTAAGGCGCATATCAGGCCATGATACGCTTTTCGAACCCCGCCGCCTGCGCGCGCACCGGTTGCGCCGCCTTGACCTCACGGGTTTCGGCGTAAGCGTCGTGGTATCTCTCGAATTTGGACAAATCGTAAAGGTAGTTGACCATCACCCCGCCGGATTGCCTCAGCCCGTTTTCCGACAGATCTGCGCCCGGGTGCACCGCCTGAATCCGCGCGCCGTTGCCAAGGTGAAAGCGCGCGACCGGATCGACCGGTTGGCCGTCGGGGCGTTTGGCGTTCAGCAGGTAATGCGCGGCGAGCATTGCCATGGCCCTGTCATCCTGCGCATCGCAAGCGATGGATTGCGCGGCGAGCCAGCGCATCAGTCCCGGGATCGGCGAGAGCGTGACAAAGGTCTTCAGCCCGGGCAGCGCGGAGCTGATATCGCCGACCACCTGCTTGATCAGCGAATTGCCGAACGAGATCCCCGCCAGCCCCGGCTGACAATTCGAGATCGAATAGAACACTGCGGTATCGGCGTCTTCGGGCGGCATCGGGGCGCGGTCTTCGGCCAATAGCCGCTGGATCGAGCCGGGAATGCCCTTGGTCAGCGCCACCTCGACAAAGATCAGCGGCTCGTCGGGCATCGCGGGGTGGAAAAACGCGAAACAGCGCCGGTCGGTCGGTTGCAGGCGGCGGCGCAGGTCGGACCAGCTGTGAATGGCGTGGACCGCCTCGTAGGCGATGATCTTTTCAAGGATATGCGCCGGGCTTTCCCAGCTGATCGGGCGCAGCACCAGAAAGCCGCGGTTGAACCAGCTGCGCAGCAGGTGGCGCATATCGACATCCAGTTGCTGAAGCGTCGCATCGCCCGCGCCCAGCCGCAGCAGGTCGGCGCGCATGCGCACCAGCATTTCGGTGGCGCCGGGCACGGCGTTGAAGCGGCGCATAAGCTCCATCCGGGGCGGTTCGCAGGCGGCGGTGACGGCACGGTAGCTGCGGCCCGAGGGATCGGATTCGAACCCGTCGAGCGCCGCGCGCAGGGCGGGAATGTTCAGCGTGTAGGTCTCGGCGAGGTGGTGGAAGAACGCCAGCTTCGCGGCGTCGTCCATTTCGGCAAAGCGCTGCAGGATGCGCGTTGCAAGCCACAGCTGCGCGGTTTCCGAGGTGGCGGCGGCAAGGTCTCTGACCAGCGCCTCGGTGCTGCGCGGGTCGCGCCGCAAGATCGGCCCGATCAGGGCGCGGCGTTCAAAGACGGTGGACAGCAGATCGGCGAACAGCGACATTGGGGCCTCCGCAGGCAATGGCTGCCAAAAAGATCGGCTGTTGCGCGGCGCAAATCAATCCTGCGCTGCGCGCCGCTGCCAATGGTTGCGCTGTCAGGCGGCGATAATGCGCGCCGCGCCCGACAGGGCGGCCGCCAGCGACTTGGGGTAGCGGATGAACAGGATCGCCGGATTCTGCACGCCCTGTTCCGCGATGCTTTGCGACAGCTGGCCCAGCGTGGTCTGCACATGCCGCTCGCTTGGCGTGCTGGCGCGCTCGACGATGTCGACGGGGCAGGCGGCGGGGGCCCCGGCGGCGAGCAGATCGGCCTGCACCTCGGCCGCGCGCTGCACCGCCATGTAGAACGCCATCGAGGTGCCGGGATAGGCCAGCCGCGCGCGGTCGGGCGCAGCATCGCCGGGGCGCGCGGTGCCGGTGGTCAGGATGAGGCTGTCGGTCTCGCCGCGTTCGGTCAACGGCGTGGCGATCGAGGCGGCAGCGGCCGAGGCGGCGGTGACACCGGGAACGATCTCGACCTCGATACCGGCGGCGCGGGCGGCGGCGATCTCTTCGCAG
Source organism: Citreicella sp. C3M06 (assembly GCF_018860705.1). GTDB lineage: Bacteria > Pseudomonadota > Alphaproteobacteria > Rhodobacterales > Rhodobacteraceae > Salipiger. Next base: position 6,993 of record NZ_JAHKQA010000080.1, read on the forward strand.
GCGCGTCCGAACACCGACGGATCGCCGGATTTCAGCCGCACCACGCGCAGGCCCAGTTTCGCCTTGGCAACGATCAGCCGGTCGATGCGCCCCTGCGGCCATGCGCAGCGCCCGACCTCCTTGCCGACATAAATCCGCTCGGCTCCGGTCCGGGCCAAATCGACGATCGCTGGATCGACAAGGCGGTCGTACAGCACCACATCCGCATCCTTGATGCGGCTATGGGCGCGCAGGGTCAGCAGATCGAGCGCGCCGGGTCCGGCGCCGACAAGGGCGATATGGCCAGTCTTGCGAGTCATGATCATGGCTCCGATGCAGGGGTCCAAACACAAAAAAAGCCGCCGACACGTCGCGGTTTGGCGACGGATCGAGCAGCCTTGCTCATTTTCCCAAAAGTGGGTCTCCGGCGCCGTTGCCGGATAGCGTTAATCTTGCCTTGGCCGGGGGCACGTCGGCAAGCTCTTTTGCGCGTCAACGGTGCAAATCGGGGCAACCGCGGCAAATCTTCGCCGCGGCTGCATGTTTGTTGGGCGATCAGCTTAGGGCGTCGTCGCAGCGTGCACAGGTCGCGGGGTGCGTGTGGCAGCCCACATCCGGCAGGATCTTCCAGCAGCGCTGGCATTTCTGGCCGCTCGCCTTTTCGAACACCACACCGACGCCGGGAACTTCCGCCATGCGGAACGCCTCGGCCGGGGCTGGATCGGCGGTCAGGGTGATTGCCGAGGTGATGCACAGATCCTCGAAGGCAACCGATTTGAGCGCCTCTAGCATGGCGGCATCCTCGACATGCACCACCGGCGCCGCCTCAAGCGAGGCGCCGATGACCTTGTCCGTGCGCTGGATTTCCAGCGCGGCGGTGACGACGCGGCGGGCGGCGCGCACCTTGGCCCATTTGTCGGCCAGCGCCGGGTTCAGCCAGTCGCCCGGCGTTTCGGGGAAGTCCTGCAGATGCACCGAGCTGTCATCGCCGGGGAAGCGGTCGAGCCAGACGTCTTCCATGGTGAAGGGCAGCACCGGGGCAAGCCATGTGACAAGGCGGTGGAACAGCAGGTCCATCACCGTACGCGCGGCGCGGCGGCGCGCGGTGTCGCCATCGCAATAGAGCGCATCCTTGCGGATGTCGAAATACACCGCCGACAGATCAATGGTGCAGAAGTGGAACACCGCGCTGAACACCTTCTGGAAGTCAAAGCTGCGGTAGCCCTCGCGCACCTGCGTGTCGAGCTCGGCAAGCCGGTGCAGCACCCATTGTTCCAGCTCGGGCATGTCTTTCGCATCCACCCGGTCGGCTTCGGTGAAATGCCCCAGCGCGCCCAGCATGAAGCGCAGGGTGTTACGCAGGCGGCGGTAGCCGTCGGCGGTGCCCTTGAGGATCTCCGGCCCGATGCGCTGATCGGCGGTGTAATCGGCCTGCGCCACCCACAGGCGCAGGATGTCGGCGCCGTATTGTTTCACCACGTCCTCGGGGGCGATGGTGTTGCCGAGCGATTTGGACATCTTGTTGCCCTTCTCGTCCAGCGTGAAGCCATGCGTCACCACGTTGCGATAGGGCGCGCGGCCCATGGTGCCACAGCCCTGAAGCATCGAGGAATGGAACCAGCCGCGATGCTGGTCGGTGCCCTCCATATAGACATCTGCGATGCCATCCGCCGTGCCGTCGGGCCGGTCGCGCAGCACAAAGGCGTGGGTCGAACCGGAATCGAACCACACATCCAGCACGTCGAACACCTGATCGTAGTCGTCGGGGTTGGCGGCATCACCGATGAACCGTTCCTTGGCACCGTCCTTGTACCACGCATCCGCGCCCTCGGCCTCGAACGCCTCGGCGATGCGGGCGTTGACCGACGCATCGCGCAGCAGGAAATCGGGGTCGGTGGGCAGGGTGTCTTTCTTGACGAAACAGGTGAGCGGCACGCCCCACGCCCGCTGGCGTGACAGCACCCAGTCGGGCCGGGTTTCGATCATCGAATACAGCCGGTTGCGCCCGGTCTGCGGCGTGAACTTTACTAGGTTGTCGATGGAATGCAGCGCGCGTTCGCGGATGGTGGTGCCGTATTGATCCTGCCCGTCGCCCACGGCGCGGTCGATGCTGGCGAACCATTGCGGCGTGTTGCGGAAGATCACCGGCGCCTTGGAGCGCCACGAATGCGGGTAGGAATGTTTCACCCGGCCACGCGCGATGATGCCGCCCGCCTCGACCAGCTTGGCGATGACGGCGGAGTTGGCCTTGCCTTCCTTGCCCTTGCGGTCGAACACCTGAAGCCCGGCGAAGAACGGCACATGCGGCAGGAATTCGGACTCCTCGCCAACGTTGTGGGTCATCCGGTCGATCCAGTTGCGCTTGACGAAGCATTCGTAGTCATCGGCGCCGTGGCTGGGCGCGGTGTGCACAAAGCCGGTGCCCGCGTCGTCGGTGACATGATCGCCGTCGATCATCGGCACGTCGTAATCCCAGAAGCCATCCGCGCCGTCGATCCCGGCGAAGGGGTGCGCCATGACCAGCCCAGCGAGATCCTCGGCGCTCACGTCATGAAGACGACGATACATGCCCGGCTCGAGCCGCGCCTTGCCAAGCGTGTCCTCGGCCAGCGCGTCTGCCAGAAGGTAGCGCTCGCCGATCCGGCACCAGCATTCCTCCGGGCGGCCGGTGATCTCGTAGGCGCCGTAGGACACTTTGGGGTTGTAGGCGACGGCCTTGTTGGACGGGATGGTCCAGGGGGTCGTCGTCCAGATCACCGCCTTGTAATCCTTGAGCGGGCCATCGGAGACCACCTTGAACGGCACCCAGATCGTGTGGCTCTGGTGGTCGTGGTATTCGATCTCGGCCTCGGCCAGCGCGGTCTTTTCGACCGGCGACCACATCACGGGTTTCGATCCCTGATACAGCGTGCCGGTCATCAGGAATTTCATGAATTCCTCGGCGATGACGCGTTCGGCGTGGAAGTTCATCGTCAGGTAAGGATCGGCCCAGTTACCGGTGATGCCAAGGCGCTTGAATTCCTCGCGCTGGATGTCGATCCAGCCCTCGGCGAACTTGCGGCATTCCTGCCGGAAATCGACAACCGGAACGTCGTCCTTGTTCTTACCCTTCTTGCGGTACTGCTCTTCGATCTTCCATTCGATGGGAAGACCGTGGCAATCCCAGCCCGGAACATAGCGCGCCTCGTGCCCCATCATCTGGTGGGAGCGCACGATCATGTCCTTGATCGTCTTGTTCAGCGCGTGGCCGATATGCAGGTGGCCATTCGCATAGGGCGGGCCGTCGTGCAGGGTGAACGGCGTGCGCCCGGCGGCTTTTTCGCGCAGGCGGTCGTAGATGCCGAGCTTCTCCCAGCGGGCAAGCCATTCCGGCTCGCGCTTGGGCAGGCCAGCGCGCATCGGAAAGTCGGTTTTCGGAAGGTTCAGCGTGTCTTTGTAGTCAGGCACGGCGGAGGTGTCGGTGGTGTCGGCGCACATGATTTGCGGTCCCGGGGTCTGGAAGTCTGCGATTGGGTGTGTGCGGCGCGCGGCTTGCATACGCCTTGTCCCGGCGGCTCGTGTGATCAGAGCGCCGGGCAGGTAATTCGAATGAGGATCTCGGTACGGCCCATCATGGGCGGCGTTATAGGCGCGGCGCAAAGATTGGTCCAGTGCCCGCGCCATCGGCGGAAAGGGCGCTTGATGGCGGTGATTTGCGCAAGGTTTCGCCGGTTCCGCCCATGCCGCAACGCGGCGCGGCGGAGCGGCGCCCATGCGGCAGGGCGATTTGGGCGGGCGCTCGCCGGACACGGGAGCCTGCGGCGATACAGGGATACCGACGGCGTCTTTCGTGGTTAGCTTTGTACAAGCGCCGGACACAGCCGGCACATCCAAGACCAACCTGACAAGAGGAGAAACGACATGGCCTATTTCGATGAACGCAAGAACGTTTCCGATGCCTATCGCGCACAGGTCGAAAATGACACGCCCGCCCGCCCGCCCGAGGCCCGCAAGGGCCGGGGTGGGGTGGTCGGCTGGATCGTGGCCGCCCTTGTGGTGGCAGGGCTTGCCATCGGCATCGGCAGCCTTGGCGACGATGACGCCGGCGGCGCGCCGCCTGCTATGGCACCGGCCGACAACAGCGTCGTGCCCGATGCGCCGCCCGTGACCGCACCCACCGAGTGATGACACACCCCGCCGCGACGTCCCCGCCGAAAGATCGGCAGCCACTCACGGGAAAACAGGCCAGCGCGGCGGCCGCCGGGGGCGCATCGGCGCCTCCGGCAGGCGGGGTTTCCGGCCCGGATGTGGCATATTTCGTTCAGCATGGGCAGAATGCTGCGCATGTTGTGTCTCTCTTCAAGATTCTGAAAGACAATAGCATCGGAAAGGCGCATCACATCCGTGTTGCGCCAAGTACCTGTCTTCACAGTCCAGCATCGAGCTGCCAGATGTCCCCGAATACCCAAGACCTCCCCCATGGTGCCATGCCCTGCCAAGCCAGCACCGTGACGCCCGAAAGGGTGCCAAGCGACCAGTTTTCCACGGAAAACGCCACGATCAGCGACCTAAGCCGTCTTGATCGGGTGGCGGGCATCGTGTTCGCAGTTCTGCTTGCCCTTGCCGGGCTGGTACTAACTGACATGCTGACCTCGTCCGATGAACTGGCCAACGATCCGCCGCCAGAGAACATTGCCAGCCAATAGGCCGGGCCTGCGATCTTGCGCAGGCAAACGCCGCGACTCCTTTCGGAGGCGCGGCGCTGTCGCGTCGTCTGGCTCAGGCCCTCAGCGTCTCGGTTGACGAGAAGAACATCGCCTGACTGACCGCCGAGCGCACCTGATCTTCGGAATAGGGCTTGGAGATCAGGAAGGCCGGTTCCGGGCGTTCACCGGTCAGCAGCCGTTCGGGGAAGGCGGTGATGAAGATCACCGGCCGGTCGCCGAGCGCCTTGAGGATGTCGTTCACCGCGTCGATGCCCGAGGAATTGTCTGCCAGCTGAATGTCGGCGAGAACAAGATCGGGGGTCTCCTTGGCCGCAAGCTCGACCGCGGCGGCGCGGGTGCGGGCAACGCCGGTCACCTTGTGGCCCAGTTCGGAGACGATGCTTTCAAGGTCCATGGCGATGATCGCCTCGTCCTCGATGATCAGCACGCGCCCGGTCACGGCATCGGCCATTTCCTGACGGGCAAGCGTCACCAGCTGTTCGGCTTCTGCGGTGTCGATCTGCATGATCTCGCCCACTTCGGGCAGCTCGAATTCCTCGATCGAATGCAGCAGTAGTGCTTCGCGGCTGTTGGTGGTCAGCTTTGACAGACGCGCCTGCGCCTTGGCGGCGGCGGCCTCGTTCTCATCCACCACCGGCGCCCCGGTGCTGACCCATATGCCGTGGAAAACCTTGAACATCCCGACCTTTGGCGAGGACGCTTCGGAGGCAGCGCTGCGGTCGGCGAGGATCGCCTCCAGCGTGGCGGCCGCATAGTTGTCGCCGGTGCTTTGGCTGCCAGTCAGCGCCCGCGCGTACCGACGAAGATAAGGAAGCGCTGTCCCAATGGCCTGACTCAGGTCACCCGTTGCCATGTCTCAATCCTTTTTCGATTTTTTCGGGAACCAAACGCTCCCATGGTGCATTTGTTCCCGCATGAGGTCAAAATAGTGCCAGATCGCAGCGGAAAAAAGAGCAAGGAACGAAATGGGTCATAAGCGGAGCAAAGACAATGGATCCGAGGTCATCGACGAAAACCTGAAGCGCGTCTACCAGGACATGCTTGATGAGAAGGTGCCTGACCGTTTCCTCGATCTGATTGCACAGTTGAAATCGCTGGACGATGCGCCGAGCGAGGACACAGCCAAATGAGTGCTGATCCCCGTGACGAGATCGTACAGCATCTTCCGGCCCTGCGCGCCTTTGCGCTGTCGTTGACGCGCAACGGCGCGGTGGCAGATGACATGGTGCAGGACACGCTGGTCAAGGCGTGGTCGAAGATTGCCAGTTTCGAGCCCGGCACCAACATGCGCGCCTGGCTGTTTACCATCTTGCGCAACACCTATTATTCGAACCGCCGCAAGGCGGGGCGCGAAGTGTCTGACGCCGAGGGGATCTTTACCGAGAGCCTGTCGGAAAAGCCCGCACATGACGGGCGTCTGCAACTGGCCGACTTCCGCCGTGCCTTTGTGAAACTGACCGATGAACAGCGCGAAGCGCTTATCCTTGTTGGCGCGCAGGGATTTTCGTATGAAGAAGCCGCCGAGACCTGCGGCGTTGCGGTGGGCACCATCAAGAGCCGGGTCAACAGGGCCCGTGCGCGACTTGCAGAGTTGCTCCAGCTTGACGATCACGACAAGCTCGAGATGACGGATCAGGCGACCATGGCCGTTGTGTCGGGATCACGACTGACGGCACGATAGCCGCCCCCTGCTTCGTATGTACCGAAGCAGAGCAAAGCAAAAGCGCCGCAAGATTTGGCGCAACATATGGATTACGACGACCGTGCCCGAAGCATCCGGGATCGGCAGAAAATTACGGGCAGGTGAAGATGACCGATACTGTGCCGCGCATGCGTCCGCTTGGCCTCGCAGCGCGGATGATCCTGTTCCTGACGCTTGCGCTTGTGCCGATCGGGGTTGTCGCTTGGTTTCAGACGACGAAGCTGCAGGAGGAAACCCGGCTGCGCTCGCAGCTGTCGCTGGTGGCGCTGACCGAGGCCGCGGCGCTGGACGAGCGCGAAACCGTGCTGCGCGCGCAGGGCGGCGCTCAGGCGCTTGGCGCGACGCTTGGGCTTGATCTGTTCGGCCCGGATGGCGCGGATAACGTCGAAACCTGTTCAAGCCGGCTTGCATCCTATCTTTCCGCCTCGCCGGGCTATTCCTTTGCCGGCCTGATGACCGTGGATGGCCGCATTCCCTGCACCTCGACCGGCGGCGCGCTGGATCTGGCGGATTTTCCGCGCCTGCAAGAGCTTTTGGAAAACCCCGGCGCTGCGGCCTGGCTGAACCGGAACGGGCCGATCAGCCAGCGCTCGGTGATCGTCGTAGCAGAGCCTTTCTATGTCGAAGGCGAACTGGCCGGACATGTGCTGCTGTCGGTGCCGTCGGCCTTGCTGCCGCTTGCCGCTGATGCGGACGGCATCGCGCCCCCTTATGTCGATATTGTCACCATCAATGCGAAGGGCCACATCCTGTCGTCGCGCCGCGGGGTCAATCAGGTCGAAGGGCTGCTTCCGGCGGATCTCGACCTTGCCAGCCTCATCGGCGCCAAACCGCAGAGCTTTGCCGCGCGCAGTCAGGACGGCGCGACGCGGGTCTATGCCGCCGCGCCGCTGGTGCCCGGCATGGTCAGCGCTATCGGTATCTGGAGTCGGGACAACGACGAGGCGCAGGCGATTTCCGTCAGCGGCTTTGCCCGCGCGCTGCCGCTGCTGATGTGGGGCGCATCGGTGATCGTGGCCTTCCTTGCGGTGAACCGGCTGGTGATCCGGCACATCAAGGTGCTTTCGCGCCGAATGCGCATCTTCGCCCGCACCCGCCGCGTGCCCGAAACCCGCGCCAGCCGCGAAATGCCATCGGAACTGGCCGACATGGAGGATGATTTCCTCGACATGGCCGATGCGATCCTGCGCGACGAGGCCCAGCAGGAAAACGCCCTGCGGGAAAAGACCATCCTGCTCAAGGAAGTGCACCACCGGGTCAAGAACAACCTTCAGCTCATCTCGTCGATCATGAACATGCAGATCCGCGGCTCGCGCGAGCCCGAGACGCGCTTTGTGTTGCAGCGTCTGCAGGACCGCATCCGCAGTCTGGCGACGATCCACCGCAATCTCTATCAGACCGAGGATCTGGGCCATGTCGATGCTGGCACGCTGCTGGCGGATCTGGTCGAGCAGATGACGCAGCTGGCCGAGATCAACGGCGCGCCGGTGAGTGTCGACACCGAGTTGCAACAGATCGAGGCGGTGCCGGATCAGGCGGTGCCCCTGTCGCTGCTGACCGCCGAGGCGCTGACCAATGCGCTGAAATACGGCGCACCGGAGCAGGGGGCAGATCACGCCCGCGTGCTGGTGCGTTTCAGCCGCGACGGCAGCGGTCGTGCCGTGCTGGAAATCGCCAATACCACGCCGCCCGAAGGCACGCCCCAGCCCGAAAAGGTTGCAGGGGAACCGACGGGGCTGGGGACGCGTTTGATCCATGCCTTCGCGACCCAGATCGGCGGAGCGCTGGAGGAGGGGCACGAAGACGGTCTTTTCGTGGTGCGCGTGCGCTTCCAGCTCAAAGCGTTTGAACATGACGAAACCACTCCGACACGGGTGCCCGATGTCCCGAACTTCTGAACCACCGGCCCTGAAGGCCTTGCCAAGCCCGCTGAACGCCGATGGCGTCCGGCGCAAGGTCGGGATCGAGGTCGAATTTTCGGGTCTCGACGAGGATCGCGTGGCGCAGATCCTGTGCGACGTTCTGGGCGGCACGCCACGGCAGGAACACCGAGGCCGCTGGGAAGCGCAGGGCACGGCGCTTGGCGATTTCGAGGTCTATCTCGACAGCCGTCCGCTCAACAAGCTCGATGACAATATGCTGACACGCCAGCTGCGCGACGCGGCGCGATCCGTGGTGCCGGTCGAGATCGTCAGCCCCCCGATCGAAGTCGAGCAGATCGCCGATCTTGACCGTGCCTTGCTGGCCTTGGCCGAGGCGGGGGCAACCGGGACCAGCAGCGGCGTTCTGCTGGGCTTTGGCGTGCATTTCAACCCCGAAGCGGTGTCGCTGACATTTGGGGATATCGCGCCGGTGCTCACGTCTTATGCGTTGATCGAAGATCACATCCGCCGGGTGGCCGGGATCGACCTGTCGCGCCGCTTGCTGCCATGGGTCGATCCGTACCCGAGGGCGCTGATCGACAAGCTGGCCTCGCATCGCGCGCCCAAGCATATGCATGAGCTGATCGAGACCTATCTCGAACTGTCGCCGTCGCGCAATCACGGGCTCGACATGCTGCCGCTGTTCACCATGATCGACGAGGCGCGCGTGGCGCGAGCGATGGACATGGAACAGATCGGCAAGCGCCCGACCTATCACTGGCGCCTGCCGGATTGCCGCATCGACGAAGCGGACTGGTCGCTGGCGCGCGAATGGAACCGCTGGGTGCTGGTCGAACAGGTGGCCGCCGACACCAGCCTGCTGCGCCGGTTGCGCGCGGCTTGGCGCGATCATCGTGCCTCGCTGACCTCTCTACGCCATGACTGGGCCGGAACGGTGGCACGGATGCTGCGCGAGGCGGGCCTGTGACGTCACGGCCACTGATCGGGGTGACCGTGTCGCGCAAATCCGGCTGGCGGGTGTTTCCACTGATGAAGCTGGCGATCTGGCTTGCTGGCGGGCGGGCGCTGCGCTGGCAGGCCGGGTATCGCACCGTCGATCTTGACGCGGTGGATGGCGTGGTCATCGGCGGCGGCGACGATATTGCGCCCACCTTATATGGCGGAGAGCTGCGCGTTGGCGTCCGGCTGGACCCGGCGCGCGACGCGCTGGAACAATCGGTGCTGCGCGGGGCGTTTGATCGTGGCCTGCCGATCCTCGGGATCTGCCGAGGCTCGCAGATGCTGAACGTGGTGCTGGGCGGCACGCTGCATCAGGATGCCTACGAGGTCTATCAGGGCAGCCGTTATGTGCGCACCGTGCTGCCGCGCAAACGGGTACTGATCGAGGGCGAATCGTTGCTATCGCGCTCGGCCAAGGCGTCGTGCATCTACGTCAACGCGCTGCATTCGCAGGCGGTGGATGTTCTGGGGCAGGGGCTGCGCGTGGCCGCCCGCGACGAAGGCGGCATGGTGCAGGCAATCGAGCGGATGTCCGACCCGTTTGCGCTTGGGGTGCAGTGGCACCCGGAACATCTTGTCTACCGGCGGGCGCATCGACGCCTGTTCCGCTCGCTGGTGGCGGCGGCGCGGGCCGAGCGCAGCGCGGGCGGTGACGCCCAGCTTGACGCGGCGCGCCAAGAGGCGCGCGAGGACGATGCGCGGCGCGAAAGACTGTGGGGCTGACGCGGGGCTTGGATTACGTGATGTGCGCAGCCCGTTTCTAACGGTGGGCAGTTCCCAGCCCGTCATGCGGGCCTACCATGGCTGTGCATCCCACGGCGCGGGGGCCGATGGCAGCCATCCTTACAACAGCGTCTCGACCCAGCTAGGCACCACCTTGCTGGCCGGTCCGATTAGGTGATCTTCGAAGGCATGGCTGCTGTCGCTGTCGCGCAGGTTCATCTCGATTGTCCGGGCACCCGCGTAGCGCGCCTGTTGCACAAAGCCCGCAGCCGGGTAGACCTGCCCCGAGGTGCCGATGGCGGCAAAGAGATCGCAGCCCAGCAGGTGATCTTCGATCTGTTCCATGAAATAGGGCATCTCGCCGAACCAGACGATGTCGGGCCGCCCGGCACCAGCGCCGCAGGCGGGGCAAGGCTCACCGGGAGCCATCACCAGCGGCGCGCCCCAGCGATGCCCGCAGGCGGCGCAAAGCGCCGAGGCCAGCGCCCCGTGCATATGGATCACCTCTGCCCCCGCCGCCTCGTGCAGCGCGTCAACGTTCTGGGTGACGATGACCACCTCGCCGGAAAACTCCCGCTGCAACCGCGCCAGCGCCAGATGCGCCGCATTCGGTTGCGCCTTGGCCGCCTCGGCGCGGCGCATGTTGTAAAAGCGGTGCACCAGCGCCGGGTCCTTGGCAAAGCCTTCGGGCGTGGCCACGTCTTCGATGCGGTGCTGAGCCCAGAGCCCGCCTTCGTCGCGAAACGTGCCCAGCCCGCTTTCCGCTGAAATGCCTGCCCCGGTCAGGATCACGATCTTTTCGGCCATGCTTTTCTCCGTAGCGACGACAGGTTAGGCTGACACTCAGGGAGGCCCGCCATGGCACAGAGTATCCTTTTCGTCTGTCTCGGCAATATCTGCCGCTCGCCCTCGGCCGAGGCGGTGTTGCGGCACTTGGCACAGGCGCGCGGCCTTGATCTGACCATCGACAGCGCCGGTACTGGGGACTGGCATGTCGGAGAGCCGCCCTATGGCCCGATGCAGGCCGCCGCCGCCGCGCGGGGTTACGATCTGTCGGGGTTGCGGGCGCGGCAGGTGTCGCCGCAGGACTTTCACAGCTTCGATCTGGTGATCGCGATGGACGCCAGCAATATGTCGAACCTGCGCCGTATCCAGCCGCAAGGGGCGCGGGCCATATTGCGGTTGTTCATCGATTTTGCCCCGCACAGTGGCCAGTCCGAGGTGCCCGACCCCTATTTCACCCGCGATTTCGACGCCGCGCTGGATCTGGTCGAAGAGGCGGCGCAGGGGCTTCTGGCCCAGCTCCAATAGGCCGCGCGCGTCCCATCCTATGCGCTGCGTCAGCCGACTTGATCGGTGACGGGAACCGGGACTTGAAGGCAAAGCGGTTGGGCGGCAGTATGGGTGTATTCAATCGCCCATTCTCAACCTGCGGAATATTGCCATGACACGTTTCCAGCTCTTTGGGCTGATACCCGCTGTGCTTTGCGCCGCAAGCGCCTGTGCCCCGACGCAGCAGGCGATCGATGATGTGGACGCGCTGTCGCAAATCACCTGTGCCACGCAACGCGCCAACTGCGCCTATCTGGGCAGCCCGGTCAAGGTGAGCGGCGCACCAATCACCCTGCCAAGCCGTCCCTACGAGTTCTTCCGCATGAGCGCGCCGATGCAATTTCGCGATGCGCGGGGGCGCACATGGGTCGCGCCCTCGGGCACGCTGACCGACGGGGCGTCGATCCCGCCGATCTTCGTGTCGATCGTCGGCGAACCGAGAGCGCCGGAATATGCCAATGCTGGCGCCCTGCACGACGCCTATTGTGGCATCGGAAACGAAGGCGGGCTGATGTATCACGAGGCCCGCTGGCAGGATGTGCACCGCATGTTCTTTGACGGGCTGATCGCCTCGGGCACGCCCGAGCGGCGCGCCATGGTGATGTTTGCGGCGGTCTGGCTGGGTGGGCCGCGCTGGCAGTATCGCGACGATCTGGCGCGCATGCCGGTGCCGGTGATGCAACGGGCCATGCGCGATGCTCGCGATTATATCGAGCGCGACGAGCCGTCCTTTGCCGAGCTGATGCGCTATCTGCGCCGGCTGGAAAGCCGCGTCCTGCGCCAGAACGCCGAATATGCTCGTGAGCGGTTTGGCGACGACCATCGCATCGTGCCTAGGGATCAGCCCGAGGACGAAGAGCCGGGCAGCATCCCCGAAGAAAACAGCCCGGACATCACGCCCGAAGAAAACCCGCCCTCTGACACATTCGAAACCGATGGCGAGACCACCGACCAGTCCGCGCCGGGTTAGGGCAAAGATCCTGCCGCGCAAAACGCAAACGGCGCGGCCCTCTGTGCAAGGCCGCGCCGTCGTTACGCTGCGGGGTGGTCTCAGACCAGCCGCGACACCTCTTTGGCCGCGCGCACGAAATCGCGGAACAGCGGGTGCGGGGCAAAGGGCTTGGATTTCAGCTCGGGGTGGAACTGCACGCCGATGAACCACGGATGATCGGGCCATTCCACGATCTCGGGCAGGCGACCGTCGGGCGACATGCCCGAGAAACGCAGCCCGCATTCCTCAAGCGCCTTGCGGTACTTGATGTCGACCTCGTAGCGGTGACGGTGGCGCTCGTCGATGGTTTTGCGTCCGTAGACCGAGGCCACCTTCGATCCTTCGGTCAGCACCGCGTCATAGGCGCCAAGGCGCATGGTGCCGCCCTTGTCATCAGCGACCGAGCGGTTGACCCGCTGGTTGCCCTGTACCCATTCCTTGAGATGGTAAACCACCGGCTCGAAGCGCTTTTCGCCCTTTTCATGGTCGAATTCCTCGGATCCGGCCTTGGCGACGCCAGCGACGTTGCGCGCCGCCTCGATCACCGCCATCTGCATGCCAAGGCAGATGCCCAGATAAGGGATCTTGTGTTCGCGCGCGTATTGCGCCGCCTTGATCTTGCCCTCGGTGCCGCGCTCGCCAAAGCCGCCGGGCACGAGGATCGCATCGTATTTTTCCAGATAGGGCGCGGGGTCTTCGCGTTCGAACAGCTCGGCATCGACCCATTTGAGCTTGACCTTGACCCGGTTCGCCATGCCGCCATGGGTCAGCGCCTCGGCGATCGACTTATAGGCATCTTCGAGCTGGGTGTATTTGCCGACGATGGCGACGTTAACCTCGCCCTCGGGGTTGTGGATGCGCTCGGAGACATCTTCCCACTTGGCAAGATTGGGTCGCGGGGCGGGGTGGATCTGGAACGCGTCCAGCACCGCCTGGTCCAGCCCTTCGCGGTGATAGGCCAGCGGCGCGTCGTAGATCGAGCTCAGATCCTGCGCGGCGACCACGCAATCGGGGCGCACGTTGCAGAACAGCGCAAGCTTTTCGCGTTCCTTCTGCGGGATCGGCCCTTCGGAGCGGCACACGAGGATATCGGGCGCAAGGCCGATGCTGCGCAGTTCCTTGACGCTATGTTGCGTCGGCTTGGTCTTCAGCTCGCCCGACGCCTTGATGAAGGGCAGCAGGGTCAGGTGCATGAACAGGCACTGGCCGCGCGGGCGATCCTGCGCGAACTGGCGGATCGCCTCGAAAAACGGCAGGCCCTCGATGTCGCCGACGGTGCCGCCGATCTCGCAAAGCATGAAATCGACCTCGTCATCGCCGATCGACAGGAAATCCTTGATCTCGTTGGTGACGTGCGGAATCACCTGAATCGTCTTGCCAAGGTAATCGCCGCGCCGCTCTTTCTCGAGCACGTTGGTATAGATCCGCCCCGACGAGATGGAATCGGTCTTGCGCGCCGAAACGCCGGTGAAGCGTTCGTAATGGCCAAGATCAAGGTCGGTTTCCGCGCCATCGTCGGTCACGAAGACCTCGCCATGCTCGAAGGGCGACATCGTGCCCGGATCGACGTTGAGATAAGGGTCGAGCTTGCGCAGGCGCACCGAATATCCACGCGCCTGAAGCAGCGCGCCAAGCGCGGCGGATGCAAGACCCTTGCCGAGCGAAGAAACGACGCCGCCGGTGATGAAGATGTAACGTGCCATGTCAGGCCGACCCCGTGAATGTCTGCATTGGATGAACACCCGCAGCCCGATTAGGCCGCAGTATCACGGGAGTCCATGTATAAGAGATTCGCAACGCAAAGTCCATACGACCGCAAGATACTGTTGCGGCGCGGCGCGCGGCCCTCAAGCTGTTGTATTGATGGTGTAGCGCGCCTTAGTCGGCGCGCGGAACCAGCGGTGCGTCGGCATCTGCGCCACTCGCGGAGGGCGGCGGCAGAAGCGCGTCAGTGTCAAGCGTGCCGTCTGCGGCGGGCTCTTGCGTGCTCGCGCCGCCGGTCAGCCGGTCCATGACCGAGATGCCAGAGGCTTCCTGCGCGGCAAGCACGGTCAGCGTCAGCGAGGTCACGATGAAGGCTGCTGCAAGGATCCAGGTCACTTTGCCCATGGCGGTCGCCGCGGCGCGCTGGCTCATGGCGCCGCCGCCGCCACCCATGCCGAGCCCGCCCCCTTCGGAGCGCTGAAGCAGCACCACGCCGATCAGAGACAGCGAGAGGATGAGATGGACGATAAGGATGACGTTTTGCATGGATGGTCCCGAAGCCTGCGGTCTTGGCGGGCTGTCTAGTGTAAGCGGGGCAGGGGCGCAACCCGGCGATTGCGGGTCAATGACGGTAACGATGCCGCCCGCAGGTCGCGCCCTAGTTTTGCATCAGCCCATGTCGCAGTGCCAGATAGCGACGCCCTAGCATCGCAGGTGACGCCAAGGCGCGTCAATGTCGCGGCAAAGTTGTCTCATGTTTATCGGTGTTTGCCTCTGGTGGCGTATTGCCCGCTTTGCGGGTGCTGGCTAGCTTCGGCGCATGAAACAGGACAATCCGCTTCTTGGCATGACCCTGATGCTTGGGTTCTGCATCCTCGCCCCGCTCGCGGATGCCATTGCAAAGCTTCTTGGCGACTCTGTTCCGATCGCAGAGCTGGTGTTCTTTCGCTTCGCGGTGCAGGTCATCCTGCTGGTGCCGCTGATGCTGTTGACCGGGCGCAATCTCTACATGTCGCGCGATGTGTTCCTGCTCGCGGGGCTACGCACGCTGATGCATATCGGTGGAATCGCCATGATGGTGACAGCGGTGCGCTATCTGCCGCTGGCCGATGCGGTGGCGATCGCCTTCGTCATGCCGTTTTTGATGCTGATCCTCGGCAAGGCGCTGCTGAATGAAGAGGTGGGGCCGGTGCGTCTGGCGGCCTGCGCCGTCGGGTTTGTCGGCACGATGATGGTGGTGCAGCCCGCGTTTCAGACCTTTGGCTGGCCGGCACTGCTGCCGCTGGGCGTGGCGGTGAATTTCTCGCTGTTCATGGTGGCGACGCGGCGGATGGCGCGGGATATCGACGCAATTTCGCTTCAGGCCACGTCGGGGCTGATGGCGGTGGTGCTGGTGGGGCCGATGCTGCTGCTGATGCCGGCCGGAATCGCGCCGGAACTGTCCTGGGTCGGTTTTCCCGAAGGCACCTTCAGCCTGCTGATCGGCATCGGGTTTGTCGGCACGGTGGCACATCTTCTGATGACCTGGTCGCTGCGCTTTGCCCCCGGAGCGACGCTGGCGCCGATGCAGTATCTCGAGCTGCCCTTTGCCACCGCGCTTGGCTTTGCGCTCTTCGGAGAGCTGCCCAACCAGCTCGCCAGCACCGGCATTCTGGTGATCATGGCAGCGGGGCTGTTCATCTTCCTGCGCGAGCGGGCCAGCCACCGGGCGCGTCTTGCAGCGCCTGCGCAAGTGCCTGGCGCCATTCAAGCGGCAGAATGATCAGCATTAGCGGGGCGTCCATCTCCAGCGTCACCCGCGCGGCGCAGCTCTCGTTCGAGGTGCCGACGCGGGTGCCCGGTGACATCGTGATGCCGTCGATGGGCCAGCGCAGCCCGGTGCTGCGCCCGCGCGCCTCGCCAAGCGGATAAAGCGACAGGCGCACGCCTTCCTTCAGATCCAGCGTCAGGCTGGGGGGCAGCAGGGCGATGCAGTCTTCGGGCCCAAGCAGGATACAGCGCCGGTCGGCGCGCCCTGCCAGCACCGTCAGCGCGGCCAGCTCATGGTCGATGCGACCGCCCAGAAACCCCATGCCCCAGACCAGCGGCGCGTCGATGTTGCGCAGGCATTTGTCGAAATCGGTGCTATCCTGTTCGGGGATATGGTGAATGCGCTCCGCGGGCACTGCGGCGCGCGCCTGATCCGAGATCGAATCAAGATCCCCGATCACCGCGTCCGGCATTACGCCGCGTGCCAGCAATCTGTCGACGCCGCCATCCGCCGCGACTCGCAGCGCGCATTCCGATGCAAGGCAATCCAGCGCTGAGGGGGCAGACTGCCCACCGCCGACCAGAAGAATAGGATTTTCAGAGCATAGGACAGGGTGATTCATGTCGAATTAATGGCCTTTTGCGAAACAGACCACAATGACGCCATGAAATGATACCATAGTTGCCTGAAATTCGGTCGGCTTTGGTCCCAGCACAGATGGTAAACAGACTGTTGCACAGCGATGGAAAGTGAGCAGTATATGGTGAGTTCGAGCAAGATCCTGACGGTCTCCTACGGCACATTCTCCTGTACGGCAGAGGGGTTCGAAGACCCGCTTGGCGTGGTGAAGGAGACAACGCAGTTCTTTCGCGGCGTGGTTCGGGATGATCGGTTCTTCGGAGCCGAACCGCCGCAGTTCGACCCCGAAATGGCGTCCGAGATCCTGTCGGCGCAACTCGCGCCTCGCCATGGCGAGGGGCAACTGACGCTTGGCGCTGGCGAGGCCTCTGCCAATGCCATGGGCACAGCGCTTCAGCGCCCGGTTGCCGAGCCCGAGCCATATGCCGCAGCGATGCCCGAACCGGACGTGGCAGAGGAGCCCCCGATCATCGAGGATGTCACCTCCGAAGTGCTGTCCGCCCTCGCCGAGCAGGACGCGCAAGTCGCGCCTGCCAGCGACGCACCGACCGCCGAGGACAGCATCGCATCGCTGCTGAGTTCCGAGGCGATGTCGACGCCCGAGACGCCCGAGATGCCTGAGATCCTGTCCGTGTCCGCCGGGGAAGCCCCTGTTGCGCCGCCGACGGGGTTGAGCGATCCCGATGCGATCACCGCAAAGCTGCAGCGCATCCGCGCGGTTGTCGCTCAGGGCGCGGTGGCCGAACCCGAAGCGGCGCCGGATCCGACCCTGTTGCATGACGAGCCAGAGAACGCAGTCGCCGACGACGAAGCGCTGGCCGAAGAAGATCTGGCCGAGGAGGACGCCTTCGACGCTGACGAAAGCGCCTTCGACCAAACCGATCTTCACGGCGCTGCGTTTGATGCGGGCGAAACCGGCGACAACCGCGCGGAGCCTGACCTTCTTGGCGAGCCGAGCCATGCAGAGCCTGCGCCGCTGACTGCTCAGGCCACCATGGCAGCGCAGCCGCTGGTCTCGCCCGTCGAAGATGCCGCGTCGGCGCAGCTCCCGCGTGCGCGGGTGGTCAAGGTCGAGCGCAGCACCTTTGACGCGGCGGCGGACCGCGGAGTGACCTCTGCCGAGGATACGATCAGCAGCCTCAGCGCCGAAGACGAAGACGACCTTGCCCGCGAACTCGAGGCGGTGCGGGCCGAGCTGCAGGCGGGTTTTGCGCAGGCATGGGCCGATGACGAAGACGAGGCAGAAGACGATGAGATCGCCGCGGTTCCGACATCGAGCGCAGCGCCGCTGCGCCGGGCCGAAGCGCCCGGGGGCGATGATGAATGGCTGCTTGGCGAGGGTTGGGAAAACGATCTCGACGACGAGGATGATGAAGACGCCGCCGCCCCCGAACCGCATCAGGCCGCGACAATGATGCAGGACCAAGCCCCGGTACCGCGCCCTGCGCCGACGCAGGAGGCGGAACCTGTCGACCTGCTTGCGGATGACGACGACGAGTTCGACGACGCGCAGCACCGCAGCCTTGACGACAAAACCGATGCGCCCGAGGCAGAGACGCCCGCGTCGGCCGAAGAAGACCGTACGTTGTCTGTGACGGCACATCTTGCCCGCATGGCGCAGGAAGAGGTTCGCAAGGCGATCAAGATGTCCAGTCCGGGCCGGGTCATGCTGACCGAGACAAGCGTCGAGGACAACGACGCCTCGCGCATTCTCGATGAGACCAATTCGCAACTGCGCGAGCCAGAGGGCAACCGCCGCCGCAGCGCCATCGCGCATCTGCGCGCGGCAGTTGCGGCAACCCGTGCCGATCGCAAGCTCGGGCGCAAGAAAGATCCCGAAAAGGCTTCGGAACCCTACCGCGAAGATCTGGCCGATGTTGTTCGCCCGCGCCGTCCCGATGCACCGGTGGTGCAGACCGAACGCCCGGTCGAGGTCGCCCGCCCGGCACCGCTCAAGCTGGTGGCAGAACAGCGGGTCGATGCAGAGCGGGTTCCGACCAGGCCGCGTCGGGTGCGTGTCGCGGATTTCGAGGAAGAGTCCGCTGCAACCGACGAAGGCTTTGCGGACTATGCGGAAAGTGTCGGGGCGCGGGAGCTGCCCGAGTTGCTCGAGGCGGCGGCGGCCTACATGTCCTTCGTCGAACGCCGCGAGCAGTTCTCGCGCCCGCAGCTGATGACCAAGGTGCGGCAGGTCGAGCAGCACGAATCCAGCCGTGAAGACCGGCTGCGCTCGTTCGGCCAGCTTCTGCGTGAAGGCAAGATCGAGAAGACCCGTGGCGGTCGCTTCACCGCATCCGAGCGGATCAGCTTCAAACCGGATGCGCGCGCCGTCGGCTGAGCTGGATCGCGCGCGGTGTCATTGCGGCGGGGGCCCGGGCCTTCGCCGTTTTGCGTTGCGAGCCAGTCTGTTTGCGGCGAGGCGACATCAGCCGCTCAGCGGCGTCGGTCAAGTTTTGTCGTGAGATGGATCAGTCTTTCCGACCTGGCTAGCCGCGCGTTTCGGCAAGACGTTCTCGACTGGCATCAAGCGCTTCGGTCGATCCGGGGCACAGGACCGACATCAGGTCGAGCCGCCCCGAGGTGGCGTGCACGGTTTCGCCCGTGGTCAACTGGCATAGCCGGGCCAGAACCTCGGTTTGGGCGCTTGGCCCGATGCAGGCAAGCGCCATGGCACGCACAGTCTCTTTCAGCATCGCGCCGCGCCGGATGATAAAGCCAGTTATGGTGCCCTGCATCGACCACCGTTCGATCCGGGCCTGTACCGTGGACCGGGCGCTGCCCCGCCGACCGACTTCCGGGAATTGCCGACCGCTTTCGGAGCGGCTTTCCGGGCCTTGTGAGCTATGTGATAGCAACCTTGCCCCGGAGGTACCTGCCGGGCACGGCGCTGTTGCTGCAGACCTTCGCCGCGGGCGTGTATTTCGTGTTCGAGGATATGGGCGCCTGTTCGCGCGCCTTGTGGACCGGATTTAACGGCTACGGAGCGCGCAGGAACTTGCGCCAATGCGCAGAGGCTGAAGAAAACGCTGCGCTCGACTGGACAGTGCGGTGGGGGCGATCCAATCTCCGGCCAGCAGACATGCCAGACGAGGGATCCCCAATGGAAAAATTCGGCAAGAGCCAGTCGATGAAACGTAGCGAAGACATCCGGTTCCTGACCGGGCATGGCCGCTATATCGACGACATCGCGCCCGAGGGGGCTCTGCATGCGGTCTTGCTGCGTGCCCCGGTCGCGCATGCAACGATCACCGCGCTGGACGTAAGCGCCGCGCGCGACTCCGATGGCGTGGCGCTGGTGCTGACGGTGGATGACCTGCTGGCGGCGGATATGCAGATCAACATGCCGGGCGCCGTGGTCGACAACCGCGATGGCAGCAAGGGGGCGCAGCCCGAGCGCCCGTTGCTGGCACGTGGCAAGCTGCGCCATGTCGGCGAGCCGGTGGCGCTGATCGTCGCCGAAACGCTGCATCAGGCGCGCGATGCGGCCGAGCTGATCGAGCTGGAATACGACGAACTGCCGGCCCACATGGGGCTGCATACCGGCGGCGAGGCAATCCACGCCGAGGCTCCGGACAACCGCGCCTTTGACTGGGGTATGGGCGATGAGGCTGCGACCAATGCCGCCTTCGAGGCGGCGGCGCGGGTGGTTCGGCTTGAGGTTGGCGACAACCGGGTGATCGTCAACGCCATGGAAGGGCGCGGCTGTTTCGCCGAATGGGACGGGACGCGGATGCATGTCGCGTTCAACGGTCAGGGCGTCTGGGGCATCAAGGGCGAGATGGCGCAGGCGCTGGGTCTGGCGGAAGAAAATGTGCGCATCACTAACCCCGACGTTGGCGGTGGTTTCGGAATGAAAGCAGCGTCTTACAACGAATACTTCGTGGTTGCTCAGGCGGCGAGGCTGCTTGGTAAGCCGGTGCGCTGGATCTCGGAGCGCACCGAAGGCATGCTGTCGGATCACGCCGGGCGCGATCTGGTGACCATGGCCGAGCTTGCCTTCGATCAGAACCACAAGATCCTTGGCTATCGTATTCATACTGCATGCAATCTTGGCGCCTATAACTCCGGGTTCGGGCAGCCGATCCAGACATTGCTGTTCTCGAAGGTACTGACCGGAACCTACGATATTCCCACCGCCTACATGCGGGTCGAAGGCTTTTACACCAACACCACGCAGGTCGACGCCTATCGCGGCGCGGGCCGCCCCGAGGCAATCTATGTGCTTGAACGCGTCATCGACCGGGCGGCGCGCGAGCTGGGGCTTGATCCGATCGAGCTGCGCAAGATCAACTTCATCAAGGAATTTCCGTACCTTACGCCGACAGGTGAAACCTATGACGTCGGAGATTTTCCGCGCGTTCTGGATCATGCCATTGCCGATGCAGATGTGGCGGGCTTTGCCGCGCGGCGGGCGAAATCCGAGGCAGAGGGCAAGCTGCGCGGTCTTGGCCTGTGCTTTTACATCGAGTCGATCCTTGGCGATCCGTCCGAGGATGTGAAGGTTGAATTCACCCCCGAGGGGCGCGCGACGATCTATGTCGGCACCCAGTCCAATGGGCAGGGCCACGAGACGGTCATTGCCAAGTTTCTGTCGGATCAGACCGGTATTCCGTTCGAAAAGATCGCGTTTGTTCAGGGCGATAGCGACCTGATCCCGACGGGCGGCGGCACCGGTGGTTCGCGCTCGGTCACGACGCAGGCCAATGTGACGCTGGCGGCGGTGTCGAAGATGATCGCAGGGTTCAGCGCCTTTTTCGCCGAGGAAGCCGGGGTGGCAGCCGAGCAGGTCAGCTTTGATGACGAACGCTTCCGCGCCGAAGGCTCGAACCTGACGCCAACCCTGCTGGATCTGGCCGAGATGGCCCGCGCCAAGGGCCGCGAAGATCTGCTGACTTGGAAGGTTCGCGACAAGATCGCCGCCCGCAGCTACCCCAACGGCGCGCATTTCGCGGAAGTCGAGATCGAACGTGACACCGGCGTGGCCAAGGTGGTGAAATACACCGTAGTTGATGATTTTGGTAATCTTATTAATCCAATGTTGGCAGAAGGTCAGGTGCACGGCGGGGTTGCGCAGGGCCTTGGGCAGGCATTGTGCGAGAATGTCGTCTTTGACGAAGATGGCCAGCTGTTGTCGGCGAGTTTCATGGATTACGCTCTGCCGCGCGCGGACGATATGCCGTTCATTCGGTTTGATGTCGAACCGGTGCCCTCAACCGGAAACCCCATGGGCATGAAGGGCTGCGGAGAGGCTGGTACGGTCGGCGCGCTCGCCGCGGTGTCGAATGCCGTGCAGGATGCGCTGTGGCCGCTGGGCATCCGGCAGGTCGACATGCCGTTCACGCCGATGCGGCTCTGGTCGTTGATGGGCGGCGCGAAACTGGCGGCGGAATAGGTCGGACCCTGACAAGGGGCGAAATGTCAAAGCCTTTTGTCACGGTTTCGCGACTGGCCTTTCAATCGTGACATTCATGCCCATATCTGGCTCAGGACGCGAGATTGGAACTCTCGCGAAACCTTCACTGTCCCTCGTTCCGCACTGGCGCCCAAGTTTTACTTGGGCGCCTTTTTCTTTTCAAACCAATCGTTTCGTCAGTCGCTCGGCAACGGGCGCCGCAGTGATGCGTCTTGGTTGCGGCCAAATGTCCCGCCTTTTCTACCCATGATGCGGGCTCCGTCGCTTGACAGGACTCGGGGCAGGTAGGAACACGAAACCGGGAGGAGCCTGCAACCGCAAGGACGGAAGGGGCCGGAATCGTGACTTTTATCATAGACTTCCTGACTACTCGCATGGGCGAGGTGGCGCTGACGATGATGGCGGTGTCGCTGGCCGCTGTGCTCGGGTTGCTGTTTGGCCGGCTGAGCTTTCGCGGCATCGGGCTTGGCATCGGCGGCGTGCTGTTCGCAGGCATCGCGGTCGGCGATCTGAGCGCACGGGCGGGCATTCATTTCAGCGCCGAGATGTTCGAGTTCATCCGGGAATTTGGGCTGATCCTGTTTGTCTTTACCATCGGTGTGCAGGTGGGGCCGGGCTTTTTCGCCTCGTTGCGCAAGGCGGGGTTGCAGTTCAACCTCGCGGCGGCGTCGATTGTCTGCCTTGGGGTGCTGGTGACGGTGGCGATCGGGATCATTTTCGATGTGCCGGTGCCGCAGCTTGTGGGTCTGATGTCGGGGGCGGTGACCAACACGCCCGGCCTTGGCGCGGCGGTTCAGGCACTGAGCGACGCTGGCGCGAGCGCCGAAGATATCGCCGCGCCGCCGCTGGGCTATGCCGTGGCCTATCCGTTCGGAATCGTGGGCATTCTGCTGTCGATGCTGCTGGTGCGCTTCGCGCTGAAGGTCGACATCAAGGCCGAGGCCGCTCGCTTTGATGTGGAGCGTCGCAAGGGGGCGAGCGCCAGCCTGCCGACCATGAATGTCGCGGTTCACAACGCCAATTTCGAAGGCCACAAGCTGGCCGAAGTTCCGGGGCTGTTCGATGACGGGCTGGTGGCGTCGCGGATGAAGACCGAGGCTGGGCTGATCGTGCCGCGCCGCGATACGATCCTGCACATGGGCGACGTGCTGCATCTTGTGGGGCCGCAGGACAAGATCCACGCCATGCAGATGATTTTGGGCGAGGTGGTGGACACGCCGCTGTCGACCAAGGGCACCGATCTGCGCTGGGGCCGGATGGTGGTAACCGACAAGCACGCCACGTCGCACCGGTTGCGGACTCTGGCGCTCGACGAGGCTTATGGCGTGACCATCAGCCGAATCATGCGGGCGGGGGTCGAGTTGTCGCCGCGCGGGGACAGCACGCTGCAGTTCGGCGATATCGTGACCGTGGTTGGTGCCAAGGACGCGATCGAGACGGTGCGCGGCGTGCTGGGCGACCAGAGCTCAAAGCTTGAGATGGTGGATTTTCCGGGGCTGTTCATCGGCATCATGTTCGGGGTGCTGCTGGGCTCGATCCCGCTGGCGCTGCCGGGATTGCCGGCGCCGCTGAAGCTGGGGCTGGCAGGCGGACCGCTGGTGGCGGCAATCCTGCTGGGGCAGCTTGGCAGCTGGGGGCCGTTCACATGGGTGATGCCTCCGGTGGCGAACCATGCGCTGCGCGAATTCGGCATCGTGCTGTTTCTGGCGGTGGTGGGGCTCAAGGCCGGGAGCCGGTTTCTGGATACACTGCTGAACGGCGACGGGCTGTCGTGGATCCTGTACGGCGCGCTCATCACGCTGATTCCGCTGGTGATCGTCGGGCTGGTGGCGCGGGCGCTGTTCGGGTTCAACTACCTGTCGCTGTGCGGGGTGCTTGCCGGGTCGATGACCGATCCGCCCGCGCTGGCCTTTGCCAATGCGCAAAGCCCGGCACCGGCGGCGGCCATCGCCTATGCCAGCGTCTATCCGCTGGTGATGGGGTTGCGGATCTTTGCGCCGCAGCTGCTGGTGTTGCTGCTGATGTAGGGGCTTGTCTTGGCCCTGCGCTCATGCGCTAGATTGGTGCATGAACGATGCTGACCTGAAAACCATCCTTGATCGAACCCGCGTGATCGCGGTTGTGGGCGCATCGCTGAACCCGGTGCGCCCAAGCTATTACGTGGCGCGTTACCTGTCGTTGCGCGGCTACCGGGTGATCGGGGTCAACCCCGGCCATGCGGGGGCGATGTTGTTTGGCGAAGAGGTGCGGGGGGCGATTTCGGATCTGCCGCCCGAGGTCGACATGATCGATATCTTCCGCCGTTCCGAGACGGTTGCGCCGATTGTCGATGCGGCGCTGGCGCATCTGCCGGGCCTGAAGACGGTGTGGATGCAGATCGGGGTCGAGAACGCGGCGGCGGCGCAGGCGGCGCGGGCGCGGGGCGTCGACGTGGTGATGAACCGCTGCCCCAAGATCGAGCACCAGCGGCTGAATGGTGAGCTGCGCAAGGCCGGGTTCAACACCGGGGTCATTTCTTCGAAGCTGTGACGGGGATGGCGCTGTTTGCCTGCGGCAAAGGCGCCCCACCCGCCGTCCCGCTGCGCTTAGCCCTTGCGGGCGGCTTTCTCGGCGATGCCGGATTGGCCTTGGCGAGCAGCCAGCACGGTCATGACGTCTGACAGCGGCACATCGCGGGCCTTGAGCATCACCAGAAGGTGGAACAGCACGTCGGCGGTTTCTGAGGCGAGCTTTTCGCGGTCGCCCTTGACGGCTTCGATGATCGCTTCGATGGCCTCTTCGCCGAACTTCTCGGCGCATTTTTCCGGGCCCTTGGCGAGCAGCTTGGCGGTCCAGCTCTCATCCGGGGAGGCTTCGCTGCGGCGGGCGACGATCTGTTCGAGGTCTTCGAGGGTCATGCTTGTCTTACCGGGATACCGGCGCTGGCCATGTGGGCCTTGGCTTCGGCGATGGTATAGGTTCCGAAATGGAAGATCGAGGCCGCGAGCACTGCCGAGGCATGGCCTTCGGTGACGCCCTCGACAAGGTGATCGAGCGTGCCGACGCCGCCTGAAGCGATGACCGGGATGTCGACTGCATCGGCGATGGTGCGGGTCAGGGGCAGGTTGAAACCCGCCTTGGTGCCATCGCGGTCCATCGAGGTGAGCAGGATCTCTCCGGCGCCTTTTGCCGCTACCGTCCGGGCGAATTCCACCGCGTCGATGCCGGTGGGCTTGCGCCCGCCATGGGTGAAGATTTCCCAGCGACCGGGGGCGACGGTCTTGGCGTCGATGGCAACGACGATGCATTGCGAGCCGAAGTGATCCGCCGCTTCGGCCACCACATCGGGATTGGCCACGGCGGCGGAGTTGAAGCTGACCTTGTCCGCGCCCGCGAGCAGGAGGGCGCGGACATCGGCCACCGTACGCACGCCGCCACCCACTGTAAGCGGGATGAAGCATTGCTCGGCGGTACGCGTCACCACGTCGAACATGGTGCCGCGATTTTCATGCGTCGCGTGAATGTCGAGAAAGGTGATCTCGTCGGCGCCGGCGGCATCATAGGCGCGGGCGGCATCGACCGGATCGCCCGCATCGCGCAGATCGACGAAGTTGACGCCCTTGACCACACGGCCATCGGCGACATCGAGACAGGGGATGATGCGGGTCTTGAGCATGGCGGCGTTATGGCGCGGAAGGCGGGCGGGGGGAAGGGGGCAATGCGGGGCTGCGTGCCTTTGGCGCAACGAGGTGTCTGATCTTGGCCACAGCGGCGCGGTGGTGGGGGCGCTGCCCCCGTCGCCTGAGCGGCGACTCCCCCCGGAGTTTATCTGGCAAGATGAAGGCGCGGGGCGGACGCAGGGGGGTAGCCTGCGCCCGGTGTTGGCTGGGTCAGCGCCAGCCGAGCGCCGGGGCGACGTGTTTGAGGATCGATTCGATCACATGCACATTGTAATCGACGCCGAGCATGTTGGGCACGGTCAGCAGCAGCGTGTCGGCTTCGGCGATGGCTTCGTCCCCCTTGAGCGCCTCGATCAGTCGGTCTGGCTCGTCGGCATAGCCGCGCCCGAAGATCGCGCGGGTCTCGTCGATGACGCCGATCTGATCGCTTTCCTTGGCACGCCCGAAGTAATAGCGGTCTTGGTCGTTGGTCAGCGCGAAGATCGACCGGCTGACCGAGACACGCGGGCTACGGGTGTGGCCTGCGTCTTTCCATGCGTCGCGGTAGGCGCGGATCTGATTGGCTTGCTGAACGTGGAACGGCTCGCCAGTCTCGTCGATCTTCAGGGTCGAGCTTTGCAGGTTCATGCCCAGCGTCGCCGCCCAGCGGGCGGTGGCGTTCGAGGCCGCGCCCCACCAGATCCGCTCGCGCAGCCCGTCCGGAACCGGTTCAAGCCGCAGCAGGCCCGGCGGATTGGGGAACATCGGCTGCGGGTTTGGCTGGGCAAAGCCCTTGCCGTCGAGCAGATCAAGGAAGACCTCGGCGTGGCGGCGGGCCATGTCGGCGTGGGTTTCGCCTGGCTCTGGCGCGTAGCCGAAATGCCGCCAGCCGTCGATGACCTGTTCGGGCGAGCCGCGCGAGATGCCAAGTTGCAGCCGCCCGCCGGAGATGAGATCGGCGGAGCCGGCGTCTTCGAGCATGTAGAACGGGTTTTCGTAGCGCATGTCGATGACGCCGGTGCCGATCTCGATGGATTTGGTGCGCGCGCCCACCGCCGCCAGCAGCGGGAAGGGCGAGGCGAGTTGGCGCGCGAAGTGATGCACGCGGAAATACGCCCCGTTGAGGCCGAGCTCTTCGGCGGCCACGGCCAGATCGATGCTTTGCAGCAGCACGTCAGAGGCGCTTTTGACCGCCGAGCCCTGCGTGGGCGACCAATGTCCGAAGGACAGAAAGCCGATGCTTTTCATTGGGCCTGTCTCCTTTGTGTCTGTTGCCTGTCAGATAGGGGGCGCAGGCAGGGGGCATCAATCCGCATCGCGCGCACCGCATCTGTGCAAAGCTGCGCGCACGCGTTATTGGCTGAGCGATGGATGACAGATTCGAGATTTTCTTGGCCTGTGCGCCAGGGCTGGAGGCTTCGCTGGTAAGCGAGGCCAAGGGGCAGGGCTTTGGGCCGCTGCGGCCGATGGCGGGCGGGGTGGCCTTTGACGGCGGCTGGCGCGATGTGTGGCGGGCCAATCTGCTGCTGCGCGGTGCGGCGCGGGTGCTGGCGCGCATCGGCGGTTTTCCGGCGGTGCATCTGGCGCAGCTCGACAAGCGGGCGCGACGCTTTGGCTGGGGCGAGATCCTGCGCGCTGACGTGCCGGTGCGGGTCGAGGCGACTTGCTATCGCTCGAAGCTTTACCACGAGGGCGCGGTCAAGGGCCGTGTCGAGCGGGCCATCACCGAAGAGCTGGGCGCGCCCATCGCCGATGATGGTGTGCGCCTGCTGGCCCGGATCGAGGAAAACCTCGTGAGCTTTTCCATCGACACCTCGGGCGGGCCGTTGCACCGGCGCGGGTTCAAAGTGGCGGTTGGCAAGGCGCCAATGCGCGAGACGCTTGCGGGGCTGTTCCTGCGCGAATGCGGCTATACCGGCACCGAGCCTGTTCTGGACCCGATGTGCGGCTCGGGCACCTTTCCCATCGAGGCGGCCGAGATCGCCTGCGGCCTTGCGCCGGGCCGGGCGCGGCGGTTCGATTTCGAACGGCTGGCATCGTTCGACCCGCAAGCCTGGGCGCAGATGAAGGCCGATGCCGCGCCGCGCCCGATCGCGTTGCGGTTTTACGGCTCGGATCGCGACGAGGGCGCGGTGCGCATGGCGGGCGAGAACGCCGCGCGGGCCGGGGTCGAGCAGCTGGTGCGGTTCGACTGCCGCTCGGCCACCGCGATCGAGCGGCCCGACGGCCCGCCCGGTCTGGTGATGATCAACCCGCCTTACGGCGAGCGCATCGGCAAGCCGGGGCCTCTGCACGGGCTGCACCGCGATGTCGGGGCGGCATTGATGGAGCGCTTTCGGGGCTGGCGCGTCGGCATCATCACCACAGATCCGGGCCTTGCCAAGGCGACGGGCCTGCCGTTCCTGCCGCCGGGGCCGCATGTGGCGCATGGCTCGCTCAAGGTGCGGCTGTGGCGAACCGGGCCGCTCTGACCCTTATCAAACCGGCTGGCAGTGCTATATTGCAGGGCATGACACGTTTTTCTGCCTTGCTTGTCGCCTCGCTGATCGCCTCTCCTGCGCTTGCGCAGGACGAGGGCCGCTTGCTCATGGACGAAGGCGCGCGGATGTTTCTCGACGGGTTGCGCAACGAGCTGGACCCGGCGATGCGCGGCCTGCGCGAGCGCGCCGAAAGCGCCGGGCCGGCGATCGAAGAGTTTCTGGGCAGTATCGGCCCCGGCTTTCGCGATCTGATGGGCGAGGTCGAGGACTGGTCGGTCTATGAGGCCCCGGAGACTTTGCCCAACGGCGACATTCTCATTCGCCGCAAACCCGACGCGGAGGAGGACGCACCGCAACAGGCGCAGCCCGCGTTGCCGGATATCCCCGACATGCCTGCCATGCCGCAGGATCGCCCGCTGGAGCCGCGCGAGCGCAAGGGGCTGCCGCCGCTCGACGGCAACCGCATCGATCTATAACGCGCCGATCTTTGTGCTTAGCTCCTGCGCGCCGAATGCGCGGCCAAGCGCGTTGAACCGGGCTTCGGCCACTTCGCCGAACAGCGGGGCGCTGTCCTGCGTCAGCTTCAGCAGCAAGCGGCCCGAGTCCGCATCCCATTCCAGCGCGGCGGCTGCGCGTTCGTCATCATGCGGCATCCACAGCATCGCGCCAAAGCGCATGGCCTTGCCGAGAATCTCGGCCCGGCGCTGATCCTCGGCGCTGATCAGCGCGAACAGCGGTTCGAAATCCAGCCCGTCGCGCTTGTTCTTGTAGCGATGCAGCAGCGCCAGGCCGAGGAACACCCGTTCGGGATGGTTCAGCCCGCTCAGTTCCGCCTGTGTGACGTTGTGAAAGCAGGTCTGCGCGCGGTAATCGGGATGGTCGCGCCAGCTGACATCGTGCAGCAGGCAGGCGGCTTTGACCAGCCGCAGCCGCATAGGCGTTGCATCCTGAAACAGCGGCAGCACGAAATTGTACAGCGTCTTGCCAAAGCCGGGGCGGCGCGCATCCTTGGCTTCGGAAAAGCGGCAGGCTTCGATCAGCGGATCGCGGTCGCGCAGCCTTTGCGGCATCTGCTCGTACAGCAGCCCTTCGCGGATGCCATAGGAGGAAATCGCGATGTCCTTGGGCTTGAAGGCCGAGATCAGCTCGGCCAGCACTTCGGCGGCATAGGGCACAAGGCTCATCCGCGCCGACGAGATCGAACAGGTTGACCGCAGCGCCTCGAGATCCGCTTTCTCGATGAATTTCAGCGTTTCCAGCACGTCTTCGCAGGTCATGCGGTATTCGTGCTGAACGTGCAGTGGGTAGGCGCGGCGTTCCATGTCCAGCCGGGCGATGGCCCGCCATGACCCCCCGACCAGATAGATCCGCTCGCCGTTCCATTGCATCTTTTCGGCAAGGGCGGCGATGTGCTTTTGCACGTGCCGCTCGCGCGCCTTGCGCCCGCCGTCCAGATCCTTGAAGCGCAGCGGCCCCAGCGGCGAGGTATGCCGCTTGCCGACCTGTCCGCCCGACAGTTCGGCCAGTTCCATCGACGAGCCGCCGATGTCGCAGACCATGCCGCTGGCGCCGGGCCAGCCAAGCAGAACGCCCTGTGCCGACAGGCGCGCCTCTTCTTCGCCGTCGATCACCCAGATCTTGATGCCGGTCTCGCGCTCGATCTGGGCGCGGAAGGCGGGGCCGTCGCTGGCGTCGCGCATGGCGGCGGTGGCAACGGCGGTCAGGGGCGGCAGGCCCATCCCGATCGCGAGCGCCTTGAACCGCGCCATGGCAGAGAGGCAGCGCTCTTTGCCCTGCACGTTGAGATGGCCGGTTTCGGTCAACCCCGCGCCAAGGCCGCACATCACCTTTTCATTGTAAAAATACGCCGGGCTGCGGGCTGCGCCGTCAAACACCACGAGCCGAACCGAATTCGACCCGATGTCGACAACGCCAACGCGGGCGAGGCGGCGCGCCTTGGGGTCATCGAAGAGCGGACGGCCGAAAGGCCCCCAGTCGCCCCGGTTTTCGCCCTGAGCGGAATCGGATTGCCCGTCCATGTCGTTCTCCGGCTGTCTCTGGTCCGTTCCCTAGCATGTATCGCGCGCTAGGCGAAAGGGGTTCGCAGGGAGGAACCTGTGTCAGCGCTGAAGGGTTCCCTGCGGGCCGATGATTTAGGGGCGATCAGCGAAACAGGCTCAGAATGTTCGACGGGGCGCTGTTGGCGATCGCCAGCGCCTGCGCGGCAAGCTGTTGCTGCACCTGCAAGGCCTGAAGCCGGGCCGAGGCCTGTTCGAGATTGGCATCGACCAATGTGCCGATGCCGCTCTTCATCGCGTCGACCAGCATGTCGTTGAAGGCGCTCTGCGTGGCAAGGCGGTTCTGCGCCGAACCGAACCCGGCGGCTGCCGAGATCGACACTTCAATCAGGGAGTCGAGGTTGCTGAGCGCAAGATCGGCGCCAGCCTCGCTTGTCACATCAAGGCCTGCGAGCAGTTCCAGCCCGCCGCCGATGGTGTTGCCCGCATCGGCGCTGAGCGAGGTCAGTGACACGGCGATCTGATCGGCGGCGCTGGTCACAGAACTGGTCAGGTTCAGCGACCGGCCCGAGGCGGTGATGCTCAGCACATTGCGCTCGATGCCCTTGCTGGTGGCATAGCCGGTGAAGCGGCTGGCGAGCGCGCGCATCACGTCGCTGGCGGTGTCACCGTCGCGCGCCACGTAGGTGATCTCCGAGGCCGCCATTTCGCTCTGGGTCTGGCTGTTGGCGGCGCTGGTGCGCAGATCGGCCTGAGCAAACCCGGACCCATCGGCATCGGTTCCGAAAACATTGAGCGAGAACGCCTGTCCGGCCACCACGCTCACGGCAGAGGCATCAATGGTGGCGGTCTTCGTCGCGCTGAGGGTGGCGCTGGCAACGCCGTTGGAAAACGTGCCCCCGGTGGCGGAAACCGCGCTGGCCCCGGTGCCCAGATCCTGCCGCGCCACATGGATATCGACCTCGCGCACCCCGGCGGAGTCGCGTTGCAGAAAGCCAAGAATGGCCTCGCGGCCCGATCCAACGGTGGTATCGGTGTTGGTCAGCAGATCCAGACCGTTGAACTGGGCCATCTCGACCACCACGCCGATCTGCTCGCGCAGCGCGTCGATATTGGACTGGATCTTGGTGCGATCGACATTTTCTTCCTGTGCGGCGATGACCTTGCCCTTGATGTCGGTCAGCAGCTCGGTGATGGTCTCGGCGGCGGAGCGCGCCACCGCCACGGTTGCGCTGCCAAGCGCGAGGCTGGCCGAGACCTTGGCATAGCCCGCCACGTCGGCTTCCATCCGCGTTGCGATCGCCCAGACGGCGGCATTGTCCTCTGATCCCGATACCTTGCGCCCGGTCGATAGCTCGGCCTGAACGGTCGAGATTTCGCTGGTGATCGACTTGAGTGTTTGCAGCGCGACCGACGCGCCGCTGTTGGTAAGCAAACTGGACATGGGCCCCGCCTTGTCTGACCGGCGCATTTCGCGCAGAGCTGGCCCCCTGTTCATGAGCCGTCCTGTCCGACTCTTTCGGCCGGAAACGCGCCCTGGCGACATGCCATCGACCACACGTGCCACCTGTTCGCAGGCGCGAGATCACCCTCGCAAGGCCAGCTTACCCGCGACTTAAGCGTTCACGGTATCAAGGTGTTGATTCTATGGCCGGAATATGTCGGCGAGCCGTGCGCGGATCGCCGCATTTTCGTGGCCTCAGTCGTCGTGGGTCAGCGAGGGCACGTCCTTGGCCCCGGCAGAGCCGCGGCCCGAAAGCGACGGGTTTTCCATGAAAAACCGGTGGCAGGAGAACAGCGGCGCACCTTCGGGCACCGGGTGGCGCAGGAAGGTGCCATCCGGTTCCATCACCCAGCTTTGCGCGGTGTCGGCAAGGTTCGCCGCCATGATCTGGCTGACGATCTGCGCCTTGACCGTGGCGTTCATGATCTCGACCCCGGTTTCGACCCGCCGGTTGAGATTGCGCCCCATCCAGTCGGCAGACGAGATGAACACCCGCGATTTCGCATGCGGCAGGCCGTGGCCGTTGCCAAAACAGGCGATGCGCGAATGTTCCAGAAACCGCCCGATGATCGATTTGACGCGGATGTTGTCCGACAGGCCCTTGATGCCCGGCTTCAGCCCGCAGATGCCACGGATCACGCAATCGATCTTTACCCCGGCCTGACTGGCGGCATAGAGCGCGTCGATCATGTTGGGCTCGATCAGCGAGTTCATCTTGATCCAGATCCGCGCGGGTCGACCCTGCCGCGCGTGTTCGGCTTCGGCGGCGATCAGTTCCAGCATGCGCGGCTTGAGCGCACTGGGAGAGATCACCACGTTCTCCATCCCCTCGGGGCGGGCATAGCCGCTGAGGTAGTTAAAGACCTTGGCCGCATCGCGCCCGAGCGCCGCATCGCAGGTAAAGAACGACAGGTCGGTGTAGATCTTGGCGGTGATCGGGTGATAGTTGCCGGTGCCCCAATGGGTGTAGGTCACCAGCCGGTCGCCCTCGCGGCGCACCACCTGACTGATCTTGGCGTGGGTCTTCCAGTCGAGGAAGCCGTAGACCACATGCGCGCCCGAGCGTTCCAGCCGGCGCGACTGGCGGATGTTGGCGGCCTCGTCGAAACGGGCCTTGAGCTCGACCAGCGCGGTGACAGACTTGCCCTCTTCGGCGGCCTCGCACAGCGCGGCGACGATGGGCGAATTGCGCGAGGTTCGGTACAGGGTCTGCTTGATCGCCACCACATTGGGGTCCAGCGCCGCCTGATTGAGAAAGCGCACCACCATGTCGAAGGTCTCATAGGGGTGATGCAGCAGCATGTCTTTTTGCGCGATGGCCGCGAACATGTCGCCGTCGTGATCCTGCACCCGTTCCGGCACGCGGGGGGTAAAGGTCGGCCACAGCAGGTCGGGGCGGGCATCCAGCACCAGCTCCTTGAGGTCGGCGATGCCGATCATGCCGTCCAGCTCGATCACCTCGTCGTCCTGCACATGCAATTCGCGCTGAAGCGCGCGGCGCTGGGTCTCAGAGGTGCCAGCGGTGATGGTCAGGCGCACCACCTCGCCCCGGCGGCGCCGTTTCAGCGCCACCTCGAATTCACGGACAAGATCCTCTGCCTCTTCCTCGACTTCCAGATCGCTGTCGCGCAGCACGCGGAAGCCGAAATGTTCTTTCACCCGGTAGCCGGGGAACAGGCTTTCGATGTGCAACAGCAGCACGTCTTCAAGATAGATGAACCGGAACTGCCCATCGTCAGAGGGCAGGCGCATGAACCGGTCGATCTGATGCGGGATCGGCAGCAGGGCAGAGCGCACCCGGCGGTCGCGCTTGCGTTCTAGCTGGATGGCAAGGCAAAAGCCCATGTTGGCGATGAACGGGAACGGGTGCGCCGGGTCAATCGCCAGCGGCGAGAGCACCGGGAACACCTGCGTCAGGAACTGCTCTTCAAGATGGGCGCGGTCGGCATCGGTCAGCTCGTGAAGGCGCACGATGTCGATGCCCTGTTCGGCCAGCTCGGCTTCGAGCTGGTGCAGCACCTTTTGCTGATGCATCATCAGCGCGCGCGCGATCTCGTTGATCTTGACCAGCTGCTGCGCCGGGCTCAGCCCGTCGGCGGCGGGGTTGGTGTTGCCAGCATGGGCGAGTTCGCGCAGGCCAGCGACGCGCACGGTGTAGAACTCGTCAAGGTTGGTGGCCGAGATCGACAGGAACCGTAGCCGTTCCAGCAGCGGCACGCGCGGGTTCTCGGCTTCTTCCAGCACACGCCAGTTGAAGCCCAGCCAGCTGAGTTCACGATTGTAAAACCGCTCGGGGCCGGTGATGTCCATCTCGGGCATTTCGGTGGCGGGCGGGATGGGGGCGGTGAGGAAATCTGCGATGTTCATGGAACCGCTTATGTCTTAGAAATTGCAACAGGAACGTGACGGATCATGCGCATTGCGAACAGCAGGGTCAATCGTCTGCGTCCGGCAGGCCGGTCATCCGCACCAGCACGTCGCGGGCAAGGGCGCGGGTGATGCCCTTGGGCCGCCCCATCGCCTGTGAATCCAGCGCATCGACCAGAGCCAGCGCGCTTGAAAAACTGCGCGGCATGTGGCGCACCAGATAGGGGATGACCTCGGGGGCGGGCAGGCAGCCGCGATCATTGAGGGTCTTGGCAATGACCGCGCTCAGCAGGTTGTCATCGGGGTCGGGCAGGGTGGCGGTCTGGCTCGCCTCCATCCGGCTGCGCAGGTCGGGCAGGGTCAGCCCCCAGCCGCGCGGCGGCGCCGAGGCGGTCAGCAGCAAGGCGCGCCCTTCGGCCAGCGCAAGATTGTGCAGGTGAAACAGCGCCTCTTCGGCGGGGCGCATGCCGGCGATGCGGTCGGCATCCTCGACGCAGACGGGACGGCGCACAAGGGCGGGGATATCCGCGCCCGGCAAATCGGCGGCGGGGATGATGGTGGCGCCGGTCTCCTTGGCCCAGACGTGGGCCAGATGGGTCTTGCCCGCGCCGCGCGGGCCGACAAGGATCATCTTGCCATTGGGCCATCCCGCCCAGTCATCCAGCAGCGCCAGCGCCAGCCCGTTCGAGCGCGAGACATAATAATCCTCGCGCCCCAGTGCTTCGCGCACGGGAAGGGGAAGGGTAAGCTGGCGCGGCGGCGGTTGCATGGGCTGGGTCACTGGTCCGGGTCGCTGGAAAGGCCGGTATATAGACGGCTCGATCGGTACTGGTCTACCACGAAACGCATGATGACCCCCAGCGCCGCGGCCAGCGGCACCGCCACCAGCATCCCGATGAAGCCGAACAGCGAGCCGAACACCGACAGCGCAAGGATCAGCCACACCGGGTGCAACC
Source organism: Citreicella sp. C3M06 (assembly GCF_018860705.1). Taxonomy (GTDB): domain Bacteria; phylum Pseudomonadota; class Alphaproteobacteria; order Rhodobacterales; family Rhodobacteraceae; genus Salipiger. Next base: position 41,777 of record NZ_JAHKQA010000080.1, read on the forward strand.
CGACGGATTCTCCGACCAGCTTGGGCGTCAGGAAATTGCCTTCGAGAAACTGGCCAATGAAGAAAATCCCCGCCACGGCGGCGATCCACACCCAGTCTCCCCAGAACTGGAACAGCGCCAGCCCGATGGCCAGCGCGCCGCCAACAATGGCCCCGACATAGGGAATAAAGGTCAGCAGCCCTGCGACCACCCCCACCACAAGGCCAAAATTCAGCCCCACCGCCCAGAGCGCCACCGCGTAATAGCAGCCCAGAATCAGGCAGACCGACCCCATGCCGCGCAGGAACCCGGCCAGCGTGTCATCGACGTCGCTGGCGATACGGCGGATCACCGGCGCATGATCGCGCGGCAGCAGCTCATCGACGCGGGCGACCATGTTGTCCCAGTCCAGCAGCATGTAGACCGCCACCACCGGCACGATGACGAACAGCATCAGGATGTTGATCACCGAGGCCGCCGAGCTGAGCACGGTATTGATCAGCTCGCCGCCGCGCTCCTTGACGGTGTCGCCCAGCGACACCAGCGTTTCGCGCACCGGGTTGCCCTCGGTCATCATCTCGGGGAAATGCGTGGTCAGAAAGGTTTGCAGGTTGCGGAACAGCTGCGGCGCGGTGTCGACAAGCTGCGTCGTCTGCTTGACCAGCGCCGGCACCACCGCCAGTGCAAGGATGACGAAGATCAGGATCGCGGCAACGGTGATCGTTGCGGTGGCCCCGGCCCGGCTCAGCCCCGCGCGTTCCAGCCGGTCGGCCACCGGGTCGAGGAAATAGGCGATGGCGCTGCCCAGCACAAAGGGCAGCAGCACGTCGCCAAGGAACCACAGGATCACCGCCAGCACGATGGCGGCGATGCCCCAGTATTTCAGTTGCATCCTGACGGGCAGGGCCATGTCGCGCCTCGTTGAGTAGGTCCTGACCCTACATCGCGATTTGCGGGGCAGGTTGCAAGGGCGCTGGCCGGGCGCGGCCATAGGCTGCTTGCGTCAATGGTCCGATCTTGCCGGGGTCTGCAAGCGCTGCCCCCTTGCCTGAACGCGGCCTTTGGCATACCCCGACGCGGACCCCTGAATTCAGTTTGAGGCCCGCACCCCATGCGCCTATCCCGCTACTTTCTGCCCGTCCTGAAGGAAACGCCCGCCGAGGCGCAGATCGTTTCCCACCGCTACATGCTGCGCGCTGGCATGATCAAGCAGGCGAGCGCCGGAATTTATTCCTGGCTGCCGCTCGGCTTCAAGGTGCTGCGCAAGATCGAGGACATCATCCATCAGGAACAGGCGCGCGCCGGGCATATCCCGATGCTGATGCCGACCATCCAGTCTGCGGATCTGTGGCGCGAGTCGGGCCGCTATGACGCTTACGGCGCCGAGATGCTGCGCATCACCGACCGGCACGACCGGGACATGCTGTTCACGCCCACCGCCGAAGAGCTGATCACCGACATCTTCCGCGCCAATGTGTCGTCCTACAAGGATCTGCCGCTGACGCTTTACCAGATCCAGTGGAAATTCCGCGACGAGATCCGCCCGCGCTTTGGCGTGATGCGGGGTCGTGAATTTTATATGAAGGACGGCTACAACTTCGATCTGACGAAAGAAGATGCGCTGCACGCCTACAACCGCCACCTCGTGAGCTACCTGCGCACCTATGAGCGCATGGGCCTTCAGGCGATTCCGATGCGCGCGGATTCCGGCCCGATCGGCGGCGAGGACACCCATGAATTCCTCGTGCTGGCCGAGACCGGCGAATCCGAGGTGTTCTACGATTCGCAGATCACCGATCTGAAATTCGGCGAGCGCGCCATCGATTTTGACAGCGTGGAACAGTGTCAGGCAGTGATGGAGGAATTCACCTCGCGCTACGCCCGCACCGATGAAACCCATGTGCAGGCGGAGTTCGAAGCGCAGGTTCCCGAGGAACGCCGCCGCACCGCGCGCGGCATCGAGGTCGGACAGATCTTTTACTTCGGCACCAAATATTCCGACGCGCTGAACGCCACCGTCAATGATGGGCAGGGTAAGGATGTGGCGGTGCATATGGGCAGCCACGGCATCGGCGTGTCGCGCCTGCTGGGGGCGATCATCGAGGCGTCGCATGACGACAAGGGCATCATCTGGCCCGAGGGCGTGACGCCGTTCCATTGCGGCATCGTCAATCTCAAGCAAGGCGATGACGAGGCGGATGCAGCTTGCGATGCGCTGCATTCGGCGCTTGTCGCGCTGGGGCTCGACCCGCTATATGATGACCGCAAGGAACGCGCTGGCGCGAAATTCGCGACGATGGATCTGATCGGCCTGCCGTGGCGCATCACCGTCGGCCCGCGCGGGCTGAAGAATGGCGTGGTCGAGCTGACCTCGCGCCGCACCGGCGAGAGCGAAGAGCTGCCGCCCGAGGCCGCCGTGGCCAAGATCGCGGCGATCTACGGTGTGACTGCCGCCTGATCTGATGGATTGAGCTTGCACGGGGCCCGCTGACAGGGCGGGCCCTTCTGCGCTATGATCGCGCCCAGCGACCCCGCCAGAGGGTCAGGAGGCAGAGATGATCACACGCGCATTTGCCATGATCGCCGGGATGACCGGGGCGGTCGGGCTGTCACAGTTTCCCGAATATTCGCAGCAATACACCCAGCGCCTTGGCGGCGCGGTCGATGAGCTGAGCGCTGTTGTCGCCCAGTTCGACCGCGATGCGGCGGGGGTGGGGCTGGATCGCGGCGAAGCGCTGCGACAGCTTGCGACGGGGGGTGAATTTGGCGCGGCGCGGGCGGAGTCGATGCGCCAGACCATCGCGCGGCAGCAACGGCTGGCCGGGGATCTGGCGGCGCTCGACGGGGCGGGGCCGTTCATGCGGGCGCGGCTTGCGGGGCATCTGGGCGATCCGGACATTGCCGCGCGGGCCTGGCAGGCGTTTCGCCCGGCGCTGCCCGTCAGTTTCGAGGGCGTGACCTATGCTGCCGCCGGGTTCGGCGCGGGCTGGCTGGCGCTGGCACTTGTGGCGGGGTTGGCGCGTCGGATGTTGCGCCGCCGACCGCGGGTTGTGCGCGGGTGACAGGGCGGCTTGCCCGGAGGGGCGCGCCCCGGGTTGAGGGCAGAGGGGGGCCAGCCCCCCGCGCTGCGCGCGCCCCCGGGATATTTATGGCCAGAAGAAGCCGGGGGTCGGCGCAGTGATCAGACGGCGGCTTCGATTTCGGCGACGATGGTATTGACCAGTTGCGTGAGCAGGGCGTCGTCTTCGCATTCTGCCATGACGCGGATTAGCGGCTCGGTGCCCGATTTGCGGATCAGCAGGCGGCCCTTGCCGACCAGCTGCGCCTCGGCGTGTTTGATGGCGCTGTGCACGGAGGCTGCGTCTAGCGGTTTCTGCCCGGCAGTGAAGCGGACGTTTTTCAGCAGCTGCGGCACCGGATCGAAGCGACGTGCGAGCGCCGAGGCCGGCTGGCCGGTCTGGACCATTTCGGCGAGGAATTGCAGGCCCGCCAGCAGACCGTCGCCGGTGGTGGCGTAATCGGTCATCACGATATGGCCCGACTGTTCGCCGCCAAGGTTCCAGCCATTGGCGCGCATCGCCTCGACCACGTAGCGATCGCCGACGCGGGTGCGTTCGAGCCGCAGGCCCTTGCCGCCGAGATAGCGTTCAAGCCCGAGGTTGGACATCACCGTGGCGACAAGCACGCCGTCCTTGAGACGGTCTTCGGCGGCCCAACGCGAGGCCATCAGCGCCATCAGCTGATCGCCGTCTGCGATGCTGCCGGTCTCGTCGATGAGGATGATGCGGTCGGCGTCGCCGTCAAGGCAGATGCCGACATCCGCGCCATGGGCCACCACCGCCTCGGCGGCGGCGTGCGGTTTGGTCGAGCCGCAGTTGTCGTTGATGTTGCGCCCGTTTGGCGCGGTGCCGAGCGGGATCACCTCGGCGCCCAGTTCCCAGAGCACCTCAGGGGCAGTGCGATAGGCCGCGCCATTGGCGCAGTCGATCACCACCTTCACGCCCTCGAGGCTGAGCCCGTGCGGCAGCGAACCTTTGATGCGTTCCTGATAGCGGAAGCGCCCGTCGTCGATGCGTTTGGCGCGGCCAATGTTACCCGCCTGCGCCGGGGCGACGCCGGCCAGAACCATCGCCTCGATCTCGGATTCAGCCTCGTCCGAGAGCTTGAAGCCGTCGGGGCCGAAGAACTTGATGCCGTTGTCGTCGGCGGGGTTGTGACTGGCGGAAATCATGATGCCGAGATCGGCGCGCATCGAGGGCGTCAGCAGGCCCACCGCCGGGGTCGGCACCGGGCCGAGCAGCAGCACGTTCATCCCGGTCGAGGTCAGCCCTGCCGTCAGCGCGTTTTCGAACATGTAGCCTGACAGGCGGGTGTCCTTGCCGATCACCACGCGGTGCACGCCGCCCGCTTCGCGGCGGAAATAGCGCCCGGCGGCGGCCCCGATGCGCAGCGCCATTTCGGCGGTCATCGGATGCAGGTTGGCGGTGCCACGCACGCCGTCGGTGCCGAAAAGATCACGCGTCATGGGGGGCTCCTGTTTCTACGGCCTGCCAGAGCGCCAGCGCCTGACGGGTTTGCGCAACGTCGTGAACGCGCAGGATCTGCGCGCCTTGCGCCACGCCGGCCAGCGCAACGGCGATCGAGCCGGGGGCGCGCTGCGTTGGCTCGGGTGCATTGCCGATGCGTCCGATGAAGCCCTTGCGAGATACGCCAAGCAGGATCGGGCAGCCAAGCCCGTGCAGCAGGGACAATCCGTTCAGCAGCGCAAGGTTATGGGCCTGCGACTTGCCAAAGCCGATGCCGGGATCGACGATGATCTTGGCGCGGTCAAGCCCGTTTGCCAGCAGCATCTCGACCTGGGTTTCCAGAAAATCATAAACGTCAAGCAGCACGTTTTCATATTCCGGCGCGTCCTGCATGGTTTGCGGATCGCCCTTGGAGTGCATCACGCAGACCGGCAGCGCGTTGTCGATGCAATAACGCGCCAGATCCGGATCGAAGGTCAGCCCGGACACGTCGTTCACCATCGAGGCCCCGGCGCGGATCGCGGCGCGCGCGACTGCCAGCTTGCGCGTGTCGATCGAGATCGGGACCCCTGCGAGCGCGCGGATCACCGGTTCGGTGCGGGCGACTTCTTCGCCGGTGCTGATCTCGGTGGCACCGGGGCGGGTGCTTTCACCGCCGATGTCCAGCAGGTCTGCGCCGTCCTGCATCAGCCGACGGCCGCGCAGTGCCGCCTCGGGGGCGGACCTGTCACGGCCGCCGTCGGAAAAGCTGTCGGGGGTGACGTTGAGGATCCCCATGATCTGCGGGCGATCCATGCGCAGTCCCATCACCGTGCCGCGCGGCGCTGTCAGCCGGTCGCGCACCGGATCTGGCAGGGCGCTGGCGGGCAGGCGGGTGACGCTGCCGTCGCGCCGGTGGCGGGCGACATGGGTGAACCAACGCGGGCCGCCCGCAAGTGGCAGGGCATCGCTTGGGCGCGGGGCATCGGATCGGATGAGGGGTCGGAAATAGTCACGCATGGGCGCTCTTGTGCCCCTGCGCGCGGGCATTGGCAAGCGTCCGCCCGGCGCGATGTTTCAAAGCGTGACAGCCCGCGCGGGCAGCGTGATCGCCTCGGGCAGAGGGGCGCCGATGGTGACCAGTTCGCAAGCGTCGATCTGCGCCGCGAACCAGCCCGCCAGCGCCACGCTGTCGGCTTGCTGCGAGGCCGGGCCTTGCGTCGCGTCGAGCACGATCTTCGATGGGGCCCAGATGCAGATCTGGCCGTTCTTCATCGCCCAGTCCAGTTCGGTGCGGGTGGCGACCACCTTGCAGCGCGGATCGCGCGCCGCCAGCACCCAGCCGTTCTGTTCGATGGCCAGCAGATCGATGCGCCGCTGTGCCAGCGGGTGGCTGGCGTGCGGGCGGGGCAGATCGGGCAGGCCGACGCAGAGGATCAGCGGCTCGGGCAGCGCCGCCAGCGCGTCGATTCGCGCCGTCAGGCTGCCCGAGGCGATGGCCTCGTTCGACAGGTACACAAGGCGCGGATGCGGGCGCGGGCGGGCGACTTCGGCGAGGTGACGGCCATAATCGCTGCGCGCACGCACGATCTCGACCCCCAGCGCACCGGGGCCGCGATCAAGCTTTTCGATGCGCAGGAACACCCGCATTGCCTGCGGCTCAAGCAGGATGCGTTCCGCGATGCGCTCGGCCAGCGTTTCCAGCAGGTTGACCCGTTCGGCGTCCAGCTCGGTGCTGATCGCCTCGGTGACGCGGTCGTAGCTGAGAATGCGGTCGACATCGTCGTCAAGCGGCCCGCCGGTGGGCGTGACCTCGACCACCACATCGAAGCGGATGCGCTGGGTGTGGCCGCGTTCGGCCTGAAAGGCACCGATCTCGACCTCGCGCACATGCTCGCGCAGCGAGATGCGGTCGCGCGGCGCCGTGCCTTCGGTGGAAATCGCCCGTTCCGACGGGTGGGCAAAGGCAAGGCGGATCTCGTCGGCCATGGCGGGGGCTCCGGGTTGTGGTCCTTGCCGCGACCTTTAGCGCAGGCCGCGCGCGGGCGCGAGGCCCGGAGGCGGCATTTCACCGCCCGCCTGCGTCAGTTGCTGCTGACGCGGTAGCCAGCGCGATAGAACTGATGATCGCCAATCGACGTGGTCTTGGTGAAGCTCTTGGCCCAGTAGGGGTTCACGGCGTGGGTGTGATAGAAGGTGGCGCCTTCGGTCAGCGCCCGCGGCGCGCCGTCAAGCATCTGGCGGGCGATCTTGCCAGCCCTGTCCCAGGCCAACGGCTCGGAGATCGTCTCGGGCACACCATCGCAGGTAAAGGTGAACTGGCAGGCGTGCTTGCGCCCGGTTCCCTGATTCACCACGCCGCAGACCGTGGCGGGAAAACGCGGCGAGTCGACACGGTTGAGGATCACCTCGGCCACCGCGAACTGCCCCTTGACGCTTTCACCGCGTGCCTCGAAATACAGCGCTTCGGCGAGGCATTCCCATTGCGAGCCGCCCTTGGCGACCGGCTGGCTTGACAGCCATTCCCGGTTGTATGAGATGGGGGTGATCGCCCCGCTTGCATCTAGCGCGAGCAGCGATCTGAGATGCGATGGCTTCGCGCTGCTCAGCCCTTTTTGTTCCAGATTCACCAAGTGGCGAAGATTATCCTGCTTCACTTCGGCAGCAGCAGGCTGGGCCGCGGCAAACGCAGCCAGCGCAAACATCGTTGCTTTGATCATCAGTCCCTCGTTACGTCCCGGTGCGGCTCCCCAAAGCCGCCGTTCGTCCGGGGGGTGAGCTATTGAATTTGTTCCGTCGCGTCTACCCGCAGGGCGGCAGATCGGCGGATTTTGGCCAAAAGCTTCTGTTAAGGCGATGTATTCAGTGGATAAAATTCCAGCGACTACGAGATCTTGTCTCTGATCGCAAGCTGAGCAGCAGCCAGCCGGGCGACCGGAACCCGGAACGGAGAGCAGCTGACATAATCGATTCCGGCGCTTCGGCAGAAGGCAATCGATTCGGGATTGCCGCCATGTTCGCCGCAGACCGACAGCATTACGCCGCCATTCGCCCGTCGCCCGCGTTCGACCCCGATGCGAATCAATTCGCCCACACCCTCGGCATCGAGCCGATGGAACGGGTCTTCGGGAAAGACGCCCTGCTGCACGTAATGCGACATGAACCGCCCCGCGTCGTCGCGAGATAGGCCGTAGGTCATCTGGGTCAGATCGTTGGTGCCGAAGGACAGGAAATGCGCGTGCTGCGCGATTTCGTCGGCGCGCAGGCAGGCCCGCGGCGTTTCCACCATGACGCCAAGCGAGTAGTCGAAATCGCGCCCGCGCTCGTTGCGCACTGCCGAGGCGACAGCGTCGATGCGGTTGCGCACCAGTTCGACCTCGCGGCAGGCCGAGACCAGCGGCAGCATGATCTCGGGCACCACCGGCGCGCCGATGCGGCTGGCATCCAGCGTCGCCTCGAAAATGGCGCGGGCCTGCATGTCGTAGATCTCGGGCACCGCAATGCCAAGCCGCACGCCGCGCATCCCCAGCATCGGGTTGTATTCCCCCATGCTTGCAACGCGGCGGGTCACCTCGGACACCGGGCGGTCGACCGCTTCGGCCAGCGCGCGCAGCCCGGCGCGATCATTGGGCAGGAATTCGTGCAGCGGCGGGTCGAACAGGCGGATGCAGACCGGCATGCCTTCCATGATGCGGAACAGCTCGGTGAAATCCTTGCGCTGCATTGGCAACAGTCGCGCCAGCGCCGCCTCGCGGTCCTTGGGGCTGTCGGCAAAGATCATCTCGCGCATCGGGGTGATGCGGTCTTCTTCGAAGAACATGTGTTCGGTGCGGCACAGGCCGATGCCCTGCGCCATGAAGTTGCGCGCGGTTGCCGCGTCTTGCGGGGTGTCGGCGTTGGCGCGCACGCCGATGTCACGTTCCGCGTCGGCCCAGGACATGAAGACGTGGAACACGTCGTCCAGCGCCGCCTCGATCATCTTTGGCGCACCGGCAAGAACCTGCCCGGCGCTGCCATCGACAGTGATGATGTCGCCTTCGCGAAAGCGGCGGCCATCCTCGGCCAGCAACACCTTGTCATCGTGGCGGAATCCCATGCGCACCGCACCCACCACGCAGGGCAGGCCGATGCCGCGCCCGATCACCGCCGCGTGGCTGGTCATGCCGCCGCGCTCGGTCAGAACCGCAGCGGAGCAATGCATGCCCCGCACATCCTCGGGCGAGGTTTCGCGCCGCACCAGAACGCAGGGTTCCCCCCGCGCCGCCGAGGCCTGCGCCTCGTTCGAACTGAACACGATCCGCCCGGTGGCGGCGCCGGGCGAGGCGGCAACCCCGCGCCCGATGAAATCGCGCTGCGCTTCGGGGGCGACCTGCCGGTGCAGCAATTCGGTCAGCGCGTGCGGTTCGACCCGCATCACCGCTTCCTGTCTGGAGATGATGCCGTCTTCGGCCAGTCGCACCGCGATGCGCAGCGCCGCGCGCGAGCTGCGCTTGACCCGCACCCCGTCGAGAATATGCACCTGCCCGTTCTCGATGGTGAATTCGATCTGCATTTCGGCGCGCAGCTTCTGGCGCATGAAGGCGGCGTATTCCTTCAGTTCCTGAAAGGCGGCTGGCTCCAGCTCTTCGAGCGAGGGGCCGCGCGGATCGCGCGCCAGATAGAGCGAGGCCGTGCCGTGCAGCGCCTCGCGCCCTTGGCTCTGGCTCAGGTAGCGGCCAGTCACCTGCGACAGGCCGGTGTCGGAATCGACCAGTTGCAACACCCCCGAGCCGCACTCGCCGATGCCCAGACCCAGCGCCATTTCCTGCACGATCAGCCCCAGACCGGCATCGACCGGCGCGCCGCGCGCTTGCCGCAGCAACCGGGCGGTGGTGCCTTCCCATGCCCGCGCCATCGAGCGCAGCACCTCGGCCAACTGGCGTTCGGCGCATTGGGGAAACGGTTCTTCGGCCTCTTCCTCATACGCTTTGAGCGCGGCTGACAGCCCTTCTTGGCCGACGCAGCCGATGTCTTCGAACACATCGGGATCAAGCCGGGCGACATGGATGGCAAAGGCCATGACAAAGCGCTGATACAGCGCGCTGGCGGCTTCCTTGCCGATCTCGTCGCACAGCGCCACATAGGTCGCGTCGTTCATCCCGATGTTGAGCACCGAGCCGGGGCCGCCCCAATCCATGTCTTCGGAGGAGTGGCGCACGCAAAGCAGCGCGCCTTCGGCAAAGCGCGACAGAATCGCGCTGATATCTGGCAGATCGCCCTGCGCGATACGGTGCACCGTGTCAAAGCTGAGCGCGACGGTCCGGGGCACCGGCAGATCGAGCCGCACAAGCCGTTGAAGACACTTGGCCCGCCCGCCATGGGTCGGCACCGAAATCGGCGCCGATGACGTGATCAGCGTCACGTCGGGGTCGTGATCTTCGGGGCGAAGCGTATCGGGCACAAGGGCGTCCATCTAAAGTTTCTGCGGCGCAGCATAACCCGAAAACGGGTTTTGACACTATCACGTTTGGTAGCGAAGATGACGTTAATCCGCGTGGGCCTCGGGGGCAACAATGGTATACATGGCTGCCCCTGCCGAAGGTCGCTTTGCAACCTTCAGGCACCATTTGTGAAATCGGCCTCGCGTCAGCCTTCGAGCCGGGTCAGGTCGGCGACCTGAAGGCAGGTGGTGCGGATGCGCGACAGCAGGTTGAGCCGGTTGCGGCGCACCACCTGATTGTCGGAATTGACCTGCACGGCGTTGAAAAACGCATCGATCGGCGCGCGCAAATTGGCCATGGACGACATGGCCTTGCCGAAATCCTCGGCCTGCATGGCGGGCTTGATGGTGGCATCCGCCGCATCGAGTGCCGCAAAAAGCGCCGTTTCCTCGTCGGTTTCGGCGAATTTCACGTCAGCGCCGAAGCTATATTCAACGCCGTCCTTCTCCTCGGCCTGCGTGAGGATGTTGTTGGCCCGCTTGAACCCCTGCACGAGGTTTGCGCCGTCTTCGGTGCTCAGCGTCTCGGACAGCGCCCGCGCGCGCGCCACCACCAGCGACAGGTCATCGTTGCCGGGCATCGCCAGCACGGCGTCGATCACGTCATGGCGAATGCCTTCATCCTTGAGATGGACCTTGAGCCGGTCGTGAAAGAAGGAGAGGAGATCGTCGGCAGGGGCGTTCTCGCCATGTGCGGTGAATGCTTTGCCGAGCGTCGTCACAAGGCTGGCCTTCAGCCCGTTCACCAGCACCAGCCGGATCACCCCAAGCGCGGCGCGGCGCAGGGCGAAGGGGTCTTTCGAGCCAGTGGGCTTTTCGTCGATGGCCCAGAACCCGGTCAGCGTGTCGAGCTTGTCGGCCAGCGCCACGGCGACGGAGACCGGCGCGGTGGGCACGTCGTCGGACGGGCCGAGGGGCGAGTAATGCTCTTGGCAGGCCGCCGCAACCTCGGTGGGCAGGCCCGCCGCATCGGCGTAATAGCGGCCCATCAGCCCCTGAAGTTCAGGGAATTCAAACACCATTTCAGAGGACAGATCCGCCTTGGCGACCCGCGCCGCCTGTTCGGCGAGATCCGCATCGGCGCCGACCATCGGCGCGATCTCGCGGGCGAGGGCGGCGATGCGCTCGATCCGGTCCTTCTGGCTCCCGAGCTTGTTGTGGAAGGTCACGTTCGACAGACGTTCCGTCCACGCCTCCAGCCCGTCGGTCTTGGCGACGCGCAGATCGTTTTCCCAGAAGAACCGCGCATCCGACAGGCGCGCCGACAGCACCTTGTTATTGCCCGCAAGGATGGTCGCGCCGTCATCGCTGGTCTCGATGTTGGCGACGGTCACAAAGCCTTCGATCCGGCCAGTGGCGGGATTTTTCACCGAAAAGAACTTCTGATGCTCTTTCATCGAGGTTTGCAGCACCTCGGGTGGCAGGCCAAGGAAGGGCGCGCCGATCTTGCCCATCAGCACCACCGGCCATTCCACGAGGCCGGCGACCTCGGCCAGCAGGCCAGCATCTTCGACTACCTCGAGCCCTTGCGCAAAGGCGGCGGTGGTGGCGTCGTGCCAGATGGTATCGGCGCGCTCTCGCGCTGACAGGATCACCTTGGACCGCTTGAGCTTGGCCTCGTAATCATCAAAGCCAGAAACATCGAAGGCGCCATTGCCCATGAAACGGTGGCCCTGCGTGCTGCGCCCGGCGGTGATGCCATCGACGCTTAGCGGTACGATCTCGCTGCCGCCGTCATCGCTGAGCAGGCACAGGATCGATTGCAGCGGGCGCACCCAGCGCAGGCTGCCCGCGCCCCAGCGCATGGATTTCGGCCAAGGGAAGTTGCGGATGGTCTTTTCAAGCACCTCGGCGACGATCTCGGCGGCGGGGCGGCCCGGCTTTTCGATGATGGCGAACAGCACCGTGCCCTTCTTGTCGGTGCGCTCCTCGCATTGCTCGCGGCTCACGCCCGCGCCGCGCAGGAAGCCTTCGATGGCCTTCGCGGGGGCGTCGACCTTGGGGCCACGGCGTTCTTCGCGGATCGCCGGGGATGCCGCAAGCAGACCGGACACCGTCAGTGTCAGTCGGCGCGGGGTGGAAAAGGCGGCGGCACCGGCATAGGTCAGACCGGTCTCGACCAGCCCATCGGTGACGAGCTTCTTGAGATCCTCGGCGGCACGGCCTTGCATACGCGCGGGGATTTCTTCGGAAAAGAGTTCGATCAGAAGGTCGGGCATCGTCTCACCACAGCATTTGTTGCGGTGGTGGATAGCTGGATGAGCGGGCAGGGTAAAGCGCTTAGCCCGCCCACAGGCTCATGCCGTCGCCTCGCGCAGCTTGCCTTCGGCTTTCAGCTTGGCACGACGGGCAAAAGTCATCACATCCTCGCCCGAATGGCGCGGCACGATGCGGTAGCGGGCCTCGACAAGGTTTTCGATGCCAAAGCCGACGAGACCAGCGGCGATAACTCCCATCAGGATCGCGCCATAGGGGGCAGCGCGCAGGGTCGAGAGCGCCTCGCCAACGCCGCCTGCATCGCCGGGGTTGTGGTTGAGACCGGCAAAGAAGATGAGCCCGCCGATGATGGCGACAACGACACCTTCGGCGATAAACCCGGCCTTCATTGCCGGATTCAGCTTCTGCGTCAGATCGGTGACCCGGATATCGGCCTTGTAGGTTTCCGCGATGCCTTTGTAGCCATAATAGAAACCCGCGCCGATGGTCACGATCCCGACCACCATCACCAGATAGGGCCCCCACGGCATCGCCATCAGCTTTTGCGTGGCGGTCTGCGCGCCGCCGCCTTGCGAGCCGGCCCCCATTGCGGTGGCGGCGAGCGAGGCACCGATGGCACCGTGGATCAACCCGGTGATCGCCTGACCGGCGCGGGCGGCGAGGCCCTTGGCATCCGAGCCTTCGCACTCAAGATCCATGGCGGCGTCGATCAGCCGCCAGACCATATAGGCCATCATGCCAATGGCGATGGCCCAGAGCAGGGCAATGCCCCACGGCTCGTCGCGCAGGGTCGAGAGCGCATCGGTGGTGCCTTGGGCCTGTCCTCCGTAGATGGCGGCGGACAGGGACAGCCCCCCGACGATGATGTAGACGGCGCCGCGCGCGGCGTAGCCAGCACGCATCACGGGCACGACCCAGGCGGGGGCTTTATCAGGCATCGAACCTCTCCTTTGTTCGAGTAAAAGCGCGATGGCACCGAATTGGTTCCCGATATCGGCGTTTCAGATGGCATGGCTCTGCGGGAGACGCCCGCCGACGCGCAGGCTAAAGGTGATTTTAGGATGGATTTTTTGCGGATTTTCCCGCATAGCAGGACGGGCGGGGCCGTGTGACTTCTTTCGGCATTGCCCTGCGCGAACAGCGGGTGGGCGAACATGCACGGGTGCGATACCTGTAGAGCGCCGAAGAGAAACCTTCTTGGCATCGTCAAGAGAGCGCATGAATTTCTCGAAGCGGATCAGGTGCTGATCAACGATGTGACGTCAGACAGGCAATACGTGCTGGTGCATATCGGTGCGCCGCTGCCACCGGAATTCGCGCGCGAGATGCCGCTGAGCCATTCGATCTGTCAGCACACCGTCGGAATGGGCGTTCCGCTGAGCATCGAAAACGCCGCCGCGCATCCGTTGCTGCGCGATTGCCTTGCCATCCCAGACCTGAATATCGGAGCCTATCTCGGGCTGCCGTTCGGTGCGGGGTTCCCGACATTAACCATGAGTGCCGTGTCTCACTATCCCAGACCGTGGACCTCGCAAGACCGCGCCTGCATCAGCCGTGCCATCAGCGAGATAAAGGAAGACCACGCTGCCGAAATCGCGGCGCTCGCCCGCCAGATCCGCAGGCGCTGAGGGACCCCCGTGCGGCGGGCCTTGGGGGGCCTGTCCGCAAGCGCCCGATGGGGGCGCAGGGTCCGCCACGTGTTGGACGCAGCAAAAGGGCCGTGCGGGATGTCGCTTGTCCCGCACGGCCCGGTTTTTCGGCCCTCTTGTCAGACGGCGAAATCATCCGCGTCGAGCCTTGCGTAGACGCCGCTTTCGCCCTCGATGCGGATATAGAACTCATCGATCTCGGCGACGGTAAGCGCGACCGAGGTCAGCGTGGTCAACGCGTTCGGGCCGTAGCCGGCTGCGATCTCGGCGATCAGCGCGTCGGCGGTCGCGGCAGTGTCGACCCACAACCGCGCGACATCGAAGCCGAGGCTAGTGTCAAAGCCGTTCTCGACCACCACGATGCCGTCATCGGTGGCGCAGGAGGCGGTCAGATGGTCGTCGCCGATCAACGTGTCGCGCTCTGCCCCATCGGAGGACTGGACCCACCTGAACTCGTCATCGTCGGCGCCGCCCACGATTGCCTCGATGGCCACGGCCTCTAAAGGTGTCGATGATGCGCGGGGTCCATGTCAGGTTGTCGCCCGCATCCTCGCCGCCGTCATAGAGGCATTGGTTTGCAGCACGGAATTCACGGTTTCGATTTCGAGCGCGATCTGCTCGTAATAGCCATCGTGGCTTATGTCGGCCGCCGCCGGGCCGGCGTTTGATTCCACAAAGCCAAGCGTCGGGGTCGATGCGGCGATGTCCCCCGACCACGCAGGATTGCCGGACGCGTCGGTCTGGTTGATGAAAACCGCAAGTTTCGACGCCCCGCTGGCCTGCATGCCGATCAGGTCCAGCAAGCCATCACCATTCAGATCGATGGCAGAGAACCCGGCGCCGCGCGTGTGACCCGAGACTTCGGGGATGGGCTCCGCGCCTTGGGTGAAATTGCCGTTGCCGTCGCCGTTGTGGATCTTGAACAGCCCGCCGTCGATGCCCTGCAGGATGTCGACGTGGCCATCGCCGTTAAATTCTTCGACGGTGGTCTGCCAGGTGTAGGTTCCCTCCTCTTGCGTGAACGGCCTGTAGCCGGTGCCGGTGATGTTCGCCCCGGCGTTATACGTCTGTAAATCGTATTCGTACTGGATAGACATGCCTTCCTCCCGTCTTGCGTTGGCGGTAGCTGAATCCCCGTGCCACCACTGCAATGTGTTAACCATAACGGTCGGCTTTGTTGCACAAATCG
>NZ_JAHKQA010000042.1 GCF_018860705.1 Citreicella sp. C3M06
AAATACCCCTCGCGAGACATTGCTTTGCAATGCCCTGCCGGGCAAGGGACAAGCGGAGATAAAAGCGGCGCAACCGCATCGAGATCATGTTCGGCAGGCTCCAAGACTGGAGGCGCGTCGCGACCCGCTATGACCGATGCCCCAAGGTGTTCCTCTCAGCCATAGCCCTCGCGGCTCTCGTCATTTACTGGTTATGAATCCTGACCCTAGGCTGTAGCCCGCCCATTGTTGCAGGAACCGGATCGCGCCCGCATCACTGCCGGTCGCTTGGTCGAGGAAAGCCATCCATCGCGGGCAATCGCGTTGTGGGTCGAAAAATTCTGGCGAGATCGGTATCGCGGCTGTGATCTTGGTAATCATGTCTGATTGCCGCGCTGGGCGCAGTTCGCCAGTGCGCAGGTTGACCGTTCCGCCCGGTGTGCCCAGAAGCCAATGGTCCCGGTCCCACAGGTCGGCTGTCACAGCGAAGGCACGGTCAGCTTGGGCAAAACGCTCCACGGCAGACGCTGTTGCCGCTTTCGCCAGAGCCTTCGCGGCGGCACATCGCGGTTCTGACGCGGCGCGAACGCGGCACATCTGCCTAGCCCAATCGAATGCCAGCTTCGACTCTTCCTTCTGCCAGTGGCTGCCGGTCCAGACGTACCAACGGCCCGATGAGTGACAAAAGCGCAACCGATCAGCGTTGTATGCCGCGAATGCGAGGGCCACGCCGTCTTCCGTCATTGGGAAACCCGCGAAGCTTTCCGGCAGATCGTCGAAAAGGTCAGTCATATTGCCGTAATCTGGCGGCAACTCGATAGGCTTCCTGAGTCCGTCATTCCAGCCATGATTGAACGTGTCGCGGGCTTCGCGTTCCAACAGACCAGATGTCTTTCCAGCCTCAATGAGAACAGCCGTCGCCTTGTAACGCGACAAAGCACCATGCGCGCCTGCACCGCCCGCCCAAAGGCTTGCATCGTTCAACGCGGCCTGCCGCCCACCTTCAGCGGTTGCTGCAACGTCTGCGGCACGCTTTGTAAGGTAGTCGAGCGCCCATTCACGATGGAAATCGGATGCTTCCTGAATGTCGACAGGTTGCCTTTCAGGTTGTGTAGGCGGTGTCAGTGCTACGGGCCAGTCGGGCAAAGGCATTCCCTTTGCCAGTTCCTCACCCTCTACTCGATACAGCTTTCCATCTTTGAGGCTGCCGGGGGCGATCACGAAACCGCCGTTGTTCCGCACGTCCAGGCCGGGACCGATCTTTCCGACCGTAGCTTTCAGATCGGGCTTGTAGGCGAAGAATAGATGCAACCCGCCGCTGGGGGTCACGGTTCGGATCGGGGTCATTGCCCGGTGATCATAGAAGCCCAAGGTCGAAAGCGACAACAGCCCATCTTTGCCGTTCTTTACGTCGACGTTCAGGACGCTTATCCCGTTGCGCTCGCCCGTGATCAGAGCAACCCGCGCTTCCGACCAATCTCGCCACCATTTGCGGATTTGAGCCGCGTCCGTTGAGGCGAGTTCCTTGAAACCCGAAATCGGCTTCCATCCGCCACCTTCGCCCCATTGGCGCACGGGACAAACCGCAAGCCCACGGGCTGCCAGTGACAACGCAACGTCCACATTTTTCGTCGTGGGCGGCGTTGGCTGCAAGAGGTCGGTCAGATCGGTTTCGTTGGAGACTTGTCCGGGCGGGAAGCCCGCAAACAAGTCGCTCAGATCGGTATCAGTTTGACCTTGAAAAATGTCAGTATTGCTGCCATATTAAGTTCCTTAGAGGGTCATCGGGTTGCGTCCCCGGTGACCCTGTTCTTTTTTGTGGCGGCAGAATTGAACAGGATCACCTTGCCACTATACAGCGGCAAGATTGATTCGTCTAACTATTTGATGTTTCACGTAAAATGTGAAAGTCTAGGTGAGCAAGTCGGATAAGTCAGTGGCTGACTTTTTTACGGCGGTTTCGATATACAGGCTCCACCAGTCGAGCATCTTTCTCCGCTCGGGTAGAAGTTGCGCCGCGTTATAAGCGCGCCTTACTTTGTCCTTCGGTTCATGGGCCAATTGCTTCTCGATAGCGTCGACCGACCACAGGCCACTTTCGTTGAGCACAGTTGACGCCAGCCCACGGAATCCGTGGATCGTGGCCCGTCCGTGATAGCCCAGACGGTACAGCCCATAGAGCATGGTGTTCTCGCTGATCGGCTTGCCCTTGTTCCCCGGCACGATCCATTCCGAGTCGCCTGCAATTTCCTTCAGCTTGGCGAGGATGGCGAGGCTTTGCGGGGTCAAAGGAACGATGTGATCACGGTTCATCTTCATGCGCGATGCGGGGATTCGCCATACATCGCCGTCTATCTCACGCCAGTTGCTGAAGCGCAGTTCGTTGGTCCGTACAAAAGTGTGCATTACGAATTCGATGGCATAGCGGGTCTGCGGTTCGCCGTCATAGTGGTGCAGCTTCCAGAGGAAACCTGCGAGTTCACCCGCCTCGATACGGGCCATGTGTTTGACGCGCGGGGTAGGCTTCAACGCCCCTCGCAGGTCTGCCGCTGGATCGCGGGACGCGCGGCCCGTTGCGATGGCATAGCGCATGATCGCGCCCGTGGTCATACGGATGCGGCCCGCAACGTCCGGGGCGCGGTCCTCTACCGGGCGCAGCATGTCTAGAATTTGCGGGGCAGTCAGTTCTGCGATGGGGATTGGTCCGATGGCAGGGAAGGCATCCCGCTCGAAACGCGACAGGATGCGGGCGGCATGGGCGGGGGACCATGTGACCGACTGAGCCTTGATCCATTCGCGGGCTACAGCTTCGAAGGAATCTCCGGCAGGGGCGGTCAGTGCCGCCTTGGCGTTCGCGCCAGGGTCCAGCCCATCCGCAAGGGCGCGCTTGGCTTTGTCTCGCAGGGCGCGGGCATCGGCCAACGCGACTTGTGGGTATGCGCCGAAGGACAGGACCTTCTCTTTCCCTACGAAGCGATAGCGCATCCGCCACAGCTTGCCGCCAGAAGGTGAGACGAAAAGGAGCAAACCGCCGCCGTCTGCCATTTTCCTTGGTTTTCCCGTGGGATCGGGCTTCGCGCCACGGCACGCTGCGTCTGTGAGAGGCATAGGAATCTATCCTGCGAGAGTGTGGGTATCCTTATTTCCGAGAATACCCGCATTCGATACCCACACAAGCTGGGTGCCCACAGTCAATCTTGTCCCCGAAGATGGGCTGTAGCCTATTTTCTCAATGAAATCAGTGGTCCGGTTTGGGCCAGATTGCAGGAAATCTATCGAAAAAGGGGTGATGGAGGCGAGTACCGGAATCGAACCGGTGTACACGGATTTGCAATCCGCTGCGTCACCACTCCGCCAACTCGCCATCCGTGTGGTTCACGCCATTTAGCCGATGTCACAAGGCGGCGCAAGTGGTCAAGCGGTCTGTGGTGAAAGCTGGTAGTCTCCGGCCCGGGTTGGGTGCGCATTGGCCCTCGTCGGGAGCGCCTGCAAGCGTCATGAACGCCCGTGGTCACACGCGGAAACACAACAGTTCATTTTCTCGGGAACAGTTTGCGATCCCGTTGGTTCGCCTCTCAAGGATTATCCAGACAGGGCCGAACCATTGCGGAACGCCGTTTTCCTCATCAGCCCGCTGCTGCTTGGCGGCTGCGCGGGACGACATAACTGGCTTGCGGGCGCTGGAGCCGAGGCGGCCCGTATCGAACAACTGTTCTGGGTCCTGCTGATCGGCGCAGTCGTCATCTGGTGCACCATCATCGCCGCCGCGGTCTATGCGAATCGGCGGCAGGTCGACCCCAAGCTGGAACGACAGGCGCGCTGGTTCATCATCTGGGGCGGCGCGGTGATTCCGACGTTTCTGGTCAGCGGCCTGCTGATCTGGGGCATGGTCATCCTGCGCGACATCACCTCGGATAGCGGCGACATCACCGTGCGGGTCGATGGCGAACGCTGGTGGTGGCGGGTGATCTACGACGGCCCCGACGGCGACGTGGTGACCGCCAACGAGATCCGCCTGCCGGTGGGCCAGACCGCCCTGTTCCGGCTGACGGCGGATGATGTGATTCATTCGTTCTGGGTTCCCGCCCTGGGCGGCAAGATGGACATGATCCCCGGCCGCGAAACCACGCTTGCGCTGACCCCGCAAAAGACCGGCAGCTGGGGCGGGCTCTGCGCCGAATTCTGCGGCGGGGCGCATGCGCTGATGCGCTTTGATGCGGTGGTGATGGAGCCGGAGGATTTCGACGCATGGCTCGCCGCCGAAGCCGCGCCTGCGCAGGTGGCCGAGGGCGATCCCGGCCTTGCGATCTTTCTCGAAGAGGGCTGCGGCGCCTGCCACAGCATTCGCGGCACGCAGGCTGCCGGGCCGGTCGGCCCCGACCTGACCCATGTCGCCGCCCGCGAGCGGCTTGGCGCCGGGATCTACGCCATGAACGCAGACAACATGGCCCGCTGGATCACCGAAACCCACGAGATGAAGCCGGGCATCGACATGCCGCCCTATCCCGATCTGGACGGCGCGCGCCTTGACCGGCTCGTCACGTTCCTCATGAGCCTGGATCACGCCGAATGACACAGGAAATAGACCTTTCCAAGCTGGCGCCCCCCGAGCCTTTTGACGAGGCCCGCGACAAGGCGCAGCGCGCCCGCCTGATGACGGTCTGGCAAGAGCCGCCGGGCTGGAAGATCATCACCGCGGTCAACAACAGCCATATCGGCAAATGGTACCTTCTGACCTCCTTCGCCTTCTTCGTCTTTGCGGGCATCCTTGCGCTGATGATCCGGGCGCAGCTGGCGGTGCCGAACAACGATCTGTTCAGCCAGCAGCTTTATAACCAGCTGTTCACCCTGCATGGCACGGCGATGATGTTCCTGTTTGCGGTGCCGATCTTCGAGGCGGTGGCGATCCTGATCCTGCCCGAAATCCTTGGCGCCCGCGATCTGCCGTTTCCGCGCCTGTCGGCGTTTGGGTACTGGTGCTTCCTGATCGGCGGCGTCTTCGTTTGCGGCTCGATCCTGTTCGGCGTGGCCCCCGATGGCGGCTGGTTCATGTACACGCCGCTGTCGTCGAACACCGAATACAGCGGGCTTGGCGCCGATATCTGGCTGCTCGGCCTGTCGTTCATCGAGGTCTCGAGCATCGCCGCCGCCGTCGAGCTGATCGTCGGCGTGCTGAAATGCCGCCCCCCGGGAATGCGGCTGAACCTGATGCCGCTCTATTGCTGGTACGTGCTGGTGGTGGCGGGGATGATCCTGTTTGCCTTCCCGCCGTTGATCGCCGGGGATCTGCTGCTCGAGATGGAGCGCGCCTTTGGCTGGGCCTTCTTCGATGTCGACCGGGGCGGCGATCCGATGCTGTGGCAGCACCTGTTCTGGATCTTTGGACACCCCGAGGTTTATATCGTGTTCCTGCCGTCGATCGCCCTGATCGCGACGATGCTGCCGACCTTTGCCGGGCGACCCATGGTGGGGCATAGCTGGATCGTGTTGTCGGCGATCGGCGTGGCCTTCCTGAGCTTTGGGCTCTGGGTGCATCACATGTTCACCACCGGGCTGCCGGAAATCTCGCTGAGCTTCTTCAGCGCGGCCTCCGAGGCGGTGGCGGTGCCGACCGGCATCCAGATTTTCTGTTTCATTGCCACGATGCTGGTCAGCAAGCTGCGCCCTTCGGTGCCGATGCTGTTTGCCGGCGGCGCGCTGGCGATCTTTGTCTTTGGCGGGCTGACCGGCGTCATGGTGGCGCTGGTGCCCTTCGACTGGCAGGCGCATGACAGCTATTTCGTCGTGGCGCATCTGCACTACACGCTGATCGGCGGGATGCTATTCCCGCTGATGGCGGGGATTTGTTACTGGTACCCGTTCGTGACGCAAAGGGCGATGAATGACCGTGCGTCCCGCTGGGCGTTCTGGCTGATGTTCGGCGGGTTCAACCTTGCCTTCCTGCCGATGCACTGGACCGGCATCATGGGCATGCCGCGCCGGGTCTGGACATATGATCTGTCCGATGGCTGGGCGGTGCTGAACATGGTGTCGACCATCGGAGCCTTTGTCTTTGCCGCCGGCTTCGCGGCGCTGGCCGCCAATGTGCTGTGGCCACGGGGCAAGGCGCCGCTGGTCGCGCGCAATATCTGGAACGCTGGCACCATGGAATGGTCCGGCGAAGTTCCGGGCAAGCCGTGGGGCGCGCGGTCGATCCCCTATATCCACACCCGCTATCCGCTGTGGGAGCAGCCCGGCCTCGTCGAGCAGATCGACCGGGGCGAATGGTTCCTGCCTGACGCCGAAGAGGGCAAGCGCGAGCTGATCGTGACCGATATTCTCGACGCGCGGCCCCTCTACGTGCAGCGGGTCGGCGGGCCGACCTTCCTGACGCTTGGTTCGGCCTTCTGCCTTGGCACGGTGTTCATCCTTGCCACCTTTCACCTCTGGTCGCTGGCGCTGGCATTCGGCGCGGGGTTCATCGGCTTCACCCTGTGGTGGCTGTGGACCGGCACCTCTGAAATCCCCGAGCGGCCCAGCAAGCCGGTCGGGCGCGGGCTGACGCTGCCAACCTATGCACAGGGCAACCGCTCGCCCGGCTGGTGGGCGGTGTTCATCACCATGACCGGCGATATGACCGCCTTCATGGGGCTGGTGTTTAGCTATTTCTTCTACTGGACGGCGCTGCCCGATTTCTTCCCGGTCGCGGCGCAGATCCCGGCGTTGCACTGGCTGCTTCTAGGTCTTGGCGGGCTGATTGTCGGCTGGCTGATGAGCGTCGGCGCGCGCCGGCAACTGGGGCAGGGCGCGCGCGGCACCGCGATGGCGCTGCTGCTGGGGGCGGTGCTGGCGGGCTTTGCCGGGCTGGGGGCTTGGGCCTTTGCCGCCCATGAGGCCGGGCTTGATCCGACCGTGCACAGCTTTGATGCGATGGTCTGGATGCTGGTCCTCTGGATGGGGCTGCATCTGCTGCTGAACGCGGTGATGCATGTCTATGTCGCGGCGCGCATCTGGGCCGACATCTGCAACCCGGACTACCGGGCAGACCTGATGAACCTGACGCTGTTCACCCATTTTCTGGCACTGACGGCGATTGTCATCTTCATCCTGCTGGCGGTGTTCCCAATGCTGATGGGGGCGGTATGAGACACGAATCCGACAAGCAGCCGGGCCGCTTCGGCCCTCCGGGAGACGCACCGCGGGTCATCGACCAAGGCTCGGTCTGGATCATGGTCGCTGCCCCGACGCTCTGGGCGATTCATTTCGTGGCCAGCTACGTGCTGGCGGCGACATGGTGCGCCAAGGCCGGGCCAGCGCTGAGCGAGCCGCGCTGGATCATCGTCGCCATGGGGGTGGTTTGCATCGCGCTGATCGCCTGGCTGGGGATGATGGCAGTGCGGCGCTATGGAGGCGTCTTCGTGATCTTCGAAGAAATCACCGAAAGCTCGGAGCGCGGGCGCGACAAATTCATCGGCCATGTCTCGTTGTTGCTCTGCGTGCTGTCGGTGATGGCGATCGTCTTCACCACGCTGCCCGGCTTCATGTTCAGCACATGCTGATGCGGCGCGCCATCGCCTGCGCGCTTCTGGCGGCGCTGTGGCTCGGGCCATTGCCGGGGCTGGCGACGGGGTCGATGGTGCTGCACATGGTGCTGCATCTGGGCGTGACCACGGCGGTTCCGGCGCTCTGGGCGCCGCGCCTGCCGCTGGCCGGGCCGGTGGCGCTGCTGCTGGGCGGTGTGGTCGAAATGGTGGTTGTCTGGGGCTGGCACCTGCCCGGCCCGCATCTCTGGGCGCGGTTCACCGGCATCGGATTTGCGCTGGAACAGGCGTCCTTCCTTGGTGCGGGGATGCTGCTTTGGGCGGCAGCGCGCAGCGCTGGCCCGTTCGGCGGCGCGCTGGTGTTGCTGGCGACCACCATGCACATGACGCTGCTGGGGGCGCTGATCGGGCTGAGCCCGCGCGATCTCTACGGCGGGATCTGCGCCGGGCATCTGGGGCTGAGCGCGCTTCAGGAACAGCAGATCGCCGGGGCGCTGATGGCGGGCGCGGGCGGCGCGATCACCCTTGTCGCCGCACTGGGGCGGCTGGCGAGGGCACTGGAACTCAAGGAGGCGCAGGCATGACGCGCTGGAAACTCTGGGCGGGGGCGGCGCTGGCCGTGCTGGTTATCGGTGGCAACGCTTTTTACTGGCTGGGTGCCTATAACATCGCCGCCAGCAAACCGCATCTGCCGGGCGTCGGCGGGGCGCTGCACCAGTATCTGCGCAACGCGGTGACGGTGCGCGGCTGGGGCGTGCATATGCCCGAACACGTCGATCTTGCCGATGACGGGCTGATCCGCCTTGGCGCAGGGCATTTCGCCACCGGCTGCATGAGCTGCCACGGCGCGCCGGGCATTGCGCGCAACCCTGTCGTTACCGGAATGCAGCCCGAACCGCCGATGCTGAGCGGCGATTACGAGGCCCCCGAATACTGGTGGATCGCCCGCCACGGGTTCAAATACACCGGCATGCCGGCTTGGCCCGGCGAAGGGCGCGATGACGAGCCATGGGCGCTGGCGGCCTTCCTGTCGCGCTACGAAAGCTTTGATCGGGCCTCTTTCGAGGCGGCCGCCTTTGGCCGCGCCGGAGCCTATGACGGCGATG
The DNA here is from genome assembly GCF_018860705.1 of Citreicella sp. C3M06. Taxonomy (GTDB): domain Bacteria; phylum Pseudomonadota; class Alphaproteobacteria; order Rhodobacterales; family Rhodobacteraceae; genus Salipiger. The sequence goes on from NZ_JAHKQA010000042.1 coordinate 8,606, forward strand.
GCGTGCGCTTTGGCGGCCTGCCGGGCGCGATCCCGCCCGAGCTGGGCTGCGCCCGCTGCCATGGCGACGACGGGCTGGGCCGCGACGGTACCGCGCCCAAGCTTGCGGGCCAGTCGCAAGCATGGCTGTCGCTGGTGCTGAGCGCCTATGCCGACGGCCACCGCGAGAGCGGCTTCATGGAACCGCTCGCCGCCCCGCTGAGCGAGCAGACCATCGACGCGCTGGCGGCGCGCTACGCCGGGATGGGCGGAACATGGCAGGGCAGGGCGTTGGCGATGGGCGATCCCGTGCGCGGCGAAACCCTCGCCCGGCAGGGCAGCGAACATGACGACATCCCCAGTTGCGCGTCGTGCCACGGCGCCAATGCCCGCGCCGACACCCCAAGGATCGCGGGGCAGGATGGCTACTGGCTGGTCAACTGGCTGCATATGTACCGCGACGGCCCGGTGCCGCAGACCCCGCGCGCACATCTGATGGCCGCCGCCGCAAGACCGCTCAGCGACACGGATATTCTTGACCTTGCTGCCTATTACGCCGGGGGCGGCTAACCTCGCCTTAACCAGACCCGCGCGAGGATCGGCGCATGATTGTCCTGCGCCTGCTTCGCCTGTTGCTGCCCGCCCTGATCCCGTCCTGGCGGTTCTTTCGCGCTGTCGCCGCCTCTCCCCGGATCGAGGTTCGTGCCGCTGGCAGCGCCGATTGGCGCGAGGTGGCGCCGCGCCCCGATCACCTGTCTCTGGCGCGCATGTGCCGACGGATGCTGTGGAATCCGCGCTGGAACGAGGCGCTGTATCTTGTCAGTCTGGCGGAACGGGTGGTGGAACAGGGCTCTGCCCATGCCATGCACGAGCTGCAACAGCGGGTCAGCAAACTGCGCCCGAACGAGCAGCTTGAGCTGCGGCTGGTGTTCATCGACGTACAGGGCGGCGCGCTGATGCGCGAGGTGCTGTATCAGAGCGCCCCGTTCGGAGGGCCGTGCTGAATGGGCTTCGAGTTCGCGCTGCGGCTGACCGAGGTGATGCTAGCGCTGGCACTGGCGCAGCAAAGCCTCGAGCAGATCGCGATAGATCGCCGCGATGCGCCGTGGCTGGGCCTGCGGCTGGCGCTATGCGCCGCGCTGCTGGTCCCGGCACTGGCCGCGCCGGCAATCTGGGGGCTGTTCGGGCTGGGGCTCTGGTGGCTCTGGCGCTACGACGGCTCCTTCAACGGCGGCTCGGACAAGATGACCTTGCTGATCCTCGCCTGCCTGAGCGCCGCGCATCTGGCGCCAGACCGGTTCTGGGCCGAAATGGCGCTGGCCTATCTCGCCGTGCAGCTGGTGCTCAGCTATGTGATTTCGGGGCAGGTCAAGCTGATGAACCCGGCGTGGCGCAGCGGCGAAGCACTGCGCCACGTGTTCCTGTTCTCGGCCTACCCGGTCAGCGAAGGGCTGCGCAGGCTGGCCGACCGGCGGCTCGTCACCTTCTGGGGCGGCTGGCTGGTGATGCTGACCGAAGTCGCCTTTCCGTTGTTTCTGCTGCACCCGCTGGCGCTGCTTGCCGGGCTGGTGCTGGCGGCGGGGTTTCACCTGTCGAACGCCCTGCTGTTCGGGCTGAACCGGTTCTTCTGGATCTGGCTATGCGCCTGGCCCTCGCTGATCTGGCTTCAGGGCAGGCTGACGAGCTAGGGATCAGCCCGCCAGCAAGCCCATCAACCGCTCTGTATCCATCGCATGACACAAGCCCGCGGCGGGCCGGGCCAGCGGCACGGTCTGCGCGGCGCACAGCGCATTCAGCACTGCCTCATCCACCGCCTCGACCGCAGCCATGTACACCGGGTCCAGCCGCTCGTCGTTCAGGCAGCTCATCTGGCGCCACGCCCCCGAAAACTGCGGCAGCTCCATCTGGTTGGCAGTCGACAGCGCAAGGAAGATATCGCCGGAATTGTTGCCTCCGGGAGAGCCTGCCCGCCCGATGCCGATGGCGGCGCGGCGCGACAGCCGTTCCAGCTGACCGGGCAACAGCGGCAGGTCGGTGGCGAGAATGACGATGATCGAGCCGCGCTCGCTGGTCATACCGGGAATCCGGTGATCCGTCATCGCCTCGCCGACGCGTTTGCCTGCCACCGTCAACCATGGGCGCAGCCCGTGGTTCGCCTGCACCAGCGCCCCAAGCGTAAATCCCTGACCGTCGATGTCGATGGCGCGCGACGCGGTGCCGGTGCCGCCCTTGTACTCGTAACAGATCATCCCCGCGCCGCCGCCGCTGTTGCCCTCAGGAACCAGGCCGGGGCGCGCCGCGTCCAGCGCCCTGCGGGCAAGGGCTTCGGTGACGTGCAGACCGTTGATATCGTTGAGCACCCCGTCATAGGTTTCGGCAACCACCGGCATCGCCCACAGATGGTTGTCTTCCCACGCAGCGCCGTAGGTTTCGATCATCCAGCGCACCGCCGCAGTATGGCAGGCCCCGATGGCATGCGAATTCGAGATCATGATCGGCCCGGCCAGCCAGCCGCCATCGCGCACCCAATGTGCGCCGGTCATCTCGCCATTGCCGTTCAGGCTGAACTGGCCGGCCCAGACCGGGCGCGGCACCGGATCGCGCCCGCGCGGCAAAATCGCGGTGACGCCGGTCTGCACCTGAATGCCGCGCGTCGCCAGCGCCGGGTCGCGCGAGGATAGCAGCTCGGCCGTGCCGACCTCGATCCCCGGCACATCGGTGATGGCGTTGAGCGGGCCGGGCGTGCCGGGCAGCGGAATCCCGACCGCGCGGGCACGGGGGCGTGTTGGCGATGTCATGTCTGGCGTCTCGATCTGAGGTAGAGGCCGATGGCAGCGATCAGCAGCGTGAACAGCAGCATCAGCGTCGCGATGGCGTTGATTTCCGGCTTGATGCCACGGCGCAGCATTCCCCAGATGTGGATCGGCAGCGTGGTGTTGCCGGTGCCCGCGATGAAATAGGTGATCACCAGATCATCCATCGATATGATGAAAGCCAGCAGCCAACCGCAAAGAATGCCCGGCGCGATGGTCGGCAGGGTGATCTTGCGAAAGGTCTGCGCCGGGCTCGCGCCCAGATCGGCCGACGCCTCTTCGAGACCCGGATCGCTCTGCGCCAGCCGGGCCGAAACAGTGACAAAGACATAGGACACCAGAAAGGTCGACTGCCCGATGATGATCGTCAGCATCGACAGGTTCATGCCGATGGTGATGAAAAAGATCAGCAGCGCGATGCCCAGCACGATATCGGGCATGATCATCGGCAGCATCATCAGCGCCCGGTACATCGGCGCCAGCCGGAAGCGATAACGCGCCACCGCCAGCGCCAGCGCGGTGCCGAACACGGTCGACAGAACCGAGGTCGACAGCGCGACGATCAGGCTGGTGCGCACCGCGCCGTACAGCTGCCGGGTGCTGTCGACATAGGTGGCGTTGTCGGCCAGATCGGTCTTCATCCCGAAGATCTGCCGATACCAGTCCAGCGTGAAGCCATCCCAGATCATCATGTTCAGCGTGTTGGCGTTGAACGAATAGATCACCACCAGCAGGATCGGCGCGTAGACGAAAGCAAGGAACAGCAGGCCATAAAGGCTGAGCAGGCGGCGCAAACTCATGTCTTTGCCCTCGCAAGCCGGGTTTGTGCCAACAGCAGCACCAGCACCGCCGCCATCACCAGCATCGCCAGCGCCGAGCCGAAGGGCCAGTTGCGCGCCGACAGGAATTGCTGCTCGATCAGGTTGCCGATCATCAGCACTTTGGCGCCGCCGAGCACCGAGGGCACGATGAAATTGCCAAGCGCCGGGATGAAGGTGATCACTGATCCGCCGACGATCCCCGGCATCGTGGCCGGCAGCACCACCTTGCGAAAGGTCTGCCAGCGCGTCGCGCCCAGATCGAACGACGCCTCGATCTGCGCCATGTCGAGCTTTTCGATCGCCCCGTAAAGCGGCAGGAACATGAAGGGGATGAACACGTAGGTCATGCCAAGGATCACCGCGAAATCGGTGTACAGGAATTCCACCGGCGTCGAGGTCAGCCCGGCCCCCATCAGCGCCTGATTGAGAAACCCGGTGGGCCGCAGGATCAGCACCCAAGCGAACAGCCGCACGATCAGGCTGACAAAGAACGGCAGGGTCACAAGAAAGATGGCAAAGGCGCGCAGTCCGGGGCGCATCCGGCTGATCCAGAACGCCGCCGGATAGCAGATCAGCAGGCTGCTCAGCACCGTCAGCCCGGCCAGCCGCAGCGAGCGCAGGAAAATGGCGATATAGACCGGGTCAAACGTCTCGTAGCGGGTGTTGGCCCAGCCAAGGATGCGCCCGAAGTTGAGATGCGAGAACACCCAGTCGACGCCGCCATACAGCCCCGGTGTCAGAAAGGCATAGACCAGCATGATCAGCAGCGGGCCGAAGAAAAAGACCAGCAGGAACAGTGTCGGCGCGCCCAGCAGCCCAAGCAGATGACCCCGTTTGCGACGCTCAAGGCTCATGGCAGCACCTCGTCGATCAGGTGCAGCCCTTGCGCATCGGCATATAGCGTCATCGCAGCGCCGATATCGGGCAGCGCCCCGTCGGCGCGCAACAGCGCGCGCAGCGTGCCATGCCCGGCGGTGTCGAGCACCACCTGATGATCCGTGCCAGTGTAAAACGTCTCGCGCAGCGTGCCGTCAAAGCGCAGGGCCGGGCCGTTGGGGGCACGCAGGCAGAGCGCTTCGGGGCGCAGCAACAGCGTGGCAGGCCCGCCCCGGCGCGCCGCCGCAAAGCCTTGCCCGTCACGCAGGCGCGCAGCGGTGCCCGAGACCTCTGCGGGCAGCAGGTTGCTTTCGCCCAGGAAATCGGCGGTGAACAGGTTGGCCGGCGTGCGGTACAGCGCGCCCGGCGTGCCGATCTGCTGGATGCGCCCATGCGCCAGCACCGCGATGCGGTCGGACATGGTCAGGGCTTCTTCCTGATCGTGGGTGACGAAAATGAAACCGATGCCCAGCTCGCGTTGCAGCGCCTTGAGTTCCTGCTGCATCTTCTGGCGCAGGTTCTTGTCGAGCGCCGACAGCGGCTCGTCGAGCAGCAGCAGTCGCGGCTTTCCCGCCAGCGCCCGTGCCAGCGCCACCCGCTGCTGCTGGCCCCCCGAAAGCTGCGCGATCGAGCGTTGCTGCATGCCGGACATACCGACAAGATCCAGCATCTCGCCGACGCGGGTGTCGATCTCGCGCTTGTCGCGCCCCGCAATTTCAAGCGCATAGCCGACGTTGCGCCCCACGCTCATATGCCCGAACAGGGCGTAGCGCTGGAACACCGTGTTCACCGGGCGGCGATGCGCGGGCATCTGCGTGACGGCGGTGCCATCAATCAGCACATCGCCATCGTCCAGCGTCTCAAAGCCGCTGATGGTGCGCAGCAAGGTGGTCTTGCCGCAGCCCGACGGGCCCAGCAGCGTGACGAATTCGGCGCTGGCAAGCTTTAGCGACACACCGTCGAGCGCGGTCATGCTGCCGCCCTCGGGCGTGGCAAAGACCTTGCGGGCCCCGACGATTTCAAGAGGAGAAGGCATAGTCGTTCGTTCCTGCGATCCGGCGGGACGCGCCCGCCGGAGAGTTTCGGTCAGCGGGACGTTTTGATGCGGGTCCATTCCGCGTTGTACAGTTGCAGATCGCGGCCAAGGTCTTCGAAGATCTGCAGCGACTGGATGACCTCCTGCGACGGATAGATCGTCTCGTTGGCGGCGATCTCGGCGGGGATCAGCTCTTGCGCGGGCAGGTTGGGGGTGCCGTTCATCTGCTGCGCCACGTTCAGCGCGGCGATCTCGGGGCGCAGGTAGAATTCAAGAAACGCCTGTGCGGCCTGCTTGTTCGGCGCCGATTCCAGCACGCAGATGTCTTCCTGATACATCGTCGCGCCTTCCTTGGGGATGATGTAGCCGATGGTGTCGGGGTTCTCAGAGACGTAGAGGTTCGCGCCCACGTACCAATGCGCGGCGGCCACATCGCCCGAGATCACCTGCGGCACGGAATCATAGGTAAAGGCGGTCACCCCGGCGCTGTGCTCGATCACATAATCCGCCGCCGCCTTGACCTGCGCAGGATCGGTGGCGTTGACCGGCGCGCCGGTCATGATCAGGCCGATGCCGATGGTTTCGCGCAGATCGTCCAGCAGGGTGATCTTTTTACCCGCCTCGCCAAGGGCAAAGAAATCCTCCCAGCCGGTGATCTCGCCCGCCAGCGCCTTGTTGTAGACGATGCCGACATTGCCCCATGCATAGGGCAGGCAATATTCGGCATCGGGATCGGTTTTCGCGCGCACGAATTGCGGGTCGATATTGGCAAAGCCGGGGGCCTTGCCGATGTCGGTCTTGGCCAGCAGGCCAAGCTGGAACAGGATGTCATGCATGTGCACCGACGGGAAAACGATGTCGTAACCCGTGGCCCCGGCTTGGATCTTGGCAAGCATTTCCTCGTTTGAACCATAGCTGTCGAGGGTGACCTCGATCCCGGTTTCTTCGGTAAAGGCGTCAAGCACGGCCGGGTTGATGTAATCGCCCCAGTTGTACAGCGACAGCCGCTCTTGAGCAGAGGCGGCAAGCGGCGCCAGCAGCAGGATTGCGCTTAGGGCAAGGGGCGATTTGTGCGTCATGGGGGGCGTCCTGTCAGATGATGTTCCGGTTTTTCCTTGAGTCGGGAAGATGGGGTGGTACTGTCATTTTGGTCAAATGTTAGTTTTCTGTCATATAGGATTGCGCATGTCTCACGGGTTTTCCTCCTTCGCCCAAGCGTCTTTCGATGAATTTATAGGCAAGATGGAAGCCGGGCTGCCGGATCTGCCCCGGCAGGAAGCCAAGGTGGCGCAGTATTTCCTGCTGAACCTCAACGCGATCTCGTTCGAGACCGGCAAGACCATCGCGCAAAAGGCGGGGGTGGCGGAAATCACCGTCGGGCGGATGCTGCGCCGCTTCGGCTGCGCCGGGATGAAAGAGTTCAAGGAGCTGCTGCGCCACCGCTATTCGGTGATCGGCGACAGCGTGAGCGACGACACCGCAGAGCTCAGCGGCGACTGGCAGCAGCAGAGGGCCGCCGAGCTGCGCGCCGTCGGTACGGTGTATTCGCGGATCGGCTCTCCGGCCTTTGCAGCCGCCGAACGCTATCTGCGCGAGGCGGACGAAGTACATGTCACCGGGTTTCAGACCGTGCGCGGCCTTGCCGAAGACACCGCGCGACGGATGGCGCTGGCCCGCCCGCGCGTGCGCTTTATGTCCGGCCACGACAGCATGTTGTCCGAATGGCTCGATCCGCCCAAACCCGGCGCAAGCTGCCTGCTGATCATCGACGTGGTGCCCTATGCCGCCGAATGCGAAACGCTGGCACGGCTGGCCCGCGAGCAGGGCCGCACGGTCGTGGTGGTGACCGACGAATACTGCCACTGGGCGCAGGAGGTGACGGATGCGGTGATCAACGCGCCTTCGAAAACCGGCCTGTTTCTGGAATCGGTTCTGGGCCTGACCGCCGCGACCAGCCTGCTGATCCATGCGGTGGCAACCGGCCCCGGCAGCGACCCCGACCAGCGCCTGCGCGACTGGAAGCGTCTGGCGCAGCGCATCGGTATCTTCTGAACGCGCCTGCGCCGGACGCAAGCGGGCGGACCGACACAGTGTTGGTCCGCCCGCCGCGCACAATCTGGTTTATGTAAGCTTTGCCCTAGGCCAGAAACCCGGCCCGGGGCAGATGCTCAGCGCTCTGCGATCAGCGCGATAAGCTTGCGGTGATCGGCGTCAAAATTGCGGATGCCCTCGGCCAGCTTTTCCGTCGCCATGGCATCGGCGTTGAGCGCCCAGCGGAAGGCGGGCTCGTCATAGCTGGCCTTCGCCACACCGGTGGCCTTTTCGGGCGACAACATGCGCGGCAGCTCGGATGTATCCGCCGCCATCTCGTCGAGCAGCTTGGGCGAGATCGTCAGATTGTCACAGCCCGCAAGCGCCTTGATCTGGTCGGTGTTGCGGAAGGACGCGCCCATCACCACGGTGTCGATGCCGTTGGACTTGTAATAATCGTAGATGCCGCGCACCGATTTGACGCCCGGGTCTTCATCGGGGGTGTAGCTGTCGACGCCCTCGGCCTTCTTGTACCAGTCGGTGATCCGCCCCACGAAGGGCGAGATCAGGAAGGCGCCCGCATCGGCGCAAGCCACCGCCTGCGCCATGCAGAACAGCAGCGTCAGGTTGCAGTCGATGCCCTCGTCCTGAAGCACTTCCGCCGCGCGGATGCCCTCCCAAGTGGCCGCGAGCTTGATCAAGATGCGGTCCTTGCCGATGCCGCGCGCGGCATAATCGGCAACGATCTCGCGGGCGCGGGCGATCGAGGCGTCCTTGTCAAAGCTCAGGCAGGCGTCGACCTCGGTCGACACCCGGCCCGGCACCAGCCGCGTCAGCTCGGCGCCCACGGCGACGGTCAGCGTCGCGACCAGCGCTTCGGGCGACAGCCCGGCGGCGCGGCCCTTTTCGATCTCGGCAGCGATCAGCGCCTCGGACGCCGGGTCCTTCAGCGCCGCCAGCACGAGGCTGGGGTTGGTGGTGCAATCCACCGGCGCCAGCCGCTTGACGGATGCGACCTCTCCGGTGTCGGCCACGACCTTGGTCATGCCGCGCAATTGTTCCAATACGGTGGTCATCGGATGTCCTTTCCCTTTGCTGCCAGCGTTACCAGCAGCAGAAACCGCCGTCTACCAGCAGGTCCACCCCGGTAACATAGGAGGCTGCATCCGACAGCAGGAATACCGCCGGGCCGACCATCTCATCGACCGAGGCCATGCGCTGCATCGGCGTCTGGCTTTCGAATTCCTTGGTCTGGTGCACCATCTCGGGGCGGGTGTTCATCGGCGTGGCGGTATAGCCCGGCGAGATCGAATTGACCCGTATGCCATGGCCGACCCATTCCATCGCGATGGATTTCGACATATGGATCACCCCGGCCTTGGACGCATTATAATGCACCTGATTGAGGCCGCGATTGACGATCACCCCCGACATCGACGCGATATTGACGATTGCTCCGCCCTTGCCATGGGCGATCATCGCCCGGCCCTGCGCGCGGCAGGTCAGCCAGATGCCCTTCATGTTGATGTCCATCAGGGTCTGGTACTGATCCTCTTCCATCTCTTCGATCTTGTTGGCATTGGCGATGCCCGCCGCGTTCAGACACAGCGTCAACGGGCCCAGATCGGCCTCGGTTCGTGCCACAGCCTCGGCCATGGCATCGCCCGAGGTCACATCCGCCGCGATTTGAACCGATTTCGCGCCCGCCCGCGCGATGAAATCGGCGGTCTGCGCAAGCCCGTCATCGCTGCGCCGGTCGATCAGCGCGACATTGGCGCCGCATTGCGCCAGCCCCATGGCGATGCGCTGGCCAATGCCGCTGCCAGCGCCGGTGACAAAGGCGGTCCGGCCCGAAAGGTCGAACATCTTTGGGGTGTTGAGGGTGATCTCGGCCATGTCTGGCACTCCTTCCGTGCTGCCCTGAGCTCAGGACATGATCAGGCCGCCATCGACGTTGATGGTCTGGCCCGTGATGTAATCGGCGTCGTTGCTGGCAAGAAAGGCGATCATCGCCGCCACGTCCGCGCCCGACCCGGCGCGTTTCATCGGGATATTCTGCACCCAGCTGTCCATCAGCTCGCCGGGGCCGTAATCGCCCAGCATCTTGCCCCAGACGCGGTCGTTGTAATCCCACATATCGGTCTTGATGATGCCCGGGCAGATGGCGTTGACGGTGATGTTGTCCAGCGCCACCTCCTTGGCAAGGCTCTGGGTCATCCCCATGACGCCGAATTTCGACGCGGCATAATGCGGGGTATAGATGAACCCCGCGCGCGCCTGCCCGGAGGCGATGTTGATCAGCTTGCCGCCGCCGCGTTGGCGCATCCGCCGGATCGCTTCCTGGCAGCACAGGAAGGCGCCCTTGGCGTTGACGTCCATGGTGGCGTCCCAGTCTCGCTCGCTCAGATCCTCGATCTTGGCGATGGTGATGATCCCGGCGTTCTGGACCGAGATATCAACCCCGCCGAACGCCTCCTCGGCGGCGTCATAAAGCCCCACCACGGCGGCCTTGTCCGCCACATCGCAGATCACGCCGATGGCGCGGGGCAGCGAGGCCGCCGCCGCCATCACCTGCTCCTCGACCGAGGCGAGCACCACATTCGCCCCCTCGTCCGAGAACCGCTGCGCAATGGCAAAGCCGATGCCCTTGTTGCCGCCGGTCACAACGACGGTCTTGCCTTGAAAACGGGTCACGATGCCCTCCCTTTGGCACGGATCAGGCGGTTGCCAGTTCCATCACCGATACGTTGTTGGCTTGCGCATGATCGAGAATGCCCGCCTGCCGCCCCGCCGCCATCACCATGATGCGGTTGGACACCCCCAGCACTTCCTCGAGATCAGAGCTGACGACGATCACCGCCACGCCCGATTGCGCAAGGCCGACGATTATGTCGTAGATCGACGAGCGCGCACCGACGTCGATACCCCGCGTCGGCTCATCCAGCACCACGACTTTGGGATCGCGCGCCAGCCACTTGGCGATGACCACCTTCTGCTGGTTGCCGCCCGACAGCTCGTTGGCCTTTTGCGGGCCTTTGCCCTTGACGCCGAACTTGGCGATATTGGAATCTGCGAACGCGCGCACCTTGCCCGAGGTGATGAAGCCGCCGGTCGAAACCTTGCCCAGATTGGCGTAGCCGATGTTTTCCGCGATGCTGTGCTCCAGCACCAGCCCCTGAAGCTTGCGGTCCTCGGGGACCAGAACGATGCCGTTGGTAATAGCATCGCGCGGGGATTTCGGTGTGATGTCGCGCCCGTGCAGCAGCACCTTGCCCGATGCGATGGGATCGGCCCCAGCGATGGCGCGCACCAGCTCGGTGCGGCCCGCGCCGACCAGCCCGGCAATGCCGAGGATCTCGCCCTTGCGAACGGTGAAATTGACGCCCTCGAAATCGCCGCGGGCCGAGGCAAGGCCCTGCACCTCGAGCACCGGTTCATCGCAAGGCGTGGGCAGCGCCGGGAACATCCGGTCCAGCTGACGGCCCACCATGGCCGCGACAATGCTGCGGATCGGCACATCGGCGCTGTCGAAATCCTGCACCTTGGCGCCGTCGCGCATCACCACGATGCGGTCGGCAACCTGACGGATCTCTTCAAGCCGGTGCGAAATATAGATGATGCCAACGCCTTCGGATTTCAGCCGCGCGATCTGTTCGAACAGCCGCTTGGCCTCTTCGCCGCCCAAGGCGGCGGTCGGCTCGTCGAGGATCAGCAGCTTTGCGTTCAGCGTCAGCGCCTTGGCGATCTCGACAAGCTGCTGCTTGGCGGTCGACAGCCCATCGACCTTGCGGGTGGGCGACACATCAAGGCCCAGCCGTTCCAGCCCATGCTTCGCCTGCTGCGCCATGGCGCGCCGGTCGATCATCCCGGCGCGGCGCGGGTAGCGCCCGACAAAGACGTTTTCGGCGATACTCAGATGCGGCAGCAGCATCAGTTCCTGATGGATCATGCCGACGCCCGCGTCGATCGCCTCGCCCGGATTGGCCGGGGCGTAGGGCTGGCCCTGCCATGTCATCTCGCCCGACGAGGGCGCGACGGTGCCGCTGATGATCTTGGACAGCGTGGATTTGCCCGCGCCGTTCTCGCCCAGAAGCGCGACCACCTCGCCCGGACGGACATCGATATCGATGCCGTGCAAGACCTGAATCGGCCCGTAGGACTTGCGGATATTGCGCAGCGACAGGATCGGAGCGGTCATGAGCATTGCCTTTCGCAGGTGTCGATAAGGGTGGCCGGCGCCCGGCAAGGGGCTCCGGCCGTGGACGGTGCCGTGGTTACGGATGCTCAGCGACGTAGTCGGCCGCGTTCTCGGGCGTGGTCAGGAAGCCCGGCAGCAGCTGCTCGGCGGGCAGTTCTTCGCCAGCGGCCAGCTTGATGGCGCTGTCCACGGCAAGGCGCCCGATGCCGCGCACCTGCTGGGTCGCGGTGGCGTCATAGCCCCCCTCGGCCAGAACCGGCAGCGCGGTGGTGTCGCCGTCAAAGCCGCCGATATAGACGCGGTGATCGATGTTCGACACTTTCACGCCCTGCATCGCGCCCATCGCCAGACCGTCGGCCTGACCAAAGATGATGCTGACCTTCGGGTTCGCCTGAAGCAGGTTCTGCGAGATATCAAGCCCTTCGGCCTGCGACCACTGGTTCGACCATTGCTGCGCCACCAGCTCGACGCCGGGGTTTTCCTCGATGGCCTTCATGCAGCCCTTGGTGCGCTCGACCTCGGGGGTAGTGCCCTTCTGGCCGTGGATCATGATCATCTCGCCGGTGCCGCCCGCCAAGCCAATGATGTGCTTGCAGACCTCATAAGCCGACGCGGCGTTGTCGGTGGCGATGAAGGTATCGCCCGGCTCGCCTTCGGCGTTGCGATCAACGTTGACGACGGGGATGCCTTGCGCCCGTGCCAGACGCGCCGGAACCGTCGCGGCGGCGGCGCCAGCGGGCAGATAGATCAGCGCGTCGATGTTCTGGGTCAGCAGATCCTGCACCTGGCTGACCTGTGTCGCGCCATCGTTCTTGGCGTCGACGGTGATGACCTCGATGCCCTTTTCCTTGGCGTAGTCTTCGACACCGATCTTGATCTGGTTGAAATAGTCGGCCTGCAGGTTGGTCACGGCAAGGCCAAGGCGCTTGACCTCGGCGGCCTCGGCGCTGAATGCGAACGCGGCCATGGCGGATGCTGCAAGCAGCGATGCCTTGAGTTTCATGGATGTCTCCTCCGGTCGTTTCGAAACGCTCCTCGCGTCTCGTCAGGGTGCCCCGCAGGGCAGTGACCGGCGGGCGCGGGGCACCCGCCGGGAAAATTCAGCGCTTCTTGAAGGCTTCGGCAGCGACGGCGAGCGCGATGACCACGCCGATCACCACCGACTGGGTAAAGGGCGACACGCCCAGCAGGTTCAGCCCGTTGCGCAGCACGCCGATGATCAGCACACCGATGATGGTGCCGACGATGCCGCCCTGCCCGCCGCTCAGGCTGGTGCCGCCGATCACCACCGCCGCGATGGTGTCGAGCTCATAGGTAAATCCGGCGGTGGGCTGCACCGAGTCCAGCCGCATCGCCAGAACCACACCGCCAAGCCCGGCCAGCAGGCTGGACACCACATAGACGCCGACGGTCAGCAGATTGGTGCGAATGCCCGCAAGCCGCGCCACCTCGGGATTGCCGCCAATGGCATACAGGCTGCGCCCGGCAGAGCTGTAGCGCAAGAACACCCATCCCAGTGCGAACACCACCAGCATCACGGCAACGGTCGCGGTCAGAAAGCCGCCGTAACGAATGAAGGCCAGCATCGAAAACCACGCCGGAAAGCCGACGATCTGCTGGCCATCGGTGATCATGTTGGCAAGGCCGCGCGCGATCGACATCATCGCCAGCGTGGAAATAAAGGCGGGCACGTTGAACAGGGTGATCAACAGCCCCGACACCGCGCCGCTGGCCGCCGCGCAGGCCAGCGCCACCGCGATGCCGATGCCCAGCGGGTAGCCCGCGACATTGGCGACATATCCCATCACCATCATCGCCAGCGCCAGCACCGAGCCGACCGCAAGGTCGATGCCCCCAATCAGGATGACCAGCGTCATGCCCACCGCCATGATCCCCAGCACGGTGATCTGGTCGAGCACATTGAGCAGGTTGCGCAGGGTGAAAAACGAGTCGGTCGCAAAGGACAGGAAGATGCACAGCAGCACCAGCCCGATCAGGGGGCCAGTTGCCCCGCTCAGCGAGAACATGTCAGAAAGCCGCGGCCGCTCCGACGACGTGGATTGGGTCATGGTCATCCGATCCTCCTCCAAGGGTGCCCGATGGGCCTTCGGTGTAATGCATATTTATTCATGCATGATGGAAAATGCCTAATCCGACATAACCCCGCTGTCAAGCCATAGATGCACCTCAAATTCGCCGCAGCGCAGCGCCAGCCTTCGCTATCTCGGCAGCTTGACAGCGTCGGTTTTTGTATGTTTATATCTGCTGGAATATTTATTCATTCATACAAGGGGATACCGCGATGGACACCCAAGACCTTCGCCGCATGGCGAACCAGATCCGGCAGCGCGACGTTCGGGCCGTCTTTGAGGCTGGGGCCGGACACATCGGCGGCGAGATGTCGGTCACCGACCTGCTGACGGCGCTGTATTTCGACATCATGAACGTCGATCCGGCCAACCCGTTGGACCCGAACCGCGACCGCCTCGTGCTCAGCAAGGGCCACACCGCGCTGGCGCTCTACATCACGCTGTCGAAAAAGGGCTTCATCCCCGAAGCGGAAATCGAGACCTTTCTGGCGCATAACTCCCGCCTCAATGGCCACCCCAACCGGGTCAAGGTTCCGGGGGTCGAAACCAACACCGGCCCGCTGGGCCACGGCCTGCCGGTTGCGGTTGGCATGGCCACGGCGGCCAAGCTGAACGGCGCGTCTTGGCGCAGCTTTGTCATCACCGGCGACGGCGAGATGCAGGAAGGCTCCAACTGGGAGGCGATCATGGCCGCCGCGCAGTTCAAGCTGGATAACCTGACGCTGATCATCGACCACAACCGCCTGCAGCAGGGCGCAAGGCTGGCCGACACCAACAACCTCGCGCCCATCGCGCCAAAGGTCGCCGCCTTCGGCTGGGCGGTCGAGGAAATCGACGGTCACGACATGGAGCAGATCACCCGCGCCCTGTCGGCAGACACGATCACCCAAGGCAAGCCCAAATGCATCGTCGCCCACACCAACAAGGGTCAGGGCATCAGCTTCATGTCCGACAACGTCGCATGGCACCACAAGGTGCCGACCGAAGACCAATACCGGCAGGCCATCGCCGAACTCGAGGAGGCCCTTCAATGAACATGCCCTTCAAGGACGCCAAACTGCACGATTGCCGCAATGCCTTTGTCGCCGCTCTGGAAGAGCTGGCCGAGGCGAACCGCGACATCGTCACCGTGTGCAACGATTCGGTCGGAAGCTCGAAGCTGGGCGGCTTCAAGGAAAAGTTTCCCGAACGGCTGATCAACGTCGGCATCGCCGAGCAGAACATGGTCGGCGTCGCGGCCGGGCTGGCCAATGGCGGCAAGATCCCCTTTGTCTGCTGCGCCGCGCCGTTCCTGACCGGCCGCGCGCTGGAACAGATCAAGGCCGATGTCGCCTACAGCCAGACCAATGTGAAGCTGGTCGGGATTTCCTCGGGCATGGCCTATGGCGATCTAGGCCCGACCCATCATTCGATCGAGGATTTCGCATGGATCCGCGCCTTGCCGAACATTGCGGTGATCGCCCCCGCCGATCGCATCGAAACCGATGCGGTGATCCGCTGGGCCGCGCAATATGACGGCGGCTGCTTCCTGCGCCTGAGCCGCGTCGGCGTGCCCGACCTGCTGCCCGAGGGCCATGTGTTCGAACTGGGCAAAGCCAACCTGCTGCGCGACGGCGCGGACCTGACGATCATCGCCAATGGCACGCTGGTGCACCGCGCCATGAGGGCCGCCGCCCTGCTGGCCGACAAGGGCATCGAGGCGCGCGTTCTGAACATGGCCAGCGTGCGCCCCATCGACGAAGACGCCATCGTGGCCGCCGCGACCGACACCGGCGCGATTGTCACCGTCGAGGAACACACCACCTTTGGCGGTCTGGGTTCTGCCGTGGCCGAAGTGGTGGTCGACAAGGCCCCGGTGCCGATGGCACGGCTCGGCGTGCCGGGGGTGTTTGCGCATACCGGCTCGGCAGAGCAGCTGCTCGATGATTTCGGCATGGCCCCCTCGGCCATCGCCAACAGCGCCGAAGCGCTGCTGAAACGGAAAGGCTAAGACCATGGAACGCGCCATTCTGGCAATCGACGAAGGCACCACGAATTCCAAGGCCGTGCTGGTGTCGCAAACCGGAGAGATCCTCGCCAGTGGCGCGTCCCCCGTCCCCACGCAATATCCCCAGCCCGGCTGGGTGCAACAAGACGCAAATGCCATCTGGGCGGCGACGCAGAGCGCCATCAAGGCCTGCATTGCCGCCCGACCCGATGTGCAGGTCTCGGCCATCGGCATTTCCAACCAGCGCGAATCGGTTTTGATCTGGGATCGCGCCACCGGTGCGCCTCTGGGGCCGGTGGTGACCTGGCAATGTCACCGCACCTCCGATGCCTGCGAGGCGCTGAAGGCCGCCGGCCACGAGCCAGAGGTCATCGCCAGAACCGGTCTGCCGATCGACCCGATGTTCCCACCGACCAAGGCGGCATGGCTGCTGAAACATCACGCCAGCGCGCCCGACATCTGCATCGGCACGGTGGACAGCTGGCTGATCTGGAACCTCTCGGGCGGCGCGGTGCACGCAACCGACCGGTCCAACGCCGCGCGCACCCAGCTGTTCGACCTCGCGCAAGGTGCATGGGACGAGGATCTTTGCGCGCTGTTCGGCGTCGCGAAATCCATGCTGCCCAACGTCCACGACAGCGCGCATGTCTTTGGCACCACCAAGGGCGCGGGCGTGCTGCCCGACGGCATCCCCATCGCCTCGGCCATCGGCGATTCCCACGCCGCGCTCTTTGGGCATGGCGCCTTTCACCCCGGAGACGGCAAGATCACCTTCGGCACCGGCTCTTCGGTGATGACCACGGTGCCCGATTTCATCGTGCCGCCCAAAGGCATCACCACCACCATCGCCTGGTCGCTGAACGGCCAGAGCACCTATGCCTTCGAAGGCAATATCCTTGTCTCCGCCTCGATCCTGCCATGGACACAGGCGCTGCTTGGCCTGCCCTCGGTCGATGCGCTGATGGATCTGGCGCAAACGGTCGACGATAGCATGGGCGTCACGCTGGTGCCCGCGCATGTCGGCCTTGGCGCGCCGCATTGGAACGCCGAGGCGCGCGGGCTGATCAGCGGCCTGACCTTCGGCGCAGGCCCGGCGCATGTGGCACGGGCGGCGTTCGAAAGCATCCCTTTTCAGGTGCGCGACGTGTTTGCCATCATGGCGCAGGCGGCGGGCGGCATCGGGCGGGTCTCGGTCGACGGAGGTCCGTCGCGCAACCGCTTCCTGATGGGGCTGGTCGCCGACATGCTCAACCACCCGGTCACCCCGGCCCGCAATACCGAAGCCTCGGCGCTTGGCGCGGCCCATCTCGCCGGGCTGGCCACCGGCATGTGGCCCGATCTGAAGGCGCTGTCGCAACTGGCTAGCCGCGACGCCGACATCGCCCCGCAGATGGCCCCAACGCAGCGCGCGCAACGCCAGAGCGCATGGCACAAGGCAATTGCCCGCAGCATCCTTGACGTGTAGTGAATAAAAATTCACAGGCAACCTTGGCCGGGAGAATCCACAAATGTCGCGCCTGAACGAGCTGCGCATGATCGCGCGGGTGGCCCAGATGTATTACGTTGAAAAGCAGCGGCAGGCCGACATCGCGAAACACCTGCGCATGTCGCAGGCCACCGTGTCGCGAATGCTCAAGAAGGCACAGGAAGAACAAATCGTGCGCACCACGGTCGTCGCCCCGTCGGGGACCTATGCCGAACTCGAGGCCGGCCTGCGTGAACACTTCGGCCTGTCCGAGGCCATCGTCGTCGAATGCTCCGAAGACCGCGACGGCGCGATCATGGCCCGCATCGGCGAGGCCGCGGCGCATTTCCTTGAAGCGACGCTGCAACCGGACGAGATCATCGGCGTGTCAAGCTGGTCGGAAACCATCCTGCGCATGGTCGACAACATTCACCCGATGAAATCGGGCAAGGCGAAATACGTGGTGCAAACCCTCGGCGGCATGGGAGACCCGGCGGTCCAGACCCATGCCAACCAGCTCACCACGCGGCTGGCACGGCTGACCGGCGCCGAGGCGCATCTGCTCAGCGCCCCCGGCGTGGCGCAATCGCGCGAGGCCAAGCTGGTTCTGCTGGGCGACCCCTATGTGCGGGAAACCATGGATCTTTTCAGTAAGATCACGCTCGCCATCGTTGGCATCGGCGCGATCGAGCCCTCCTCGATGCTGGCCCGCAGCGGCAATGTCTTCTCCTCGCGCGAATTGTCCGATGTGACCGACGCAGGTGGGGTCGGCGACATCTCCTTGCGCTTCTTCGACAGCTCCGGTGACCCGGTGCGCACACCGCTCGACGAGCGCGTGATCGGCATGACTCTGGAAGAGCTGTCAAACGTTGAGCGGGTGATCGGCCTCGCGGGCGGCCAATCCAAGACCGAAGCCATCCGCGGCGCGCTGCAGGCCGGTGTGCTCGACCTGCTCGTAACCGACAAATTCACCTCCGCGAGACTGCTCCGGAGCGGCCCCGAGTCATAAAAACGCCGCGCCCCGCCGCGATGCCCGGCCTGCCTCCGGCGGGGATATTTAAGGCCAGAAGAAGCCACGGGCGCCGCGCATCGGTTTCTTCTGGCTTCAAATATCCCGGGGGGAGCGCGAAGCGCGGGGGGCTGGCCCCCCTCTGCCCACAGTCAAGGGTGAAGAGGCCCGGAGCAAAGCGCCTCGGACCTGTCAGCCTCAGGCGACGGCCTTTGCAGCGGCGGGCCGGTCCAGTTGCCCATGAAGCGCGGCAATCGACAGGGCTGCGCGGGCGGCCTCACGGCCCTTCGCCACGAAATGCGTGCCAAAGAACCCTTCGTGCTCGGCGGTCGGCTGGAAGTGGTGCGGCGTCAGCGACACCGACAGCACCGGAACGCCAGTGTCGAGCCCGGCCTTCATCAACCCGTCGACCACCGCCTGCGCCACAAAGTCGTGGCGGTAGATGCCGCCATCCACGACCAGCGCCGCGCAGGCGATGGCATCGTAGTCACCGCTTTGCGCCAGCCTGCGCGCCACAAGCGGCATCTCGAAGGCGCCCGGCACCTCGAAGACATCGACGGGAGCAGTCACGCCGGCGTCATTCAATTCGGCAAGGAATCCTTCGTGCGCGCGGTCGACGATATCGGCGTGCCAACGCGCCTTGATGAAGGCAAACTTGGGGGATTTTGTCATAACTCTGGTCCTTTCCGCATGACAGAATCCCAGAGCGTCGAAGCACGGCGCCAAATGGCCCCGCACCCCCTTCTCTACCATCCGGACTTTCACCGTCGGCCCCGGAGTTCCACCGGATCTGCTGACCCATCGTCTATGATGGCGCTCGCGGGCTGTCACCGCCGGTGGGGAATTGCACCCCGCCCTGAGAATTCCCCAGATCTGGAATCGCTGCCCCGCAAGGTCAAGTCGTTTTCCTGCGAATGATTGCTGAAAATGCTCTGACGCCCAGCCAGACGGCATTTTTGCGCATCAGGTGACCGCGACAGCTGGCTCACCGGCGAATTCCGTCTCATGCAGCATCATCGCGGCCCCAAGCGCCACCCCTTCGGGCCCGACCTCCGACAGGATCAGCCGTGGCCCCGGCGTCTGTTCGAGCAGGTTGCGCGACAGCGCCTCCTGCACCAGCTTTTCGCCGCGGGCGAACAGCGTGCCGACGCGCCCGCCGATCACCACCGTCGCGGGATTGAGCAGCGTGGTGACAATCGCCAGTCCGCGCGCCAGCTGCCAGGACCAGTCCTCGAGTACCTGCCGGGCGGCCTTGTCGCCGGTATCGAGCGCGTCGAGATATTCGGCAAGATGCGCCGCCTGTCCGCCAAGCGTCTGGAACCGCGACAGAACCGCCTGCCGCGCCACGTAGCTTTCGAAACTGCCCCGGATCGCGGTCAGATCACAAAAGCCCGCCTCGCCGATCGGCATATGGCCGAGTTCGCCCGCGATACCGCCTACGCCTTCGAGGATGCGCCCGCCGGTCATGATGCACCCGCCGACGCCATCGTCGAGCAGCACGAAGACCGCCTCATCCAGCGATTCCGGCCCCCGATGCAGCGAGCGCGCCGCCAGCGCAAAGGCGTTGGCGTCATTCACAAGGCGGCGCACCGGCAGCGCCCCCAGCCGGTCCTGCAGCATCTCCTGCACCGCGACACCGACCCAGCCGAGCGGCGGCGCGCGCAGCACCCGCCCGTCCAGATCGACGATCCCCGGCACCGCGACATTGACCCCGGCGACGATCGACGGGTCCTTGAGCGTTGACAGGTAGTCTTCGACCATGACGCCGATGCGCTCGACCACGGTGCCCGGATCGGCCGGGCGGCTGGGCACCCGCTCTTCGCGCAGGTAGCGCGAGCGGCCCCGGTAATCGACCGCCGCCACCCGCAGAAAGCTCGCGCCGATATCGGCGCCAAGGTAATGCGCGTGATCCGGGTTCAGGCGCAGGCGGATCGACGGCCTGCCCGTGCGGCTTTCGCGCGACTGGCCGGAATCGTCGATCTCCTGCACGCGGCCTTCGTCGAGCAGCGAGGCGACGATGCTGGACGAGGTCGAGCGCGTCATCGACAGCGCGCGGGCAAGATCGGCGCGGCTCATCGAGCCGGTTGCCGCAAGGCATTCCAGCGCCCGCATTTCGTTCATCCGCCGCAGCACCACAGGCCCTGCCATGACGCTTTCCTCCGCGTTCAAATCCCCCCGTCCGTGCCTCGCCGTCCGTGGTTGACAAGTATTACACAATATGTTTGTTTTGCAACCAAACAAACTGGCGACCCGGATGGAGAGACGGATTCGCCAATATCCATGAGGAGGAGACCATGGCTCTCGGAAAATCGGCTCGGCTGCTGGCGACAGTGGCCGTTTGTGGACTTGCGACCGGCGCTTCTGCGGCGGATGTCGAAGTCCTGCACTGGTGGACGGCTGGCGGCGAAGCCGCGGCGCTCAACGTGCTGAAAGAAGATCTCGCCGGCCAGAGCGTCGGCTGGGAAGACATGCCCGTCGCTGGCGGCGGTGGCGCAGCCGCGACCACCACGCTCAAGGCCCGCGTTGCCGCTGGCAACCCGCCGACCGCCGCGCAGCTGCTTGGGATGTCGGTGCGCGAATGGGCGCAGGAAGGCTCGCTTGGCGACATCACCGCGCTGGCGGATGAGGGCAACTGGGCTGACGTGCTGCCGCCGGCCGTGGTCGATTTCGCCACCTATGACGGCAAGTGGGTCGCGGCGCCGGTCAACATCCACCGCCCGAACTGGCTGTGGATCAACGCAGCGATCTTCGAAGAAAACGGTTTGACCCCGCCCACCACATGGGAAGAGTTCAACACCGTCGCCGCCGCGCTTCAGGAAAAGGGCATCACCCCGCTGGCGCATGGCGGCCAGCCCTGGCAGGACGCCACCGTATTCGATGACGTGGTGCTGGGTCTTGGCGGCGCCGATTTCTACCGCAAGGCGATCATCGAGGCCGACCTCGACGCGCTTGGCTCTGACACCATGCTTCAGGTCTTCGACCAGATGCGCACCCTGCGCGGTTATGTCGATGACAACTTCTCGGGCCGTGACTGGAACCTTGCCACCGCGATGGTGCTGAACGGCGAAGCCGCGATGCAGCTGATGGGCGATTGGGCCAAGGGCGAAATCATCCGCGCCGACATGGTGCCGGGTGAGGACATCCTGTGCATTCCCGCGCCGGGCACCGCCGGGTCCTACCTGTTCAACACCGACTTCTTCGCCTTCTTCGACGTGACCGGCGACATGAAGGCGGCACAGGATGCGATGGCCAATTCGGTCATCTCGCCGGAATTCCAGCACGCTTTCAACAAGGTCAAGGGCTCGATCCCGCCGCGCACCGACGTGGATATTTCCGATTATGACGCCTGCGCCCTCAAGGCCAAGGAAGACATCGCGGAAGCCTCGGCCAACGATGCCCTGCTGGGCAGCCTCGCCCATGGCCATGCCCAGACCTCGTCCGTGCAGCGCGCCATCTTCGACGTGGTGACCGAGCATTTCAACTCGGACATGTCGTCTGAAGACGCCGTGGAAGAGCTGGTGCTGGCGGTCGAATCCGCCTCGATCTGATCTGACACCCCACAAGGACCGGCGGCGCCCACGCTGGCGGTTCTCTCTGCCTCAAGACAACCCACCCGGAGGTCATCGTGGCCGCTCACCCCGCCCCGTCGGCGAGGGCAAGGTTGCGTGTGCTCTTGCCGCGCCTCGTTCTCAGCCCGTCGCTCGCGCTTGTCGCGTTCTTCGTCTATGGCTTCATCGCCTTCACCACCTATCTCAGCTTTTCCGACAGCAAGATGCTGCCGAGTTACGGCTGGGTCGGGTTCCAGAATTACGAGACGCTGTTTTCCCTGCGCATGTGGGATATCGCGGTCACCAACCTCGCGATCTTCGGCATCCTGTATATCGTGATCTGCTCGTTCCTCGGCCTGATGCTGGCGATCCTGCTCGATCAGCACATCCGCGCCGAAGGCTTCATCCGCACCGTGTATCTGTATCCGATGGCGCTGAGCTTCATCGTGACGGGCGTGGCGTGGAAATGGTTCCTCGATCCGGGCATCGGGCTGGAAGCGGTGATGCACGACTGGGGCTGGACCAGTTTCGAATTCCGCTGGATCAAGGATCGCGACATGGCGATCTATACCATCGTCATCGCGGCGGTCTGGCAGACCAGCGGCTTTGTCATGGCGACCTTCCTTGCCGGCCTGCGCGGCATCGACAGCGAGATGCTCAAGGCCGCCCGCGTCGATGGCGCCGGAACCTTTGCCGTTTACCGGCGCATTGTCATCCCGCAGCTGCGCCCCGCCTTCCTGTCGGCGTTCGTGGTCTTGGCGCATATGGCGATCAAATCCTATGATCTCGTGGTCGCGTTGACCAATGGCGGGCCCGGCAACGCCACCGCCGTGCCGTCGACCTTCATGTATTCCTACACCTTCACCCGCAACCAGATGGGCATCGGGGCGGCCTCGGCGGAAATCATGCTGCTGACCATCGCCGCCGTGATCATCCCCTACCTGTGGTCCGAACTGAAGGAGGACAAGCGATGACCCTGCGCCCCGCCCGCATCCTTCTTTACGCCATTCTGGGGCTGTTCTGCCTGTATTACCTGCTGCCGCTTTACGTGATGCTGGTGAATTCGGTGAAACCCCTGCAGGAAATCACCTCCGGCGGCATGATGGAACTGCCGCAGGTCTGGACCCTTGCGCCATGGCACAATGCCTGGTCGCAGGCGCAGGTCGGCGTCGAGGCAACCGGTCTCAAGCCCTATTTCCTCAACAGCCTCCTGATGGTGGTGCCCGCCGTGACCATCGCCACGGTGCTCGGCGCGCTCAACGGCTACGTGCTGACCAAATGGCGCTTTCGCGGCGATACCATCCTGTTCGGCCTGATGCTGTTCGGCTGCTTCATCCCGTTCCAGATTGTGCTGATCCCGATGGCGCGCAGCCTTGGCTTTCTCAATCTTTCGGGCACCGTAGGCGGCCTCATCTTCGTGCATGTGGTCTATGGCATCAGCTTTTCCACGCTGTATTTCCGCAACTACTATTCCGCCTTCCCGACGGAACTGGTGCGCGCGGCGGAAATCGACGGGGCCGGGTTCTTTACCATCTTCTGGCGCATCCTCGTACCCAACTCGGGCCCCATCGCGGTGGTCTGCGTGATCTGGCTGTTCACCAATATCTGGAACGACTTCCTGTTCGGCGCCTCGTTCAGCGATTTCAGCAGCCAGCCGATGACCGTCGCGCTCAATAACCTCGTGCAAAGCTCGACCGGCGAAAAAGAATACAACGTGCATTTCGCCGGGGCCATCATGGCCGCTTTGCCCACTCTGTTTGTCTACATCGTCGCCGGGCGCTTCTTTGTGCGCGGGCTGATGTCCGGCTCCGTGAAAGGATGACCTGATGACCCAGGCATTTCTCAACATCGACAAGGTCACCAAGGCCTATGGCGCAGTGCAGGTGCTCAACGAGACCAACATCGCCGTGCAGAAGGGGGAATTCCTCGTGCTGGTCGGCCCCTCGGGCTGCGGCAAGTCGACCCTGCTGAACATGATCGCCGGGCTGGAAAACATCACCTCCGGCGAGGTGAGCATCGACGGGCGCGTGGTCAACGACGTGCCGCCCGCCGATCGCAACATCGCCATGGTGTTCCAAAGCTACGCGCTTTACCCCAACATGACGGTGCGCGGGAACATCTCGTTCAGCATGGAAATGCACAAGGTGCCCAAGCCCGAGCGCGAAGCCAAGATCGCGCAGGTGGCCGAGCTGTTGCAGATCACCCACCTGCTCGATCGCAAGCCGGGGCAGCTTTCAGGCGGCCAGCGCCAGCGCGTCGCCATGGGCCGCGCGCTGACCCGCGATCCGGCGGTGTTCCTGTTCGACGAACCGCTGAGCAACCTTGACGCCAAGCTGCGCGTCGACATGCGCACCGAGATCAAGAAGCTGCACCAGAAGCTGGGAACCACCATCGTCTACGTCACCCATGATCAGGTCGAGGCGCTGACCCTGTCGACCCGCATCGCGGTGATGTTCGGCGGCGACGTGCAGCAGCTGGGCACCCCCGAAGAGGTCTACAACAACCCCGCCAACATGTTCGTGGCCGGCTTCATGGGCTCGCCCGCGATGAACCTGTTCCCCGCCGAGCTGATCGAGCTGAACGGCGCGGTCGGGGTCAAGGTGGTGACGGCGGGCGGGTTCATCACCCTGCCCTTCCCGCATGGCGCGCATCTCACCGATCAGATCGGCCGCGAGATCGTGCTGGGCGTGCGCCCGGAATCGATGACCGATCCCGAAAGCGCCGACCACGACAGCCATTGCCTTGAACATGTCGATCTGCCGGTCGAACTGGTGGAAACCACCGGGGCCGACAGCTTTGTCACCATCCTTCTGGGCGGCAAGGAATGCATCGGACGCTTCCGCGGCAAATCGACCGCCACCGCCGGGCAGCTGACCCATGTCACCTTCGACATGACCCGCGCCGTCGCCTTCGATCCGAAAACCGAACAGCGGCTGGCCTGATGTTTGCCCTGCCCGATGCGCTGGTGGATCGCGTGGTCTCCCTCCGGGGAGACCACCGGCGCATCATCGCCGTGGTTGGCGCGCCCGGATCGGGCAAATCGACGCTGGCCGAGGCCCTGGCCGAGGCGCTGAGCGCGCAGGGCATCAGCGCCGCCGTGCTGCCGATGGATGGCTTTCACTACGACGACGGGCTGCTGGCGGCGATGGGCCTGCGCCCGCGCAAGGGCGCGCCCGAAACCTTCGATGTGGCGGGCTTCTCGCATCTGCTGACCCGCCTGCGCGCCAATGACGAAGATCAGGTCTGCGTGCCGGTCTTCGACCGGGCGCTGGAAATCTCGCGCAATGCGGCGCGGATGATCCCCTCCTCGGTCGAGATCCTGATCGTCGAGGGCAATTACCTGCTGCTCGACGCCCCCGGCTGGCGCGAACTGCGCAAGCATTACGATGTCTCGGTGATGCTCGACGTCCCCGAGACCGAATTGCGCGCCCGCCTGTGGAAACGCTGGCAGGATCACGGCATTCCCGAAGCCGAAATTCCCGCCAAGGTCGAGGGCAACGATTTGCGCAACGCCCTCACCGTTCTGACCCAGTCGCTGCCCGCGGATCTGACGATCCCGCAGCCCTCCCCCACGCTCTGAAAGACCCCCATGACCAACTTCTCCTCCCCCGGTTTTGCCGACAAAGGCCCGATCCTCGTCACCGGCGCATCCGGTGGCATCGGCGGCGCCACCGTGCGCCAGCTGGTCGCCGCTGGCGCCACCGTCATCGCCAATGGCCGCAACGAAGAAGCGCTGGCCGAGCTGGCACGCGACACCGGCTGCCGCACCCTGCCCTTCGATCTCACCTGCGAAGATTCGGTCAAGGCGGCGCTGGAAGGGCTCGACCTCTGGGGGGTGGTGAACTGCGGCGGCTGGGGCGGCGAAATCGCCACCCCGATGGAGACCGACATCAGCGTCTTTGACAAGGTCATGGCGATCAACGCCCGCGGCGCGCTGCTGGTGACCAAATACGCCTCGCAGACCATGGTCGCCGCAGGCAAGGGCGGCGCCATCGTCAACGTCTCGTCGCAAGCCTCGCTTGTCGGCCTGCGCGGGCACATCTCATATGGCTCGTCCAAGGCGGCGCTCGACAACATCACCCGCGTCTCGGCGCTGGAACTGGGCGAATACAACATCCGGGTCAACGCGGTGAACCCCACCGTGGTCATGACCCCGATGTCGGCCTGGTACTGGGGCCGCCCCGAGGTGCAGGGCCCGTTCCTAGACACCATGCCGCTGCACCGCTGGGCCACCGAAGACGAGATCGCCGCGCCCATCGTCTTCCTGCTGTCGGACGGCGCATCGATGATTTCGGGCATCACCCTGCCCATCGACGGCGGCTTCACCGCGGTTTGATCGCGGCGCGGCGCGGGGTTGCCCGCGCCGCAGGGCATGTTACCTCTGGCGGGACAACCCATGAGAGGTACCATGACCGACAGCCCCATCGACCCAAGCCTTCTCGACCGCCTCGCCGACGTGGCGGTGCACACGGGGCTGAACCTTCAGCCCGGCCAGCAGCTTATCATCACCGCCCCGGCCGAAGCCCTGCCCTTGGTCCGCCGCATCACCGTGGCGGCCTACAAGGCCGGCGCCGCGCTGGTGACCCCGATCCTGAGCGATCCCGAACTGACCCTCGCCCGCTTTACCCATGGCAGCGACAACAGCTTCGACAGTGCGGCGAGCTGGCTTTTCTCCGGCATGGCCGACGCCTATGCCAACGGCGCCGCCCGCCTCGCCATCGTCGGCGAAGACCCGATGCTGCTCTCCGAAATGGACCCGGCCAAGGTGTCACGCGCCGGCAAGGCAACCTCGAGTGCCTACAAACCGGCGCTGGAAAAGATCTCGAACTTCGAGATCAACTGGTCCATCTGCTCTTACCCCGGCCTCGCATGGGCCAAACGCATGTTCCCCGAACTTCCCGAAACGCAGGCCCAGCAAAAGCTGGCCGAAGCGATCTTTGCCGCCTCGCGCGTCGATCGCGACGATCCCGTCGCCGCATGGGCCGAACACAACGCCGCGCTCAAGACCCGCAGCAGCTGGCTCAACGAACAGCGCTTTGCCGCGCTGCATTTCAAAGGCCCCGGCACCGATCTGACAATCGGTCTGGCCGACGATCACGAATGGCACGGCGGCGCCGCCCCGGCCCAGAACGGCGTGACCTGCAACCCCAACGTGCCCACCGAAGAGGTCTTCACCACGCCCCACGCCCACAAGGTCAACGGCACGGTGCGCAGCACCAAACCGCTGTCCCATCAGGGCAGCCTGATCGACGGCATCGAGGTCACCTTCACCGATGGCAAGATCACCGAAGCCAAGGCCGACAAGGGCGGCGACATCCTGCGCGAGCTGATCGCGACCGACGACGGCGCCTCCCGCCTCGGAGAGGTCGCACTGGTGCCCCATGGCTCGCCGATCTCGCAATCGGGGCTGCTGTTCTACAACACGCTGTTCGATGAAAACGCCGCCTGCCACATCGCGCTCGGCCAATGCTATTCGAAATGCTTCGTCGATGGCGCCTCGCTCTCCCCCGAAGAGATCGCAGCCAAGGGCGGCAACTCCAGCCTGATCCACGTCGACTGGATGATCGGCGGGCCAGACACCGACATCGACGGCCTCACCGCGGACGGCACGGCGGTACCGGTTTTCCGCAAAGGCGAATGGGCCTGACGCCTCACTGATCTCGCAAACCAGCACCAGACCGCAAGATCCGGCCTGCCTCCGGCGGGGATATTTTGAGCCAGAAGAAACCAGAGCGCAGCGCCCCTGTTTCTTCTGGCCTCAAATATCCCGGGGGGTGAGGCCGTAGGCCGAGGGGGGCAGCGCCCCCCTTGCCGCGTCAGCCAGCCAACACCACACCTTCATATCTCAATCAGTACAATCGAGCGGACCATTGCCCGGCGAAAACGCATGCCGGAGAGAACGCAACTCAGGTACCCTAGCTTCGAACCCCCGTGTTTCGCGAGGTTCTGTCGAAGTTGCTCGCGCAGGCCTCGTCGTCACTTTCGAAAGCGCACAATCGGTTAAACGGACTCTGTCGCACCGGCAGCGCCGCACAAGCGGTGATGCGGCGTCCGCTCGAAGAGCCCAGAACCTGTACCAGCTCCCCGGCTGCCCGCCGCTTTTGCGGCGAAGGCGGCTAGCGTCCCCTCGGCCGGAACCTCGAATGACTGCATCTCGCATGCCAGCTTCGGAGGCGCGGGCGTCCTTGATGCGAACACCCGCCGCACGCCCGGTCAGACCTGCGGGCTCGCATGGCGCGGATGTTTACCGTCTGCGCCCTCCTTCACCTGAAACACCGCGAGATACAGCGCCGGGGCAAAGACCAGCGTGATCACCGTACCTGCGATGATGCCGCCCATCATGGCAAAGGCCATCGGTCCCCAGAAGATCTGCCGCGAAATCGGAATCAGCGCCAAGGATGCCGCAGCAGCCGTCAGCAGGATCGGGCGGGCGCGTGCGTCCGAGGCTTCGAATACCGCGTCCCAGGCGGGGCGGCCTTCGGCGCGCAGGGTCTGGATCTCGTCGACGAGGATGATGGCGTTGCGGATCAGGATGCCGATCAGCGCCAGCACCCCAAGGATCGCCACGAAGCCAAGCGGCGCGCCGGACGGCAGCAGCGCCGCCACCACCCCGATCAGGCCCAGCGGCGCGACGCAAAGCACCACAAATGCCAGACGGAAGCTCTGTACCTGCACCATGATCAACGTCAGCATGATCAGCATCATCAGCGGTACCACAGCGGCAATCGGCGCCTGACTGTCGGTCGAGCTTTCGACGGTGCCGCCGATCTCGACCGCATAGCCCGCGGGCAGCGCGTCCGAGAAGGCCGCAATGGCGGGCACCAGATCGCCGACGATGGTCGCCGGCTGGGTGGGGCCTTTGATCGCGGCGCTGACGGTCACTGTGGGCCGCCGGTCGCGCTGATGCACCACCGGCTGTTCAACGCCCCAGTCAAAGCGCGCCACCGCCCGCAGTGGAATCGCCCGCCCGTCGCCCGCCGACAATTGCAGCCCCGGCAGGCCCTCGACCGTGCCCCGCGACGAGGCATCGCCGCGCGCCAGAATATCCACCAGATACTCACCATCGCGCAGTTCCGTCACCGTGGCGCCATCGTAGATCGCCGCCAGCGCCCCACCGATATCGGATTGCGAGATCCCGAGGCGCCGCGCCTGATCCTCGAGGATCTGCACCCGCACCACGCGGCTTGGCTCGTTCCAGTTCAACACGATGCTGTCGAGCCGCTCGTCCTGCGCCATCACCGCCGCCAGCGCGCGCGCATGATCGCGCAGCGCGGCGACATCCGGCCCGCTGATCCGGTATTGCACCGGGCGCCCCACCGGCGGCCCGATTTCCAGCAGCTTGACGAAGATATCCGCCCCCGGAAACTCCCGCAGCGCCAGCGTGTTAAGATCGGCGCGCAGCGCATCGCGCGCCTCGGTCGACGGGGTCTGGATCACGATCTGCCCCATGTTCGACGCCGGCGTCGGCACGTCATAGGACAGCAGGAACCGCGGCGCGCCGCGCCCCACATAGGTCGACCAGAACTCGGCCCGCTCGTCGCCCTCCAGCGCCGCGGCAAAGCGCGCCATCTGCGCCGAGGTTTCGGCAATCGTGCTGTTCTGCGGCAGGGTGAAATCGACCACCAGCTCGGTGCGATCCGAGCTCGGAAAGAACTGCTGCTCGACAAAGCGCATGCCGAACACAGACATCCCGAAGGTCAGCACCGTCAGCAGGATCGTCGCCCAGCGGTGCCGCATCGCCAGCAGCAACAGGCCGTGAAAGCGTCGCCGCAGCCAGCCCGGTCCGGCATCGTGATGCTTCATCTTGGTAGACAGGAAGGTGACCCCCAGCAGCGGCGCGAACAGCACCGCCACCACCCAGCTGACCACCAGCGACACCGCGATCACCACGAACAGCGAAAAGGTGAATTCCCCCGCCGCCGAATCGTTCAGCCCGATGGGGATGAACCCTGCCACCGTGACCAGCGTGCCCGTCAGCATCGGAAAGGCGATCGAGGTCCATGCATAGCTCGCCGCCCGCGTCAGGCTCTCGCCCTTTTCCAGCCGTGAGATCATCGTCTCGATGGCGATCATCGCATCATCGACCAGCAGCCCCAGCGCGATGATCAGCGCCCCCAGCGAAATCCGCTGCAGCGTGAAGCCAAGCTCGTTCATCACCACGAAGGTGATCGCCAGCACCAGCGGGATCGCCACCGTCACCACCAGCCCGGCCCGCAGCCCGAGCGAGACAAACGACACCGCCAGCACGATCACCACCGCCTCGGCCAGCGCCTTGAGGAAATGCCCCACCGCCTCGTCCACCACATGCGGCTGGTCGGCCACCTGCGCGATGTCGATGCCAACGGGCATCGACGCCTGCGCCGCGTCCATCACCGCGCTCAGCTCCTCGCCGAATTTCAGAATGTTGGCGCCCTCGCGCATGCCCACCGACAGGCCGATGGCGTCCTGCCCCATGTAGTGGAACAGCTCGGAGGGCGGGTCTTCGTAGCCCAGCCGGATCTCCGCGACATCGGCCAGCCGGAAGAACCGGTCATCGACCCGAAGCGAGATGTCGCGCAGGCTCTGCGGGCCCTCGAAGGCGCCCGAGACGCGCACCAGAACCTGCTCCGGCCCGGCCTCGATCACCCCCGACGGGGTGATGGCGTTCTGCGCTGCCAGCGTTTGTTGCACCTGCTGCTGGTTCAACCCCAGCGCCGCCAGCCGCTCGGTCGAGAATTCTAGGTAGATGACCTCGTCGCGGGTGCCGAAAATCTCGACCTTACCGGCATCGGGCAGCGCCTGCACATCGCGGCGCACCTCTTCGACCTGTTCGCGCAGCTCGCGCGGGGAAAAGCCATCGGCGGTAAAAGCAAAGATGTTGCCATAGACGTCGCCAAAGCTGTCGTTAAAGCTGAACCCTTGAAATTCCTGAGGAAATTCCCCCTGAATATCCGCCATCATATTGCGGACCTGCTGCCAGATGCGCGGCAGCTGGTCGGCCTTGGTGGTCGGCAGCAGTTCCAGATAGACCACCGCGCTGCCCGGCCGCGTGACCGAGCGGGTGTAATCCAGCTCGTCGAGATCCTCGAGCTCCTTCTCGATGCGGTCGGTGACCTGATCGAGCGTGTCCTGCACCGTCGCGCCGGGCATCGCAGCGCTGATAATCATCGTCTTGATGGCAAAATTCGGGTCTTCCTCGCGGCCGATCTCCACATAGGCCAAGGCCCCGGCCAGCAGCGACACCGCCATCAGGAACCACACGAATGACCGGTGCCGCAGCGCCCAGTCCGACAGGTTGAAACGGCTCATTCCGGGATCCTTTCTCCGACGGGCTGGCCGTCTTGCAACGAATGGATGCCGCGTGTGATCACTTCATCCCCCTCGCTGATTCCATTTGTGATCACAGCGTAGCCCATCAGGCTGCCCGCCACGGTCACCGGGGTCAGCTGCGCGGTCGCGCCCCCTGCCCCGCGGCTGACCCGCCAGACCTTGTCGTCGAGGATCGCGGCTTCGGGCAGGGCAATGGCGCTTTGCCCGTCACCCTGCGGGCGAGCCCGCGCCAAGGTGCCGATACGGAAGGCATCGGGCGGCTCGATCAGCGCCAGATGGGCGCGCCGGGTGCGGGTGCTTTGTGCTGCCACCGGCTCGATCCGGTCCAGCGTCGCAACACTGGTGATCGACGGCTCGGCGATCAGCCGCACGTCGAACAGCGCGCCGGGGTCCAATCGCATGGCGTCGGCCTCGGACAGATCGATCAGCATTTCGCGCTGCGTCAGCCCCGACACCTGCACCACCGGATCGCCCGCCGCCAGCGTGTCGCCCTGATCGGCATAGGTGGCGGTGACGATGCCATCCTGCGGCGCGCTCAGCGTTGCCAGCCCCAGCAGGTCTTCGGCCTGCGCGCGCTGCGCCTGCGCCTGCGTCAGAGCCGCCTCGGCGGCGGCAAGCGCCCGCGTCGCATTGTCGAGCGTCACCTGCGTTTCCACCCCGCGCGCCTTGAGCGTTTCGGCCCGGTCCCGCGCATCGCGCGCCGACGAGGCATTGGCCTCGGCCACCGACACCCCCGCCTCGGCGGCGCGCAGCCGCGCCGTCAGCTCTTCGGGATCGAGCCGCGCGAGCACATCGCCCTTGGCCACCCGATCCCCAAGCCGGGCCGGACGTTCGGCCACCGTGCCAATCATCGGAAAGCCAAGATCAACCGCGATGCGCGCCGCGATCGGCCCGACGAAATCGGGCTGCGGCAGCGACTGGCGCGCGACAATGACGCTGACCACCGGGCGGGGCGTTTGGGTTTGGTCAACCTCTTCCTGCGCCATCAGCGGCAGCGCGGCCAGATTGGTCAGGATCACAAGCAGGGTGGCCAGCAGTCTCATTCCCCCTCCTCCGCGCTCAGGGTGTTTACGTCGATGACATTGCGGCCGGGAAACAGCAACTGCGCCCCCTGCCCCACGATGCGGTCGCCCGGGCTGAGCCCGTCCGAGACCGTAAGATATTGCGTGGCGAAACTGTCGATGGTCACCGGCACCAGATCCACGTTGCCCTCTGGCGTCAGACGCCAGACCGCGGGCGCATCACCGATGGCGCTGAGCGCCTGCCACGGCAGCTGCACCACCTCGCCCTCTGCCTCGAAGCTCACCTCGCCGCGCACCGCCTCGCCAAGGTCGAGCCGAGCCGGAGGATTGGGGATGGCGACCTTGACGGCCACGGTGCCGGTGTCCGATGCCACCAGCGGCGAGACCTCGCGGATGGTGCCGGTAAAGATGTCGTCTGGCTCATTGAGGGTGTGCAGCGTCACCGTGGCCGCGCCGATGGATTTGGTCAGCAGCACTTCGGGAACGTCAAACACCGCCTCCATGTCGCCGCCAAGCGCAAGGTCGAACACCGGCTGGGCGGCGCCGACCACCTGCCCGTCCTCGGCCAGCCGGTCGATGATGGTCGCCTCCTGAGGCGCGCTGAGGGTGGTGTCGCGCAGCGCCTTCTGCGCCTGTTCCAGCTCGGCCTGCGCCCGGGCAAGCGCCCCGGCGGCGGCCTTGAGACTGTCTTCGGCGGCATCGCGTTCGGCGCGGGTGGTGGCCCCGCGTTCGAACAGCGCGTCCAGCCGGGTGAAATCGCCCTGCGCCTGCGTTTCATCAGCCTGCGCCGAGGCCAGCCCAGCCTCGGCCGATCGCAACGCCTGCTGCTGCTGCACGGGGTCGAGACGGGCAAGGACATCACCGGCGGCGACCCTGTCGCCTTCGCGCACGAGAACCTCGATCAGCCGTCCGGCAACCGGGAAGGCGGCGGCGATCTCGTCCCGCGCCGCGATCTCTCCGGTCAGCGCGTAGGTGCGCAGTGGAAGAACGGCGGTGGCGGTGACGATCTCGACAGGCAAGGGATCGGCGGCTTGCACCGCGCTGCCGAGGCAGGCCGCAAGGAGGCAAAGGGGGGCAAGGCGCGGCATGGTAACCTCCT
Source organism: Citreicella sp. C3M06 (assembly GCF_018860705.1). GTDB lineage: Bacteria > Pseudomonadota > Alphaproteobacteria > Rhodobacterales > Rhodobacteraceae > Salipiger. Next base: position 41,888 of record NZ_JAHKQA010000042.1, read on the forward strand.
GTCAGGATTCACGTGGCATAGTCCTAGCGTGACCGAGGGTCAGGGCAACAGGGTAAAATTTTGCGTCAAATCGCAGCGCTTCGCGGTCAGTTCGTGGGATCAAGCCCGTCGAAGGCGCCCGGCGACAGCTCTTCCCAGAACGCCGCGATGGCCTCGGCATTCAGGGCAGACATCCAGGCGTGGCGTTCGAAATCCTCCCGGGCGGCACCTTCGAGCCGCGCCATGAACAGGCGCTTGTCCGCATCGCGTTGGGTGGGCGTGCGTGCGGCGGCAAGCTCCTTGATGCGGGCGAGGCGTCTTGCGCGGGCGGTGACCGGGGCAGGGGTCGGTGCAGGGTTTCGCGGCGAAACCTCCTTGCCGTAATCTTCGGACAGCGCCTTTGTCAGGTAGCCGACCGGGTTGGATACTCCGGCCTGACCCGCGACATAATCGAGCTTCTGGCGCACATAGGTTTCGCCGTGCTGGCCCATCCATTGCCGCGCCAGCCGGTCCGAGACCCCAAGCGCCTTGAGCCGCGCATAGACCGGGGCATTGCGGAACCCCTCGCCATCGTCGAGATCGAGGATCGCCAGCTGCGGATTTTCGGCGATGCGAAAGCGGATATCGGTCACCGCGCGGCCCATCTTGCGCAGCTCTGGTGTCACCACAATGTTCGAGGTCTTGTTCACCTCGGCCACGGCGGGTTTGATGATCTTGGCGTTCAGATGCTTGAAAGTCTCGTAATAAGGGCTGTCGGACACCCCCATCAGTCGGCGGAACAGATCCAGAGACCACCATCCCGTCGAGCCGGTCCGCACGAAACGGTAGCAATTCTCGTATAGCGCCAGCGCGTGCCCGGAGGTGAACCGGCGCTGGATGTTGAGGTTGATCAGCGCAAACACCTTGGGGTCGTGCAGCTTTTCCGCCAGCGCCGGGGAATAGGCGTATTCGCAGATTCCGCCCTTGAGCTTGGCATAACTCAGCAGCGCCGAAACGCCCCATTCCTGCCGACCCTCCTCATCCAGCATATCCCATTCCGCCACCGTCTCGGCGAGCCCGCGCAAGGACGCCTTCAGGGTTTCCATGTCATTCGAATTGTACCCGATCATCAGGCACAGCGTGCGCGCATCGATCTGGTGCCGAGTTTGCGTGGTGATGGTGTCATAGGCGTTAAGCAGCAGAACGTTGCTCAGCTTGCGCTGCAACAGCGTCAGCTTGCCGGACACATGGATCGCCGCGACGTGTTTCTTGACGGCGCCGCGGCGCAGGGGGCCCGAAAGCCTGTCGCGCGGGATATCCGCCGGGTTGCCTGCCTCGTCCATCGCACCCTCGTCCGTACTGCCGATCATGCCCGTCTGCGGGGCAGGGCCTTGTGGGCGAGTCGCCCTAGCCCGGTTGCCCGGAGTATCCCCCGAAAGGTATCCGCTGGCAAGCGCCCCTCTGGCACCTATACGCCCGCCACGCCCCATCCCGCAGACGGGTACCCAAGGCTTGCGCCCCTGTCACAAAGGTATCCATTTGCAGGAAAGGCCACATCGGAGCCCAAGATGATTCGTGCCAGCAAGGCTCTAACACGGGTCAAAGCAGCGCTTTTGCCCCGTCTGCCCGCTGCAAACCCGAGAATCGGCACCCTTTCTCCTGCAAACGGGTGCCTGTGGCACCGAAAACGGATACCCAGCGCCCTGTATACGGGTCCCTTGGACTATGTTATCTAATTGTAAGTATTTAGCTTTATCGTCCCTAAAGACTCTAAAGATCCTAAAGACTCGACAAAGCAATCTGCCCGCTGCTTGCCTGAATAATCAATGGATTGACCGCGTTGGCAGATCCGCGTTTCACAAGCCGCTCTTCATGTGCCATAGTTTCCCCGATATCGCGGCAACAAGCGAACATCCGAGGCACCATGGCACAGAAACCCAGTGGCGCGGGCAAGCCCGATCTGCCCCCGTATTTCAACATCGACCCGGCAAAGGCCGAAAGCAAGCTTGGCGCGCCGATCGATACCGCGCGCTTTGCCAAGGCGGCGGCTTTTGCCGCGCGTGGGCGCGACGATCTGGCCAAACGCGGCTATGCCCCTGACGGGCAAAAACGGCTGCGGCGGTTTTCCACGTGGGAGGTTTGTCGCTACCTGATCCCCGTCGCCAGCGCGCATCTGCGCCGGGTGCTGCGGCAGAATCCCGAGCTGCCGCAGGGCGAAGGCGAGGGCAATTCCAAGTGGTTCACGCTTGAGGAAATCCTGATCCTGCGCGACCATTTCGCCATCGAGGGCGCCAAGGATCGAGAATACCGCGCATGGCGCCCCGAGGGGCTGCCTGCCAAGGTCGTCGCCGTGGCCAATTTCAAGGGCGGCGTCGGCAAGACCTCGACCGCCGCGCATCTGGCGATGAGCGCGGCGCTGGATGGCTACAAGGTGCTGGTGATCGACCTCGACAGTCAGGGCTCGATGACCTCGATCATGGGCGGCAAGGTCGAGGACGAATGGCAGACGGTGTTCCCACTGCTGGCCCGCGATTTCGCCCAGCATCTTGCCGCCGAAAACCGGGTGCGCGAGGCCGAAGGGCAAACTCCTTTCGATTTCGACGAAACCCTGTCCGAAGCGTTAAAGGTTTCGCCACGAAACCTCGTGCAGAAAACCCACTGGCCCAATATCGACCTGATCGGCGCCCAGCTGAACCTGTACTGGGCGGAATTTCAGGTGCCGGTGTGGCGGATGCGGGCGCGCAGCTGGGCGCTGTGGGACAGTCTGCAAAACGCGCTGAGCGAGGGCGGCCTGCTTGATGAATATGACATTGTGCTGCTCGATACCCCGCCGGCGCTGGGGTATCTGACCATCAATGCGCTGGCCGCAGCCGACATTCTTCTGGTGCCGCTGGGGGCGTCGTTTCTGGAATTCGACAGCACGGGGCGGTTTTTCGACATGATCTATTCCACCTTCGCGTCGATCGAAGATGGCGAGAACAGCCGGTTGCGCGCCGAAGGTCTGCCCGAGACCCGGTTCGAATGGGATGCGGTGCGGGCGCTGGTGACGCGGTTCGATGCCGGGCAGCAGACCGATCTTGCCAATGTCATTCAGGCCTATTTCGGCGAGTTCATGACCACCTATCGTCAGGAAGTCACCGCCATGGTCGGGCAGGCGGGCGAACAGGTGAGTGGCATCTACGAGACCGATTATCGCGACTTCAACCGCGACACCTATGTGCGCGGGCGCGAGACGTTTGACCGCACATGGGCCGAGGTCAAGGAAGTGATCCTTGGCTGCTGGTGGCGGGATCTGAAGATGGCCGAGGCGGAAAGGGCCGCTGGCGCAGGTGAGCAGGAGGCAAGCTGATGGCAAGACGCAGAAAGCTGGAGGCGCCAAGCGCCGATGAATTGCAACGGCTCGAGGCCGAGTTCACCGCCGGGCCGGTTGGCCGCGCCGCGCCGATCGCGCAGGTCGCGGGCGAGGCGGCGGCAGGGCATGATCCGCGCCCGGCCGAGGCGCGCGAAACCGCCGCGCGCGACCGGGTTGATGCGCAGGCGCATCGCGACGCCAAGGACCGGGGGCTGCTGCTGCTGGACATCCCTTTGGGCGAGATCGAGGCCGACGCGCTGGTGCGCGACCGCGTGGTGATGGACCACGAGGAGATGGAAGAGCTCAAGGCGTCGATTTCCCGCAACGGGCTGCGCCTGCCGATCGAAGTGTTCGAACGGGCGGGGCAGGGGCCGAAATGGGGGCTGCTGTCGGGCTATCGCCGCCTGCACGCCATGCGCGCCCTGCATGCGATGACCCAGCTCGAGGCGCATGCGTCGATCAAGGCCATCGTGCGCGACCCGGCGGCGATGGGCGGCACGTTTGCGGCGATGATCGAGGAAAACGAGATCCGCTCGGCGCTCTCGCCCTATGAGCGCGGCCGCATCGCGGTGATCGCGGCGCAGCAGGGCGCGTTTGGCAGCACCGAAGAGGCGGTGGCGACGCTGTTCCCGCAGGCCTCCAAGGCGAAGCGTTCGAAGATCCGCAGTTTTGCGCTGATCTTTGAAGAGCTGGGCGACATGCTGACCTTCCCCGACCTGATCAAGGAAAAGGACGGGCTGGCGTTGGCCACGGCGCTGCGCGGCGGCGCCGAGACCCGTCTGCGCGAGGTGTTGGCCGAGCGGGTGCCGGAGACCCCGGCGCAAGAGGCGCAGCTGATTGCCGACGCGCTGGCCGATCTGGAACCGGCCCCCGAGCCGCGCCGGGGCGGGCGCCCCAAAGCCGCGCCAAAGCTGGTGCGCCGGGTGCAGACCGACAGCGGGGTGAGCTTGCAATCGGGCGAGGACGCGCAGGGCTGGTTTATCCGCCTCAAGGGCGGGCGGGTGGATCGCGAACTGGTCGAAGTGCTGATGTCGGAAATGGAGCGCCTGCTTGGCGATCCGGACTGATGTGCCGCGATGCGGGCAGGCCTTGAAAAATAATCGCCTTAACAGGGAACCAAAGCTTTGAGCGATGCGTTAATCACGTTAAAGGGATTTTACGCGTCGCGCGGCGATATGAGGGACAGACCGGTTTGACGACTCCTCAGGACAGGGCCGAGCCCGGCTTCCGCCATCTGTTGCGTGTGCAGACCAAAGCTGCGCATGACACCGCCGAGGCGGTTTTTTCTCGTTTTATCAATGACCCGCGCGCGGGGCTTGCGTGGTTCCTAGCGGCGCAGCATGCGGCTTTTGCTGCACTGCAGCATGGGGCGCAGACCGGCGCGCTGCTCAGCGATCTGACGGCGCGGCTAGAGTCCGATCTGGCGGATCTGGGCCGGGTTCCGGTAGCGGTGCGTGGCGTCGATATCGACCCGCTGGCCGTCGATTACCTCGTGCTGGGCTCGCGGCTTGGCACCGAAGTTCTGCGCCGCCGACTGATGGCCGAGACCCCGCCCATGCCGATCCCTTCTTATTTCCTTGCCTGCGCGGCTCCGGGGCTGTGGCGGCAGCATTGCGCCTGCCTTGACGCCATTGCCCCGGACAGCCCGCGGGCGCGCCACCTGACCATCGACGTTATCGCAGGGTATGAGCTGTTCCGCCGCGCGGCGGGCGCCCAGCCCGACTGAAGGACATTTTCCATGGCCCCTGCCGAAGACGGCTCCGCCCCGCAGACCAGCGTCGATCTGACAAATTGCGACCGCGAGCCGATCCACCGGCTTGGCCGGGTGCAATCCTACGGGGCGCTGATCGCGGTGTCTGGCGATCTGATCGTGCAACATGCCTCTGACAACCTTGGCGAGATCCTCGGCGTGTCGGCGCAGGACGCGCTGGGGCGGCCGCTGAACGAGCTGATCGTGTCGGACGGGTTTCAGCGCATCCGGCAGGCGCTGCGCACGATCAAGGATCCGGACGGCGTGGCGCGTCTGTTCGGCGTGACGATGCGGGCCAGCGGGCGGGCGTTCGACGTGTCGGTGCATGGCTCTGGCGCGCGGCTGATCGTCGAATTCGAACCCAAGGCGGAAAACCGGGGCAGGGACGTGCTGCTGGATGTCTACCCGCATATCGCCGCGCTGCGCCATGACGGCGGCCTCGATCGGCTTGCACGCGACGCCGCCCGTGCGTTACGCAGCATCTCGGGCTTTGACAGCGTCATGGTCTATCAGTTCCAGCCTGATGCCAGCGGCAAGGTCATTGCCGAAAGCCGCGCTGATGGCCAGCGCCGCTATCTTGACCAGATGTTCCCGGCCTCGGACATTCCGATACAGGCGCGCGCGCTTTACACTCGCTCGCTGTTGCGGCTGATCGGCGATGTCGATGATCCTGGCAGCGCCATCACCCCGCCCGTCACGCTGGATGGTCAGCCGCTTGACCTGTCGCTGGCGGTCACTCGGGCGGTGTCGCCGATCCATCTGGAATACCTGCGCAACATGGGGGTGCGGGGGTCGATGTCGGTGTCGATCATGAAGGACGGCGCGCTCTGGGGGCTGTTTGCCTGCCACCACGACAGCCCGCACTACATCGATTACGAGCGCCGCACCGCGATCGAGATGTTCGCGCATATGTTCAGCTACGAGCTGACCCGCCACGAGACCGCGCAGCGCAAGATCACCGAAGACGCCACGCTGCGGCTTCAGTCCCAGCTGATGGCCGATATGGCCAATGGGCGCGGGCTGGCCGACAGCCTGCTGGCAGTGTCCGAAGACCTTGACCGGGTGATCCCGCATGACGGGCTTGTGCTGTATGAAAACGAGGTGTTCAGCGCCACCGGCAGCACCCCGACCGAAGAGGAATTCCTTGGCATCACGCGGTTTCTCGACCGGTCCATCGGCTCGGGGGTGTTCGAGACCCATTGCCTTGCTAAGCTGCACCCGCCCGCCCGCGATTACGCGGACAGGGCCGCAGGCCTTCTGGCCATTCCGATCAGCAAGCGCCCGCGCGACTATCTGGTGCTGCTGCGCCGTCAGGCGGTGGACAGCGTCACTTGGGCGGGCAATCCCGAAAAGCCGGTCACGGTGGGGCCAAACGGCATTCGCCTGACCCCGCGCAAGAGCTTTGAGGCGTGGCGCGAGACGGTGACCGGCCAGTCGCGGCCATGGTCCGAGGGTGAACGCCACGCGGCATCGGTGCTGCGCACGGTGTTGCTTGAGGTGTTCCTCAAGGTCACCGATGCGGCCAACATCGAACGCAAGCGGGCGCAGGAACAGCAGCAGTTGCTGATCTCGGAGTTGAACCACCGGGTGCGCAACATTCTCAACCTGATGCGCGGCCTGCTGGCGCAATCGCGCAGCACCGCCCGCACGCTTGAGGAATTCACCGAGAACCTCGACGGGCGCATTCAGGCGCTGGCCCGCGCCCATGACCAACTGACCGCCGAGCAATGGGAGCCGGCCTCGTTCAAAGAGCTGCTGAGCTGCGAATTCGCCGCCTATGCCGGGGCGATGGCCGAGCGGGTGCAGATCATCGGCCCTGACGCCATGGTCTTGCCGCGCGCCTTCACCACGCTGGCGCTGGTGCTGCACGAGATGGCGACCAATTCGTGCAAATACGGTGCGCTGCGAGAGGCTGGCGGCCAAGTGATCGTGCGCACATCTGTGGATCGCTCTGGCGGTTTCCTGTTCGACTGGGTCGAACGCGGCGGCCCGCCGGTGGCCCCGCCGCAGCGGCGCGGGTTCGGCACCACCATCATCGAAGGGGCCATTCCGCATGAACTGCAGGGCGACGCCGAGATCGCTTACAAGCTGACCGGCGTCGAGGCGCATTTCCGCCTGCCGCCCACGGTGCTGTCGCAGATTGTCGACGAGGCGATGCCGGGCGCGGCCCAAGACCCTGTCGCCGCCGCGCCCTCTGCGCAGTTCCGGCTGGCCGGGCAGGGGCTTGTGCTGGAGGATACGCTGATCATCGCGATGGATGCGCAGGGCATTCTGGAGGATCTGGGCGCGGAGAAGGTCGAGATCCGCGCCTCGGTGGCCGAAGCGCTGGACTGGCTGTCGGGCAACGAGGTGCAGTTCGCGCTGCTGGATGTCAATCTGGGCGACGGGCAGTCGCTGCCGGTGGCCGAGGCGCTGGCGGCGCGCGGCGTGCCCTTTGTGCTGGCGACGGGCTATGGCGCAACGGCAGAGCTTGCCGCGACCTATCCGCCCTGCGCCGTCGTGCAAAAGCCGTTCTCGGAGGCGTCGATTCTGGCCGCGCTGCGAGAGGCGGCAAAGCTGCACCAAGGCGCATAGCGTGATTGACGCAGCGGCAGATCGGCCTTGCCGATGACAGCCAGAGCCGTGGCGCTTGCGTGCGTCGGCTGGGGCGGCTTGCGTGATCGCAGCGCTGTTCAAGGGCGGGATGGTCCGCGCAGACGCAATTTCTGCGCGCATCTGCCCGAAACTTTGGCAATATCGGGCCATTGCCTCTTGCCGTCGGGGGGCGCATCGGCAACATCCCTGCCAAATCAGAAAATAGGGACAGATCCGATGAAAGCCTTTCTTCTTTCGCTGACCGCCACGCTGGCGCTGGCAGCCCCCGCCATGGCGCAGGATTTCGTGGCCCGCATCGGGCATCTGGAAAGCACCGCGCAAAGCCGCCATATCCATCTGGACAAGGTCGCCGCGCTGGTCGCCGAGCGCACCGGCGGCGCGGTGGAATTCCAGATCTTTCCGCAGGGCCAGCTGGGCAACCAGCGCCAGATGACCGAAGGTGTGCAGCTGGGCACGCTTGAGGCGACGGTGTCGCCCGCGGCCTTCCTTGGCGGCTTCAACCCGGTGGTGTCGGTGCTGGATATTCCCTACCTGATCCCCGCCGATGCGGCAGAGGCCGCAGCCCTGCGTGACGGGCCGTTCGGGCAGGCGCTGCTGGACAGCTTCAGCGACAAGGGGCTGGTCGCCATCGAGCTTTGGCCCAACGGCACCAAGCAGTTCACCTCGAACGAGCCGCTGGCCTCGCTGGAGGATTTCGCCGGGCAGAAGTTCCGCGTCATGGACAGCTCGATCCTGATCGAGCAGTACAACGCGCTTGGCGCCTCGGCCATCGCGCTGCCGTTCGGCGAGCTGTACACCTCGCTTCAGACCGGCGTGGTGGATGGCGAGGAAAACCCCGCCGACACCATCCGCGCGATGAAGTTCAACGAGGTGCAGAAATACATGGTGGTTTCGGATCACGGCGCCATGGAAGACGTGGTGCTGTTCAACCCGATGTTCTGGGACAGCCTGCCCGAAGAGTATCGCGACGTGATCACCGAGGCTTTTGCCGAAGTCATCCCCGAGCTGACCGCCCACAAGGCCGCCGCCGTGGCCTCGGCGATCGAAGACATTAAGGCCTCGGGAACCGACGTGCGCGTTGCCGACAGCGATGAGCGCGCGGCGCTGCGCGCGCTGACCTTCGGCCCGGCCTCGGCGGCCTATGTGGCCAAGGCGGGCGAGGCCGGTCAGGCGCTGCTTGATATCTACGCAGCGCAGTAAGCCGGTGATTGCCCTGCGCCTGTTGCGCCGCGTTGAACGCGCGGCGCTTGTCTGCCTGTTTCTGGGAATGGTGTTTCTATACACCGGGTCGGTGATCACGCGCGAGATCGGCGGGCGCGTCGCGTCGGATTTCGCATGGATCGAAGAAGCGGTGCGGATGATGAATCTGTTTCTGGTGTTCCTCGCGCTGGGGCTGGCGCTGGAGCGGGGCAAACATGTCGGCATCCATACGCTGCGCGAACGGCTTGCGCCCGGCGCGGTGCGCTGGGTGCGGCGGGGCATCGACCTTTTGGGGCTGGGGTTCAGCCTGTACGTGGCGTGGCTGGCGGTTGGCCTTGTGCAATTCGTTCTGAAGACCGGGCAGACGTCGCCCACGCTGGGAGTGCCGATGGGGCTGATCTATATTGCGCCGGTGATCGGCTTTGCGCTGCTGGGGCTGCGCTACGGGCTTAGCCTGTTTGGCGTGATCGACCGCTTTTCGGTGGAAGACACATGAGCTTTGCGATTGTTGCGCTGCTGGCCGTGGTCCTGCTTGGGCTGGGGTTCGAGATGCTGCTGGTGCTGGGCGTGCCGGCGCTGCTGTGGAAAGAGCTGGAGCAGGGGCGGCTGCCCGACGCGGCGGTGGTGCAGAAGATCGTCGGGGGTATCGATCATTCGACGCTTCTGGCGATCCCGTTCTTTATCTTTGCTGCGCATCTGATGGGCTCGGGGCAGATCGCCCGGCAGCTGGTCGGCGTGGTCAAGGCGCTGGTCGGCCACACGCGCGGCGGCATCGGGCATGTGGTGGTGGGCGGGTCGATGGCCTTTGGCTCGGTGTCGGGATCGGCCCCGGCCACGGTCGCCGCCATGGGCCGCATGGCCTATCCCGAAATGCGCGCCGCCGGTTGGTCTGATCGCTTTTCGCTGGGCCTTTTGGTGGCGAGCGCTGAAACCGCGCTGCTGATCCCGCCGTCGATCACGCTGATCGTCTATGGCTGGATCACCGGGACGTCGATCTCGCGGCTGTTCGCCGGCGGGCTGGCGGTGGGGCTGGTGCTGGGCGCGGCCTTTGCGGCGCTGGTCAGCTGGCAGGCGCGGCGCGAAGGCGTCGTGTCAGCGCCGCGCCTTGGCTGGGGCGCGCGCGCCCGCGCCGCCTGGGAGGCGAAATGGGCGCTGGGGATGCCGGTCATCATCCTTGGCGGCATCTATTCGGGCGTCATCACCCCGACCGAGGCAGCGGCGGTCAGCGTCGTTTACGCCATTGTGGTCGAGATGCTGGTGCTGCGCAGTCTCGACCTCAGGGGCCTTGCGAAGATCACCGAGGACAGCGCCATCGGCACGGCGGTGATCTTTGTGCTGCTGGCCGTGGGCGGGCTGATCAGCTTTTTCGTCACGCTGGCGCAGATCCCGAATGGCATCATCGCGCTGCTCGACAGCGTCGAGGCCGGGCGCATCACCTTTCTTCTGGCGGTGAACCTGTGCTTCCTGATCGCGGGGATGTTCATCGACCCCAATTCGACGCTGCTGGTGCTGGTGCCGCCGCTCTATCCGGTGGCGATGAGCTTTGGCATCGACCCGGTGCAATTCGGCATGATCGTCACGCTGAACGTGTGCATCGGGATGATCACGCCGCCCTTCGGGCTGGATATCTTTGTCGCCAGTTCGACGCTGGGCAAGCCGGTGACGCAGATCATCTCTGGGGTCTGGCCCTTTGTGCTGGTCAACCTCGTGGTGCTGGCGATCATCACCTATATTCCGGCGGTGTCGCTGCTGATCCCGCGCCTGATCTTCGGCTAGGGGCGCCGCAATATTGGGCTGAAACCCCCGGCGCCCCAATGCTGCAGCTGCAAAGGAACCAATTTGCAGCTGCGGTGTTGTGGAAAGGTGCACCCTGTCTGGTGCAAGTGTCCTTTCCCTCGGTACCGGAACCCCATACATGTTCGATGTCACCCGCAAGGCCGACCCGCGAGACGTATCGTTCGATCTTTCTGCCGGGCGCCCCGATCGCCTCGGCGCGCGCCCAGACCCCGAGGGCACCAATTTCGCCCTGTTCTCGGACAATGCCGAAAAGGTCGAACTCTGCCTGTTCGACGAGGCCGGCACATCTGAAATCGCCCGGCTGGAACTGCCCCGCTCCGAGGGCGGCATCTGGTACGGCTATCTGCCCGGCATTGCGCCCGGTCAGGCCTATGGCTACCGGGTGCACGGCGCTTATGCGCCCAAGGATGGCCACCGCTTCAACCCCAACAAGCTGCTGCTTGATCCCTATGCCATGGCGATGCGCGGCCATCTGACATGGGACGATGCGCTGTTCGGCTACCCGGTGGGCGGCTCGGATCTGGAATTTGATACGCGCGATTCCGCGCCCTTCATGCCCAAGGCCGTGGTCGCCGACCCCGATTTCGACTGGGAGGCCGAGCAGATGCCGCGCACGCCCTGGGAAAAGACGGTGATCTACGAGGCCCACGCCAAGGGGCTGACCATGCGCCATCCCGGCGTGATCGAGGCCGACCGTGGCACCTTCAAGGCGCTGGCGTCGGACCCAATGCTGGAGCATCTGCAAAAGCTGGGGGTCACCGCGATCGAACTGCTGCCGATCCATGCCATGGTGCAGGATCGCTATCTGGTCGATCAGGGGCTGCGCAATTACTGGGGCTACAACACGCTGGGGTTTTTCGCGCCCAACCGCACCTATCTGGCGGGCGAGGACGTGCGCGAGGTGCGCACCGCTGTCAAACGCTTCCACGATGCCGGGATCGAGGTCATCCTTGACGTGGTCTACAACCACACCGCCGAGGGCAATGAGCTGGGCAGCACCCTGAGCTTTCGCGGCATCGACAACGCGTCCTACTACCTGCTCTCGGACGACAAGCGGCATTGCTTCGACACCACCGGCTGTGGCAACACGCTGAACGTGGCGCACCCGATGGTGCTGCGCATGGTGATGGATTCACTACGGTACTGGGTCGAGGTCTGCCACGTCGACGGTTTCCGCTTTGACCTTGCCTCGACACTGGGGCGCGAGCCGGCGGGCTTTGAACGCGAGGGCAGCTTTTTCAGCGCCATGCGGCAGGATCCGGTGCTGTCTCAGGTCAAGCTGATCGCCGAGCCGTGGGATATCGGCGACGAGGGCTATCAGGTTGGCGGCTTCCCGTGGCCGTTTCGCGAATGGAACGACAAGTTCCGCGATGACACCCGCGCCTTCTGGCGGCGCGATCCGGGGATGACCGGGCGCATCTCGCAGCGGCTTATGGGCAGCCCGACGCAGTTCGACCATTCGCTGCGCCCGGCCACCAGTTCGGTCAATTTCATCGCCGCGCATGACGGGTTCACCCTGTGGGATACGCTGAGCTACAACGACAAGCACAACGAGGCCAATGGCGAGGGCAACCGCGATGGCCATGATCACAACCTGTCCGACAATATGGGCGCCGAAGGGCCAAGCGAGGATGCGCATGTCGATGCTGCCCGTCTGCGCCGCGCCAAGGCGATGCTGGCAACGCTGTTCACCAGCCATGGCGTGCCGATGATTCTGGCCGGGGATGAGCTGGGCCAGAGCCAGCAGGGCAACAACAACGCCTATTGTCAGGACAACGAGATCGCATGGATCGACTGGGATGCCGCGCGCCCCGAGCTGACGCAGGCGGTGGCCGACCTGATCGCCTTTCGCAAGGATTGGGCCGGGCATCTTGCGCCCGCCGGGTTCTGGCCGCGCCCGGAGGCCACCGAAAGCCACTGGCTGCATCCCGAGGGCCGCGAGATGAGCGAAGACGACTGGAACGACGATCTGTTGCGCGTCACCGGCCTTTGGCATCGGCGCGACGATTGCGACGACCTGTTGATCGTGCTCAACGCCATGGATGATTGCGAATTCGCTCTGCCCGAAGGCGACTGGCGGCGCTGCATCGACACCGCGCAGGAGGTGATTTCCTGTGACGAGGCGGTGTCGGGAACCGTGATTGTTTCGGGGCAGGCGGTCAGCGTGTTCAGAACCGGAGCGCCGCAAGCATGAGCGAACGGATCTGGGGCGCAGCGCCCCTGAACGACACCTGCTGGCGCTTTGGGCTATGGGCGCCAGCGGCCCGCAAGGTTGCGCTGGTGCTCGACGGTGACGAGTTGGCGATGCACGGTCATGACGGCTGGTGGCAGATCGACACCGGCGCTGCGCCGGGCTTGCCCTACAGCTTTCGCATCGACGGCACCGACCGGCCAGACCCGGCCAGCCGGGCGCAGGTCGATACGGTCGACGGCCCGTCGCTCACCGTCGATCCGCGCGGGTTCGACTGGGGCGCGACGTGGCAGGGCAGGGCGTTCGAAGAGGCGGTGATCCTTGAGATCCATGTCGGCAGTTTCACCCCCGAGGGGACGTTTGCCGCCGCAGCGCAGCGCCTGCCGGGCTTGGCGGCGCTTGGCATCACCATGATCGAGCTGATGCCGGTGTCGCAGTTCCATGGCCGCTGGGGCTGGGGCTATGACGGCGTGCTCAACCGTGCGCCGCACCCGGCCTATGGCACCCCGGACGAGATGCGCGCCTTTGTCCGCGCGGCGCAGGAACAGGGGATCTGTGTCATCCTTGATCTGGTGATGAACCACTTCGGCCCGTTTGGAAATTACCTTCCCGGCTACGCGCCGGGGTTTTACACCGACATCCCGACCCCTTGGGGCGACGGCATCGATTTCGAACGGCCAGAGGTGCGCGATTTCTTCCGCCAGTCGGCGCTGGGGTGGCTGGAAGACTACCGTCTGGACGGCTTCCGCCTTGATGCGGTGCACCAGATCCGCGACGGCTCGGAGCAGCATTTCATGCATGAAATGCTGCATGAGATTCACGCCGCCGCATGGGGCCGCCCCATCCACCTGATCTGCGAGGATGAACGCAATCTGCCCGATCTGCGCGAGGCGGGCTATGACGCGGAATGGAACGACGACTGGCACAATGTGCTGCATGTCGCGCTCACTGGCGAGACGCAGGGCTATTATAAACGCCACGGCGACGACCCCTTTGCCGATCTGGCGCATGCGCTGGCCCATGGTCAGGCGGATGAGGGCCAGCCCAAGGGCGCCCATGGCGCGCGCGGCGCCCCGGCGGCGCATTTGCCGTGGAGCGCCTTCATCAATTCCAACCACACCCATGACCAGATCGGCAACCGCCCGCATGGCGACCGCCTGCTGACGCTGGTGGGCGATGACGTGGGCCGGGTGATCCATGCCGCGCTGCTGCTGATGCCCTTTACCCCGATGCTGTTTCAGGGCGAGGAAGAAGGCTCCGAAGCGCCGTTCCCGTTCTTTGTTGACCCGCCCGATGATCGGATGCGCCGGGCTGTGCGCAAGGGGCGGCGCAAGGAACTGGGCGCGCTTGGCTATGATCTGTCAAAGATGCCCGATCCCTGCGGGCCGAACGCCATGGACATGGCCTGCCCTTACCCGTCGCCAGACCCGGCGCGCGCCGAAGCATGGCGGGCGCTGACCGGCGAGTTGCTGGCACTGCGCGCCGCGCGCATCACGCCGCTGCTGCGTTCGGGCGATACCGGGCCGGGCGAGGTGTCGCGCCCGACGCCAAAGGCGTTTCGCGTTCGCTGGGGCTTTACCGGCGGCGCCATCGAAATGGCCTTGTGCCTTGGCACCCCCGTGGGTGAACAGCTGGACAGCGCCGATTTCACCCTCGGCAACACCGCCAGCGATGCCTTTGCCATAGCCGTCAGGATCACCTCATGAAGCCGCTGTCCGCCACTTACCGTCTGCAATTGCGTCAGGGCGTGGATTTTGATCGCGCCGCAGAGCTGCTGGCGCATATCGACACGCTTGGGGCTTCGCATCTGTACCTGTCGCCGATCTTTACCGCGCCCGAGGACAGCACCCATGGCTATGACGTCGCCGACCCGTCGCAGATCGATCCGATCCTTGGCGGGCGCGCCGGGTTCGAACGGCTGGCGCGTGCGGCGCAGGCGCGCGGCATCGGCATCGTGCTGGATCTGGTGCCCAACCACACCGTGCTGTCGGTGGAAAACCCGTGGCTTCTGGATGCGCTGAAACACGGGGCCGCCAGTGCCTATGCCGATTTCTTCGATGTCGACTGGAACGAGGGGCTGATCCTGCCCATCCTGCCCGAACCGTTCGATGACATGGCGGCGGCGGGGGCTTTTGAGATCAATGCCGCCGAGGAGCGCATCGAATGGCAGGGCGGCTGGCTGCCGCTGGCCCCGGGCACGGCGGGGCTTGATCTGCCCGAGATGATGCGCGCCCAGCATTGGCGGTTGCGCTTCTGGGAGCGCGAGCGGCGGCGGCTGACGCATCGGCGGTTCTTCAATGTCACCACGCTGATCGGGATGCGCATCGAAGAGCAAAAGGTGTTCGATGCGATGATGGCGCTGCCGGTGGCGCTGGTGCGGGCGGGGCTGGTGCAGGGGTTGCGCATCGACCATGTCGACGGGCTGGCGCGGCCCGGCGAATATCTCGCCCGGCTGCGCGAAGCGGTGGGGCCAAAGGTGCCTGTCTGGGTCGAAAAGATCCTCACCGGCGACGAAGAGATGCCGCAGGGCTGGGCCACCGACGGCACCACCGGCTATGAGGCATCTGACCGCATCACCCGGCTGCTGATGGACGAGAGCGGGCAGCAGCGGCTCGACAGTTTCTGGCGCGAGGCGACCGGGGCGCATGGCAGCTACGAGGACATGTGCGTGCAGATGCGCGGGCTGATCCTTGACGGCGATCTGCGGGCGGAGCTGGTCGAGATGCAGGGGCGTGCGCAGGCGGCGCTGGCCGAGCGCGGCGATACCCCTCGCGATGGCGAAGAACTGCGCGCCGCGATCCGGGCGCTGCTGATGGTGTTCCCGCAATATCGGTCCTACGTGACCCCGGACGGGGCCCGCGACGAGGACGAGGCGTTGTTGCGCGTGACCTTTGAACGCGCCGGGGCGCTGGTCGGTGACGCCGCGACGCTGGCGGCGCTGCGCCGGCTGTTCGACGGCTCTGAGGGGCCGCAGACCTATGGCTTCGTGCGGCGCTTTCAGCAGGTCACCGGGGCGGTCGTGGCCAAGGCGCAGGAAGACACGGCGTTCTTTCGCTACACCCGCAATCTGGCGGAATGCGAGGTCGGCTCGGAGGCCGATGCGCCGCTGCTGAGCGCCGAGGCTTTCGAAAGCTGGTGCCGCGAGCGGCAGGGCCGCTATCCGCTGGCGATGACGCTTGGCTCGTCGCATGACAGCAAGCGGGGCGAGGATGCGCGGGCGCGGCTTGTGGCGCTGAGCCATGATCCGCTGGCGCTGCGCGAGCTTTGGCAGGGGGCGGCGCCGCTGGCGACGGCGGGCGCGCCGCGCGCCGATGTGCGCTGGTACATCCTGCAAAGCGCCGTGGCGCTATGGGAGCCGGGCCGCGACGATCTGGAAACCCGGCTGGGTGAGCACATGGAAAAGGCGCTGCGCGAGGCGCGCCAGCTATCGAGCTGGACCAACCCCGACGCGGCCATCGAGGCGGCGGCGGCGGAATTCGGCGCGGCGCTGCTGAGCGACTGGCGGCGACAGCCCCCCGAGGCGCTGAGCCGCCTCGTGCAGCGCGGCGAGGCGCTGTCGCTGGCGGCGCATGCGCTGCGGCTGGTGATGCCGGGGGTGCCTGATATCTATCAAGGCAGCGAATATGGCAGCTATGCGCTGACCGACCCCGACAATCGCGCGGTGTTCGCCCCGCACGAACCGGACAGCCGTTTCGGCCATGACAAGCTGGCGCTGACCCGGCGGCTGCTGGGGTTGCGGGCGCGGGCGCCGGGGCTGTTCCTGCACGGCAGTTTCGAGGCGCGCGAGGATCGCGGCGGCCTGCTGGTGACGCGGCGGCGGGGCGAACAGGTGCTGTCGCTTTATGTGACGCTGGATGGCAGCTCGGCGCCGGTGCTGGTCGAGGTCAACGGCATCGCGTCTCCTGATCCGGTCTGGGTCTGAGGCCGCCAGTGGCGCTTGCGACAAGTGTCTTGGTTCCGGCCTTGCCCGGCTTTGGCTATTCTTCAGGCCTTGGGCAGCCGAGGAAGGGAATGCGCCGTGAAACGCCATCGGTCGGGGAAAGGGCAATGACGGCGGCGCTGGATGTGCCGGGGGCCGCGCCGCGCACGCGGGAACTTCTGGCGCTGCAGGCGCTGGCGGTGCCGATGCCCGCCGTCGCCCGGATGCTGTTTGTCGTCGATTTCCGCCCCTCGATGCTGTGCGGGCGCACGCGGGCCTTCCGCTCTGTCGCGGCGGCCGAAGCCGTGGTGCTGCTAGGGGCGGCGGCCTGCGCTGCGGGGGCCGAGGTGGGGCTGTTGACGCTGGGCTGCGGCACGGCGGTGACGCTGAGCGCGCGCCCGCGCCCGATCCGCGAAATCGTCGCCGGGCTGGTACGGGCCCACGAGGCCGCCTCTGCCCATGCGCTGGCCGGGCGGCTCGATGATCCGCCATTGGCGCGGGCGTTGTCGGGGCTAGGGCGGCTGGCGGCGCCGGGCAGTGCGGTGATCATCGTGTCGGGGTTCGAAACCCCCGGCGCCGGGCTGGGGGCCTGCCTTGCGCGGCTGGCCGAGGAGCATCGCTTGCAGCTGTTCCAGATTGCTGACGGCGCCGCTGCGTGCGAGACGCGCCGCGACATCGCCGGTCTGCCTGCCGAGGTGCTCAATGCCTCGCACCCGCCCGAGACGATCGCCGCCCGGCTCGCCGCGCTGGTGGCGCAGCGCGCGCATTAGGGGCGCGGGGCGATAGGCAGCATTGTCGTGAAAAAGACCGCGGCCAGACGGCGGGAACCTGCAATTTCGGGCGCATTCGGATGGCTCTGATCCGCCTATCCGAATGCGCCCGCGGACAATACCATTGCGCGAGTCGGCGCAACCGGGATAGCTTTCCGTTAGGGAGGACATTGCTATGAAAGACTTGATGGACGTGCCGCGCGCCGGCGCGATCAGTTCTGTTGTCATTGTCGACGACCATCCGCTTTACAGCGACGCCTTGGGGGCTGCGATCTGCCTCGCATTCCCGGGCGCCCGCCTTGACAAGGTGCAGACCTTGCGCGCCGCGCTGGATCTGATGGCGGAAGGCCTTGCGCCGGACCTTGTCATGTTCGATCTCAAGCTGCCCGACGTGACCGGCATCTCGGGGTTTCAGGCGCTGCGCCGGGTGCTGCCCGACACGCCGATCCTGGTGATCTCGTCGCTGACATCGGTGCAGATCGTGCAGGCGCTGATGGAGGACGGCGCCTCGGGGTTTCTGCCCAAGGACGCATCGGCCCCGGTCCTGCGCCATGCGCTGGCCGAGATCGCGGCGGGGCGCAAATACGTGCATCCGTCCTACTGCGGCAATGTGTGTGATGAGATCGCCAACCACCCCAAGCTGTCAGAGCTGACCCCGCAACAGCAGAAGATCATGAAGCTGATCTGCGCCGGTATGCCCAACAAGCAGATCGCCTACGAGCTGTCGCTGGCTGAAGCCACGGTCAAGGCTCATATCACCGCGCTGCTGCGCCGTCTTGGCGTGCGCAACCGCACGCAGGCGGCGGTGCTGGTCGAGAACGCCCAGCCCGCGACCAGTATCGGCGCGGGCGAAGCCGACGCCCGGGTCTTTCTGAGCCGCTGAATGCCGCGCGACATCGTCGCTCCGCGCTATGTCACGGTCGCCGTCTCGCGCGAGGCGGCGACCGAGGATGCTGTGGCCGAGGCGCTGCGCGGCATCGAGCTGAGCGAAACCTGTTTTCTGCTTGCCTTCGTGCCGGGGCGGCTGGATCTGCCGCGCCTTGCGAGGGCGCTGGAAACCGGTGCCGGCGGGCTGCCGGTGTTCGGCTGCACCACCGCTGGCACCATCACCCCTGACGGCTATGAAACCGAGGCGCTGCTGATCCTTGCCTTTCCGCGCGAGCATTTCCGCTGCGCCTCGCTGCTGATCTCGCCGCTCAAGCCGTTGCAGATGAAACCCATCGCCAGCGCGGTGCGCGGCCATGCGCAGGCGTTCCGCCGCACCCCCGGCTGGAACCGGCTGGCGCTGATCTTTGCCGATGGGCTGGCCAAGCAGGAAGACATGCTGGTCGCCACGCTTGAGGCGGCGCTTGGCGAGGTGCCGGTGTTCGGCGGCTCGGCCGGGGACGAGCTGGCGTTTCGCGAAACCTTTGTGTTGCAGGACGGCCAGTTGCACAGCAACGCCGCCTTGCTGCTGTTGCTGGAAACCGATCTGGAATTCGCCGGGCTGGGGTTCGACCATTTCCTGCCGACCGACACGCAGGTCGTGGTCACCCATGCGCTGCCCGAAGACCGTCTGGTGCTGGAGCTGAACGGCGCGCCCGCCGCGCTGGAATATGCCCGCATCACCGGCGTCGATCCCGATGCGCTGGGGCCACGGGTGTTTGCCGAGAACCCGATGCTGGTGCGCCAGAACATGAATTACCACGTGCGCGCCATCCACGACGCCCCCGGCGCCCATGCGCTGAGCTTTCTGGGCGCCATCGACGAC
Source organism: Citreicella sp. C3M06 (assembly GCF_018860705.1). Taxonomy (GTDB): domain Bacteria; phylum Pseudomonadota; class Alphaproteobacteria; order Rhodobacterales; family Rhodobacteraceae; genus Salipiger. Next base: position 61,170 of record NZ_JAHKQA010000042.1, read on the forward strand.
GGGCTGATCCTGACGCTGGGACGCGGCAAGGAGATCCTTGAAACGCTGGACTCGGGGCTTGGCGTCACCGATGCGCGCGGCAACGTGCCTGATTTCGTGCTGGGGTTCGACTGCGTGCTGCGCAAGCTCGAGATCCAGAAAAAGGGGCTGGCGGCGCAGGTGTCGGAAATCCTGTCGCGCCACCGGGTGCTGGGCTTCAACACCTATGGCGAACAGCATTGCGGCGTGCATGTGAATCAGACCTTCGTCGGCGTCGCGTTCTTTGAACCGGGCCGGAGGGCGCTGGAATGATCGACCCCGACGCGCCGCTCGAAGAGCAGCTCGCCCGGCAGACCCGGATCATCGACGCGCTGATGCGCCGTGCCGAGCGCCAGCACGAGGTCGGCGGATCGGCCTATGGCGCATTCCAGTCGGCGATCTCGCTTCAGGCGCAGGTCTGGGCCAAGACCCGCGATCTGGAACGCACCACCGACGAGCTGCGCCACGCCCGCGATGACAGCGAACGCATGCGCCGCAATCTGGCCGAGGCGCTTTCGGCGCTTGATGGCGGGGTGGCGGTGTTCACCGGCGGCTTGCTCGAGGTCTGCAACGACATTTTCCTCAAGCTTCTGCCTGACGTGTCGGGCCGGTTTCAGCCGGGCATGGACATCGAGCAATGCCTGACCACCATCGAAAGCTCGCGCCATCTGGTGACGGTCGAGGGCAGCTTTGACGCGGCGCTGGCGCAGGCGCGGCGCGAGGGCGCTTCGGTTGCCAGTCTGGTGATCGAGTTGCAGGGCGATCGCTGGTATCAGGTCAACCTTCAGGGCACCTCGGGGCAGGCGGTGGTGCTGTTGCTGACCGAGATCACCGCCATCGTGCGCCGCAACCGGTCGGAAAAGGAACAGCTCGTCGAAGGGCACGCCGATTACCTTCAGGCGGTGTTCGAAAACATGACCTCGGGGGTGTGCACGTTTTCGGCGACCGGCGTCGTGCGCATGTACAACATGCAGTTCCGCGCGCTGCTGGGCCTGCCCTATACGATGCTGCAAAAGGGCACCGATCTGGCGCAGGTGCTGGATTACGTGGCGCAGCACGGGCTGATTGTCGATGCGAGCGTGTTCGAAATCGCGCAATGGCTGGACCGGCTGGACCGGCAGGGGCGGTTGCGGCGGCGGATGCGGCATCTGTCGGGGCGGATGCTCGATCTGCACGCGTATCAGCTGCCCGATGGCGGCGTGCTGCTGGAGCTCAAGGACGTGACGCTGGAAAGCCGCGCCACCGAGATGCTGGAAAACCGCGTGGCCGAGCGCACCGAAGAGCTGACCCATGCCAACGCCCAGCTGCGCGAGCAGTTCGACGAGATGGCCCGTGTCGAGGAAGAGCTGCGCATCGCCAAGGAGCGCGCCGAGGCGGCGGTGTCGTCCAAGACGCGGTTCCTTGCCGCCGCCTCGCATGATCTGTTGCAGCCGGTGAATGCCGCCAAGCTGCTGATCGCGATGCTGGTGGACAGCGTATCGGGCACGCGCTTTGCCCCGACGGTGGAGCGGCTGGACGGCTCGTTCAATTCCATCGAACAGCTGCTGCATTCGCTGCTGGATATCTCCCGGCTGGATTCGCTGGATCGCGGGCTGCTGCCCTCCGAGGTCTGTCTTGGCACGCTGATGCGCTCGGTCTGGGAGGATCAGATGCCGTTGGCGCAGCGCAAGGGGGTGACGCTGGACATGGTGCCAAGCATGATCGTGGTGAAATCCGACCCGGTGTATCTGCTGCGCTCGATCCAGAACCTCGTGGTGAACGCGATCCAGTATACGCCGGGCGGCGGGCGGGTGCTGGTCGGCTGTCGGCGCCGCGGCGCCGTGGTGGACTTGCAGGTCTGGGACACCGGGGTCGGCATCAGCCGCAAGGACCAGACGCGCATTTTCGAGGAATTTACCCGGGCCGACAACGTGCCGCCCGGCTCGGGCGTGGGGCTGGGGTTGTCGATTGTCGATCGCACCTGTCGCCATCTGGGGCACAAGGTGCGGGTGCGCTCCAAGCCGGGGGCCGGGTCGGTGTTTTCCATCGAGATGGAGGCGCTGCAGCGGCGGGCGGCGGCAGAGGATCGCGGGCAGGCCCCCGAGACCGCATCGCAGGATATGGATCACATCGTTCTGCTGATCGAGAACGATCCGGATGTGCTGTACGCCTTCACCGGCAAGCTGGAGCAATGGGGGGCGAGCGTGTTCGCGGCGCGCAGCATCGACGAGGCGCTGGGGCATGTGCGCGACATGGGGATGGCGCCAGACATCGTGCTGGCGGATTACCAGCTGGATGATGGCGAGACCGGGGACCGGGCGATCGCGGCGGTGCGGGCGCTGAGCGGGGTGCGGGTTCCGGCGATTATGATCACCGCCGATCGTGGCAACGCGCTGCTCAGGAAGGGCGCGGCCGAGGGGTTTTCGGTGCTGACCAAGCCGGTGCAGCTGTCGCGGCTGCGGCCCCTGATCGACTGGAAGCTGCGCTGGCAGGCCCCCGAGGACGCGGCGGAGTAGGTGGGACGGGCAGAGGGGGGCGCTGCCCCCCGTCTCCTTACGGAGCCTCCCCCCGGGATATTTTTTGCCAGAAGAAACACCGGGCGCCGGGCACAGACGAAGGTCTGCGCTGACAGTGCGGATGGGGGCGCTAGGCTGCGCGGCAGGGAGGATTATGACCATGCGCAAGAGTTTGATGGTGCTGGCCGCATTGGCCTGTCTTGCCGGGCCGGCGGCGGCGGCTGTGAGCGAGACCTATGATCTGCTGTTCCGCGAGGGCACGCTGGATGAGATCGGCGCCGACGAGGTGCTGCGCTATAGCCGCGCCGTCAGCAATGCCGCCAATCCCGAGGCGGCGGCGCGCGATACCGGCACTGTCGAGATCTCGTTCGATGCGGCGATGGCGAACCTTCGGTTCGAGCAGGATGGCAGGCATCGTGGGCTTGGCACGTTTCCGGCCAGCGTTGGCAACCCGATGATCATGTATTTTTATGAAAGCGTGGTGCGGGACATGGCCGAGACGGCGGGCGGCTCGCCGTTCTACATTCGCAACCGGGTGAAGGAGGCGCTGACCCGCCCGGCCGAGGTGGTGAGCGGCGAGGCCGAGGTGAATGGTGAGACGGTGCCGGTGCAGACGGTGACGCTGCGGCCCTTCGAGAGCGATCCCAACCGGGCGCGGATGCGGGGGTTTGGCGATCTTGAGCTGCGGGTGACCATGTCAGGCAAGGTGCCGGGCTGGTATCTGAGCCTTGTGGCCGAGGCGCCGGGCGAGGCGGGCTACCTGTCGGAGCTGCGTTTCGAGGGGGCGCAATGATCCGGGCGCTGGTCTTGCTGCTGGCGCTGCCTTGCGCCGCCGGGGCGCAGAGCGTCGCCGAGCGGCTGAACGATTACCCCACCGAGGCGCGGGCGGATTACGTTTTCGGCTGCATGGCCGCGAACGGGCAGAGCCGCGACAGCCTGCGGCGATGCGCCTGTTCGATCGACGAGATTGCGGCGATCCTGCCCTATGATGCCTATGTCGAGGCCGAGACCGTGCTGTCGATGCGGCTGACCGGCGGTGAGCGCATGGCGATTTTCAACAGCGCGGTCGCTGCCAACACGCTTGTCGCCGAGCTGCGCCGTGCCCAGGCCGAGGCCGAGGTGATCTGTTTCTTCTGAGGGCGCTCAGCCGCCGGCCTTTTGCAGAACCTGCTCGAAGCGGTTGCCATCGGTGTCGGTGGCGATCACCCTGAGATCCGGCGCGCCGTTGTCGGTATAGGCAAAGCGGAAGGCCGGGTTTTCCGAGATCGAGATGCCGCCATCCATGGCGAACAGCTGCTCTGCGCCTTGCCAGACCTCGATGTGGTCGAGGAAATGCGCCGGGATGAACAGGTGGGTGAGTGGATCCTGTTGCAGCCCGGAATAATTCGGGTGGCGGATCATCACCTGCGCTTCGCGCCGGGCACCGGAAATCTGCGGCGCATCGGCAAACAGCCGCAGCTTCATCTGGCCGAGCCCGGCAAGCGCCTGCGCCGGGTCTTTGGTAGCCGGGGCCGAACAGCCGCCCGACGCCTTGACGAAACGTCCATCCATGCGCAGCCCGTCGGCGTAGCCCGCGATGACGCGGACATCGGAATATTGGTTGACCCGCACGCGTAGTTCGAAATCCAGCGGGGCCATGGCCGGACCAAAGCGGAAGGTTCCGGCGACCGGCGCGGGGTTTTCATCGATCACCAGCGTCAGGCTGTCGATGGCTGGGCCGTTGCTGGCGCGGATGCGGATCGGCACCGTCGCGGCGTCTTCGGCGCGGTAGGGGGCCTCGACGGTGAAGCGCCCGTCGGCGGCGGCGATGGGGGCATCGCCGATGATATCGCCGCGCAGCGAGTCCCATGTGGGGCTGTCTTGCAGCGGGTTGCCGGTGTCTGCGGCCAGCGCAGGAAAGGCCAGACAGGCCGCCAGGGCGGCGGGGATCAGGGTAGGGGCCATGCTCTCCTCCTCGCATGATCCGTCTAGCCTGCCATGAAACGCGGCCTCGCGATACCGAGCGCATGGTCGGTATCGCGCGCTGCCCGCCAAGGCGCGATAAAGCCGCATGTTCGAAGCCGTCCTGACCATTTGCGCGCTGTCCGGCGCGCCTTGCCGCGAGGCGCTGTTGCCCGGGTTCGAGGCCGAGGCCTGCGGCGCTGCGCTGCCGCAAGGCGCGCGCTGTGTGCTGCTTGGCCCGGCGCTGGAGGTCAGCGAGATCGCCCCCGGTGTTTTTGTGCATCGCGGGCAGGTGGCCGAGGCCGATGCGCAAAACGCCGGGGATATCGCCAACCTTGGCTTTGTGCTGGGGCAGCGCTCGGTGGCGGTGATCGACAGCGGCGGCTCGGCGCAGGTGGGAGAGGCGCTCTGGCGGGCGATCCGGGCGCAAACCGACCTGCCGGTCAGCCATGTCATCCTGACCCATGTGCACCCCGATCACGTGCTGGGGGCCACGGTGTTCGACGGCGCGCTGGTGGTGGGCCGGGCCGGGCTGGCGCGGGCGCTTGCGGATCGCGGCGCGAGCTATCTGCAAAGCGCGGCGCGGCTGATGGGGGCGGCGGGCCTTGGCACGGCGCTGCCCGAGGTCACCGCCGAGGTTGCGGACAGCCGTGTCATCGACCTTGGCGGGCGGCGCCTGTTGCTGCGGGCATGGCCGCTGGCGCATAGCGGCACCGATCTGACGGTGCTTGACGAGGCGAGCGGCACGTTCTTTGCCGGAGACCTCGTGTTCGACAGGCATATCCCGGCGCTGGATGGCAGCCTGACCGGCTGGCAGGCGGTGCAGGCCGAATTGGCGACGCTGGAGGTCTCGCGGCTGGTGCCGGGCCATGGCGGCCCGGTGCTGGACTGGCCCGAAGGCGGCTTTGCGCAGGCAGAGTATCTGCGGGTGCTGGCGGAGGAAACTCGCGCCGCCATCGACGCGGGCGAGCGCATCGGCGCGGCGGCGGGCCATGTCGCGGCGGGGCAGGCACCGCTGTGGCAGCTGTTCGACGCCTTCAACCGGCGCAACGTCACCGCCGCCTTTTCCGAGCTGGAATGGGATTAGCCGCCGTCGGGGCGGGCCGCCTCCTGCAGGATCTGTGACAGCGCGTAGAGCCGTTTTTCCAGCAGGGTCGGGGTTTCGCACAGGTAGGTGATGGTCTTTTGCCGGTCGTTGAAGATGCGGCTGTCCCAATCCACCTGCTCTTCGAGCGCATCGACCCGGTCGTAATCGGGCGTGTCGCTGGCCATGATGCTGTTCATTTCGGCGCGGGCTGTCTCGATGCGTTGCGACAGCCTTTCCTGACTTTGCGCGACCTCGCCGATGCCCTTGATAATCCGGGTGCGGCGCTGCGCCAGCGCGTTGAAGGTTTGTGCAAACACCGCGCCCATCAGATCCATGTCATGACCATGGTCGCTGGCGAAGCCTTGGCTGGCCGCGCGCGCCGCATCCAGATCGACGCGGCGCAGCGCCAGCGTTGCCGCCAGCTCGTGGATTGCCGCCTTGTCGGCATCGGGCGTGGTTTCGGGCAGGGCCGCGGGCCACATCAGCCCCATCGAGAGCGTTTCCACCTTGCGTTGAATGCAGGGCCATGTCGGGTCGGAGAAATCCGCCGCAAGCGCCGGGTTTGCCCAACCGGTGACCAATAGCGCCAGCATGCGGAAATTATGTGTATACATGCACTTTCCTCCCTTTTGGAACTATGGGACAGGGTGGGCGCGAAGTCCATTTCGGCAAATACACACCTATGGATGTATTGTTCGGCATGCGACCGCGCACCCATACTCCGGCCAAGCGCCGAAACGCGTCAGATATGTTCAGTTGAAGGGAGTCTGCATGAGAACCCGTGCAGCCGTGGCTCTGGAAGCCGGCAAACCGCTCGAAATCATGGAAGTCGAACTCGAAGGCCCGAAGGCCGGAGAGGTTCTTGTGGAGATCAAGGCAACCGGCCTGTGCCACACCGACGAATTCACCCGTTCGGGGGCCGACCCCGAAGGCCTGTTCCCCTGCATCCTTGGCCATGAAGGCGCGGGCATCGTGATGGAAGTGGGCGAGGGCGTCACCACGCTCAAGCCGGGCGATCATGTCATCCCGCTTTACACGCCGGAATGCCGCGAATGCTATTCCTGCCTGTCGGGCAAGACCAACATGTGTACCGCGATCCGCAACACCCAGGGCCAGGGCCTGATGCCCGACGGCACCACCCGGTTCAAGATGCTCGATGGCACGCCGATCTATCATTACATGGGCTGCTCGACCTTTGCGAACCACACGGTGATGCCGGAAATCGCGCTGGCCAAGGTGCGCGAGGACGCGCCCTTCGACAAGATCTGCTACATCGGCTGCGGCGTCACCACCGGCATCGGCGCGGTGATCAACACCGCTGGCGTCGAAATCGGCTCGACGGCGGCGGTCTTTGGTCTTGGCGGCATCGGTCTGAACGTCATTCAGGGCCTGCGCATGGCCGGGGCCGACATGATCATCGGCGTCGATCTGAACGACAGCAAGGAAGAGATGGGCCGCAAGTTCGGCATGACCCATTTCATCAACCCGTCCAAGGTCGACAGCACGGTTCAGGCGATCATCGATCTGACCAAGAAGGGCGCGGACCAGATCGGCGGCGTGGATTATTCCTTTGACGCCACCGGCAACGTCAAGGTGATGCGCGATGCGCTGGAATGTTCGCACCGCGGCTGGGGCGTGTCGGTGATCATCGGGGTGGCACCGGCGGGGGCAGAGATTTCCACCCGCCCGTTCCAGCTGGTCACCGGCCGGGTCTGGAAGGGCACCGCGTTCGGCGGCGCCAAGGGCCGCACCGATGTGCCCAAGTTCGTCGACTGGTACATGGACGGCAAGATCGAGATCGATTCCATGATCACCCACAAGCTGACGCTGGACGAGATCAATCACGGGTTCGACCTCATGCATGAGGGCAAATCGATCCGGGCCGTGGTCGAATACTGATGCAGACCGTCGCGGAAAACAGAAGCTTCGGAGGCGTGCAGGGCGTGTACAAGCACGCCTCCGAGACCTGCGGTTGTGACATGACCTTCGCAGTCTACATGCCGCCGCAGGCCGCTAAGGGGCCGGTGCCGGTGCTGTGGTACCTGTCGGGTCTGACCTGCACCCATGAAAACGCCATGACCAAGGGCGGCTTTCAGGAACACGCGGCAAGGCATGGCCTTGCCGTGGTGTTCCCCGATACCTCGCCGCGCGGCGAGGGGGTGGCCAATGACGATGCCTATGATCTGGGGCAGGGCGCGGGGTTTTACGTCAACGCCCGGCGCGATCCGTGGAAGCCGCATTTCCGGATGTATGATTACATCACCCAAGAGCTGCGCGGCATCGTCGAGGGCATGGATGGCATTGGCGCTGCCCATGGCATCACCGGCCATTCCATGGGCGGGCACGGGGCGCTGACCATTGCCATGCGCAACCCCGAGATGTTCGACAGCCTGTCGGCCTTTGCGCCCATCGCCAACCCGACCGCGTCGGATTGGGGGCGCAAGCAGTTCAGCGCCTATCTTGGCGATGACGAGGGCTGCTGGGCCGGTCACGATTCCACGCTGCTGCTGGAGGAGCGCGGCTGGAAGGGGGACCTGCTGATCGATCAGGGCGCATCGGACCAGTTCCTTGATCTGCTCAAGCCCGAAAGCCTTGCAAAGGCGATGGCGGCAAAGCGCCAGCCGGGCACGTTCCGGATGCAGGAAGGCTACGATCACTCGTATTTCTTCGTGAACAGCTTTGCCGGCGATCACGTGGCCTGGCACGCGGCGCGGCTGAAATAAAGAAGACCCTGAAAGGGAGGAGACCCATATGCTCGACAAACTGCTCGCCACGGCCTGCCTGACCCTTCTGAGCGCCAGTGTGGCCATCGCCGAAGGCGATGCCGCCAAGGGCGAGAAGGTGTTCCGAAAATGCATGGCCTGCCACGCGGTTGGAGAGGATGCCAAGACCAAGACCGGGCCGATCCTGAACGGCATCGTGGGGCGCGCGATCGCCTCTCAGGAGGGGTTCGCCTATTCCGACGTGCTTATGGATCTGGCCGCCGAGGGCGGCACATGGACGCCCGAGGAACTCGGCCATTTCCTTGAAAAGCCGCGGGATTACGCCAAGGGCACCAAGATGTCCTTTGCCGGGCTGCGCAAGGAACAGGAGCGCGCCGATGTGATCGCGTTTCTCGCGACACATCCGTGAGGGGCCGCAGGGCAGGGCCCTGCACAGCGAAATTCCGGATACGGCGGGAGGAGAAGAGGCGCCGTATCCGGATGTACCGTTCGACCCGATGCGATGGGTGGGCGGCATAAGCGAGGCGACGCTGTCGCCGCTTGACCAAGGGAGAAGGACATGAAGAACCTGACGCTTCTGACGTCGGGGCTGGCGCTGTGCGCCGCCTCGATGGCATTTGCCAACCAAGATCTGCAGACGCAGATCGACAATCCGGCGCAATGGGCGATCCAGACCGGCGATTACGCCAACCAGCGCTATTCCGAGCTCAACCAGATCACCGCCGACAACGTGGGCGACCTTCAGGTCGCGTGGACCTTCTCGACCGGTGTGCTGCGTGGTCACGAGGGCTCGCCGCTGGTGATCGGCGACATGATGTATGTGCACACGCCATTCCCCAACACGGTCTACGCGCTGGACCTGAACGAGGATGGCAAGATCAAGTGGAAATACGCGCCCAAGCAGGATCCGGATGTCATTCCGGTGATGTGCTGTGACACGGTAAACCGCGGGGTTGCCTATGCCGATGGCAAGATCTTCCTGCATCAGGCCGACACCAAGGTCGTGGCGCTGGATGCCGACAGCGGCGAAGTGCTGTGGGACGTGGTCAATGGCGATCCGTCCAAGGGCGAGACCAACACCGCCACCGTGCTGCCGGTCAAGGACAAGATCATCGTCGGCATCTCGGGCGGTGAATTCGGGGTGCGCGGCCATGTGACCGCCTACAATATGGAAACCGGCGAACAGGAATGGCGCGCCTATTCCATGGGGCCGGATTCCGACATCCTGATGGATCCTGAAAACACCACGCATCTTGGCAAGCCGGTGGGGGCCGACAGCGGCACCAACACATGGGAAGGCGATCAGTGGATGATCGGCGGCGGCACCACATGGGGCTGGTATTCCTATGATGCCGAGGCCGACCTGATCTATTACGGCACCGGCAACCCATCGACATGGAACCCGGCGCAGCGCCCGGGCGACAACCGCTGGTCGATGACCATCATGGCCCGCGACCCCGACGATGGCATGGCCAAGTGGGTCTATCAGATGACCCCGCATGACGAGTGGGATTATGACGGCGTCAACGAGATGATCCTCACCGATCAGACCATCGACGGCACCGAGCGCAAGCTGCTCACCCATTTCGACCGCAACGGGCTTGGCTATACGCTGGACCGGATCACCGGCGAATTGCTGGTGGCCGAAAAGTTCGATCCGGCGGTGAACTGGACCAGCGGCGTCGACATGGACCCGGAGTCCGAAACCTACGGTCGCCCGACCGTGGTGGCGGAATACTCGACCGCGCAGAACGGCGAAGACGTCAACTCCACCGGCATCTGCCCGGCGGCGCTCGGGTCCAAGGACCAGCAGCCGGCGGCCTATTCGCCCAAGACCGAACTGTTCTACGTGCCGACCAACCATGTCTGCATGGATTATGAACCGTTCCGGGTCAGCTATACGGCGGGCCAGCCCTATGTGGGCGCAACCCTTGCCATGTACCCGGCGCCGGACAGCCATGGCGGCATGGGCAACTTCATCGCGTGGGACAACATCGCGGGCGAGATCAAGTGGTCGCTGCCCGAGCAGTTCTCGGTCTGGTCCGGCCCGCTGGCCACCGCGGGCGACGTGGTGTTCTACGGCACGCTCGAAGGCTACCTCAAGGCGATCTCGGCCGAGACCGGCGAGGAGCTTTACCGCTTCAAGACCCCGTCGGGCATCATCGGCAACGTGATGAGCTACGAACAGGACGGCAAGCAATACATCGCCGTGCTCTCGGGGGTTGGCGGCTGGGCGGGCATTGGGCTTGCCGCCGGTCTGACCAATCCGAACGACGGTCTTGGCGCCGTGGGCGGCTATTCGGCCCTGTCGGATTACACCGCGCTTGGCGGCCAGCTGACGGTCTTTACCCTGCCCGACTGATCCGCAGCCATCAGCCGGACCGGCGGGGCACATGACCCCGCCGGTTCACCCTTCATGATATTCGCAGGACAGCTGACACCATGACCCGACCCCACATCCTGATCGCGGCAGCCGCCCTTGTGGCTGGCTCTGCCCTGTCCGCCGCCGAGGGCGTCTCGATGGACGATCCCAACATCAAGGTGGATTACCAAGAGGATGGCCGCTATTTCACCGAAGATGGCGTGCCCACCTTCAACGTCGCCGAAGACGGCACGGTCGACTGGCCGACCTTTTCCGGCTTCCGCCGTTATCACGCCGAATGCCATGTCTGCCACGGCCCCGACGGCGAGGGGTCGACCTATGCTCCGGCGCTGAAGGAGTCCGCCGTCGAGATGGATTACTACGATTTTCTCGACGTGGTGACCAATGGGCGGCGCAAAGTCGGCGCGGCGGAAAATTCGGTGATGCCCGCCTTCGGGGTCAACCCGAACGTGATGTGCTACCTCGATGACATCTACACCTATCTCAAGGCGCATGGTTCTGGCGCGATCGACCGTGGCCGCCCCGCCAAGAAGGAAGCCAAGTCCGACGTCTATGCCGAGACCGAAAATGCCTGCATGGGCTGAGGGCCTGCGTTCGGCCTGCCGACAGCGGCGCTTGGTGCTGGCGCTGACGGCTCTGCTGGCCTGCCATGGCGCGCCGGGCGGGGCGCAGACCTCGGACCTTGTCTCGCGCACGGCGTTGCGGGTTTGCGCCGATCCGGCCAATGATCCGATGTCGATGCAGGATGGATCGGGCTATGAGAACCGTCTTGCCGAGCTGATCGCATCGAAGCTGGATCTGCCGGTCACATATGAATGGTATCCGATGGCCACCGGGTTCATCCGCAACACGCTCAAGGCGGGCAAGTGCGACGTGGTGATGGGCTATGCGCAGGGCCACGAACTGGTGCTGAATTCGAACCATTACATGACCTCGGCCTTTGTGCTGATCGTGCCCGCGGGAGGCGATCTGGCGGTGGTGCGCAAGCTCGATGATCCGGCGTTGCAGGGGCATCGCATCGGGGTCATCGCCGGGTCTCCGCCTGCGAACCATCTGGCGCGAAACGGGCTGATCGGCAAGGCGAAGCCCTATCAGCTGGTCGTCGACCGGCGCCATGACTCGCCGTCCGGGCAGATGCTTGATGATCTGGCGGCGGGCCGCATCGACGCCGCGGTGATGTGGGGGCCGATTGCCGGGCCGCTGGTCAAGCGGCGCGGCATGGATGTGGCGGTGATCCCGCTGTTGCGCGAGGATCATTTCCCCAAGCTGTTCTACCGCATCACCATGGGCGTGCGGCAGGGCGAAAAGGTCTGGCAGCGCAAGCTCAACTCGCTGATCCGGCGCCATCAGGGCGAAATCGACGCCATTCTTGCCGAGGCCGGGGTGCCTCTGGTCTCCGACATGGGCGACAAGATGATCGAGCTGGGCCAATGAGGCTGGCGTTGGCGCTGATGTTGCTGCCGGCGCTGGCCGTGGCGCAAGAGCCGGACGGCTTTCGCATGGCACAGTATCGCGCCCCGGTGCCCGAAACCCTGTCTGGCGCGACGGTGGTCAGCGCTCAGGACGCCCACGCGCTCTGGCAACAGGGCGCCGCGTTCATCGACGTGCTGCCGCGCCCGCCAAAGCCCGACACCCTGCCCGAGGGCACGATCTGGCGTGAAGAGCCGCGCCAGTCGATTCCCGGCGCGACATGGCTGCCCAACGTCGGTTATGGCGAGATCGCCGAGGTCACCGACGCCTATTTCCGCGCCGGGCTTGACCACGCCACCGGCGGCGATCGCGCCCGCCAGTTGGTGATCTTTTGCCTTGATGACTGCTGGATGAGCTGGAACGCCGCGAAGCGGGCGCTTGGCTATGGCTATTCCGCCGTGGCATGGATGCCGACCGGCACCGATGGCTGGAGCGCCGAGGATTACCCCACCGAACAGCTGCACCCCTGGCATCCGGGCTGACGCTGGGTCCGCCCATTCGCTGGGCGGCTTTCCGGGCAATGGATTTTTTTGATCAAATTATTCGGATAGGGGCTTTACCGAGCACATGAAATCTTTTGTCATCTGTCCCGGAGCAGTTGAAAGGATCCCGCCGGATGCGCGACTCTAGCGATATGGGCGAAAGCAAGGTTTTGAGCGCGGTCACGCTGGCCGGCGTGGCGAAATTCTTCGGCACTTTCAAGGCGATCGAGGGCATAGACCTGACGATCCGGCAGAACGAGTTCTTCACGTTGCTTGGCCCATCGGGCTGCGGCAAGACCACGATCCTGCGGATGCTCGCCGGGTTCGAGACCCCGAGCAGCGGCGAGATCCTGCTTGATGGGCGCGACATTTCGCGGCTTGGGCCGAACCAGCGCCCGGTCAACACGGTGTTCCAGAATTACGCACTTTTTCCGCATCTGAGCGTGGCGCAGAACATCGGCTTTGCGCTAAAGATGCTGGGCAGGCCGCGCCCCGAGATCCGCGATACCGTCGAAGACATGCTGGCGCTGGTGCAGCTGTCGGGCCGGGGCGATCAGCTGGTGACGCAGCTGTCGGGCGGGCAGCAGCAGCGCGTCGCACTGGCGCGGGCGCTGGCACCGCGCCCCAAGGTGCTGCTGCTGGACGAGCCGCTGTCGGCGTTGGATCAGAAGCTGCGTAAGACCATGCAGATCGAACTGAAGCGGATGCAGCGCGAGACCGGCATCACTTTTGTCTTTGTCACCCACGATCAGGAAGAAGCCCTGACCATGTCCGACCGCATCGCCGTGCTGTCGAACGGCGCGCTGCGGCAGGTCGGCAGCCCGCACGAGATCTACAACCACCCGGTCGACCGCTTCGTGGCGGATTTCATCGGTGAAACCAACCTGCTGACCGGGAAGGTCATCCGGCAGGACGGCGATTGCGCCCATGTCGTGCTGCCCGGCGGCGTGACCATCGAGGCGCAATGCCCCCATGCCGTCAGCGCGGGCAGCGAGGTGACGCTGGCGGTGCGCCCCGAACATTGCACCCTTGCCGGGCCGGAGGCACCGCTGAGCGGGTTCATCGAACAGGTGGTGTATTTCGGCACCGACACGCATTTCCACCTGCGCCTGCCGGGCGGTGCGCCGCTGGTGCTGCGCCGCCAGAACGCCGCCGATGGCAGGGCGCTGCCGCAGCAGGGCGAGACGGTTGGCGTTGCGCTGGCCCCGTCGGCCACCCGCGTGCTGAGGGACTGAGCCATGCAGAGCCTTACCGATCTGGAAGTCTCGCTGCGCCGCGCCGATGTGCGGCGGCGCTGGTGGCTGAGCCTGCCCGCGATGCTCGTGGTGATCCTTGGCGGGGTCGGGCCGCTGCTGATCGTGGTGGTCTATTCCTTTCTCGAGGCCGGGCCCTATGGCGACGTGGTCTGGAAGTTCTCGGGGGAGGGCTGGTTCAACGTCCTGTTCGAACGGGATATCTTCGACGACACCGTGTCCATCGCCGATGCGCATCTGACGATCCTGTGGCGCAGCGTCAAGCTGTCGGGGATCACCACGCTGCTGTGTCTGATCGTCGGCTTTCCGACAGCCTATTACATGGCCAGCCGGGGGCCAAAGGCGCGCGGGCTGCTGCTGTTGCTGATCACCGTGCCGTTCTGGACCAACCTGTTGATCCGCACCTTTGCCATTCAGCAACTGCTGCGCGCCGAAGGGCTGGTCAACGTGGTGCTGATGAAGCTGCGGCTGACCGACACGCCGGTGCAGCTGCTCTATTCGGATTTCGCCATCCTGACGGGGATGACCTATGTCTACCTGCCGCTGATGGTGCTGCCGCTGTACTCCACCATGGAGAAATTCGACTTCCGCCTGATGGAGGCGGCCTATGATCTTTATGCCAGCCGCCGCAAGGCGCTGACCGGGGTGCTGATCCCGCTGGTGAAACCGGGGATGATCGCGGGCTGTACGCTGGTCTTTATCCCCTGCCTTGGCAGCTATGTCATCCCGCGCGTGCTCGGCGGTGGCACCAACCTGATGATCGGCAACCTGATCGAGCTGCAATTCGGCGCGGGCCGCAACTGGCCGCTGGGGGCGGCGTTGTCGATCGCGCTGGTGGCGCTGGTGATGATCGGCCTTGTGATCTTTCAAAAGAACGACCGCAGCGGGGGCGACAATGCGTAAGGGTTTCGACACGCGCTCGCTGCCGGGCTTTGGCATCATGGCCCTGCTGTGCTTTGCGGCGCTGTACCTGCCGATTGCGGTGCTGGTGGTGTTTGCGTTCAACGCGGGCGACTCTATCGCGGTGATGCAGGGGCTGAGCCTGCGCTGGTTCGTCGCCGCCGCGCAGAACGAGCAGGTGATCGACGCCTCGATCCGCTCGTTGCAGGTGGCGGTGGCGGCGGCGGGGCTGGCGACATTCGTGGCGACGCTGGCGGCGGTGGCGACCACGCGCACCCACCGCTACCGGGGCCGCGATGCCAAGATCATGCTGTTCACCGTGCCGCTGATGGTGCCCGAGATCGTCACCGCCGTGGCTCTGCTGATCCTTGTCAGCAAGCTCAAGGTCTGGACCGGTTACACCGGGCTGGGCTACCTGATCCTCAGCCACGCGGCGTTTTGCGTGCCCTTCGCCTATATGCCGATCCGGGCGCGGCTGTCGGGGATGGACACGACGCTGGAGGCCGCCGCGGCCGATCTTTACGCCAGCCGCTGGCAGGCCTTTGCCCATGTCACCTTGCCGTTGCTGCTGCCGGGGATCATCGCGGGGTTCATGCTGGGATTTGTCATCTCTCTGGACGATGTGGTGATCACCGAATTCGTCAAATCCGCCGGGCAGGACACGCTGCCTACCTATATGCTCGGCCAGTTGCGCCGCAACATTACCCCCGAGATCAACGCCATCTCGACAGCCTTCCTGATGCTGTCCATCGTGCTGATCGTGCTGTTCTACCTGCTGAGCAACCGCAAGAAGACCTGAAGACGGGCGCACAGACGCCCGCGATCCCAACATGGAGAACCAACATGAAAAAACTGCTGTTCACCACCGCCGCGCTGGCCGTGGCAAGCGCCGCCCATGCCGAGGGCGAGCTCAACATCTTCAACTGGGGCAACTACACCAGCCCCGAGCTGATCGAGAAGTTCGAAAAGGAATTCGACGTCAAGGTGACCATCACCGACTATGACAGCAACGACACCGCGCTGGCCAAGGTGCGTCAGGGCGGGCACGGGTTCGATATCGTCGTGCCGACCTCCAGCGCCATGCAGATCTTCATCGGCGAAGGGCTGCTGATGGAAAGCCGCCCCGACCAGATGGAGAATTTCAAGAACGTCGATCCGCAATGGGTCGATGTCGCATTCGATCCGGGCCGGCATTATTCGGTGCCATGGCAATGGGGCACGACGGGCATCACCGTCAATACTTCGGTCTATGATGGCGATATCAACACCAGCGACATCTTCCTTGATCCGCCCGAGGAACTGGTCGGCAAGATCAACGTCGTGCCGGAAATGTCGGACGTGATGTCGATGACGATCTACAACGTCGGCGGCGAGGCCTGCACCGAGGATCTGACGGTTCTCAAGCAGGTGCGTGACAAGCTGGTCGCGGCCAAGCCCAAATGGCTGTCGATGGATTACGGCAACATCGACAATTACGCGGCTGGCGACATCGCCGCCGGGGTGAACTGGAACGGCGCCTCCTTCCGTGCGCGGGCCAAGAACGCCGACATCGCCTATGGCTACCCGGCCGAGGGCTACCCGGTGTGGATGGACAACGCCGCCATCCTTGCCGATGCCACCAATGTCGAGAACGCCAAGCTGTTCCTGAACTTCATCATGGAGCCGGAGAACGCCGCGATGCTGTCGTCTTTCGCGCGCTATGCCAACGGTATCATGGGCTCCGAGGCGTTCATGCCCGAGGACATGGGTGAGGCGCCCGAGATCGTCATTCCCGCCGAGCTGAAGGCTGCTGGCCATTTCGTGCCGCCCTGCGCGCCCGAGGTGAACCAGCTTTACACAAGGATCTGGACCGAACTGATGAAGTAAGGCGGCCTTGCTGCCCTGATCGCGGGTCGCCTTGTCGGGCGGCCCGTTTTGCCTAGACGAAAGAGATCTTGATGAGCGTGCCTTCGATCCTGATTCACAATGCCTCTGTCTTGACCATGGACGACGACTGCCCCCGCGCCAGCGCGGTGGCGTTGGCGGGCAACACCGTTCTGGCGGTGGGCGGCGAAGACCTGCTGTCACTGGCGAGCGCGGGCACCAGGATCATCGACGCACAGGGTTGCACGGTGCTGCCGGGGTTCAACGACAGCCATCTGCATCTTTTCATCGGCGCGGTCGGTTTGGCGCATCTGGACCTGACCCATGTCAAGGGCGTCGATGAGCTGCGCGATGCGGTGCGCAGCTATGCCGCCGAGCACCCGGACGAATTCCTGCTCTGCGCCGAGTTTACCGATTATTCGATTCTGGGCGAGGGGGTGGCGATCACCCGGCACGTGCTCGATGAGATCCTGCCGGACCGACCCTTCGTGATGACCGCCTTTGACAACCATACCTCGTGGTGCAACACGGCGGCGCTGAAGGCGGGGGGCATTCTGCATGGGCGTGCGCTGCCCGTGGGCAACGAAATCGTCATGGGCGAGGACGGGCTGGCCACCGGCGAGCTGCGCGAGGCCGATGCGATGGCGCCGGTACGCTCGCTCTCGGCAACTGGCTGGCGCGAGGGGCTGGGCATGGCCACGGGAGGCGATCCAGAAAGCGTGACGGAGGCCGAACGGGCGAGCGATCGCGAGATCCTCAGGCGCGGGCTGGCCTATTGTGCGCAGAACGGCGTGACCTCGATCCAGAACATGGACGGGAACCTTTACACGCTGGAGCTTCTTGAAGAGATCGACCGCGAGATCGGCTTGCCGGTGCGGGTTCGCGTGCCGTTCCATTGCAAGAATTTCAACGAGTTGAGCGAATTCACCAGCCGCGCGGCGCGCTGGCGTGAACGGTTCACCGGCTCGAAGCTGCGTTCGGATTTCGTCAAGATGTTCATCGACGGCGTGACCGAAAGCGGCACGGCGGTGTTCCTTGGCGGGTATGGTGATGCGCCGGAAGAAAACGGTGATCCGCTGTTCAGCCAAGAGGCGCTGAACGCGGCGGTGGCCGAGGCCGACCGGCTGGGTTTTCAGGTGGCGATCCATGCCATCGGTGATGGCGGCATCCGCATGGTTCTGGATGCCTATGAGAACGCGGCTTGCGTGAACGGGCGGCGCGACAGCCGCCACCGCATCGAGCATATCGAGGTGCTGCACCCCGCGGATCTGCCGCGGTTCGCAGCGCTTGGGGTGGTGGCTTCGATGCAGCCCGTCCACGTTCCGGGGGCGGGGCTGTTCGGCTCCGATCTGTACCTGTCGCGGATTGGGTGCGAACGCTGGCCGGGCGGTTTTCCGGTGCGCTCGCTGAAGGAGAGCGGCGCGCGGGTGGTTTATTCCACCGATTGGCCGGTGGTGCCGCTCGCGCCGATGCTGACGGTGAAATGCGCGGTCTGCCGCAAGCCTTGGGCCGAGGGGCTCAAGGACGAGGCGCTGAATCTGCACGAGACGCTGGAGGCCTATACGCGCGCCGGGGCATGGGTGGAATTCTGCGAGGCCGAGAAGGGGATGTTGCGGCCGGGAATGCTGGCCGATCTGGTGATGCTGGACGGGGATATCGAAGCGGTTGCGCCCGATGCAATCGAGAGCATCGGCCCGGTTCTGACGATCTGCGACGGGGTGGTGACGTTTTCGCGCGTGCCCTGATGGCAGAGGGGGGCCAGCCCCCCGCGCTATCGCGCCCCCCCGGAGTTTATCTGGCAAGATGAAGGGGGGCACGGCGCGTGTTTCTGTGAGCGCGGCTACTGGATGGTGATTTCGACGCGCTGGCTTTCGCCGGTGGAGCCGGGGATCTTGAGTTCATAACGGCCGGGCTTGATGGCAAGGAATTCGATCTCCATCGTGCCGGCCTCGTCGAATTCTACCGATTCAACGCCGAAGGGGCGGATTTCAAGCCCGTTGATCACCACCTCGTTGATCCAGATCGCCCGGAAGAAGCCCGAGCCTTCGAGGCCCAGCTCGCCCGAGCCATCGGCGGTGATTTCGACTTCGTAGAGCGTGCCGGATTTCAGTGTGATCGGGGCGTCTGCAAGGGGCTTGCCAACCGACAGTGTGATCTCGGGCATATCTTCCTTGTTGGAGTTCGACAGCACGCCGGCGAAGCCTAAGTCATGGGCGGCGGCGGGCAGGGCAGCGAGTGTCAGAGCGGCGGCGAGAAGGGCTGATTTCATGGCTGGGATCCTTCAGACGAGGTGGGGAACGAGCGTGGCAGGGCTGCCGCGCAGTTCGAGAACCCTTGCGCCGAGGCGGGTGGCCTCGGATCTGGCGTGGGTGACGAAGAGGGTGGCGGGGCGGTGCTCGGCGATCAGCTCTTGCGTCAGTTGCAACATCTGGTCGGCGAGGTCTTGATCGAGCGAGACGAAAGGTTCGTCCATGATCAGCAATTCGGGGGCACCGGCAAAGGCGCGGGCCAGCGCGAGGCGGCGTTGCTGGCCAAGCGACAGCGCGCGGGGGAAAGCATCACCGCGCCCCGCGAGGCCGACACGGGCCAGCATGTCGTTCGCCGCGCGCCCGGTCAGTGCAGGGTGGATCAGCGTCAGGTTTTGGGCCGCGCTGCGCCATGGCAGCAGGGTCGGTTCCTGAAACACCATGGCAATGCGTTCGGGGCGGCGGACGCTGCCATCGAAGTCGCGATCGAGCCCGGCGACGATGCGCAGCACCGTCGACTTGCCGATGCCCGAGGGCCCGACCAGCGCCACGGTCTCGCCGCGGGCGACGGTGAAGACAATATCGCGCAGCACCTGCACCGGCCCGAAACCTTTGGCGCGGATCTCGGCCTGTAGTGGCGGTCTGTCCATATGCAGGCTGCGGGGGGGCGTCATCGCCTGAGGGTGGTGCGGATCGGGGGTCATTGTATCTCTGCGAACAGGCCGGCGGGGACGTGATCTGCCTTGCCGACCAGCTCTGCGCCGCCAAGTTCCCCCATCAGCGCCAGCAGCCTACCTGCCGCCGCCGCGTCGACCCGCCCGCGCGCGGGGACACCGGCCAGCCAGTCGCCGCGCAGCTGGTCGAACTGGGCCTCATTGGCCGCGTTCATCTGTGGGCGGATCGCATCCCATGCGGCGGGATCGGCGAGCATTTCCTTGGCGTCGCGGCTGGCGTCGTAGAAGGCCTGCGCAAGGCCGGGATGGGCGTCGAGGAAGCCTTGCTTGAAGTAATAGCCCAGCAGCGGAACGTCTGGATCGAGGCCAAGCGCCGTGGCGGCGGTCTCGACCGAGATTAGCTCGCGCATCCCGGCGGCCTTCATCTTGGCGAGGAAATGCCAGAAGTTGATCGCGCCAGCGTAATCGCCGCCAAGCGCCGATTTGAAGATCAGCGGCGGCGCGCCAAAGACCTGTTCCGTGTCGGCCTTGAGATCGAAACCCTCTTCCTGCCGGGCATAGGCGCGCAGGATCAGCCAGGATTTGTCGAGCGGCCCGCCTGCGATACCGATCTTGCCGCCCTGAAGATCCTTGAGGGTCTGGGCGGGCGAGTCCTGCGCCACCACCACGGCGCCGACGGCGCGGGAATAGGGGATCACCACGTAATCCTTGCCCTCGGCACGCTGGCGGGCGACCCAGATCCAGTCGGCGACGGCCATGTCGGCAGCGTCGCCTTCAACCGCGATGCGGGTGGCGCCATTGTCGGCATAGGGCTGCATCTCCAGCTTGAAGCCGTGCTTTTCATCGAGCCCGTTGTCGATGATCGTCGAGAGTTCCCAGTTCACCGTGCCGATCTGAAGCGTGGCGGCGCGGATCACCGGAAGATCCTGCGCAAGGGCGCTGCCCGCAAGGCACAGCGCGGCTATACTCAAAGCGAGTCGGTTCAGCATTTGTCTGTTTCCTCCCACCGGCTTGCGCCGTCCCGTCTGCATCTTGCCGACAGCGCGGCGGCTGTCCACCCGACCAAAGGCGCAGACGGATGCCCGGTCGAGACGCACTTGTCGGCCCTCAGTCCGGGGTGACCACCACGCCCCAGGGTTGCTGGCCCACCGGGATCGACTTTATGGCCTTTTCTTTCGCCACGTCGATCACCGTGATGTCGTTGGAATTGCCGTTGGTGGTCAGCAGGTAGTCTTCGCCCGGGGTAAAGGCCATCTGCCAGACCCGTTGGCCGACCATGATGTAATCTTCAACCTCGAGGCTTTGCCCGTTAATCACCGCGACGCGGTTGGCCGGCCCCAGCGCCACGAAGATGCGGCTGC
Organism: Citreicella sp. C3M06; assembly: GCF_018860705.1. Lineage (GTDB taxonomy): Bacteria > Pseudomonadota > Alphaproteobacteria > Rhodobacterales > Rhodobacteraceae > Salipiger. Next base: position 82,066 of record NZ_JAHKQA010000042.1, read on the forward strand.
CATCGCGGGTGATGCGCACGCCGACCGGTTGCAGCCATTCCGGCAGCACTCCGGGCACGTCAAAGCTGATCTTTTGCGACAGGGTCGGGGTGCCGTCTTGTGCGATGTCGATCACGCTCACCGTGCCGCCGATTTCCGAGGACACGAACAGCCGCGTGCCGTCGGCGGTGTATTCGGCGTAGCGCGGGCGCTGGTCGACCAGCACATTGTGCTTGATCTGGTAATCCGCCGTCGAGATGAAATGCGCCATGTTGGTGGTTTCCGACGTGTTCACCACCCATTGCTGGTCGGGCGAGATCGCCATGCCTTCGGGTTCCACGCCCACCGGGACCTCGGCAAGGATGCGATGGGTCTGCGTGTCGGTCACCGTGACGAGGTTATCGTCTTCGTTGGCGATATAGAGCGGCGAGCCGGTCGGGTGGATCACGAACAGCTCGGGGTCGGGCCCCGAGGGCAGGGTATAGAGCTCTTCGTAGCTGAGCGTGTCGAACACCCGCACCGTGTCGTCATCCGAGGCGCAGACATACAGCAGCGTGCCATCGGGCGACAGGGTGATGCCGCGCGGGCGGTTGCCGCCGTTAAATTCCTCGATCACGCTCCATGTGTCGGTGTCGATCACCGAAATGGTGTTGCCGCGCTCGTTCGAGACAAAGGCCTTGCCGGCAAGCGCGCCCGAGGCAGCAAGGCAAAGCGCGGCGGTCAGGATCAGTTTCATCTTTGTGTCCTATTCGAAAGCGGTGCAGTTGGATTCCGGCTCGTCCAGCCCGAGCGTGTCGAGCGGCGAGACCCGGTGCAGAAAGCCATCCTGCGGCGAGACGCTGACGGTGATGCGCCCATCATAAAGCAGGATCGGCTGGCGCAACTGGCCGTTCCATGGCCGGAAGGTCACCTTCTGCCCCTTGAACGCCGCCAGCTCGAAATCTTCCGAGAGCACGTAATCCTCGATCACCGCCGGATCATTCGAGGAGGTGCGCGTCACCGCCTCGCCCAGAACGCGCAGGGCAAGCCATGTGTTGAAATCCTCGTCCATCACGTGGCGCCGGGTCAGCGTCTCGAAGCGGTTCTGGAACTGGGTCGCGCCCCAGGCTTCATGCGCGCCGTGAATGGCGACCGGGCGCAGGCCGGCGCTGCCGAGAACCGGGCGCGGGGTCCACAGGTGAAAGGGCAGGTACGCGGCGAAGTAATCCGTCGCATCGGCGGCGATCACCACGTCATGCGCCTCGGCCCCTTGCAGAAAGGTCGGCAACTGGCGCTGCACCAGAACATGGCCTGAATCGGTGCGCCGCGCGCCGCCGGTGTCTTCGAAAATGCGTTCCTCGACGATGGTCGCGCCGAATTTCGCGGCCGCGTGGCGGTATGCGTCGGCCAAGGCGCGGTCGGCGGGGTTCGATCCGGACACGAGGAACCAGCGTTTCCACTGTTTCCAGATTGCGAATTGCGCCACGGCGTCGGCCATCATGGCATTGGACGGGGCGATGTGCAGCAGGTTGGCGTGGCAGGCCTCGCTGCGCAGCGCCGCGTCGGGGGCGCGGCTGTTGAAGATCAGCGCGCCATCCTGCGCGGCGCGCTCGGCCAGCGCCGCGATCTCGGGCGCCTTGGCATCCACCACCACGTAGCGGATGCCCGTGCCAAGCATCTCTTCGAGCGCCGCCATCGCCATGTCGGGGGCGGTGCTGGCGGTCACGGTTTCATAGCTATGCCCTAGAAAGCGCCCGGTGGTGGCGTTGTCCTCATCGGCCAGCATGGCCCCGGCAAAGGCAAGATCATCGGGGCGGATGTCATAGCGCGAGATCGGCAGCAGGGCGGGGTAATCGACCCGCAACACCCCGGCCCGGATGTCGAGCGCCTGAGCGCCAAAGGCAATGCTAGCAAACGCCGCGGCGAGCAGCGGCAGGGCTTTTGTCTGCAATGTCTCCTCCCATCGCCCCTGGTGCGGGGCGTCCTTGTGCCTGCCCGAAACCGGCGAAGTCGCCGGGCCTGAGGCCCCGAAGCCTGCCCCTCCCCGGGCGACTTCGGAACCAATACTTCCGGATCGGTTGCGAGACCGAGGGTAGCGGGCGCACCTTTGGACGCGAGTCTTAATTTCTGAGAAGGCGCCGATGCTTGCCCGTTTGACCTTGGTACTGATGAGCCTTGCCATGCCCGCCGTGGCGGGTGGCAAGGTGGCGTTCTTCGGGCTGAGCTATCTCGATGATAGCCTTCAGACGCAGGAGCTGGGTCAGGACCCGGCAGAGCTGCAACGCCTTGCGATGCTGACGCAGATGGTGCGCGATCGCTTTACCGCCGCGGGCTACGATCTGGTCGATCTGGCCCCGGTTCAGGACAAGCTCGACGGGGTGACGAACCCGGCGAAATGCTATGGCTGCGACACCCGCATGGCAGCCGAACTGGGCTCCGATTTCAGCCTCGTCGGAGAGGTGCAGAAAGTGTCGAACCTGATCCTGTCGATGAACCTGCAGATGCGCGCAGCATCCACGGGCGAGATGGTGAAAGGCCGCGTCGTCGATATCCGTGGCAATACGGATGAAAGCTGGCGGCGGGGCATGGAGTACATCCTGCGCAACACGTTCTTCAGGGAGGAGCACGAATGAACAGACGAAGCTTGCTGGCCACGGGGGCGGTGCTTGCACTGCTGCCGGGCGCCGCACTGGCGCATGGGCCAACCCGGCAAAAGATCACGCTGACTGCCGAGGTCTCTGCCGATCCGGCCGAGGTCTGGGCTGTCATCGGCAATTTTCAGGACATGGGCTGGCACCCGGCGGTGGTCTCGCAGGAGGGGCAGGGAGGCAATGACATCGACGCGACCCGCAGCCTGTATCTGAGCGATGCCGGTCGCGAGGGGCCCCGGATCGAGGAGGTGCTCTACAAGTATTCCGCCGAGAAGATGTCCTACAGCTACCGCATCACTGATGTGGCGGTCGAGGTGCTGCCGGTGACCAATTACAGCTCGCACCTGACGGTGACGCCGCGCGATGGCGGCGGATCGGTGGTGGAATGGCGCGGCGCGTTTTATCGCGGCTATCCCAACAACGATCCGCCCCCCGAGCTGAACGACGAGGCCGCCATTGCGGCGGTCAGCGCTGTCTATCAGGCGGGGCTGGATGCGCTGGTCGAGACCCTTGGTGCGCCTGCCTCCTAGCGCCGGGCTGCTGGTTCTGGCACTGGCGGCCGCCACGTCCGCCAGCGCCGACCTCGCCTTTGTGACCTGCCAGGCCGGCGATGCGCGGAGCGTCGTCGACACCGTGTCGCAGGCTGAAATCGCCCGGTGGGAGGTGCCCGGAAAGCCGGCCGGAGCCGCTGTTGCGCCGGGCGTGGTCTATACGGTTTCGCCGGACGACAAGACCGTGCGGCGCTGGTCGCCCGAGGGCGCGCTGCTGGCATCGCAGGCGCTGGATGGCGGCCCGATCGGGGCGGTCTTCGATGCGGCGCGGGGGCGGTTGTTCGTTTCCGACAGGTACGATGCGCGGGTCTTTCTGATGGATGATCCGCCATGAAAGCCGTTGTGCTGGTGATGCGACTTGCCGCGCAGGTGCGGTAAACCTGAGGTGCTGTGCGCGCGCACAGCGCTGTGCCAGCGGCATCCCCGCCTGCACCAAGATGGATATGGCGGGTTGTTGACGGCTGGCGGTGCAGGGGGGCGCTGCCCCCCGCGCGATGCGCTCCCCCCGGGATATTTCAGGCCAGAAGAAGGCCGGGGCCGCGCCCGGTATCGGAACGGATGTGCATGCGGTGCGTTATCCCCTTGCTTTGCCACGAGGACCGCGCCCGATGACTGTTTATCGCCACTCCGCCACGCAGCAGGATCCCGATACCCCCTATGACGAAGCGCCAGCGGGCGGCTGGGGATCGCTGGAGGGCATTGCACAGATCGCTGGCGAGGCAAAGCCGTCGGCTGTGGCGATGAAGATTCTTGGAACGTTGAACAAGCCGGGAGGGGCGATGTGTTCGTCCTGCGCCTGGGCCAAGCCCGCCAAGCCCGGTCCGGTGGAATTCTGCGAGAATGGTGCCAAAGCGACCTTGTGGGAGCTGGACCGGCGGCGCGCCGACGCGGCGTTCTTTGCCGATCACACGCTCGAAGAGCTGAAGGGTTGGCACGACCACGATCTGGAAAGCGCCGGGAGGCTGACCGAGCCGTTGCGCTATGATGTGGCGCAGGATCGCTATGTTGCCACCAGCTGGGACGACGCCTTTGCCGCCATCGGCGCCGAGCTGCGCGCCATGGAGCCGCAGCAGGCGGTGTTCTACGCATCGGGGCACGCCGGGCTGGAGGCGTCGTATCTTTATGCGCTCTTCGCCCGCGCCATGGGGCATCAGAACCTGCCGCAAAGTTCGAACATGTGTCACGAGACGACCTCGGTGAACCTCAAGACCTTCATCGGCACCCCGGTCGGCACCTGCACGCTTGAGGATTTCGACCATTGCGATGCGATCTTCTTTTTCGGTCAGAACACCGGGAGCAATTCGCCGCGCTTTCTGCACACTCTCAAGGCGGCGGTGGACCGGGGCTGTCGGATCGTGACCTTCAACCCGGTGCGCGAGCGGGGATTGATCGAATTCGCCGATCCGCAAAGCCCGGCGCAGATGACGCTGGCCCCGGCGACGAAGATGTCTCGGCAGTATTATCAGGTGAAGCCGGGCGGTGACATCGCGGTGATTGCAGGGCTGATCAAATGCGTGCTGGCCGCCGAAGAGGCCGTGCCGGGCGTCATCGATCACGAATTCATCGCCCAGCACACGCAAGGGATCGACGCAATGCTCGAGGCGGTGCACGCCGCCACATGGCCCGAGATCGAGCGCGAGTCTGGCCTGAGCCGCGCCATGATCGAACAGGCCGCCGAGGTCTATCTGTCCGCCGGGCGCAGCATTGGCATCTATGGCATGGGGCTGACCCAGCATGTGAACGGGTGGCTCAACCTTGGGATGCTGGTCAACCTGCTGCTGCTGCGCGGCAATATCGGCAAGCTCGGGGCGGGAATTTCGCCGGTGCGCGGCCATTCCAATGTGCAGGGGCAGCGCACCGTCGGGGTTGGCGAGAAAGCCGGGTATATGCCGGCGGACAAGTTGAAACAGCTCTTTGACATCGACGCGCCCAAGCAGGACGGGCTCAACGCGGTGCATGCCTGCGAAGGCATCCTTGATGGCAAGGTCAAGGCGGTGATCTCGCTGGGCGGCAACCTGTTGCGCGCGCTTCCCGACCGGGAGCGGCTGGAAACGGCTTGGCCGCGTCTGCGTCTTACCGTTCATGTCGCGACCAAGCTCAACCGTTCGCATCTGGTGCCCGGAGAGGTGAGCTATATCCTGCCCTGCCTCGGTCGGGTCGATCGCGACAGGCAGGCAGGCGGCGAACAGGCGGTGTCAATGGAGGACACGTTCAGCCATATCTATGGCTCGCTTGGCGGGGCCGAGCCGCCGTCTGACACGGTGAAATCCGAACTGGCCATCGTCGCGGGCATGGCCGAGGCGACGCTCGATCCGAACCCGGCGCTGAAATGGCGTGAGTGGACGGCGAATTACGATCTCGTGCGGGATCTGATAGAGGCGACCTTCCCGGATGATTTCGCGCAGTTCAACCAGCGCCTGATGCAGCCGGGCGGGTTTTATCGCGGCAACCCGGCGCGCGAGCGCGTTTGGAAGACCGACAGCGGCAAGGCGCAATTCACCGCGCCAACCACCCTGTCGGCGCTGGGGCAGGCCCCCGGTGCGGGTATGACATTGATCACCCTGCGCTCGAACGATCAGTTTAACACAACGATCTACGGCTTTTCCGACCGGCTGCGCGGGCTGAAGGGCAGCCGCATGGTCGTGCTGATCAACCGCGCGGAAATCGACCGGCTCGGCCTTGCCGAGGGGCAGCAAGTGGCGCTTGAAACCCTTGTGGAGGACGGAGTCCACCGCCAGGTCGATGGGCTGACGGTCACCCCATATGATCTGCCGGACAGCTGCATCGCGGGCTATTACCCGGAACTGAACCCGCTTGTGCCGCTGGGCTATCACGAAAAGAACTCGGCCACGCCCGCCTACAAGGGCACCCCGGTGCGGATCGTTCCATGACGCATGAGGCCTTTCCCGCGCCGCTTTCGGGCGCTACTCTGGCAAACCGGGGCGCTTCCCCGCGCGGAGGACTCTTGCGCATTTTCTGGATCATCTGCGGCTCGCTTGCACTGGCGCTCGGGGTGCTGGGCATTGCGCTGCCGCTGCTGCCGACCACGCCCTTGGTGCTGCTCGCCGCCTTCTGCTATGCGCGCGGGTCCGAACGGATGCACCGCTGGCTGCTGCGCAACCGTGTCTTTGGGCCAATGATCCGCGACTGGCATGCCGAGGGCGCAATCTCGGCGCGGGCCCGTACGCTCGCGGTGGGCACCATGGGCGGTGTCTTCGCCATCGGTCTTGCACTGGGGCTGCCGTGGCAGGCGCTGCTGTTTCAGGGGGTTGCCATGGGCGGCGCGGCGATTTTCATCCTCACCCGCCCGCTGCCGAAGCAAGGCAGCTAACGCGCCGCGCCCGATCTTCATCTTGCAAGATAAACTCCGGGGGGGTGCGCGTAGCGCGGGGGGCTGGCCCCCCTCGACCTTTGCCGATGGCGCTATTGCACAGGCTCTTTGGCAGGCTTTCCGGGGGCCGTGCGATAGATCAGCGCAGCCTCCGCCGCCGCATGGGCATCGGCGCGGCTCTGAAGATCGACATGATGCGCAGACTTGACGCAGACCGGGTCCGTCGCCCCGGCATCCCCGGCCAGCGCCATCGCCTGACAGCGGCAGCCCCCGAAATCCACCTCTTTGCGGTCACAGGAGGCACAGGGCTCGGGCATCCAGTCGGTGCCGCGATAGGCGTTGAATGCTGTCCCGTTTTCCCAGATGTCAGCAAGGCTGCGGTTTTTCACATTGTCAAAGCGCAGGTGCGGGATGGTTTGCGCCGCATGGCAAGGCAGCACCAACCCGTCGGGCGCGATGTTGAGCCCGGTCGAGCCCCAGCCGCCCATGCACCGCTTGGGATAATCGGAATGATAATCGGCGGGCACATAATCGATGACCAGCTTGCCCTTCAGGGCGCGCCGGGCCTCGGTCACGATGCGCGTCGCCTCGGCGGCCTGCGCGCGGGTGGGCATCAGCGCGTCGCGGTTCTTCAGCGCCCAGCCGTGGAACTGCACGGTGGCGACCTCGATGCGGCGCGCGCCCATCTCGACGGCCATCTCGATGGCGCGGGGCAGCTGGTGCAGGTTGCGCCGATGCAGCACCGCGTTCAGCGTCAGCGGAAAGCCAATTTGCCCGATCCACTCGGCGACTTGCATCTTGCGGGCGTAGCCGCCCCGATACCCGCCGATCTCGTCGGCCATTTCGGGTGTGGTGCCTTGCAGGCTCAGCTGCACATGATCGAGCCCGGCGGCATCCAGCGCCTGCAGACGTTTTTGCGACAGGCCGATCCCCGAGGTGATGAGGTTGGTATAAAGCCCTGCCTCCCGTGCCGCCTGTACCAACTCTTCAAGATCGCGGCGGCTGGCGGGTTCGCCACCCGACAGGTGCAGTTGCAACACGCCGATCTGCGCCGCCTCGGTGAACACGCGCACCCAGTCGGCGGTACCGAGTTCGCTGTCTTGACGGGCAAGATCGACCGGGTTGGAACAATAGGGACAGGCGAGCGGGCAGCGGTGGGTCAGCTCGGCCAGCATCGCGATGGGCGGGCGTGGCTTGGTCATGGCTTGGCTTTCTTGCGACGCGCCGGTCACAGGACCGGTGCGGATCTGAAAATCGAGTGTGCGGCCTCAGGAAAGATCGACAAAGCGGCGATCGTGCAAGGCCCCGAGGAACCCGGCGGCATCCTTGGCGATCTGCTCTGCGGGCGCTTGATAGCGGGCGGCGAGGCTGGCGGTGATGTCTTGCAGGCTCTTGACGCCGTCGACCTCGGACAGGATGGCATGGGCGATCTCGTCCAGCGTGACAGTGCGTTCGGGGGCCAGCAGCACCCATGTGTCGCGCACGGCATCGCGGTGAATGCGCACGCCGCGCGGCAGAAACGGAATCTCCTCGGGCTGCATCATGCGGCTCTGCCGCGCGCCAGCCCTTCGCCAGGTTGCCATGCGCCGGGGGGGATGCGCTGTTCGACATAGGCCCCCCAAAGCGCATCAAGCTGCGCCCAGAGCACATCCGTCTTAAAGGTCAGGGCGGCGGCGGCCATGTCCTGCTTTTCCTGCGTATCGGCATGGTCAAGCACCCAGCCAAGGCCAAAGGCCACGTCCTTGGGCGCTTCGTTCAGGCGGTTGCGGAAATAGCTCAGCGCGCTGTCATCGGCAAAATCGTAATGGGCTAGCAAGCCTTCGATGCGGTTGGCGTGGATCTTTGGCGCGAACAGTTCGGTCAGCGAGGCGGCCACCGCTTCAAGCAGCGTCTTGTCGCGCACATAGCGCACATAGGCATCCACGGCGAAACGGGTGGCCGGCAGCACGCCCCGGCGCGCGGCGACGTAATCACGATCCAGCCCCACCGCATCGGCAAGGCGCAGCCAGCGGCGGATGCCGCCCTCGTTCTGCTCGGTGCCGTCGTGGTCCTCGATGCGGCTCCGCCAGATGCGGCGCAGGTCCGGGTCTTCGACGCGGGACATAAAGGCGGCGTCCTTGATCGGGATCGAATGCTGATAATAATAGCGGTTGATCACCCATGCGCGCACCTCGTCCGGGGTACACTGCCCGCCGTGCAGGCGGTGATGGAACGGGTGCTTGTCATGATAGCGCTCGGCGCCGATCTGGCGCAGCCGGGCTTCGAAATCCTGCCGCGATTGGCTCATGAGGTTACCTCCATACCGTCGCATCCGATGGTCCAGCCCGCGGCTTCGGCCTGCGCCCGTTCGGGCGCGCCGGGGCGCAGCACCGGGTTGGTGTTGTTCATATGCACATAGACCTTCTGGCCGATGCTCAGCCCGTCAAAGGCGGCAAGCGAGCCGTCTTCGCCGCTCATCGACATATGGCCCATGCGCTTGCCGGTTTTCTGGCCAAGCCCGGCGCGGATCATCTCGTCGTCGCGCCACAGCGTGCCGTCAAAGAACACAAGGCTGGCGCCTTGCAGCCGCGCGCGCAGATCCTGCGGCAGCAGGGCGCAGCCGGGAATGTAATAGGCGGTGTCCCCGCCCGCTTGCAGCGCCACGCCAACGGTCTGCTCGCCGATCACGTCGGTCTGCACCGTCTCGCCTTCGAGGTAAAGCGGCACCTTGCCGGGCACGGCGAACAGCGTCGCGCTCAGGCCGGGGGCCAGTTCGAACGGCGTGTCCAGCGCGATGGGCTTGCGCGGCACCACCGCCGCGTTGACGGCGTTGAAGATCGGGTTTTCCGCCAGCACCTGGTGGATGCCGGGCGTGGCAAACAGGGCAAATGGCTGCATTTCGCGCAGCGTCAGCAGGCCCGCCACATGGTCGATGTCGCCATTGGTCACCAGTACCGAGGTCAACGGCATGTCCCGCAGCCCGGTCGGGTGCAATTCCGGCGTCGCCGCCAACTGGGCGCGAATGTCCGGCGAGGCGTTCAGGATCGCCCAATTCGTGCCATTGGCCGAAACCGCCAGCGAACTTTGCGTCTGGGGCGGTATCTCGCCCGCCCGGGCGGCATTGCAATTGGGGCAGCCGCAATTCCATTGCGGCAGGCCGCCGCCGGCCGCTGCCCCAAGGATACGCGCGCGGATGGTCATGCTACGTCTCCCGCGCGCGCCGCTTGATCAGAACAGGACGCCGTCGTCGTGCTCGGGGCCGTACATGTTGATTTCCATGCCGCACTCGATCTCGCGGATAACGGGTTTTGTCCAGGCCATCGTCTTTCCTCCTCAGGTTCAGACAGGGGTTTCGTATCTGGCAGACTGCCAAATTCAAGGCAGGGTGCGCGAGTCTTATATTGTAAGAGGGGCTAAGACCTTGGTCGGCACCTCGTTCAGGGATGTGGGCCTTCGGCGGCCTTTTTCAACTCTTCCGAAAACTCGCGGCGCAGCTTGCGCCGGATCGCTGCGGCGCGATTGCGCTTGGCTTCGGCCTCGGTAAGGATCTTCAGCTCGGGCACTGCCTTCGGCTTGCCGGACTCGTCGACCGCGACCATGGTGAAATAGCACGAATTGGTGTGGCGGCGGGTGCCCTTGCGGATGTCTTCGGCCTCGACCCGGATGCCGATTTCCATCGAGGTGCGCCCGGCGTGGTTCACCGCGGCGCGAAAGGTCACCAGTTCGCCAACGTTGATTGGCTGCTTGAAGGTCACCTGATCCACCGACAGAGTCACGGCATAGCAGCCGGAAAACCGCGAGGCGCAGGAAAACGCCACCCGGTCGAGCAGGTTCAGCAGCGCGCCGCCGTGCACCTTGCCCGAGAAATTGGCCATGTCCGGGGTCATGAGCACGGTCATGTCTAGCTGGCGGGGGTCCATTGGCGGGGCTCCTGTTGTGAGGTCACGGAATTTCGATAGGATGTGAACGGCTTGCAGGGCAAGCGCTTTCGGTGCGGCCTAGCGCCGGGGGGCGGTGCCTTTCAAGCAAAAGCCGCGATGACGCTCGGTGACGATCTCGAAGCCGAAATCGCAGGCAGGTCGGAGTTTGCGGCGCAGATAGCCGATATAGACATCCACCACATTGTCCGAGGCCGGCTCCAGGCCCCAAAGCGTTTCAAGGATCTGTTGCCGGGGCAGCACGGTGCCCGCGTGTTCGGCGAGCAGCGCCAGCAGCGCGAATTCCCGGTCGGTCAGCTGAACGCTGCGGGTCTGCGTCGCCAGAGTCTGGTCAGTGGAGGACAGCTGCGCCGGGGCGGGGCGCAGGGCGGCGGCGCGGCGTTGCTGTACCTTCAGCCGCGCGACCAGCTCGTCGAAGGCAAAGGGTTTGATCACGTAATCGTCGGCCCCCGCCTCCAGCCCTTCGGCGCGGTGATCGACATCCGACAGCGCCGAGAGCATCACCACCGGCAGGCTCGCGCCGTGCTGGCGGGCGCGGCGCACAAGCTCGATGCCGCTGTCTTCGCCCAGCATCACGTCGATCACCGCTGCGTCATAGTTGCCCGAAAGCAGGCGGGGCAGGGCGGTGTCGGCGCGGGCCTCGGCCTCGACCGCGTAGCCATGCAGGCCCAGCCCGCGGGCAAGGGCGGAACGGATTTCCGGGTCGTCGTCGATCACGAGAAGGCGGGGCGCGCGGGTCATGGGCACAGCTTATCGCGGCGTCAGCGGAAGGCGAGTCGTTATCCGCGTGCCCCGGCCATCGGCAACCGGAGAGGTCACGGAAATCGTGCCGCCCTGCGCCTCGATCACCCAAGCCGCCAGCGCAAGGCCAAGGCCAAACCCTTGCGCATTGCCGCTGCCGCCCTGCGCAAAGCGGTCCCAGATCCGGGCCTGATCCTGTGGCGCGATGCCGGGGCCAAGGTCGCTCACCTCGATTTGCGCCATGCCGCCGGAAGCCGTCGCCGACAGCGTCACCGCGCCGCCGCTGCGGGCGTGGCGGATGGCATTGCGCAGCAGCCCGACCAGCACCTGCCGCAGCCAGTTGCGATCCGCCATCACGCTCAGCGGCGCCGGGCTCAGCGTCAGTGTCATGCCCGCCGAGGCCAGCTCGGCCTTGGTTTCGGCGGCCACCTCGGCCAGCAGCACGGCAAGATCCACCGGCGCCGGGTCCAGCGCCAGCTGCCCGGTTTCCGAGCGCGCCACCCGCAGCAGATCGTCGATGCGCCGGTTCAGCCGCTGCGCGCGCGTCTCGATGGTGGCGAACGAGGGCAGCGGCTCGGCCCCCTGCCTGCCAAGCTGCGCTTCCATCAGGATCACCGTCAGCGGCGTGCGCAGCTCGTGCGAGATGTCGGCGAAGAACCGGCGGCGGTCTTCGTCGGCGCGCTCCAGCCGGGTGTTGGCGGCGCTCAGCGCGGCGGTGCGCGCGGCGATGGTGTCGTTCAGATCGGCGCGATCCTGCGCCACCGCCTCGGCCCGCGCCGCAAGCGCACGGGCCATGCGGTTGGTCTCGGCGGCAAGGCGACCGATCTCGTCGGCGCGCCCCTCGGGCAGGGCGACGTCGAAATCCTCGGCCTTGATGCGGCGGGCTGCGCCCAGCAGCGCATCAAGCCGGGCGAATTGCGGGCGCACCAGCCCGAAATACACGCCAAGCGCCAGCAGCAGCGCCGCCGCGCCAATCGCCAGCGCCAGCAGCGTCAGCCGGTGGCGCAGCCGGTCGATGCCGCCAAGGATGTCGGCGCGAAGACGGGTTTCCTCTTTCACCGCGTCTCCCAGCAGCGGCTCGAACCCTGCCGCAAAGGTATCGAGATGCGCCCGCAGCCGCGCCTTGTCGCCCGCGCCCAAAAGCCCAGAGAGCGAACTGCGGAACAGCGCTTCCATCCGCGCGATGGCCAGCGACTGGGTGGCCCGGCGCGATTGCGCATCAAGCCCCTGAGCTTGCGTCACCTCGCTGTCGAGCCCGGCGCGCAGATGGGCAAAGCTCTGGCGGACCGTCTCGGCCAGATCGTCGGTGCGGGCGGCGCGGGTCTCGGCGAGGGTGTCGGTCTGCACCATCTCGGTTGCGACCACCAGAAAGGTCGACACCTGCGTCGACAGCGCGGCATAGCCCTGAAGCCGCCGTTCCGCGCCAAGCGCTTCGTCGAGCCGTGTCGACACCTGCGCCATGCCCGCCACCAGCAGACCCGCCGCCAGCAGCGCAGCCAGCCCCAGCGCGGCAGAGGCCAGCCCCAGACGGGCCTTCAGGCTAAACGTGCGCACGTCGGTTTCCAAGCCATGCCTTGCAGGAGGGTCAATGCCACGCCTGTTCCCGATCTGCCCAATGTTCAATCAATTGCTGCATGTTTCAGCAAATTCAACTCATATTGCTGCGGTGCAGCAGGCCTCGCAGGCATCGTACATCCTTTTTTGAAATTTTCGGGTGACGCTTAACGTCTCTACGTCAACCAGAACTCTGAGGCTAGCATGATCGAACTTCTCTTTGTCACCTGCCTGTCGATGGCCCCCGACCAATGTCAGGAACGCAGCTTGCTGTTCACCGATATGAGCCCGATGGCCTGCATGATGGGCGCGCAGCCCGAACTGGCGAAATGGTCCGAGTCGCATCCGCGCCACATCGTGTCCGGCTGGAAATGCCGCAGCCTGCGCCCCGGCGAGCACGACGCCTGACCCCGATCACGCGGCCCTTGGGAGGGCCGGCCGCGTGATACTGCCCCGAAACGCCGCTTCCCGACCCTGATGGCTGCCCCGGCGATATGCCCCTTTGGCAGCGGTTGACCTTTCCCCCAGCTTCGCATCAGCATCCCCTTCGGAGGAAGGGAGGATCTTTGCTTGTCGACAGCGAAGATGGCATCACGCGGCCTTGTCACGGCGGTTTCGCTGGGTGGCCTTGCCGCGCTTTGGATCATGGCCGCAACGCTGAGCGATGATGCCAGCGTGCTGCCGCAACCGTGGCAATTGCTGCCCGCCTTTCTGCGCGCGCTTGGCAGCGGCGAGTTGGGGTTTCACCTTGGCATGACGCTGATGCGGGTGGTCTGTTCGTTCGGACTGGCGATGTCGGTGGGCATTGCGCTGGGGCTGGCGATGGGGCGGCTGCCGCGGCTCGATCGCTGGCTCGACCCATGGCTGGTGGTGTTTCTCAACCTGCCGGCGCTGGTGCTGATCGTGCTGTGCTACCTGTGGATCGGCCTGACCGAGACCGCCGCCATCGTGGCGGTGACGCTCAACAAGATCCCCAATGTGGCGACGGTGATCCGCGAGGGCGCGCGGGCGCTTGATCCCGGTCTGGATGCTATGGCGGGGATCTACCGGATGCCGTTCCTGCGCCGGATGCGCCATGTGGTGCTGCCGCAGCTGGCGCCGTTCATCACCGCCTCGGCCCGCTCGGGTGTGGCGGTGATCTGGAAGATCGTGCTGGTGGTGGAATTCCTTGGCCGCTCCAACGGCGTCGGCTTTCAGATCCACCTGTATTTTCAGCTCTTCGACGTGGCGATGGTGCTGGTCTACGCCTTCAGCTTCATCGCGGTGATGCTGGCGGTGGAATGGCTGGCGCTGCAACCCCTTGAACGGCGCGCAAGCCGGTGGAGGCAGACATGACCCTGACGGTCAGCGATCTTGGCTATGCCTACGGCGCCAAGCGGGCGCTCGATGGGGTCAGCTTTGCCCTGATGCCGGGGTTCACCGCGCTTCTGGGGCCGAACGGGGCGGGAAAATCGACGCTGTTCGCCCTGCTGACCCGGCTGTTCGTCACCCGCGAAGGGCGGATCTGCGTTGCCGGGCAGGACATGGCCCGCGCCCCGCGCGCCGCGCTGTCGCAGATCGGCGTGGTGTTCCAGCAACCGACGCTGGATCTGGACATGTCGGTTGCCGCCAACATGCGCTATTTCGCGGCGCTGCATGGCATTGCCGGGCGCGAGGCGTCGATCCGTGCTTCGCGGGCGCTCGAGCAGCTTGGCATGGCCGAGCGCGCGAATGAGCGGGCGCGCGATCTCAATGGCGGGCATCGCCGCCGCATGGAAATCGCCCGCGCGCTGATTCACGACCCCAAGGTGCTGCTGCTCGACGAGCCGACGGTGGGGCTTGATTTCAAGTCGCGGCAAGGGATCGTCGATCATGTGCATCAGCTGGCAGGGCAGGGGCTGACCGTGCTGTGGGCGACGCATCTGGTCGACGAGATCCGCGACAGCGACGGCGTGGTGGTGCTGCACCGGGGCCGCGTTCTGGCGCATCAGCGCGCGGAAACCCTGCGCGCGGGCCGCCCGCTGGCGGATGTGTTCATCGAGATGACCGCCTCGGAGGTGCCGACATGATCTATCTTGTCGCCATGCTGGCGATCATCCGCCGCGAGGCGATGCGCTTTGTGCGCCAGCGCTCGCGCTTTCTGGCGGCGTTGGTGCGCCCGCTGGTCTGGCTGGTGGTGTTCGCGGCGGGGTTTCGCGCCGCGCTTGGCCTGTCGATCATCCCGCCTTACCAGACCTACATCACCTACGAGGTCTATATCGTGCCCGGCCTGTGCGGCATGATCCAGCTGTTCAACGGCATGCAATCGTCGCTGAGCCTCGTCTACGATCAGGAGATGGGCTCGATGCGGCTGCTGCTGACCTCGCCGCTGCCGCGCTGGTGGTTGCTGCTGTCAAAGCTGCTGGCCGGGGCGCTGGTGTCGATCCTTCAGGTTTATGTCTTCCTTGCGGTGGCGGCGGGTTTTGGCATCACGCTGGATCCGTGGGGCTATGTGGCGGTGCTGCCGGCGCTGGTGCTGTCGGGGCTGATGCTGGGGGCGCTGGGGTTGCTGATCTCGTCGACCATCCGGCAGCTGGAAAATTTCGCGGGGGTGATGAATTTCGTCATTTTCCCGATGTTCTTTCTGTCGACGGCGCTTTACCCGCTGTGGAAGATGGCCGAAAGCTCGCAGCTCCTGCGCGATATCTGCGCGTGGAATCCCTTCACCCATGCGGTCGAGCTGATCCGCTTTGCGCTGTATCTGCACCCCAACCTCTGGGCGCTGCTCTGGGTCTGCCTGAGCTTTGCGCTGTTCTTTGGCGCTGCGGTGCTGGGATATGATCCGGCCCATGGCATGACGCGGCGGCGCAAGGGATAGACCATCCTGCGGCGCTAACAGCGCAAACAGGGCTTTCTGCCCCTGAAAGGGAGTGTTAAGCCCATGCCCAGCAAAACCTGCCGCCTATCGGCATCCCCCCAAAAACCTCCGGAGGATCGAAAGTACCATGGCCGACCAGAACACCCCTGACATTGTGTATACCAAGGTAGACGAAGCGCCCGAGCTGGCCTCGGCCTCGCTTCTCCCGATCATTCAGGCCTTCGCTTCGGCGGCGGGCGTGTCGGTCGGCACCAAGGACATTTCGCTCGCGGGCCGCATCCTTTCGACCTTCCCCGAGGCGCTGACCCCCGAGCAGCAGCAATCCGACGATCTGGCATGGCTGGGCGAATGGGTGAAGCAGCCCGAGGCGAACGTGATCAAGCTGCCGAACATCTCGGCCTCGGTGCCGCAGCTGGTCGCCGCGGTGAAAGAGCTTCAGTCGCAGGGTTATGCGCTGCCCGACTATCCTGAAACCCCCGCCAACGATGCGGAAAAGGCGGTGCGCGCCAAGTACGACACGCTCAAGGGCTCTGCGGTGAACCCGGTGCTGCGCGAGGGCAACTCGGATCGTCGCGCCGCCGCCGCGGTCAAGAGCTTTGCCCAGTCCAACCCGCACCGCATGGGCGAGTGGACCGCCGACAGCAAGACCCGCGTTGCAGCCATGGACGGCGGCGATTTCTTCTCGAACGAGGTTTCGGCGACGCTGAGCAAGGCTGGCACCGCCAAGATCGTGCTGGAAACGGCCTCGGGCGAGACCGTTCTGAAGGGTGCCGTCAGCTATCCCGAGGGCACCGTCGTTGACGCCACCTTCATGAGCGCCGCCAAGCTGTCCGCCTTTCTTGATGCCGAGATCGAAAAGACCAAGGCCGAAGGCGTGCTGTTCTCGCTGCACATGAAGGCCACGATGATGAAGGTCTCGGACCCGATCATCTTTGGCCACGCGGTCAAGGCATGGCTGAAGCCGGTGTTCGAGGCGCATGGCGACAAGCTCGCGGCGCTGGGTGTGAACCCGAATTCCGGCCTTGGCGATCTGCTGGCCCGCGTCAAGGATGACGCCGAGCTGATGGCCGCCATCGACGCCGTCACCGCTGCGCGCCCGCCGATGTACATGGTCAATTCCGACAAGGGCATCACCAACCTGCACGTGCCGTCGGATGTGATCATCGACGCCTCGATGCCGGCGCTGATCCGCGCGGGCGGCAAGGGCTGGGGTCCGGACAACAAGGAACATGATTGCGTCTGCGTCATTCCCGACAACAGCTATGCGCCGGTCTATGATGCGGCCATCGAATTCTTCAAGGCCAATGGCAAGCTGAACCCGGCCACCGCCGGCACCGTGCAGAACATCGGCCTGATGGCGCAGAAGGCCGAGGAATACGGCAGCCACCCCACCACCTTCGAGATCCCGCAGGCGGGCACCGTCAAGATGATCCTCGACGATGGCACCGTGCTGCACCAGCACAGCGTCGAAGCGGGTGACATCTGGCGCTCTGCCTCGGCGCGCAAGGCCCCGATCGAAGACTGGGTTGCGCTGGCGATCGACCGGCAAAAGGCCACCGGCTACCGCGCGATCTTCTGGCTGGACGCGAACCGCGCCCATGACGCCGAGCTGATCGCCTACGTCAAGGCGATCCTTGAAGCGCGCGGCGTTGCCGACAAGTTCGAGATCATGGCCCCGCGCGAAGCGACCATCGCCAGCCTCGAGACCATCACCAAGGGCGACAACACCATTGCCATCACCGGCAACGTGCTGCGCGATTACCTGACCGACCTGTTCCCGATCCTCGAACTGGCGACCAGCGCCAAGATGCTGTCGATCGTCAAGCTGATGAACGGCGGCGGGCTGTTCGAAACCGGCGCGGGCGGCTCTGCTCCCAAGCACGTGCAGCAGCTGATGGAAGAAAACCACCTGCGCTGGGATTCGCTGGGCGAGTTCTGCGCGCTGGGGGAATCCTTCCGTTTCCTCGCCGATCAGGCGGGCAACGAAAAGGCGCGGGTTCTGGGCGATGCGGTGGATACCGCGACGCAGGGCATTCTGGACAACGACCGGTCGCCCTCGCGCAAGGTTGGCGAGCCCGACAACCGCGCCAGCCACTACTGGTTCGCCCGCTACTGGGCCGAAGCGCTGGCCGGACAGTCCGTCGACACCGAGCTGGCGGCGCATTTCGCCCCCATCGCCAAGGCGCTGACCACCGGCGAGGCCGAGATCCTGGGTGAGCTGGCGGCGGTACAGGGCGCCCCGGCCGATCTGGGTGGGTACTATCACGGCGACGCGGCCAAGACCGCTGAGGTGATGCGCCCCTCGGCCACGCTGAACGCGATCTTCGCCTGAGACTGACCGATCAAGGCCCCCGCCCGGTGACGGGCGGGGGCTTTTTCATGCCTGCCGCCTCAGGCCTGCCGCGTCGCGATGAACACGACCGAGACATAGATCTGCACCGGCGCGTCATGCTGGTTGAAGGTGGTGCAGCGGATCCGCACGATGCCGCGCTCTGGCCGCGTGGCCGAGGCGCGGGCGGACAGGATCTCGATCTCGGCTCTCAACGTGTCGCCGGGAAAGACCGGCCGCGGCCAGCGCAACTCTTCCATGCCCGCCCCGACAGAGCCACCGGCAGGCTGGAACGCCCCGGTCACATATAGCCGCATGGTCATCGCCGCGGTGTGCCAGCCGCTGGCCGCCAGCCCGCCGAACAGGCTGTTGCGCCCGGCCTCGTCATCAAGGTGAAACGGCTGCGGATCGAACTCGGCAGCAAAGCGCAGCACATCGGCCCGCTCGACCAGCAGCGTGCCGGTGTGAAACACCTGCCCCGGTGTCAGGTCTTCTAGATAATGGCTGGTCATGCCAGGCTCCCCTCTGTTTGCCGCTCGCTAGCAGGCAACCGGTCGGAACGCCATGAGACTGCGCAAGGCTGCAGCTCGGTGCAGCTGACAAGAGCGATAATCTGAAACAGAGGGCGCCACGCCATGAGGCTTTAAGCTGCCAAGCGCTTGAAAATAAGTAGGAGAACCGACCGTAGCCGCCTGATTTCTGCCACGGATCAGTCCGGCAGCGTCCAGTTCCACGCCATCAGCTCGTCGAGCCGGTTCATCTTGTGATCACGGATGTGCTCGGGGATTTCGGCGAGCCACGCTTGCGGCTCGCGACCATTTATCTAGGCCGTCTTAATGAGCATCATCGCCGGGGCCAGCGTTTCGCCGCCGCTGTCGGAGCCCGCGAAGAGCCAGTCCTTCCGAGCGATGCCGACCGCAGATCTGCGAGCGCGTGAGCGCGCTCGTTGGGCAACCTGAGTGACTGACGCCCCACCGACACCCCCCTCCAGATAAGACAGGTGCCTTTATGCACGTGTTTTAGTGCGCCCTGCTTTCGTCAGGCAGGTGGGCTCAATCGGGCCGTCACCCTTCATTGAGACGTTCAATGGGCGCTTTCGGGCGGAATGCCTGCCCCGCCATTGGTTCATGAACCTTTAAGATGTCGCCGAAAAGCCGGAGGCTTGGGGTAGAGACGACAACGAAGAATGCCCGCACGAAGCCATCGGCAACAAGGTTTTGGCAGACCTGACGAAATCAACTCACGACACCAGCGCGCGAGCCTGATGCAAACGCGCAAACTCCAAGAGCGGCCGGGCGCGGGTGGGGTAGCACATCACTCAGCATCGCGCGGGCTCGGGGCAAACCGATGATTTGCCCTGAGCCTGCGCAGCCAATGACGCTTTGTGGAAGTCGAAAGCTTTTGACCCGGGACAAATCTTTGGTGTTCAGTTTGACGGCAAATCGCACTGCCGCGTCCGCGTCGGCAATCTGGCAGCGCCGTCCCAACCGAACAGGGGCGGCGCGACCCGGAGCTCTAGCGGAACCAGAGGATCATGGATGGCAGAAATGCGATAGCAAAGCAGATCAGGATCAGCGCCATGAAGGCCGGGAACGCGCGCGTTGCGATGCGGGTGAAAGGCTCTCCGCTAACCGCAGCGGCGGCAAACAGGTTGATGCCCACCGGCGGCGTGATGAAACCAACCGATAGCGTGGTCACCACAAAGACGCCGAAATGCACCGGATCAAAGCCAAGTTGCTGACCGATTGGAAACAGAATCGGCATGATCACGAGGATCGCCGCGATCGGTTCCAGCAAGCAGCCAATGACCAGCAACATCACCACGATGAGCGCGACCGAAACCCCAAAGCTGACGTCAAAAGCCGTGAACCCTTCGACAATCATGCCCGGTACACGCAGGACGGCGAGGACTTCGGCGAAGAGGATCGAGAAGGCGATGATCGGCGCCAGAATGCCCGTGGTCCGCGACGCGGTCAGGAAAATATCGCCCAGGTCGCGGAAGCGGACTTCGCGCACCAGTACCAGTTCCACCAAGAAGACATAGCCAACGGCCACGGCAGCCGCCTCTGTCGGGGTGAAGAGCCCACCATAGATGCCACCGAGGATGACCAGGGGTGCGCCAAAGCCATAGCGTGCCTGCCACAGGGCCTTCAGAGCGGCCTTGCCGGAAAAGGCGGTTTTCTCGCTCGCCCCCCATGTCCCGAACCGGCAGACAAGGTAGTTGGCGATGCACAGGCCAAGCGCGACCATGAAGCCGGGCACAATGCCTGCGACGAACAGATCCCCGACCGATGTGGCGGTGGCGATGCCGTAGATGATGAAAATCAGGCTCGGCGGCACGATGACGCCCAAGATACCTCCCGATGCGGCAAGGGAGGCGGCATAGCTGGGATCATAGCCCTTCTGCTTCAGGGCGGGGACCATGATCTTGCCGATCGTTGCGGTGTCGGCGGAACTTGACCCACTGGTGCCTGCAAAGAAGAAACACCCAAAGATCGTCGCCATGCCAAGCCCGCCACGCAGCCAGCCGACCAACGCCTCACCCAGACCGATCAGATCTCGGGCGATACGTCCCCGCGAAATCACCTCGCCTGCGAGGATGAACAAGGGCATGGCCAGCAAGGCCCAACTGTCCAGCGAGGCAAACAGCGTGGTGCCCAGACTGCTCAGCGAATAGGTGCCCGTCAGCACGATCAAGGACAACGACCCGACGGCGAGGACGACGAACAACGGCAAGCCGATCACCAGATGGACAACCATCAAGGTCACGACCAGAAACGCAATTTGAGAATTTTCCATGCTCACAGCTCTCCTTGGCTGGCGGGGTGCTCGAACTTTGCGGCAGGAAGATTCCACGCAAATCGACGGCTCAGCCGTTGCCCGATGCGGATAATCATTAGCCCCCAGCCGAGCGGCAGCGCGGCCTGCGCCCAAGACAGGTTCAGCGGCAGGGCGTGCATGCGGATGTTGGCCATCTGCTGGATTTGCATCAATTGGATCGAGTACCAGATCACCGTGATGGAAATCGCGACACAGAGCAGGTCGATATAGGTCTCTAGGACCTTGCGTGCTCTGGGGCCCAGACGGTTCGGGATCAGATCGATGCGGATATGTTCGTCATGTCGAAACGCTTCGGCCATGGCCACATAGGCAAAATAAACGAACGCATAGCGCGCGGTCATTTCACCCCATGTGGTCGAATGGGCGAAGAAATAGCGCATCGCAACTTCGCTCAGGATGATAAGAAAGAAATACGCATAGGCCGCGATGACGACATAGCGTACGAATGGCCCGTCAAGAAAACGGACCACCCGCGGGAGTACCGGAGAGGTTTGCATAAAGGGACCTGACATTCATAGGGAAGGATAAGGCTGGGCGCGGGAGTGTCTCCGCGCGCCCATTGGGGACTATCCTTGCAGGCCAACCACCGTGTCGAAGGCTTTGCGGCCAAAGGCGTCTTTCAGACCGTCGTATTCGCTGCGCTGATGGCCGATGCTCTCGACCCACTGGTCTTTTTGCCCGGCGGTCAGATGGTTGATTTCGATGCCGGTCTCTTGCCACAGCTGCAACATCTGGTCATTGGCCTTCTTCTGTTCAGCCTTCTGGAATGCATAGCTGTCGCGGCCCGCCTGCATGATCGCCTCTTGCACATTTGCGGGGAGTTTATCGAACCAGCGTTTGCTGAGCGTGGTGATGTGACAGTTGAAGTTCAGCTCATACAGCGTGGCGCTCGACAGGGTTTCGTGTATTTTTGAGGCGGTCAGTGGCCCCAGACCGACGCTCAGCGCGTCTGCCGCGCCCTGCTGCATCGCTTGATAGGCTTCGCCCCATGCAATCGACACCGGGCTGGCAGACGTCAGCTTGAACATGACGTCTTCGACCCGCGTGCCGTTGGTGCGTACTTTCAGACCGGCCAAGTCGTCGGGCGTGGTGACGACGCGGTCGACTTTCTTGGAGATCCCGAGCACCCGGAACCCCGCATTGGCCCACATCCCGGGGACGACCTGAAATCCATTGGACGCAGGTTTCGACAGGAAGTCAGAGTCGCGGAACCCATCTTGTTCGATTGTGCTTTCGAAGGCGTCGTTCGAGGCGAAGAGATACGGGAAATCGAGGATATTATAGACCTCGGAGTAGTTCACAAAGTTGCCCGTCGACAATTGGCACCCTTGGATCGCGCCGGTCAAAACCTTCTGCGGCAACACGTTTTGCCCGCCGAGGCTGCCGGCTTCGTGGATATCGACCTCCAGCTCGCCGTCAGAGTATTTCTCAGCCGCCGCTTTGAACTGCGACAGGCCGGTCACCATGTAATTGTCACTGGCCGCGCCGAAGGTGTGCCCGAACGTCATTCTGTGCTTGGCGCCTGCCGAGGCGGCGGTGATCAACGCCGGCGAGGCCAAGGTGACAGCCCCGAGGGCGGTTGCCGAACGTTGCAGAAACTTGCGGCGGGTTGTGTGAGAAGGATTCATGTCGGATCTCCGGACATAGATTTAGGGCGCTCCTCCGCAGGAGCTGGCGAATAGGCATGGGCGGGGAGGGGTTTCGGCGCGTTGGGATACTTCCGAAAAAATATCTGTGCCTATGAATTGGAAAGGGATGCCGTGCTGTCAGGCGTTTGATTTGTGAAATACGGCAAGACCCCGGTGCGGGGCTGACAGTTCAGATATTCGCAGCGAACGTTCTCATTCAGAACGTAAATCTCATGATACGTCAGAAGTTCGAGTTTTTCCTGATACTTCTTCCGTTCCGCCAAGGCGCGGGTGTAGATCGCCAGATGGGTTGGGTGGTCATGCGCCCATTTCTCAAGGTGCCGGTAGGTCAGGAAAATCCCCAGGGAATAGGCCTCTTTTTGTTCCGTTCCTTCGGCGCTCAGGCAGGTGACTTGCCGCAGACTGCAACATCCGGTTTCTTCCGGGTTTGCCCGCAAAAAGGCCATGCCAGCGTCAAGCTTGGGTTTGAGGTTGCTTTCAAAGCTTGCCAATTGCTCGTCGCCGCAATTGGCCCAGGTCACGCCCGAACGGATCACGCAAAGGCGGCTGGGAATGTCCGACACGATGATGCGTTTACCCAAGGTCTGGCGGTGTAGGTCGGCTTGCAGGTCGCTGTGAACATCGGGGGCAAAATCATCATGCGCAGACGCAGCGAAGCGGTCTCGCGCGGCGCCCCAGTAGCCACTTTCGTCCATCGGCTCGATTTTCGCCATCGGACAGGCGGAGAGACCGCGCAAGTATTCCTGAAACAGGTTTGTTTCGCGATACTCCGGCGCAACAGCGAAGGTTTCGATCCACAGACCCACCGACAGGCTGCTGGGGTCCAAGGCCGCCCACCATTGGTCGAACCGGGCAGACCATGCCGCAAACTGTGCCTCATCTTGCCAATAGCAAACGGCCATCGAGTTGGTGAAACCCTGATCATCAACACACATGGATATGTCGTGATGAAACGGGGCCCCGGTGTGGGAAATCATCTCGGCGAGATGGCTAAGGAAGGCGTCGGGCCCGGTATGGGCGCCGGGTGCTTCCTGATACCCCAGCACGGCCATGCGGAGAGACTCGACACTCTGGTCGACGCGGGAAGAGTACCGCTGAATGACAGCTTTGTGCCCTTCCGGCTTTTTCATCGGCAAGCTGCGAAGTCTGGACGTCTGCGTCACGAGGGTCTCCATCCGGGGCATCCCTAGAAATTCGTATTTCGGCCCTACGTAAGCCCTTTCGCTCCCTCAGGAAAAACATATAATAACTCTCAATCGTATAGGAAGATGTTATACTGAGGGTTGCCGAGGCCAAGATGGACGTCAATTTACGCGCTCTGCGCTACTTCGTCATGAGTGCCGAGACCGGCACAATCTCTGAAGCGGCGCGGCGTCTGAACATCTCGCAGCCCAGTGTGTCGGCGGCGATTCAGCAACTTGAAGACCTCTACAATGTTCAACTCTTTCTGCGGGTCCCAACAAAGGGCATCGAACTTACCGTTGAAGGGCTGGGGTTCCTAGAGCGCGCGCGGCTGCTGCTGTCGCAATCCGACCAGTTCCGCCATGATGTCGATGCGATCTCTCATACGCTGGGCGGTGAAATCACGGTCGCGTCTTTCGTCAACCTGACCCCGACCATCACCGCCGAGTTGGTCGGCGCCTTCCACGAAAAGCATCCAAACATTCAGGTCCGTATCCTCGACATGGACCAACACGATATCCTCAGCGGACTGGCCGCCGGCAAGGTCGAACTGGCGATCACCTTCGATCTCGCCTTGCAGAGCGGGTTCAGCGCGTCGGTCATGGCGACGCTGCCGCCCTATGCGGTTCTGCCGCCCGAGGACTCACTGGCTCAGGAAACCGCAGTGTCCCTGCATGATGTTGCGACACGTCCTTTCGTGTTGATGGATTTGCCGCACACCCGCGATTATTTTCATAGGTTGTTCGCCGATCAAAGGATCGTGCCGCGCATTGATTTCCGCTGTCATTCCGTAGAAGCCGTGCGCTCTTTCGTGGCCAGCGGGCTGGGGGTGTCGGTGCTGAACATTCGCCCCTCTAACCAGATGACCTATAGCGGGCGCCCCGTGGTCATGCGCCCGATTGCCGAGCCGCTGCGCCCGTTGAAGATCGTGCTGTTGCGCAACAATCGATTGCGAATGCGTCCGGCGCTAAGCCTGTTTGCGGATCTGGCCACAAGGCTGATCCCCGCATTGGTCGCCCCGCACCGAAAATAAGGACGGCTGCGGTGCCCGCGCCCCGGTCTTAGAACAAGAGTGGGGCAGAATGTTCATCAATGTCGGACAGGTTCAACTGCGATAGAACCTCGTGGGAACATTTCATAAAGGCCTTGATACGGTTCATATGTTGCAAATCCGGGTGGGTCAGCAGCCACAGGTCCAATGTCCACTGCGCCGGGTTCGACCGCAGGCAGATCAAGTCCGGGTGCGTGCGCGCCAGAAAATGCGGTAGAAACCCGATCCCCATCTGATTTTTGATTGCACTGAATTTGCCCAGCAGACTGTCATAGCGATGGGGCACCCGCGCGTTGGGAAACTCTCGCATGCGCCATGTGTTGGTCGTTACATGGGCGATGGACTGATCGTCCCCGACCCAAGCCAGCCGCTGTAAATCGCTGGTGTCTGCGTGCTGGGCCAAAAACGCAGCGTGCCCGTAGATACCGTATCTCAGTTCGGCGATTTTGGACCCGACAAGATTGTCAGGAGGAGCGTTGGCGGCCCGAAACGCCACGTCGGCATCGCGCTTGGTCAAAGACGCCATTTGCGGGGAGATCGCCACTTCGAACTCGATGCTGGGGTGTCGGTTGTGAAATTCCCGCAGCACCGGGTTCAGCAGGCTTTGCGCAATGAAATCCGACGTGGCCAATCGCACCGTGCCCGACAGCCGCAGATCCTGCCCGGCAAGACGGCGATAGGTGTCTTGCACGCTTTGATCAATCGACTGCGCCATGCGGGCCAGTTCGGCGCCGCTATCCGTTGGCTCGTAGCCTCGGGCACCACGATGGAACAGAACCACGCCCATCCGCGCCTCAAACAGGTTCAGCCGACGCAACACCGTGGCGTGATGCAAGCCAAGGATACGGGACGCGCCAGACAGGCCACGCCCCTGTGTGATGGCAAGGATCAGCCGGAGGTCTTCCCAGTTTTGGGTCTGTTCGGTCATCGGATCACCTGTTGAGCTGCGCACAGATGTGCCCGAAAATTTGAGAATGGTCTAACAGTATTGCGGAGCCCTAATTTGCGGCAACCGGATGCCCAACGCATCCATTGCCAAAGCAAAGGGAAAATGCCGATGACCATTCAACTCTATGACGTTCCGAAATCAGGCCATTGTCATCGCGTCCGCCTTGCGGCAAGCCTGATGGGCCTCGATGTGGATCTTGTGTCCGTGATGGATATGGATGGTCAGCGTCAGGGCGCCGCCTATCTCGCGATCAATCCATTGGGGCAGGTGCCGACATTGGTGGATGGCGATCTCACCGTGCGCGATTCCATTGCGATCCTTCAATATCTGGAACGGACTTACGCGCCGGATCAGGGGTGGATGCCTACAGACAGGCGCGAGCGTGCGCAGGTGGATGAATGGTTTGCCATTTCCGCTGGGGTGATGTTTCGCGGCCCGAATATGGCGCGCTTGATCAAACTGTTCAAAATGCCCGGCGACCACGATGCCGCCGTCGCGCAGAGCCAAAAGCTGTTCGACTTGATGGAAGCCCACCTGCAAGACCGGGCATGGTTGGTCGGCGCCCGCGCCACTTTGGCCGATATCGCCTGCTATGCCTACGTCGCTGTGGCCAACGAAGGGGCGCTTGATCTGACGCCGTATCCGAACATCGCCGCGTGGCTGGCTCGGGTGCAGGCGCTGGATGGGTTTGTCGATATTCCGCGGTCCTGAGCCAATGCGAGACGTGTGGCACGACGGAGAGCGCCGGATGCAGGCCGCATTCGGCGTCGAGGACCGGATGCGGGCGCGCGGGGCCGCTGTGCTGCGCGACGCGATGCCAGATCAGCACCGCGATTTCTTTGCGGGTCTGAATTTTGTGGTGCTGAGCGCCTTGGATAGGGCAGGGCATCCTTGGCCATTCCTGCGCAAGGGATCGGCGGGGTTCTTAACCTCTCCCAGCCCCACGACTCTGGCCATGACCGGCTTTGTTGCACAAATC